>NZ_JAIQDG010000034.1 GCF_020037125.1 Myxococcus sp. RHSTA-1-4
GGAAAGAACGTCACCGTGCTGGTGACCCAGGGCGCCATGGAGAACGTGGGGGCCGCGAAGGCCACCACCATCGGCGGCGGCTACAGCGTCAACGTGGCGCTGGCCTGCAACGAAGCGACGGGGGGCGCAAAAGCAGAGCTGGTGGCAGGCCTCAAGGCCGAAGGCGTGGGCGGCCCGAGACAAGAAACCGTCTCGGGAGACAAGCAGCTCCACGCGGGTGGTGACGACTGGGTGGACGTGGATGGCTGTTTCACGCTGGCCATCGGCAAGGACTGGAAGGTCCAGGCCGGGGAGGGGCTCCACCTGCGCGTCGACGAGGTCCACTCGGTGCACGCGAGGTCCTTCAATTTGAACGCGGAGAGGTTCACCATCGCCGTCAACGGCAGGGTGATTCTTCAGCTGGAAGAGCCTGGACGGGCGCGTTTCTTTGGTCGCCGCCTCACCATTGAGGAGAAATAGGAGCGCGGTCATGGTCAGGTTCAAGGGGAAGCGGGTATTGATGATTCAAGGAGGCTGCGAGCTGCCCTTCGCACGGCCGATGGTGGAAGACCCCTGCCCGCCCGGTGAGCATGCCGAGCGCATCTACTTCCCAGAGGTGGACCCAGCAGAGGCCAACCCACTCAGGCGCATAGCGAAGATGAGGGATGCGGAGAACGATGCCTTCGAAATCGCCGCAGCCGAGTACAACGTCAAGAGAGGCCACATCACCCATGGACGTCAGATTTCGCGCGCCGCGACCTCCGCGGAGCTGGCAGCTGGACTGAATGGTGGCCACCAGCACGTCAAGGCCGTGTGCATCCGCTGTGGGCAGTCGCGCGAAATCGACCACGCCGCGGACAAGAGAACCACGGTCGAGTGCAAGAATCAGATGTCTCCTTATGGAGGCTCCGACCAGCTCAAGAACAATAAGACAATGCTTGAGCGAGGCATGCGGGTGTCTTACAAGCTTCCTGCGGGTCAGCGAGGAGACAGGCGCCTCCAGACGCTCACGGACGCGGGGTTTGAGCTGATCTTCATCAAGTTCGTCTAGCCGACACTCGGGAGCGCCTCATGGGAACGCCCACCTGGTTTCATTTCGCCGCGGTGCAATCAACGCCCGCGCAGCTCTTCTCCAGGGTCGAGTCACTGAGGAGGGAGCATCGCTTCAAGCCGCGTGACATGGCCCGACTGTCTCGAAACACCGAAAGCGGAGAGCTTGAGTTCCAGGAGAGCACGCTCCGTCAGGTTCATGAGGACGCGGAGGTACTGGACGCCGCGCGCACATGGGACGGGTTCGCTGTGGCCTACAACGTCCTGTCGATACAGGCGACGATGTACCTGCACTTCTGGCGCCAGGACAGAGGAGCCGGTTTCGCCGTGGAGGTGGACACCCAGGTTCCCTACCGAGAAGCTCCTGGCATGGCCGAAGGAGAGTGGCTGGAGCGGTTCATGTGTGCGTATGCCGCGACCTGTGACAGTTCCGCGTGTGCATATGGCCGGGACTGGCCTTTTTCCTTCGAGTCCCTGGAGCCCGCACGGCTCGTGGAGGAGCTGCGTGGGGGAAAGCTGCTCAAGCGTCCGCTCCCAGGCTTCTACCTGCTCTCCCCCAGCCTCCTGAGCGGGGAGGAGGTCTCCAGCCTGTTGCATGCCCAGGAAGCGGAGCTGGCGAAGCACCATCACCTGCTGCGCTACTTCCGCACGTCCACGGGACACCACGTGCTCTCGTCACTGTGCCGGAGCGACTGGTGGGCGGCCTGAAGCGTAGCCAGCCGCCCCGCGTCAGCGAATCGTCCGCACGGGCCGCACCGGGCCGTTGAACCAGCGGCTCAGCTCCACCACGTCCTCCAGCCGGCGCGCATCCGGCAGGCTGGACAGGAACACCCGGCCGTACGCCTTCGTCACGATGCGCCTGTCCAGCATCGCCACGATGCCCCGGTCCGACTGTGTGCGGATGAGCCGCCCGAAGCCCTGCCGCAGCGCCAGCGCCGCCTGCGGGAGCTGGTACGCCTCGAAGGGCTCCTCGCCCCGCTGCTGGAGCTGGTTGATTCGCGCCGCCACCAGCGGGTCCCCCGGTGATGCGAAGGGCAGCCTGTCGATGATGACCAGGCTCAGCGCGTCCCCCGGCACGTCCACGCCCTCCCAGAAGCTGTGCGCCGCGAACAGCACGCTCGGCGTCTCGCGGAAGGCCTCCAACAGCTGCTGCTTGGGCCGCTCGCCCTGGAGCAGCGCCTGGTAGGGCAGCCGCCCCGCCGTCAGCTCGTACGCGCGCACCATGTTGCGCAGCGACGTGAAGAGCACGAACGCGCGCCCCCCCGTCACCTCGCACAGCTTCAGGATTTCCTCCGCCGCCGCCTCGATGAAGCCGGGCGCCGCCGGGTCCGGCAGGTGCGTGGGCAGGTACAGCGCCGCCTGCGTCGGGAAGTCGAACGGGCTGGGCACCGCCAGCGTCCGCACCTGCGTCACCGGCTGCCCGTCCTCCCCGTACAGCCCCATGCGCTTCGCGAAGAAGTCGAAGCGGCTGTCCGCCGCCAGCGTGGCCGACGTGTACACCACCGTGTCCAGCGCGCCGTACATCCGCTCGCGCAGCTCCTTCGCCACGTCAATGGGGCTGGCGCGCAAAAAGAGCCCCTTGCCGCGCTGCTCCGCCCAGTACACGTGGTCCGCGGACTCCACCTTCTCCAGGAAGCCGAGCTGCTCCTCCAGCTCGTCGCCACGGCGCGTGACGGCCGCCAGCTCCGGCTCGCGCTCGCCCACCGTGAAGGCCGTCAGCGCGCCCAGCGCCTCGCGCACGCCCTCCAGCGCGGTGGACAGCTTCGCCATCGCCTCCGGCTTCAGTGCCACGGAGGACTCCAGCCCGGACAGCCCCAGCGCCCGCGGCGCCTGCGCGAAGAGGGCCTCCGCGCCGCTGCGCAGCCTCGCCGCCAGCGCGCGCAGCATGGCGTGGCGCGAGTCCTCCTCCTTCAGCGCCGCCACGGCGTCCCGCGCCAGCTCCTCCAGCCGGTAGTTGGACACGCTGACGCCGAAGTGGCCGCTGGCCGCGTCCTCCAGCGCGTGCGCCTCGTCGAAGATGACGGCGTCGTACCAGGGCAGCACGCCCTCGGTGCGCTTGCCGGAGCTGCGCAGCGCCAGGTCCGCGAAGAAGAGGTGGTGGTTGACCACCAGCAGGTCCGCGCCCTCCGCGCGCTTGCGCATGCGCGTGACGTGGCAGTTCTCGTACAGCGGGCACCTCGTGCCCATGCACGTCTCGGACGTGGTGGACAGCCGCGACCAGGCGCTGAAGGACTCGGGCAGGTCCAGCTCGCCGCGGTCCCCCGTCTCCGTCTCCTGCGCCCACTTCTTCAGCTTCGGCCAGTAGCGCGACTCCTCGCGAGAGGAGAACTGCGGGTCCTTGGAGAAGGCGTCGTACCGGTGCAGGCAGAGGTAGTTGCCGCGCCCCTTGAGGTACGCCGCCTCGAAGCGCAGCCCCATCTTCTCCCGCATCAGCGGCAGGTCCTTGAAGAAAATCTGGTCCTGCAGCGTCTTCGTCGCGGTGGACACCACCACCCGGCGCCCGGACAGCAGCGCGGGCACCAGGTAGGCGAGCGTCTTGCCCGTGCCCGTCCCTGCCTCGGCCAGGAGGTAGCTGCGCTCGTTGAAGGCCCGCTCCACGGCGCGCGCCATCTGGAGCTGCTCCGGGCGGTGCTCGTACCCGGGCAGCGCGGCTTCGAGCGCCCCGCCGGGACCCAGCAGGCTGTCGACGGAGTGGGACGTGGAGTGGGAGAGCGGCATCGGTACCGGGAGGAGGACGGAGGCGGCCGGACAAGATAGCAGCGCTCGCCGCTTCAGGCGCGTTTCCGTCCACGCGCCGCCCCGCGCGCGCGAAGGGCCGGCTGCTCCCCGGGGGAGCGCCGCCTCACGGGCCCGACATCAGCGCGCGCAGGTTCTGGAAGACGAGCACGGCCAGCACCACCACCACCAGGAACATCACCGCCGCCAGCACCGTCTTCATGCGCTTCTGCGTGGGAGAGGGGCCGGAGAGCTCGCCCGGCCCCGGCACCGCGAGGGTGGCCCGCCGCACCACCTCGTCCCGCCCGCGCCGGGCCATGGCGTCCTCGGGCACCCGCGCCAGCCGCAGCCGGTACAGCCGCCCCGCCATGGCCAGCTCGCCGCGCGCCATGGCCAGCGTCATCAGCCGGTCGTGCGCCTCCTCGTCCTCCCAGTGCTCGGACAGCGCCCGCCAGGCGTCCGCCAGCACGCTGGAGGGGCGGTGCTCGTCCGCGCTGAAGTTGACGTAGACGAGCCCGCACTGCGCGCAGGACTCCGCGCCCTCGCGCCGCGGCGCCACGCACTTGGGGCAGTCGCCGGCCGGCGCCTCGAAGAGCTCCTCATCGGACAGGGGCGCGCCCGGCCGCCCCGCCTGCGTCCGCACCACGCGCAGGGCCGGCGAGCTGGGGCGCGCGGGAGGCGGCGGCGCCGCTTCGGGCTCGGACGGCGGTGCGCCCGGCCCCGTCCCCTCTCTCGCCGGCGGCGAGGCGGCGGCGCCCCCCATCACCGCGGAGGAGGCCGCGGGCGCGCGGGCCCGGCTCTCCGCGCCGCAGCGGTCGCACTTCACCACGAGCACGCCCGCCTCCACCCGGAACACCTCGAGGGGAACGAGCCGCTCGCACGCCTCACACTGGAATTTCATGTCACCACCTGACGCAGGGGGATGGGCATGGCGCAACCGATGAGGGCCAGCAGGCACAACGCGCAGATGACCTTGCGCCCGGGGCTGAGCGGCTCCAGCGGCTCCACCACCTCCGGGTGCCCGAAGCCCACCAGCTTGCTCGTCACCAGCAGCCACAGGCCCCAGGACGCGGTGACGAAGACGGTGAGGAACAGCAGCACCAGCGCCACCACCCGCCCCACCCACCGCGCGCGCTGCCCCCAGAGGGCATGGGCCAGGTGCCCGCCGTCGAGCTGCCCCACCGGCATCAGGTTGAGCAGCGTGACGAGCAGACCGAACCAGCCGGCGATGACCACCGGGTGCACCAGCACGTCCTTGCCCTCGGGAATCGGGCCCAGCGCCAGCCACGTCAGGCCCCGCATCAGCAGGCTGTCCCCGAAGACGGTCTGCACGCTGTGGATGGCCTCCTCCGGCGCGGGCGGCGCGTGGGTGATTTTCGCCATGACCCAGGCGAACAAGTCACGCCCATACGCCCACAGCGAGTCGTCACCGGGGAACGGCGCGTCGAGCCGCGGCGCGTCCACCACCGTGGAGTGCGCCAGTCCCCAGAAGAGGATGGGCAGCGCCACCACCAGCCCCGCCAGCGGCCCCGCCGCGCCAATGTCCACCAGCGCGTTGCGGTGGGGGATGCGGTCCCGGATGCGGATGACGGCGCCCAGCGTGCCCACGCCCAGCACCGGCAGCGGGATGAAGTACGGCAGCGACGTGTCCACCCGGTGAATGCGCGCCAGCAGGTAGTGCCCCATCTCGTGCGAGCCGAGGATGGCCAGCAGGGACAGGCTGAAGGACAGCGCGCGCAGGGCCGCCTCGGGGGAGACCTCGCCCGGCGAGTAGGGACGCTGGAAGTGGAAGTAGAGGAGGTACGACGTGAAGGTGGTGCCCACCGTCAGCACGAGCAGCAACAGGTGTACCCAGTACCGGGGGGCGGGACGGGCAACGGGGGCGGTGTCCATGCGCGAGGGCCTCGGGGTTGGCTAGCAAGGGGAGGTGTGCATTGCAACGGGCCCCTGGCCAGCCCCACCCGGACACTCTGTCCCAGACCGACCTTGACATGGAGTCGACATCTGGTACGACCCCCCGCCGCTTGAGGTCCCATCCAACGGCCGGGCGCTTCCAAGGACGCTCAGCCACCGTTCAAGCGCCTTTTAGAGAGGGGAACGCCATGAAGAAGTTCGTCCTGTCCGCCGTTGCCGCCAGCAGCCTGGTTGCCTGCACCAGCGTGGAGAGCGCCGTTGTCTCCGGTACGGAGATCGCCTCCAATGGCGAGGCCGTCGCCGTCGTCCAGGCCAACGCCCTGGGCCTGACCGCCATCTTCCACATCATCGACATCGTCCAGAGCGACCTGGACACCGTCATCAACAAGCTGCTCATCGCCGAGGCGAAGGCCATGGGCGCCTCCAAGGTGGAGCTGCTGACCACCGGCACCACCCCCCGTCACGGCATCTACGCCCTGACCGGCCTCATCATCGGCGTGACCTCGTCCAGCGCCACCGGTGTGGCGGTGAAGTAGTCCACACCCCAGCTCACGCTGGCGGTATGCGGGAGGCCCCCTGGCGACAGGCGGGCCTCCTTGCTTTTCAGCCCTCCCCTCCCTTCTCCTCCCGCCCATGCGCTCCCGCCTCCTCCTGTCCTGTGCCCTGCTGGCCCTCACCGGTTGCTCCCGGAAGGGCGGGGACGACTCCGCCACCCTGGTTCCCCAGGTGCGGACGCGGCTGGCGGAGCGCGACGCGAAGCTCACCGGCTACCGCATCTCCGGCACGGTGAAGGAAGAGGGACAGGCGCCGGTGAGCTTCACCTTCGACTACCGCGCGCCGCAGCGCATGCGCGGCACGCTGGGCGCGCCCGCCTCGCGCACCTTCGCCTGGGACGGCACGCACCTGTTCCAGCAGCTCGACGGGGAGAAGCAGTTCAGCACCTTCAAGTCGGAGCTGCCGCCGGCGAAGCTGGCGGAGTTCCTCACGACCACCTTCGGCCCCTTCACGCCCGAGGGCTTCCGCACGCCGCTGCTGTTGCGCAGCGCCACGGCCCGCCGCGCCCAGCACCCGCGTGCCCCGGAGGCCGTGGAGCTGGTCCAGAAGCTGGAGGGCGAGGCCGCCGGCGTGGAGATGGTCTACGTGCTGCGCTGGCCCCGGCTGGATTTCCTCGCCCGGCGCACCCGTGCTCCGGACGGCACCACGGCCGAGGAGCGCATGGAGGACGAGCACTGCGACGAGAAGCTCGGGCTGTGCGTGCCGAAGCGCCTCACGCGGTGGCTGGGGGGCAGGCAGGTGGGGGAGACCGTGCTCGGCGGTGTGGAGCTGAACGTGAGCCTGCCCAACGATGCCTTCACCCTCGGCGCGCCCGAGGGGTACGAAGTGCAGTCGCGGACACTGGTGGAGTCCACTCCCGCCGCGGCGCCCACGGGCGGTTGACCGGGTTCCCATTCGTCGCCACCTTCGGGGCCGGGGGCAACGGCACATATGGTGGAAAACGTCATCTTCGACGTGGATGGGACCCTGGTGGACTCGGTGGACGAGCACGCCGAGGCCTGGCGGCGCGCCTTCCTGCACTTCGGCCGGGACATCCCCTTCGCGCACGTGCGCAGCCAGATTGGCAAGGGGGCCGACCAGCTCATCCCCGTCTTCTTCAACGACGAGGAGCTGGAGCGCTTCGGCAAGGAGCTGGAGGAGTACCGGACCCGGCTCTTCATGAGCGAGTTCCTGCCCAAGGTGCGCGCCTTCCCCCGGGTGCGCGAGCTGTTCCAGCGGCTGCGCGCGGAAGGCGTCCGCGTCGCCCTGGCCTCCAGCGCCAAGGAGGAGGAGCTGAAGCAGTACGTGAAGCTGTGCGCCATCGACGGCCTGTTCGAGACGAAGACGAACAAGGACGAGGTGGACAAGAGCAAGCCGCACCCGGACATCTTCGACGTGGCGCTGGAGCGCCTGGGCCGGCCGGACGTGCGCGCCACGGTGGTGGTGGGCGACACGCCCTATGACGCGCTCGCCGCCAACAAGCTGGGCCTGCCCACGGTGGGCGTGCTGGCCGGGGGCTTCCCTCCGGACGACCTGCGCTCCGCGGGCTGCCGCACCCTGGTGAAGGACCCGGCGGAGTTGCTCGCGCGCTTCGAGTCCTCCCCGCGCGACTGGCCCTGGAACGAGGCCGGCGCCGCCCAGACGGCCAAGGACGAGTAGCCCCGTCCGTCCCCGCGCCCCATCCCCCATGCGAGGGATGGGTGGGGACACCAACCCCGCTACCTGCGCGAGCTGCTCCGGCTGCTCTTGCGGCCGCCACTCCGGCTCCGGCTGGTGGTGCTCCGGCGGCTGACGCCGCGCGAGCCCGCCCGGGAGCGGCTGCTCGTGGAGGAGCGCTTCGCGGTGACGCGGCGCCCCGCGGTGCCACGCGCGGTGGACTTGCTGCCCGAGCGCATGGAGCGGGTGGTGCGCGTGGGCCTCCGGGTCCGGCCAGCGGCCGCGGACTTCCGCTGCGCGGCGCGCGCCTTGCCGCCCCTGCTGCCCGCCTTCCTCGCGTTCTTCCGCGCGGTGGGACGGCGGCGCGCGGCCTTGGCCTTGCTGCCGGAGCCCCCCTTCATGCCGCCACCGGTGAGCTTGTTGACGGTGGCCCAGGCGCGGGACTCCGCCGTCTTCCCGGACGTGCCGCGCTTCTCGTAGCCCTCCTCGATGTGCCGGGCCATCCGCTTCTGCTTCGCCGAGTACTTCGCCTTGCTTCCACGTGCCATGCGTTCCCTCCTGGCAGGTTCGGCGCCGGCGTGGAGCCAGCGTCGGCTGCAAGGTGGGTCGCCCCCTGCCCGTACGGAAGTGGGCATCCGGCCACGGGTGTCCACCCCGGAACGGCGGGGCCTCCGGACGCGCGCGGAAATTCCCCCCGCAACTTCTCCGCGGAGGCCGGGTTCATGGAGCCAGGGCCGGAACACACAGCACCTCGAACCCTGGAGAAAACCCATGAACCGCACGTCTGCCCACCGCCGTCTCCTCACCGCCGCGCTCTGCTTCGCCCTGCCCCTGGGGCTCGCCGCCTGTGGAGACGGCAACACCTCCGAGGAGGAGCTCCATGTCGGCGAGGCCGCCGCCTTCCTCGAGTCCTCCGAGGAGGGAGGCAGCATCGGCGCGGACGCGGTGGCGGACGCGGACACCACGACGGTGCAGTCGATTGCGGCCGAGGAGGTGGACGGCCTCAACCAGGAGCCGGTGGACACCGGCAGCGTGTGTGACTTCAGCGCCCGCCGGCAGGCGGTGCTGGAGAAGTACGACGACAACGGGGACGGCACGCTGAGCCGCGCGGAGCTGGCGGAGCTGAAGGCGGACCTGGGCGAGCGGCGCGACACCATCCGCCCGCGCCTGGCACAGGTGGGCCTGCGCGCGCGGCACTGGGCCTTCTGGCGCGTGCGCTGGGCCTTCGACGAGGACGGCAGCGGCACGCTGTCCGCCGAGGAGCGCGCCGAGCTGGTGGACGCCATGGAGGCCCGCTGCGAGCGGCTGCGCGCGGAGCGGCTGGAGCGGTTCGACACCAACGGCGACGGCAAGCTGGACGAGGCGGAGCGCCAGGCCGCGCGGCAGGCGGTGCTCGCCCGCTGGCAGGCGAAGCGCCAGGAGCTGCTGGCCACGTACGACACCAACGGCAACAACGTGCTGGACGACGGTGAGCGCCTCGCGCTGCGCCAGGACCGGATTGCCGCCGCCCAGGAGCGCCGCGCGACGCTGCTGGCCACCTACGACACCAACGGCGACGGCGTGCTGAGCACGGCGGAGGCCCTGCCGCTGCGTGAGGAAATCCAGCGCCGCATCATCGAGGGACGCGACGCCGAGGACTGACGCCTCGCTCACCGGAAGACGCGGGAGCGCGGCACCGTCAACGGATTCCCCCTGTGCCCTGCCCCGTCCCCGGGTCGCCCTCCAGGCGGCCCGGGGTTTCTACCTGGGTGACGTGAGCGCGGTGAGCCGCTCCTGGAGTCCCTCCAGCGGCGCGTCGGGCCCGGCGAGCCGCGTGTCGATGACGCCCTCCGCGTCGAGCAGCGTGATGACCGACTCGTGGTTCATCCCGCCTCCGGGCACCGTCCGGTAGCGGATGCCCAGGACGGCGGCCACGTCCCGCACACCCGCCTCGTCCGTGCGCAGCAGGCGCCAGCGCTCCGGGTCCACCCCATGCGTCCGGACCAGCCGCGTCATCGCCTCCGGGGTGTCGCGGGCGGGGTCCAGGCTGACGAGCACGATGCGGACGCGGGCCCGGGCCTCGGGCGTCATCCCCGCCGCGATGCGCTTGAGCCGCGCGAAGAGCAGCGGGCAGGCCAGGGGGCAGGTGCCGTAGAACATGCTGAGCAGCACCGGCTGTCCCCGGAAGTCCTCCAGCCGCACGGCCTGGCCATCCTGGTCCGTGAAGTCCGTCTTCAGTTGATACAGCGACAGCTCCGGCAGCGCGCGGGCCGTGCCTGCTGACTCGGCCTTCGCCGCCCGCGCGCGGGGTGGAGGCTCGGCGGCGCTCGGGGTGGCGAGTGCCAGCAGGACGGCCAGGATGTGCTTTCTCATGGTGCTCCTCCCGCCAGGTCCCGCGCGCAGCGGAACCCGAGGTTGCCTGTCGTGTATGCCGCCTGCAGCGAGCCCCGGAAGGCGAGCCGCATGAAGCTCGCGTAGTCGCCCTTCTCCCCCGAGGAGAGCGCGCCGGCCCCGCAGAAGCGGGAGGTGCCCGCGGGCGAGCCCTCCCGGCTGTCCTCGCTGACGAGCGTGTTGCCGAAGTCCAGCACCCACTCCCAGATGAGCCCGTGCAGGTCCTTCACTCCCCAGACATTGGCCTCCGTCCGCCCGACGGGCGGAAGCACGCGGGGCGTGGGCCGCGAGTACCAGCGCAGCAGCTGCTCGCGGAAGGCCTCCGTGTCGCGCGCATCCACCTCGGTCCGGCTCGCCGACGCGGCGAACTCCCACTCCGCCTCCGTGGGCAGCCGGGCGCCCCGCGCTTCGCAGTACGCCCGCGCCGCGAACCAGCTCACGCCCACCACCGGGGCGTCCGGAGCGGCGTCCGGGCCGGGCCGCAGCGGCCCCGCCCAGTGGCGCAGGTAGCCCGCGTCCGCGAAGAGCCGGGGCACCGCCCCCCGCCGCCAGGTGGGCGCCTGGCGCACGAAGGCGAGGAACTCCGCGTTCGTCACCGGCACCCGGTCCATCCAGAAGGCCGCCACCGGCACCCGTTGCTCCTCGGGGCTGGGGACGTACACGGGACGCAGCGTGCCGGGGCCGACCTTCACCATGCCGCGCGGCGGAGGCTCGGCGCGCGCGGCGGTGCCGGTGAGCCCCAGCAGCCCCGCCACGAGCGCGCCCGTCTTGAAGTGGCCCCGGCTCAATGTGCCGCTCCGGCGGGACGCGTGGTCGTGGCGCGCACCTCGGCCACCTCCGCCGCCGTGACGGCGTCGCCCCGGTTGCCCCACGTATTGCGGACGTAGGTGAGGATGTCGGCCACCTCGTCGTCGTTGAGCTGGCTCATGGGGGGCATCACCGAGTTGTACGTCTTGCCCCGGACCTGCACGGGGCCACTCATCCCGTTGAGCACGATGCCGATGGAGCGGCGCTTGTCCGCCATGAGGTAGTCCGACTGCGCCAGCGGCGGGAAGACGTCGGGCAGGCCCTGGCCCTCGTTCTGGTGGCAGACGGAGCAGGTGCCCGCGAAGAGCGTCTTGCCGGCGGCAATCTGCTCCTCGAGGGACACCTTCCCCTGGCTGCGCTTCTGCGTGGCCTGCTCGACGGCGGCCGAGGGCGTGGCCTTGTCGGCGAGGTACACCGAGTCCACCTCCTTGCCGGAGTAGACGTCCTTGCGCTCGGGGCCCTCCACCTTGAGCATTCCGAGCGCGCCCTTGTTGAAGGCACGGAAGATGGAGTGGTCCACCAGCACGTAGGTGCCCGGCGCCTCCAGGGTGAAGTCGACGATGGCCGAGCCGCCCGCGGGCACCAGCGTCGTCTGGACGTTCTCCTGGTAGCGCGTGCCGCCCTCCGTGTAGACGCGGTCGAAAATCTCTCCGATGACGTGGAAGCTGCTGACGAGGTTGGGGCCGCCGTTGCCGAAGAAGATGCGCACGCGCTCGCCCACCCGCGCCTGCAGCGCGTTGTCACCCACCAGCGCGCCCTCGGAGCCGTTGAAGAGGACGTACGTCGCGTTCTCCTCGATGGCCTTCTGCATGTCGAAGGGCTGCAGGCCCTTCTCGCGGTACTTGCCCACCGTGTAGAAGTCGCCCTGCACCACGTAGAACTCGCGGTCCACCGGCGGCAGCCCCTCGGGAGGCTCCACGAAGATGAGGCCGTACATGCCATTGGCGATGTGCATGCCCACCGGGGCCGTGGCGCAGTGGTAGATGTAGAGCCCCTGGTTGAGCGCCTTGAAGGTGAACTGGGACTCGTGGCCCGGCGCGGTGAAGCTGCTCGTCGCGCCGCCGCCGGGGCCGGTGACGGCATGCAGGTCGATGTTGTGCGGCATCTTGCTGCTCGGGTGATTGCGCAGGTGGAACTCCACCGTGTCGCCCTGGCGCACCCGGATGAACTTGCCCGGCACCTGCCCGCCGAACGTCCAGAAGGTGTAGTCCACGCCATCCGACATCCGCATCACCTTCTCCAGGACCTCCAGCTCCACGACGACGCGGGCGGGGGAGGTGCGGCGCGGCGCGGCGGGGACCGCGGGGGCGTCGGTGAGCTCGGCGTGCACCGCCGGGCCCTGGGGTGGACCGAAGTCGCCTCGCGCCGAGCCGCCCGTGTCCACAGGCGGGCTGGCCGTGGCGGACCGAGCGGCGGCGCGTGACGTGGAGCCTGTCGCGCCGTCGGCCTGCGTACACCCGACGTTCCAGCTGGCCAGGAGCAATGCGCCGATACAGCAGAGTGGGCGGGTGAGCATGTGCGACTCCTTTGCGCGCGAGCGCAAGGTGACGGGGCATGAGTCCGGGAGTGCCCTGCCAGGTGGGGTGGGACTGTCGAGGCCGGCTGCGAAGCACATGCCACCGGGCACGGCGGTGTCCTTCGCTCGGAAGCACGCCAGGCCCACGAGAGCGGCGGCGTAACCGGTGCGCTCGCGAGGACGAACGCGCGGGTTCTTGCGCGCGCACGGCGTCCTTGAAGGAAGGACGCATCCCCGGGGCCCTCGCGAGGCGGCCACGGGCGCGAGACGGAAAGCGGGCGCCGCATTCGCGCGCCGCATAGCCGACATTCCTCCGCCTCGGGTCAGACAGTGAGCGTGCCCGGCGGAGGACGGGCCTGGCGGGACAGCGCTCCTACTGACTCGCAGCGGCGGCCCTTCACGTGCGCGAGGAACAGGCGCTCGCGCGGCCTCCCGTTCAAAACATGTATTTTAAATGCATATTTTGCGCGGCCTGCTCCAGGGACCTGCCCCCACGGCGCATCTCCGCCGGACCACCGGTGGAGCGCACGGCCTCCGGGGCGTCCTCCGGGCGGCCCGGGGCGTTTCCCTTTCAGACACTTCCCGCTGACCACCTCCCGGCAGGGCCGCTGGCCTGCCTGCCCCGGCGTGCACACCTTGAAAGACGACACGGAAAGAGAGGTCGCACCTGGAACCCGCCCTCATCCAGCCCCCTCGACGCCGGGCCGTGGACGACGGGCCGGCGGTGCTGGTGGTCAACACCCGCTCCCGCTCGGGCCGAGAGGCCTTCGACACCGCCCGGGCCACGCTCGCCGCGCGCGGGGTGCCGCTGGCGGAGTGCTACGCGCTGTCCCGCTCCGAGCGCCTGCAACACGTGCTGGAGCGGATGACGGAGCTGGGCGCGCGCCGCATCCTCCTGGGCGGTGGCGACGGCACGCTGAGCTGCGCGGTGGCGCGCCTCCTCGGCCGTGACGTGACGCTGGGCGTGCTGCCGCTGGGCACCGGCAACGACTTCGCGCGCTCGCTGGGAATCCCTCCAGACGTGGAGGCCGCTTGCGGCATCATCGCCGACGGCTACACCGCGCGCGTGGACGTGGGGCTGGCCAACGGGCGCCCCTTCCTCAACGCGGCCAGCCTGGGCCTGGCCACCGCCATCGCGAAGCGGCTGACGAAGCGCCTCAAGCAGCGCGCGGGAAAGCTGGCCTACCCGGTGGCCGCCGCCGCGGAGATGAAGGACCTCCAGCCCTTCCACGTGCGCCTGAAGGCGGATGACCAGGAGCTGGAGCTGGACGCGCTGCAGCTCGTGGTGGGCAATGGCCGCTACCACGGCGCGGGCAACGTCGTCTCACCAGATGCACAACTGGATGACAGGCGCCTCCACGTGTACGCCATCACCGCGCCCTCCGCCGCGACGGGCAGCGAGGGCACCGGCCTGGGTCACCTGCGGGACGTGGCCACCCTGGCGCGCGTGGCGCTGTCGTTGCGCAGCGGCGAGCACGTGGAGCACCCGGCCGTGACGACGCTGCGCGCCGCGCGCCTGTTCGTGGAGACCGACCCCGTCCAGGAGGTGAACGCGGACGGAGAGCTCATCGGCCGCACGCCCATGCGCTTCGAGGTGGCGCCGGCGGCCCTGCGCGTCTACGCGCCCGCCCCGTCCTGAGCGGGGACCTGGCGCGCGGGCCGCTCCTGCTGGAACGCGTGGCCCCGCCCTGGACGAGGGGCCAGAATGACCTAGGCTCCTCACTGTCCGTGGCGTTCCTCCGCCACGGGGAGGACGAGCCCGTGCGCCAGCGCTCCCGAATCCCGCTCCTCATCGCCGCGGCCCTCGGCGTCGCCGCGGTGCTGCTCCTCTGGTTTCGCATGCCCGCGCCGGGCGGCGCTGCCTCGCGCCCGGGCAGCCCCGTGCCCCCCGCCGCCGCCACGCCGGGCACCACGCCCGAGGCCGCGCCGCGCGCCAGCACGCCGCCCACGCCGTCACTGGAGGAGGTCAACACGGCGGAGGATGGGGCCTTCGTGGTGCGCGTGCTCGGGGGCACGGGCCCGGTGGCGGGGGCTCGCGTGCGGGCGTACCTGCGCGTGGTGGAAGATGGCACCGGCACGCCGCCCTGGCGCCGCGCGGGCGAGGGCACCACCGCCGCGGATGGCACGCTGCGGCTGCCGGCCCGTCCCGGAGACTACCTGCTGTCCGCGCAGGCCCCGGGCCACGGCCCCGCCCGGCGCGAGGTGACGCGTCCCTCGGGTGAGGCGGAGACGGCGGTGGAGCTGACCCTGCCCACGGGCGTGTCGCTCCAGGGGCGCACGATGGCGGCGGGCCGCGGTGAGCCGGTGCCGCTCGCGGAGGTGACACTGCGGCCCTACCCGGGGACGGCCACGGCGTGGGCGGAGCCCATGGACCTGCCGGAAGAGGCCTCGGCGGTGACGAGCGACGCGGAGGGCCGCTTCACCCTCTCCGGCCTGGCGCCGGGCCGCTACGTCCTGACAGCGGAGGCGCCGGGCTTCAGCCGCCGCACCGTGCGCCAGCTCCGGGTCCCCCACTCCGCCGAGCTGGTGGTGGAACTGTGGGGCGCGGGCACCCTGGAGGGCTTCGTCGTGGACGCGAGCGGCCAGCCCGTGGTGGGCGCGGAGGTGATGGCCTCCGGTGGACTCGCCCCCGTGCGCGCCACCAGCGGCGAGGGCGGAGGCTTCGCGCTGGAGGTGCAGTCCGGCACCTGGGTGGTGTCCGCGAGGCGGGGCGAGGCGGTGGGCCGCGTCCCCGGGCCGGTGTCCGTGGCGCCGGGCGAGACGCTGCGTGGCCTCACCGTGACGCTGGGAGGCGCCAGCGGGCTGGAGGGCACCGTGTCGGCGGCGGACGGAGCGCCGGTGCGCGGCGCGGTGCTGGTGGCCAGGCCCTCGGGCGGCACGGGCGAGCTGGGCCGGGCCGCGTCGGCGGAAGACGGCGGCTGGCGGATGGACCTGCCTCCGGGCGAGTACGACGTGGGCGTCCGGGCCCCGGGCCTGACGGGCCTCGTGCGGGAGGGCGTGGTGGTCGCCCCGGGCCGCTACACCCCGCTGCACGTGCGGCTGGAGCCAGCGACGGCGGTGGTGGAGGGCACGGTGGCGGATGAGGAGGGACGGCCCCTCCCGGGCATCCAGGTGCGCGCGGAGCTCCGGTCGGGCGAGGGCGTGGCACACACCACGCTCACCGATGGACAGGGCGCATACCGGCTGGAGGGGCTCGAGGCGGGGCCGACCGCCATCAAGGCCCGGCGCGAGGGCGCCGCGCGGTGGATGTCCCGGCTGGAGACGCTGGGCCCCGCCACCACCACGCGGGTGGACTTCACGCTGCCGGAGTCGGGCATGGTGTGGGGGCTCGTGACGCTCGGGTCGGGAGCATCCCCCGCCGGGCCCGTGCTGGTGCACGCGGTGTCCAGGAGTGGCGCGGGCAAGGGCACGGCGGAGACGGATGAACAGGGGCGCTACCAGCTGGAGCTGCCCGCGGGTGTGTACCAGCTCGTCGCGCTGCCGCACGAGGCGGCCGCCATCTACTTCCACGTGGACAACGACGCGTCGGTGACGGTGCCGGCCGGGAGCACGGTGCGGCAGGACCTCGTCGTGAACGAGGACCCGGCCCTCTCGGGCACCGTGCTGGAGCCCTCGGGAGTGCCCAGCCCTCTCGCCGTGGTGGCCGCCATCCAGGGCGGAGACTTCCCCATCACCCAGAGGGTGCGCGCGGACGAGGCGGGCCGCTTCGCCCTGCCCCACCGCCCGCGAGGCGCCGCGCCGCTGGAGCTGGTGGCGTACAACGGCGGCCGCATGGGCCGGCTGCCCGGGGCCACCGAGGGCCAGTCCCCACACACCCTGCGGCTTCGGCCCGCGGCCACGCTGCGGGGACGCGTGGTGACGGGCGGAGGCACGCCGCCGGACGGCTTCGTGCTGGAGTTGCGGGAGGCGGACGGCGCGGAGCTGCCGTGGGCGAGACTCTGGCCCACCACGCGGCGGCTCTCCGGCGACACCTTCACCCTCACCGACGCGCCCGGGCAGCCGCTGCTGGTGCGGGTGAGCACCGGGGACGGCCGCACGGGAGAGGCACGGGTGACGCTCACTCCGGGCGGCACCGGAGAGGTGGAGGTGCCGCTCACGGGCGGCGCGTCCTCCCTGTCCGGGCGCGCGGTGTGGAGCCGGGGTGGTGGGCCCGCGCCGGGCGTGGCGGTGTTCCTGGACCGGCCCGTCTCGCCCCAGCCGGACGCGCGCACCGGGCCGGACGGCCGCTTCCGCCTGGACGACGTGCGCCCCGGGCCCCACACCGTGCGGCTGATGCCTCCCGAGGGACGCGTGGAGACGCGCACCGTGAAGGTGCTGGAGGAGGAGGCCACGGACCTGGGAGACGTGACGGTGTCCCCGCGCCGCGCCCCACCGGGCACCCTGGGCGCGGGCTTCAGCGAGGACCGGGGCCACGTCACCTTCGCCTGGCTGACACCGGACGGCCCCGCGGCGCGCGCGGGTGTCACCGTCGGAGACAGGCTGCTGTCGGTGGACGGGCTGGTGGTGCGGGACAGGACGGAGGCCGAGTCCCGCACCCGCGGCGCGCCGGGCTCGCCGGTGCGGCTCCAGGTGCGGCGCGAGAGCGTCGAGCAGGAGGTGCTCGTCACCCGGGCGGAGTGAGGCGCCCTACACCTTCTCCAGCACGCGCGACAGCACCTGCGCGGTGAAGTTCACCAGCGGAATCACGCGCCGGTAGTCCATGCGCGTGGGGCCGATGACGCCCACCGTGCCCAGCACCTGCTCCTGGTTGCCGTAGGGGCTGGCGATGACGGAGACGTCGCCGGCCGCGGAGAAGTCGCTCTCCGCGCCGATGAATATCTGCATCTCGTTGGCGCGCTGCACCCTGTCCAACAGCGACAGCAGCTTGTGCTTCTCGTCCAGCGCCTTGAAGAGCGCGCGCATGCGCTCCACGTCCGCGAACTCCGGCGCCTCCAGGAACGAGCCCGTGCCCTGGATGAGGACGCGCTCCGTGGTGGGCAGGTCCGTGGCCGCCGCGCCCAGCTTCAGCGCCTTGGCCGTCAGCGCGTTGTAGAGCGCCTGCTCCTGGTCCATCTCCGCGCGGATGCGCTCCCGCGCCTCCTCCAGCGGCACCTCGCGCAGCAGCTCCGACAGGTAGTTGCTCGCCTTGAGCAGCTCGTCCGAGGTGATGGGGAAGTCGACCGTAATCGCCTTGTTGTGCACCTGGCCGCTCTGCCCCACCAGGATGGCGAGCACGCGGTCCTCGCGCAGCCGGACGAACTCGATGCGGTGGAACACGGACGCGTCCGGGCGCGGCGTGACGACGACGCCCGCGTGCCGCGTCAGCGAGTGCAGGATGCGGCTGGCCTCGCCCAGCACCTCCTCCAGGTTGGCCTCGTGCACCAGGCCCGCGTGGATGAGCTCCCGGTCCTTGGGCGTGGGGTCCTTCAGCTTGACGAGCGTGTCCACGTAGAACCGGTAGCCCTGGTCCGTGGGGACGCGGCCCGCCGAGGTGTGCGGCTTCTCCAGGAAGCCCAGCTCCTCCAGGTCGGCGAGCACGTTGCGCATCGTCGCCGAGGAGACCTCGAACCCCGCCCTCCGGGTGAGCTGTTGGCTGCCCACCGGCCCTCCCGTGGAGATGTACTCCTGCACCACCGCGCGGAGGACTTCCTTCTCTCGTTCTCCCAGCTCTTCGGACATCCCGGCGTCACGCTCCGGAGCTCCGGCTCCAAGGGAAGTTTAAGAAAGCGGGCCCGGTCATTCAATCCGCGCGCCCCCTGTCCGGACGTCCATGAGCCTGCCCCATCCCCGGAGCCGGGAAACCAGGAAGACAGGCAGGCGCCACCGTGCCCGGGCGGGGACCCTCCCGCACTGTACCGCCGGGTCGATGCACCGACTGTAGGGTACGGGAAAGCGCACATGGCCGAGTGGGTGCCTCGGCGCTACAAGCCGCGGCACCGTGTCCGCCTCGTCCGTCCAGTCCCTGCCCACCGCGCCGTCCACTCCCGCCGACATGCCCGCCAGCGATTCCGCGCCCGCGGGGCCGAGCAGGGCCGGGCTCATCACCAGCCTGGTGGCGCTGTACCTCATCTGGGGCTCCACCTACCTGGCCATCCGCTGGGCCCTGCAAGGGGGGCTGCCGCCCTTCCTGATGTCGGGAAGCCGCTTCGTGCTGGCGGGTGGGGTGCTGTTCGCGGCGCTGTGGCTGCGCGGCGCGCCGGTGCCCACGGCGCGGCAGTGGGGCGCGAGCGCGCTGGTGGGCTTCCTGCTTCTGGGCGTGGGCAACGGCGGCATCGTCTTCGCGCAGCAGTGGGTGCCGTCCGGCGTGGCGGCGCTGGTGGTGGGCAGCCTGCCCATGTGGACGGCGCTCTTCGGTGGGCTCTTCGGGCAGTGGCCGGGGCGCATGGAGCGCTGGGGGTTGGCGATTGGCTTTGGCGGCATCGTCCTGCTCAACCTGGGCGGCGACATGGGCGGCCGGTGGCTGCCCACGCTGGCGATGATGCTGGCGCCGGTGAGCTGGGCGTTCGGCTCCATGTGGAGCCGCCGCCTGCCCATGCCGCAGGGGTTGATGTCCGCCGCGGCGCAGATGCTGTGCGGCGGCGTGTTCATGCTCGGCTTCGGCCTGGTGCTGGGCGAGCACGTGCCGGCGGCGATGCCCGGCGCGCAGGCGGTGTTCGCCTGGTTCTACCTGGTCATCTTCGGCTCGCTGGTGGGCTACAGCGCCTATGGCTACCTGCTGCGCCACGCGCGGCCGTCGGTGGCCACCAGCTATGCCTACGTCAACCCGGTGGTGGCCGTGCTCCTGGGCGGCGTGCTGGCCGGGGAGATGATGAAGCCCATGACCTGGGTGGCCATGGGCGCCATCCTCGGCGCGGTGGTGCTGCTGACGCGCAAGAGGTGAGCAGGCCCGGGCCTCCAGGGGACGCCACCACCGCTCCGCCGGCCCGGCGCGTGGCCCTTGGGCTTCCCTCCTCGGTAGGGCCCCCGTCTTTCCCATGCGTGGCCCGGGCCGGCGTTGTCATCCTCCGGAGGGCGGCACCATCCTGCTTACCTTGGGTGTTGGGAGGATGATGAAACCAGAGCTCCAGGCGTATGCGTTGGGCGAGCGGCTCCAGGCGGGGCACCGGGCGAGCGTCCATCACGCCGTGCGGACCTCCGATGGACGCGCGCTCCTCCTCAAGGTCCTCGAGCCTGAGCACAGCCGCCCGGAGGACCTCGAGCGGCTGAGGAGGGAATACGAGGTGGGGCGTGCGCTCGCGGGCCTGGCCGTCGTCGAGCCGCTCGCCCTCTCGACGTTCGAGGGGCGGCCGGCGCTCGAGCTCGAGGACTTCCCGGGCGCTCCCCTCGAGAAGCTCGTGGGCGCGCCGATGCCCGTCGGGGACTTCCTTCGCCTGGCGGTGCGTCTGGCCGGGATTGTCGCTGACATCCACGAGCGGGGCGTCATCCACAGGGAGCTCAAGCCGGGAAACATCCTCTTGGACCCCAGGAGTGGCGAGCTCAAGGTCTGGAACTTCAGCATCGCCGCGCGCGGCACACGGGAGCAGCCCCCTCCCCGCGCCGCGCGGCTCATCGAGGGGGCGCTCCCCTACATGTCGCCGGAGCAGACGGGCCGGATGAACCGCTCCGTGGACAGCCGCTCCGACCTCTACGCCCTCGGCGTCACCTTCTACGAGCTGCTCACGGGGCGCCGTCCCTTCGCTGCGCGCGACCCCCTGGAATGGGTGCACTGCCACGTCGCCCGCACTCCGCCCGCCCCTTCCGCGCTCGTTCCCGGCCTCCCGGGCGTCCTCTCGGACATCGTCCTCAGGCTCCTGGCCAAGCTGGCGGAGGAGCGGTACCAGACCGCGCGCGGGCTCCAGCACGACCTCGAGCGCTGTCTGTCCGGCTGGGAGGCGAAAGGCACGCTCGCGCCCTTTGCCCTGGGAACGCACGATGTCTCGGACCGCTTCGAGCTGCCCCACAAGCTCTATGGCCGCGAGGCCGAGCGCACCGAGCTCCTTCGTACCTTCAAGCGGGTCGTCGAGCAGGGGACCCCGGAGCTCGTGCTGGTGTCGGGGTACTCGGGCATTGGCAAGTCCTCGCTGGTCCGTGAGCTGCACAGGCCCATCGTGCGGGAGCGCGGGTTCTTCATCTTCGGCAAGTTCGACCAATACCGGCGAGACGTGCCGTACTCCCCCTTCGCCCAGGCGTTCGCCGAGCTGATAGAGCAGATTCTCACCGAAAGCGAAGCGAGCGTGGCCGCCTGGAGGGAGCAGCTGCGGCAGGCGCTTGGCGCGAGCGCGCAGCTCATCATCGACATCATCCCTCACGTGGAGCTGATTCTCGGCCCGCAGCCCGCGCTTCCTCCGCTCCCTCCGCTCGAAGCGCAGAACCGCTTCCACCGGGTGTTCCGCCAGTTCATCAGCGTCTTCGCGCGCGAGGAGCACCCCCTCGCCCTGTTCCTCGACGACCTCCAGTGGCTCGACTCCGGGAGCTTGAAGCTCCTCGAGGACCTCCTCCTCCACCCGCAGACCCGCTACCTCCTCCTCCTGGGCGCGTACCGCGACAACGCGGTGGGCCCCTCCCACCCCCTCGCGCTCATGCTCGACACCCTCCGGAAGTCCGGCGCGCGCGTGCACGAGCTCGTCCTCGCCCCCCTCACCGTCGAGCACCTGGGACAGTTCCTCGCGGAGGCCCTGCGCTGCTCCCCCGGCTCCGCCGCGCCCCTGGCCCGCCTCGTCCACGAGAAGACCGCCGGCAATCCCTTCTTCGCCATCCAGTTCCTCACCACGCTCCACGAGGAGGGCCTGCTGGAGTTCGACCGCGGCACCTCCCGGTGGCGCTGGGACGTGGCGAAGATTCACGCCAAGGGCCTCACCGACAACGTCGTCGACCTCATGGTGCGGAAGCTCAAGCGCCTCCCACCCGCCACACAGGAGGTGTTGAAGCTCGCCGCATGCGTCGGAAACACCACGGACCTGCACACCCTGGCCGTCATCTCCAACCAGCCGGGCGAGCAGACCGCGCGTGCGCTCTCGGACGCGGTCCGGGAAGGGCTGGTGCTCCAGCAGGGCGACGTCTACACGTTCCTGCACGACCGCGTCCAGCAGGGGGCCTATGCGCTCATCGAGGATGAGAGGAAGAAGGGCGTCCATCTCCGCATCGGGCGTCTGCTGCTGGCGAGCCTGGACGCACGGAGCATCGAGGAGCGCATCTTCGACGTCGTCGGCCAGCTCAACCGCGGCCTTGCCCTCATCACCGACCCGGCGGAGAGGGACGCGCTCGCGAGGCTCAACTTCCTCGCGGGAAGGAAGGCGAAGGCGTCCATCGCCTATACCTCCGCGAGGAACTTCCTCGCCGTCGCGGCGGCCCTCCTGCCCGAGGGTGCCTGGGAGTCCCGCTACGACGTCGCGTTCCCCCTCTTCATCGAGCGCGCGGAGTGCGAGTACCTGGGCGGCGCGTTCGAGCAGGCCGAGACCCTGTTCGACGTCCTCCTCGCCCGCGCGAGGACCGACTGCGACAAGGCCACGGTGTACGAGCTCCGCCTGAAGCTCTGCCACGTCGCGGGCAGGTACGACGAGGCGGTGGCGATGGCGTGCAAGGCCCTTCAGCTCTTTGGTGTGGACATCCCCGAGGACGACGCGGTGCTGAGCGAGGCGACCCGCGCCGAGGCGGAGGCCATCCAGGTCAACCTGGGCGGGCGCCGCATCGCGGACCTCGCGGATGCCGCCGAGGCCACCGACCCGCGCGTCAGGGCCGTCATCGGTCTGCTCTCGAACGTGGCCCCTGCCGCCTACATTGGCAGCAGGCCCCAGGTCTTCCCGCTCGTCATCCTGAAGCTCGTCAATCACTCCCTCCGGTTCGGCCACACGTACGAATCCTGCGTGGGGTACAGCGCCTACGGCTTGATGCTCGTCTCCCTCTACGATGACCCTCGTGCCGCCTACGAGTTCTCGGAGATGTCCATCAGGCTCAACCAGAAGCTCGGCGACATCAGCCGGCGGGGCACGGTCCTGCACTTCCACGGCGACCACATCAACTTCTGGAGCCGTCACATCTCGACGGACTTCCCCATCCTGGAGCGGGGATTCCTCGCATGCCTGGATGCGGGCGACCTGGTCTTCGCGAACGCCATCGCGTTCCAGATTGTCTGGCAGGCCATCGAGCGGGGCGATGCCATCGATGATGTCATCCGGTTCTCGCGGAGCTACGCGGCCTTCGCCCGGGACTCCCGCAACGAACCCATCCACGAGACAATCCGGCTGGAGCAGCAGTTCCTCGCGTGCCTGAAGGGAAGGACTCGCGGGAGTACCTCCTTCGAGGACGAAGCGTTCCAGGAGGCCCCGTGCGTCGCGAAGATTGCCGGGGCGGCCTTCGGGTGCGGCATCGTCTTCTTCCACATGATGAAGCTCATCACGGCGTATCTCGCCGGAGACGACGCCGAGGCGCTCCATCACGCGGACGAAGCGAAGAAGACGCTCAGCGCCGTGCTGGCCATGCCCATGGAGGCGACCTTCTATTACTTCCACGCCCTCCTGCTCGCCCGCATCCACCCGCGGAGGACGGAAGAGGAGCAGCGGGAGATTGAGAGGACGCTCGAGGGCTACGACAAGAAGCTCGCCCTCTGGGCCCGGAGCTGCCCGGAGAACTTCCTCACGAAACACGCCCTCGTGTCCGCGGAGCTCGCCCGAATCACGGGAGACACGCTCCAGGCCGAGCAGCGCTACGAGGAGGCCATCCGGGCGGCGCGGGCCAACGGCTTCGTCCACTGGGAGGCCATGGCCAACGAGCTTGCCGCGGCGTTCTACCGGGAGCGGCGCTTCAGGACCATCACCGCCGCCTATCTCCGGGAGGCCCGGGACTGTTACGTCCGGTGGGGCGCGGAAGCGAAGGTGAGGCAGCTCGCGGAGCGCCACGCGCACCTTCATGAGGCACCGCCGCCCGGCCTCGCGGCCGTCTTCGCGGCCCGGCCCGAGCAGCTCGACCTGCTCTCGGTGGTCAAGGCCTCGCAGACCATCTCCGGGGTGATGGTCCGCGAGCAGCTCCTGCACACGCTCTTGCAGGTCGTCCTCGAGCAAGGCGGGGCGCGCCGGGCCCTCCTGGTCCTGTCCCGCGAGGGCGCGCTCGAGGTCGCGGCCGAGTCCGCCGTGGGCGAGGAGGAGGCGCCGGGCCTGCTGTTCGGCGCGGCCCCGCAAGCGCTGGCGGCACGCGCCCCGGCGTCCATCCTGCAGTACGCGCAGCGCACCCGGGAGCACGTGCTGCTTTCCGACGCGGCCGCTGACGCGGAGCGGTTCTCGGGGGACCCGTACTTCGCGCGGGCGCGCCCGCGCTCTGTCCTCTGCCTCCCCGTCCGCAGGCAGGCGGAGGTCGTCGCCTTCCTCTACCTCGAGAACGACCTCGTCCCCGGCAGCTTCACGCCCGAGCGCCTGCTGGCGCTCGAGCTGCTCGCGGCCCAGGCGGCCATCTCGCTGGAGAACGCGCTCCTCCTCGAGCGCGAGCATGCCGGCCGCGTGGAGGCCGAGACGGCCGGACGGCGTGCGCTCCTGCTCGGAGAGGCGACCGCGCTCATCTCCTCGACGCTCGACTACGTGGGCGTGTTCGACGCGCTGACCCGCCTGTGCGCGCGCTCGTTCGCCGACTGGGCGGTCGTCGACCTCAACGAGGGGAGCACCGTCATACGCCTGGCGGGCGCACACCGCGACCCGCGGAAGGAGCCGCTCCTGCGTGAGCTCGCGGAGCGATACCCCGCGCGCCTCGGCACGGCCACGCCGGTGACGACCGTGCTCCAGGGAGGGGCCCCCGTCCACCTGCCGGCCCTCACCGACGAGCAGATCCGGTCCTACACGCTCGACGAGCACCACGCCGCGCTCATCCGCCGGCTGGGCACGCGGAGCGTGCTCATCGTGCCGCTGATCGCGCGAGACACGAAGCTCGGGGCCTTGACGTTCGTGGCGGCCGCTCCGCACTGGTTCGGGACGGCCGACGTGGAGCTGGCGGTGGAGCTGGGCCGCCGCGCGGCGCTGACCATCGACAACGCGCGCCTGCTCGCCGAGACGCAGCGGGCGCTGCGCCTGCGGGAGGAGTTCCTCACCGTGGCCTCGCACGAGCTGCGCACGCCGCTGACCTCGCTCCGGCTCTCGGTGGAGGGCCTGCTCCGCGCGGCCTCGGCCGGGAGGACCGTCTCGACGGAGACGCTGAACCGCGGCCTCGGCCGGGTGCTGAGCAGGACCGACAGGCTCGAGCAGCTCACCGGGGAACTCCTCGACGTGACGCGCATCGAGCAGGGGCGGCTGGAGCTGAAGCGCGGCGAGGTCGAGCTCGGCGCGCTGGTGCGCGGCGTGGTGGAGCGCCTCGAGCCCGAGCTGACCGCGGCCCGCTGCACGGTGTCCCTCACGTGCGCCGCGCCGGTGGTGGGGCAGTGGGATGCCGCGCGGCTCGCGCAGCTCGTGACCCACCTGCTCCACAACGCCCTCAAGTTCGGGCCAGGCAAGCCCATCGAGGTCTTCGTCAGGGAGGAGGCCGGGAGCGCGCGGCTCGTGGTGAGGGACCACGGAATCGGTATCGCCCCGGAGCGGCAGGGCCACATCTTCGAGCGCTTCGAGCGCGCCGTGTCCAAGAACTATGGCGGGCTGGGGCTCGGCCTGTACATCAGCCGCGGGATTGCGGAGTCACACGGCGGTTCCATCCAGGTCCAGAGCGTGCCCGGCGCCGGCTCCACGTTCACCGTCACGCTCCCGCGCGTCTGGCGGCCAGCGCTGACGGCGTCGCTCGGCTGAGCCAGGGCGCGCCCCCGGACGCGCGGGGGCCGCTGGAGCTGAATACCCCGCTGCGGGACGGGCGCGACGTGCGAACCCCAGTCGGATACAAGGTGCATCACGAAGGTGTACCGCTGAGCCGACGTTGCGAGCTGCGGCAGCTTGGGCCGGAGGTTCTCGGCTCTGGCGCTCCAAGGAGGGCGCTGCCAAAGTCGGGCGCTCCGAGCACTCTCGCTGTCGAGCGTGGCGGGCAGACCCCTTCCGTAACGACGTGACCATGCTTCTTCGAACTTGCGTCGCACTCCTGCTGCTTCTCTCGGCCTGCGCAACGACGGAGCCGAGCCCGAAAGAGTCGGCGACCCGGAGCCCGAGGGTCGCCAACCTCCAGAGAGCGGCAGAGCTGCCGTGGGCGGATGGCGGGCGATGCGTGGTGCGGGAGGCATCCAACGAATGAGCCGTGCTTGTGGAGCGGTGCTATCACGCGCTCGACCATGACCGGATTGAGTTTCGCGATGTCACGGGAAGATGCTCTGTCGCCTCTGCCGGTGCTGCGACCTTGGGGTTGGGAGTCTGCATTCTGATAGCACCCGAGATAGTCGTTGGAGCCGTGATCATAGCTGGCGCAGTCGTGGTGGCAGTCGCCATCAAAGAGGAGTTGGATGCATACCGTAGGGCATCTCGTGAGCGAGCCAAGCCCGAGATTCAAACGCAGCCATCCAATGAGCAGGATCGTTTGACGCACCGCAAGCCCAATCCCGAGCCATCAGGACAGGACTGGTTCCCCCCGGTGCCGACCGATCCACTGGACCGAGAGCGCCGTCCCGAGTGCAGGCCCGTCCCGGTGCCGCGCGCCTCCAAAGATGGTCCGCATAACGAGTGCGCCGACAAGTTTCCACCCAACCGTTATCCCGGCATGGACGTGAGCGTGGGCGGAGTACGCTTCGATGCACTGCAAGTCGGCGTGCGCGTGCTGTGGGAGATCAAGACTCATCAATTTGATAAGTACAATGCCTTCGTCCAGAACATGGAGATCAAGAAGGAACTCAAACAAATCAGGAAGGAGCGAGACATAGCCGTGGCGTGTGGATATGACTTCGTGATCGGAGTGAGCACCCAAGCGCACAAAGACGCTCTGCTCGCCGAGGATGAGTCCCTCAATATCATCGTCACGGGATGCCCACGATGACTAAGCAAAGAACCCTCAACCTTATCACCTACGCGCCTGCGCTCGTGGGCAAAGACGGTCGCGCGGTCGACGTCATCCATGGAATGGAACAGACACTATCCGGCTTGCGGCTGAAGTGGCGGCTCTCAGACAGCGGGCGCCCCATCCCATTGCCACAGCGTGATGCATGGCTCCTGGAAAACATTGAAGACGGGGAGTTCCCTATTGTGTGCAACGGGGACGTGAATTACCCCGTGACGGTTGATGGAAGGGAAAGGTCGGGACTCTTCAGCCCAGGCGGTCAGCCCCTTTTTGAAATCCATGCGAAAATGCCACTGGACGAGCCAGTGATCGCGGCAGCGGCGGCTGTGCTTGAAGCCGTGGCGGAGGGCGCACGCGCGTTCTGGGGGAGTGCAACGCCGTACGCCGCTAAGGTGGACATCGCGTATCAGACAGCACCCACGCTGCAAGGTCCGCCTTCCCCACGCCGGGGACTGCCCGCCCTGAAACTCCCCCCGCACATTCGCTCGCCCGAGATTCCCTATTACCTTGGGTGGATGAACTACTGGTCTGCCGCTGCCGCACAGGCCATCGGGTTCCCAGACCCCGCCCGCGACGCCGACCTGCTCTCACGAGCGCGGCGCACGGCATCGGGCGGGTGGGTCGTGCAGCTCACGGACACGCCGCTCGACCTGGACAACCCCGCCCACCTGGACGCGCTGAAGCGGGCCTATGAGCGCTTCCCGGAGATCGGCGGTCGCGCAGCGCCTTGACCCCTCAGCTCGGGGCGCCCTTGCGTGCTTGCCGGCGGCTGAATACCCCGCTGCGGGACGGACGCGCCGTGCGAACCCCAGTCGGGTATTGCCGCAACTCAACAAAGACGCGACCATCCGGAATGATGAACAGCGTCCCGGAGAAGTCATGGCCCATGGCACCAATGGCTCATGAGGTGAGCCGGGCTCCTCGTCCCGCGAGGCCGATCCACTACGTGCTCATCGCCAGTGTGCTGCTGGTTGCATGTGGTGCACCGGCCCGATATGGCAGGCCCAGCCACTACGCGCAGTCGATGGACTCGGCGACGAGCGCCTGCCTGCGCACGCCCGCCTGCTACACGGCAACGGGCGAGGAGGCCATCATTCCCTGGCTGTCACGCGCGGCGGGCGCGGTGCGAACCACCGCGGCGGTGATGCGGTTGCTGGAGGCGGCCGAACTCGCCCGCATTGAGGCCATCCTGATGGAGTGCGCGTCGGAAGCGAACGGCCAGGTCAACGAGCAGTTCTTCGGGAAGGGCGGCTGGCCGACCCGCGCTCAATGCGAGGAGAAGATCACGAACGAATGGGAGCAGCAGGAGAAACGGTCCGAGCGACTGGGCCGATTGAAGCACGAGGTGGCGCTGAAGTGCGCCCGAGAGAAGCTGAAGGAGGTGATTCCAGGCAACTTCAGCATCGAGCCACGCTACTTCCCCGACCCCAGGAAGGGGCTGCGTCTGATAACACCCGCGCAGGTAGCAGAGTGGCTACAAGATGGGCTCTTCCACCTGCTGTTGGGGACGCTGGTGCCGGACGTCGTCATCCACGCGACGAACGAGCCGCTCAAGGTTCAGGCCGTCTATGATTTCAAGTTCCCGTGCCCGCTCAGCAACCCGCCCCAGTGGAATTCCTATGACCGCAGGCATCCCTACTACGGAAAGCACCAAGGTCAGATGTACCACCAGTCGCTGGGAGGCACGACTCCATCCGTTGTTGTACCCCAACAAGGAATCACTCAACCGTGGACGCCTTGAGCCCAAAGATACGCATCTACAAGACGTATGATGCGTACCCGCCGGAAATCCCCGAACCCGTGCGCTATCTGGTCGTGCGGGACAGTCTGAACATCACCTTCTATATGCAGCGGCCCCATGCCGAGGTGAGGCATGGAATCGCGCACGCGCTGGACGTCTACCTCAGCGCGGTAGGCAGCCGGAAGCTGTCTCAATACGTGACCCGTTCCGGTCAGTGGAGCGACCTTGATGATGAGGGCTGGGCTGCTGTCCGAAAGGACCTACTCGACCCAGAAGGCGGCGGCAGAATCGTCCTGAGAGAATGGCCGACGGTGGTGCCGGGGCACGAGTTCACCTATTTCGGTCGGCTCTACGACTTCCCTGGGTACATGACGTTCCCCAACGAGACGTCCACGGTCTCCTTCTGGCTGCCGACCGAGTACCTGGAGGAGCGCGGCGCCGGCTGGGTGCGCGAGCTGGCACTGGAACTGGGAGCCCGGCTCCCCTTCAACTCCGGCCATGCCGGCCTGTTCATGCAGTCGCTTTTCGACTCAAGGACGTATGCGGCGGAGGTTCGCGAGGCCTGCTTCACCTATCCGGGCATGGACATCGCGATTGCGGATCATCTGGCCAATCACATTGGAGCCCGCGTGAAGGGAGCGCACTGGCTGACCTTCCTCGGCCAGCCGGTGCTGGGGGAGCTGGGCGGTGCCGAGGGCCTTCGCTCGCGCCTGCACTCGCCCGACACCACCGTGCAAGACATGGGCGGAGACCGCGTCGTCGTGACGCTGGGCAAGCAGCCGGAGGCCGGTGACAGAGAGCCCGAGCGCACCCTCGCCTCCTACCGAGAGCTGGCCCTCGTGCTGGAGCCCTGGCTCTACCGCGAGCGCTCCCCGTGGCCCGGCTTCACCGAGGACGACATGCGCCGCTGGGAGCGCCGGCTCCTCGACTAGCAGCCGCTCCGCTCCCTGCCCCGCCCGCCCACCGGGCGCACTCGCCGGAAGCGCACCGCCGGAAGCCGGTTACACTCCCCGCCCCCATGCGGTACGCGCTCCTGCCCATCCTCCTCCTGTGCGCCGCGCTCACCAGCGTGGGACTGGGAGTCCTGACGCTGCTGGAGCGCAACCGCGCGGCGCTCGCGCAGCAGTTCGCCACGGACCGCCAGGCCCAGCTCGACGAGGCCACGCGTGGAGTCGCGGAGACGCTCGAGGACGTGGGCGAGGACCTGCGCTTCGCGGGCGAGCTCATGTCCCAGCCCGGCAGCGACGCGGAGCACCGGCGCGAGCTGCGCGCCCTGCTGGAGGCCGTGGGCCAGTACAAGGTCATCGCCACCTACAACGCGCAGGGCGCCGAGCGGCTGCGGCTGCTGGACCGGCGCACCGGCAAGCAACTGGCACGCGGCACCATCCTTCCCCAGATGGCGGAGGCGGCCCGGCGCGCGCTGCAGCGGCCTCCCGGAGACATCACCACGTCCCCTCCGCTGGGAGAGCCGCAGAGCTGGCTGCGCGTCATGGCCACCGCGCTGCCCGCCGTCAACGGGCGCCCCGCGGGGGCCGTGGCGGTGCTGGTGGACACCGAGTCCTTCTTCACGCCGCTGCGCATCGTCACCTCGGACCCGGAAGCCCGCCTGCTGCTGGTGGGCGCCCATGGCCAGCCCACCTCCGCCAGCGATGCCACGCTCGCGGACTGGTACAGGCGGCTGGACACCGAGGGCGCGCTCGTCCCCGGCTTCGCGTCCGTGGCGGCCCGGCTCCGGGAAGGCGAGCGCGGCAGGCTCCCCCTGCGCGAGGACGAGGCCGAGCGGCTCGGCCTGGGACGCGCCGAGGCCGTCGCCATCTTCACCCCCATCCGCATCCGCGGCGGCAGCCACTGGTCCGTGGCCACCCTGGTCTCCACCGCCGCGCTCCGCTCGCACGAGCAGGGCCTCATCTGGCAACTGGCCGGGGCCGCGCTGCTGGTGTCCCTCTTCCTGGTGGCGTTCGCCGTGTACGTGGCCCTGGCCCAGCGCCGCGCGGCGGCCCTGCGGGAGAGCCGCCGCCATGCCGAGCAGCTCGCGCACCTGCACGACAAGACGCAGAAGATTCTCGACCACATCCCCGCCGGCGTGCTCGCCCTCACCGAGACGGGCCGCATCAGCGCCGTCAACCAGGTGCTGCGCGCCCGCATGCCCGACAGCGCCGTGGGAGCCCCCCTGGCCGCGGCCTTCCCCCAGGCCCCAGAGCCGGTGGTGTCCCGCCTGCGCGCCCTGGTGGAGGCCGCCAACGGCGAGGCGCGCCCCCAGAGCCTGCTGGGCGAGCCGCTCGCGCTCTTCGGAGACGAGGGCCGCTTCAACCTGCACGCGGTGCCGCTGGAGGCAAGAGACCCGGACGTGCGCACGCTGCTGGTGGTGGAGGACCTCACCAACGTGCGCGCGCTGGAGACCCAGCTCCTGCGCGCGGAGAAGCTGGCCACCGTGGGCGTGCTCGCCGCGGGCATCGCCCATGAGATTGGCACCCCGCTGGGCGTGGTGCGCGGGCGGGCGGAGTACGTGCTCGGCAAGCTGGGGCCGGCCCACCCCCAGGGGCCCGGAGTGGCCGTCATCATCGAGCAGATAGACCGGGTGAGCCGCACGCTGCGGCAGCTCCTGGACTTCTCCCGCCTGCAGGCCACCGCGGTGCGCCCCGTGGCGCTGGCCCCCATCGCCCGCGACGTGTACGAGCTCTTGCGCGTGGAGGCCGAGCGCCGCCGGGTGAGCCTGGAGCTGGACGTGCCCGACGCGCTGCCGCCCCTGGCCGCGGACCCGGACCAGCTCCAGCAGGTCCTGGTGAACCTGGCGCTCAACGCCTGTGACGCGTGCGGCCCGGGAGGGCAGGTGCGGCTGTCGGCCTCGCCGCCGGATGGCGCGTCCGCCGGAAGCTGGGGGCTGGTGGCGCTCACCGTGCGCGACAACGGCTGCGGCATCCCCCGGGAGAGCCTCAACCAGGTCTTCGACCCGTTCTTCACCACCAAGAAGCGCGGGCAGGGCACGGGGCTGGGCCTGACGATGGTGGCCCACGTCGTGCGCAACCACGGCGGGCGGCTGGAGCTGGAGAGCGAGCCGGGCCAGGGCACCTGCGTCACCGTGCTATGGCCCGCGGCGGTGCCCGCCACCGAGGAGCGACATGCGAGCTGAGGGACGCATCCTGGTCGTCGACGACCACGTGGAGATGGGGCGCATGCTGAGCGACCCGCTCACGGACGAGGGCTACACGGTGGACCTGGCCACCGGGGGCGAGGAGGCCATCCGCCTGGCGCGCACCCGTCTCTACGACGCGGTGCTGACCGACCTGCGCATGGAGAAGGTGGACGGCCTGGACGTGCTGGAGGCGGTGCGCGCCATGGACCCGGACGTGCCGGTGCTCCTGATGACCGCCTTCGGCGGCGTGGAGAGCGCCGTGGAGGCGATGAAGCGCGGCGCATACCACTACTTCACCAAGCCCTTCCGGCTGGACGAGGTGCTCGTCTTCCTGAAGCGGGCGCTGGCGGAGCGCCGGCTGCGTGCGGAGAACCGGGCGCTGCGCCAGCAGGCGGCGGAGCGGAGCAGCCTGGGCGCGCTGGTGGGCCGCAGCGCGCCCATGCGCGCCCTGTACGAGCTCATCGAGCGCGTGGCCCACTCCGGCGCGGCGGTGCTGCTGCGGGGCGAGAGCGGCAGCGGCAAGGAGCTGGTGGCGCGCGCGCTCCACTTCGAGGGGCCACGCGCCGAGGGGCCCTTCGTGGCCGTCAACTGCACCGCCCTGCCGCACCACCTGCTGGAGAGCGAGCTGTTCGGTCACGTGAAGGGCGCCTTCACCGGGGCCACCTCGGCGCGGCGCGGCCTCTTCGTGGAGGCGGACCGGGGCACGCTCTTCCTCGACGAGATTGGCGACATGCCCCTGGAGCTGCAGGCCCGCCTGCTGCGCGTGCTGGAGGACGGCGAGGTGCGCGCGGTGGGAGCGGACGCCAGCCGCACCGTGGACGTGCGCATCATCGCCGCCACGCACCAGGACCTGGAGGCGCGCGTGCGCGAGGGCCGCTTCCGCGCGGACCTCTTCTACCGCCTCAACGTCGTCACCCTCCGCATGCCCCCGCTGCGCGAGCGCCGCGAGGACATCCCCCTGCTGGTGGAGCACTTCATCTCCCGCTCCCGCGCGCGCAACCCGCGCTCGCGCCTGCAAGGCCTGACGCCCGAGGCCGTGGCCGCCCTCGCCGCCCTCCCCTGGCCCGGCAACGTGCGCGAGCTGGAGAACCTGGTGGAGCGGCTGGTGGTGCTCGCCCCGGGAGAGAGCGCGAGCCTGGACGACCTGCGCCCACACCTGCCCCCCGAAGCGGCGGAGTCCCAGCCGCTGGCGCGTGCCCAGCAAGAGCTGTGGCCCCTGCGCCGGCTGGAGGCGGAGTACATCACCTGGATGGTGGCGCGCTGCGGCGGAAACAAGACGCGGGCCGCGGAGCTGTTGGGTATCGACGTCTCCACCATCCACCGCCGCGAGCGGGAGCGGGGGTAGCGCAAGGGAGCGTGGCAATCCGCCACGCCCCCCTGGCGCGATGCCACGGTTCGCGGCCGCCCGGCCACGGCTTCCCAGGGCACCAGGCCGGGCATGGGCCTTGCTTTGAGCTCCCACCGTGGAGTCCCCGCACACAGCCCATGCCTGCCTCCTGGGAGGTGACGCCTCGCTCGGCTCGCTCCTGGCGGACGTCCTGGGCGAGCTGGGCATCACACTGGACGTGGAGGCCCCCGGGTCCGCCGTGCCCCCCGACGTCGTGCTGGCGCACGTGGAGCGCGGTGAGGCCATCCTGCCGCTGCTCCAGCGGGCGCGGGAGCTGACGGCCGAGGGGCCCGTCATCGTGCTGGTGCCGTTCGCCGACGAGCGGCTGGTGCGGCTCGCGCTCCGGCTGGGCGCCCGCGACTGCTTCGCCCTGGGACGCCCGCTGGATGAATTGCGCCGCGTACTGCTCGCACACCTGCCCCGCGCCCGGGGCGCTGACTCAACTCCTTCCGGCGGGGCCGTGCCGCCGTCTCGTGGAGACGACCCATGATTGAGCCACTGGCAGTAGTCCCCCGGCTTCCCGCCACGCCCGCGTTTCCCGAGCGCCCGGTGGTGGTGTCGCTTCCCGCGCCCGAGGCGCCGCTCTTCCAGGGGCACGGCGTGCTCGTCACGTCCGAGCGACTGGTGGCCCGTGGCCGGAGCCTCCTCCTGGCGGACGTCGTGCGTGTGGAGTCCGTCCGCCGCTCGCCGCGGATGGCCCCCGTGCTGGCCCTGCTCGCGGTGGCCGTGAGCGTGGGCCTGCCGGCGCTGTCCGCCTTGTCCGTGTCGCCGGCGGCGGCCCGGGGCCGCTACGAGGCCGCGCTGGTGGCGACCGTGCTGGTCATCTTCGCCTCCATCGCGCGGCTCGTGCTCGCGGAGGACGTGTACCAGGTCATGGTCCACACGGGGGCCGGAGCCTGGCCGGTGCTCTCGAGCCGGGAGCCGCGGGACAGCACGAAGCTGGCGGGTCTGCTCGACGAAGCGGCCGCACGGGCGAGGGGACGGTACTGATGTCGACGAAGGGCAGCGTTGCGAACAGAAAGCTGGGGTCGCTCTTCGCCGGAGTGGTCCGTCCCATCCAGCGGTTCTTCGAGCTCGAGGCCGCCAGCGGAATCCTGCTGCTGGCCGCCGCCGCGGCGGCGCTCATCTGGGCCAACTCGCCCTGGAGCGCGCTCTACACCACGGTGTTCGACTACCCGCTGTCGCTGGGCGCTGGCGGCGCGGTGGGCCGCTTCACCGTGCGCGTGCTCATCAACGACGGGCTGATGACCCTCTTCTTCTTCGTCGTGGGGATGGAAATCAAGCGCGAGCTGGTGGTGGGCGAGCTGCGCACGCCGTCCCGCGCGCTGCTGCCGCTCTTCGCGGCGGTGGGAGGCATGCTGGTGCCCGCGGGCATCTACGTGCTGCTCAACCGCGGTGGCCCCGGGCAGCCGGGCTGGGCCATCCCCATGGCCACCGACATCGCCTTCTGCATCGGCATCCTCACGCTGCTCAAGAGCCGGGTGCCCCACCCGCTCATCGTGTTCCTCACCGCGCTCGCCATCTTCGACGACATGGGCGGCATCCTGGTCATCGCCCTGTTCTACGGCTCGGGGCTGCACCTGGACTGGCTGCTGGTGGCGCTGGGCGTCACCGGCGCCCTGTTCGTCTGCAACCGGCTGCGCGTGGCCAATGGCCTCATCTGGGCCGCGGGTGGCGCGGCGCTCTGGTACGCGCTCCACCACGGCGGCATCCACGCCACCCTGGCCGGCGTGGTGCTCGGGCTGATGATTCCCTCGCGGCCGCTGCGGTCCGCGAGCGAGGTGCTGGCGGAGCTGCACGCGCACACCACCCAGCTCATGAACAAGCCCGCCGACGAGGACCTGGAGAACGCCGAGGTGCTGGCCATCGAGGAGAAGCTGGAGGACCTGGAGCCGCCGCTCAACCGCTTCGTGCACCTGCTCCACCCGTACATGGCCTTCTTCATCATGCCGGTGTTCGCCCTGGCCAACTCCGGCGTGTCCCTGTCCGGCGTGGGGCTGTCGGACCTGGCCAACCCCATTCCGCTGGGCGCCATGCTGGGGCTGTTCCTCGGAAAGCAGCTCGGCATCTTCGCCGCCACGTTCGCGGCGGTGCGGCTGGGGATGTCACCCGTGCCGGGCAACGCCTCGTGGGTGAAGGTCTACGGCGTCTGCGTGGTGGCGGGCATCGGCTTCACGGTGGCCCTCTTCATCGCCGGGCTCGCCTTCCCAGAGCCGCGCCTGCTCGACGAGGCGAAGGTGGGCATCCTGCTGGGCTCGGCCCTGTCCGGCATCGGGGGCTACCTGCTGCTGCGGATGACCGCACCCGTCATCGGCACCCGCGAGGCCGGCGCCCCCGCGCCGAGCGCTGCCCCCCAGGTCTGACACCCCACCTGCGGCGCGGGCGCCTTTCCGCCCGCGTCAGCTCGCGGTGCGCGAGCCACCCGCCTGATGCACGGAGGACAGCTGCGCCACCGTCTCGCGCGGCAGCCACACGTGGAAGGTGGAGCCCTCGCCGGGCACGCCCGGGGACTCCACCCAGATGCGGCCGCCGTGCTGCTCGACGATGCCCTGGCTGATGGTGAGCCCCAGGCCCAGGCCGCCGTACTTGCTTCCGTGCGCGCGGCCGAAGCGCTCGAAGATGAGCGCCTGCTTCTCCTTGGGGATGCCCACGCCCCGGTCCCTCACCGACAGGTGCACGCCCTCGTCACCCTCGCCGCTGAGCCGCACCTGCACCGGCCCACCCTCGGGCGAGTAGCGGATGGCGTTGGACAGGAGGTTCGTGAGCACCTGGTCCAGGCGTCCCCGGTCCCACGTGCCCTCCAGGTGCTCGGGCCCTTCCACCCGGATTTCATGGCCCTGAGACAGCACCGCCATCCGGTCCCGCGTCTCGTGCACCAGCTGGCTCAAGTCAAACCGCTCCAGCTCCAATGACAGACGCCCCGCCTGCAGCCTGCTGATGTCCAGCAGGTCCTCCACCAGCTTGGCCATCCGGTCGATTTGCCGGTTGATGATTTTCAGCGACTTGCCCGGCCCGGCCTCCGTCTCGTTGCCCAGCTTGAGCAGCGCCAGGTGCGCGTGGCCCTTGGCCGCCGCCAGCGGCGTGCGCAGCTCATGGCTGGCCGCGGCGAGGAAGGCGTCCTTCGCCTCGCTGGCCAGCCGCAGCGCCGTCTCCGCGCGCTGGCGCTCGGTGATGTCGCGGGCCACGGAGATGAAGCGGCCCAGGCCCTCGTCCGCGGCCACGAACTGGAGCACCACCTCCACCGGCACCTCGGTGCCGTCGCGGCGGCGGTGGCTGGTGGAGTACGTCTGGCTGGGCAGCGTCCCGCTGAGCAGCGGCGCCAGCAGCTTGCGGAAGCCCGCCTCGTCGAAGGCGGCCTCCACCTCCAGCACGGACAGGCCCACCAGCTCGTCCACGCTGCCGGCCAGCTGCCTGGCCGCGCCCGCGTTGGCGTAGGTGAGCGTCAGCGAGTCCGGGGAGAACATGAAGACGCAGTCCAGCGTGGCGTCCAGCGTCGTCTTGAAGCGCGCCAGCGCCTCCTCCGCCCGGCGCTTGTCGTCGATGTCCGTGGCGATGGCAATCCAGCCCACGAGCTGCCCGGCCTCGTCCCGCTCGGGCACCGCGCGCGCCAGGTGCCAGCGGTAGACGCCGTCGAAGCGCCGCAGGCGGAACTCCCGCTCCACGCGCTGGCCCAGGCGGATGGCCTGCTCCCACGCGTAGCGCATGGCCTCCCGGTCCACCGGGTGGACGAAGTCCAGGAAGGTGGCCAGCGACAGGGGATGGCCCTCCTGGATGCCGGTGTAGTCCCGCCCGGCGCGGTTGGCGTAGGTGAAGGTGCCGTCCGGCCGCGCCGCCCACATCACCTCGGGCAGCGACTCGGTGAGCCGCCGGTAGCGCAGCTCGCTCTGCCGCTCCAGCGCCTCGCGCTCCCGCTGCCGGAGCTGGGCCGCCTGCCGTTGAATCTGTTGTTCCTTCAGGAACAGGTCCACGAAGACGCTGACCTTGGAGCGGAGGATTTCGGGGTCGAACGGCTTGAGCAGGTAGTCCACCGCGCCGTGCGCGTAGCCCTTGAAGACGTGGGCCGCGTCCCGGCTGAGCGCGGTGAGGAAGATGATGGGAATGGTGCGCGTACGCTCGCGCTGCTTGATGAGGGTGGCCGTCTGGAAGCCGTCCAACCCCGGCATCTGCACGTCCATCAGGATGACGGCGAAGTCGCGTTGCAGGAGGAACTTGAGTGCTTCCTCGCCGCTGGTGGCCTTCACCAGCTCCTGCCCGAGCGGCTCGAGGATGGCTTCGAGCGCCAGCAGGTTGGACGGGTGGTCGTCCACCATGAGGATGCTCGCCCGCGGACGCGCGGCTCCTTCCTGGGGGCGTTCGGGGGAGATGTGTTCGCCAGGCGTCATGGAGATGGGAGGACTGTCGTAGAGGCTAGGCTCGGCCCCCGCCGGACCCAAGTCCGGCGGAGGCCAGCCGTGCGCTAGCCATCACTCCATCCGTCAGGTCGTCACCCACAGACGGATGAGCTCCAGCAGCTTGTCGGTGTCCACCGGCTTGGGCAGGTAGTCGCTCGCCCCGGCGGCCATGCACTTCTCGCGGTCGTCCTTCAGCGCCTTGGCGGTGACGGCGATGATGGGGAGGCTGGCGTACTTGAGGTCCTTGCGAATCGCACGCATGGTCTCATAGCCGTCCATCTCCGGCATCATCACGTCCATCAGGACGATGTCCACGTCGCGGTGCTGCTCCAGCATTTCAATCGCCGCGCGCCCGTTCTCCGCGAAGACCACCTGCATGCCGTGATTCTCCAGCACGCTGGTGAGGGCGAAGATGTTGCGCATGTCGTCGTCGACGACGAGCACCTTCCTGGAGGCCAGCTCCGCGTCCTTCTCGCCGCGCTGGGACAGCGCGGCCCGGGCCCGGGGTGGCAGGTTCCGGTCCAGCCGGTGGAGGAAGAGCGCCGTGTCGCTGAGGAGCTGCTCCGGGCTCTTCGAGCCGCTCTTGAGGATGACGCTGCCGGTATAGCGCCGCAGCCGGGCCTCGTCCTTGGGGGTGAGCTCCTTGCCCGTGTAGACGACGATGGGCAAATCCCGGAAGCGCTGCTGCGTCTTGACCTCCTCCACCAGCTTGATGCCGTCGGTGTCCGGAAGCAGCAGGTCGATGACGAGGCAGTCGTACTCGCTCTCCTCCAGCTTCTCCAGCACCTCCTCGCCGGTGGCGACGGCCGTCACCTCCACGTCGCCCCCCTCGCTCAGGAGCTTCACCAGGCTGTCACGCTGGGTGTCGTCGTCCTCCACCAGCAAGAGCCGCCGCTCCTTGCGCTCCAGGAAGCTGGCGAGCTGGTTGAAGACGCGCTCCAGGCCCTCCTTGCTGACAGGCTTGGTGAGGTAGCCGAAGGCCCCCTGCGAGTTGCCCTGGTGCTTGTCCATGACGCTGATGACATGCACCGGGATGTGGCGTGTGCGCGGGTTGCGCTTGAGCCGGTCCAGCACGCTCCAGCCGTCCACCACGGGCAACTGGATGTCCAACGTAATCGCGTGCGGCTGGAACTCGTTGGCCATGGACAGGCCGGAGTCACCCCGGGTGGCCACCAGCGCCTTGAAGCCCTTCTCCCGCGCCATCTGCACCATGATGCGGGCGAACTTCACGTCGTCCTCGATGATGAGGAGGACGCGGTCCCCCTCGCGGATGTGCTCCCGGTCGTCCTCCAACGCGACGGAGGCGAGCGAGGACTCCGTGGGCGGCGGCAGCGCCGCGTCCAGCACGTGGCTGCTCTCCGACACGGCCGGCGGCGGGGTGTAGGCCGGAGCCGCGGACTGGGGCTCCGGAGCCGGGGGCAGGAGGGGCGAGGGCTCGCTGGGGCCCGACAGGGGCGGCAGGCCGTCGTCCTCGGGGCTCACGTACTCGGGCGGCAGGTACAGCGTGAAGGTGCTGCCCTTCTTCGGCTCGCTCTGCACGTGGATTTCGCCACCGAGCAGCTTGGCGATTTCCCGGCTGATGGACAGGCCCAGGCCGGTGCCGCCGTACTTGCGCGCGGTGGAGCCGTCCGCCTGCTGGAACGCCTCGAAGATGAGGCGCTGCTTGTCCCTGGCGATGCCGATGCCCGTGTCCGCCACCGAGAAGGCGAGCACGTGCCGCGAGCGCTTGAGCACCTCGTGCTCCAACCGCGTGGAGCGGTCCGCCACGGACACCTTCATCCGGACGCTGCCCTCGTCGGTGAACTTGAAGGCGTTGGACAGCAGGTTCTTCAGCACCTGCTGCAGGCGCTGCGGGTCCGTGCGGATGTGCCGCGGCGAGCCCGGAGCCACCTCCACCGTGAAGGCCAGCCCCTTCTGTTCCGCCACCGGGCGGAAGGCGCGGTCGATGAACTGGTTGAGCTCCGACAGGACGATGTCCCGCGGCTCCACCTGCATCTTCCCGGCCTCCACCTTGGAGAGGTCCAGAATCTCGTTGATGAGGCTGAGCAGGTCTCCACCGGACGCGTAGATGGTGTTGGCGTACTCCACCTGCTTGTTGCTGAGGTTGCCGTCCTTGTTGTCCGCCAGGAGCTTGGCGAGGATGAGCAGCGAGTTGAGCGGCGTGCGCAGCTCGTGGCTCATGTTGGCCAGGAACTCGCTCTTGTATTTGGAGATGACGGTGAGCTGCTCCGCCTTCTCCTCGAGGCTGACGCGGGCGCGCTCCACCTCGTTGTTCTTCTCCTCGACGCGGCGGTTCTGCTCCTCGAGCAGCTTCGCCTTCTCCTCCAGCTCGATGTTGGTGCGCTTGAGCTGGTCCTGCTGGACGGTGAGCTCCTTGGACTGGCTCTGGAGCTCCTGCGTGAGGCTCTGCGACTGGAGCAGGAGCTGCTCGGTGCGCATGTTGGCGATGATCATGTTCAGCACCACGCCAATGCTCTCGGTGAGCTGGTCCAGGAAGATTTGATGGATGGCGCTGAACGGGTGGAACGACGCCAGCTCGATGACGGCCTTGACCTCGCCCTCGAAGAGGACGGGCAGGACGATGATGTTGAGCGGCGTGGCCTCACCCAGGCCCGAGGAGATGGTGATGTAGTCCGAGGGCACCTTGGTGAGGAGAATCGTCTTCCGCTCCAGGGCGCACTGGCCGATGAGCCCCTCGCCCAGGCGGAACCGGTTGGCGATGTGCTTGCGCTCCCGGTACGCGTAGGTGCTGGTGAGCTTGAGCAGGGGCGTGCCGGACTCGCCGTCCATGAGGAAGAAGGCGCCGTGGTGCGCGGACACCAGCGGCGTCAGCTCGCTCATGATGAGGCGGCTGACGGCGTCCAGGCTCTTCTGGCCCTGCATCATGCCGGAGAACTTCGCCAGGTTCGTCTTGAGCCAGTCCTGCTCCTGGTTCTTCTGCGTGGTCTCACGCAGGTTGACGATCATCTGGTTGATGTTGTCCTTCAGCGCCGCCACTTCGCCCTCGGCGACGACGGTGATGCTGCGGGTCAGGTCGCCCTTCGTCACCGCGGTGGCGACGTCGGAGATGGCGCGCAGCTGGCTGGTCAGCGTGCCGGCGAGCTGGTTCACGTTGTCCGTGAGCTGCCGCCACGTACCGCGCGCACCGGGCACGCGGGCCTGGCCGCCCAGCTTTCCTTCGATACCCACCTCGCGGGCCACCGTGGACACCTGCTCGGCGAAGGTGCCCAGCGTGTCCGTCATGTTGTTGATGGTGTCCGCGAGCGCGGCCACCTCGCCCTTCGCGTCGACGATGAGCTTCTGGGTGAGGTCACCGTTCGCGACGGCCGTCACCACGCGCACGATGCCGCGCACCTGCGTGGTGAGGTTGGACGCCATGAAGTTCACGTTGTCCGTGAGGTCCTTCCACGTGCCGGCCACACCGGGCACGCGGGCCTGACCGCCCAGCTTCCCTTCCACGCCCACTTCACGGGCCACCGTGGACACCTGCTCGGCGAAGGTGCCCAGCGTGTCGGTCATGTTGTTGATGGTCTCCGCGAGCGCGGCCACCTCGCCCTTGGCCTCCACCACCAGCTTCTGCTTCAGGTCGCCGTTGGCGACCGCCGTCACCACCTTGACGATGCCGCGCACCTGCGTGGTGAGGTTGCGGGCCATGAAGTTCACGTTGTCCGTCAGGTCCTTCCAGACGCCGGACACGCCGCGCACTTCCGCCTGACCGCCCAGCTTTCCTTCCGTACCCACTTCACGGGCGACGCGCGTCACCTCTGAAGCGAAGCTGTTGAGCTGGTCCACCATGATGTTGATGGTGTCCTTCAGCTCCAGGATTTCGCCCTTCGCGTCGACGGTAATCTTCTTGGACAGGTCACCGTTCGCGACGGCCGTCGTCACCAGCGCGATGTTGCGCACCTGGCTGGTGAGGTTGGAGGCCATGCTGTTCACGTTGTCCGTGAGGTCCTTCCACGTGCCGGCCACCCCCGGCACCGCGGCCTGGCCACCCAGCTTGCCGTCCGTCCCCACTTCCTTGGCGACGCGAGTCACCTCCGCGGCGAACGCGCGGAGCTGGTCCACCATCGTGTTGATGGTGCTCTTCAGCTCCAGGATTTCGCCCCGGGCCTCGACGGAGATCTTCTGCGACAGGTCACCGTTCGCCACGGCCGTCGTCACCTTGGCGATGTTGCGCACCTGGTCCGTCAGGTTGCCGGCGAGGACATTCACATTGTCCGTGAGGTCCTTCCACACGCCCGCGACACCGGGCACCGCGGCCTGACCACCCAGCTTGCCTTCCGTGCCCACCTCCTTGGCGACGCGCGTCACCTCGGAGGCGAACGCGCGGAGCTGGTCCACCATCGTGTTGATGGTGTTCTTCAGCTCCAGCACCTCGCCCTTCACGGACACGGTGATCTTCTGCGACAGGTCGCCGTTCGCCACGGCCGTCGTCACCTTGGCGATGTTGCGCACCTGGTCCGTCAGGTTGCCGGCGAGGACGTTCACGTTGTCCGTGAGGTCCTTCCAGACGCCGGACACGCCCTTCACGTCGGCCTGACCGCCCAGCTTGCCTTCCGTACCCACTTCCTTGGCGACGCGAGTCACCTCGGCGGCGAACGCGCGGAGCTGGTCCACCATCGTGTTGATGGTGCTCTTCAGCTCCAGCACCTCGCCCTTCGCGTCCACCGTAATCTTCTTGGAGAGGTCACCGTTGGCCACCGCGGTGGACACCTCCGCGATGTTGCGCACCTGGGCCGTGAGGTTGTTGGCCATCAGGTTCACGTTGTTCGTGAGGTCCTTCCACGTGCCCGCGACGCCCGGCACCTCCGCCTGGGCGCCCAGCTTCCCTTCCACGCCCACCGTGCGGGCGACGTCCGTCACCTGCTGGGCGAAGATGGACAGCGTCTGCGTCATGTTGTTGATGGTGTCCGCGAGGGCGGCAATCTCGCCCTTGGCCTCCATCGTCAGCTTCTGGGTGAGGTCCCCGTTGGCGACCGCCGTCACCACGCGCACGATGCCGCGCACCTGGCTGGTGAGGTTGGACGCCATGAAGTTCACGTTGTCCGTGAGGTCCTTCCAGACGCCGGACACGCCCTTCACGTCGGCCTGACCGCCCAGCTTGCCTTCCGTACCCACTTCCTTCGCGACGCGCGTCACTTCCGAGGCGAAGGCGCGGAGCTGGTCCACCATCGTGTTGATGGTGTTCTTCAGCTCCAGCACCTCGCCCTTCGCGTCCACCGTAATCTTGCGCGACAGGTCGCCCTTCGCGACGGCCGTGGTGACTTCGGCGATGTTACGGACCTGGTCGGTGAGGTTGTTCGCGAGCAGGTTCACGTTGTTCGTGAGGTCCTTCCACGTACCGGCCACCCCGGGCACCACCGCCTGGGCGCCCAGCTTTCCTTCCACGCCCACCGTGCGGGCCACGTCCGTCACCTGCTGGGCGAAGATGGACAGCGTCTGCGTCATGGCGTTGATGGTGTCGGCCAGCTCGGCCACCTCGCCCTTGGCCTCCATCTTCAGGCGCTGGGTGAGGTCACCATTCGCGACCGCCGTCACCACCTTGGCGATGCCTCGCACCTGGGTGGTGAGGTTCACGGCCATCACGTTCACGTTGTCCGTGAGGTCCTTCCACGTGCCGGACACGCCGCGCACCTCGGCCTGACCGCCCAGCTTGCCGTGCGTCCCCACCTCGCGGGCCACGCGCGTCACTTCCGAGGCGAACGAGTTGAGCTGGTCCACCATCGTGTTGATGGTGTTCTTCAGCTCCAGAATCTCGCCGCGCGCGTCGACGGTAATCTTCTTGGACAGGTCCCCGTTGGCCACCGAGGTCGTCACCAGCGCGATGTTGCGCACCTGCGTGGTGAGGTTGGAGGCCATGTAGTTCACGTTGTCCGTGAGGTCCTTCCAGACGCCGGCGACACCCTTCACGTCGGCCTGGCCGCCCAGCTTGCCGTCGGTGCCCACCTCGCGAGCGACGCGCGTGACTTCGGAGGCGAAGGCGCGGAGCTGGTCCACCATCGTGTTGATGGTGTCCTTCAGCTCGAGCACCTCGCCCCTCACGTCCACCGTAATCTTCTTGGACAGGTCGCCCTTGGCGACGGCCGTCGTCACCTCGGCGATGTTGCGCACCTGGGCCGTGAGGTTGTTGGCCATCAGGTTCACGTTGTCCGTGAGGTCCTTCCACGTACCGGCGGCACCCGGCACCTGGGCCTGGGCGCCCAGCTTGCCCTCGACACCCACCGTGCGGGCGACGCTGGTCACCTGCTGCGCGAACACGTTGAGCGTGTCCGTCATGTTGTTGAGCGTGGCGCCCAGGGCGGCAATCTCCCCCTGCGACGGCACCATCAGCTTCTGGGTGAGGTCGCCGTTCGCAACGGCCGTCACCACCTTCACGATGCCGCGCACCTGGGTGGTGAGGTTGGACGCCATGAAGTTCACGTTGTCCGTGAGGTCCTTCCACGTACCGGACACGCCGGGCACCGCGGCCTGACCGCCCAGCTTGCCCTCGGTGCCCACTTCGCGGGCCACGCGCGTCACTTCCGAGGCGAAGCCGTTGAGCTGGTCCACCATCGTGTTGATGGTGCTCTTCAGCTCGAAGACCTCGCCGCGCGCGTCCACGGTGATTTTCTTGGACAGGTCGCCGTTGGCCACCGCGGTGGACACCTCCGCGATGTTGCGCACCTGGGCCGTGAGGTTGTTGGCCATCAGGTTCACGTTGTCCGTGAGGTCCTTCCAGACGCCGGACACGCCCTTCACGTCGGCCTGGCCACCCAGCTTGCCGTCGCTGCCCACTTCCTTCGCGACGCGCGTCACCTCCGCGGCGAACGAGTTGAGCTGATCCACCATCGCGTTCACGGTGGTGCCGATGCGGAGGAACTCGCCCTTCACGGGCTGGCCGTCGATTTCCAGCGCCATCTTCTGGGTGAGGTCGCCTTCGGCCACCGCCACCAGCACGCGCGCGACCTCCGTGGTGGGCTGCACCAGGTCGCCGATGAGGGCGTTGATGGAGTTGATGCTGGTGGCCCAGTCGCCGCGCACGTCGCCCAGCGACACGCGCTCGCCCATGCGGCCCTCACGGCCGACCACGCGCTCGACGCGGACCATCTCCTGCGTCATCGCGGAGTTGAGCGTCACCACGGCGTTGAACGCGCGGGCAATCTCCTCCATCACCGCGTCGGGGCCGCCCCCGGGCAGGCGCACGGAGAAGTCACCCGCCTGCACGGCCCGGAGGGCGCTGAGCAACGGCTGCATGGGGTGGCCCCCACGCACGCGGGTACTGGGGCCGGGCGTCTTGGAGCCACCATTCCGGCCGTTGCCGGTGACCGGTGCCCCGTCTCCGGACGTCGGGTCCGTGGGGCGGGTGCGCGCCCGCTCGGCCCGCAGACGGTTGGCCGCGGAACTGGAGCTGGTGCGCTTGCGGCCGTTGGCGTTGGGGTTGGGAACCTTGGTGTCGTCCACGCTGGCAGACCTCTGATCGGGATGAACGCTGCGGCGGTGCTCTGAGCGGCGCCCGGGGCGGTGCGAATGTCCAAGGAGTTCGCGGGCTTGTCGATTCCAAGCCGGACGCCGGAGGAGCCTGTTCGTCCACTACTGAACCGTGTGGTTCATGGGCTCGGACACCCCGTGAAAGACGCGGGGGTTGGAGCCTTTTTCCAACACGTCAGGGGGCCGGGGCCGTGCACGGAAAGCCATCACAGCCCTGGACGTAGAGGGCCCGGCCGGTGAGCCGGCGGGCAGGGGCTGCCGGCGTGCCCGGCGCCGGAGCCCGGGCTCCCGTGCGCACGTCCCAGGTGAAGGCGGGAGTGCCCCCCGGCGCGCAGCCGATCAGCAGCCGCTCCGGCGCGTCGAGCCACCAGAGGGTGGCGACGGGACATGGAGGCTCGGCGGGCAATGGGGCCAGCGTGCGGGCCTCGAAGAGGCGCACCGCCCCCCCGGTGAGGACGGCGGCGAGGGTGCCCGAGGCCCCCACGGACAGCCGGGCCCCGGCGCCGGGGACGGTGGCCTGGCCGAGCACGCTGCCCTCGGACGAGACGGAGACGAGCTGCCCGGCCTCGTCCAGCGCGAGCACCCCTCCGGCATGGCCCGCGAGTGAAACCGGCGAAAAGTCACCGACCGGACGAAGTGTGCCCTGCTCCTCGTGGAGCAGGCGGCCTCCGGCGGAGACCCAGAGGCGGTTGTCGGCGCCGAAGGTGGCGGCGAGCGCGCCCCGCACGGGAAAGGAATGGGAGGCCGTGCCGGGGCCGCACACGGCGACGGAGCGGGGGCCGTAGACAGCGGCGCGCGAGGCATCCGGGGACACGGCCCAGCCGAGCCGGGGCGCGGGCAGCGCGCGGGAGAGACAGGCGTTGAGCGCGCCGAAGTGCGGGTCCGTGGTGGGCGAGGAGATGAGGTACGGCAGGCTGGTGGTGGCCGTGTAGACGAGCAGCCCGAGCGCGGCGGCGATGACGAGGGTGAGCGGCCAGGGACGCACGCTGAGGGCGCGCACGGCCCTCGCGGAGGCGCGGCCTCCCGTCCTGCTTCCCTTCACCGGGCCTTCCCGTCCACCCACGGCGGCTCCTGTGTCGCGTCCACCCGCGCCCCGCAGGACAGCACAGAACGGGCGCGAAGGCTTCCGGTGGATGCCTGGTTGCTTGCGTGTTTCGTGAGGGAACCGTGATGAAACGGTGAGGAATGCGCCCCGGTGTTCGCGCACGCTCGCGGCCGTGAGAAGGGATTCGAGCATGCAGGCGAGGGGGTTGTTCCGGGGCCTTGGGGTCCTGGCGGTGTTGCTGGCGTCCGGGGCGCTCGGCGCCGAGGCGCGGGGAGTCATCTTCGGCACGGTGAAGGACGCCGGGTCGGGACAGCCCGTCGCGGACGTCGTCATCACCGCGACGTCGCCTTCGATGCCGGGCGAGCAGACCGTGGTGTCGGATGCGCAGGGGGCGTACCGGATTCCGGGACTGCCTCCGGGGACGTACACGGTCCGGTTCGAGAAGGAGCACTTCCGGCCCTACCCGCGAGCCGATGTGCCACTGAGGGACGGGCACGCCACGCGGCTCGAGGTGTCCATCCTGCCCGAGGTCTACGATGAGTATTATGTCTCGTGGGGCTGTGGCCCGCCGGCCGTCGACGTCGGCAGCACGACGACGGGCCGGGAGCTCCACCACGAGCTCGAGTTCTACCGTGTACTGGGCAGGTCTTCGGGTCCCCTCGGCGCGGTGCGCGGGGGAGAAGACCTCGCCCCCTTCGTCCCCGGTGTGCTGGACGCGGCAGGAGGCCTCTCCATCAGCGGCGCCTCCGTCTTCGAGAACGAGTACGTGCTGGACGGCCTGTCCGTCCGCGACGCGGTGCTGGGGCTCGACGCCCTGCCCCTGAGCATGGAGCTGATGCAGGCTCCTGACCTCGCGGCCGGCGGATACCCAGCGGAGTACGGCCGTGCCACCGGCGGGCGCCTGTGGACCGTGACACCATCAGGCTCCAATGCGTTGCATGGCTCCCTCTTCGGCTTCTGGACTCCGGGGCTGCTGGAGGGGCGCCGCGCCAGCACTGAGGTCGCGAGCCAGGATGCGCTCAAGCACCAGGGAGACTTCGGGGCCACCCTGGGCGGCCCGGTGCTCAAGGACAGGCTCTGGTTCTTCGTGGGAGTCACCCCGGCGCTGAGCCGGGTGGAGCGGACGCGTACCGTCGAAGCGCCGGACGCGGGTGTCGCCACGTCACGGTCGTTCGACGATGCGCGCAGCCTCCAGGCCCTGGGCAAGCTGACGTATCTCTTCGACATGAACCACAACGTGTCGCTCTCGCTCCTCACCGCGCCTTCCTCGCTGGAAGCCGGGAGCACCGGCTCGGCGATGTCCGCGCTCCATTACTCGGGAGCGTTCATGGACAAGCGCTTGCTGGTGGATGTGAACACGGGCTGGCTGTCCCAGCGGGTGACGCCCCGAGCCGGGGAGCGCGGAGACCGCACGGTGGACCGCTACCAGGCCCATGCCCGGGTCATGGGGCTGGCTCGATGGCTGGGGACGCACGTGTTCAAGGCGGGCGTGGACGCGGAGTGGCTCACCTACGAGCAGACGGGCTCACGGACTCCCAGCACCGTCTTCGGGGGCTACGTGCAGGACAGCGTGTCCTTCATGAATCGCATCACCTTGAACGTGGGCGCCCGCTACGACGTGCAGCGCATCGATGGCGCCCGCGAGGGTCATGTCACCAGCGCCCGGCTGTCGCCTCGCGTGGGACTGGTCGTCGACCCCCATGCCAATGGCCGGGGGAAGGTGTTCGTCCACTACGGGAAGCTCACGGGGCTGACGCCCCTGGGGCTCACGGATGCTCCGGCCCCCGGGACGGACGTGACGTTGGCCCCGGACCTCGCGCTCATGTCCTCCAGCGAGGTCGTCACCGGGCTCGAGTACGAGCTCTTTGATTACGTGGTCCTCGGAGGGACGTACACGCACCGGGGCTTGGAGGACGGGGTGGCGCGCGTGCCCCGGGCAGAGGGGAACAGCTTCGTGCTCGCCAATCCCGGCTCCGGGCTCGCCGCGGACTCGCCGCGCGCGGCGCGCCATTACGATGCGGTGACGGTGGAGCTGCGCCGCACCTTCCTGGCTGGCTGGCAGGGCCAGGTGAGCTACACGTGGTCGAAGCTGACGGGGAACTACGAGAGCCCGTTCGCGGCGTGGGACGGGCTCGCGCTGGAGCGGCGGCTGCCCCTGGACCGGCCCCATGTCCTTCGCGCGTACGGAGCGCGGCAGTTCTTCCTCGGGAACCAGCTGACTGCCGACGTGGGCGCTTCCTACCTGGGAGCGTCGGGCGTGCTGCTCGAGGACACGGGAGAGCGCACGCCGTGGATGCAGTCGTTGGATGTGTACCTCGGCGTGGGGTACAGGCCCACGCCGCACCAGGACCCCCTCGTGACGTTCCGCCTCGACGTGTTCAACGTCTTCAACGCCCAGGAGGTGGCGCAGGCGGAGACGCATGACGCCGTGGACGGCGCGTCTCCCGTCACCGTGCGCTACCAGGCGCCTCGTCAGGTGCGCCTCGGGGCGCGCTACGAGTTCTGAGGCGGGCGGGCCCAGCCCTCACGCTGCACGAACCGCGCGACGCGCGAGGCCACCTCGTCCCGGATTCTCCGTACGTGCTCCACGGGCTTGCCCTTGGGGTCCTCCAGGGGCCAGTCGTCGCGCTTCAGCCCCGGCACATACGGGCACGCCTCGCCGCAGCCCATGGTGACGAGCCACTGCGCGTCCCGCGCCAGCTCATCCGTGAGCCGCTGGGGACGGGCACCCGACAGGTCGATGCCCACCTCGGCCATGGCGGCCTGCACCTCCGGGTGGACGCGCTCACCGGGCTGCGTGCCGGCGGAGACGGCCCGGGCCTTCGCCGGGTCCGCCAGGGCATTGAAGAAAGCCGCCGCCATCTGCGAGCGGCCCGCGTTGTGTACACACGCGAAGATGACCGTGCTCATCGTGAGACCTCCTGGATTCGTCACGGGTTCGACTGGCCCGGCGCCTTGCCGTCGAAGCGCCGGGGCAGCACGGCCTCGCCCGCGTCCGGGAACAGCCGGCGCTTGAGCCAGAGCGACAGGTAGACGAGGGCGATGAGCGCGGGCACCTCGATGAGCGGTCCCACCACGCCCGCGAGCGCCTCTCCCGACGCCATGCCGAAGACGCCCACCGCCACCGCGATGGCGAGCTCGAAGTTGTTGCCCGCCGCCGTGAAGGACAGCGACGCCGTCTCCTCGTAGCTGAAGCCCAGCTTCCGCGAGAGGAAGAAGGCGCTGGTGAACATGATGGCGAAGTAGGCCAGCAGCGGCACCGAGATGCGCACCACGTCCAGCGGCAGGCGGGTGATTTTCTCCCCCTGCATCGCGAACATGAGGACGATGGTGTAGAGCAGGCCGACGAGCGCGGTGGGGCCCAGGCGCGGCAGGAAGCGCTGCTCGTACCACTGCTCTCCCTTGAGGCGGGTGAGCCCGAAACGCGTCAGCGCGCCGGCCACCAGCGGCACGCCCAGGAAGATGAGCACGCTCTTGGCGATGCTCCACATCGACACGTCGAAGGCCGTGACGTCCGCGCCGAACCAGCCCGGAATCACGGTGAGGAAGAGCCAGCCGAGCACCGAGTAGAAGAGGATTTGAAACACGGAGTTGAGGGCCACCAGCACGGCGGCCACTTCGTTGCTGCCACACGCGAGCATGTTCCAGATGAGGACCATGGCGATGCAGCGGGCCAGTCCGATGAGCACCAGGCCGTTGCGGTAGTGCGGCAGGTCCGGCAGGAAGAGCCACGCCAGCACGAACATCAGCACCGGCCCCACCAGCCAGTTGAGCACCAGGGACGTGGTGAAGAGCCTGCCGCGCGTGCGCAGCCGGCCCAGCTCGCCGTAGCGCACCTTCGCCAGCACCGGGTACATCATCCACAACAGGCCAATGGCGATGGGCAACGAGACGGTGTCCAGCTTCACCGTGTCCAGCCGCGCGCCCAGGTCCGGGAAGGCCCGGCCCAGCCCGATGCCGAGGGCCATGGCGGCGAAAATCCAGACCGGCAGCAGCCGGTCGATGAGGGAGAGCTTCTTGACGATGCTGGCGGAGGGAGCGGCGGCGGTCATGGAGTCCTTCGTTACTTGCAGGCGTTGGGGCCGCGGGACCTGAGCAGGCGCTCCACGTCCTCGCGGAGCACGTCTCGTTTGGAGAAGGCGGCGACGAGCGCCTTGAGCTGGGCCTTGCACACCTCGTCCATCTGCGGAGCGAGCTGGTAGTAGACCCAGCTCCCATCGCGGCGGGCATCAACGATGCCGGCGTTCTTCAGCACCGCGAGCTGCCGCGAGGTGTTGGACTGCGTCAGCCCGAGCGCGGACTCGAAGTGGCAGACGCACAGCTCCCCATGGCTGAGGAGCGCGACCATGCGCAGGCGGGTCTCATCCCCCAGCGCCTTGAAGAGGCGCGAGGCGGAGCGGACATCCAGGGTGGCGACGGCGGCTGACATGAGGACATGAGCATATTGGAATGTCGTGGTGCCGCAACCGGAAGATGTGTGACGCCTGGGTGACATCGTCGCCCACGCGGAGGCCCCCTCGCCCTCGGGCCAGAAAGGCGAGGGCAAGAGGCTGCTGCTGGCCCGAAGGCTGCACCGGACCAGCGGCCATGCGCTGGAAACGCCTCTTGAAGTGGCTGGTGTGGTTGCTCGGCCTCGGGCTCGTGGTGGTGCTCACCACGGTGGAGTGCGTCTACCAGGCCACGCTCGCTCAGGTTCCCGAGTTCCCGCCTTGTCCCGAGGGCGCCTCCACCCCTCCTGTTCATGGCAGGCTGCGGTGGGCATTGCTCGAGGGCTCCACGACACCGCGCGTGGACATCATCTGGCCAGGAACCATCGTCCGTGTGCTGGTGAGCGCCGCATCATCCGAGCGGCCTCCATCGATGCCAGCGGGGCTTCGCCTCGCTGACGAGGTCGCGCGGAGCTGGTCGGCGCGGATGCATCAAGAGAACGGCAGGCACTTGAGAGCATTCGAGCGCCTCGCGCTGGCAATCTGGCTCACCCGCCACTGGAGCGTTGAGGAGCTGCTCGCCTTCGATGCGGAGCACACCTACCTCCTCCAGGACCTCGTTGGCATGCGGGCAGGAGCGCAGGTGCTGCTCGGGAAAGACTGGGCACAGCTCGATGCCACGGGCATGGCCCTGCTCATCGCGGTAAGCGAGGCCCCAGGCAAAAGCAGAGACCCCTGGTGCTTTCCCGCCGAGATGCGCTCGAGGCGTGACCGACTGTTGAAGCAAATACAGGCCAAGGGAGGCCTCACCATGACGGAAACGGAGGCCGCGCTCCGTGCCCCACTCGGCCTTGCGGTCAGGCCCGCGCACTGGCGTCCCTGCGGCACTGAATGAAGCGGCGCTCCCGCTCCGAGCCCTGGCATGCAGCCGTGCTTCCGTATGAGGCCATGGCTTCGCGCTTGCCACCCCGCCCTCGGGCCTCACCTTTGCGGTGGAGAGGGAAAGGAACCCACCATGCGACGAGCGATTGCCACTGCGGCCCTGACCTTCAGTTTCCTGCTCTCATCTGTCGGGCTCGCCCAATCAGCAGGCGGCGGTTCAAGCGGAGGCACGCCTGCGGGTGGGACTGCGGGCGGCAGTGCTGCCGGTGCCCAGGGTGGTGCGGGCGCCGGAGGCACGGGGACCTCGCAGGCGCCGGGCACCTCCTCCGCGGGAACCCTGGCTCCGGCACCGCAGGGCACCACGGGCACCACGGGCGGTTCGACGACGGGCACGGGTGGCACGAGGACAACGGGCACGTCCGGTCAAGGCGCGACTGGCGCTGGCGGCGGCGGCACGACAGGTGGAGGCGGAGGTGGCGGAACCACGGGCGGTGGTGCGGGCGCGAGCGCCGCGGGCGGCGGAGCAGCGGCCGGAATGGCCCCGCGTCCCAGCGAGTCGCAAGAGGTGGCCCAGCTCCGCGCCCAGGTCCAGGAGCTCCAGCGTCAGGTGGCCACACTGAGCCGCACGGGTGGCGCGGCGGGCACGGGCACGGGTGGCGCGGGCACGGGTGGCTCCGCACCGGCGGCGGACCCGGACAGCACCGTGGTGGCGAGCGTCCTCATGCAGGGCCAGGTGGCCGCCGTCTCGGAGAACCGCATCCAGGTCCGCGACGCGGAGACCGGCGGCATCTACACCCTGTTCGTGGGCGGCAAGACGCGCGCCACCCACAACGGCCAGCGCATCTCGGTGCAAAGCATCCCCGAGGGCACTCAAGTCCGGGCCACGTTCAATCAGCTCGCCGACGGCGACAGCTACGCGACCCGCATCCAGGTGTATCCTCGGCGCCGATGACTTGAAGTGAAGCGCCCCACGCGCATCACTCTCCGGGCCGCTGGGGGGAGCTGAAACCCTTCCGACGGCCCGGAGGCTTTTTCAGCGCCTCTCGCCACGCTCACGGACGAAGCGCTCGACACGCTCGATGGCCAGCTCCATCTTCCGCCGCGCGGAGCTGTTCGCCGAGTGCACACGCAGGCGCGGCGGCACGAAGCCCCGCGTCGCCACGGCCTCCTCCACCCAGAGCAGCACGTCATAACCGGTGCCATGCGAGTCATCCCCGAGGTCATGGTCCAGGCTCAACTCCGTCACCTGCCCGCCCTCGAGCAGCGCGATGGCCTCCTCGGGCCACCGCACCGGCACCCAGCCCTCCGGCGTGGGACGCTCGTCATCCAGGTAGACCTTCATCGATTCCGCTGCTCAGCGCTCCCCGTCCTTCGGGGCCGTGCCGCCCGCGAGCTGCCGCAGCTTCGCGGCGAAGGGGCTCTCGCCATCCACTCGCGCGGGGCCCCCCGCCAGCCGCTGCCGCCGTGTCATCGCGAGCGGTCCCTCGGCCGGCCCTTCGACGGCCTCCTTCTCATAGCGGTCCTGCCCACCCAGCGCGCGCCCCACGGGGCGGGCGGCACTGATGCGTCGATTCGTGTCCACGGGCATGACGGGTACCTCCAGCCCCTTTCTACCCCACCACCGGCCCGCTCGCAGCCCCTCGGGGCCACTCCTCGGGGACGAGTGGGGCCGGCCCCCACGTCCCCTCCGGGTCCTCCAGCGCCGCACCGATGTGGCGCAACACCCGGGCGACCGAGTCCACGTCGATGAGACGCGCGTCCCAGGTGCAGGTGAGCGTCAGTTGCTGGCCCGGCACCAGGGTGTCGCCCTCCACCACGGGCACCCTGCGCACCGCCCCGGGCGCCAGCAGCAGCGGCACGCGCGTGTACGGCACCATGGCCACGTAGCCACGCTCCAGCCCCAGCGAGCCCAGGCTCGTCACCGCCACCGAGCCGAACGGGTCCCTCGGCATCCCCACCCAGCGCAGGTCCACGTTCAGCGTGTACCAGACGAAGGACAGCAGCCGCAGCGCCAGCCCCATCAGCAGCCCGGGGATGCGGTACGAGCGGCGCTTGCCCCGCTCGATGACGGCATCCCGGCGCGCGCGCACCTCGGAGATGCGGGACTCCATCGTCTCGACGAAGTCGCCCAGCGACAGCGTGTCCGCGCGGTGCACCGTGGCCGTGGTCAGGTCCGCGCGGCCCGCCTCCGCCGGCTGCACCACGAGCACGCAGACACCCACGTCCTTCCGGAACGAGGGCCGCTGCCAGCGCAGCAGCACGTTCGTCTCCGGGTAGCGGCGGAGCGCGTCCGCGGCCGCCTTGGCCACCAGGTGCGTCACCGTGAAGCGGCGTCCCGTGCGCGCGCGGTACGCCTCGAGGTACGCGAGCGCCCGCTCCATGCGCACCTCCAGCGCCGCGTAGGCACTGGGGTCCCTGGGCGCGCGCCACGTCCCCAGCGCGAGCTTGCGGAAGGCGCCGGGCGGCGGCGCTGGCTTCAGGTCGAGATTCACGGGTGGACTCCCGCTTCGCACGGAGCGTGCGCCCCTGCAACCTCGCGCTCCTGCGCCGCGCGCGCCGTCCTGTTAGACAGGGGCCACCGGAGCCGGACGCGGCTCCCCCTGACCGAGGCACACGACATGACGCCCCTCGCCCTGGCCCTGTCTCTCGCCCTCAACGCCACGCCGCCCGCCAAGGCGGCGACTCCCCCACCCCGTCCCGCCGCCAAGACGAACATGACCGCCGCCGCCCAGAAGCCCGCCGCCGAAGACCTCGCCACGTCCACCCGTGCCTGGCAGGAGGAGCGCCTCAAGAGCCTCCAGTCCGAGGACGGCTGGCTCACCCTGGTGGGGCTGTTCTGGCTGAAGGAGGGCGAGCAGACCGCCGGCTCCGCGCCGGAGAGCGACCTCGACTTCCCGCAGGGCACGCCCGCGAAGCTGGGCACCTTCACGCGCGAGGGGAACACCGCCAGCTTCCAGCCCGCGCCCGGTGTGGCGCTCACGCTCGATGGGAAGCCCTTCACCGGGGGCGCGCTCCAGTCGGATGAGAAGGGCGCGCCGGACGTGCTGAAGCTCGGCAGCCTCAGCCTCCAGGTCATCCTGCGCGGAGACAAGCTGGGCGTGCGCGTGAAGGACATGGAGGCGCCCGCGCGCAAGCAGTTCCATGGCATCCCCACCTACCCGGCGAGCGCCGCGTGGCGTGTCGAGGCACGCTTCGAGCCCTCGGAGACGCCGCGCACCATCTCGGTGCCGAACGTGCTGGGCAACGTGGAGGAGATGAAGGTGCCGGGCACGCTGGTCTTCACGGTGAATGGCAAGGAGCACCGGCTGACGCCCGTGGAGGGCGGCGAGCAGCTGTTCATCATCTTCGCGGACGAGACCAACCGCGACGCCACCTACGGCGCGGGCCGCTTCCTCTACGCCGACATGCCGAAGGACGGGCGCGTGGTGCTGGACTTCAACCGCGCCTACAACCCGCCCTGCGCCTTCACCCGCTTCGCCACCTGCCCGCTCCCCCCGCGCGGCAACCGGCTCGCCCTGCGCGTGGAGGCCGGCGAGAAGCGGTACGGGGACCACTGAACGCGGCGGGATGAGGCGCGGCACACATGGAGTGAAGCCTCGCCGTCAAAATGGCTGGGAATCCATTCATCTCCAGCCGTCATTCACGGAAATTATCTAGAGATAATGGCCAGTTGCTTCCTAGAATCCATTCAGGAACCGATTCAGGAACCCATTCATGGCCTCCGTGGAGCAGCTCCTCTCCGTGCTGGGTCGTCAGGTCACCGTGCGGGCCGGCGAGCTGGCCCCGCAGCTCGGCGTTTCGCAGCCGACGCTGTCGCGGCTCATCACCGCGGCGGGGGACCGCGTCCTCCGAATGGGGCGAGGCCGCGCGACGCACTACGCACGCACCCGGAGCCTGCCGGCGCTGGGGACGCGGCTCCCCATCCACCAGGTGGATGAAACGGGCCATGTGCGGCCCTACGGTGTGCTGCACCTGCTCACGGCCGGCCGTCACTGGCTCGAATCCGAGACGGGTGAAGGAGAGCTCTTCGAGGGACTCCCGCCGTTCGCGGCGGACTTGAGCCCGCAGGGCTACGTGGGCCGAAGCTTCTCCTCGCGATACCCGGAGCTGGACCTTCCCGTCCGCATCACCGACTGGAGCGATGACCACCGCCTCATCGCGCTGGCCCGGCGCGGAGAGGACTGTGTCGGCGACCTCATCCTGGGTGACGAGTCGCTGAACCGCTTCCTCGAGATGGAGCCACGCTCCGCGCACCGCGACAGCTACCCCGAGCTGGCCCGGGCCTCCATGGCGGGACAGCCCGGCTCGTCCGCCGGCGGAGAGCAGCCCAAGTTCCTGACGTACGCGGAAGGCCGCCACGTCCTGGTGAAGTTCGCGGGAGGCGACGACGGCACCACCGCGCGACGGTGGAGGGACCTGCTGACCTGCGAGCACCTCGCGCTCGAAGCGGTCCGAGCAGCCGGGATTCCCGCCGCGTCCGCGAGCACGCTGGACCTGGGTGACTACCGGTTCCTGGAGGTCGAGCGCTGCGACCGCATCGGCGCGCGCGGGAGGAAGGCGCTGCTTTCACTCGGCGCCATCGATGACGAGTACTTCGGCCACCGCGACACCTGGACCCGCGCGGCACGACGCATGTCCGAGGCCCGGCTCATCTCCGAGGAGGACGCCCGGCGCATCCGCTGGCTCGACACCTTCGGGCAGCTCACCGGCAACACCGACCGGCACTTCGGCAACCTCTCCTTCTTCGTGGAGGGCCCGAAGCAGCTCCGGCTCGCGCCGGTCTACGACATGCTGCCGATGGTGTTCGCACCCGTGGCGACGAGCGTCGTCGATCGCACCTTCGAGCCTCGGCCTCCCACCGCGGACACGCTCGACGTCTGGCCTGATGCCGCACGACACGCGGTGGAGTACTGGACGCGGCTGGCTCGCGAGCCCGTGCTCGGCGACGCGCTTCGAGAGCACTGCGCACGGCACGGAGAAGCGGTCTCGACGCTGGTACAACGAGCGCCGGTGTGAGCCAGAGCCCGCCGCCGCGGCGTCAGTGCACGGCGGGCGGCTGGTCCGACGCGGCCTCGGGGGCGAGCGGCGCCTCCAGCCGCGGGGCGATGCCCCGGGACACCTGACGTAGCAGTGCCTCGCAGAACGCCGGCAGGTCGCCCGGGTTGCGCGAGGTGATGATGTTGCCGTCCTCCACCACCTCGCGGTCCACCCAGCGCGCCCCCGCGTTGAGCAGGTCCGTCTTGATGGAGGGCCACGAGGTGACGGTGCGCCCGTCCGCGATGTCCGCCTCCACCAGCATCCACCCCGCATGGCACACGGCGGCGATGGGCTTGTCCGCGCGGAAGAAGTCCCGCACGAAGCCCACCATGCCGATGTCCGTGCGCAGGTGGTCCGGCGAGTAGCCACCCGGAATCACCAGCGCGTCGAAGTCCTTCGCGATGACGTCCTTCACCGACTTCTCGGCCTTGATGACCTCCTTGCCCTTCTTGCCCTTGAGCTGCCTGCCCGCCTCCAAGCCGATGATGACCGCCTCATGCCCGGCCTTCTTCACGGCGTCGTAGGGCACGCGAAACTCCGAGTCCTCGAAGTCGCTGTCCACGATGAACGCGATGCGCGCCATGGGTCGCCTCCCTTTGGATGAGTGAGTGGATTTCCGTCCGGAGAAGGTGCCCACGGCCTCCGCCACCTCCAACGCGGGAGCAACCCTCCGGGCCTCGGTCGGGCCGCCCGCCTGCCCCCCGTCCCGGCCGGGATGACAGGCGCGCGTCAACCCGGCAACGCAGCCGCACGGACCCACTGGCGCACCCACGCACGGTCGACATTAATCGCCCCATGCGCGCCTCCCGCCGGGTCGTCCTCTCTCTCGTGGTGCTCGCCCTCTCGGCCTCCGCCTGCCGCAAGAGCCAGTCCCAGGGCACCGCCGCCCCCCAGGAATGCATCCTCGTGGAGGAGGGCTGGGGCACGGACGGCACCGTCCCCTTCGACGTGGAGGTGGTGGCGGAAGGACTGGAGGTGCCCTGGGGCATCGCCTGGCTGCCCGGTGGCGACGCGCTCGTCACCGAGCGGCCCGGCCGCGTGCGCCTGCTCAAAGGCGGTGTCCTCCAGCCCACGCCCGTGGCCACGGTGCGAATCACCAGCACCGCCGAGGGCGGCCTGCTCGGCATCGCCGCGCACCCGGACTTCGCCTCCAACCGCCAGTTCTACCTGTACGTCACCACCGACGCCGGTGGCCCCGACGAGAACCGCATCGAGCGGTGGACGCTCTCCGAGGACCGCACCCAGGCCACCTTCGACCGGGTCATCTTCGGCGGCATCCCCTCCGCCACGTACCACGACGGCGGACGCCTGCGTTTCGGCCCGGACGGAATGCTCTACGCGGGCACCGGCGATGCCAGGGAGCCGGACCGCTCGCAGGACGTGAAGGACTCCGCCGGCAAGCTGCTGCGCCTGACGCCCGAGGGGCAGGTGCCCCAGGACAACCCCTTCCCCAACTCGCCCGCATACCTCACCGGCCTCCGCAACCTCCAGGGCTGGGACTGGAAGGATGCAAACACGCTGTACGTCACCGACCACGGCCCCAGCGGGGAGACGATGCGGCGGGGCCATGACGAGGTGAGCCTCGCCCGCCCCGGCGCCAACCTGGGCTGGCCCGGCATCTACGCGTGTGAGCTTCGAGAGGGGCAGGTGACGCCGTCCCTCACCTTCTCGGACGCCATGCCGCCAGGCGGCGCCGCGCTCTACACCGGGAGCGCCATCTCCGAGTGGCGGGGCTCGCTCCTCATCGGCACGCTGGGCTCGCGCCACCTGCACCGGGTGGAGTTCGCCTCGGACAACCCGGCCCGGGTGGTCCGCCACGAAGTCTATCTGCGCAACACGTACGGCCGCCTGCGCGAAGTCACCATGGGCCCGGACGGCCACCTCTACGTCACCACCAGCAACTGCGACGGGCGGGGGAACTGCGGCCCCCGCAAGGACCTCATCCTCCGCCTCAAGCGCTGAACCCACTCCACAAGTACGGGCCTCGTGCATGAGCGCCCCGGTTCTGGAAGACTCGGGCCGTGCACCTCGAGATGCCCCTGGTCATCGGGTTGATGGTGGCGGCCATCGTCCTGGCCATCGCCGCCAAGCGCGCGCGCCTGCCCTACAACGTCGCGCTGGTGGTGGGCGGACTGCTCATCTCCGTGGGCAACCTGCTGCCCGGCGTGCCGCCCCTCAATCCGGAAGTGGTGTTCCTGGTCTGCCTGCCCGCGCTCCTGTTCGAGGGCGGCATCATGGCGGACCTGGGCGGCATCCGCGCCAACGCCCTGCCCATCCTCGTGCTGTCCACACTGGGAATGGCGCTGGCCATTGGAGGCACCGGCGCCGCGCTGCACCTGCTCGTCGGGCTGCCGGTGTGGCCGGCGATGCTGCTGGGCGCCCTGCTGTCGGTGACGGACACCGTCTCCATCCTCTACGCCTTCCGCCGCGCCCCCGTGCCCGCGCGCCTGTCCGGCATCATCCAGGGCGAGAGCCTCTTCAACGACGGCACCGCGCTGGTGGCGTACGCGGCCATCTCCGCCGTGGTCGCCGGAGCCGCGACGCCGTCGCTGCCCCTGCTGGGCGCGCGCATCCTCGTGGCCTCGGTGGGCGGCGCGGCGGTGGGGCTCGCCCTGGGCCTGCTGGGCGGCTTCGTCATCCGCCGCACGGAGGACCCGCTGGCCGAAATCATGGTGACGACGGCCGTGGCGCTGGCCTCGTTCGTCGCGGCCGAGCAGTTCCACCTGTCCGGCGCCATCTCCGCCGTCACCGCGGGCCTCGTGGTGGGCGTCACGCTGCGGCGCGAGGTGTCCCCGCAGAGCCAGGTGGCCATCCACTCCTTCTGGGAGTACGCCACCTTCGGGGTGAACACCTTCCTCTTCCTGGCGGTGGGGCTCACCACGAAGCCGGAGACGCTGCGCGGCCACATCCCGGAGACGCTGCTGGCGGTGGCGTGCGTGTTCATCGGGCGCGCGGTGGGCATCTACGTTCCCTTCTTCCTGATGCGCCTCGTGCGCCCGGCGGAGGCGGTGCCACCGCGCTGGCAGCACGTGTTCATCGCCGGCAACATCAAGGGCGCGCTGTCCATCGGCCTCGCGCTGGGCCTTCCGGCGGCCACGCCCGCGCGAGAGCAGCTCGTGGCCATCGCCTTCGGCGTCACGCTGGTGTCGCTGGTGGGCCAGGGGCTGATGCTCACCCGGGTGCTGAATTGGCTGGGCCTCTTCCAGCAGGACGAGGTGGCCCTGGCCATGGCCGAGCAGCGCGGGCGCCTCATCGCCAGCCGCGCGGCCCACCAGGAGCTGGAGGTGCTGCACGAGCAGGGGCTGTTGCCCCGCGCCGCGTATGACCACCTGCGCAGCGAGTACCAGGTCAACATCGCCCGCGCCGAGCGCGAGCTGCGGCGCATCAGCGAGCAGCACCTCGCGCAGGGCGCCAGGGACCTCATCGCCATGCGCCGGCGGCTCATCGACGCGGAGCGCACCGCGCTGCAGGGGGCGCGGCGCAACGGCCTCATCCCCGAGGCCACGGCGGAACACATGCTGGCGCAGTTGGATGAGCGGACGCTGTCGCTGGACAAGGTGCTGCACGGCGACGCGAGCGCCGAGAGCCACGGGAGGAAGGCGTCTTGAGGATTGTCATCGCGGGCGGAGGCCGGGTGGGCAGCGTGCTGGCGGCGCGGCTGGTGGCCGAGCAGCACACCGTCACCGTCATCGAGCGGGACGCCGCCGTCTGCAACCGCATCTTCGAGGAGGTGGGCGCGGTGACGGTGTGCGGAGACGCCACCAACCCGCAGATTCTGGAGGCGGCGGGCATCGGCTCGGCGGACGTGGCGGCGGGCGTGCTGGCGCGCGACTCGGAGAACATGGCCTTCGCCATGCTGGTGCGCAGCGTGTCCAGCGCCCGCGTCATGGTGCGCATGCTGGACACCAGCTACCGCGAGGCCTACCGGCTGGCGGGCGTGAAGGAGCTGGTGGCGGAGGCGGAGGTGGTGGTGGCGAAGATGACCACGGCCATCGACTTCCCGCAGGTGGCCGGCACGCTGCCGCTGGGAGACGGCGACACGCTGCTGTTCGAGCTGTCCCTTCCCCTGCGCGCGCAGGTGGCGGGACAGACGGTGGCGCAGGTGCGCGCCACGCCGGGCTTCCCGCGCGAGTGCGTCTTCATCGGCGTGGTGGACCCGCAGGGCCGGGCGACGCTGCCGGAGGGGAGCACGGTGCTGCGCGCGGGGCACACCGTCATCATGGTGTCGCGGCGCTCGCAGCTCGCGGCCGCGGTGGAGTTCCTCGGCGCGGAGCCGCCCGCGGGAGCGGGGGCCGGCTCGGTGCTGGCGGCCACGCTGCGCAAGGTGGACTTCCTGGCGCCGCTGAGCGGCGAGGAGTTGGAGGCGGTGGCACGCGGCGCCGAGCACCTCCAGCACCCCGCGGGCACGGAGCTGTTCCGCCAGGGTGAGACGGGAGAGACGTTCTACGTGGTGCTGTCGGGCGAGGTGCTGCTCAAGGACGACACGGGACAGGTGGTGGCCACGGTGAAGCCGGGGGGCTTCTTCGGCGAGCTGGCGCTCTTGACGGGCGAGCCACGCACGGCCACGGCGGTGACGAGCACCGCGTGCGAGCTGGCCGCGGTAGGCCGCGAGGACTTCCGCAGCGTCGTCATGGCGAATCCGTCGGTGGCGCTGGAGATGAGCCGCATCCTCGGCGAGCGCCTGTCGCGCGCCCAGGGCGGCAAGCCGCAGCAGAAGCGCCGGAGCCTCTTCGGACGGTAGCGTGAGCCCGCCCCTCCAGGGCACCGGCCGGTTGAATGGCCGCGGGTTGCCCCGCTACGCTCCGCGCGCGTCGGCGCACCTCCTGGAGGCACATGAAGCGGCATCCAGCACTCGCGGCACTCCTGTCACTGGCCTGGGGGATTGCTGGAATCGGATGCTCGGCGCCCAATCCCAACGTCCGGGTGAGCCGCCTGGCGGATGGACGCCTCCAGGTCGAGGGGCCTCTCGCGGGACCGTTCAAGAACACCGAGGAACTGGCCGAGGCCGCGTGTGAGCTGATGACTCGCCAGCCAGGGGCATCCGGCGGTCTTCATGGATTCGAGTACTGCGCGTTGCACTACTACTCTCCAAACGTGGGAGCCTATTTCCTCAGCTACCTTTCCGACATCCGGGACAAGCTCGACTCAAGGACCGCGAAGACGTGTGCGATGCCACGAGCGTTGCATGACCCGCTCCATGAAGACGCCATCATCTCTGGAGGCGGCCACACACACCCGCATAACCGGCAGTTCTCCCCAGTGGATTTGAAAGGACGTTGGCGTCCCGTGCGCATTCCCGTCAGCGCGGCGGGGAAGCTCCTGCACCGCGAGCTGATGGTCTTCTTCCGGGAGAAGGCCGGCGAATGCCATGCTTACAAGTACGACTACGCCACGCGCATCGTCTCGGCCCTTCGGGCTGGGCACTGGGTGGACATCGGCCAGACCCACGGAGAGCACGGCAGCATCGAGATGTTCGAAGGAATGGACTGGCTCCCGTGATGCCCTGGGACGCCCCACGGGAACCGTGCTTGCCGCAACGTCCAGCACTCAATATGTTTCTCGGAGAGTTGACATGAAACTACGCCTGCTTATCGGTATCTGTTGCCAAAGCCTGCTCATCGGCTGCTCATGGATCGGCTTCTACAAGCATGACAAAGCAGAACGAGCCCCACCCGACGTGGCGGAGAAGGTTGACTTTCCCAGCTCTTACGAAGAGGGCATCCACCTGGATGGACCGATGATGGCGGCCCTGGAAGTGGCAATGAAAGAGCTCCTTCCTCCCGGCGTGAAGGCCCAATCGGACGACGAACGCCTGGCTCGATGCATGGTGCGGCGCGACACCTACGACACGACCATCTTGAAAAAGAGCGAGGACCTCTACTTTGTCAGCTTCATACCCAACTTTGAACGATGCGGCCTGTCCGACGTGCTCATCATGGATGCAGGCGCTGTTTACGCCATTGATGGACGCGGCCGAATCCTCAGCGAGTTTTGAGTGTTCTCAGCGGGGGTGATGATGGGTCGCGCGGCATGTCTCGTGTTTGTCTGCCTGGTGGCCATGAACTGCTCCAGCAGCAACGCCGTGAGCATGAGCATCCGGCCACGGGCCGTGCCCAACAAGGGCATCCAGTACGAAGGCCCCATGGTCGGCCCCTATGACTCCTTCACGGAGATGGCGCAGGTCGCCTGCCAGAGGATGTCCGCCCTCCAGGCGCAGCCTGGCCAGCGACGGCGCCCCGGGTACTGCGCGCTCATGTTCTCCTGGCCGAGCGACAGCACGAAGTGGGCCTTTCTCCACATCTCGGAGATGACCTCCGAGCCTGCTGGCGGGGGCATGCGGTGCGCGCTTCCGGAGGACCCCGTCCACCCCGACGACACCTCGCCCCTTCGGCTCGGGGGGAGATTCGTTCCGTCCCCATCGGGTGAGGCCGCGAGCAGCACCTGGCGCCCCACGCTCTTCCTCAATGAGAAGACCGCCGAGTCGTGGGATTACGACTCCATGTTGTTCTCCCTGGAGGACTCCGGAAGCTGCACGGCCTACGCCTACATCGGCTTCAGCAGGGAGCTTTCAGTACTCCGGGGGGATGACTGGGTGCCTATCGGGACGGTCTACAACGATGAAGGCGTCGTCCATGCGTTGAAGACCGGGATGTAGCGGGCGACGGGCTCGCACGACAGGGCGCGGTAGCGTCAGTGCAGGTGCTCCGCCCGCGCCTCCCCGTCCTTTGGCGGTGGGGGCCGCGCGGGCGGAGGTGGTGGCCCGGGAGACGGGTGTCCGTGCGGGTGCTCCTGCCGCAGCGTCTCCACGAGCGCGACCACCGTGTCCTCCGGCAGGTCGGCGGACCGCAGCACGCGCGCCACGGCCTCCAGCGCTGTCTCCAGCTCACCCGCGAGCACCTCGCTGGCCCCGCGCTCGCGCAGTTCCGCGATGTCTCCCAACCGGTGCACCCGCACCAGGATGGGAACCTTCGCGTGCAGCCGCCGCGCCGCCGACACCGCCCGCGCCGCCCCCACCGGGTCGTCCAGCAGCAACACCAGCGCGCGCGCCCGGTGGATGCCCGCCTTCTCCAGTATCTCCGCGCTGGTGATGTCCCCGTAGTACAGCGACTCCCCCCGCCGCCGCGCGTCGGCCACCACCTCCGGGTCCAGGTCGATGGACACGTGCGGCACGCGGCTCTCACGCAGCGCCCGCGTCACCAACCGCCCCGCCGTGCCCAGCCCGCCGATGATGAAGTGGCCGCTCAGCGCGTCGCTGTGCGTCCCCTCCAGGTGGTGCGGCCCATGCGCGCCAATGAGCGCCTCCAGCCGCTTGAGGTGCGCCGCCCCCGCCGCGAGCCTCGGGCCGAAGTGCAGCACCACCGGCGTCACCAGCATGGTCAGCACGCTCATGGTGATGAACAGCCGCTGCTCCCCGGCGCTCAGCAGCCCCGCCCGAGCCCCCTCGTGCGCCAGGACGAAGGAGAACTCGCCAATCTGCGCCAGCCCCAGCCCCGCCAGCACCGCCACCCACGGCGGGAAGCGCATCACCATGGCGCTCACCGCTCCCACCAGCGCCTTCAGCACCAGCACGCCCGCCACCAGCCCGGCCACCAGCAGGGGGCCGCGCATCAGCACGCGTACGTCCAGCAGCATGCCCACGGAGATGAAGAAGAAGCTGGAGAGCGTCTCGCGCATGGGCAGCACGTCCGCCAGGGCCTGGTGCTTGTAGTCCCCGTCCGCCAGGGCGATGCCCGCGAGGAAGGCCCCCAGCGCCAGGGACAGCCCCGCCAGCGACGACAGCCAGGCGATGCCCACGCACAGCCCCAGCACCGCCAGGATGAACACCTCGCGCCGCCGCGTGGCCGCCACGTCCTTCAGGAAGCGGGGCACCACCGTGCGGCCCAGGAGCACCGTGGCCACCACCAGCAGCCCCGCCTTCAGCAGCACCCAGAAGAGGGCGCCCGCCCCGCCCCGCTGCCCGGCCAGCAGCGGAATGACGAGCATCATCGGCACCACGCACAGGTCCTGGAAGATGAGCGCGCCGATGATGAGCCGGCCGTGCGGCGCGTCCACCTCGTGCCGCTCCGTCAGCGCCCGCAGGACGATGGCCGTGCTGGACAGCGCCACCAGGAAGCCGAAGAAGATGCCCTTGGCGGTCGGCATGCCCAGCGCCAGCGCCCCGGCCAGCACCCCCAGCGTGGTGAGCCCCACCTGCAAGGCCCCGCCCAGCAGCAGCACCCGCCACAGCCGCCGCAGCCTCGCCAGGGAGAACTCCAGGCCGATGCTGAACAGCAGCAGCACCACGCCAATCTCCGCGAGCACCTCGATGCGGGCCGCGTCGCGCACCAGGCCCAGTCCGCCCGGCCCGATGAGCGCCCCCGCCGCGATGAGCCCGGCGATGGTGGGCAGCCGCAGGTGGCTCAGCGCGAGCACCACCACCACGGCCACGCCGAGCACCACCACCAGCTCCTGGAGGACCGCCGGGACTTCCATGGCGGAGGGCCTCCCAACGCCCCGGACGGGAGGACACACGCGTCCGTCACGAAACCCGTGGCGGGACTCCCCCCTTCAATGGGGTAACACGTGTGCCGGGCAGAGAGTCGCCCCGGCGAGAGCGGGCCTCGGCTCGGGGGCCGGGCCGTCCGCCCGGCCGCGCCGTGCCGGCGCTCAGGCGCCGAGCTGCTTCAACAGCCGCTCCGCCTGCTCACGCACGACGCCGGTGCCATTCGCCTGGGCCTGCTTCGCGTGGCGGATGCAGGCCGCCTTGTCCGTGGAGAACCAGGCCACCGCCAGGTTGAGGTGCGTCGTCGCGTCCTTCGGGTGCGCGCTCAGCACGCGCTCCAGCACGGGCCGGGCGCGTTCGTAGGCCTCGTCCTGCAACAGCAGCAGCGCCAGGTCGTTGGCGGGGCCGGGGTCCGTGGGCACCAGCGCCACGGCATCCTCCAGGCGCTTGCGGGCGAGGCCCCGCTCCCCCAGCGCGAGGTGCACCTGCGAGAGCGCCTGCAGCGCCTGCCAGCTTCCCGGCGACAGCCTCAGCGCCTCCTCGAAGAGCGCCAGCGCCTCCCGGAACGCTCCGCCGCTCATCACCGCCAGCCCGTGCAGGTAGAGGTACTGGGTGTTGGCGGGCTCGAGCTGCCGCAGCTCCTGCGCGACGCGCTTCGCCCCGTCGGGGCTGCCGCCCGTCAGGTACAGCCGGAACAGGTCCTCCAGCACCGAGCGCCGCATCCCGCCCTGGGCCTTCTCCAGCGCCAGGGTGCCCGCCTGGATGGCCAGCCCCAGCGCGCCCCGGGCCGCATGCGCGCGAGACAGCATCAGCAGCGGCATGGGCTCCTGGGGAGCCCCCTCCGCCGCCCGGTGGAAGTGGAACGCCGCGCCGTCCGCGTTGCCCTGCTGGAGGTGGATGCGGCCCAGCTCGAAGTGCACGTGGGCGCTGTCCGGGGCCACCTGCAAGGCGGACTCGTACGCCGCCCGCGCGCCGTCGAGGTCCCCGCGGTCCAGCAGCAGCCCGCCCAGGTTGAAGCGCTCGAAGTAGCCGGCGGTGGGGGCGGAGGCCAGCGCCTTGAGGGACTCCAGCGCCTCCGCGTCACCGGCCTGGGCGCGCAGCATGGCCAGGTGCGCCTGCGCCTCCGCGTGGTCCGGCTTCACCTTCAGCAGCCGCAGCGTGGCCGCCTCCGCCTCGCCGGCCGCGCCGGTGCTCAGGTACGTGCGGACGAGCCCCAGCAGACAGTCCACGTCATCCGGGTCCACCGCCAGCCCCTTCTGGAAGCTCCTCACCGCCTCCTGGGGCTGCCCCATCTGCAGGAGCTGCCCGCCTTCCCGCGCATGCGTCGATGCCATGCGCCGGGGTTTATCACGGGGTGGCACCGCCAGGCAGTCCGGGGCGGAGGGCCGGACGCCCACCCTCCGAGTCCCGGTGAGGGCGCACCGCCCGGGCCCGGCGGAGGCTCACCGGCGCAGCGCCGCGGCGGCGATGCCCGGCACCTTCAGCCACGAGGGCTCCAGCTCGAACTGGACCAGCTTCCGCGCCAGGTCTCGCACGCCCCGGTGCCCCGGCACCCACGGCGGGGCCGGCAGGTTCGTCAGCGGCGCCCGGATGACGGCCTTGTCGATGTTCTCCAGCATGAACGTGTTGTGGACCCAGCCCAGGCCACTCTGGATGTCCCGGGGATTGGAGGACGGGTGCCCCCCCCACGGCAGGGAGACGAGCGCGTAACCGGCGGCGGGCCAGGTGTTGACGGCCACGGTGCCGTAGCGCAGCTCGCGGATGGCGCGCTCGACGGCGGCGTGGACGGCCGGGTCCCTGAGCGACTTCGGGTGGACGATGAGGGTGGCGTTGAGGGTGCCCCATACCTTCTCGTTGAGGAAGGGCACCACCTGCTCCAGGAAGGCCACCGGGTCATCCGAGCCCGGCAGGCCCGTCTCCGACAGCACCGTGCACCAGGGCTCCTGGCGGAAGACGCGGTCCTCGGCCTGGGCCGGGTCCACGTCCGGAATCAGCGCGTAGGGAAGCTCCCCCGCGCCCGGCGCCCCCACGAGGCGCAGCCGCGCGCGGCCTTCGGTGAATTGCTTCCAGCGCTGCTCGGCGCCCGGGTAGTACGCGCGGCGCACGGCGGCGCGGCTCAGGCCGGCATGCACCCCGTCCACCACCTGTGCGCGGCGCGCCCAGTCCTTCGGCTGCACCAGCAGCTTGGCGGAGTTGCAGTTGAAGGACGCGTTGTTGGCCACCATGCCGGCGATGTTGTCCGCCTGGAAGAGCAGCTCGCCGTCCGAGTACGGGCCGGGCACCACCACCACGGGGGAGATGTTGCCCAGCTCGCTGGAGAAGGGCTTCTTCAGGAGCGGCTCGTTGCGCGCGCGGCGGGCCTCCGACTCCGGCCCCGGCGGGCCCCACACCAGCGCGTCGTGCGTCCTGTCGCTGCCGGTGACGTGCACCTCGTCCACCGCCGGGTGGTACACCAGCGCCGAGCCCTCCTCGCCGCCGCCGTACACCACGGCGAAGACGTTGAGCCGCGCCAGCGGGGCGAACGCCTGCTCCAGGAAGGGCCCGAGATAGGCATTCACCGGGTTCATCTTGAGCACGCACGCGGTGCCCTCGACGAAGAGCTTGTAGAGGCAGTCGGCGGGCGGAATCGAGTTGACGTTGCCGCCGCCCAGCACCGCGCACACCCGGCCCTCATGCGGCTTGCGGTAGAAGGAGGCCTGGTGCTCGCGCAGGTTGGCCGCGGTGACGCCGGGCAGGAAGTGGACCTCGCCCTCGTTGCGGGGCAGCAGCATCCCGTCCAGCGTGTCCTTCGGGTAGATGCGCGCCGCCAGCCGCCCGTCCTCCAGCGTGCGCAGCCGCGAGGAGGGGATGTGGGGCACGCCGTGGCGCTGGATGTCCTTCAGCGAGTCCACCAGCAGGCGCATGTTGCGCAGCACCACCAGCGGACCGCCCAGCCACTCCTCGCCGGCCAGCGGGCTCTCCGGGTGGATGCCCTTGGCCTCGCATGCCGCGCGGACGCTCGGCTCGGCGACGGCGGCGAAGGAGCGGCGCAGCTCCTCCAGCAGGGAGATGCGCTCGCGAAGGCCCAGCTTCACCCAGGCGCGCGAGCCCTCCTTCACGCGCTGAATCACCGACTCGAGGGCACTGCTGGGAGTGGCCGGGGGGACGGCGGCGAGGCTCATGCGGGACCTCCGAAGACAGGGGCTCCCCGAAGTTAGAGGAGCAATGCCCCCGGCGTCACCGGCCCCGCGCGGAGACCGTCGTCAGGTGGGCAGCGGCTGGCCGAGCCCCTTGCGGAGCGCCTCGTCGATGAGGCCCTGCACCTTCTTCTCCGCCTCCTCGGCCCGCTGCTGCTGCTGCTCGCCGAGCTTCTCCTGCTCACGGCCCAGCGCCGCCTGCTGCTCGCCGAGCTTCTCCTGCTCGCGGCCCAGTGCCTCCTGCTGCTCGCCGAGCGCGTCCATCTGCTTCTCCAGGGCCTCCCGCTCCTGCTCCAGCGCCTGGTCCTGCTTGCGCAGCTCCGCCAGGCGGCGCTCGCGCTCGGCGCCGGGGAGGGACTCCACGCGCCGCTCCTCCAGGTGCAGCCCGGCCTGCTTGTGCGCCAGCTCGGCCTGCTTCAGGGCCAGCCCCCCCTGCTTCAACCCGAGCTCGCCCTGCTGCTGGCCCAGCTCCCCCTGCTTCCGCCCCAGCTCGCCCTGCTTCCCGCCCAGGTCGCCCTGCGCCTTGCTCAGCTCCCGCGCGGGTGCGTGCGCCTCGCGGATGGCCTTCAGCGTGGCCGGGTCGCGGATGAGGAACGTCTCGCCCTTGCGGCGCACGTACAGCAGCTCCTTGCCCGGCTGCTTGAACATGCCCGCCAGGTTCAGGTCCACCGCGCTGCCGTTCATCATCGCCATGTTGTCCGCGAGCAGCACGTAGTTGCTGTCGTCATCATCCATCATGACCCGAGGAGGCACGGGCGGCACGGGGGGCACGGGCACCACGGCGGCCACGCGCGGAGTCGGCGGCACGGGGGGCACGGGCGCCACGGCGTCCACGCGCGGAACGGCGGGCACCCGAGGCACGGCCGGAGTGGCGGCCACGTGCGAGCTCAAAGGCACCGAAGGCACGGACGGAGTGACGGCCAGGTGCGAGGTCGAAGGCACCGAAGGCACGGACGGAGTGACGGCCAGGTGCGGCGTGGCGGAGGCGGCCGGAGCGGCGGCCGTGCTCGGCGTGGCAGGGGCGGCCGGCTTCGCGGACGGCGTTGCCGAAGCGGATGGCGTCGCAGGCACGGCGGCGGGCACCGGCGCCGCGGCGGGACGGGCCCTGGAGGCCGACGTCGCGGGAGCTCCGTCGGCGGCAGACTTCGACGCCGCGGCGGGGCGGGCCTCGGAGGCCGACGTCGCGGGCGCGGCGGGCTTCGCGGCCTTCTCGCCGGACTCCTGCGCCACGACCTGGAAGGGCACCAGGGCCACGAGGCCGAGGGCGGAGAGCGCCACCTTCAGCAGGCGCCGGGAACGGGTGGGACCGACGTCGACGTGCTCCAGCATGCTCAACCTCCTGTGCAAAGCGTGAATGTGGGCGGACGCACCGTGGGCAGCGGCCGTGCCGGCTCCTCGGGCGACACCGAAGGCGAGCAGCAGCTCGCCGTAGTCCGCGGGCTCCGCGCCCGTGAGACGGAGGGCCTCGGCGTCACACGCCTCCTCGCGGGCCAGCGCGTACTCACGCGCGGCCCGGCGCGCGAGCGGGTGGAAGAAGAGGAGCGCCTCCGCGAGCGCCGGCACCCAGCCGAGCCACAGGTCTCCCCGCCGCAGGTGCGCCAGCTCGTGCGCCAGCGCCATGCGCAGCGCCTCCACCGGCAGCCGCCGCACCGCCTTCGCCGGCAGCACCACCACGGGGGATAGCAGTCCAGTGGCCAGCGGACTCGCCACGGACTCCGACACCAGCAGCCTCGGCACGCGCCGCAGTCCCGCCTCGGCGGACAGCGCGCGCACCTCCGACTCCAGCACCGGATGCTCCAGGGGCCGCGCGCTCCGGCGCAGTCGCCGCATGGCGGCCCAGCCCTTCACGTGGCCGCGCGAGTGCCAGAGCACTCCGGCCGCCCACACGGCCAGGAGCACCAGCGCGAGGACCCTGCCCCACGACACGGGAGCAGAGGAAGGAGACGTGGGAGTCCGCCCCTCCGCGCTCCCGGGCGCCGTGCTCCGGAAGGACCCGCCGCCAACGACAGGCGCATCCTCCATCGAGGCAACGAGCCGACTCGCGGAGGCCATGCCCCAACTCCCCTGCGAGGAGGAGCGTGGTTCCGGAACGGGGGCGCCGGTTCGCGAGCCGTGCTCGCGCCCCACTCCCTCCGAGCGCGGCGCCAGCCCCGAGGTCTCCGCCGCCACGGCGCCCAGGCGCGGCGCGACGCCCTGGCCCCGCGCCACCACGGCGTCCACCCGCGGCGCCAGCCCCGAGGTCTCCGCCGCCACGGCGTCCACCCGCGAGGCCACCGGCGCGGGCAGCACCGGCAACAACACGGGCCGCGTCCATCCCAGCGACACCACGAACTTCAGCGCCACCAGCCACCACAGCCCGGCACGCAGCGAGGCCGGCATCCTCGGCCAGAGCCGCGTCAGCGCCCACACCAGCGCCACGCACAGCGCGCCCTGCCATGACGCCCGCCACAGCCCCTCGGGCCACGCGGACGCCCACTCCCCCACGTGAGACAGCCAGCCGGTACCCATGTGGCTACTCCTTCCGCTTCTTCGAGCGAAGCCGCGCCACGACGTCCTGGAGCTGCTCCAGCTCCTCGTCCGTCACGTCCTCGGCCTCGGACAGGTAGGCGGCGAACGGCGACAGCGAGCCGGACAGCGTCCGCTGCACGAAGTCCCCCACCACGTCCCGCAGCAGCTCCGACGCCGGCACCGGCGAGGCGTACTGGTACACGCCCTCCACCTTGCGCCGCGTCAGGTACCCCTTCTGCCGCAGCCGCTCCATCACCGTCAGGATGGTGGAGCGCGCCAGCCCCTGCGGCTCACCGAAGCGCTCGGCCACCTCACCCACCGTGGCGGGGCCGTGCTCCGCCACGTACCGCAGCACCGCCAGCTCCTGCTCTCCCACCGGCTTCATCATGGCCCTTCCCGTGACGACAACTGTAGTCACCAAGCAAGGTACGCGTGACTACAGCCGTAGTCAAGTCGAGGGCGGCGAGGGCTTCACCAGGGAGTGGAGCGCGGACAACAGCGTCCTCAGCCCGTGGGGCAGCGGAAGCGGAAGTCGCTGGTGCCCGCGCGCAGGCGCTCCAGGCGGGCTCGCACCTGGCGCTCTACGGGCGAGCGCGGGAATGATTTCAGGAAGCGCTCCAGCCCGGCCTCCACGGACTCGCGGTCGCCGCAGGCACAGGTGCTCTGGGCCACCATGTCCTCCAGCGCCTTCACCTCGCGGTCCACGACGTCCGAGTACGCGCGCGGGTGCGTGGCCCAGAAGCGCGTCCAGTTGCGGTAGAGGGACTCCAGGTCCGGGTGGTCGAAGACGTGGCAGACGGAGACGTCCGAGCGCGGCACGGTGTACCGCCGGGTGACGCCATCCGCGTGGTAGGTGTCGCGCAGCAGCGTGAAGAACGCCTCGTCCACCGCCGTGCCGCGCCGGCGCGCCAGGTCCAGGAAGAAGCGCGGGTCCGGCCCCACGAGCAGCGACTCCTCCCCGAGGCGGATACCGAGTCCTCGCGGCACCTCGGACGCCGGCATCCGCGCCCCAGGCCCTGCCCCGCTCAGCTCCCGGGCCGCGGCGCGGCCCGCGTCGAACACGCGCTCCAGCGAGACACCCCGCCCCTGCTCGAAGCGCTCCAGCGTGCGCAGGTAGTCCCGGTCCGCGTCCTCCCCCCACGCCGCTCCAGTGAGGCCCGCGAGCAGCGCGCCCACGAGCCACGCCACGCGAGCCCTCATCGCCCACCTCCGCTCCGGAGCAGGGTGCTCACGGAGCAGCGGAGGAGGCACCGGTCAGCGCTGGAAGTCCACGCCCACGCCAGCGCCCGCGGAGACGCCGCGCACCAGCCGGCCGTCCGCCTGCGGGAAGTGCACGGTGCCACCCGAGCCCCAGGCATAGAAGTGGTTGGCGACACGCTGGCGCACCTCCAGGCCCAACGAGTAACGCGGCCTGTCTCCCAGCGCCGTCAGCACCGCGCGCACGAGCGCCCGTGTCCTCGCCCCCGGCAGCTCGAAGCCCGCGGACGCGTCCGCGTCGGTGCGGCCGAAGCCGTGGTACTGCGCCGCCAGGCTGCCCAGCAGCATGAGCTCGTTCGGCCCGCCCTTCGCCATGTTCAGCTCCAGGTAGCCGGAGAAGCCCGACTCCAGCACCTCGTCGGCGATGGGCACATCCGACAGGCCCACACCAGAGAAGCGTCCCAGCTCATAGTCGGGGCCGAACATGCCGAAGCGGAAGCGGCCGCCCTGCTTGCGCCCTTGCAGGGTGACGCTGAGCTGCGTCCCGCTCGACGTCTGCCCTTCCATGGCGAGCCCCAGCAGCCCGCCGAAGTCCGGCGTGTAGCCCCGCGTGAAGCGCGCACCGCCGGCGAGCAGCGCCCACGTCCGCAGGCGCTCGCCCTTGTAGAGCGCGACGTCTCCACCCACGGAGACGAGGGTGAGGTTCGGCGTCGTCCCGCCCGCGCGCCCCGCGTCGTGCGCGCCGGACAGGCGCACCAGGTAGCGGTCGAACCGCTTCGCGTCCTCGCTGGCCATGCGGCCGATGTCCAGCAGCACCTCGCCGGCGAAGATGCGCGCGGCGAGCACGTCACTGGCCAGCACCTCCGCGCGCACCGGCCCCTTCACGAGCGTCAGCGAGCCGCCCGCGGGGTGGTAGTCCGGAGCCAGCACGTTGCTGTAGCGGCCCACGAGGTAGCCACGCCCCAGCGTCTCCTCGACGAAGGGCTCCACGCGCAGGAAGAAGGGCCGGCCCTCCTGGCCGATGCGCAGCATGCGCACCACCTGGCCGGCATCGCTCAGCGTGTCCCAGTCCTCGCGGCGCAGGCGCGCGCCATAGTCCGTCTGCGTCTGAAGCGGCTCCTCGTCCACCATCCGCAGCCGCAGGCTGGCCCCCAGCCGCAGGACGAAGGTCTCTCCCCGCGTCAGCCCCAGGGACGGATACACCCGCGCGAACAGGTCCTGCCCGCCGCCCGGCGTGCCCGAGGGAAGGCTCAGCCCGCCCGCCTCCAGCTGCGCGCTGAAGCCGAAGCCCTCGCCACCGGTGCGGCTGCCCGGCGGAGCGGGCTCGTCCAGCCGAGCCGCGGTGACGGACGAAGCACCTCCGGACGAGACTCCTCCGGACTCGGCTCCGTCCGAGGGCAGTTCCTCATACGAGGAGCTGGCCTCGGGTTGCTGAGTGGTTACCAGGGCGAGAAGGACGAGAAAGGGGGCGCCAGTCATCGTCCCCCGACTCTACTCCTTCTCGGCATTGCGCGGCTCGCGGTCCACGCCCGGCTCATCCACGACGTCCCACCTCTCGCCGTCCTTCGTCGTCACGGACGTGCCGCTGCCGCTGCCACCGGTGGCCTCGCCGTCATAGACGGTGGGCGCGCCCATGCGGTCCCGGCGCTCGTTGTCCGTCACGTCGGACGCCTCGAGCGGGCTCTCCCGGGCCTCCGCCTCATCCTCCGCCTGCTGGCGCGCCTGCTCCTCGGCCGAGCTCTCCTGCCCCGAACCGCCTGCCGCGGTGTCATCCGCCCGCGTGCTCGCGGACTGGCTCGAACAGCCCCAGAACGTGAGGGCGGCCAATGCCGCCAACAGTGGAAGCTTCATGTGGGAATCTCCTTGCAAGAGTTGTCCTCCCGACAAGGTGGAGACCCTCGGAGCGCGAACAACCCGCCGGGCGGGCCCGCGCCTTCGGGCCCGTCCCAGGGCAGGGAGGCACCCGGCCGCACGCCACCGCCGCGCTCCCCCGAGACGCCAGCGCGAGCCGCCTCAGCCGCCCGTGGGCCGCCCGTCCTCCTCGGTGGTGGCCGGGAGGATGGCGCGGTGCGGGCGCTCCGTGCTCGTGCCCACCAGCCAGCGCGACAGCAGGCGGATGCCGGACGCGAACAGCCCGTCCTCCGCGCGGTGCAGCGCCTCGAAGAGGGACTCGTCCAGCACGGAGTCCTCCGGGTCGATGATGAGCTCCTCCGGCTCCAGCGACTTGAGCAGCGGGCTCTGGTCGAACACCGTCTCCATGGGGTGCGGGCGCAGCCGGTGCAGGCCCACCGCGGCCACCCCGTCCAGCCAGTCCACCAGGCCCCCCTCCGCGCGCGCCAGCACGCGCACCGGCTCCACGCCGTACAGGCCCGCGTGCTCCGCCATCAGCGACACGCGGATGCGGCGGATGGCGCGCGACACCGCGTCGCCGTCCTCGTTCGCCTCCCAGCTCAGGTTCAGCTCCGAATCCAGGCCCAGGCTGCGGTTGGTGGTGTTGGCCGAGCCGAGCGTGAGGAACCGGTCGTCCACCACCATCACCTTGGAATGGATGTACGTGTAGACGTCAGTGCCGTCGTCGTCACGCCCCGCCGAGCAGTACACGCCGAAGACGTGTCCCGTCTCACGCGCCACCTGCTCCAGCGAGCGCAAGAGGCGCACCTGGGCCACGCCCATGGCCAGCTGCTCGCGCAGCGCCTCGGGCTGCTGCGGCAGCACCAGCATGACTCGCAGCCGGCCGCGCCCCGCCGCCCGCATGCGCCTCACCAGCGCCTGGTAGATGGCGCGCGAGGAGAAGTACTGGTTCTCGATGTAGATGAAGCGCTCGGCCGAGCCGATGGCGTCCAGGAACAGCGCGCGCACCTCCTGCACCGCCGCCTGCGGAGGCAGCAGCGTCTTGCCGAAGGTGCGGCTGAGCGCCACGGGCCCGGGAGGCGCCGGCAGGCTCGCGTGGAAGTCCACGTCGTCCCGCGACACCTTCGGCAGCCGCAGCTCGCCGCCGCCCGAGTGCGCCCAGCGCGCCTCGAACAGCTCCGCCAGCTTGTCCACCACGGGGCCGGTGAGCACCGCCTGCACGTCATGGTACGGGCCGTGAGGGTCCCTCCCGCTGTCACAGCGCAGCGGCGAGCGCACCGCGTGGTCGCGGTCATCCCAGCGGCAATCACAGACATCCATGCCGCCGGTGAAGGCGACCGCGCCGTCGATGACGACCAGCTTCTGGTGATGCGCGCCGTACAGCGGACTGGACGCATCGAAGCGGAAGCGCACGCGCTCGTTCGTCGTCCAGTTGAAGATGAGGTGCTGCATCCACTCGCGCTCCATCGCGAGCAGCAGGCTGAAGTCCCAGGCGAGGACGTAGACGTGCAGCTCCGGGTTGGCGCGGCACAGCGCGTCCAGCATGGGCAGCAGCCGCACCTCGCCGCGCGCCTCGCCGAGGTCCTCGCCCCGCATCAGCGCCACGTCGCTGTCGAACTGCCAGCCTGTAATCGCGATGTAGCGGCGGGCCTTCTGCGCGGCCCGGTACAGCTCCCGGTAGTAGGCGCGTGCGTCCACGAGGACTCCCGCGTCGCTCGTCTCCTCCACCGTCCAGCAGTTCCGTCCGGGAATGATGACGCGTCTCACCCGTGTGTCCCCTTCACGCCGCCGCCACACGCCCCAGGCGCCACGAGGTGGCGCACGCCCCGGACCGGCGCGTCAGCCAACGAAGACGATGTGCTTGCCGGTGGCGAGCGTCATGTCCCTGGAGGACACCACCTGCGCCACCTTCTTCACCTCGCCGCCCACCGTGTCGAACGCGGCGGCGATGAGGTCTCCCAGCGTCACCTGCACCTGACGCGCGCTCCGGCCGGCCCCCTTCACCGCACGCGCCGTCGTCACCTTCACCTGCTGGGCCTTACGACGGATGACCTGCCCACGCTGAGTCGTCTTCGCCATGGTTTCATCTCCCAGGTTGAGGGTCTGCCTGTCCTGCGAACAGCCCGCCGACGCCGCCCTGCACGCTCCACCCTTGCAGCAACGTCCATGCCGAGCGCCAACCCCCTGTGATGACGAGGGCCGCCCGCCTGCCCCCTCCCTTTCTGGGACGGAAGGACTGACCTTTTTTCAGTCCTCCTCCGGCAGGCCCGGCGAAACGTCCTCAACCGGCGCGAGCTCCGCCCGGGGTTCCCCGCACCGGGGATTGCCCCCCACGTGGGGCTTTCCGCCCCACCGTGGCGTAAAGCCCCACCGGGCTCCCCGCGAGAGCGCCGCGCCGGGAGGGCAGCGCGGGCGGCCTGCCGAATCCGCATGCCCGGCCTGCTGAATCCGCACGCTCGCGCGCCCTCCCGCACTCCGGGTCGGGTGCCCCTTCCTCGGACTTCCACCTTCATGCGCGAGTCCGTGTGAGCAGCGCCACACACCTCGCGTCGCGTCCGCGGACACCCGATTCCCACGCGCGGACACAGCGACACTGAACGCTTGTGAATGACACTGCACGCGTTGGCCCCGCGGCACGGGTGCACGGCCTCCCGCCCCCCCCTGCCCGCCACCAGCCTCGCTCTCACCGCGGCGACCCGCGGCATGAGCGCGCCACGACCGGCCGCGCGGGTCAAAGCCACTCCTGCGGATATCCCTTAGCCCCTCTTCCGGAAAATTACAGACATGCAATGCAATTTGAAAAAACTGGAAAAAACCGGTTCAATGTCTCGCACCCCCCAAGAGGACGCACAAACGTATGGAATTGAAGACTCACACACCTGTCACCTCGTCGACGCTGCGGCCCGAGGCCTTCCACGGCGTCGAAGTCATCGGGCAGTCCATCCTGGCCATCGTTAATGGAATGGAGCTCGCCCAGTCGCGGGCGCTGAGAATCCTCGGCGAGAACGGCATCTCTCCCCTGAAGGCGGACGCGTGGTACCCCATGCCAGCCCTCCTCAAGTCGTTCCAGCTCGTGTTCGAGAAGATTGGCCCGAGCACGGTGCGCACGATTGGCCGGAAGATTCCGGACAGCGCGCACTTCCCGACGGACATCGACACGCTGGAGAAGGGCCTGCGCGCCCTCGACATGGCGTACCGGATGAACCACCGCGGCAAGGGCGGCATCGGGGGGTACCGCTATGAGCCCGTGGACAAGCGCAACGCGCGCATGGTCTGCGACAATCCCTATCCCTGCGACCTGGACCTGGGCCTCATCGAGGCCATCGGCGACAGGTTCCGCCCCAAGGATTCGCTCTGGGTGCGTATTGAACATGACCCCAAGAGCTGCCGGCGACGGGGAGATGGTTCCTGCACGTACACCATCAACTGGTAGCGCGCGTTGCACGCCTTTGCGCCCGCACGGCTCCCCGCGGCGGGCGTAAGTCCTGACTCCTCCGCCAGGCCGGGGCGGGGGCATCACCCGTGAGGAACCACCCATGAAGGCCGTGCTTCAACACATCGCTGTCCGCGAGGCGCGGTTCGCCTCGCACCCGTTCTTCTCCGACTTGAGGATGGACCGTCCGCTGGAGCAGGTGATGGCGTTCGCGCCCCGGCTGACGTTCTGGGTGATGACCTTCCAGGACGTGCTGCGGCTCAACGCGCACTTCCTCCAGGACGCGCACCTCAAGGCGCTCGCCCACCGGCACTACTCGGAGGAGAGCGGGCACGACCAGTGGTTCGAGGACGACATCGCCGCGCTCACCGGCGGCTCGCTGAGCATCGGCACCATGTACGGCAAGGCCCACGTGAAGACGCGCGACGCGGCCTACGCCATCATCAGCGAGGTGTACCGGCCGGTGGATGACCGGCTGCGCATCGTCCTCCTGTGGGCGCTGGAGGCCACCAGCCATGTCTTCTTCGGCCGCACCGCCATCCTCACCGCGGCGCAGGGCGCGGACGAGCGCCTGAAGTACTTCTCCGACCACCACATGCAGGCGGAGGCGCAGCACGCCATGTTCGAGGAGGAGCTGGCGGCCGAGCTGGAGGCCATGCAGCTGACACCCGAGGTGCGCGCCGACGCGCTCGCCATGGTGGACCGCGTCTTCGCCGCCTTCGACACCATGCTCGACGGGCTGCGCATCCACCTGGAGCGCGAGCGCGCCGAGGAGCCCGCCGCCGCGCACCAGGCCCCGCCTCCGCGCGTGGAGCGGGCCGTGGACACGAAGGCCCAGAAAGAGCACGAGGCCCCCGCGGCGCCGGACGTCACCGTCCACCGCGCCGCCTGAGGGCCTCGGAAGGCAGCGTCGCCTGTGACTACTTCGCGGGCGGGGAGAGGACGAGGATGAGCTCCCCGCCCACGTACTTGCCGGCCTTCTGGTAGACGGCGCCCTGCCGCCCCAGCTCCACGTCCAGCGTGGGCTGGCGGGGGATGGCCACGCGCACGGTGGCGATGCCCTCCTTCATGTCCAGCAGCTGCAGCGACGCGTTGGTGCCGCTGGGCAGCTTCAGCTCGGTGGGCTTCTGCGCGCTCACCTCGAGCACCTCCAGCGACAGGCGCTTGAAGGAGGTGAAGCTGAAGTTCTGCTTCTGGAACTGCTCCTTCATCTTCGCCAGCTCGGGGGGCTCCACCTCGGAGCCCTTCTTGGAGGCGAGCACCACCTCCGCCTGGACCCGGACCTTCTGCTCCTGGGCACTGGCGGCCAGGGGCAGCATCAGCACCAGCCCCACCACCGCCAGCCACGACGACACGTGCTTTCTCACAGGGGACCTCCCGACGGCCGAGGGGCGTCCGTCGACGGGCGCGCGGGCTGCTTCGTCCCGGCACCGTCCGGCGACATGCCGCCGCCAATCTCCTCCTCCAACTCCTCGTCATCCGCGCCGCCGGACGAGCCGTCCTGCGTCTCCTCGTCCACCAGCCAGATGATGGTACCCCCGTTGTCCGTCTCCATCACCACCGGCGCCACGCGGGCGTTCTGGTAGGGCTGGATGGACTTCACCGTCATGCGCTCGGCCGCGTAGCCCACCGGCGCCCTGTCCGCCATGAGCAGCGGCAGCGCCACCAGCAGCAGCACCGCCGCCGTGGCCAGCGACGAAATCATCGCCGTGCGCTGGTAGAGGAACATCTCCGACAGCGTCAGCTTCAGGCGCTCGAAGAGCGGCGGCCGCTCCGGCGTCACCCGGGCCATGACCTTCTGGGCGAAGTCCTTGAAGTCGACGTCGTCCACCGCCATGTCCAGGCCCACCCGGAGCAGACCGGACTCGGCGCGCAGGTCCGCCGCGCGGCCCGTGCAGTCGCGGCAGGCGGACAGGTGACGCTCCACGGTGACCCGCTCCGCGGGGGTGAGCTCCCCGTCGACGTAAGGGGAGAGCATGGGGACGAAACGCTCACATGCGGGATTTCCGGCCATATCCTTCACCCTGCTTCCTGGTGGGGGGTGCGAATCGTGTGACGCACGCCTCCCTCAGATATTCGAGGCCCGCTCACTCACTGCCCACGCCGCTCTTCGCCTCGTCCAACTCCAGGTATTCACTCAGGATTTTCTGGACCTTGGCCCGGGCATGGAAGAGGCGGCTCATCACCGTGCCCTTGGGGATGTCCAGGGTGCGGGCGAGGTCCTCGTAGGACATTCCCTCGATCTCCCGGAGCAGGAGGATGGCGCGGTGCTTCTCCGGCACGGTGGCCAGGGCCTCCTGAATCTTCTCGGCCAATTCGCGGCGCAGGGCGCTCTTCTGGGGGTTGGTGCCCAGACGGCTGCCGAGCGCGCCGATGCGGGCCTCGGACAGGTCCATGGCCTGGGACTCGTCGAACTCGACGGCCTCACCGCCTCCGCCGCGCTTGCGAATCACGTCGATGCAGATGTTGACGGTGATGCGGTAGAGCCAGGTGTAGAAGGACGAGTCGCCCTTGAAGTGGTCCAGGTACTTATAGACTTTGACGAACGCCTCCTGGGAGACGTCCATCGCTTCCTCCTTGTCCTTCAGCATGCCCAGGGCAACGGCGTACACCTTGCGCTGGTAACGCTCGACGAGGAGCTTGAAAGCGCGCTGGTCGCCGCTCCGGACGCGCTTGACGAGTGTGAGGTCGTCGGTGGCCAATGGGTGCGGCAACGTACCACAAGCCGGCGCCCGCCAAGGAGTTTCGCGCTGCCGGGGGGTTTACTGGCGGGCGGCCCTAGAGGCTCACGAGCGCGAGGGTGATGAGGGCGATGGCGGCCAGGGCCAGCACCGCCCCGAAGGTCGCCCGGTCCCACTGGGCCTGTGCCACCGCCCCGTCCTCCGGGTCCGAGCGGAAGCGGTGGAGCACGTTCCACAGCATCATCGCCCCCAGCTTGCGGTCGCGGTGGCGCTCGCGCCGGGGCTTCGCCGCGTCCTCCTCCTCCTCTTCGCCCCCCGGCTGGCGGGCTTCCAGGGCGACGGGGACGGCCATGCCGCGGACGGCCTCGGAGGTGCGGGCGCCGGCGGGGAGGGACAGCGCCTGCTCGCCCGCCCGCTCGGCGGGCGGGGCGTCCTTCCGGACGGCGGCCTCCGAGTGGCGGACATCCGGGGGCGGCTCCAGGCGGACGCTGGCACCCCGCTCCCGGGCCTCGTCCGGGGTGCGGGAGGCCAGCACCCAGAGGCCGCGCTCCACGCCGTTCTGCCCGGTGTGCGCGTCGCGCAGCTCGGCGAAGCCCTGGCCCTCGAGGGCCTCTCGGAAGGCGGCCTTCGCCTCCTCCTGGGGCGGCTTGCCGGCGGCGGCTTCCGCGTAGGCGGCGTAGAAGGCCCACAGGCGGGTGGCGCGCTCGGAGCCGGAGAGCTGCGAGGGCTTGAGGTGCGCGGCCAGCAGGGCCGCGTCCGAGGCGAAGCGGAGGGCCAGCTCCTCCTGCCCCTCCACCTGCTCCAGGCCGGGGGGCACCAGCTCCTCCACGGACTTCACCGGGGGGCGCTCGTCGCCCACCAGGGGCGGGCGCCCCGGGGGAGGCTGCTGCCAGGCACGGAAGTTGTCGCCCAGGCCCGGGCGCGTGGACTGGCCACCCTCGAGCACCTGGGGAATGGGGCCGCGACCCTGGCCTCCCGTCAGGGCGGGGATGAGGCGCGCGATGGCGGAGGGGATTCGGAAGGAGGACATGGGCGATGCCTCACCAGCCGGCGGAGGGGTTCCGGGGTGGATGGGGTGTCCGCCCCGGGCGCTTGTGAGCCTAACGCGGGCGGATACGCCGCGCCGTTACCGGACATTTTGAAGATGTCCGGAACCTGCCCACCCACTGGATTCTCGCGCGGAGCGAGGCCGGGTTGCGGCAGGGACTACTCGCCCTCGCGCTCGACCTCGACGGGTGTGGTCATTCCGTTCGAATCCAGACGAACGCGGTACACGGAGTTCTGCCCGTCGCCGTCGAAGTCGCCGCGCGCCAGGCACGACACCTCCGGCTCTCCCACCGGGCTCTCCTGCACCACCACCTCATATTGGAAGCGGACCTCCTCGCCCGGGTCGAAGCCGATGTGCTGGAAGGGCTCCTCCTTGGGGAAGGGCACCGGCTCGCCGCCGCGCGGCACCTCCTTCGGCGTGGGGCCGGCGGCGAGGTACGTGCCGTGCTCGTCACGGTAGCTCTGCACCGCGTCACACAGCGCGAGCAGGTTGACGCGGGCCTCGGTGTCGGTGGGCTTCTCGGCCTTGAAGAGGCCGCCCCCCCTGCCGTCGGCGGTGGCCAGGCCCTCGCCCAGCGAGCGCATCCCCCGGTAGTAGAGCCAGCCCCAGACGGCGGCGCCCACGAGGACGGCCGCGGAGACGATGAGAACGAGCTTCTTCCGCGAGGCCATGCGCTTCAGCCTCCCTGGCCCGCCCAGTCGCGCGGCTGGCGGAGCACGTCCACCAGCTTCGCCTCGGGCGTCCCCGGCTCCGGGTGGTAATCGTAGCGCCAGCGGGCCTGGGGCGGCAGGGACATGAGGATGGACTCGGTGCGCCCGCGCGTCTCCAGGCCGAAGACGGTGCCCCGGTCATAAACGAGGTTGAACTCCACGTAGCGCCCGCGCCGCACCTCCTGCCAGAAGCGCTGTCCTTCCGTGAAGGGCGTGTCCTTGCGCCGCTCGGCGATGGGCAGGTACGCGGGGAGGAAGGCCCGGCCGCAGTCCTGGATGAAGGCGAACTCCCGCTCCAGGTCTCCGCCCATGTTCTCGAAGAAGACGCCGCCCACGCCGCGTGTCTCCTCGCGGTGGCGCAGGTAGAAGTACTTGTCGCACGCGGCCTTGAAGCGCGGGTAGTACGTCGCGTCGTGCCGGTCGCACGCGGCCTTGTGCGTGCGGTGGAAGTGCTCCGCGTCCTCCTCGTAGAGGTAGTAGGGCGTCAGGTCCGCGCCGCCGCCGAACCACGCCTTCCCGCCCTGGTGGATGAAGCGGTAGTTGGCGTGCACGGTGGGCACATGCGGGTTGCGCGGGTGCAGCACCAGGGAGATGCCGCCCGCCCAGAAGGTGCGCCCCTCGCCCTGGAGCTTCTGGGCGAACTGCTCCTCCAATTCGCCGAAGACCACCGAGGTGTTGACGCCGGCCTTCTCCAGCACGGCGCCTTCCTCCAGCACGCGGGTGCGCCCGCCGCCGCCGCCGGGACGGCTCCAGGGGTCCTCGCGGAAACGTGCCTTGCCGTCCAGCCGCTCCAGGCCGCCGCAGATGTCGTCCTGCAGCGACTGGATGAAGGCCGTCATCCGCTCCTTGAGGCTCTCCACGTCCACCGTCTTCATGCGCCCTCCAGGGCAGGCCGCTCAGAATCCCGTCGGCACGAAGAGGCCGGCCTGCCCGTGGGTTGATGGCGTACACCATCTTCCGGCCGTCCGGGGAGACATCCAGCGCCCGGGCGGGCCTCCGCTTCGAACCCGGCCCCTCACCTTCCCGCCGGGACTCATTCCGTCGGGGCCTCGAAGTCAACGGGCGGGACGGGCGGAGCCTCGCGGCCGGCGGCGTCGAAGGCCTCGATGCGGGCGCGGTAGCTGCGTCCGTCCTCCATGGAGAAGGTGCCGCTGCACGCCTCGTGGCCGATGAAGGCGGTGTTGTTGTGCACGGGCACCACGTACTGCTGGACGGCGGGCCCGGGACGGCGCGGCTCCAGCTTCACCACGAGGTAGGCGGGGCTCTCCTCGCGCAGCGACAGGTTGAGCCGGACGAAGCGGGCGGTGCCCTGGGGCGTGCGGCGCAGGAAGCCCTCGGAGACGGCGGGCCGCTTGAGCCAGCGCGGGGCGTGGGCGTCGGCCCCCTTTCCCGTGCGCCACTCGGGCAGCACGGTGCTGCCATGGCCGTTGAGCAGCATGACGTTGGGCAGCACCTCGTCGATGCGCAGCGAGTAGCGCGTGTCCGGCTGCAACGTCCCGGCCACCTTGAGGACGATGGTGACGCGGCCCAGGCTGCTCTCCCACCCGCGCTGCGCCTTCACCTCCACCTCGTGTTTGTCCGACACCAGCCGGAGCTTCTTCCCCACCAGCGCCGCCACCTGGGGGCGCGCGGTGCCCACGCCCTCCAGCAGGAAGCGCGTGTTGGTGGGGACGACGGCGCCCGGCGTGGGGAAGAGCTGCACGCCGTCCCCCAGGCACTGGGCGGCGGCGGAGGAGGCACACAGCAGCACGAGGAGCGGCACGAGGAATCGGAGCACGGTGCCCGGAGTCTGCGCCGTGCCGGGCCGCGTGGCCAGAGGCAGGCCGTGCGGGCCGGCCCGCCCGGAGCCGCGCTCAGCCCGCCGTGCCCGGCGCCGGGGGACGCTCGGCGGGCGGGGGGCGCTGGGCGGACAGCACCGCCAGTTCCTGCGCCAGGCGATGGAGCTGCCTGCGCTGCTCGGCCACCTGGAGGCTGAGGCGGAAGAGCATCCACAGGAGCCCGCCGCACACGACGAAGAAGAGGGCGGAGGGCGGGTAGTAGATGCCCATGGCCGCGGCGAGCGTGTCAATGGCGTTGCGCCACAGCGCCAGGGCGGCCGTGAGCACGGACACCAGCAGCCAGCTGAAGGTGTGGTGCTCCGACGTCCGCCGGCGGCGCGCCGTCAGGAGGACGGCCACGGCGAAGGCGGCCGAGAAGACCAGGACGATGATGCTGGACCGGCTCATGCTCAGACCGCCCGGAAGCGCTCCATGAAGAGCGCGAAGGACACCTTGGCCATGTAGAAGGTGGACCGCCAGGGCGTCAGCGAGCTCACCCCCGCGCGCCGGGAGCGCATCTTCACCGGCACCTCGACGATGGGGAACCGCTGCCGCGACGCCATCAGCACGCTCTCCGGCTCCGGGTAGTCGTGCGGGAAGTGCGAGGAGAAATAGCGGATGGCCCTGGGCCCGAAGCCGCGGAAGCCCGACGTGGGGTCGGTGATGCGCTGCCGGCACAGCGACGACAGCAGGCCCGCGATGAGCCGGCTCCCGAGCCGGCGCAGCCACGTGGAGCGGAAGCTCTCCACCCCGGCGAAGCGGCTGCCCACCACCAGCTCCGCGCCCCCGTCCAGGGCCTCGAGCAGCTCCGGCACGCCGTGGGGGTCATGCTGGCCGTCGCCGTCCATGCGCACCACGCGGGTGTAGCCGTTGCGCAGCGCGTACAGCAGGCCGGTGGCCTCGGCCGCGGCCACGCCCAGGTTGATGGGGTGGCGGACCACGACCGCGCCACCCTCCCGGGCGCGCTCCGCCGTCGCGTCCCTGGAGCCGTCGTCCACCACCGCCACGTCGATGCCCGGCAGCTCCCGGCGGAGCTCGGCGACGACGTCGGTGATGCAGGCCTCCTCGTTGTAGGCCAGCAAGACGATGAGCGTTCCCGCACCCATGGCCTCCTTCTCGCCGAGAAACCCTCATCGGGCAACAAGGGGACGGGCAGGAAGGCTCCGCCATCCCTGTGCGCGAAGATACGACACCCGTCGTGAGCGGCGTCCCGGCACGGGCGTTGGCGCGCTCGCGGACATGGGATAGGAGCCGCGTCGCCTTCTGAATCCCAGGCGCCCCGTGCCGGACACCCTCGACTCGCAGCCCACCCCTCCTCCCGCGGTGCCCCCTCGTGGGCTCGGGCCACTGTTCATCCTCCTGCTCCCGTGGCTGTTGCCCGCCGCCCTGGCGAGCGTGCTCCGGTCCGCCCTGAAGCTGCCGCTCTGGGTGGGCGCCGCCGTCGGCGCCGCGATGGCCGCCGCCCTCACCTGGAAGGCGGTGTCGAGCCGCCGGCCGTGGCCGACCCACGCCCCGCTCGCCCTGCTCCAGGCGCTCTACGTCGCCGTCACGCTGGGCATGACGTGGCGGCTGCTGGGCATCCCCGTCATGGGCGGGCTGGTGAGCACGGGGGGCGGCGACGCCGGCAACCACGCCGCGCTGCGGGCCGACTTCGTCACGCACGCGCCCGGCACCTACCAGGGCTTCACCATCTTCCACACGGTGACCCACCTGCTGGAGGAACTCCTCGGCCTGGACGCGTTCGCCAGCTTCCGCGCCGGCTTCTACCTGGTGCCCGCGGTCCTCGCCGTGGCGCTCACCATGGGACTGGAGGCCGCCGCCGGGCGCCTCTGGCGCTCCGGGCGCGCCATGGTGGTGGCGCAGGGGGCGCTGCTGGTGGCCACCGCCTTCGCGTGGCCGCACCTCCTGCTGCGGCTGCTGCACTACCACCAGGGGGAGGGCTTCTATGCGCACCTCTTCGGCCTCGTGCCCCTGGTGCTGGCGTGGCTCGCCTACGCGCTGCCGGCATCGGCCTGGGCGCGGTGCGCCGCGCTCGCCGTGTTCACGGTGTTCTACCGGTACACCTATGGCTTGAACCTGGGCGACTTCCTCTTCACCTGCGGCGTGCTCGTGCTGCTGGAGGGGACGACGTCGCTCGGCCGGAGGTGGCGCCCGTGGGCGTGGCTGGTGGGGCTCGCGCTCCTCGGCGCGGCGGCGTACGCGTACTGGCGGCTCCTCCCGCTGGCGCACATCAGCGGCGGCTTCGTGCCCCACTCGCACGAGCGCGCGCTGCGGGTGCAGAGCTGGGCGGTGGTGGGGCTCCTCGTCGTGCGCTTCCTCGTCCCTCGTGGGGACGGCGTGGAGCGGCGGCTGCTCGACTTCGCCCTGCTGTTCGCCGGCATCAACGCCGCGGTACAGGGCGCCTACCTGGGGGCGCGGCTGCCCATCGACTACTACTTCCTCAAGTACGGGCTGCACGCGCTGGTGCTGCTGCTGAGCGCCGCCATGCTCGTCGCCAGCAACCGGTTCGGGGCGCTGCTCGACGGGAAGGCCCGGTCCCCACGAGGAAGGGCGTGGAGCGCCGGGCTGGCGGTGCTCGTCGCCGTCATGTTCGTGGAGGTGACGCGCGGGTGGGGCCGGGCCTTCAAGGTCCACGCCCCCGGCTACGAGGAGCGCGTGCGCGGCCAGCCGCCCTTCGAGTTCCTCGACGCGCTGGAGGACCGGAACGCCACCGCGCTCATCCGGCAGGTGCTGCGTGAGAAGGGCAAGCGCTTCGGGGGGCTGCTGACCCCGTCCTGGCCCCGGCTGAACTTCTCCAACGTGGCGCTGGGCTGGGTGCCGGACGACTGGCAGGCCCACAACGGCCACGGGCCCGTGTTCGAGACCGGCACCGTGAAGGAAGGCCCGGGCACCTGCGTCTTCTGGGAGGCCTCCGCGGCGGACTGGGAGGCCTACCGGCGCCACGCCGCGGACGGAATCCCCCGCCTGGAGGCCAGCGTCCGGAGGCTCCACGAACTGCCCGGCAGGGTCTGCCAGGACCACGCCGCGCCCTGGGTCCCCGGCGGCACCCGGACGCTCTGCTACCGCTGCGACTGAAGGGCCAGTGCCCTGCCTACGATATATGTCGTAGCCTCGGTGCGTTCTCCTCGGCGTCCGGCCCGTGAGGCCCCGAAGCGCCGGATGTTTCCTCCCGAGGCCGGGGCACAAGGTGTCTGCAATGAATCGGCGTTTCGCATCCCTGCTGGCCGCCGGACTCCTGCTGGGGGCCGTGGGCTGCGCCGTCACCCCGGACCCGCGCCAGAGCCTGCTGGAAGGGACGACGAGCCAGGCCGTCTACAAGCTTCCACCGGAGTCACTGCTGACGACGGCGCGGGAGCTGCTCGTCGAGCAGGGCTACGAGCTGCTGCCCACCGCGGACCCGCTCTACCTGCACACGACGTGGAAGATAAAGGGCAACGTGGACATCGGCGCGAGCTGGTCCCGCATCCTGGTGCAGGCGCACCGGCTGGACAATGGACGCACCATGGTTCGCGCGTACCGGATGGCCTACACCACCAATGGCCGGGCCGCTTCGCACCCGGGCTCCTTCGCGGGCCAGCGGGAGGCCAAGGAGGACAAGGGAAGCGGCGGCGGCGCCTCGGGACAGGCGGGCACGTACGTGCTGGGTGAGCCCCTGTCCCCGACGAAGCCCACCCTCCTGCGCGCCACCGACATCGAGTGGGCCATCCTGAGCCGGGTGGAGCCGAAGTTCGCCGCCCACCTGAAGGCGCGGGCGGACGCGTACCTCGCCGAGCGCCAGCAGCCCCCCTCCGGAGAGGAGAAGCCCTAGCCACCTCGCGGAGGGCGCCCGGCGGAGCGTGCGTCAGTGCATGCCGCTGTCGTCCTCGCGCAGGACGATGGGGCCGTACTTCGCCTCGTAGCGGGCGATGTTGTCCTGCATGGCCGCCAGCAGGCGCTTCATGTGCTTGGGGTTGGTGATGATGCGCGAGCGCACCCGGGCCTTGGACACCTGGGGCTGGACGTAGATGAAGTCCAGGGTGAACTCGGTGTCGGAGTGGTTCACCAGGGCCATGTTGACGTACTGGCCATTGGCCACGTCCTCGTCGATTTGAATCTGCAGCTGCATGTCCGGGGGCTTCGGAGTGTCCGCCATGAAGCAGACGGCATAGCGCCTGCGCCTCCTCGTGGCCAGCGTCACGGTGTGAGCGCACATCCCGAGGCGATGGACCCGCGGAAGACAGCGCCCTTCGACCTGGGCACGGGCGAGGACGCGTGTTTGCTGCTGCACGGCTTCACCGGCAGCCCGTGGGACGTACGCCCGCTGGGCGAGGCCCTGGCGGCGCGGGGGATGCGCGCGGTGGCCCCCCGGCTGCCGGGGCATGGCACCACGCCCCAGGCGCTGCTGCACGTCAACTGGCGGGACTGGCAGGCGGCGGCGGAGCACGCGCTGCACTCCCTGCGCGGCCACCGGAGCATCTTCGTCGCGGGGCTGTCCATGGGCTCGCTGCTGGCGCTGAGACTGGCGGCCCACCACGCCGGGGTGGTGCGGGCGCTGGCGCTGGTGGCCCCGGCGGTGCGCTTCCGGGGGCCGCGCATGTTCCTCATCCGGCAGCTGGCGCGCACCCCGCTGCTGGAGTGGGCCCGCCCGTGGGCGGAGAAGACGGGCACGGACATCTCGGACCCGGAGGCACTGGCCGAGGCGCCCGTCCTCCCCGCCTTCCCGGTGGCGCGGCTGAGGGACTTGTGCACCTTGCAGGACCGGGCGGCGAGGGACGCGGCGCACGTGCGGTGCCCCACGCTGGTGGCGGTGGCGGAGCAGGACCACGTGGTGGACCCGGAGGGCGGGCGGTGGCTCGCCCGGCGGCTGGCGGCGGCTCCGTCGGTGCGCTTCCTCTCCCTGCGTCACGGCTTCCACATCATCCCCCGCGACACGGCCGGTCCGCTGCTGGCGGCGGAGGTGGGGAGCTTCCTGGAGCAGTGGCGGGACGGAGGCAACCGGGACGCGCCCGCGGCCGGGGCCTGAGCGGAAGACGGGCGGGCGCAAAACGCGGCGGCGCGACGGGCATCCGTGTATCTGAGACGCGCCCATGCCTCCGTCCGACACCCCGCCCCTCGTCGAGCTGCGCGATGTGACCAAGGCCTATGCCGAAGGTGACACCGTGAGGGAGGTGCTCTCCGGCGTCCAGCTCTCCCTGCACCGGGGCGAGTTCGTGGTGCTGCTGGGCCGCAGCGGCTCGGGAAAATCCACGCTGCTCAACCTCATCAGCGGCATTGATGTGCCCACCCGGGGCGAGGTGCGGGTGGACGGCCGGAATCTGGGCAGCCTGAGCGAGCGCGAGCGCACGCTGCTGAGGCGCGAGCGCGTGGGCTTCATCTTCCAGGCCTTCAACCTGCTGCCCACGCTGACGGTGGAGGAGAACGTACGGCTGCCCCTGGAGCTGAACGGGCACGGCGCCGCGGAGTCCGGGGCGAAGGCGCGGGCGCTGCTGGAGCGGGTGGGACTGAGAGAGCGCGCGCGCAGCTTCCCGGACCGGCTGTCCGGCGGCGAGCAGCAGCGCGTGGCGGTGGCGCGGGCGCTGGCCCATGCCCCGCCGCTGCTGCTGGCGGACGAGCCCACGGGCAACCTGGACGAGGCCACGGGCCGGCAGGTGCTCGACCTGCTGGAGGGGCTCACCCGGCAGGGCAACGCGTGCGCGCTGGTCGTCACCCACGAGCCGGCGCTGGTGTCCCGCGCGGACCGCGTGCTGTCGATGGAGGGTGGGCGGCTGGTGGAGCGCGAGCACGCGCGAAGGGAGGCGCGGTGAGGCGGCTGCTGGTCCGCTCCAGCCTGCGCCACCTGGGCGGCCACCCGTGGCTGACGGCGCTGTCGCTGCTGGGCATCGCCCTGGGCGTGGCGGTGGTGGTGTCCATCGACCTGGCGAGCGGCAGCGCGCTACGCGCCTTCGAGCGCTCCACGGACGCGGTGGCCGGCCGCGCCACGCACCAGGTGGTGGGCGGCTCCTCGGGCCTCGACGAGCGCGTGTACCGGGACCTGCGCCTGCGCCGTGACGCGCCGGTGTCCGCGCCGGTGGTGGAGGGACACGTGCAGGCGGCGGTGGGCGACCGGCGCACGCTCACCGTGCTGGGCGTGGACCCGTTCGCGGAAGCGCCGTTCCGCGACTACGCGAAGGGCGAGGCCGTGGGCGACGTGGGCGCGCTGCTCACCGAGCCGGGCACGGTGCTGCTGAGCGCGCGGGCGGCCCAGTCGTTGGGCATCACCTCCGGCGGCGAGCTGCCGGTGCGGGTGGAGGGCGTGGAGAAGCGGCTGCGCGTGGCGGGGCTGCTGACGCCGTCGGACGAGGACACCGCGCGGGCGGTGGAGGCGCTGGTGCTCACGGACGTGTCCACCGCGCAGGAGGTGCTGGGGCAGGTGGGGCGGCTGACGCGCGTGGACCTGCGGATACGCGACGAGGCGGAGGCTCAGCGGCTGCAAGCGGCGCTGCCCACGGGGACGGAGCTGGTACGCGCCTCCGCGCGGGCGGGCACGGTGGAGCAGATGACGCGGGCCTTCCGCACCAACCTCACCGCGCTGTCGCTGCTGGCGCTCGTGGTGGGGATGTTCCTCATCTACAACACGATGACCTTCTCCGTGGTGCAGCGGCGTGGGCTGCTGGGGCGGCTGCGCGCGGTGGGCATCACCCGGGGCGAGCTCTTCGCGCTGGTGCTGGGCGAGGCCGCGGTGCTGGGCGCCGTGGGCACGGTGGCGGGCCTGCTGCTGGGCGTGCTGCTGGCGCGCGGGCTGGTGGGGCTCGTCACGCAGACGTTCAACGATTTGTACTTCGTGGTGAGCGTGCGGGCACTCGCGCTGGAGCCCTTCACCCTGGCCAAGGGGCTGGTGCTGGGGCTGGGCGCCACGCTGGTGGCGGCGCTGGTTCCGGCGTGGGAGGCGGCGCGCTCCGCTCCGGTGACGACGATGCGGCGCTCCACGCTGGAGGATGTGTCCCGCTCGCGCGCGCCCAGGCTGGCCGTGCTGGGGCTGGTGGTGCTGGCCGCGGGCACGGGGATGCTGACGTGGCCCACGCAGGCGCTGCTGCCGGCGTACGGGGGCCTCTTCTCGGTGCTGCTGGGCTCGGCGCTGCTGGTGCCGTGGGTGACGGAGCGGCTGTCGTCGGTGGCGGCGCTGCCGCTGGGCAGCACCTTCGGCCTGCTGGGGCGCATGGCGGCGCGGAGCGTGCGCACCAGCCTCAGCCGCACGGCGGTGGCGCTGGCGGCGCTGATGGTGGCGGTGGCGACCACGGTGGGCGTGGGCCTCATGGTGTCCAGCTTCCGGGGCACGGTGGTGTCGTGGCTGGACACGTCGCTGCAGGCGGACGTGTTCATCTCCCCGCCCTCGCTGGTGGCGCGGCGCGGAGGCGCCACGCTGGTGCCCGGCCTGGAGGAGCGTCTGCGCTCCACGCCCGGCGTCGCGGCCAGCAGCACCCTCCGCGTGGCCTCCGCCCGCGTGGATGGCGTGCCCACGGACCTGCTGGCCATCGACTTCACCCGGACACAGGCGCGGCCCTACCGCTTCAAGGAGGGCAACCCGGAGACGGTGTGGCGCGAGCTGGAGTCCTCGCCGGACGCCCTCCTCGTCTCCGAGCCCTTCAGCTTCCACCGCCGCGTGCGCGTGGGAGACACGGTGCGGCTGACCACGGATAGAGGGCCTCACGACTTCCGCGTGGTGGGCGTGTACTTCGACTACGGCTCGGACGTGGGGACGATGCTGATGCCCCGCACCACGTATGAGCGCTGGTTCGACGACCGGGGCGTGAGCGGTGTCGCGCTGTACGCGGCGCCCGGGCAGGACGTGGACGCGCTGGTGGCCTCGGTGCGCGAGCGGGCCGGGGACTCCCAGGCGCTGCTGGTGCGCGCCAACCGCTCGCTGCGGCAGGCGTCGCTGGAGGTGTTCGACCGCACCTTCACGATTACGCAGGTGCTCCGGCTGCTGGCCATCGGCGTGGCCTTCGTGGGCGTGCTGAGCGCGCTGATGTCGCTGCAACTGGAGCGGGCCCGCGAGCTGGCGGTGCTGCGCGCCACCGGGCTGACGCCGGGACAGCTCTGGGGACTGGTGTCGTTGCAGACGGGGTTGCTGGGACTGCTGGCGGGGCTGTTCTCCGTGCCGCTGGGCATGGCGCTGGCGTACGTGCTGGTGCACGTCATCAACCAGCGCTCGTTCGGGTGGACGCTGCGGCTCGCGGTGTCGCCGGAGACGCTGGTGCAGGCGGTGTTGCTGGCGCTGGTGGCGTCAGCGCTGGCCGGCCTGTACCCGGCCTGGAAGATGGCGCGCGCCAACCCCGCGCTCGCGCTGCGGGAGGAATGAGGGATGAGCGGCCGAGGGCTCGTCATCGGAACGGCGGTGGTGCTGGCGGGACTGGCGGTGGCCGTGGCCATCGTCACGCACGAGTCCCGCCCGCCCGAGCTGAACCCGGGAGGCACGCTCACGGTGAGCGATGCGCTCGGCGGAGGCGGCGCGGAAGGCTACGCGCGCGCGGTGGAGCCCCGGCCCTTCCAGTTCCCCGAGGACCATGGCCCGCACCCGGAGTTCCGCACGGAGTGGTGGTACTGGACGGGCAACCTCGAGACGGAGGACGGGCGCGCCTTCGGCTACCAGTTCACGCTGTTCCGCAGCGCGCTGGCGCCGGAGGCCCCCCAGCGGCAGTCCGCATGGGGCGCGCGGCAGGTGTACCTGGGTCACTTCACGGTGTCGGACGTGGCGGCCGGGGAGTTCCATGCCTCCGAGCGCTTCAGCCGCTCCGCGCTGGAGCTGGCCGGGGCGAGCGCACGGCCGTTCAAGGTGTGGCTGGAGGACTGGGAAGCAGCGAGCGTGGGCGAGTCCACCTGGCCCGTGCGGCTGCGCGCGGAGACGGACGAGGTGGCGCTGGAATTGCTGCTGGAGCCGGGCAAGCCGCCGGTGCTCCAGGGCGACCGGGGCCTGAGCCAGAAGGGGCCGGAGCGGGGCAACGCGTCCTATTACTACTCGATGACACGGATGCCCTCGCGGGGCACGGTGCGGGTGGAGGGGCGGACGTACGCGGTGAAGGGCGAGAGCTGGATGGACCGCGAGTGGAGCACCAGCGCGCTCGGCGAGGACCAGGTGGGCTGGGACTGGTTCTCGCTGCAGCTCTCGGACGGGAGCGAGCTGATGTACTACCAGCTCCGCCGGAAGGACGGCTCGGCGGACCGGTTCAGCTCGGGCACGTGGGTGCCCTCGGCCGGTGCGGAGTCCAGCGCGCCGGTGAGGGTGTCCCGCGAGGACATACAGCTCACCGTGCTGGACACGTGGAAGAGTCCGCGCAGTGGTGGCGTGTACCCGTCACGCTGGCGGCTGCGTGTGGAGAAGTTGGGGCTGGACCTCACGGTGACGCCGAGGCTGGCGGACCAGGAGCTGCCGGTGAGCGTCGTCTACTGGGAGGGCTCGGTGGGCCTGGAGGGCACGCGCGAGGGGGAGCCGCTGACGGGCCAGGGCTACGTGGAGCTGACGGGATACGCGGACACGCGCCCCCGACCCCAGGGCCGGAGAGCTTCGGATAGCGGACGGTAGACGGACCGGCCACGCCATGACGCATGACGGCGGGCCCATGAGCCAGCCCGGTTGCGGGGGCGTGGGTGGAGCGCTGCTATGCTTTGGCTTCCACACGGGGGGAAGTCATGAGTGATACGGCCAATCCAGGAGCGCAGTCCGTCACCACGAGCACCTCGACGTCCGCCGCCCACGGCGCCGTCATGAAGCCCATCCCGCTCGCGGTGAACAACCGGCTGGTGGTGCTCACCGCGGCCCTGCCGCTGCTCACCTTCATGGCGGCGTGGTTCGTGGCGCCGGGCTGGAGCTACGTCGCGACGTCCGTCGTGCTGGTGGCCTTCCTGCTCGTGCTGGGGCAGACCATCTCCGGGACGCCCTTCGGCGTGCTCATCAACGAGCGCAACCTGATGAGCCTGTCACGCTTCCAGGCGGTGCTCTGGACCATCATCGTCATCGGTGGCTACCTCACCATGGTCGTCGCGCGCATCAAGGCAGGGACACCGAACGCCGTCGACGTCGGCATTCCCCAGGAGCTGTGGCTGACGATGGGCATCTCCTCGACGTCGCTGCTGGGCACGCCGCTGCTGCTCGGCGGCAAGCGCCAGCGTCAGCCGGACGCCAAGATGATGAAGAGCACGGCGGACCAGCTCTCGGAGGACCAGCAGGCCATCGACTCGCAGCGCCAGGGCGTCCTCTACGCCAACGAGAGCATCCACGACGCGCGCGTCTCGGACATCTTCCAGGGTGACGAGGTCGGCAACACCGCGCACGTCGACCTGGCCAAGGTGCAGATGTTCTATTTCACCGCCATCGCCGCGGTGAGCTACTTCATGGACGTCACCATGGCGGTGCTGCGCGGGGACACCGCCGGGCTGCCCGCCCTGTCCCAGGGCTTCGTCGCGCTGCTGGCCATCAGCCACGGTGGCTACCTGGTGAGCAAGAGCACGGACCACTCCAACTCGAAGCCGGGGTAGGCACGCCGGCCGTATACTCCCGCCCCGCGCACCCTCGGCGGAGCCGGGGTGGGAGGACGGAGGACCGAGTTGCCCAGACCCCTGGTGGACGTGGACGCGGTGCCCGCCTCCGCCTTCTGCCTCACCGACGACCCGGCGGCCTTCTCCTCCGGCTGGCACACCCACCGCCGGCACCAGCTCCTCTATGCCGCGCGCGGTGCGCTCCACCTGGAGGTGGCCCACGCGCAGTGGCTGCTCCCTCCCCAGCGTGCCGCGTGGCTGGCCGGAGGCACGCGCCACCGCGTGAGCGCCACGCAGCCCGTCACCCTCTGCACCGTGTACCTGGAGCCCTCCCACGTCCCCGTCGCGCCGGAGGGCGAGTGCCGCGTCTTCGTCCTGCCGCCCCTCGCGCGGGAGATGCTCCTCTACTCCACCCGCTGGGGCCCGGAGCGCGCGCCGCGTGACAGGGTGGCGGAGAGCTTCTTCTCCGCCCTCGCCCACCTGCTCGCGGAGTGGGCCGCGGAGCCTCGCGAGTGGAAGCTGCCTCGCGCCCGCACGCCGGAGCTGGAACGCGCCATGACGTACACGCTCACCCGGCTCGCGGGCCCCGTCACGCTCGCGGGCGCGGCGAAGGCGGCGGGACTGTCCCAGCGCACCCTCTCGCGCCGCTTCGAGGAGGAAGCCGGCACCTCCTGGCGCCGCTTCCTGCACGACGCCCGCATGCTGCGCGCCATGGAGCTGCTGGCCGAGGACGGCGCCCGCGTCACCCAGACGGCCTACGCGGTGGGCTTCGAGAGCCTCGCCGCCTTCACCCACGCCTTCACCAGCTTCACCGGCGAGCGCCCCCGCGACTTCCGCCAGCGCATCACCCGGGGCGAGACACCGCCGCCCCGGGCCACCCGCACTCCCACTACCCGCCGCAGGCGAGCTGGTTGACCAGCCCGTACACCCCGTACCCCACCATGTACGGCAGCGCGTAGTCCGGGAAGGCCGCCGCCGCGCGCTTCTGCAGCTCCGCGTGATGCGGCGCCGCCGCGTCACCGCACAGCTCCGCCTTGCGGCTCCCCAGCTCCGCCGCGTAGGCGTTCACCAGCGCCACCATGCCGTCCAGGTACTGCTTCTGCGCGGTGATGGCGTCCGTCACCGGCGCGGCCTCGCCCCGTCCGCCGTACACCGTGGCCTCCGGCCACGCGGCCAGCTCGTCCACCGCCGCCTTCCACGCCTCCACGTCCGGCACCACCTTGCCGTCGCGAAGGCCCCCCTCCAGCCACGCGTGCGTCTTGTGGTGCACCAGGTCTCCCACGATGAGCGCCTTGCGGCCCGGCACGTACGCCACCGTCTGCGTCGTGGTGACACCCGGGTGCTTCAGCTCGGTCAGCTCCACCCTCGCGTCCCCCTCCAGCGGCAGCGCGTACGTGCCGCGGAAGGTGACGTCCACCGTGGCCTGCGCGGGGTACGTCTCCTCGGTGAACATCTTCGCCACGTTCACCCAGAAGTACTTCTTGTACGCGTGCACGGCGGGGATGGCCGCGGCGGTGGCCTCGCTCGCCACCACCTTCGCGCCCTCGCGCTGGAACACGCCCACGCCGTTGAACTTGTCCGGGTTCGGGTGCGTGACGACCACGTAGCGGATGGGGTTGCCCGTCTTCGCACGGATGGCGGCGAGCACCTTCCGGGCCTCGGCCTCGGTGAACTGCGCGTCGAAGACCACCACCTCCGCGCCCGTGTCATAGAAGAACGAGTGCGTGTCGAACCCGTTCGCGTCGCTCGTGTAGCGGGCCACGTCCGCGTCCACCAGGTTCGCCTTCGAACCCGCGCACCCCACCGCCAGCACCGCGCACAGCGACACCACCCACCGCCTCATCGTGAAAGACATGTCCGTCCTCGTGTCTGGAAGAGCCGGGGCCTCATGTCCCGGCGAGCGAGGCGGAAGATGCCGTTCCGCGCTCTGGCGCGCTTGCGCGCATCCGCCGTGAATTTGCTCCCATCCGCCAATGCCTTCCGGGCCTCGCTGTCAGGACCGGCGCCGGACGGACGCACCGCTCGCCTCCACGGGACTGGCACCGTGTTTCCCCGCATGGGGAACGCGGCACCCCACGCCACTCCTTCGCGCTTCCCTCCGCGTGGCACCGCGTGGCGCTCGCGCCCCGGCAAGCCCTGGCACCCCGCTTGCCTCTGGGCTCAGGGACCAGGAGTGGAACGTCCGCCGGAGGACGTTGGAGGCAGACCCGGGTATGCGATGGCTGGGACGAGGCAGGTGGTGGGCGGGAGTGTTGGGGGCGGCGTTGTGGATGGCGTGCACCGGAGGCGGCACGCCAGAAACCCGTCCTGCCATTGGGGACCCCTCGGAGCCTCCCGAGGAACAACCCGGGAACGACACGCCGCCGCCCCCGGATGACGGGGACGACCCGCCTGTCGATGACAAGGAGGAGGACCCGCCGCCCCAGGAGGAGCCGGATGCCGGCACGCCGGACTCGGGGACGCCCGACTCGGGAACGCCGGACTCCGGTACGCCTCCGCCCAACGGCGGCCCCCGCGTTCCTCCGGACGCGGCCGGCTGGCGCTTCCTGGGCGCCGCGCAGGGCGCTCCGCGCGAGGTGCTGGGTGTCACCGAGGACGAGGGCGGCAACCTCTGGGTGGCCGGCGGCGAGGACGGCCTCTGCGTGCTGCGTCCGGAGGCCACCACCTTCAAGTGCTTCACCCTGGCGGACGGCCTGAAGCCGTGGGCGCCCTGGAAGGGCAAGGACCCGCTGCCCGAGAAGCGCTACCTCAAGGTGATTTCCGTCACCGGCGGCCCCGCGGGCACCGTGTGGGTGGGCTACCAGGGCCAGGCCAACTGCGAGAGCGAGTTCTACAAGGCCCCGGGCGAGCTCGAGGACCCCGCCATCTTCAAGAGCGGCGACGCGGACCGCGTGGAGCTCCAGGCCGACGGCACGATTCGGGTGCAGCACTACGACATCCACTCGCCGGCGCACTCGGTGCCGGGCTACGGCCACCGCGAGAAGCTCTGCACGGTGAACCGCATCGTCTGGGACAAGCAGCGCAACAGCCTGTGGTTCGCCTCCAACCACGGCCTCGCCTGGGCCGAGCCGGACTACCAGGGCGCCGAGACGTGCTCCAACCCGGAGATTCTCGCCGCCAACGCGTGGGTCTACATCCAGCGTGACGCGGCGGGGAACGAGGTGGGCCGCGAGACGCGCCAGCGCTGCAAGTTCGGCGTCATGGAGCACGTGCACCCGCACATCGCCATGAGCGCCACCGACAGCGAGGACAGCCGGCTGGCCGGCGACGTCTGGGGCGTGGCGGTGCGGCCCGACGGTGACGTGTGGATGGGCACGCACATCCGCACCTCGCGGTTCAAAATCATGACCAACGCCGTGGGCCACGTGGGCACCGGCGCCCCGTGGAACTTCGAGGCGGCGCGCAAGCAGACGGAGGAGAAGAAGCACCGGGCCAACCGCATCGACCTCTGGCCCGACGCCGTGGCCGAGCCGCAGATTCCCACCCGCGAGCAGCGCAAGGACGACCTCGTCAGCGACCTCGTCCTCATGCCGGACGGCACGGTGTGGGTCTCCAGCTTCGCCTGGGGCCTGGCGAAGATGAACGACGCGGGCGCGGTGACGGCGTACCACCTGGCGGGCGACAGGGAGCGCTTCGTCTCCGCGCTCGAGAGGGACACGCGGGACGGCAGCCTGTGGATTGGCCACCGCTGGGGCGGCGGGCTGATGCGGATGCACGCCGAGGGCGAATTCGTCAGCCACAACAGCGTGCTCGGCGCGCTGTCCGGCCTGCCCGTCTGGGACATCCAGGTCGTGGGCAGCGGGGACAGCCGCAAGGTGCTGGTGGCCTTCAGCGCGTACCGGGACGCCGCGGGCGGCATCACCCACCGGGGCGCCATCGGCATCTACACCGGGCGCTGAAGCCGCCTGCCCGCCTCCGGGGCCGCCAGAAGGCCCCGGAGGAGCGCCCTCCGGGAAGGGGTGTCCTCCCCGGGGGGCGGCGTCACCTTGAAGGCACTCCCGCCCCGGCGGGGACGCTCCCGCTTCGGGCGGGGGCCTTCAACCTGACGCACAGGAGGCCTCACCATGTCTCTTCTGGGAAACATTCTCGGTGGTCTGTCCGGCGGCCGTAGCTATCGCGGTTACGGCGCCGGGGGTCGGAATCGCGGACGCACCCGCCATGGCCGCCGCCCCATCGGGTACGGCTACGGCCGCGGCCGGGCCCCGTCGGGCGGCGCTCTCGGCGGCTCACTGGGCCGCATGGCCATGGGTGGCCTGACGGCCTACGGGCTGCGCCGCATCTTCGGCGGCCGGGGTCCGTACGGCGACTAGACACGCCTCGGACAGGAACCTCGCCTGTCCGGCCCCCAGGCTGGGGTAGGTTCCTCCCATCTGGCCGTCTGCCGTTGGGAGGACTCACCCCATGCCGAAGGCGAAGTACGTGCTGGCCCTGGACCAGGGCACCACCGGAACCCACGTCTCCATCCTCGACTCGAAGCTTCAGGTGGTGGGCCGCTCCTACAAGGAGTTCACCCAGCACTTCCCCAAGCCGTCCTGGGTGGAGCACGACCTGGACGAAATCTGGGCCACCAGCGAGTGGTGCATCGCCCGGGCGCTGAAGGACGCGGGCCTCACCGGCCGGGACATCTCCGCGGTGGGCATCACCAACCAGCGCGAGACGACGGGCCTGTGGATGCGTGGCACCGGCAAGCCGCTGGCGAAGGCCATCGTCTGGCAGGACCGGCGCACGTCGGAGATGTGCAGGCGGCTCAAGGAAGAGGGCGTGGAGCCGCGCGTGCGCGAGGTGACGGGCCTCGTCGTGGACCCGTACTTCTCCGGCACGAAGCTCACGTGGATGTTCGACCACCTCAAGGGCGCCCGCGCCCGCGCCGAGCGCGGTGACGTGTGCTTCGGCACCATCGACACGTGGCTCGTCTACAAGCTGACCGGCGGCGCCGCGCACGTCACCGACGTGTCCAACGCCAGCCGCACGCTGCTGATGGACCTGAAGACGCTGCAGTGGAACGACGACATGCGCGCGCTGCTGAATGTGCCGGCCGCGTGCCTGCCGCAGATTCGCGGCTCCGCGGAGGTGTACGGCACCACGCGTGGCATGCGCAGCCTGCCGGACGGCGTGCCCGTGGCGGGCATGGCGGGGGACCAGCAGGCCGCCCTCTTCGGGCAGGCGTGCTTCGAGCCCGGCGAGTCCAAGTGCACGTACGGCACCGGCGCCTTCCTGCTGATGAACACCGGCACCACGCCGGTGCGCTCCAGCGCCGGCCTCCTCACCACCGTGGCGTGGCGCCTGGGCGGCACCGGCACCACCACGTACGCGCTGGAGGGCAGCAGCTTCATCGCCGGCGCCGCGGTGCAGTGGATGCGCGACGGGCTCAAGGCCATCAAGAAGGCGCCGGACATCGAGGCGCTCGCCGCCAGCGTGAAGGACTCCGGGGAGGTCGTCTTCGTCCCCGCCCTGGCGGGCCTGGGCGCGCCCCACTGGCGTCCCGAGGCGCGCGGACTCTTCGCCGGAATCGACCGCTCCACCACCGTGGCCCACCTCGCGCGCGCGGTGCTGGAGGGCATCGCCTTGCAGATTCACGACCTGGCGGAGGCCATGCGCCGCGACAGCGGGCGGCACATCCCCACCTTCAAGGCGGACGGCGGCGCGGCGGCCAACGATTTGCTCATGCAGTACCAGGCGGACATCCTCGGCGTGCCGGTGGTGCGCCCGAAGAACCTCGAGACGACCAGCCTGGGCGCCGCGTTCCTCGGCGGCCTGGGCGCGGGCGTCTGGGACAGCCCGGAGGCCATCCGCCGCGCGTGGAAGGCGGACAAGACCTTCAAGCCGAAGATGAAGCCCCACGTGCGGGAGCACCACCTGGCCAAGTGGAAGCGGGCGGTGGAGCGCGCGTGATGAGGGCCCCGCGCTGGAGACACCTGCTGGCCGCCCTGCTCGTCCTGGGCGGCGCCAGCGGCTGCCCGGGCAACTCCGTGCCCTGCCTCGGTGGCTCGCAGCAGCCGCCGGCGTCCTCGCAGCGTGTCTCCGGCGTGGACCAGGAGGTGGTCCTCACAATCCCCGCCACGCTGACCCGCGCCTGCGACTCGGACGAGCCGCCGAGGCAGCCGGAGTCCGTCAGCGTGGAGGTCTCCGACCCGGAGAACCGGCCCGTGCCCGCCACCGTGTCGCTCGGCACGGGCAGCGCCCTGGTCCGCTTCCGTCCCACGAAGCCGGGCCGCCACCACGTCATCGTCGCCTTCGCGCCCGTGGGCAGCCTCCACCAGCTCGACGTGCTGGTGGTGGAGGACCACCGCGACGCGCCGCCCCTCGCGTCCTTCCCCGGCGGGACGAGCTGCCCGTACGTGGACCGCACCGCGCGGGGCACCTGGCTGTGTGGTGCGCGGGCGGTACGAGCACCGGGCGGCGCCTTCCAGCCGCTCGCCGATTCCCCCGATGCGGCCATGGCGGTGGCGGGGGACGTGGTGTGGACTCTGGCTGGGGACCGGGTGCTCCGCTACATCGACACGGGCACCGGGCCGCTCGAGCTCACCAGCACCGCCCCCTTTCCCCTCGCGCCGGGCACGCCGGGCGGCCCCATTGACACCGGGACGGCCTCACGGCTCGCGACGCCGGAGGAGCTGCTGCTGGTACGCAAGGCGACGCTGTACCGGTACACCTTCACCGAGCCGGGAGGGCTCGTCCGCGCGCCCGAGACCTCCCTCCAGTTCCTGAACCTCTACGCCTCCCTGGGCAGGGACCCCGCCGGTGCCCTGCTGCTGCGCGCGGGGGCCCGGCTGCTGGTGGTGGGCAACGCGAACGACCCACGGACCTCCGAGCTGCGACTCCAGGCGTGCCCCTACCAGCTCGGCGAGGACGGTGCCTACCTGCCGGTGCTGGACGCGCCCTGCCAGGGTCCGGAGGGGGAGCCCGTGGGCTACGAGGAGGGCGTGCTGTGGACGGTGAGCACCACCTTCTCGTCGGGCTTCATGCTGGAGACGCTCCACCGCTACCCGGCCGCGAGCGGCAGGCTGGTGGAAGAGGGAGGGCTGGCGCTGGATGGAGCCCTCGTGACGGAGCGGCTCACGCTGCGCCCGGGCCCCATCCTTCCGAGCCTGACCGCGCCGGGCGCCGCCAGGCCCTTCGCGATGCCCCGCTGGAACCCGGCGACGGGGCTGGTGGACCTGGAGCTGACGCCGGACCCGGGAGGCTTCATCCCCGCGCCCCGCATCGGGGAGCGCTTCATCTGGGTGGAGAACGTGACTGCAACAGGAGGAGTGACGGTGTACGCGCGGCCGTCCACCCGCTGACGGCGGGGCATTGGCGGCTTCCCTCGGGCGCGGGAGCGGGTAGAAAGAGGACATGGCCCAAGACCGCACGCTGCTCGCCCCCGAGGCGCTCCAGTCCTTCCTCGCCCAGCACCCCGAGTGGAAGCACGAGGGCGGGATGATTCGCCGCACGTATGAGGCGCCGTCCTTCCTCGCCGGCATCACCTTCGTGGAGAGGGTGGCGCAGGCGGCGGAGAAGGCGGACCACCACCCGGACATCGACATCCGCTGGAGGAAGGTGACGCTGGCGCTCGTCACCCATGACGCCGGGGGCCTCACCTTCCGTGACACCAGCCTCGCCGCCGAGGCCGACCGCCTCTTCACGGAGGTGGTGCGGGCGAAGTGAGCACCCGGATGCATGAGGCCATGCGGGCACCGGGCAACGAGCGGGGTGCCGTGAGCGCGCGAGGGTGCTGGGCGCTGGTGGCCGTGGTGACGCTGGCCGCTTCACCGGCGGCGTGGGCGCAGGACGAACAGCCGGTGGAGCCACGCCCGGAGCGGCTCTACTTCAACCCCGGCTCGCTGCTGGGCTCGGCGCGGGTGGTGGCGCTGGGCGGCGCGTACGTGGGCATCGCCGAGGGCGCCGCGGGCTTCCCCAGCAACCTGGCGGCGCTGGCGCACCGGAGCCCGTCGCTGGAGAGGGATTGGGACCTGGGCGTCACGCTGTCCTGGCTCATCGTCCCCTTCTCCGACAAGCGCGACTACGACCTGGACAACGACGGGCGGACGGACGAGTCGGAGGACAGCCGGCAGCTGCTGGGCGGACTGCTGCTCCAGTACAAGCGCTTCGGCATCGGCTTCTCGCTGCGCAACAGCGTGGCGACCTACTGCGCCACCGAGGCGTGCGCGGGAGACAGTGAGCGCATCCGCGTGTCGCTGACGCAGTCGGTGCTGGCGGGGGCGGTGGCCTTCGGGCAGGACGACTTCATCCTCGCGCTCGGGATTTACGCGGCGCAGGCGTCCTTCCGCCTGGCCTCCGGCGGTGACGACATCCGCTATGGGGACACCGGCGTGGAGGTGGACCTGCTGTACCGGCCCCACGGGCGCTCGTGGCGGCTGGGCGTGACGGTGCGCCCGGAGGTCATCGCGGAATTGCGGGGTGACGCGGAGCAGGCGCCGGTGCTGGCGGGCAAGCCCCTGTTCAGCGCGGTGGCGGCGCCGGCGGTGCTGTCGCTGGGCGCGAGCTGGCGCTTTGGCGAGGGCTCCGAGCGCTACAACCGGCTGTCGCCCGCGGCGCGGCGGCAACTGCTGGTGGAGGGAGACGCGCTGCCGGTGCCGCCGGAGGAGCCGAGGGACGCGCCCGCGGGGCGGTGGCTCGTCACCGCGCAGGTGGACCTCATCTCCGGCGTGGACAACGCGGTGCCCATGCGCGCGTTCGCCTCCACGGCGGAGCCGGAGTCGGTGGGCAGCACCTCCGAGTTCGCGCCCCGGCTGGGCGTGGAGCACGACACGGTGCCGGGCATGATTCGCCTGCGGGCGGGTGTCTACGCGGAGCCCTCCCCCTTCGACGGCCGGCCCGCGCGGCCCCACGTCACGGGCGGCTTCGAGGTGTTCGTCCTGCGCTACTGGGAGGACTGGGCCATCACCGCCTCCTTCGACCTGGCGCGCCGGTACACCAACGTGGGCCTGTCCGTGGGCTTCTGGCGCTGATGCGGACGGGGCTGCTCACGGTGCTGGCGCTGGTGGGCTTCGCGGCCAACTCGCTGCTGTGCCGCGCGGCGCTGGCGGGAGGCGGGCGGCTCATCGACGCGGCCTCCTTCACGGGCGTGCGGCTGGTGTCCGGCGCGCTGGTGCTGGCGCTGTTGCTTCGGGCACGGAGCGGGCGGCACACGGGCGGCTCCTGGCCCTCCGCGCTGGCCCTCTTCGCGTACGCCGCGGGCTTCTCGCTGGCATACGTGCGCATTCCCACCGGCGTGGGCGCGCTGCTGCTGTTCGGCTGCGTGCAGGCGACGATGCTGGGCACGGGACTGGCGCGCGGCGAGCGTCCGAAGGCACGCGAGGTGGCGGGCCTGCTGCTCGCGCTGGGCGGGCTGGTGGGGCTGACGGCGCCGGGCGTCTCCGCGCCGGACCCGGTGGGCGCCGCAATGATGGCGGGCGCGGGCGTGGCGTGGGGCGTGTACTCGCTGCGAGGGCGCGGCAACCGGGACCCGCTGGCCGCCACCGCGGACAACTTCCTGCGCTCCGTGCCCATGGCGGTGGCCCTGTCCGGCGTGGGGCTGCTGGCGCAGGGGACTCCGCACGCGACGGGACGCGGAATCGCGCTGGCGCTGGCGTCGGGGGCGCTGGCGTCGGGTGTGGGCTACAGCCTGTGGTACGCGGCGCTGCCGCACCTGACGGCGACACGCGCCGCCATCATCCAGCTCTCCGTGCCGGTGCTGGCGGCGGCGGGCGGCGTGCTGCTGCTCGGCGAGGGGGTGACGGCGAGGGTATTGCTGGCGGGCACCGCGCTGCTGGCGGGCGTGCTGCTGGCGCTCTCGGCGAAGGCGGCGCCCCGGAAGCCGGCGGCGGCTTCCGGGCAGGAGTGACGCACGGCGCGGCGGGCCGCGACACTGGAGCGGCTCACTCGAGGGAGTGACGCCCTCCTGCCCGAGCGGAAGCAGCGGCTCCCGGGCAGGAGTGACGCACGGCGCGGCGGGCCGGGACGGCTTCAGCCGCCCTGCTCGCAGAAGCCGTAGTTGCAGGAGGGCGCCGAGGACGGGCAGTCCCCCGGGCCCGCGCAGGGCGTGCAGGAGGTGGCGCCGTTGGCCACCTTGTCGAAGAAGCAGCCGCAGCGCAGGCCGGTGGTGACGGGAGACAGCGGGCCCATCTCCGTGGTGCGCCTCACCCGCATGGCGCACTTGGGCACCAGGTGCTTGTTGATGATGGCCTCCAGCAGCGGCTGCGCGAGCTGCGGGGCGGCGAAGCGGCTCACCAGCGCGCCCGCGGCCTGCGAGGGCAGCCCGTTCTCCACCCGCGTGTAGAAGTGCACCGGCCCCCAGATGGGGTAGTGGCCATCGCGCACGTTCGCCTTGTCCCTGGCGAACGGAGTGGAGTCCGGAAGGAAGCCGCACTTCTGGCCCCGCGCCTGGAAGGCGAGGATGCGCAGGCTGGCGCGCTCCTCGTCCGCGACGTCCGTGGACAGGATGCCGATGGCCTGCTCGGAGCGGCTCGTGTCCAGCAGGCTCATGTTCCTGCGCACGCCGTCGCTGCCGCCCCGGTCCACGCCCCACCACTTGTCGGCCGGCACGCTGATGGCGCGCGCAATCATCTGCTGCGTGCCGGAGCTGGCGTTGCGCACGAAGAAGAGCGCGGGGTCCACCCACGGCGCGGCCCTGCCCTGGTTGCCCCCCATGCCGAAGGCCATGTACGCCGCCTCCGCGCTGATGCTCCGCTGCGTGGAGCTCACCGGCACCACGAAGGTCATCGGCTGGATGGGCCCCTCGTAGTCGGAAATCTGCACGCCCGCGGGTGCCTCGGCGCCGCACGTGGAGGCGTAGACGTCCGACACACCCACGTCCACCGGCACACCCTCCGGAGGCAGCGAGCACTCCTGCGCCGTGCCGTCCGCCTTGAGCAGGATGGCGTAGTTCGCGGCCTTGGAGCCGGAGGCGGGAATGTCCTTGATGACCCGCTTGCTCGGGTCCGAGCTGAAGATGGCGGTGACACCCGTGCACGAGCCCTGGGACTGGTAGACGATGCTGTAGGCGGGCGTGTCCTGGGCGAGCAGCGGGGCCACCACCGTCAGGAACGAGCGGACGGCCGAGGAGCCCGCCACGTAGACGACGTTGGTGGTGGGGCAGGAGATGGTCGGCGGATTCGTCTGCGCGTGGGCGGAACTCGCGGCGAGCGCGGCGGTGAGCACGGCCAGCGCGCACGGCGCGCCGCGACGGAGAGCGGAGATTCTCATGGAAGGTGTGTCCTCGGGAGGGAGGGGCCTCACGGCCGGGGAACCAGGTCGGGCAACGGCTCGCCCGGGTTGCACAGCCCCAGGCGCGCGCAGTTGTCGAAGGGCTGGCACTCCGCGCGGGTGCACTGGTTGAGGAACTGTTCCTCGGAAGAGGCATTGCCGCGGAAGCAGCCCTGCGGGCCGAGTCCGGAAGGCACGCACACGCCCTCCTGACAGAGGGGGTAGGTGCCGAAGTGCTCGCAGTCGGCGTCCGTCGTGCACTGCGCGGACTCGGTGTCCAGGGCCAGCGAGCAGCCGCCGGCCGTCATCAGGAACACCGAGGCGAGCAGGGCCCGGCGGAAGGCCTGGGAGCGGCGCGAGGTGTGCGCGCTCTCGTAAGAAGGAAACAGAGGCATGGGTGTGGCTCGTGAAGACAGGGGCTAGAAGGCACCGGCGAGACCGACGCTGCCGGGGCCCACGCCCACCCGCACGGACGGGGAGGACGGAGCGGGAGTGTCGGAGGAGGAACCGCCGGAGAAGGTCATGAAGGCGGAGATGCCGGCGGCCACCAGGGTGGCTCCGGTGAGGATGTCGCTGGTGAGGGCCAGCGTCTTCGTCTTGCTGCTGGCGTCATCCAGCTGGGCGCGCGTCACCCCGAAGGTGTCCCGCTGCGTCTTCAGGTCGCTGGCCGCGCTGCTGGCGAGCACGGCGGTGACACCCGCGCCGACCGCCAGCGCGCCGGTGGCCGCCCACATCTTCCAGGGCACGCCGCGCGGCTCGGCCCGGGCGGTGACGCCCGGAGTCCCGGCCACGGGCGCCACGGTCAGCGGCTCCTGGACGGCGGCGGTCTTCGGAGCGGGCGGAGGCGCGAACTCCAACCGCACCTGCACGCTGTCCATGCCGGCCACGTCCACCATGCGCGTCACCGGAGGCTCACCGGGAAGCTCGGCCGTCACCTTGCGCCGGCCGGCGCTCACCACCACCGGCTCGGACAGGGGCGTGCGGCCCACGGGCTGGTCATCCACGGACACCTCGGCGCCCACCGGCTGGGTGACGATGTCCAGCGTCGCCACGCGCGAGCGCAGCCGCTCCACCTCGCGCTGCACCTCGTCGCGGCGCTGCGGGGGGATGTCCGCCTGACCGTCCCGCAGGTACTGCTGGAAGCTGCGCAGCGCGCCCGCGTAGTCCAGGAGCTGATACTGCACCTGGGCGATGTTGTAGAGGAGCCGGTAGCTGGGAGCCAGCTCGTGCGCGCGCTGGAACTCCACGAGCGCCGCGCGGAAGTCGCCCTCCTCGTAGAACTCCCTGCCGCGCTCATAGCGGCGCTGCGCCTCCTCCAGTTGAGGCTGGGGCTGGGTGCGGGAGGGGGTCTTGCGAGCAGGGGCCGCGGCGCTGGCGCTGCCCGCCGCCATCGCCAGCAGGAGCACGAGGGCAAGCCGCTTCGGACGAAACATCAGGTTGAAGGTCATGGGCTTTCCGAGGAAGAGGTACCGCCCTGCTCGGTCCAGGGATTGTCTGAGTCGAGCGCGCGCCGGGACGCCTTGCGGCGGGACGGCTTCGCGGGCAGCTCGGCGAAGTCCGGCTCCTGCGCCTGGACCTGCTCCGGCTCGGCCGGCTGGCGCGGAGTGCTCTCCACGACGGCGGGGCGGCGCGACTCCTGGCCGCGCCGCGAGAGCGTGATGTCCAGGGCGAGGTCGCGCTCGAAGCGGAGCTCCTTCACGACGGGCGCATACCCGGACGCCGTGACGCGCAGCACGTGCACGCGGCCGTCCCGGGGGAACTTCTCCGAGAAGGGATTGCCCGCGAGAGGCCGGTCGTCCAGGCGGAGCTGCGCCTTGCGCGGTGTCACCGTCACATGCAGCTCCACCTCCGTGGGCTCGGCGGGCGCCTGCGCCACCGCCGCGACACCGGGGGCCAGGGCGGACGGGCTCGTGGGTGCCGCGCCCGCGGTGCCAGCCGCCATGGAGGAAGGCTCCGCCGCCGGAGAGGCGGGCACCAGGGCGGACGGGCTCGTGGGTGCCGCGCCCGCGGCGGAAGCCCCCGTCGCCGGAGGAGTGGGGACCGGAGCGGACGGGCTCGCGGAGGTCGCGCCCGGGGTGCCCGCCGCCACGGCGGAAGCCCCCGTCGCCGGAGGAGTGGGAGCCGGGGCGGTGGCCGCCACGGGCGAGGTGCCCGCCGCCGCGCCCTCTCCCCCACCCGAGCGCAGGCCCGCGATGGCGGCGCCCACCAGCAGGGCCAGGACTCCCGCGCCGGCCAGGACCGCGCCCCGGCCTCGCGACAGGAAGAAGGGACGCGTGGGGCCGGTGGGCTGCGGCTCCGCATTCACCTCCGTCGTATCGGCGCGCGGGGCGGGCGTGACGGGACGGGATGGAAGACCGGAGCCGCGGGACTGCTCGCGGGGCCGGCTGCCCGACACCGGGGTGCCCATGACGGGGCTGCCTCCGGTCGGCACGGCGGCGCGGCTGATGAGCTGGGCCAGTTGCTGGGTGCCCACCGGATGCCCGCAGCTCAGCAGGTACTGGTCCAGGTCCGCCTGCATCTGCCGGCAGCTCGCGTAGCGGACCGCCCGGTCCTTGGACAGGGCGCGCTGGATGATGCGCTCCAGGGCCTCGGGTACGTCCTCCCGCCGCGCGGCCACGGGGATGAACGGCTCGAAGAGGATGGACTGCATCAGGGCCGCTTCGTGGCTGGCCTCGAACGGCTTGGCCCCCGCGACCATCTCGTAGAGCACCACCCCGAGCGCGTACACGTCCGTGCGCGCGTCCAGCGGCTCGTTGCGGAGCTGCTCGGGCGACATGTACGGCACCTTGCCCTTGAGCGTGCCCACCTGCGTCTGCGGCGCGCTGCTGGAGGCCTTGGCGATGCCGAAGTCCACCAGCTTCACGTTCCCGCTGCGCGACAGCAGGATGTTGTCCGGGCTGACGTCGCGGTGGATCATCCGCAGCGCCTCACCGGTGTCCGGGTCGCGGAACTCGTGCGCGAACGTCAGCCCCTCGCAGACCGCCGAGGCGATGCGGGCGCACAGGGGATAGGGCATGGCCTGCCCCTGCGCGTTCAACCGCCGCAGCAGCGCGCGCAGCGTCGGCCCGTCGATGTACTCCATCGCCAGGAAGTACGCGCCCTCGGACTCGCCGAAGTCGAAGATCTGCACGAGGTTGGGGTGGTTGAGCCGCGCCGCCAGCCGTGCCTCTGCCAGGAACATCTCGACGAACTGGGGGTCCTGCGCGAGGTGCGGAAGGATGCACTTCACGACCAGCGTCTTCTCGAAGCCCCCAGGGCCGGCGGCGCGGGCCCGATACACCTTCGCCATCCCGCCGTGCCCCAGCTCGGAGACAAGCTCGTATCTTCCCAGCAAGGCATTGCTGGTGACTGCATCACGGGGGGCCGACACTGTTACCTCGCCGTCAAAATCGGGAGGCACGAATACACCGCGTCTGACAAAGCTGTCGAGAAGGCGAACCAGCCTGGCTACTCTGTGTTCACAGATTTGTAACTGTCACGATTTCGTGACCGTTACGTGCTCGTGACGTTACATGTTCGTGACGTCATGCATTTGTGACACATCGGAGAGAGCCCCGGGGAGCGGGTGACTGTCTTTGCGGGTCCGCTCCCGTCAGGGAGCCTGAGGCTCCGGCGGCCACAAGGCCCCGAGCTCCAGTTCGAGCACTTCACTGTCTTCCGCGACCACGGCTTCGGCGCGATGGAGGTCTACCGGACTCAGGCGGGGACCGGGTTCGAGAGCACCCTCCCGTCTGTCACAAAGATGAAACATCAAGGAAACAAGAACGCGCTATCTGCCCGCCTTCCCCCCGGAGGAAACACATGTCGAGATGCGCGTATCAGGTGTTGTGGGCCGCCGTACTGCTGGGATTCGCGGGCCTGTCCGGGCCCGCGCTCGCGCAGTCGGGAGCGGCGGTGCTGTTCGACGCGGGCCACCTGCAGACGGCGGGTAACGCGGACTGGGTGCTGGACGAGAACACCTGCGACGTCGCCCAGCGCTATCCCTCGCCCGCACAGAGCGGCATCACCGCGAGCACCCCGGAGACGTACTGGAGTGGTGCGTTCTCCTCCTTCGGCGTGGCGCTGGCGAAGAAGGGCTTCCAGTTGGAGAGCCTGCCGCCCGGCGTGCCCGTCACCTATGGCGACGCCAGCAACCCGCAGGACCTGGCCAACTACAAGGTCTACGTCATCCCCGAGCCCAACGTGCGGTTCACCACCGCCGAGAAGACGGCCATCATCAACTTCGTCCGCAATGGCGGCGGCCTCTTCATGATTTCGGACCACTGGAACTCGGACCGGAACAACGACGGCTGGGACTCACCGGAAATCTTCAATGACCTGATGACCGGGACCTCATGGGGCATCCACTTCCAGGTGAGCGGCGAGACGGACAACTGGTTCAACGACCACCCGGACTCGAAGTTCACCAAGGACACCACCTCGCCCATCATCTACACGGGCCCCTACGGGGCGGCCACCGCCGGCAAGGGCCTGGGCCTCTACGGCGCCACGTCCATGACGCTCAGCCCCGCGCAGAACGCCACGGTGAGGGGCCATGTGTGGATGACGAACGGCACGGCGGACACCAACAGCAAGGTGACGTTCGCGACCTCCACGGACGGCCAGGGGCGCATCGCCGCCATCGGTGACTCGTCGCCCTCCGAGGACGCCACCAACTCATGCGGCCACACGACGTACGAGGGCTGGAACGTGAGCACGTTCGACAACGCCCTCATCCACCTCAACGCGGTGGCCTGGCTGGCCAGCGGCGGTGGCGGCACGACGGACACCACCGCCCCGAGCGCCCCGGCGAACCTCACCGCCACCGCGGCCTCCTCCAGCCAGCTCAACCTGGCCTGGACGGCCTCCACCGACAACGTGGGTGTGACGGACTACAGCGTCTACCGCTCCACCAACAGCACCGACTTCTCGCTCGTCGCGAGCGTCACCGGCACGAGCCACTCGGACACGGGCCTCGCCGCGAGCACCACCTACTGGTACCGCGTGACGGCCAACGACGCGGCGAACAACGAGTCTGGAACGAGCAACACCGCCTCGGCCACCACGTCCGGTGCGACGAGCGCGGCCAGGGTCATCATCAACGAGATTCTGGCCAACGAGCCCGGCTCCACGACGGCCGGCGAGTTCGTCGAGCTGGTGAACGTGGGCGGTGCGTCCATCGACCTCGGTGGCTGGACGTTGTCCGACGGCACCAGCGTGCGCCACACCTTCGCCGCGGGCACGACGCTGGCGGCCGGCAAGGCGGTGGTGGTGTTCGGCGGCGCGTCCGCGATTCCGGCGGGGCTGACGAACGCGGTGGCGGCTTCCACGGGCTCGCTGGGCCTGGCCAACGGCGGCGACTCCGTCACGGTGAAGAACGCGGCGGGCACGGCGGTGGACACGTATACCTACGCGAGCAGCCTCGCGGGCACGGACGGCGTGTCCATGAACCGAAGCCCGGACGCGAGCGCCACGGGCACCTTCGCGCTGCACACGACGCTGTCCTCGCTGACCTCCTCGGCGGGCCAGCGCGTGAACGGCTCGGCCTTCTAACGCGCGGAGCTCGGAGCGGCGGCCTCCGCGGGGCAGGCGGCCGCCGCCTCACTCACACGCACGATGCGGCCGGCCGCGGGGGCCACCAGCGGCTGGCCTCGGGCCCGAAAGTGCGCCGTGAGCGCGTCACGCAGGGTGAGCGGCTGGCTCTCGCCCAGGTCGATACTCCCGGGTGGCAGCGCCCGGAGCGCCTCCTCCAGCCCGCCGCCACCCCGGGCCAGGAAGTCGGGCATGGCCACCCGGAAGCGCCCCTGGGCCGGCAGGGGCCTGCCATCCGGAAGGGTGACGGACGCCAGCCGCGGTGCCCCGTTGCAGGTGGCGACACGCACCTTCAGCCCCGACACCTGGTAGATGCTCTTGTGGGCGTAGGCGGCCTCGAGCAGCCGGCGCAGCTCCGGCGGGGAGACGGTGACGACGGCGAGGGTGTTGTCGAAGGGCAGCACCTCGTAGAGCGCGCCGTAGGTGAGCTCTCCGGCGGGCAGCTCCGCGCGCAGGCCGCCGCTGTTGAGCAGCGCCACGTCGGCCCCCGCCAGCTCGCGCAGGGCATCCGCCAGCACGCTGCCCAGCGGGCTCTCCGCGTCGTAGCTGCGCTTGAGCACCGCCGGCACCTGGACGCCCAGCGGGCGCCGCTGCTCCTGCTCCACGCGGGCGAGCACCTCGGCGAGCCTCGCCTCCAGCCCCGCGTCGGGCACCACGGCGCGCCCCACGAAGGTGGCGGGAACGAGCTCGAGCCGCCGCGCCTCCTTCAGCACCCGCTCCTCGCAGGTGCCGAGCGCCGCGTCCACCCGCGAGCACACCGGGATGGAGCCCCGCAGCAGCGTCCGCTCGGGGAGCACCTTGCGCGTCACCGGGTCCACGAAGAGCTCGATGAGGCCGAAGGCGCGGCCCCTGCCAGACGTCTCGATGACGGGGGTGCCGCGGATGAAGTGGCCCACCGGCTGGTGCGTGTGGCCGGCCACCACCGCGTCCAGCGTCCCCTCCGGCAGGGCCTCCAGCATCTCGATGATTTCGCTGTCCCCGCGGTCGCAGGAGGAGGCGTCACGCGGGTCGTCCAGGCGCTTGCACACCGCGCCGGCGTGCGCCACCGCGACCACCACCTCGGCCCCGCGGGCGCGAAGGCCCTGGGCCGCGGCGAGGGCCGCCGGGGCCATGGGGGCGAAGCGCAGGCTCGCCACATTCACGGGGTTGGTCGCCTTCGGAGTCTCGGGGGTGGACAGCCCGAGGATGCCGACGCGCACGCCCCGCAGCTCCACCATCCGCGTACCGTCGTTGCCGAGCCACGTGGGGCCCGCGCCGGTGGCGGCCTCGGTGACGTTGACGCCGAGCACCGGGAAGCGCGCCTGGGCAATGCGCGCCTTGAGCGCCCCGAACGGGTCATCCCCCGCGAGCGCCACCGAGCGCGGCCCCGCGGGCCCGTAGTCGAACTCGTGGTTGCCGAGCGCCGAGGCGGCGTAGCCGAGGGCGTTCATCGCGTCGATGACGAGCTCGCCCTCGGTGAGGTTGGAGGCGAGGGTGCCCTGGAAGAGGTCGCCGCCGTCGAGGAGGAGGACGCCTCCCGGGTTGTCGGCCCGGAGGGCCGCCACGTAGCCCGCCAGCGTCGCCAGTCCGCCCTGCTCCACGACGGTGCCGTCCGGCAGCGTGGCGCGGGAGGGCATCACCCAGCCGTGCAGGTCATTGGTGCCCACCAAGGAGAGGCGGAGGGGCTCCCGCGCCGCGGGAGGTGGCACCGGCGCGTGGGGCGCGGAGGCGCAGGCGGCGAACAGGACGGACAGCAGCCCGAGGGCGAACGGACGCGAGGAGGAGGTCACGTGCCCGTCTAGAACGGACGCGCCCCCCGGTTCAAGCGGGAGCGCGTCCGTGCGCGTGTGTGGCTAGTTGCGGACGCGCAGCAGCAGCTCGGCCTGCATCGGGTTGCGGCGGCTCGTCGCCGTGCCGAAGCGGTTGTTGGTGGCGCGATACTGCTCCTGCACGAACGTCACATCGCTGTTGTTGAGCACGTTGAACATGATGAGCGTGAGCTCCATCTTCGTCTCACCCATCTTCACCAGGCGGTTCAGGTCGTAGCGGGCCTGGGCGTCGAGCAGGAACTGGCTCGGCTGGCGCAGCTCGGAGACGAGCGACGGGTCGTTGAAGTCCGGGGTGCCCGTGTTGGTGTTGTTGGCGTGGCCGGTGCCGCGCGGCGAGCGCACCACGCGCTGCCGGTCCACCGCGCCCTCCTGGTACATCCACATGGGCGCGCCGGTGCGGTAGTTGAAGCGCACACCGAAGTCGAGGCCGAAGCGGGTGGTGTAGCCGATGGAGCCCTTGAGGGTGTGACGGATGTCCTCCGGCGAGGGGCCCTCGAAGAAGCGCTTGAAGCGCGGGTTGAAGCCGTAGCCGTCGAAGTAGTCACCCACCGTGCCCTCGCTGAAGGCCAGGGTGTAGCTGGCGAGCAGGTCCCACGGGCCGTTCCGGCCCTGCACCCACAAGTCCATGCCCTTGTAGTCGCGCCAGGCGTCGTCCGGGTTGTGGATCTTCACCACCGTGTGATTCACACCGTCCGCATAGCCAATCACGCGCTGGCCGGACGGGTCCCAGATGCGGTTCATCTCCTCGTCCACCCACAGGTTGGAGTACTTGCGGTAGGTCAGGTCGAGGCCGATGACGGACTGCTCGGCGATGGCATGGTGCAGGCCGAGCGCGAGCTCGTCCACGTGCGGCGGGGTGTGGCCCTTCTCGAAGGAGCGGCCGGTGGGTCCGCCCGAGACGCTGCACAGGGTGTTGCCGGTGGTGTCCGGGGCGCAGTCCGCGAAGGCGCCGTTGCTGAAGGTGGACGTCACCTGCGTCAGCCCCGGGTTGGCGTGCTGGGCGATGAAGACGTCCCCCACCTCGTTGGAGCGGCCGTAGTGCGCCTTGAGGAGCGTGCCGCGGTTGCCGAAGAGGTCATAGGTGGCCGAGAAGCGCGGGCCCACGCCCACCAGGTTGGTGATGAACTGGTTGTTGTCGCCGTACAGCCGGCCGACGTCCGCGCGGATGCCGCCCACCAGCGTCAGGTGGCGGTTGACGTTCCAGCGGTCCTGGAGGAAGGCGCCCGCGATGAGGTTCGCCGCCTCGGTGGTCAGCGGGGCCTGCACGCCGTCGCTGTTGTAGAAGTCGATGCGCTGGTTGCAGTACTGGAAGGTGGCGGGGTCATCCGGGTTGCACTCGCCGTTCCTGTCGATGTAGCGCTGGTTGCCAATCACCTGCGCCGTCTTGCTGCCGCTCAGGTAGCTGACCTGCACGCCCGCCTTCATCTGGTGGTTCTTCACCTTGAAGAGCAGCGTCGGGTCGAACTGGAAGCGCAGGCGCTCCTCCGTCACCAGGTTGCCCACCTCGTTACGCAGCGCGCCGGCGTTGCGGTACGTGGTGCTGTTGTAGATGTGGGCGATGTCCTGCGAGTCCTCGTTCATCGGGCCCTGCCAGATGTCCTTGTAGGTGGCGCCCGTCTGAAGCTGGAAGAGGACATTGTCGGTGAAGCTGTGGTCGTAGTTGGCGATGGCGAAGAAGCCGCCGCGGTCAATCTGCGTCTCCGCCTCCGGGCTGGCGCTCGTCTGGGCGACCTGGTTGGTGATGGCGTTGTTGTCGTAGTTGAAGGCCACGGAGAGGCGGTCCTTCGCCGTGGGCTGCCAGGTGAGCTTCAGGCGGGCCAGCCGCGTCTCGGTGTCGGTCGGGCGGTTCTCCTCGCCCAGCGGCGTCTCCCGGTGGGAGAAGTTCCACTGGCCGCTGAAGTAGAACCACAGCTTGTCCTTGATGATGGGGCCACCCACGCCCACCAGCGGGCTGTAGAAGGACGTCTCCGACAGCGGCACCTCGTTCTGCGTGTAGCCGGACACGCTGGGGTTCTGGTTGGAAGCGCCCCGGTACTTCGCGTTGGCCCAGGCCGGCGACAGAATCATCGTCACGTCATAGGTGAACTTGTTGGAGCCGCTCTTGCTGACGACGTTCTCGATGAGGCCCAGCGAGTTGTACTGGGCGTCCAGGCCGCCCGTAATCACCTCGAAGTTCTCCACGGCGTAGAAGCTCATCGGCGCGGTGATGCTGCCGTCCACCACGTCCGTGGTGTCCATGCCGTCCACGTAGAACTTGCCGTAGCGCGACAGGCCGGCGCGCAGGCTGGGCGAGTTGCCCGTGCCCACGCCGGCCACCAGCTGGGGCATGGCCTGCACCTGCGTGAAGACGGGGGTGGTGGCCGCCTTCTCCGCGTTCATCACCGCGCCCGTCTGCGCGGAGTCCGGGTTGATGATGGGGTTGACCTTCTCGACGATTTCGTAGGTGGCCACCGCCTGCGTCTCGGTGAACACCTCCAGCTTCACGTCCACCTGCGTGGATTGGCCGAGCAGGACGATGATGCCCGTCTTCTTGATGGGGGCGAAGCCGGGGACGTTCACCTCGAGGACGTAGCCCTCGCCCGGGGGCAGGGTGTCGAACTCGAAGCGGCCGTCCTCGCCGCTGGTGCGCGACTGGGGCTGCTGCAGCGCCGGGCCGCTCACGGTGAGGGGTACCTCGGCGAGCGCGGCGCCCGTCGGGTCATACACGTAGCCGGCGAGGCGGCCGTAGTTGCCGCTCGCGGCCAGGGCGGGCATGGGGAGGGCCGCGACGAGCGCCAGCATCATCAGCACGAGCGCGCGGCCGCCACGGAAGGCGGAGGTCTTCATGGAGGGCATCTCGGGGAAGAGGGGGGTGCTCACAGGGTGCTCCCCACGACGAAGAGCACGCCGGCGTACCGGTTGATGGGCGTGATGTTGAGCTCGGTGTCCGCGCAGGCGTCGGCGCACAGGCCGGTGTAGCTGGAGGCCGGCTTGGCCGCGGTCGCGGTGAACGTGCGCAGGCGCACCACCGGCGACCAGCCCTCCTCGCCGGGCTGGGCCGCGAACAGGTACACGGGAGTCTCCGTGGCGGGCGCGCCGGTGGGCGGGCTCACCAGCACACCGTCCATCACCTTCACGTTGCCGGCTTCGTCCACCGCCACGGCGCCGCCGTCCAGGTACGCCAGCTGCAGGCCACGGTACCAGCCGCCCGTGGAGGTATAGGCGGACTCCGTGCGCAGCGGGTAGAACTCCGCGGACACGTCGATGATGCCGCGCAGGGCGAGGCTCTCACCCTCCTCCGCGGCGCCGCCGAAGGCGCCCTTGGTGAGCGAGGCGACGTCCTTGATGGCGTTGCACTGCTCGCCGGCCGTGCCCGTCCAGCGCTTCACCTTCACCAGCGGCAGGGCCTGGGGGGCGGTCCTGCCGGTGACGGCCAGCGGCAGGGTGTCGAAGAGCGACCACTGCACGTTCTCCGGGTAGCTGTCGGTGCGGTAATCGAAGTCCGCCTTGCCCGTCTTGCAGCCGTCGGCGAAGTCATAGGAGGTGGCCACCACCCTGCTCGCAGGCAGGTAGGGGCGCCCGTTCTCGTCCACCGGGACGCCCGAGTCGGTGAGGACGCCCTTGCTGTCCTTCCGCTCGGTGGCCACCTGCCCCAGGCTGTAGAAGGGCACGCTCGTGCCCTTCACCCGGGCCGTCGCCGGCCTGTAGGCGCCGCTCGTGGGCTTGAAGTCCGAGTCCAGCACCGTGGCGTCGATGACGCCCTGGTACGTGTCGCCAACCTCCTGGGTTGACTCACCACACGCTACAGCACTCAAGGCAGCCGCGAGCCCGAGTGCCCACTTCATCTGTGTCTGCACGGAGGAAACCCCTTGGAATGGGGAGAGGTGGCGGCGCCTGTACCACAGACAGGCCCGCCCTGTGTGTCCGGTAGGTGACACCACGGAGCACACGCCAGGTGCCAATGTACCCCTTGGGGTTGTCCCCCGGCCTTGTGGTATGGGCGCCCTGCTCATGTTCGCCCAGCAGTCCGCTCCGCCTTCGAACTTCCTTGGCTTCGCGCTCTTCTCCGTGGCCATCCACGCCGGCATCGTGGCGGCGCTGGTGTACCTGGTGTCGCCCGGAATCATCGCGAAGGAGGAGACCACCGAGGTGGTGCTGACCCTCGGCATGGCCCCACCGCCGCCGCCACCGCCGCCGCCTCCTCCCCCCGCGCCGCGCAGGGCGACCCAACACAAGAAGGTGGAGAAGAAGCCCACGACGGAGCTGCGCCAGCCCGAGAAGATTCAACCGATTCCCGAGGAGAAGCCCGTCGAGCCCGAGACGCCGGAACCCGAGACGCCGGAGCCCGAGGTGTCCGAGGAGAACGGTGTCGAGGGAGGCGTGGCCGGAGGCGTGGTGGGCGGTGTGGCCGGAGGCGTGGTGGGCGGCGTCGTGGGCGGCGTGGTGGGCGGCACCGGGTCGGGAGAGCCGGTGAAGCCCAAGAATGTGCCCCCCTTCGTCATCCAGCGGGACGTGGTGCGCCAGTCGTCGCCGCGCCTGTCCGAGGTGTTCAAACAGACCCACCGCGGCCAGACGATGCAGGGCATCTACAAGGTGTGTGTCGCGACCAACGGCCGCGTGTACGAAGTCACCGCGGTGAAGTCCGTGCCAGGCGCGGACGAGGACATCATCCAGGGACTCAAGGAGGGCTGGGAGTACAAGCCCCAGAAGGTCCCGGTGTGCTTCCTCTACAACATCCCCATCACCATCCAGTGAGCGCGGCACCGTGTTACATGTATATCTTTGTTACAAATATTAACGCTTATTGAAATCAATGAAACATGCGGGCTAGCTTCGCGTGCATCCCCCCTCATCAGGAGGCGAGTGCATGCACCCGCGTCTGTCTTCCTTCGTCCGCGCCATCCTCTGTTGTGGTGTCCTTCTCCCGGGGCTGGCGCTCGCCCAGACCTTCCGCTTCACCACGATGGACATCGGCCAGGGGGACTCCGCGGTCCTCGTGGCGCCGGGCGGATGTGCGGTGCTCTTCGATGGCGGCCCCACCGGCTCGGGGGCGGTCATCAAGGCCTACCTCAAGTCCATCGGGGTGACTCGCATCGACATGGCCTTCGTCTCGCACCTCCACGCCGACCACATGGGCGGTATCGATGAGGTAACTGTTCACCGGCTCAGGCAGCGACGGAGGCCGCCTGGGCCGAGCCAGAGTTCGGAAGGAGCGAAGGCGGT
>NZ_JAIQDG010000035.1 GCF_020037125.1 Myxococcus sp. RHSTA-1-4
TCATGGGTAGGCAAGCGCATCACGCCCTTGCCTACGCCTCAAGTAGGTTCTTGCCGTTACTCCAACACGCTCCTAGTGAACGCCACGTTCGCCGCCGCCCCCGCCATATCGGCCGTGCCCGCGTTGATGATGAGCTTGGTGAGGGCGGCGCTCAGGTAGTGGCAACCTGCGGCTCCCAGCATCCCTCCGAACCAGGTGGGCAGGCCGCACTCCTCCGCGATGAAGCGGCCGAGGTGTCCTCCCACCCGCCCGACGATGACCCCTGCGATAAGACCGGCCGGCTCCGCGACGACCATCGAATATGGCATGTCCGTGTCCAGGTCCCTCTCCAGTCCTGGCCCCCCTTCTGGTGATTCCAGAAGCCAGAACCTGCCCCCCGAGGCCTTTATTCATGCGGACATGAGGCCCGATTCGTTACACAGCCTTCGAGCTTTCTGATGAGGAATGGCCATGGGCACCACGGCAAGCCTTGAACTCGCAATGCACGCGTCCGAGGAGGGGCGCTATCAGGAGGCCGTCTCCCTCTTCGAGCAGGCTGCCGAGGAACTCCGGCAGACAGAAGATGTGTTCGGGATGTGCTACGCCGCCATGGAGGGAGCGGCGGCGCTCCAGGAGCTTGGGCGCTCGGACGAGGCACGTGAGCGGCTGCTCCAGTTGCGCCCGGAACTGGAACGGATTGCGCCGCTGGACAGCCGGTGCATTGGCTATCTGCGGTGCGCCGAGCTGCTCGATGATGTGCCGGACCTGAAGCTTGAGCTGTCACGGTGCGCCGCCGAGGCCGCACGAGACACCGGCCGCCGGGACCTCCGGTGTCTTGCCTGTGACCGCTACGGCACCGCGCTGGTGGATGATGACCGGCTGGCCGAAGCTGGCCCCTGGCTGGAAGCCGCCGCGGAGGAGGCGCGCGAGCTTCCGCCAGAGACCTCCACCCGCTACACGGCCTTTCTGGACTACGGGAACTGGCTCCATGAGCGCGGCGAATCGGCCGCCGCCATCCCCTGGCTCAGGAGCGTGGCGGAGAACAAGGAGCGGCTCACGTCTCCCTCCCGCCAAGTCGACGCCATGCTCACGTTCTCAGAGGCACTCCGAGCCGATGGCGACACGGCCCAGGCCCGCCATTGGGCGAGAGCTGCCGCCGAGCGGGCGGGCCAGGAGCAGGCTCCACAGCTTCGGTCCGTGCTGCGGACTCGCTGCGCCATGGCGCTCAGAGAGGCGGGGGACCGGGAGGGTGCCGTGCGCCAGTTCCGCCACGCCCTGCGCGACGCGCCGGCTGTCCCTGAGCCGAATGCGCGCTGTATCGCCTACATCGAAGGCGCGAACGGCCTGCGCACGGCTGGAGCCAACGAGGCCGCAGTGGAGGCGCTGGAAGGCGCCTGGGCATTGGAGTCCCAGATCACGGAGCCATCGGTCCGCTACCGTCTCTTCGTCAGCCGTGGGCAGTTGCTCGGCCTTACGGGGCGTCTTGCCGAGGCCCGCCCGCTACTGGAGCGCGCCGTCGTGCTGGCTGAAGCGTCCGGTGACCGCGAGAAGATGATGGACGCGCTTTCCGTCCATGCGCACCTGCTCTTCCTGCTTGGGGACATGGAGGAAGCCGCGGCCCTCTTCCACCGGGTGCTGGCACTCCTGAGCCCGGCAACGGAACCAAGGCAGTTCGCGATCATCTCCTCCTCCCTCGGCAACGTGCTTCGGGCAATGGGGGAGCGGCCCGCCGCGTACTCCCGGTTCATCCAGGCACTCGATGTGCTCCGCTCGGAAACCGAGTCCTGCCCCGAGGTGCACTGCCTCGTCGAGGCACGCCTAACTGAGGAGACCTTCCAGAATGGTGACCTGCACGCGGCCTGGAGCCATGCTTGCCGGGCACGGGACGCGCTTCTGGACAGCATTCGGGCGAATCCCCTGATGGAGGGAATCGCGGCGGAGATCGGGCGCTTCGCGGGCCTCTTCCCTCTGGCCCTCCATGCCGGGGAGGGGCTCCTCACGGCCTCTGCTTCCATCTGTGAGCGCGAGCGGCTCCTCTGGGAGATGCTGGGGTTGCTGGACTCCATCAAGTGCGTTGCCATCCGAGAGGGGCTGCGCCGCCACGCTGGCTCTTGCAAACACAACCTGATGCGCAAGGCGGAATGGCAAGCCGGGCCACCGAACTGGGAGCAGTTGTTCGAGCAGGTCCCCCAGGCGGCTCCTTCCGTCTCCAGGAGCCGCGTCCGGGGAGCGCCGCGCGGAGTCGCCTCGGCTTCCCACCGCCGCCCGATTCGGGAGCTGCCAGGTGAGGGAGTCTCGGAGCGCGACCGGTATACAGCTCCCGCCACAGTGAATGGACTGAAACGGCTCCTGGGTAGCCGGGACACCCTGCTCCTGAAGTTCTACTTCGATGGTGACGACCTCCTCGTCATTCCAGTACGCCTCGACGAGGCCGGTGCGCCACACGTCATCACCCGGGAGGGAGCGATCTTCCGCGTGCCACGCTGCCGGCCTCTACTCCTCATGCTCGTCCGCCAGCAAGTCGAGGTCATCCAATCCATCCAGGACAAGAGCGAGTTCGTGGAGCCCGGCACGCCCCCCCTCCAGGCCCACAGCCTCACCGCGCTCTCCTTCAACCTGACCAGCATCTACTCGCGAGCCTTCATCACGCTCGATGGCCCACGCCTCCTGGATTGGCTGCGGGGGAACGTGAGGCCTCTGGAGTCGTTGCACCTGGTGATTGTCCCCGATGGACCCCTCTTTGAGCTTCCCCTCCACGCGATGCCCCTGGAGAGGCCCGCCCGCCAGAGGACTCAGCGCCTCTACGAGCACTTCCGCTCCGTGCGTTATGGGCTCTCCCTACGCACGCTCGAGCTGCAGGCCGCTCAGGACGAGGGCGGTCAGGACTCCTTGCGCGGCGTTCTGGTGGCCAATGCGCGGGACGCGGCGGGAGGTCTCCTGGAGGGAGTTCACGAGGAGGCGAGGAGGCTCATCGAGGCGACAGGCCCGGCGAGCTGGTGGGTGCATGGCGAGCGGGCGCACATGAATTGCCAGGCAACTCGGGCGAACCTCCTCGCTCGTCACGGCAGCGGCAACCTCCTCTGGCTGATGGGCCACGGAGGCTCTTTCAAGGATGAGGTCGACGGGCTCCCCATCGAGGAACAGGCGCTGTACCTCCGTGACGGTGCGGTCGGTATCTCTCGCCTACTCGCGGAGCCCTATGACTTCTCGCGGATTCGCCTCCTCGTCCTGAACGCATGCTGGCTGGGCAAAATCGACCCGGCCAGCGGCTTCAGCAAGGAAATCGAGGGTTACAACGCGGTCCTGGCGCTGCGGGGGTGCCGGCGGATAACGAGTGCGCTCTGGCCGGTGGATGACGGCGGTGCGCCCCACTTCGCGAGCGTCTATCTCGGCGCACTGCTTCGACGCGTCTTCCGGTCCACCTTGCCCGAGCCTTCAGGGTTCGCACTCGCGCTCAAGGACGCGGTCAGCGGGTTCCGGCACCTGGAGCACGGCGCGTACGACCATGAATACTTCTGGGCTCCGTTCCTGATGTACGGGCTTGGATAAGCATCATTTGATGATGACCGGCTCCGATAGGAGGCGCTGAACCTCATCCGCCAGCTCCTTCACCTTCTCGCTTGAGTAGTCCGGCGGAATCTTCACCTCGACTTCGGCATCTCCTCGCTTGACCCGGACGGAGATCTGCTGCGCCTTGTGCGTCTTGCGCAGGTCGAACAGTCCCTTGATGAAGGCTGTCACCGTCACCGAGTTGAGGACGGTGAGGGCGATGATGAGGCTCAGCCCGCCATCTCGCACCCGTGGTTGGCGCAGCAGGATTCCCTGCGCTGCCCAATCGTTCCGCGTGGCCGTCTCCTCGACAGCGGCACGGAGGTCGCTTGGCGAGAGCTCCTCACTGGCGATTTCAATCTTGTACATGATGGCACCCGCTGCAGCTCACGCCCGTGCCCGTCACCTCCCACCAATCTCTGGCGGAAAGATAGGGATCCCGGCGGGGCGGCGCTGCTCGGGTCTCTGGAGCATTGCTGCTCCGCGCCACGTCTTCCCGGTGGGCGAGCTCTTGTGCCTTCGGCCCTTGACATGTAGCGAAGGCCTGCCCTCGGTATGGATTCGCGCGCCCACCCGCTCTCTCACGAACGCATGCCTCGACTTCAGGAGCTCTTCCGCTCCCCCAATCCGGCGCGGGCCTTCCGCTGGAACACGCCACCGTGGAGTCGCCGGGACTCGAGCACGACCACCGCTGGATGGCGGTCCGGCGTGATGGCTCCTTCCTCACCGGACAAGAGCAGCCCTCCCTCGTCCGCGTGCGCGCCGTCCCGGGCCCGCCGGGGCTCCACCTGTCGTCGGTGACAACCGTGGAGGTGCTCAAGTAGCGCGCCCCCTCACTTCCCCGTGAGCACCTCCGCGCGCGGCTTGCCCTCCGCCGCCGCGGGCATTCCAATCTCCATCAGCGCCGCAAGCGTGGGCGCGACGTCGACCGGGTCCATCTCCTCCATGTACGTGCCCGGCTTGATGCCCTTGCCCGCGAACACCACGGGCACCTGCGAGTCGTACGAGTACGGCGTGCCGTGGCTGGTGCCCTCCGCGTCCGTGTAGAGCAGGTGGAAGGGCTTCACCATGAACAGCACGTCCCCGCTGCGCTCCGGGTAGTAGCCCTTGCGCAGCGGCGCCAGGTGCCCCGCCACGTCCGGCGCGGTGAAGAGGTCGTCCCGCGCCACCGCCGTCAGCACCGCCGGGTGCTTCGCCAGCCACGCCGCCGCCGCGCGCCGCACCGCCGCGCCGTCCACCTTGCCGCCCTCCAGCGACTTGCCGGAGAGGTACACGTCCAGTTCCTCCAGCGTCGCCGTCACGTCGCCGCCGAACTGCCTGCGCAGCTCCTGCGTCAGCGCCTGCGCCAGCACCACCGGACTCACCCGCTGCGCCGGCAGCCCCTGGGCCGCCCACTGCTCCGGCGCCGCCGCCCCGCCATGGTCCGCCGTCAGCGCGATGACCAGGTTCGCCCGGCCTCCCGCCGCGCGCTCGGCCGCGGCGATGAGGTCCCCCAGCGCCTTGTCCAGCCGCAGCAGCGAGTCCTGCATCTCCCACGAGTAGGGGCCGAACTCATGGAACACCAGGTCCGTCCCGCTGATGCTCACCGCCAGCAGGTCCGGCACCTCGTCCTTGCCCAGCCCCTCGCCGGTGAGCGCCGCCTTCGCCGCCTCCACCAGCACGTCATGGGAGTCCGGGGACACGCCAAACGCCCGGTAGAAGACCAGCCCCGGAGACGGCAGCCCGCCGTCCAGCGGGTGTGGGAAGGTGCGGCCCAGCCCGTACGCGTCCGCCTCATGGCTGCGCTCGTCCTCGCCCACGTACTCCGCCCGTGGCCGCATCAGCTCCCACTTCTTCCCGAAGTACGACTCCGGCAGCTTCCGCGCGTTCAGCTCCTTCACCCACGCGGGGAACTCCTTGGTGTACCAGGTACCCGTCACGAACTTCCCCACGCCGTCGTCGAACCACCAGGCCTGGCCCAGCCGCCCGGCCAGGGCGATGGCCGCGCGGGACTTGAGGGACACCGCCACCGCCTTGCCGCGCTCCTGGGTCGCCACCCGGAGCCGGTCCGCCAGCGTCTCCACCATGAGGTTGGCCGGGCTGGCGTCCTGCCCCGGGGTCAGCGGCACCTCCAGCACCGGGTGGGCCGGGTCCACGTAGACGTTGACGGGCTTGCCGGTGGCGCGGTCCACCCAGCGGTTGTCCACGACTCCGTGCCGCCAGGGGTTGGCCCCGGTGGAGAGGGTGGCGTGGCCCGGCGCGGTGCGGCACTCGGCGAAGCCATAGCGGGCGTACGGGTAGAACGCCCCCGCGGTGAGCAGCTGCCCCAGGCCCCCCTGGAGCCGGGAGCGGTTGCGCAGCAGGACATCACTGCCGAGCGCGTCCACCGAGACGAGGAGCGTGAGCCGCGGAGGCCGGGCCGAGGCGGGCAGGGCGGCCAGGGCCGTCACCAGGAGGAGGGCTCGAATCATACGTATTAGAAAACTGCCCCGGTCGGATGGCGGGAAGCAACCGGCAAGCGGCACGACTGCTTGGACGCTGACGGGTGCGCTGTTACCTTCCCCGCTCTCATGGTCGAGGCCCGGCTTCGCGTCATCTACGGCGACACCGATCAGATGGGTGTCGTCTACTACGCGAACTATTTCCGCTACTTCGAGTTCGCCCGCAGCGAGTACTTCCGCGCCCGGGGCGGCAGCTATGCCGAATTGGAGCGCGCCGGCACCCAGCTGCCCGTGGCCGAGGCGAGCTGCCAGTACAAGGCGCCCGCGCGTTATGACGACCTCATCGTCGTCCGTGTCGACGTGAGCGAGTTGCGCCGCGCCTCCATCGTGTTCACCTACGAGCTTTTCCGGGAGGGCGAGCCGCGCACGCTGCTGTGCACCGGGCGTACCCTGCACGCCTGCGTGGGGCGCGACGGCAAGCCCACCCGGCTGCCGGACGCCATCCTCAAGCTGATGAAACCCTCCGAGCCCTCGCCGGGCTCCACCCCTTCCACCTGAGTCTTCACGGATACCAAGGAGCACACGACATGGATCGCAACCTGGCAATGGAGGTTGTGCGCGTCACCGAGATGGCGGCCATCGCCTCCGCGCGACTGATGGGCCGCGGCAACAAGAACGAGTCGGACCAGGCCGCCGTGGACGCCATGCGGCGCGCCTTCGACGCGCTGCAGATCGACGGCACCGTCGTCATCGGCGAGGGCGAGCGCGACGAGGCGCCCATGCTCTACATCGGTGAGAAGGTGGGCAAGCGCGGCGACAGCGCCCCCGAGGTGGACATCGCCCTGGACCCGCTGGAGGGCACCAACCTGTGCGCCTACGGCCGCCCGGGCGCCATCTCCGTGGTCGCCATGTCCAGCAAGGGCGGGCTGCTCAACGCGCCCGACACGTACATGGAGAAGCTGGCGGTGGGCCCCCGCGCCCGCGGCGCCATCGACCTGCGCAAGTCCCCCACGGAGAACCTCCGCAACATCGCGGAGAAGATGAAGGTCTACGTGGAGGACCTCACCGTCGTGGTGCTGGACCGCGAGCGGCACGCGGACCTCATCAAGGAGGTCCGCGCGGCGGGCGCCCGCATCCGCCTCATCGAGGACGGTGACGTGGCCGGCGCCATCGCCACCTGCTTCGAGGGCACCGGCGTGGACGTGCTGATGGGCATCGGCGGCGCGCCCGAGGGCGTCATCGCCGCGGCGGCCATGCGCGCCACCGGCGGCGACATGCAGGGCCGGCTCGTCCCCCGCAACCAGGGGGAGATCGACCGCGCGAAGAAGATGGGCATCACCGACATGTCCAAGATCTACACGGCGGAGGAGCTGGCGAAGGGCGAGGTGATGTTCGCCGCCTCCGGCGTCACCTCCGGCGACTTCCTCAAGGGCGTGCGCTTCTTCGGCGGCGGCTGCGAGACGCACTCGGTGGTGATGCGCAGCAAGACGGGCACCGTGCGTTTCATCCAGTCCCTGCACAAGTTCGACAAGAAGCCGGGGTACGCTTTCTAGGCCACACCTCACGCCCTGTAGTCGGAGACGGAGACACCCATGCCTGGCGCCACGCGGACCATCGTCATCAACGCTCCCGTCGAGAAGGTCTTCGACGTCATCACCCAGTACGAGCGCTACCCGGAGTTCCTCCCGGAGGTGAAGGAGATCCGCACCTCCAACCGTCAGGGCGGCCAGGTCGACGTCCACTACAAGGTCGACGTGGTGAAGACCATCCGCTACTCCATCCGCGTCAACGAGGAGCGCCCCAAGCGCATGGCCTGGTCCTTCATCGAGGGTGAGATGATGAAGGACAACAAGGGGAGCTGGGTGCTGGAGCCCGAGGGCGAGGGCAAGACGCGCGCCACCTACACCGTGGAGATGGCCCTGGGCGCCCTCGTGCCCAAGGCCATCGTCAACGCCCTCGTGGACAGCTCGCTCCCCAAGATGCTGGACGCCTTCAAGCGCCGCGCAGAAGGGGCCTGAGGCCTCCCTCCCAGGTCAGGAAGGACCCTGACGCACACCGTCAAAGCCGGCTCGAAGCAAGCAGGCAAGCAGGGCCCGGGAGCGGGGTGGATTGCCGCCCCGAATGCCCGGGGTCTGCCCGGGAGTTGGACCGCTTGCGGGCTATTTCGAGGGCATTAGAATGAACATCGTCCCGACCGGATTTCGGGCCCCATGACATCCATGCCACGGTTGCCCTGGCCTGGATGTCGGGTGGCGGACGAGCAACCGTGCGAGATGGCTGTGGCGTACCCAGTGAAGAACCGGGGTTCTTAATTTGCATCTGAGATTCGTGGACGTGGTTTTTGGGCGGGACGGCGGGCGTACATCGGGGTACGTAGGCTGAGGGAGACGGAAGACCCATGCTCGACGCCTTCATCATCGAAGAGATCAAGCGCCGTGAGCGCCGTCGCGAGGACCATGAGAGGCCCGCGGTGGAGCTGCCGCTGCCCGCTCCGGACGATCGCCCCCGGCGTCGGACGGAGACCGAGGAGGAGAAGCCTCAGCGGGGTGTGGTGGTCATCGACCTGCTGTCCTGATTCCAGCGCGCGGCCCCACGGCCGCGCCGTGTGTCACCGAGCCCGCGGCAGGTGTCCTTCCGAGGACGACCTCCGCGGGCTTCGCGCGTCCAGGGGGCCGGAGGCTCGGAGCCCGGGCCCTTCAGGCGTCATGCGGGGACGAGCGCCAGCAGGTGCCTCGGGTGGTACACGTCCCAGAGAGGGCCCTTCACCGTGGAGAGGGCCTCCAGCACGCCCTTGCGCCACTCGGCGGGCAGGGCCTCCTCGCCGTGGAAGGCACCCACCAGGGCGCCGGTGATCGCCGCGTGGGCCTCCGTGTCGCCGCCGCGGTGGATGACGTCCAGCAGCGCGGCCTCGGCGCTCGGGGCGTGGAGCAGCTCCCAGAAGGCGAGGCGGAAGGCCACGCGCACCGCGTGCTGAGGCCGGTGCAGGTGCAGCTCCGGCCCGTAGAGCTGGGGGTCCTGCTTCTGGGCCAGCTCCAAATCCTCGCGCAGGAGCCGGGCCGCCTGTGTCACCTCCTGGACGTAGTCGCTCGCGGAGCGGCCGAGCGCGGCGCCCGCCAGCAGCAGGCCGGAGTCCGCGGCGGTGAGGAGGTCCTCCTTCTTCAGCTCCGCGCCGCTGGTGACGGCGCGCGCCAGGGCGGCGTTGAAGGCCGCGCAGGCGAGCTGGCAGCGCGGGTCGAAGTGGGTGAGGGCGGAGTCCTCCAGCGAGGCCTGGGTGCGCGCGTTCGCGTCGCCCGCCAGGTAGACGCCCAGCGGCGCGGTGCGAGCCAGGCTCCCGGGGAACGCGGGCTGGCGGAAGGCACGCAGCCACACGCGCCGGCCGGCGGCCAGCGGTGGCAGCCCGGAGTTGCACTCTTCCAGGACGTCCTTCATGGGCTCGCTGACGTCGAAGGCGTGCGGCTGCCAGGCGCGGTAGCGGCGGAGCGCGTCCGCGGCGTCGTAGCGCCGCAGGTCCCTCAGGCTGTGGCCGAGGCAGCACGCGAGCTGCACCTCTTCCGTCACCTGCCCTTTACGCAGCTCATGCGGGCCGCCGCCCATCAGCTTGAGGTAGGGGCCCTCGGCCGGGGTGGGGAAGGACGGCGCCATGAAGGGCCGATGCGCGGTGGGCACGGACAGGGCGTTGCCCACGGCCAGGCCCAGCAGGGCGCCCCGGCGTCGCTGGGCAAGGAGGGGGTCGGGCCCCCGGGGGGCGGCATTGCGGCGGTTGGGCGGCATTCGGCGGGTGGACACTGTAGCAGTGTCAACGACGAGCATGCTTGCCCGCTCCCGGACCCTCCTCTAGAAACGACCGCCTATGACCGAGATTGCTCAGATTCTGGCGCGTGAAGTGCTCGACTCCCGCGGCAACCCCACCGTGGAGGCCGAGGTCCTACTGGCGGGCGGCTCCCGGGGCCGCGCGGCGGTGCCGTCCGGTGCGTCCACCGGCGAGCACGAGGCCATCGAGCTGCGTGACGGCGACAAGGGGCGCTACCTGGGCAAGGGTGTGCGCAAGGCCGTCCAGAACGTGATGGACACGCTGGCCCCGGCGCTGGTGGGCATGGACGCCGCGGACCAGTTCGCGGTGGACCAGAAGATGCTGGAGCTGGACGGCACGCCCACCAAGGGCAAGCTGGGCGCCAACGCCATCCTCGCGGTGTCCATGGCCTGCGCGCGCGCGGCGGCGGACGCGCACGGCCTGCCGCTGTACCGGTACGTGGGCGGCGCGCAGGCGCGCACCCTGCCGGTGCCGCTGATGAACATCCTCAACGGCGGCGCGCACGCGGACACCCGCGTGGACGTGCAGGAGTTCATGGTGGTGCCCGCGGGCGCCCCCAGCTTCGCGGAAGGCCTTCGCTGGGGCGCGGAGGTGTTCCACGCGCTGAAGAAGATCCTGAAGGGCCGCAAGTTGGCCACCGGCGTGGGCGACGAGGGCGGCTACGCCCCGGACCTGCCGGCCAACGAGGAGGCCCTCAAGCTCATCATGGAGGCCATTGACCAGGCGGGCTTCAAGGCCGGCGAGCAGCTGTTCCTCGCGCTGGACGTGGCCGCCAGCGAGTTCTTCGACAAGGGCTCCAAGAAGTACAAGCTCAAGGGCGAGGGCAAGGAGTACGACGCGGCCGGGATGCTCGACTACTACCGCGGCCTGTCCGAGCGCTACCCCATCATCTCCATCGAGGACGGCATGGCGGAGGATGACTGGGAGGGCTGGAAGAAGCTCACCGACGCGCTGGGCGGGAAGATGCAGCTGGTGGGCGACGACCTCTTCGTCACCAACGTGGAGCGCCTGGGCCGCGGCATCCAGGGCGGCGTGGCCAACTCCATCCTGGTGAAGGTGAACCAGATTGGCTCGCTGACGGAGACGTTCGACGCGGTGCGCATGGCGCACAAGGCGGGCTACACGTCCGTGATGAGCCACCGCTCCGGCGAGACGGAGGACACCACCATCGCCGACCTGGCCGTGGCGCTGGACTGCGGGCAGATCAAGACGGGCTCGGCGTCGCGCTCGGACCGCATCGCCAAGTACAACCAGTTGCTGCGCATCGAGCAGGAGCTGGGCGCGGCCGCCCGCTACGCCGGCAAGTCCGTGTTCCGCTCCCTGGCGCAGAAGAAGTGAGCCCGTGAGCGACTCGAAACCGCGCATCCTCGTCTCGAACGACGACGGCTACTTCTCCGAGGGCATCAAGGCCCTCGTGGAAGCGGTGAGCCCCTTGGGAGAGGTGTGGGTGGTGGCGCCCGACCGCGAGCAGAGCGCCGCCTCCCATGCCATCTCCCTGCACCGGCCGCTGCGCATCAAGCAGGTGCGCGAGCGGTGGTACTCCGTCGACGGGACGCCGGCGGACAGCGCTTATCTGGCGGTCAACCACATCCTGAAGGATGCTCGGCCCACTCTCATGGTGTCCGGCATCAACCACGGCGCGAACCTGGCGGAAGACGTCATGTACTCCGGTACGGTGGCGGCGGCGATGGAGGGGGCCCTGCTCGGGATTCCCGCCATCGCCTTCAGCCTCGTGACGCGGGGGCCGTTCGACTTCGGCCCGGCCGCCCGCTTCGCGCGCGCGCTGGTGCAGAGCGCGCTGGCCCGGCCGCTGCCGCCGAAGATGCTCCTCAACGTGAACATCCCCGGAGGCGTGGAGCCGGACGGCTACGTCGTCACGCGCCTGGGCCGGCACACCTACGGATACGAGGTGGTGGAGAAGGAAGACCCTCGCGGCCGGAAGTACTACTGGATTGGCGGCAGCGAGTACCAGCACGAGGACATCCCGGGGAGTGACTGCAACGCCGTCCACCTGGACCGGCGCATCTCCGTCACGCCCCTGCACTTCGAGCTGACGGACCACCAGCGCATCCCCGACGTCACGGGGTGGCGGCTCGACGGCTTCCAGCGGCACGAATCGGATGGTGCCTAGCGTTGAGGCCTTCCGTGTCCAGCCGAGCGGGTGGGGCGCTCCGGGTGCTGCTCGTGGCCGTGCTGTTCGCCGGCTGCGCGGGCACCCGGGCCGCCGCGCCCGGCCCGGACACGGGGCTGGAGCCCGCGGTTGACTCGAGGCCCCCCGAGAGCAGCGGGGCCTCCTCGGGCTCGGGGGCTTCGAGCTCCGGGGCTTCGCCGGGGAAGGGGAGCGCGCTGCCGTTCGCCCTGAGGTCCGCGCACCTGGAGCCGGAGTTGGTGTCGGTGCGTCACCGCGTCGCGGCGGGCGAGACGATGTACCGCATCGCGAAGACGTACGGACTCACGGTGGAGGAGCTGGGGTCCGCCAACAACATCAAGGCACCGTGGACGCTGGCGGTGGGGCAGGAGCTCATCATCCCCGGCGTGGAGCGCAACGTGCCGGAGGAGGCGCCGGAGGTGCTGGCCGAGGCGGACCCGGAGCCGGTGCGGACGTCCACCGAGTCTCCCTCCCGGCGGGGCAGTGCGCCCGTGGTGGCCCGGCGCGAGGAGCCTCCATCCCGCTCCCGGCCCGTATCGCGTCCGGGGGCGCCCCGGCCGCGCCTGGCCACGCAGGGCATGTTGGACTGGCCGCTGAAGGGCGTGCTGTACGGGCGCTTCGGGAAGAAGGGCCGCGAGCCCCATGACGGCATCGACCTGGCCGCGCCCTCGGGCACGCCCGTGAAGACGGCGCAGGAGGGCACGGTGCTCTACGCGGGCGAGCAGCGCGGGTACGGCAACATCGCCATCGTCGAGCACTCGAACCGGCTCATCACGCTGTATGCGCACAACAAGGACCTGCGCGTGCGCACGGGGCAGCGGGTGCTCCGGGGACAGGTCATCGCCACGGTGGGGGAGTCCGGCAAGACGTCCGGCCCGCACCTGCACTTCGAGGTGCGCCTGGACGGCAAGCCGGTGGACCCGCTCGACTACCTCGGGCCCATGCCTTCGTCCTGAGGTCCGGTCCGAGCGCCTGGCCGTCCCCTCGGCCCATGGCGGGCACGGAGGCGGGGCAGGGAAGCGGCCCGGCCCTCCGTCAGGAGCCGAGGTGAGGGTAGAGTGCCGCCCCGTGCCGCGCTCCCTCCCGCTGCTTGCGTCCCTCCTCGTCCTCCTGACCACGACCGCGCTCGCGCAGGCTCCCGCGCCCGAGAAGGAGTCCCTCATCGTCGCGGTGCTCACGCTGGAGTCCAACGAGCCGGCCCGTGACTCCGCGCCCGGGGTCACCTCGCTCATCGCCTCGCGCCTCGCCGAGTCCCCGCGGCTGCGCGTCCTCTCCCAGCGCGACATCGAGGCCGTGCTCGATGCCGAGCGCCAGCGGCAGCTCCTCGGCATCAAGACGTGCGACCGCGGCGCGTGCCTCCAGGAGCTCTCCTCCATCACCGGCGCCCGCTACATCATCACCGGCCGGCTGGACCGCTTCGGCGACCGGTACCTCCTCACCGCCAGCCTGGTGGACACCGTGGGTGGCCGGAGCCTCGCCAGGCCCCGGGCGGAGGCCCCCGAGGCGGACACCCTGCTGCGCACCACCGAGGCCGTCGCCGACCAGCTCCTCGCCGCGCTCGTCACGCCCGGGGAGATTCCGACGGCCCGCCCGCTGCTCGGTGGCGCGACGACGGGCGGCGGTGGCCTCACGCTGGGCCTGCGCATCAACAACAACTTCATCGACAAGCTGGCCACCCTCAACCCGGGCGCCGACCTGGAGGTGGGCTACTGGTTCCACCCGGAGTGGGTCTTCATCGCCCAGCTCGGCTTCACCTACGTGCGCTCCAACACCGAGGGCGCGAAGGGCGGGCTCAACGTCCTCCCCAGCATCGTGGGTGCCCGCCACTACCACAACGTGGAGAAGCCCCTCCGGCCCTACTGGGGCTTCGGCCTGGGCGTGCAGCTGTCCTTCGGCGACTTCGGCATCTTCCAGTCCACCGGCCCGCTGCCCACCGTCGTCGGCTTCGTCGGCCTCGAGTACCTCATCGCCGGCCACGTGGGCCTCCAGCTCGAGCTCGGCACCAACGTCGCGCAGGCCGTGCTCGGACTGGCGGACTCGCAGCTCGGCGACGGCCTCAACCTGGATGTCAACGCGGGAATCGCCTACCACTTCTGAGAGTCGGAGCCCCCATCCATGTTCCCGCGCCTGCGCGTCCTGCCCCTGCTCGTCCTGCTCGCCGCCGCCGCGTGTGACGAGGGCCCTCCGCCCGTCAGCACCAAGGACCACGCCGAGGGCCTCTACCTCAAGGGCACAGCCGAGTACCTCCAGGGACAGTTCGAGGCCTCGCTCAAGTCCTTCGAGGCGATGAAGCAGCTCGTCCCCAACGACTCGCGCCTGCCCGCCGCCCGCGGCGAGGTCTACCTCTCCATGGGCCGCCTCAACGAGGCGCTCGCCGAGTTCGAGTTCGCCGTCAAGCAGGACCCGCGCCGCTCCACCAACTGGAGCCGCCTGGGCTTCATCCAGGCCCAGCTCGGCCGGGTGCCGGAGGCCCAGAGCTCCCTGCGCAAGGCCATTGCCCTCTTCCCCCACGACTTCAACGCGCTGGAGGCGCTGGGCGAGCTGCACCTCAAGAAGGGCGAGCATGACGAGGCCGTGCGCCACTTCACGCTCGCCTCCGCCGCCGCGTCCGGCGAGGCGAAGTCCGCCCTCCTCATGCGCGCGCTCGACGTGCTCGGCCAGCAGAAGCGCTACGACGAGGTGCTCACGCGGGCACGGAAGGCCGTGGACGAGGGCATCCGCTCACCCGAGGTGCTCTCCACGCTGGGGGACGCCCTCGTGCGCGCGGGCAAGCTCCCCGAGGCCGCCAGCGCCTACCAGGAGGCCGCGAGCCGCTCCCCGAGAGACCCGACGCTCTGGGAGCTGGTGGGGGAAATCCACATGCGGCTGGACAAGCCGGGCGACGCCATCGCCGCGTACAAGGAGTCGCTGCGTGTGAAGGACCGCGCCGTCGTCCACGTGGCGCTCGCCCGCATCCACCTCGCCATGGACAACCGCCCGGCCGCCGAGGACGAGCTCACGGCCGCCCTGGAGTCCGTCTCCGGAAAGGACACGCGCGAGCTGCGAGAGCTGGCCGAGCTGCTCGCCACGCTGGGCCGCAAGCCGGACGCGCTGCGCATCCTCACCAGCCTCAGCGCGGAGCCGGACCACGTGAAGGACGCGGAATTGCAGCTCACCACCGCCCGGCTGGCGCGCGAGCTGAAGGACACGGCCGTGCTCCAGGCCGCGTGCGCCCGCGCCACCGCGGCCGATGCCGGTGTGAAGAAGTGCCCCTGAGCCCAAGCGGCCCGGACCAGGACGCCCGGGCGTGGCCTCAGCCCGCGAGGGCGGGACTCAGGCGCGCCCGCCCTGCAGCTTGCGGTACACGCCCACCACCTGGCCCAGAATCATCGTCGAGCGGAACTCCGCGCGGCTGACGTAGATGGGCTGCATGGTGGCGTTGGCCGGCTGGAAGCGGATGCGTTCGCCCTCCGGGTAGTAGCGCTTCACCGTGGCCTCGTCCTCGATGAGGGCCACCACGATGTCCCCGGGTTGCGCCGCCGGCGTCTTCTTCACGAAGAGGTAGTCCCCGTCGTGGATGCCGTCGTCAATCATCGACTGTCCCTTGACGCGCAGGGCGAAGACCTCGCGGCCGTTCACCCCCCCGAGCAGGAAGCTGTCAATCTTGACCGAGTCCTCCATGTGCTCCTGGGCGAGCAGCGGCGCACCGGCCGCCACCTTGCCGAGCAGGGGCACCTCCACCATGCCGGCGTCCTTCTTCGCGCCCAGTCCCAGCAGCAGCCGCGCCCGCTTGGTGGGCACCAGGGAGCGGCTCTGCTGCTCACCCCGGTTCAGGTAGCCCTTGCGCTCCAGCGCCTTGAGGTGGTCGTTCACCCCGTTCGTGGAGCGGATGTCCATGTGCTCCCCGATTTCCCGAATCGTCGGCGGGAAGCCCCGGGTTTCCGTCTCCTTGACGATGAAGCTGAGAATCTCGCGCTGGCGTTCCGTGAGCTCTTCCATGCGCTCCCTCACTCGGCTGCCGTCCTGCCAGGGGCTCGGACGTCCAGGGTACAGGCTTTCAGTGCCACTCTTCCTGAACATACGTGTAGAGTCAATCCGTCCGGTGCCCCCCCGCGCACTCACCGTGCGTGCTCGACAGTCGCCTTTCTCACACCTTGAGGAAGGACGTTGATCTCTGCGTACAATTCCACCCGCCTTGTCCGAGCCCCGCCACACGTTGCTGTTCGTTGATGACGAGGCCGACGTCCTGGACATCCTCACGCGGATGTTCCAACGCCGGTATCGCGTCCTCACGGCCACGAGCGGGCCGGAGGCACTGGAAATCCTCAGGCGCGAGCCGGTGGACGTGCTCGTCACGGACCAGCGGATGCCGGAGATGTCCGGCATCGAGCTGGTGGCCACCGCGCGCGCGGAGGGCCTCGACGTCACCACGCTGCTGCTCACCGGGTACACGGACCCGGAGGACATCATCGCGGCCATCAACCGCGGCCAGGTGTACCGGTACATCACCAAGCCGTGGGACGTGAACGACCTGCTCATCACCGTGAAGAACGCGGTGGAATTCACCCAGCTGCGCCGGGACAAGGAGCGGCTCATCCGCCAGCTCCACCAGCGCGTGGAGGCGCTCTTCGTCCTCTACGAGGTGAGCCGCGCGTCCGCGAACGACCCGGCCAGCTACGACAACATCATCGACCGGGTGCTCATCGCCGTGGCGCGGGTGCTGCCGTACGACTGCGGCGCGGCGCTCATCGCCCCGGACGAGTCGCGCAGCGCCACGCTGCGGCTGCGCTGCCAGGGCACGGTGGGAGAGCAGGCGCTGCTGGGCGTGAAGGAGTCCATGCTCGGCGCATACCGCAAGAGCAGCGGCCTGCTCCTGCCGGAGGACCGCGTCATCACCCGCGTGGCCGGCACCACCACGCAGGACGCCACCGCGGCCACCGTCTACCCGAGCCAGCTCACGGTGAACCTGGTGGCCGGCGGGCGCCCGGTGGGCATGCTGTCGCTGTTCAGCCAGCGGCCGGACGCCTTCACCGAGGACGACGGCGTCCTCCTAGACGTGCTGGCCAACCAGACGGCGGACGCCATCCAGTCCCTGCGCTCGGCGGAAGAGGAAGCCCGCCACCGCATGGAGCGCATGGTGGAGTCCATGGCGGACGGCGTGGTCCTCACCGACGAGAAGAACGACCTCGTGGTGATGAACCCGGCCGCGCGGCGCCTGTTGCAGGCGGGGGACGACGCGGCGGACTTCACCACGAAGATGATGGAGGAGCGGCTGGGCTTCCAGCCCTTCCACCTGGTGCGCGGCTGGGAGTTCAGCGGCAGCCAGGCGCTGCGCGAGGAGGTGAAGCTCTTCGAGCGGCACGTGCAGGTCACCGTCACGCCCGTGAGCGATGCGCGCGGCACGCTGCGCGGGGTGTGCGTGGTGCTGCGCGACATCACCGACCAGAAGCGCCTGGAGGAGCGCAAGGACGAGTTCGTCTCCATGGTGAGCCACGAGCTGCGCACGCCGCTCACGTCCATCTCCGGCGCGCTGGACCTGGTGCTCAACTTCATGGCCGGCGACATCAACGAGCGGCAGCGCCGCTACCTGTCGCTGGCGAAGGACTCCACCGAGAAGCTCAACGGCATCGTCGACGACCTGCTGGACCTGTCGAAGTTCGCCAAGGGCCGCCTGCGGATGAACTTCGAGGTGGCGTACCTGGACGAGCTGATTCAACGCGTGGTGGAGAAGTACCAGCCGGCCTTCGGCGAGAAGCGCATCCTGGTGAAGTCCATCCTCCCGCGGCACCCGCTGCGGGTGATGGCGGACCCGAACCGCCTCAACCAGGTCTTCAACAACCTGCTCAACAACGCGGTGAAGTTCACCCCGGAGGGCGGCGACGTGCGGGTGGAGCTGCACGCCACCTCCAGCCTGCCGGGCTACGTGGTCATCTCCTGCTGGAACAGCGGCGACTCCATCGCCGAGGACAGCCTGGAGCGCATCTTCGACCGCTTCGAGCAGGCGCGCACCCAGGCCAACCGCACCGTGCGCGGCACCGGCCTGGGGCTGGCCATCTGCCGCAACATCGTGGAGGCCCACGGCGGCCGCATCTGGTGCGAGCCGTGCGTGGAGGGCGTGCGCTTCATGGCGGTGCTGCCCACCGAGCCGCCGCCCGAGTTGCGCCACCCCGACGAGTCGGCGGAGGTGCCGGCGCAGCCCCGCCGGAAGGAGAACCGGGGCCGGGTGCTGGTCATCGAGGGCGAGCCGGAGGTGGGCTTCATCGCCAAGGCGCTGATGACGGCGCGCGGCTACGACGTGCGGCTGGCCTTCAGCGCGGACGAGGGCGTGGCCGCCGCGCGCAAGTACCACCCGGACATGGTGCTGGTGTCCGTGCGCCTGCCGGACGTGGACGGGCTGCGGCTGGCGGAAATCCTCCGGCACGACCCGGAGACGCGCCGCGCTCCGCTGCTGCTGACGTCCGCCTTCGACGAGCGCCAGCGCGCCTTCCGCGCCGGGGCGGATGCCTTCCTGGTGCGCCCGCTGGCGCCGGACAAGCTGCTGGCCACGGTGGACTCGCTGGTGCGCGGCCGCGCGGGCCCGGCCCACGGGCGCGTGCTGGTGGTGGACGACGACATCAAAATCGCCACCATCTGCCGCGAGGTGCTGGAGAACATCGGCTTCGACGTGGCGCTCGCGGGCTCCATCGAGGAGGGGCGCCGCTCCCTGCGCGAGCGCCGGCCGGACGTCGTCCTGCTGGACGTGACGCTGCCGGACGGCGACGGCTTCGTCTTCCTGGAGGAAATCAAGGCCGAGCGCGCCAGCGGCCACATCTCCGTCATCTTCATCTCCGCCCGCGCGGAGACGTCCTCCAAGGTGCGCGCCCTCAAGCTGGGCGGTGACGACTACCTCACCAAGCCCTTCGACGCGCTGGAGCTGGGCGCGCGCGTGGAGAGCGTGATGCGGCGGCGGGAGCAGGAGCTGTCCGCCTCGCCCACCACGCAGCTGCCGGGCTCCACGGCGATTGAGCGCGAGGTGCAGCGGCGGCTGATGGCGCGGCGGCCCTTCGCCTTCTGCTACCTCGACCTGGACAACCTCAAGGCCTACAACGACTACTACGGCTTCGCGAAGGCGGACGGCGTGGTGCGCCAGACGGGCGACCTGATGCGGGAAATCTTCGCGCAGGAGGGCGCGCCCGGGGACTTCCTGGGCCACGTGGCCGGTGACGACTTCGTGTTCATCACCTCGACGGAGTCGGTGGACCGCATCTGCCAGAAGGCCATCGAGACCTTCGACAGAATCATTCCGCTCTACTACGACCGGCAGGACCGGGAGCGCGGCCACATCGAGGCGGAGGACCGCTTCGGGGAGAAGCGGCGCTTCCCCATCATGAGCGTGTCCGTGGTGGCGGTGATGACGGACGGCACCCAGGACCACGCGGAGCTGGCGCGTCGCGCGGCGGACATGAAGAAGCGGGCCAAGGCGATTGCCGGCTCCGTCTTCCTGCGCAGCGACCGGGAGCGGGTGGTACGCTCCGTGGCCGGATGAGGCTCTACCAGCAGCTCGTCCTCTTCATGCTGGCCGCGACGGTGCTCCCCCTCGCCGCGGTCGGATTCCTATTGCTTTCGCGCGCCGAGGCCGAGCTGGCCCGCGGCATCGACGCCGCGCAGCGCGACCAGGCGGCCGCCACCGCGGAGGCCGTGAGCGCCTCGCTGATGGAGGTGGTGGACGCGCTGGCCCGCTCGGCGGAGTCCTTCGACTGGGAGGCCGCCACCGAGGCGGAGACGGAGGGCGGCCTGCGGCTGCTGTACCGCCAGTCCCCGGCGGTGAGCGCGGTGCTGAAGCTGGACGCGGACGGCCGCCCGCTGGGCACGCCCGTCTTCCGCCCCCAGGCCGTGGACGGACACCCGGCCTTCATGGCGGACGGGCTGGAGCGGCTGGTGCATTCCATGCCGGTGCAGACGCTGCGCGGTGGAGGCAAGGGGCAGGTGGCGCTGGGCAGCGCGTACGTGCACACGGAGGACGGGCGCGCGGCGGTGGCCGTGGCGGTGAAGCTGGCGGACGGAGAGCGCGCCCCCTACGCCGTGGCGGAGGTGGTCTTCACCTCGCTGGAGACGGTGCTGCGCAGGCGCGCGGCCGGCGGCCTGGGGCGCATCGACCTGGTGGACGAGTCGCGGCGCGTGCTGGCCAGCTCGGAGCCGGAGCGGCGGATGAAGGTGCTGGCGCCGGAGCTGGCCGCGCACCTGCTCACCCCCACCGCCCCGCTGCCGGACGCCGTGCGCAGCTTCCGCGTGGAGGCGCCCGCCCGGCGGGTGAGCGTGGCGCGAGTGCCGCAGGGGCTGCGCTTCGACGTGGTGGTGGAGGTGGACGAGGCCACCGCGCTGGCCCCGGTGCGCGCCATGCGGCGCACGGTGCTGGCCTCCATCGGCGCCACCTTCGTGGTGCTGCTCGGGCTGGGAGCCCTCTTCACCCGCCGCCTCAACCGCCGGCTGGCGGACGTGGTGGCCGGTGCCGAGGCGTACGGGCGCGGGGAGCTGGACAAGCGCGTGAAGGTGGAGGGCCATGACGAGCTGAGCGAGCTGGCCACCACCTTCAACCGCATGGGCGCCGAGCTGGAGGCGGCGCGCACCCGGCTGTTGCGGTGGAACGACGACCTGCGCGCCCGGGTGGAGGAGGCCACCTCCGAGTTGAAGGCCGCCCAGGCCCAGCTCCTGGAGGCGCAGAAGCTGGCCGCGGTGGGGCAGCTCGGCGCGGGTGTGGCGCACGAAATCAACAACCCGCTGGCCGGCATCCTCGGCAACGTGCAGCTCCTGATGCTGGACCGCGCCGACGCCGACCCCGACCTGGAGACGCTGCGGAAAATCGAGCAGAGCGCCAAGCGCTGCAAGGAAATCACCCAGAACCTGCTGCGCTTCTCCCAGCAGCGCGAGCGCGCGGAGCTGCGGCCGGTGGACCTCAACGCCGTGGTGCGCGACGCGCTCAGCCTCACCGAGCACCAGACGCGCGGCGAGGGAATCACCCTCGTCACGGAGCTGGGCCAGGGCCTGGGCCGCGTGCGCGCGGACCCGGGGCACCTGTCCCAGGTGGTGCTGGCGCTCCTGTCCAACGCGCGCACGGCGATGCTGAAGGCACCCGTCAAGCGCCTCACCCTGCGCACCGGGGAGCGCGACGGGCGGGCCTTCCTGGAGGTGGAGGACACCGGCAAGGGCATTGCCCCGGACATCCGCCCCCGCATCTTCGAGCCCTTCTTCACCACCAAGGACGTGTGGTCCAACGTGGGGCTGGGGCTGAGCGTGGTGTGGCGCGTGGTGACGGAGGCGAAGGGCACCATCGAGGTGCGCTCGGAAGCAGGGCAGGGGGCCTGTTTCACGGTGATGCTGCCGAAGGCGTGAGCCCCCGGGCGGGGGTGTGATAGCTAGGGAGGCTGCCCATGGCCGATTCCCGCCCATCCCGGCGCCAGACGCCCTTCCTCGTCGGCCTGCTGCTCATCCTCGCGGCGCTGCCGGCCGGGTGGTTCGTCTTCCTTCGAGAGCCGCCTCCGCCGCCACCACCTCCTCCTCCGCCCGTGGCCGTGCAGGCTCCGGTGGAGAAGAAGCCGCTGGAGCTGGAGATCACCGAGGTGTCCGGCACCGTGGAGGTGCTGCACTCGGACGGCACCTGGCGCGCGGCGACGGTGGGCACCACGCTGCGCCAGAACGAGAAGGTGCGCACGCAGGACGGCTCGTACGCCATGCTCATCGGCGGCAAGGCCGTGGAGGTTCGCATGGACCCCGGCACGGAAATCTCCGTGGAGTGGCTGACGGAGTCCGTGTCCCGCATCCTGCTCGCCAACGGTATGGCGACAGCCGTCGTGCGCCCCGGGCAGCGGCACACCTTCGAGGTGAAGGCGGCGAACGCCGACGCGGTGGCCACGCTCGAGCAGAGCGGCGCCTTCACCATGAGCAACAACGGCCGCGGCACCGTGGCGGTGGGCACGCGCGAGGGCGAGGTGACGCTGCTCGGGCAGGGCAAGGTGGTCATCGTCCGCGCGGGCCAGCAGGCCGTCATCCGCCCCGGGCACGCGCCCTCCGAGCCCGCGCCCATCCCCAGCAGCCTCCTCCTCAAGGTGGACTGGCCCGCGGAGCGCACCCGGCGCGAGCGCGGGCTCGTCGTCCGCGGGCAGACCGACCCCGGCAGCCGCGTGGAGGTGGACGGTGTCTCCATTACCCCGGACGCCCAGGGCCACTTCGAGCGCAAGCTGTCCCTGCGCGAGGGCCGGAACACGGTGGATGTCCGCGCCGTCGGAGTGGGCCGTATTGAACAGCGGGAGCGTCAGGAGGTGGTGGTGGACACCACGCCACCCCCCCTGAAGACGGACACCCAGGACATCTGGAATCAGGCAAACGACGCTTCCCGGTAGAACCGTGTCGGTCAATCGGACGCTCGCCTTGACCCCTGGCGAGCGTGCTCCATACACTCCCCTCCAGACGTTCCTGTTCAAGGGCAATCCAGGACGAAAGTCCTGGTGCGCAAAGCCGCGGGGCCTGAAGTACGGCCGGCCGTGACCGCCGTGGGAAGCCAGCACCGGATGTTCCGGGCCCACTGTGCCTTGTGCGGGGCGTGGGTCGTTTGTCTCGGAGTCTCCGGGAGGTCGTTTCCGATGCTGCGGACTCTGGCCCTGGTCGCCTGGTTCTTCCCCGCGTTGTCCTTCGCCGTCATCCCCGAGGCGCGCGCGCCCATCAGCGGCACGCGGACGGTCGTCAATGGGGGGCCGGGGGACCAGACGGACCCGCACGTCAGCGGGCCGCTGGTGGCCTATACGAACGAATCCGGAGGCAGGAGTGAGATCCGCTACCACGACCTGGTGGCGGGGAGGGACGCGGCCATCCCCAACAACGGCGCGTTCGACTTCGTGTCCGACGTGAGTGGGGACACGGTGGTCTTCACCCGCGTGGGCACGGGCAGCGCCATCTACACGTTCGACGTGAGCACCGAGTCCACGCCGGTGGAGCTGGCGCCCCAGGAGGGCAGCAGCCGGCGGGCGGCGGTCATTGGCGGACGCACGGTGGCGTGGCAGGACTTCGGCTATACCGGCAACACGCTGCAGCCGGAGATCGCCGCGTATGACCTGGACCGGGGCATCCTGACGCGGCTCACGGTCGACGACCAGCAGGACCGCACGCCGGCGGTGGCCCCCGACGGAAGGACGGTGGTCTGGGCCAAGTGCAACATGCAGGGCCTGGCCTGCGACATCTGGGAGGCGCGGTGGACGGACACCGGCCTCACCACCCAGGCGCTCACCGGCACCGAGGGCGAGGAGTCGCAGCCGGATACCAACGGCCAGGTGGTGGTCTACGCCAGCACGCGCACGGTGGAGGGCGTGGCGGACCGGGACATCTACTGGAAGCCGGTGGGCGGCGGCGCCGAGCAGCGGCTGGAGCTGCCGGGCCTGGACGCCAACCCCAGCATCAGCGGCTCGCTGGTGGCCTTCGAGCGGAGGGCCCCGGACAAGAGCGACTTCGACATCGCCCTCTACGACTTGCGGTCGCAGGCGCTGTACATGCTGACCCAGGGGCCGGAGAACGAGAACCTCAATGACCTGAGCATGTCCCCGGACGGCACGGTGCGGGTGGTGTGGACGGCGGCGGAGAACGGCGACTTCAACGTGCACTCCTTCACCTTCCGCCTGCCGGAGGAGGCGCCCTGCCAGACCTCCACGAAGGAGGGGCGGCTTCCCATCGACGTGTGCGTGGACCCCCAGAACTGGCCGCTGCTGACGTCGACACGGCTGGTGCGCACCACCGGCGAGTCCAATGGCATGTCGCTCGACTTCGAGGGCACGGGCGTGGGCGTGCTGTGCGTGGACAACGGCCAGGACGCCGAGCCCGCCACCTCCGGATGGGTGTGGCTGAACGAGCACGAGAAGGTGAACCCCTCCCACTTCAAGCCGGACATGCCGCTGATCGCCGTGGGCATGGTGATGAGCAGCGAGAACACCAACACGCTGACGGCGGTCATCTCCGGAAGCCCTGGAAGTGCCTTCCGCCTCCGCGTCTACGGCATGCCGCCGGCCTGTGAGGAGACGCAGGACGCCGGCGAGGAGGCCGCTCCGGGGATGGAGATCATCCCCGGCCAGCCCGTGACGCCCGTGACGCCCCAGGACGAGGCCTCCGAGGCGGTGTCATCCATGACCTTCAGCCCCGAGGGCCAGACGCCGGAGCCCGGCCCGGGCAACGGGGGTTGCAGCAGCACGGGCGGCGGCTTGATGGCGCTCGTGGGGATGATGGTGCTGGCGCTGTGGCTGGCGCGACCCAGGCGCGCGGTGGTGCGCGTGCGGAAGGGACTTCGGCGCAGGGGCGGCGCCCTGTAGACTGAGCTGCCTGAACCGGTTCCTCCTCTCACTGTTGTTGCTGTGGTGCGCCCCGGCCTGGGCGGACACGCTCGAGCTTCTCGGGCCTTCGTCCGCCGTGGCGCCGGACGGCTTCCCCGTGGCGCTGGTGAGGAAGGATGCCTCGGGCGCGCCGGTGCCGGTGGGCGCTGCCGCGGTGGTGGCCGAGGGCGCGGAGCTGCGGGACGGCCCCGCGCAACCGCCGCTGCGAACCTTCGTGGTGGTGCCCCGTCCGGGCGCGAGGGACGTGGTGGTGCGCGCCCGCGTGGACGGGTTGGAGGTGCGGGCGCGCTACGTGCTGGGGCCGCCGGCCACCGAGGTGCGGCTGGCGCTGGAGCCGCCCGCGCCGGTGAAGGGCCGGGACAAGGAGGCGCTGCTCACCGTGCGGCTCGTGCGGCCGGATGGCACCGACGACGACAGCGGGGCGCCGCCGGTGGTGCGTGCCAGCACTGGCCGGGTGGAGGGACTGGAGCGGACCGGGCCCGGCACCTACCGCGCCCGCTACGTCCTGCCGGACACGCGCTACCCGGAGGTGGCCATCCTGGTGGCGTTCTCCGCGTGGCCCAGCCCGCAGTCCATCCACGGTGCCTACGGCCGGGTGCTGGTGCCGCTGGCCGCGTCGGTGACGCTGCCGGGCACCACCGAGCCGGACGCGCAGATTGCCATCGACATCGCGGGTGAGCAGTTCGGTCCGGTGGCGGCGGGACCGGACGGCCGCTTCCGCCTCCCCATCATCGTCCCGCCGGGCCACCGCTTCGGCCAGGGCCGTGTGGTGGACCGGGCGGGCAACGTGCGGCGCATGCCCATCGACCTGATGCTGCCGCCCACCGACGGGCTGGCGTGCGTGCTCCAGCCGCAGCGGCTGCCGGCGGATGGTGCCTCGCGGGCGCGGCTCGTGTGCGCCACCAGCGACCCGATGGGCCGGCCCGTGGAGGACGCGAAGGTGACGGCCCAGGCACGCCACGGCACCCTGACGGGCCCGGAGCGCGCGCCGGGAGGCCTGCTGGAGTGGCGCTACACCGCGCCCCGCGCGCTGGCCGGGGACGAGCGCATCGACGCGGCGTGGCCCCAGCGCGGCGCCGGCTCGCGCGAGCAACTGGAGCTGCAGCTCGTGCAGGGGCCCGTGGCGGAGGTGGGCCTGGCCGTGTCCGACGTGCTGGTGCACCACGGCTCCAGCACGGAAGTCCGGGTGACGGCGAGTGACACCTTCGGCCGGCCCCGGCCCGGCGCGGTGGTGGAGCAGCAGGCTCCAGTGGGCACCTTCTCGCCGCCGGTGGAATCGCCGCCGGGCACCTTCACTAGCACCTGGGCGCCGCCGCCTTCCGGCGGGGCGGGAGAGGTGACGCTGTCGGCGCGCGCCTGGGGCCCCGCGGGGAGCGAGCCCGCGCGCATCGCCGTGTGGCGGGAGGGCGGCGCGCTGCACGCGGGCGTGTCGGACCTGGCGGGGCTGCCGGTGCCCGCGCAGCCGCTTCGCGTGAATGGCCAGCCAGTGGTGACGGGCGCGGACGGCACGCTGCGCCTGGGCCCGCTCCGGCCCGGCACGCTGGAGGTGACGCACGCGGTGTGGCCGGGGCTGACGCGCACGGTGCACGTGCTCGGGGTGGACGGGCCGGTGTACCCGCTGGAGGCGGCGCTCGTGCCGGACGCCGTGTCGCAGCGGGTGCGGCTGGCTCCCGAGGTCCCCGTCAATGTGAGACTGAAGGTGGAGGGGACTCGCGTGACGTACTGGGTGGAGGACGCGCGCGGGAAGGTGCTGGAGGGGCGCAGGGTGCATGTGGCGCTGTCCGGAGGCGAGCGCGTGGACGAGGAGGTCCGCGGCGGGCGCACCTCCTTCACGGTACGGGCCAGGGGCCCGGTGGGTGTCTCCGTGGCGGACGTGACGACGGGAGTAACGGCGGTGGCCGAGGTGCGGCCATGAGGCGGCTGACAGGACTGCTCGCGGCCCTGGTGCTGCCCCCACTGGGGGCGGCGGCGCAGGGGCTGACGGCGGACACGGCGTCGCTGGCCTCCACCATCGCCGGCCGGGTGTGCCGGGACGTGGACGGCGACGGACGCTGTGGCCCCGAGGAGCCGGGCCTGCCGGACGTGCGGCTGGTGCTGACCACCGGCCGCGAGGTGCGCACGGACGCGCGGGGCCGCTACCACGTCAACGGCGTGGACTCGCGCGTGCCGGACGCCACCGGCGGACTGCACCTGCGCCCGGGGCGCCAGCGTCTGAAGGTAGACCCGCGCTCGCTGCCGGCGGCCACACGGGTGAGCCCGGAGGCCGCGACGGTGGAGGTGCCGTGGGGCGCCGTCGTCCTCCAGGACTTCGCCGTGCGTGACGTGGCCGTGGAGGCGCCGCCGGTGGTGCTCTCCTACGCGTCGGCGCCGCCGGTGGCGGAGCTGGTGGCGGGCGAGGGCGCGGTGCGCTTCCGCGTGGCCGGACAGGCGGCGACGGGAGACCGCGTCACCGTGTCGGGCGTGGAGGCGGAGGTGGACGCGGAGGGCGCGTGGCGCGCGCTCGTGCCGCTGGTGGCCGGGGAGAACGCGCTGGCCATCACCGCCACCGCACCGGACGGCGCGGTGCGCCTCTTCCGCCAGCGGGTGGACGTGGTGGCCCGCGACGGCGGGTGGCTGGTGGCGCCGCGGCCGATGGAGCCCGCGGGCTCGCTCCAGCTTCCCGCGGGCCGGGATGAGCCCGCGCCGAGCGGCACCACCCGGGTGCGCGTGGCGGCACCGGAGGGCACGCGGGTGCGCACGCCCGAGGGCGAGCGCGTGGTGGGGCCGGAGGGAAGCGTGGAGGTGCCGGTGGCGCTGGCGCCGGGCCGCAACGCGGTGCCGCTCCAGTTGGAGGTGCCGGGCGAGCCGCCGCGCGCCGAGACGCTGGAGATTGCCGCGACGGCGCGCCCCTTCGCCGTGGGCCTGCTGGACGTGGAGGCCACCTGGGCGCCCGCGGACGGCGACGTGCAGCTTCGCGGCCGGGGCTCCGCGCACGTGGAAGCGCGGCTGGGCGAATTCGAGTTGGTGGGCGAGCTGGACCTGCGTGACACGGACGGGCGCACGCTGCACGGCGCCAGCCTGCCGGACTGGCTGCGCCCGCGCGTACCCGAGCGCTTCGAGCGCTGGGCGGACCCGGACCTCACGCCCGCGGAGTGGGGCGACGACTCGGTGTCGCTGACGCCCAACGCCGCGGAGGGGCGGCTGCGGCTGGAAGCGCGGCACGAGCAGTACGGACGCGCAGGCCTGGGCACCTACCGGGCGCTGCTGCACGACCGCGAGGTGGGCCGCTACCACCGGCCCCTCTTCGGCCCCTACGCGGAGCTGAGGACGGATGGAGCGGCGGACACGGTGGCGCGCGCGGGCGTGGATGCCTTCGGCGGGAGCCTCGCGGACCCCAGCCGCCCGCTGGCCGCGGTGCCCGCCCACGAGGAGCTGCGCGCCACCGGCGGCAGCCTCTACTACCTGGGCGCGGTGTCGGTGGCCGAGGGCTCGGAGCTGGTGCGCCTGGAGGTGCGCGATGGCGTCACCGGCCTGCCGCTGGCGGAGCGGCACCTAGTGCGCGGGCGCGACTACGACATCGACTACTTCTCCGGCCGCATCCTGCTGGCGCGCCCGCTGTCCTTCCTCGCGGGCGAGTCCTGGCTGCGCACGGGCTCGCCCACGGAGTCGCCGGAGCCGGTGCTGGTGGTGGACTACGCGGCGCTGCGGCCCGCGGACGCGAGGGACGCGGCGGGCGGCGAGGTGTGGGCCGAGTGGCTCGGCGCGCGCGTGGGAGTGGGCGCGGTGCGAGAGGACCGCGAGGGCAGTCCCTACACGCTCTACACCGGCCGGGCGAGCGCGGCGGTGGGCGCGTACACGCTGACGGCGGAGGTGGCCTCCAGCCGGGGCACGGCGGTGGAGGCGGGCCTCTTCGGTGTGTCGGACGACGGCGGCCTGAGCTTCCTGCGGCCCGCGGCGGAGCTCGGCACGGGCGGCGAGGCGCTGGGCCTGCGGGTGCGCGGCCCGGGCCCGCTGGGCGGAGGCGGCGCGGTGGACGCGGCCTTCCGGCTGCGGGCGAAGGGCTTCTCGGACGGGGCGCACACGGAGGCGGCCCGCTTCCGGCAGAGCTCCCTGCGCGTGCGGCAGCCGCTGGGGCGCCTGCGCCTGACGCTGCTCGCGGATGAGCGGCGCTCGGCCGACCCGCGCGAGCCCTTCGTGGACTCGCCCTTCTCGGCGCGCACCCTGGCCGCGGGCGTGGGCTGGGAGGAAGCGCGCTGGGGCGCGAGCCTGGAGGTGCGCGACTCGCGGCTGAGCGCGGCGGAAGTCCCCGGCGTGGGCCCGGCGCTCTTCGGCGGCCGGACGTCGGCGGGCGTCGCCGGCTCCCTGCGCCTGTTGGACAGGGTGTTGCTGCGGGCGGCGCACCGGCAGGCGCTGGCGCTGCATGGCGAGGGCCCGGGCCGGGTGGACGACACCTTCACCTCGGTGGGCGCGGACGTGGACGTGGCGCGCGACACCCGCGTGGGCGTGCACGGCGGCTGGGGGCCGGAGCTGGGCCCGCGCGCGTGGGCCAACGTGGAGTCGCGCAGCGGCGAGGACGTGTACTACGGCGGCTACTCGGTGGACGTGGACGGTCCGGACTTCGGGCGGGGCCGCACGCTGACGGGCGCGCGCACCGAGCTGCCCGACAGCGGCACCGCCCTCTTCGTGGAGGACGTGGGCGCGCACGACACCAATGCCGTGCGGCTGGCGCGCGCGGTGGGACTCCAGCAGCGGGTGACGGGAGGCTTCAGCGTGGGCGCCCGCTACGAGCGGGGCGTGCGCAGCCTGCTGGACGTGGACAGCGAGCTGAAACGGGACGTGGGCGGTGTCTTCGGGCAGCTCGTGATGGAGCGCCTGCGGCTGGACGGCCGGGTGGAGCTGCGCCGGGAGGAGGGGATTCCGGAGCGGGGCCCCCGGACTCCGGTGGACCGCGTGCAGGCGGTGGTGGCGCTGGCCGCGCAGGCGGAGCTGCGCGAGGACGTGACGGCCTCCGGCCGCGTGGACTTCGCCCGCACCGTCAACGAGGACGCGCTGGAGGCCCGGCTGCTGGAGGGCTACGCGGCGGTGGCCTGGCGGCCCGGCCCCTGGCTGCTGGTGGCACGTTATGGCCTCACCCGCGAGCTGCTGCCGGGAACGCGCGCCGCCTTCGGCGACCGGGGGCTGCACGTCTTCTCGCTGCTGCCCGCGGTGCGGGTGGGAGACCGGCTCTCCGTGGCCGCGGGGCTGCACGCGGGCCGCTCCAGCCTGGAGGACTCCGTGCGCTGGGTGTGGACCGGCACGCTGCGTCCGGCGGTGCGGGTGGTGGGTGGACTGGAGGTGGGAGCCGAGCTGGCGCGGCGGACCGCCTCCCCGGAGGGCGAGCGGCTGACCGCCGTGAGGGCGGAAGTGGCATACCGTGTGGACGAGCGTCTACGACTCGCCACCGGGTACACACTGCTGGGCTTCAGTGGCTTGGGTCTGACGGACGACTCGACGGAGAATCAGGACCGGCTCTACCTGCGAGCCGAAGTGGCCTACTAGGAGCAAGCCGTGCGCGCCGCCATCGTCTTCAGCCTCTGCCTGGGTGTGGCCACCGCGGCGTCCGCCGAGTGGGACGTGTTCAGCGTGGATGGTGTCCCCCGGTGGGTGAATACCTGGCGGCCCGGTGTCGTCTCGGTGGCGACGACGGAAGCGGCGCGGCTCTGGGAGAACGGCACCGTGACCGGGGACATCCTCGAGTTCTTCGCGCCCGGCACATTCCTGTCCCCCTCCGGCTGCTTCGCCGTTGTGAGAAGAGACGGCGCATTGCTCAGCCCGCCCCTCCACTGTCTGTCTGGAGGTATTGCTGATAACCCCAACACCACCTTTCACGACGTCCAGCGGGTGCGGATCACGCCGTCGAGCACCGGCTACTCGATGGGGCTGACCGAACCCGACGAGCTCGAACTCCTTTTCTCGGGGGAAGGTCAGGCAGCCAGTCCGCCGTGGGACAGGCTCCTGGTCAACCCGACCTACCGCCCGACCTATGTGCTGGGCGTGACGGACACCAACGGGGGCGCGCCGCATGCGATCTTCCAGGTCACCGACAACAGTTCCATGCGGCACCTCCTCTGGTTTCGCGGGCATGACCTGGTGTCCGAGGTCGTCGTCGCCGGCATCCCTGCGACCGTCGAGCACTCCACGGTAGACCTCTTCGCCACGGAAGGGCCGGACCCTGTCGCGCTCATCGGCAACGCCAGCGGGCTCTTCCGGGGGCAGCTCACGCCACCATCGTCTCCCGGGCCCGTCTCTCCATTCTCACCGGTAACGGTGCAGGGCTCACCGTCGGTGTCCATCGCCTCGGTGGACGTGAACACCGGCAAGGGGAGCAGGCTCGGAGAGGGTTACGGCCTGGCGGTGGGAACGGACGGCAGCGGGAACAACGTGGTGCTCGGGGCCGTCCCCGCGGACAGTGCGGCCGATGCAGGGACCCTGTGGCGCGTCCACCCCGCGTTCGCGGGCCTGCCGGGGGCTCCGATGGAGGTGAGCTGCGTGGACTCCACCTTCTGCGCCATCGCGCTGAACCGCGCGACCGCATTCAACGTCGTCGTCTACAGCAACGCGGCGAAGCCTGAGTTCACGGCGGGGACGGGGGCCCTGAACGTCGACGAGAGCAGCGGGCCCACCGTCCATCAGGTCGTCGCGACGGATGGTGATGGAGACGCGGTGCGTGTCTCCATGGATGCGACGGCGGCGGCGGGCCTGCTGGACGTGAGTGCCGTGGCGCAGCCGGACCAGCTGGAGCTGCGGCTCTCCGCGCGGGAGGTCTGCAAGGACGAGACCCGGGTGTTGCAGCTCTTCGCCTCGGATGGCCTGAAGGACCACGACGTGGATGGAGGGGTGAGCGTCCGCGTCGTCAACCGGAATGGACCGGCCGCTCCAGGGGTGTCACCCTCGCGCGCATCCACTGTCGCGGGTGGCTCGGCCAGGGTCTTCACGGCATCCCCGGGAGCGGGCCCGTGCCCGCCGAGGGACTATGTGTGGAGCGGGACGCCCGCGCTCGTCACGGACGGCTCCGGGACGGCGACGTTCAATCCTCCCGCCGTCGTGTGCCAGTCCGAAGGCGCGACGTACACGTACACCGTGCAGGCCCGGGATGAGGGCGGCGTGTGGTCCGCGGCCACGCTCTTCACGGTGGATGTGGCGCCCTGGGGCAGGCCCAGCGTGCCCTTCGGCCCCGGGGCGAGGCTGGCGCTGGCCTCGGGCCCGGACGCGGGCGTGGACGTGGTGCCCGAGGCCCTGCACGAGTGTACCGGTACGGCGGGACTGCCCCCGGTGGAGACGGTGTGGCGGCTCGGCATGGCCGTGCCCGTGGGCCTCTCCGTGAAGGACGCGAACGGCGGCACCGTTTCGCCGGAGTCTCCGGTGGTGGGCGAGCGGCTCCGGGTGGAGGCGGCGGCGTGCACGCGCGCGAGCCTGGAGCTCATCGCCCGGAACCGCATGGAGACCGGCGCCGGTGGCGTGCAGGAGGGGGCCGAGTCCACGGTCCGGGTGGACGTGGCGCCTCCGGTGGAGGACGTCACCGCGGCGGGGTTGAACCTGACGGAGGTGCGAGGAGGGGACGGTCAGGTGGACATCCAGCTCGGGTCGACGCTGCTCTGTCCGGCCGAGTACACGCTGAAGGCCCGGATGTTCCTGCGAGACACGGCCGGCGGGACGCTGGCCGACGCGGTGGTGGACGTGCCCGGGAGCTGGAGGCCGCCCCTGCCGGCGGCGTGCACGGTCCAGGAGTACGTCGTCCGGGGCGAGCTCTTCGAGGAGAGCGGCGGAGCCCAGCGCAACGGGGGCACGGCGGAGCTGCGCGTGTCCACCGAGGCGCTCCAGCCCGCGCTGGGCGCGCTGGAGGGGGAGGCGCTGGAGGCGCGCTGCGGCGAGGGTGCGACGGCCACGCTCACGCAGACGATTCCTTCCAACGCCTGCCGCGAGGTGGCCATCACCTGGACGCAGGTGTCCGGTCCCGCGCTCGAGGAGGGCACGTTGTCCGGCGAGCAGGTCTCCGTGGCCACGAGCGGCACGGAGCTGGAGGCGCTGGTGGGTGAGTCCGTCGTCCTGCGCGTCACCGCGGACGCGGGCGACGGCAGGAGCGCGACGACGGAGCACGTGGTGCCCATCACCGTGGCGCCCTTCGTGGACGTGGTGCACGAGACGGAGTCGCCCCTGGGCTCGGAGACGGGCCTCGTGGGAGTGGTGGCGCGGCTGCGCAACACCTCGGAGTGCCGCGTGGGCGGCCTCGTCCACCTGGAGCGCGTGGAGGGCGTGGAGTGGGTCCCCGGCAGCGTGAAGGTGGATGGCCGGCCCGTGGTGGAGCGGGCGGTGGACGGAGGCTTCGAGGTGGACGGCATCACGCTGGAGGCCGGAGCCACCGGCACGCTGACGTACGTGGTCCGTCCCGCGCTGCTGGGCTCGGCGCGCCATGGCGGCGAGGTGTTCCTCAACCGGGTGCTGGTGTCCGGGAGCATCCCCGACGCGCCCTCGTCCGGCTGCGGGTGCTCGGGCGGTGGCTCGGGCGCGGCGGTGTTCGGACTGGTGGCGCTGGCGCGGCTGCTGCGGCGGAGGCGGGCCGGCGCGGAGGGCTAGAGGCCGAAGGTGATGCGGTGGCGGCGGCTCGGGGCCTCGGGCCGCTCCTCCAGCACGCCGAGCAGCTCCAGCGCGCGCAGCGTGGCGAGCGCCTGCCGCTCGGACAAATCCGTGAGCGCGAGCAGGTCCTCCACCGTCTTGCTGCCGTCCGCGTACGCGAGCAGCAGCGCCTGGGGCCCGTGCAACTTCAGCTCGTGAAGGCCGTAGGGCGGGTCCGCGGTGGGGAAGAGGCGGCGCGAGGGCGGCATTCGCTGGCGCAGCGCCACCAGCGTCTCCGTCTTCTCCACGCCCTCCAGCACCAGGTCACCGGGGAACACGGACAGCTTCACCAGGTCCGCGCGCTGGGGCCGCATGGCGCTGAAGCCGTAGTTGCCCTCGGTCCAGGTGAAGGTGGACCCGACGATTTCCTTCACCTGCTCTTCCAGGAGCTGCTGGCGCCGCGCGGCGTCCAGGATGCCCAGGCGCAGCATCGCCTCGCCGGTGCGCAGGCCGTGCTCCCTGGCGTGCGCGGCCACCTCCGCGAGGCGGGACTCGGTCAGCACGCCCCGGCGGACGCAGAAGCGGCCGAAGCGCTCCTGGGCCAGGTTGGAGGCCGCGTAGACGATGAGGCCGGCCTCGAAATAGACGACCTTGAGGACGGAGCCATGCTTGAGCTTCAGCTCCCCGTGGTGGCGGGCCTCGTAATAGGCATTGAGCAGCCGGGGGACGGAGGTGTCCTTGAGATCCCCCCCGAGAGACCACTCGGGCAGCGTGCCGCGCGCGGGGGCGGCGAGGGAGGTGACGCCGCTCCACACCTGCTGGCGGTGCTCGAAGGGGAGGGGGAGGGCGTGCTCGCCGTCGTCGGGGATGGGCAGCGCCTCCGTCTCGGAGACGGCCTGCAAGGGCGCGGAGGTATCGCCGGAGTCGGGGAGGACCTCCTCCAGCACGATGAGGTCCTCGTCGTCGAGCAGCTCGTCGGAAGGTGGGGGTTCCTCCGGCACGGGGGGCGGGGCGCGAGGCACGGGCGCGGCGCCGGCGGCCTGCTCCAGGGCGTCCATGACGGTGTTCAGCTCGAAGGGCTTGGCGAAGAAGGCGCGGGCGCCGTGGACCTGGACGGCCTCCTGGGCGAAGCGGTCCCCCTTGTAGACGCCACTGACGGCGATGGCGGGGATGCCATGGGCGCGCAGGGCGGCCAGGACCTCGCTGCCGCGGATGTCGGGAAGCAGCAGGTCCACCAGGGCGGCGTCCCACTTCAAGCCGGGGCTGAGCGCCTCCAGGGCGGACTCGCCGGTATACGCCGCCCGTGCCTCGTGGCCCCGGCCCTGGGCGGCCGAGACGATGAGGGAGGCCAGCTCGTGGTTGTCTTCGACGATGAGCAGTCGCGCCATGGGCGCGCAGACCATAGCATCCGCTCCATGGACGTTCAGGGCTTCCACCATGTGGCCATCCAGGCCAGGGACATCGAGCGGGTCTCCGCCTTCTACCGGGAGGTGCTGGGCTTCCCCGAGTTGACCCGGCATTTCCGGCCGGACGGCTCCCTGCGGAGCATCTGGGTGGGCGTGCCCGGGGGGGGCTTCCTGGCCATCGAGGCGGCGGGCGTGGACCCGGAGCCGCTGCCCTTCCGGCATGACCGGCCGGGCCTGCTGATGCTGGCGTTCCGGATTCCGAAGGCTTCCCGGGCGAAGGCGGTGGAGGCCTTCGCCCGGGCGGGGGTGCCCCTGGAGCACGAGACGCGGTGGACGGTGTACGTGAGGGACCCGGAGGGCAACCGCGTGGCGCTCAGCCACCACCCCGAGGACTAGCGCCGCCGTGCGCGGGGGGTGGGCGCGCTTGCGGAGCGGGACGAGGCACGGCTACAAGCGGAGCCCATGCGCCTGGGTGAACTGCTCCTGAAGGAAGGTCTCGTCACCGCGGAAGGCCTCGAGGAGGCACTCGAGGCGCAGGTGGTGCAGGGCGGCCGGCTGGGGACGAACCTGTTGGAGCTGGGGCTGCTGTCCGAGCAGGACCTGGCGAAGTCGCTCGGGCAGATGCACAACACCGCGTACGCGTCCGGGGAGCTGGTGCCGGACCCGAAGGCGCTGGCGCTGGTGTCGGCGAACCACGCGGACGACAAGGAATACCTGCCGATGCGGGTGGACGCGACGCGGCTGAGCATCGCCGTCATCAACCCGCATGACTTCGAGACGCTGGACGCGATTGCCTTCAAGACGGGCAAGCGGGTGGTGCCGGTGGTCATCCCCGAGTTCCGGATGAACCAGCTGCTGCGCCGCCACTGCAAGGCGTTCCGGCCGCTGCGCGCCATCGACATGAACGCCATCCGTCCGAGGCCCAAGCCGGGCTCGCCGGAGCTGGCGAAGGCGTCCGAGAAGGCGCCAGACCTGATGAGCGAGGAGGAGTTCCAGTCCGTCTACGCGCAGGCGCTGCGCGGTGGCGCGGACTACGAAGGGGACCTGGGCGAGGCGGAGGAGGTCATCACCGGCGTGGAGGTGGTGGAGCCCGTACCCACGCCCGTGGCGCCGGTGGCGCCCGTGGCTCCCCCGGTGGCGCAGCCGCCTCGGGCTCCGGTGGTGCCCGCGCAGCCCTTCCCGATGACGCCGCCGCCCTACACCGGGGTGCCTCCGGTGGCGCAGCCGCAGCGCCCGGTGGCGCCGGTGGCTCCGATGGCGGCGGTCCCCGCGGTGGTGCCTCCGGCGGCGCAGGTGCCGGTGCAGCAGCCACCGGAGCCGCCTCCGACGCCGCTCACCTTCGCGGAGGCACAGGCGGAGCTGGCGCGCAGCTCGGACCGCGAGGACGTGGCGCGCACGGTGCTGCGCTTCGCGCTGGGCAAGTGGAAGCGGAACCTGCTGCTGTCGGTGCAGGGCAGCCTGGTGACGGGCTGGCACGGAATGGGCGCGAGCGTGCGCGAGGCCGCGGTGCGGCGCATCGGCGTGGCGCTGAGGGAGCAGAGCACGTTCCGGTTGGTGCGGGACACGCGCTCGCACTACATCGGCCCGGTGAAGCGGGACGCCGCCATGGCGGTGTTCTACAAGCTGCTGGGCGGCGGCTTCCCGACGACGGCGGTCATCCTGCCGCTGCTGGTGCGCGGCAAGGTGGTGCACCTGCTGTACGTGGACAACGGGCCGGACCAGCTCACCCCGCCGGACGTGGGCGAGCTGCTCATCCTCTCGCAGAGCGTGGGCCGCTCGTACGAGGCGATGATGCGGCGCCGGAAGAGCGCATAGGGCATCGCCGCGCATCAGGAGGCTCCCATGGACGAGAGGAATGGCGGGGAGACGCCGAGCCAGGAGGCACAGCTCCGCGCCCTGCTCGCCGCGATGGAGGCCGCCAACCAGGGAGACTTCAGCCACCGCCTTCCGGCGCACGGCGCGCATCCGCTCCTGGACCGGCTGGCGGAGACCTTCAACACCAGCGCCGAGCGCAACACCCGGCTCTCCGCGTTCGTCGGAGAGGTGATTCGTGTCGCCCGGGACGTGGGCATCGAGGGGCGGCTGGGTGAGCAGGTCGACGTGCGGGGCCTGTCCGGCATCTGGAAGGAGCTCGGGGACAGCGTGAATGCCCTCGCCGCGAGCCTCACCGCGCAGGTGCGCAACCTGACCCGGGTGAGCGAAGCGGTGGCCCGGGGAGACCTGTCCGAGAAGGTCTCCGTGGACGTGCGTGGCGAGCCGCTCACGCTCAAGAACACCGTCAACACGATGGTGGACCAGCTCCAGGCCTTCGCCGCCGAGGTGAACCGGGTCGCGAAGCAGGTGGGCCCGGAAGGAAAGGCCGGCGCGCATCCCGAGTCGCAGGGCATGTCGGGCCTGTGGAAGGACCTCAACGACAACGTGAGCTTCACGGAGAAGCTGGCACTCGCGTCCCGGTACAAGAGCGAGTTCCTCGCCAACGTGAGCCACGAGCTGCGCACGCCGCTCAACAGCCTGCTCATCCTCGCGAGGGTCCTCTCGGAGAACAAGGACCACCACCTCAGCCCGAAGGAGGTGGACTACGCGAAGACCATCTACGCCTCGGGCTCCGACCTGCTCGACCTCATCAACGACATCCTCGACCTGTCCAAGGTGGAGGCCGGGAAGATGCGGGTGGAGCCGGGCGACGTGTCACTCGGCGAGGTCAAGGAGTACGTCGAGCGAAGCTTCCGGCACGTGGCCGAGCAGAAGGGATTGGGCTTCAGCGTCACGCTCGCGGAGGGACTCCCCGCGGGCATGCGCACCGACCCGCTGCGCCTGCTGCAGGTGCTCAAGAACCTGCTGTCCAATGCCTTCAAGTTCACCGGCATGGGCCGTGTGGACCTGCACGTCGCTCCTGTGCGGGGTGGGGCGCTTCGCTTCGACAGCGAGGTACTCCGGCGGGCCGACAGCGTGGTCGCCTTCAGCGTGGTGGACAGCGGCATCGGCATTCCTGAGGACAAGCAGCAGCTCATCTTCGAGGCCTTCCAGCAGGCGGACGGAAGCACCAGCCGCAAGTACGGTGGCACCGGCCTGGGCCTGTCCATCAGCCGCGAGCTCACGAGGCTTCTGGGCGGTGAGCTCCGAGTGGAGAGCCAGCCGGGGAAGGGCAGCACGTTCACCCTCTACCTGCCCAGGACGTACGCCGGTCCGAGCGAGGCGAAGAGCGTGGCCGCGGGTGGCACGAGCCGTGCCGTGCGCTCGGTGCCGCTGCCACCCGGCATCGAGGAGGCGCCACGGGCACAGGACACCGAGAGGGCCCCGGCATCCTCCGGTGTCACGGCCGCTGAACCCCGGCCAGTGAACGACCGGGTGGCACGGTCGTCCGCGGAGCGCATCGGGCGCAAGGTGCTCGTCGTGGACGACGACATTCGCACCAGCTTCGCCTTGACCAGCCTCCTGGAAGGGATGGGGCTGGAGGTGCTGCACGCGGAGAACGGCAAGGAGGGCGTCGCGGCGCTGCGGGCGCACCCGGACGTGGGCGCCGTCCTCATGGACCTGAGGATGCCGGAGATGGATGGCTACGAGGCGATGCGCGCCATCCGCCAGGACCCGCGCTTCACCGCCCTGCCCATCATCGCCGTCACCGCCAGCGCACAGAAGGATGACCGCGAGAAGTGCCTCGCGGCCGGCGCCAGCGCGTTGCTGACCAAGCCGGTGGACGCGGAGCGGCTCCGCGCGCTGCTGTGGAGCTGACCCCGCGCCTCGGGTGACGGCGCGGGGGCTCCAGCGGGCTCACTCCGCCTCGGGGGGCTCCTCGAACTCGACGTCGAAGGAGACGCGCTGGCCGGGCTCGAGCTTGAAGGACCGCTGCCAGCGCGCGTTGTTCACCACGACGAGGAGCTGGTGCGAGCCCTCGTAGAGGTCCAGCTCCTCGACGGGCGCGGCGCCCACGAGACGGCCGTCGATGGTGACGATGGCGCCCTTCGGCGCACGCACCGTGGCGAAGCCCTTGTTCAGATAGAACTGCTGCCCGGTGCGTGCACCCGCCGGAACGGTGACGGTACGAGTCACCTGGATGCCGAGCACGGGATTGCTGAGCGTCAGCACGTGCCGGCCCGCGGGCAGGGTCGCGGAAAGCGGCGTGCGCCCCAGGTACGTTCCCGGCACGGACGCTTCCACGCGAGGCTCGACGGTGAGGTCCAGGATGCCCGTCTCGACCTTGACGTACTGGATTCCCGCGTCCGTCCCCGCGTCGGCGAGGGCATCCGCGGGCGTGACGGACGCCAGCGCGGCGCCCGCATCGACCTCCGCCTCGATGTCGGAAGGCAGCCGCTTGAGCACGACCGCGCCCGCGCCGAGCACCAGCACGAGGCCCACGACCACGGCCCCCATCCACGCACTCGATGGCTTCTGCGCTGGAGGGGGAACGGGTAGCGGAGCCGCGGCCGGCTGTGCGCTCCCCACGGGCGTCGCGCCTCCAGCAGCCGGTGCCGAACTACCGGATGCGGTGCCCGGCGTGGCCGGAGCCACCGTTCCGTTCGAACCCGTCGTGCCGGAGACAGAGGACTGCGCCGCCGGAGCCACCGTTCCGTTCGAGCCCGTCGTGCCGGAGACAGAGGACTGCGCCGCCGCCGGAACCTGAGCATGAGTCCCACTGCCCGCGCTCTGTGCGGAAGCAGCCGAGGCCGCCGGAACCTGGGCATGAGTCCCACTGCCCGGGCTCTGTGCGGAAGCTGCCGAGGCCGCCGGCACCTGGGCATGAGACCCACTCTCCGGCCCCTGCGCGGAGGAACCGGAAGCCGGAGCCACCTGGGCATTGGAACCCGTCGCCGGGCCTGCGCTGGCGGCGGCCGCCGGAGCCGGCTCCGCCGAGCCCCCGCCCATGTTCACGGGCCCCGTCACGGCGAGCTGTCCCGGAAGCGCCGGCCACTTCGCCGGCAGCGCTCCGGCCGGCAGCACGCCGCTCGCGAGGAACTCCGCCACCACCGGAGGCGACACTCCCGCCTTCTGCATCACGTCCGCGATGCCGGCTTCAATCACCCTCCGCCGGGCCGCCCGCGCCTCGCTCTCGGGCGGGAAGGACTTCGCGATGAACTCCGCGAACTGCGCATGCGTGGGCAGCGTCCCCACGGCCTCCACCAGCGCCTCACGGAACGCGAGCGCCGACGAATACCGGTCATACGCGCGCTTCGTGGTCGCCTTGCGCACCACCGCGTCGAGCTTCAGCGGCACGTCCTGGGGCAGGGGCGGCAGCGAGCGGTTCAGCACCGCCTTGTCCGGGTCCGCGGACTCCTTGAACGGCATCTTCCCCGACAGGGCCTCGTGCAGCACGAGCCCCAGCAGGAACACGTCCGACTGGACGTTGACGGCCTCGCGCCCACCCAGGAGCTGCTCGGGGGCGCTGTACTTGCGCCGGTTCTTCACGCGCTTGCCGTCGCGCTCGCGCGGGGCCACGCCGAGGGCGCCGTAGCCCGTCACCTTCGTCACGCCGCCGAAGGAGATCATCAGCGTCTCCGGGCGGACGTCACCGTGCACCAGCGGCGTGCCGTCGTCGTTGCCGGCCATGTGCGCGTAGTGCAGGCCCATGGCGGCGTCGGCGATGACCAGCGCGGCGAACTGCGGCGGCAGGCGCGGGTGGACCTCCAGCAGGCGGCGCAGGGGCTCGCCGTCGGCGAACTCGGTGACACGGGCCAGCCCGCCGTCCTGCATGGCGAGGCCGTGGACGCGGAGGATGTTGGGGTGCTCGAAGACGAGCGCACGCGACGTCTCGCGCGTCAGCTTCGCCGTCAGCTCCGGATTCTGGACAATCTCCTGTGGTGCCCAGATGAGCACCACGGGGCGGGGGGGCGCGCCGTCCTCCAGGGCCAGGCCGAGGAAGGCGCGCGAGCCTTCACCGGCACCCAGGGGGCCGAGGGACTGGTAACGGACCGAACTCATACGCCCCATGCTAGTGCGAGTCGCGCGGGCCCAGAAATCCAGGCCCGCCGGGCCGTCCGAAACGCCCTAGAGGCGCTGTCCCGCGTCCTGCTCGAAAGGCAGGGTGATGTGGTAGCCGTACCGGCCCCTCCGCACGAGGAGCAACACGCTCCGTCCGCGTCTCGCCGTGAGCAGGGCCTCCCGGAAGGCCTCCGCCGTGGCCACCGGCTGATTGTTCACCCGGAGGATGATGTCACCCGGTTCCAACCCCACGTCGGCCGCCACCGAGCCCGGACGCACGCCGGAGATGACCAGCGCTCCCCGTCCGTCCTTCACTCTCAGTCCTAGCCGCTCCCACGCCAGGCCCTCCACCATGCGGGCGGGGAACTCCACGGGCGTCACCTGGACGGTGCGCAGGCCGCCCTCGCGGAAGAGGATCAGGGGGAAGGCGGAGCGGGCAGGGTAGCCGCGCACGCGGGTGTCGAAGTCCTCGGCGTCCTGGATGCGCGAGCCGCCCAATTCCGCCACCACGTCACCTCGCTTCACGCCGGCCTTGGCCGCGGGGCTGTCGGGCTCCACGCCCGTCACCAGCGCCCCGTAGGAGCGGTCCCACCCGAGCTGCCGCGCCAACCGTGGCGTCAGGTCCACCGTGTCGATGCCCACCCACGCCGGGCGCACCTTCCCGAAGCGGGTCAGCTCGTCGACGATGCGGCGCACCTTGTCGGCGGGAATCGCGAAGCCAATGCCCTGCGCGCCGCCGCCGAAGATGGCGGTGTTGATGCCGATGATTTCCCCGTCCACGTTCAGCAGCGGGCCGCCCGAGTTGCCGGGGTTGATGGCCGCGTCCGTCTGGACGAAGTCGTTGTAGACGCGCCCGTCCGCGCGGAAGGTGCGCCCCACGGCGGACACCACGCCCGACGTCACCGTCTTGCTCAGGCCGAAGGGGCTGCCGATGGCCACCACCGTCTCGCCAATCATCAGGTCCGAGCTGGTGCCCAGCTTCGCGACGGGCAGCGGCTCCTTCGCGTTGACCTTGAGGACGGCCAGGTCATTGGCCGCGTCGCTGCCGATGACCTCCGCGTCGAACGAGCGTCCATCCGCCAGCACCACGTGGATGGCGGAGGCGCCACGGATGACGTGGTCATTGGTGACGATGATGCCGGACGGGTCGATGATGGCGCCGCTGCCCAGGCCCTCGATTTTCTGCCGCCCCTCGTCCCCGCCCAGTCCGCCGAAGAACTCCTCCAGCGGCGAGCGCCGGCCGCGGAAGCGCGACTCCACCTCCTGCTCGGTGCCGATGTAGACGACGGCCGGGGAGACCTTCTGGACGACCTCGACGATGGCGTCCCGGCGCCGGGCCAGGTCCGCGCTCGCGGGGCTCGTGGCCAGCAGCGCCACCACCAGCAGGCTCCACCTCATGACTCCAGCCTTCATGCCAACCCTCCGTGCGCGACCCGTCCCGAAGCTTCAGGCCCGCTGCGACTTCAGCATCCAGCCAATCATCTTGTAGAGGAGGCGGGCGCCGACGTTGCCGTCCCACTCGCCGCCCTCGGGATCCGGAGAGACCTCGGTGAGGTCGAAGCCGACGATGGTGCGGCCGGAGCGGACGACGCCGGAGATGAGGGCCACGGCCTCGGGGAAGGACAGGCCGCCCGGCACCGGGGTGCCCGTGTGCGGGCAGAGCACGGGGTCCAGTCCGTCGATGTCGAAGGACAGGTAGACCTGCTGGGGCAGCAGGGCGACGATTTCATCCACCTGCCGGTTCCAGGGCACGCCGTCGAAGCGCCGGTTCTGGAGGGTGGAGTCGAAGAAGCCGTGGACGCGGCCCTGGGAGTCCTCGATGTAGCGGTACTCCTCCTGGCTCATGTCGCGCAGGCCCACCTGGACGAGCGTCTTCACGCCAGGGAGGCGCTCGGCGACGTTGTACATGATGGACGCGTGGGACCAGGTGAAGCCCTCGTACGCCACGCGCAGGTCGGCGTGCGCGTCCAGGTGGAGCACGCCCATGCCGGGGTACTTCTCCGCGTGGGCGCGGATGATGCCGAAGGAGATGGAGTGGTCACCGCCCACCGCGCCCACGCGCTTGCCCTGCTCCAGCCAGTGCTTCGCGGTGCGGTAGACATGCTCGTTCATCTGCTCGCAGAGGGCGTTGACGTCGCTGGCGGCCTTCAGCAGCTCGGGCTCGCCGGAGTGGACGCCGCCGGCCTCGATGACGACCTGGGCGCGCTCCTTGGCGCGGGTGTTCCATTCGCGGAGCTCCTGGGACTCGGGGAGCATGGCGATGCCACGCTCGTACGGCCGGCCGGTCTCCACGTCGAAGAGGTCCACCTGCCGGCTGGCGTCCAGGACGGCGGCGGGGCCCTCGGAGGTGCCGCCGCCGTAGCTGGTGGTGGCCTCGAAGGGGACGGGGATGAGGACGACGTGGGCCTCATCGGGCGAGTGGGGAAGGCCGAAGACGCCGGAACCCGGCTGGGCGGCGGCGCTGGGGTCGAAGTGGGTAGGCATGGCGGCGCAGGATAAGGGCCCCGCCAGGGGGTGCAACGGACATCGCCGGGCAGGCGGAGGCCTCGGGAACCGGACGCTTCCATGCCAGCCTGCGTCATTCCCCCCGGATGCGGCGCACCCATCCTCCAAGATTTGAAAAATGTATCAGTACCCCCGATTTCGGGGGGCCTTGCAACCGGGGACCCGCACCAGCTGTACTGCACAATGTTGACAACACAACAATTACTGTCGTTGTCTGTGCACTGAATGAACAGTCTCCACCGCATCACTGTGCGCTCGTTGCACAAAGGGTCTGCGAGCATCCTGCGGGCGCTCGTGCCGCACTTCGACCTCCCCCCAGCGGAGCTGGCGTCGCGAATCTTCCGGGCACCGGCGGTGCTGGCGGGAGGACTTCCGGAGACGCTGGCCACGGAGCTGTCGGAGGCGCTGCGGGGCGCGGGGCTGGACGTGGTGGTGGAGCCGGATGGGGCGGAGCCGCCGGCCGCCGGCCCGAGCTTCGACGTGGCGCTGTACGTGCGGGACGGCGCGCGGTTCCGGGAAGCCTGCGCGGAGCTGGTGACGGTGCTGGGCTGCACGCAGGCGGAGGCAGCCGCCGCCCTCTGCGCCACGCCCGCCACGGTGCTGGGCGCCGTGTCGCAGGCCACGGTGGACGCGCTGCGCGCGCGCTTCACGCCGCTGGGCGTGGAGGTGGACGCCAGCCACGCGCCCACGGCCCGCTATGACATCTTCTACGTGGGCTCGGACGCCTCGGGGGTGGCCGTGGTGCGCCCGGTGCTGGAGGCGCTGGGGGTGACGCCGGGCGAGCCGCCGCTGCTGGCGAGCAACCTGGACCACGCGAAGGCGGAGCGCGTGTGGCGGGAGCTGGGCTCTCGCGGCCTGGTGCGGGTGCTGGACCATGCCTTCCAGCGCTTCGACGTGAGCCTCGTGGAGGCACCCGCCGGGGCCGACTTCGCGCGGGTGCTGATCCAGGAGACGGGCATGCCCGAGGCGCTGGTGCCCCGGGTGCTCTCGCGCCTGCCGGTGGTGCTGCACGCGGGCCTGCGGCGCGAGGACGTGGCGGCGCGCTCGGCCGCGCTGGAGGCGGCGGGCGCGAAGCTGTCCGTGCAGCTCGTCAGCTTCCGCAGCTTCCGCCTGCGCGTGGACGAGACGAAGGACCCGGGCGGGACGAGCGAGCTGCTCTCCGCGGCGCTCAACCTGCCCGCCAGCGATGTGCGCACCGCCCTCTCGCGGCTGCCCCATACCTTCACGCCGCCCGTGGGGGACACGCGGGCGCGGTGGCTCGTCGCGGAGCTGCGCTCGCGCGGCACGCGCGCCTCCCTGGTGGAGCCATGAGTGGCCCCGCGCTGCACTACCGCGTCGCGGAGCACGGCAAGGTGCGCGCGCTGGCGGGAGACCATGCCGAGGCGCTCCGGCACTACCGCGAGGCGCTGCGCCTGGCCTCCGCCCAGGGCGAGGCCGAGGCCTGCCTCCGCCACTACGCCTGGTGCGTGCTGGAGTCGCTGGAGCGCACGGACGCCCACGACGCCGTCATCGCCTTCTGCGAGCGGGTGGAGGCCCACTACGCCCAGAAGCCTCCCGAGGGGGAGCTGGCCCGGAAGGACCTGGCCGCGCACCTGGAGCGGCACGGCCTGGCGCTCGCGAAGCAGGGGCGCTCCGCCGAGGCCCGGGAGCGCCTGGAGTCCGCCGTGAAGCTGGCGGGCGCGGGGCACCTCCCCGTCGCGGAGCGGGTGTTGTCGTGGGTGCGCGCCGGACTGCACGTGGACGCGCGCCGAGTCTCACTGGAGCAGGACCGTCATCCCTACTGGACCGTCCGGCCTGACGCCGTGCGGCCGGACATCGCCGTCGCACTTCCATCGTTCGTCACCACACCGGGGTAGACCATGCCGAAAGCAGGGAAGATCCTCGCGGATCTCAACATCTCCGAGTTCATCCGCGACATGGGCCTGGCCATCGCAGAGGCCCAGGAGAAGCTGGACACCAACAGCGTCAACCAGACCCTGAAGCTGGGGCAGACGGTGCTCCCCGGCATGACGCAGAACCTGCTGTCGCTCGGGTTGCAGCCGGCGTTCTACCACTTCCAGTACGCCGACCTGGAGATGAACCTCCACGTCTACTACTCGACCTCCGTCGACCTCGACGTCAACTTCAACTACGACAACGAGAGCGAGTCGGGCAACTACGACCTCCAGACGAGCGCCTCGACGGGCACCGCCACCATCACCGTGCAGGACGGAGAGGGCATTCCCCCGTTCGCCCGGGTGGCGCTGGCGTCGAACGGGCCGGGGCAGCTCACCGTGGGCACCACCAGCTACGCGCTGGACGGCGGCACGGGCCCCAACGCGACGGGCATCCCCGTCGCCCGGCAGGCCTCGCTGTGGGAGACGGCGCAGGAGCTGCTGGTGGCCCTGCGCAACAACTCCGTCTGGACGAACCAGACCGCGGGAGACCTGCAAGGCATCTTCATGGAGTGGGAGATGCAGTCGGGCGTCACCGCGAGCACCAACCGCCCGGACCTGTACGTCATCAACCGCTCGGTCATCACCGTGCGCACCGCGCCGCAGGCGGCCCCGGGTGACAACCTGGTGGTGGCGCGACTGGGCTCGGTGACTCCGGCGCCCACGCTGGTGCTGCCCGCCACCACGGGCACGCGTTACACCAGCACCGCGTCCACGGTGGGCGCGGCGCTGGCGGACATCGGCCAGCAGGTGGACCCGGGCGCCTTCCTCGTCGTCGCGGGCGGCACGTGCAACCGCGCCCTCTACTTCGACGACAACGAGCACGACACGCCCACCACCACCTACGGCACGGACCGCGAGCCGTCCGCCATCCTCGACGCTGTGGCGGCGCTGCTGACCGAGCACCCCTCCGCCAGCCTCACGCTGGAGGGCTGGGCGGATGTGCGCAACACCGTGGCCTACAACCAGACGCTGTCGCAGAAGCGCGCCGACTCCGTGAAGCGGGCGCTGGAGGCGCGCGGCGTTCCCTCCTCGCGGCTGACGGCCGTGGGCCGGGGTGAGACGGCCTCCTTCCACTCGACGGACCTCGCGGCCAACCGCCGCGTGGTGCTGCGCTTCGCCGGGGTGGACGGCGTGCTGGTGGCGCGCGTTGCCGCCGCCGTCACCACCGGAGCGTGGGACCCGGCGGGAGCGGACCGGGACGCCCGCATCGTCCCGCGCACGCGCGCCGCGGCGAACGCGCCGACCACGCCCGTCGTCACCTTCATGGGCACGGACTACACCCAGGGCACCACCTTCACGGTGGGCGCCACGGCGGAGTCCACCGCCGCCAACCTGGCCCGCGCCATCCGCGACGCCAACGCCAACACCGCCTTTGGCGCCTTCTCGCGCGGCGACCGCGTGTACCTCTACGGCACGGGCGACCACGCCATGTACACGCTGTTCGCGCGCACGCCCACCGCGCCGGCCCTGTCCGCCGCCGGCACCATCCGCGTGGCCCGGCGCTTCGGCGACGGCCGCCCGCCCGCCACGCCGCAGCCCCGCGACACCATCGTCATCGACAACACGCAGCTCGTCGCCGTGGAGTCGGGCACCACGCCGCAGGCCGGGCAGTTCGTGCTGGGCATCACCGCCGCGGACACCGCCCGCAACCTCGCCAACGCCATCACCGCGGGCGCCACCTCGGGCCTGCTGCCGGCGGGACTCCAGGCGCAGGCGGCCGGCAACACCGTCACGCTCTCCGGGCCCTCGGGAACCATGCTGGGCACCAGCAACACCAACGCCTTCCTGCTGTCCGGGCCTCGCCTCGGCGGCCGCAGCTCCGTGGACCGGAAGGAGAGCTCCGGGCGCGAGCTCCGCGCGCTCAACGTGGACGCGCACCTGGCGGTGAAGCACGAGCTGAGCGTCTCCGGCAGCTCCTCCATCAAGGCGCGCCTGGTGGCGGTGCCGGCGCCGCCGCAGTTCCTCCAGGCCATCGGCGACTACCTGAGCCTCTGGTACCCCTGAGGACGCCCCATGCCAACCAACAACACCACTCAGGGCCAGCGGGCCATGATGACGGTGCTGGACGCGCCGCTGCCCGAGCTCATCGAGCGGCTCGGGCGCGCGGTGGCGGACGCCCAGCACGCGCTGGACACCAACTCGCTGGAAATCGCGAAGCGCATGTCGGAGCCCACCGTCAATCTCGGTGGGCAGATGTGGAGCCTGCTGTCGCTCGGCTTCACCCCGACGTTCTACTCCTTCGCGGAGGCCACCCTGGAGGCGAAGCTCACCTTCACCATCCGCGAGTCGACGGAGTTCTCCGTCGGCGGCTCGGTGACGGGGGGCATGCAGGGCGTGTTCTCCGTGACGGTGAACGCCGAGTACAGCCGCAAGTACGGCTTCGAGGTGCAGGGCGCCAGCTCCATCGCCGCCCGGCTGGTGTCGCTGCCGCCGCCCGCCCGCCTGCACCAGTTGCTCAATGAAATCGCCGTCGCCTCGCAGCCGGCGCCCACGACCAACACGAATCCCGCCTGACGGACTCCAACACCATGCCCAACATCGGCCAGGAACTCTTGAACGTCCCCATGGGGGACATGATTCGCGAGATGGCGAACGCCATCGCCGAGGCCCAGATGGACCTCGACAAGAGCGGGATGCTCGTCGCGGAGATGATGAGCGGCGAGGCGCTGCTGCGCGACGCCGACGGCAACGTGCAGCTGGACTCCGCGGGCAAGCCCATCCGCGTGGACACCAAGGTGTCCTTCGCGGGCTCGCCGGTGTCCATGATGGAGCTCGGCTTCGCGCCGAACTTCTACCAGTTCGTCGACACCATCATCGAAGTGAAGATCGCCGTGAAGATGACGGAGAGCGTGGAGAGCAAGGTGGCGCGGCAGACCACCACCAAGAGCCCCGCCTCGCTGCGCATGTTCAAGCGGGGCGGCACGCCCCAGGCCATCGTCAGCACGGTGGATGCCAGCTACACGCGCAAGTACGACTACAGCGTGGAGGGCGCCAGCCTGCTGCGCACCAAGCTCGTCCCCATCCCCCCGCCGGCCCTCTTCGAGGAGCGGGTGCGCGCGCTCGCCGCCGCCAAGGCCGCTGCGACGGGCACCACGACGACGGACGGCACCACCACCACCACCACGCCTATCAAGCCGCTGTAGCAGGAGGCGCGCACCATGGCCACGAACACCATCGGTCAGGACCTGCTCAACGTCCCCTTCGGGGAGATGGTCCGCAACCTGGGCAACGCCATCGCTGACGCCCAGTACGCGCTCGACAGCTCGTCGCTGAAGATTGCCCAGCTCATGGCGGGCTACCGTATCGACGACAGCGGCAACGCCGTGCGGGACGGGGCCGGCTTCGTGAAGCTCGGCAGCACCGACTACCCGCTGCTGCTGCTCGGCTTCACGCCGACCTTCTACCAGTTCGTGGAGACCATCATCGAGGTGAAGATGGAGATCTCCATGCACGAGTCGAACGAGGACATCACCCAGACGCGGGACCGCAAGGTGGACCGTGACAAGGGCATCCTCACCACGCTGGTGAAGGGCCACAAGAGCCACGTCACCACGGTGACGGCGAAGCACTCGCAGAAGTACAGCTATTCCGCCGAGGGCTCGAGCCTCATCCGCACCAAGCTGGTGCCCATCCCCCCGCCGGCCGCCTTGCAGCAGATCTGCGCGGAGATCGCCAAGAGTCTCAAGGGCACCGCGGAGGGCGACAGCATCAGCGGGAAGGTGGACTCCGCCGTGCAGAACGTGGGCTGACGGGCACGCTCCATGTCACACGTCCGCTGGGAAGACCTGCTCGCGGAGGAGGAGGCCCCCACCACGGGGGAGGCCGCCGCGAGCCGTACGCCCGAGCCCGCGGCGCCACCGTCTCTGGAGGAGGTGGCGGCAGTCGACTCCGAGCTGGCCGCGCTGCTGCGCGAGCGCAAGCAGCTCGAAGGGACGATGAAGGCGTTGATGGGCGTGGAGGAGGCGCCCGTCGACGCGCGGATGGCGAGGCAGTTTCCCGTCGTCGAGCACACACCGGAGTCGCGCATCGCGGACCGGAAGCAGCACGAGCGGGACACGGCGCGGCGGCTGCTGGAGCAGAAGCTGTACGCGCGGAGGCGGGCGGAGGCGGACGAGGCGGAGCGGGTGGAGGAGCTGCGGCGCAAGCGCCAGGAGACGGCGCGGGCGAACCGCCGCCGGGAGCAGCAGCAGGCGTCACTGCGCCAGCAGTGGGCGCGCAAGGCCCGCGAGCGCGGGAAGCTGGCGGCGCGGCTGGCGGAGCGCGTCCTCCAGCGTCCCGGGCTCGGGTCCGGGGCGGCGGGCACCGGGGCGAAGGAGGCGGCGCGCCGGCTGTCGGAGGTGGCGGAGGAGGCCCGCTCGGCCGCGCGCAAGCCGATGCCGCTGGCGCGCGGGCTGCCGCTGCCGGGAGCTGGCGTGGGGAAGGCGGGTGGGGCGGGGCTGGGACGACTGGCGCTGGCCGCGCGCGGGCTGGGAAGGATGGACATGCGCTCGCCGGACGCGAGCACGTTGATGGAGCGGGGATTGGCGGCGGGCGGAATGGACCTGGAATCGATGGAACGGCAAATGGACATGGAGCTGGAGCGCGACGGCGGCGATGCGATGGCCGAGCGCGACACGGCACGCGACGCGCAGCGGGAGCGCGGTCGCCGGGGAGCGTGGGATGAGTGACACGACACAGCAGGCGCAGGAGCTGTTCGGCACCCTGGACGAGTACCTCCTGGAGCTGGCGGACGGCCTGGCGAAGGCGCAGGCGGAGTTGGGGGCCATCTCCTCGGCGGGAGCACCCGGCCGGCAGTTCACCTACTACGTGCCGAAGCTGGACTTCGAGCTGCGGATGGACCTGCGGGTGGAGACGACCACGGTGTCCGGGCCGACGCCGACCACGGGCAAGGTGCTGAAGATGCGGCCGGTGCGGCTGGCGGAGACCGCCACGTCGCAGACGCGCACGGAGCTGGTCAGCATCATCCGCGGCAGCTTCGTCGCGGTGCCGGCCAACGAGGGCCTCCCTCCGGTGGTGCTCGACGCGAGCGTCACCAAGGACGCCAGCGGCCTGCCGATGGTGGTGGCGCGCCTGCGCAACGCCGCGGGCGAGGCGCTGCCGAACGTGGAGGTGGAGTTCAACCTCGACCGGAGGACGACGCTGTCGCTCGCCGGCGTGGAGCCGCACCCGGACACGGACGTGACGCTCGCGGTGGTGAAGACGGACGCTTCCGGTGAGGCACGCACGATGGTGCGCGTGGCGGTCGATGAGAAGGCCGGCGTGCTCGCGCTCACGGTGGACGCGGCGGGGAAGACGCTGGCGCTGTCCTGCGAGGTGCCGCGATGAGGGTGAGGGCCCTTTTCCGCAAGGCCGCGGGGACACCCGCCGCCGGCATGAAGGTGATGTGGTGGGTGCCCGGGAAGACGGCCGGCACCTTCGAGCTGCGCGACACCGGGGTGACGGACGCGGAAGGCCTGCTGGACGTGGACGTCACGAGCGCCACCTTCGGCTCGCACCTGCGGCTGGCCGAGGGCATGGTGGCCACGTACCCGGTGAAGATGAGCAGCACGGTCATCGACTTCGGCACGCTGGTGCTGCTGGACCCGGTGCGCGAGGGCATCGCCGCCGTCCCCGCCGCGGTGGCTCCCACGGCGGCGAGCACCGCCACCACGGCCACGGCGACCACCACGGACGCCACGGCCACCGAGCCCGCGACGCTGGTGGAGGTGGCCATCGAGGACCGGCTGAAGTCGGCGGGCCAGCAGATCGAGTCCGTGAAGGCCTCGCTGACCACGATGAAGCTGACCCAGGTGCGGGTGCGCTGGACGGAGACGACGGCCGAGGGCACGTCGGAGACGGAGGCGCAGTTCGTCGAGCAGCTCGAGATACCGACGGAGCCGGCAACGGAGCCTGTGGCGCGTCCGGTGCCCAGCTTCCACGGGCTGACGCCCGCGGCGGCGAGGCGGCTCGCGGCGGAAGCCGGGCTGCGCGTGGCGCTCTCGCCCATCTTCACGAAGGAGAGCGGACAGCACGGCCGGGTGCTGCGCCAGCTACCGAAGCCCGGCGTCGAGGACACCACCGCATCCGTGCAGCTGTTCATCGGCCGCGCGATGGAGGGCTGAACCATGGCGGACACCAACGACCTTCCCCAGCTGGAGGCGCTGAGCGCGCCGCTGGGTTCATTGATTTCCGCGGTGGGCCGCGGCGTGGCGCAGGCGCAGCAGGAGCTGGACGAGGCCACGCTGGAGCGGCTGCGCGCCCTCTATGCCTCGGACGAGAGCTTCGCGACGGAGCTTCAGCGCATCGGCTACCGGCCGACCTGGTACCACATCCCCGAGGCCGAGGCGGAGATCGCCGTGGCGCTCTCCATCACCGCGGAGCTGCAGGGGCAGGGGCGCACGCGCCTGAAGATGTACGGCGCGCCGATGGACGCCAGCTACACCAACCGCTTCAGCTACAGCCTGTCCGCGCAGTCCCGGCTGAAGTTCCGCGTGGTGCCGGTGCCGCCGTCGCCGCAGGCGGAGGCGCTGGTGGTGGTGCCGGCGGTGGTGGGCCGGACGGTGGCGGACGCGCGGACCCTCTTGCTGGCGCTCGGAGTGCCGCACCGCTTCCCCGATGACGCGAAGGACGGTGACTTCGTCGTGGCTGCTTCCGCGGAGCCTGGAACGGTGCTGCCCGCGGGCGGCGAGCTGTGGCTGAAGGTCCAGTCCTCGACCATGACCCGGACAGTCGAGCCCGTGCTGACGACGAGCCCCATCACCCGGCAGTCGTCGGGCCTCGAGCCCCTGAAGTGAAGTGGGAGAGGCCGAGAGCCCGATGAGCGAGGCCATGGACCTGGACGCGCTGCTGGTGGACCTGCGCGAGGCGCTCGCGCGGGTCCATGCGCGGCTGGGCAACGGACCGCTGCGGCTGGGCCCGGTGGAGCTGGTGCTGCGCGGCCAGGTGTCCGCGGGCCCGGAGGGCTTCACCTTCGTCCCCGGCGGCACCAACGAGGTGAGCGCGTTCTTCCTCAAAGAGGAGCCGAAGGGCGTACCGCCCGTCACGCCCATGCTGCTCGGGCTCACGCGGGCCGCCGCCACCCGGCGGGCACGGTCCTCGGGCGCGGCGCTGGAGGTGACTGAGGTGCCGTGCCTTTCACCGGAGCAGGCCGGGCGGGTCTGCTGGCAACGCCCGGCTCCGGGCGAGCCCCTGGTGGACGGCCGCATCGCCGTGGGACTGAACAGTACGAGGGGCTGACGTCCCGGGTGGGTCGCAATCGGAAGAGGGGCGCGCCGTAGAGTGCGCTGCCGGCCTGCCTCTTCCGAAAGGACGCCCCGTGAAGCGCCTCCCGCGCCTTGCCCCCCTGCTGATGGTGGGCACACTGCTCGCCTGTGCTTCCACTCCGAGCCCGAAGCCCGCGGAGGCCGCGGCGCGGAGCGAGGAGGCCCCGCCCGACCTCCTCGGCGCGAACGAGCCGAAGGCGCGGCTGATGATGCTGGGGACGTTCCACTTCAAGGACGCCGGGAAGGACAGGTACAGGCCCGAGCACGCGGTGGACGTGCTCTCTCCGGAGCGGCAGCGGGAAGTCGAGGCGCTGGTGGACGCGCTCGCGAAGTTCCAGCCGACGCGCATCGCCGTGGAGATGAAGGCCCACAAGCAGGCCGTGCTGGACGCGCGGTACCAGGACTACGTGGCGGGCCGCGCGGAGCTGACGGCGAACGAGATTGACCAGGTCGGCTTCCGGCTGGCGAAGAAGCTGGGCCACGCGAAGGTCTACGCCATCGACGCGGACCCGCACCCGATGTTCTTCCCGTTGTTCGACAATGTGGACGAGAAGCAGGTGGCGTCGCTCGATGCGCGGTGGCAGGAGCGCTTCAAGAGCCTCTACGCGCATTACGACGCGCTGAAGACGCGCCAGTCCTTGATGGAGCATCTGCGATACATGAACTCGCCGGAGCTGCGCCGGCAGGGACACGGCTCGTACTCCATCGGCCTGTTCAAGGTGGACGGTGAGGACGGCTACCTCGGCGCGGACCTGCGCGCGGCCTGGTACGACCGCAACCTGCGCATCTTCCGCAACCTCCAGCGCCTCACGTCCTCACCGGAGGAGCGCATCCTGCTCATCATCGGCGCGGGCCACCTGCCCATCCTCCACTTCGTCGCGGGCACCTCGCCCGAGTACGAAGTGGTGGACGTGCGGGACTACCTGCGCGGAGATGCACACTGAGCGGCGCGGCTCACTCCCACCGCACCACCAGCTTGCCCACGGAGTCATTGCGCGCCATGCGCTCCAGCGCCGGGCGTATCTCCGCCATGGGCACCACCGCGTCCACCACGGGCGGCAGCGCGCCCGAGCGGAACAGCGGCAGCAGGTGCCGCTCCGCGCTCTGCGACAGCGCAATCTTCTCCTCCAGCGGCCGGCTGCGCAGCACGGTGCCGGTGACGCGCAGCCGTTTGACGAGCACCGTCCCCAAGTTCAGCTCCGTGCTGTTGCCCGCCACCAGCCCCACCAGCATCACCCGCCCCCGGGGCGCCACCGCGTCCAGCGTCTCCGGCAGGTAGTCCCCACCCACCAGGTCCAGGCACAGGTCCGCGCCCCGGCCGCCCGTCTCCGCCTTCACCGCGTCCGCGAACCGCGGCGGATACGACTCACACAGCACCGTGCGCGCCACGCCCCACTCGGAGGCCCGCGCCAGCTTGGCCGCGCTGCGCCCCGTGCCCACCACGCGCGCTCCCGACGCCTTGCACAGCAGCGCCGCCGCCGAGCCCACGCCGCTGGCCACCGCGTGGATGAGCACCGTCTCTCCCGGTCGCAGCTCGCCCTGGAGCACCAGCGCGTCGTACGCGGTGAGGTAGGCCTCCGGCAGCGCCGCCGCGTCCGCGAAGTCCATTCCCTCCGGCATGGGCAGCGCCTCGCGCTCGTGCGTGATGAGCGACTCCGCCCACGCGCCGCCGCCCACCAGCCCCATCACCCTATCTCCCACCCTGAAGCGCCGGGTGCGGGGGCCCACCGCCACCACCTCGCCCGCATACTCCAGGCCCGGCACGTCGGGCGGCACGTCCGGCGGGGCGGGGTAGAAGCCCCGAATCTGCAGGAGGTCCGCGCGATTCAGCGCGGAGGCGCGGACCCGCACGCGAATCTCGCCGGGACCCGGCGCGGGCTCGGGCCGTTCCTCCAGGGCAAGCACTTCGGGACCACCGGGCTCGGTGATGCGCAGGACCTTCATGGCTCAAGACCTCCCTGGAAAGGGCGGTCACGAAACATCCTGGCCCGCGAGAGCGTCAACGCTTATCTAGACACCGTCCATCATGAGCACCGTGAAGTGTCCCATCTGCCAGAAGCCCGTTCCCCCGCGAGGGGAGAACGCCTCCTTTCCCTTCTGCTCCCGGCGCTGCCGCGCCGTGGACCTCGGCCGCTGGCTGGGCGAGGAGTACCGCGTGCCCGAGCGGCAGATGGATGAGCGGGAGGACGAGCTGCCCCCCTCCAGCCACCCCGACCGGCAGGGCGGAGACGCGTGAGCGGCTTCGTCGACCTGCACTGTCACCTGCTCCCCGGAGTGGATGACGGCGCCCGCACCCTGGACGACGCGCTGGAGATGGCGCGCGCCCTGGTGGACCTGGGCTTCTCCACCGTCGCCCCCAGCCCCCATGCCCGTCCCGAATACGCCCCCGTGGACGTCGTGGACACGCGCCGCGCCGAGCTCTCCGCCGCCCTGGAGCGTGAGCACATCCCCCTGTCGCTGGGCCGCAACGCGGAGAACGTGCTGGACGACGCCTTCCTGCGCAGCCTGGGCACGCCCGCGGCGCGCACGCTGGGGCCGGGCCGCTACGTCCTGGTGGAGCTGCCCTACACCGCCCCCGTCCCGGCCCTGCCGGACATCCTCTTCCGAATCCGCACCAAGGGCATCATCCCCCTGCTGGCCCACCCCGAGCGCTGCCTGGAGTTCGAGCGCAAGGGCCGCGCCGCGGAGGCGGTGCGGGCCGGCGCGCTGCTGCAATTGGACGTGGGGGCTCTCACCGGCCGCTACGGCGCCATGGCGAAGAAGCTGGCCCGTGCCTTCCTGGACGATGGCCTCTACGCGGTGGCCGCCACGGACCTGCACGCCCCGGTGGGCGCACGGGACTGGGTGGGCCGTGCGTTGAGTGAGCTACGAAGCAGGGGAGGGGAGCAGGCATTCGCCCGTCTCATGCGAGACAACCCCTCCAGGCTGCTGGCCGGTGAACCGCTGGAGTCTGACCCGGACTGACGGTATACCCGGCCGCCGTGAAACGCGCCGTCAAGCTGCTGGCCAGTCTGCTGGTCACGTTCCTGTTCATGTGGTGGGCCTTCCGGGACACGGACTGGGCCACCCAGGTCGCCAGCCTCAAGGCGGCCAACTACGCGTGGCTGGTGCCGTACTTCGGCATCCTGATGGCCATCCACGTCTTCCGCACCCTGCGCTGGGGCGCGCTGCTGTCCGGCCTGGAGCGGGTGCCCTTCCGCAAGCTCAACGAGGCCTCCGGCATCGGCTTCATGATGCTGCTGGTGCTGCCCTTCCGCCTGGGCGAGTTCGCCCGGCCCTTCCTCATCGCCCAGCGCAGTTCCATCCGCCGCAGCGCGGCCATGACGTCCGTGGTGCTGGAGCGCATCGTCGACGGCCTCTTCGTCGCGGCGATGATGCGGGTGCTGCTCTTCTTCGTCCCCACCGACACGCCTGAAATCCGCTACGTGAAGTGGGGCTCCTGGGTGCTGTTCGGCGTGTTCGGCGGCGGGCTGATGTTCCTGCTCTTCGGCCTCTGGCAGCAGGAGCGCACCGTGCGGCTGGTGCGCGCCACCGTGGGCCGCTTCGCCCCCGGCCTGGCCCACAAGGTCGCCGACATCGTGGACACCTTCGTCGGGGCCATGCGGCAGCTCCCCAACGGCCGGCAGGTGGCGCTCTTCTTCCTCTACACGGCGCTGTACTGGGGCATGAACGGGGCCGGCATGGCCCTGCTCGGCAATGCCTTCGACTGCTCGGGCGCGGCGGCGGGCTCCACCTGCCAGCCCATGACGCTGTCGCTCTTCCAGGCCTACGTCGTCCTCGGCGTGCTGGTGGTGGGGGTGATGATTCCCGCCGCGCCGGGAATGATGGGGACCTTCCAGGCCGCCACCAAGGTGGGGCTCAGCCTCTTCCTGCCGGCCTCGGTGGTGAACGCCAGCGGGCTGGCCTACGCCAACGTCATGTGGCTGTCCCAGACGGTGCAGCAGGTGGCCGTCGGCCTCATCCTGCTCTCCATCGGCCACATGTCCTTCCGGGACATCGCCGGCAAGCTCGACAAGGAAGGCGAGGCCCCGGCGACCTCCGCCTGAGCCGCGCCGCGCGAGCCTCCACCCCGGAAATGGAACGGGGCCGCGGCGAGCAACGCGCGCGGCCCCGGAGTGCGAAGCGGCGGGGAGGACTACGGAGCCGGCGTGGTGGCCTGCTCGGACTTCCCGGCCGGCTCCTCCTGGCCCGTCACCATGTCCTTCACCTTCTTCACGGCGGCGGACGGGTCGATGTTGCCCTTGTAGGTGCCGAACGGGGTGTCGATTTCCTGCTGGCGCTTCTCCGAGGAGACGTAGCCCTCCGGAGCGCAGAGCGCCTTCGACGTGTCGCGCACGGAGACGACGGGCGTGTCGATGGACGTGTTGTCCTCGGAGGTGGCCTTGGCGACCAGCTTGTCCTCACGCATGAGCACGCAGCGGTCCTCGCCGTAGTACCAGGCGGTGGACTTGTCCGGGAACTCCTGCGCGCGAGACGGACCGCTGCCCATGGCCTCCACGACCTGCTGGGACGACATGCCGGGGTAGAGCTTGTCGAAGCCACCCGAGGTCGCACAGCCGGCGGCGGCGAAGGCCAGGGCGGCGGCGGTCAGCAAGGAAGTGCGCATGAGGTGTGGGAACTCCTGGGAAGGGGGAGTCCCCAGCCTAGCCCGCGACCGAGGCCGGCCTCCAGGGAGGGAGGCCGGGGGGCGGGCTCACAGCTCCTGGTCGAGCCAGCGGATGATGGCCTCGCGGATGGAGGCGGGCCGCTCGGAGGCCAGGCGGGTGCGCGGGGTGCGCACGGAATCCGAGTCACGGACCAGCACGGTGGGTACAGGCTCGCGGGTGCGCGACGTGGAGGTGCGGGGCGCGAGGGCAACGGCGCTCACGACTGGCCCTCCGGCTTCGCCGTGGCGCGGCCGTACTTGCCGAGCAGGTCGTCCACCGCCTCGCGGAGGTACTCGCTCTGGTGGATGCGGGTGCGCCGGGCCAGCTCGCGCAGCTTCTGGACCTGCTCCTCCGGCACCAGGACGTGGGTGGAGACGATGTCGGCCTCGGGGCCGCGCGCGTCGACAGGCGCCTCAGAGGCCACCGGTGACGATGGAGCCTCGGGGCTCAGGGGGCTGGCGCTTCCATCCTGCATCGGACTTCCTCCGGGCGTGACTGCTACAGGCCGCTACCGACCTGTCCCCGGCATTAGGCGGGCGGTCAGGCGCTCCGTCAAAAAAAGCGTCGGGAGGCGGACGGAGGCACGGGCCCGTCCCGGGCGTTGACGGAAGAGGGCTCTGCTGGTACCTGGGCCCTCGCCTTAGGGGAGTAGTTCACGCCAGCGCCGCTGGCGTCGGGACGCTCGACATACTGGCTGGCGACAGCCCGGGCCCCCACCCCGCCTCGCGCGGGACGAACGAGACCTTCGGACAGGGATGCGTTGCTTCTTCCTTGGCCGAGGTCCGTCGTGCGCGCTCTCCCTGGCGCTCCCACGAGTCCACCTCGGCCATTCATGAGCGAGGGGTAGTGATGTTCGAAGCGATGGTGGGTTCCTTCGTGCTGGTGGCCGCCAGCGAGATGGGGGACAAGACGCAGCTGCTCGCGTTCTCCCTGGCCTCGCGGTTCCGCAAGCCCTGGGCCGTGCTGGCCGGCATCTTCGTGGCCACGGTGGCCAACCACGCGCTGGCCTCCAGCCTGGGAAGCTGGGTGTCCACGCACGTGCCGGCCCGGCTGATGGCGGTGCTGCTGGCGGTGATGTTCATCGGCTTCGGCCTGTGGACGCTCAAGCCGGACACGCTGGACGAGGACGGAGGCAAGCCGCCTCGCTTCGGCGCCTTCCTCACCACGGTGGTGCTCTTCTTCCTGGCGGAGATGGGAGACAAGACGCAGCTGGCCACCATGGCCGTGGCCGCGCGCTACCAGGCGCCGCTGACGGTGACGCTGGGCACCACCGCGGGGATGCTGCTGTCGGACGGACTCGCCGTGTTCCTCGGGGACAGGCTCGCCGGCCGCGTGCAGATGAAGTGGGTGCGGTGGGCCGCCGCCAGCCTCTTCTTCCTCTTCGGCGCCGTGTCCCTGTGGACGGCCTTGCGCATGGGCTGATGCGGATGGCCAGGCGGGACACGGGGGCGTGAGAGCGGGCCGGGGAGGCGCCGCCTTCCCTTGGGAGGAACAGCCGTAGGAGACTCCCGGAGCCCCATGCACCTTCGACCCTTCGTCCTGATGGCGTGCTGTGCACTCGCCGGCGCGCCCCTCGTCACGGCCCGCGCCGAGGAGCGCCCGGCGGCGTCCACCCCCGTGGAGCCTCCTTCCGCGCCGGCCGACGCGCCGGCCTCCGAACCTTCCTCCCCGGAGGTGGCCCCCTCCACCGAGGCGCCTCCGGACGCTCCCGCCGGGCAGGCCCCTTCCGCCATGGGAGCGGGTGAGATGCTCTCCGGAGACCCGGCGGCCCCCGCCGTGCCGGGTGGCGCCGTCGAGCCGGAGACCGAAGTGGAGCCGGTCATCCCCCGGACGGTGGTGACCGCCACCCGGCGGCCCCGGCCCACGTCCAGCCAGCCGCGTGCGATGTCGGTGGTGTCGCAAGACGACCTGGCGCGCCGGCCTGCCCGCACCACGCCCGAGGCGCTGTTCGAGTCGGAGGGCGTCTTCCTCCAGAAGACGAACCACGGTGGCGGTGCCCCCATCATCCGCGGCCTGTACGGGCAGCACGTGCTGCTGCTGGTGGACGGGGTGCGGCTGAACAACGGCACGGTGCGCTCGGGGCCCAACCAGTACCTCAACACGGTGGACCCGTTTCTCGTGGAGCAGTTGGAGGTGGTGCGCGGGCCGGGCTCGGTGCTGTACGGCTCGGACGCGCTGGGCGGCGTCGTCAACGTGCGCACCTTCTGGCCGCGCTTCGCGTCGGAGACCACGCCCATTGGTGCCCTGCGCGCGCAGGCGGGCAGCGCGGACGAGAGTCTCCAGGGGCATGTGCGCGCGGGCGTGTCGCTGCGGAACACCGCGGTGGCCGGCGCGCTCACGTTGCGGGACTTCAATGACCTGCGCGGCGGTGCGCGCGTGGGCGTGCAGCGGTACACGGGCTACCAGGAGGGCGACGCGGCGCTGAAGGTGCGCCATCGCCTGCGGCCGGGCCTCCAGCTCTACCTCCAGTACCAGGGGGTGCGGCAGTCGGACGCGCCGCGCCTGGACCGCTCGGCGCCGGGAGACTTCCGTCGGTTCAGCGACCAGGAGCGCGACTTCGCGCACGCGCGGCTGGAGCACGCGGGCCCGGGCTGGCTGCGGCGCGGCGCGGTGGAGCTCAGCGTGCACCGCCAGAGCGAGCAGGTGGACCGCTTCCGCGTGGCGCGAGACAGGCTGGAGCGGGACAGCGTGAATGTGTGGACGGTGGGCCTGCGCGCGGAGGGCGAGGCGCCGGCCATCTCCGCGCTGCCGGGAGCGCCGGTGCCCCTCTTCGGGGCCGAGGTCTTCCACGACAAGGCGTCGAGCACCGCCGGCCGCAGCCCGCTGTCCGCGCCCGAGCCGGACTTCTCGCCGCTGCCGGAGGACGCGCGCTACCCGGGGTCGCCCACCTCGGTGTCGACCGGCATCTTCGGCGTGCTCTCCAGCGACGTGGAGCGGCCGTTCTCGTACCACGCGGGCCTGCGGGCGCAGCTGCACCGCGTGTCGCTGCCCGAGGACTCGCGGCTCGCGGAGCAGTTCCCGGACGCGAGCGTCCCGTTGCCGGTGCTGCCCGCGACGACGCAGAGCTCGGTGGGCCTGGCCGGGGAGCTGGGTGTGAGGCAGCGGGTGGCGGACGGGGTCTCGGTGCTGCTCAACCTGGGCTCGGGCTTCCGGGCGCCCAACATCGACGACTACCTGCGGCTGGGCGCGGATGGCCCGGGCTTCCTGGTGCCCGGGCGCGACTTGCACCCCGAGCAGTCCTACACCGCCGAGCTGGGCACGCGGGTGGAGCGCGGGCCGGTGGGCGCGCAGCTCTTCTACGCCTTCACGATGGTGGAAGGGTTGGTGGGCAACGTCCCGACGCTGCTGGACGGGCAGCAGCTCACCCCGGACGGCGTGCCGTACCGCACGCGGCAGAACCTCGAGCGCGCGGACATTCACGCGCTGGAGGCCTCGGTGTCGGTGAAGGTGCTGCCGTCGCTGACGCTGGCGACGCACGCCACGTACACGCACACGAAGACGCGGCGGCAGGACCTCACGGTGGAGGGAGAGCCGTTCATCACCGAGCCGCTGTCCCGCACGCCGCCGCTCAACGGCCTGGTGCGCGCCACGTGGGAGCCGGGAGAGGTCTTCTTCCTGGAGGGCATGTCTCGCTGGGCGCTGGCCCAGGATGCATTCTCCGCGGCGGACCTGCTGGACATCCGCACGTGCGCGGAGGTGCCGGACTGCGCGCGGACGCCGGCCTTCATCGTCTTCCACGCGCGGGCCGGCGCGAAGCTGGGCAAGCGCCTGTCGGCGGCGCTCACCTTGCAGAACCTGTTGGATGCCACGTACCGCACCCATGGCTCCGGCGTGGATGAGCCGGGCCGCTCCGCGGTGATTTCCCTGGAGGCCTCGCTGTGATGCGCCGGATGGTGATTCCCTGGTTGTGCGCGGTGGTGCTGGCCGCGGGCTGCGCCTCGGGCCTGGGCGATTCGTGTGACGCGCAGACGGCGTGTCCGGAGGACCTGGTGTGCAGCTTCCCCAATGGGGAGGACGGCCCGGCGCCGCGAGGCGTGTGCGACTACCCGCCGCGCGGCGAGGGCGGCGAGTGCACGGTGGCCGCCGACTGCGAGAAGGCGCTGACGTGCTCCAACCACTTCACGCCCGGCGACCGGTATGGGACGTGCGTGAAGAAGCGGGCGGACGGCGAGGCGTGCTTCACGGACCGGGACTGCGAGAGCGGCGCCTGCGAGGGTGGCTCCGGCACCGCGCTGGACGGGGTCTGCGGGGTAGCGACCTGAGCGGAACGAAAACCCCGCCCCCGGAAGAACCGGGGGCGGGGCGGGGGCCTGCGACAGGCTTTCAGCGCTCGCGGCTCACTGGCCGTCGAGCCGGCCGTCCAGGTTCCGGTCGAGCGCGATGCGCAGGCCGGAGCCCGGCGGAACGGCGGTGAAGGTCACCTCCTGGCCCGCGGTGTTCGCCAGGGCGCGGAGGGCCGTGGTGGTGATGTTGGCGGTGCCGTCGTCGGGCTTCCACGTCCCGGCGGTGCGGTCGTAGAGGAAGCCCTTCGCCTTGCCAGCGACAACCGTCTTGGCCACCAGGTCGGCCTCGTAGGTGTTGCCACCGAGGATCTTCGACGCGAACGGCGCCCGCGCGCGCGCGATGAGCAGGTCGATGCGCGGGCCCACGGCGGCGGCGTTGGTGTTGGTGAGGGTGACCTGCTGGCCGACGATGGGCGCCAGGTCGGTATCGGCCGCGAGCATGAAGGCCTCCACGTTGCGGCGCTGGGTGGAGTTCTCGAAGCCGACCAGCGGACCACCGATGCTGGTGTTGGAGAACACGATGGCGCTGAAGAAGCGGAACAGGGTGTCCACCGCGCCGTCGTTCGTGAAGCCGAAGCCGCGGATCTGATCTCCCATCGGTCCCGACTCGGGGTCCTTGAAGAACCGGCTGTCCGGGAAGCCGAACATGCCGACCTTCGTGTACATGTTCCGCACGTGGGGAATCTTGATGATCTGCGTGATGCCCTCGAAGCTTCCCTTGCCGTCCGTGCCGAAGAAGCCCTGCGCCCCGTCGATGGTGTGGCAGCCGTTGCAGTTGAAGCCGTTGTCATCGCCAATCGCGAGGCCGTCCACGCGGCGGCTGCCGAAGTAGAAGTCCTTGCCGGCCTGCTGCGAGGCGGTGAGCGTGTTGTCCAGCCGGCGGACGGGGTTCGGCGGCAGCTGCACCTGGAGCTGGAAGGCGGTGAACTTGTCCATCTCCGCCTCGGTCGGCATGGACGCGCGGCCCAGCAGCCCCTCGAAAGCGACGATGAAGTTCTTGAACGACAGCTCCTCGTTGTACGGGTCGCTGCCGAAGAAGCCGCTCGAGCGGTCCCCGCGCCAGTGCATGGCGCCCTGGTGGGTCATGCCGCGCAGGGTCTGCGTCGTCATGGGGCCCTTCATGGGGTGGAAGGAGTGCTGGTCGCCGGTACCGTTGACGTCCGAGCCCGGGTGGCCGGTGAAGACGCGGAACGCGCCAATCTCGAGGTCGCTGGCGAGGCGCAGCTCGATGGGGTTGTTGGACACCTCGTCGTCCGGGTTGCCCAGGTCCCAGGCGAGCTCGTCCTTGTCGCCGAAGATGTGGCAGCTGGCGCAGGACGACTCGCCGTTGGCGGAGGAGAAGTTGGCGTCATAGAGGAACGGACGGCCCTGCACCACGGAGGCCGGCTCCGGGTTGTAGAGCGGCGCCGCGTCCACCTGCGCCTTGGTGGCCAGGTCGATGACCTTCACCGCGTTGTCGAAGCGGGTCATCACGTAGAGGCGGTTGCGCGCCTCGTCCAGCACCAGGCCGCTGGGGCCACCGCCGGTGACGGGGATGTGGTTGGCGCTCGCCGTGCGGGGGTCGAAGGTGTTGGCCTCCAGCGCCGCGGTGTCGAAGACGCCGACCTTGCTGGAGCTGAACGCGGCCACGTACAGCTTCGCGCCGTTGCTCGACACCACCATGTCCGTGGGGGTGGAGAGGCTGTGGTTCTTGGCCGTGGGGTCGAAGCCGGGCTTCCCGGCCAGCTTCGAGTAGTCGATGTGCTTGTTGAGGTGACGGGGGGAGACCGCGCCGCCGGCGATGACGGTGATGCGCATCTTCGCCAGGTTGCCCTGCACCGTGCTGCCGCCGAACACGCCCGGGCCCTCGAAGCGCGTCAGGTTGTTGGCGTCGCTGTTGGAGACGTACAGCGTGCCCGTCTTCGGGTTGGTGGCCAGGTTGAACAGGGAGGTGCCGACGCCCGTGTAGAAGGCCGTCTCGGTGAGGCGGTCCGCGTCGATGGCGAAGACGTCCTTGTCCGGCAGGCGCAGACGCACGGCGTTGTTCCAGTTGCGGCCGAGCGTGTCCTCCCAGCGCCCGGTGTTGTTGTTCCACTTGACGATGAGCCCCGTCTCCGGCGCCTTGGCGCCCGCGGCGTTCGTGCTCGGCCCGGGCAGGCCGCCCGGCATGAGGTTGTTCCCCCACGGGTAGGTGTCGGGGAAGGAGAAACACGGGATGTTCTCGTAGAAGCCGTCGCAGACGCTGTCCAGGTTGAGGGTGGTCGTCTGGTTGCCGGACTGGGCAATGGCCGCATAGACGGTCTTCTTGTCCGGGCTGACGGCGAGGCCGCGCGGCGTGTCGCCGAAGAGCGTCACGATGCGCAGGGGCGTGCCGCCCAGGGTGGTGCCCAGGGACGCCGGGTTGAAGACCCAGACGTCCGCGCGGCCCACGCTCGGCGTGGTCAGCTGCGGGTCACCCGCGCCGGGGACGCTGGCGATGGACGGGTCCGTGCGATGTTGGCCGCGGTGCGCCGTGGTGATGAAGGCATATCCGTTGGTGCCGGCGAAGACGATGTCGCGCGGCTCATCGCCGACGAGCAGCGTGCGCACCACGCGCGGCGTCTCGCTGAGGCTCACCACGCTGACGCTGTCCGACAGGTGGTTGACCACCCAGACTTCCGTGTTGCTGCGCGCCGCGACGGCGACGGGCTCCATGCCCACCGGGACCTCGGCGATGAGCGACAGGCCCGAGCTGGTGATGGAGAAGACCTCCAGCCGGTTGTCCGGGGTGTTGACGGCGAAGAGCTTCGTTCCATCCGGAGACATCGCGAGCGGGCGTACGTGCCCGCTGTCGAACTCGATGAACGTGGGGGTCTGCGCGGCGGCGGTGAATGACACCAACGACGCGACGGCGACGCACAACGAAGCGGCTCGAGCGCGCCAACGGCTCAGGCTCGCGCCCACTGGCTGGATACCCATGTGTGGTCCTCCTCAGGCTGGGGAATCGTTGCAGTCCGAACCGCAACGGACGGGGAGTACCAAGCCGCGCCGCGACATCGCCCCCACCGAAGGGAGGGGGACGCCCCCTCCCGCACGCGAAACTTCATGTCGACGCAATGCGCCATGTCCATGGCGCGCCGCGTTGAAACCTCAGCAACACTTGTTTTCCGCGCAAGAAGGGCAAGACGCCAGGAGTCCGTGCTCTACTGGGCAATGCAATCGGCCGCAGGGGAACGTGCCAATGCCGAGCCTTCGAAACGCAACGGGACGTCGTCGTGCGTCATCACCTTCCCCGAGGAGCGCCGCGGAGCACGTGGCCCCCATTGGAGAGCCTCTCTCGCATCTGCTCCCGACGAAGCTGTCACCGCCGCAGTCGGCGTCGGTGCTGGTGACGCGCGGGGCACCGCTGCGGAAGATGGACAGGGGCGTCGGCGGGAAGCTGGTGCTGGTGACGGCGCCGCTCGGCTGGGGCAAGACGACGCTGCTGACGCAGTGGTACCGCGACGCGGGGGTGCCCCACCTGCTCGCCTGGCTGTCGCTGGACGAGCAGGACAACACGCCCGAGCGGTTCTTCTCATACCTGGTGGGGGCAATCCGGCGGACGGCTCCGGAGTTCGACGCGTACATCGCCAGCCAGCTCGACGCGCAGGTGGCGCTGCCGCTGGACCATGCCACCTCCGTCGTGCTGCGGAGCCTGTGGAACCTGGGACGTGAGCTGGTGGTGGTGCTCGACGACTTCCACGTGCTGCGCGAGCGCGCGCTGGTGCGCGCCTTCTCGTACCTGCTGGACCACTCGCCGCCGCACGTGCACTGGGTCGTCTCGTCGCGCAACACGCCCGAGCTCGACCTGGCGAAGCTGAAGCTCACCGAGCAGTTGGTGACGCTCGACAGCCGCGACCTGAGCCTGGACGGCGAGGCCATCCGGGAGCTGGGCCAGCGCCTGTGTGACGCCGAGCTCGCGCCCGAGGACGTGGAGTACCTGCGCTCACGTACCGAGGGCTGGGTGGCCGGCGTGAAGCTGGCGCTGCTGTCGGCGGGTGAGCACGCGGGCGTGAGCGACGCGCTGCGGAGGGCCATCGGCTCCAACCGCGACGTGGCGAGGTACCTGGCGGACGCGGTGCTGCGTGAGCAGCCCGCGGAGGTGCACGAGTTCCTGGTGCTGAGCTCGGTGGTGGACCACCTCCACGGGGAGCTCTGCAATGCGCTCCTGGGCATCACCCACGGTCCGGCGCTGCTGGCGCACCTGGAGCGGGCACAGCTCTTCATCCAACCGCTCGACACCCAGCATCAGTGGTACCGGTACCATTCGCTGTTCCTCGACTTCCTGCGGACCCAGCTCGCGTGCGACTTCGGCGACCGCATCCCCTGGCTGCACCGGGCGGCGAGCGCGTGGTTCGCCGAGCACCAGATGCCGGACGAGGCACTGACGCACGCGTTCGCCTCCGGAGAGCGGAGTTGGTGCCTCCAGCTCACGGCGCGCTGTGTGGAGGCGTGGATGCGCGAGGGGGAGATTGCCTCCGTGCTCCACTGGACGGCGAAGCTGACGGCGGAGGAGGTCATCCGCTCGCCGGCCGTGTGTGTGGCGCACATCGCGTGCCTCATCCTGTCCCGGCGCTTCGCCCAGGCCTCGTCGGCGCTACAGGATGCCAAGCACCGCCTCGCGACCGCGTACGCCACGTCCGACCCGGAGCACGAGCGGCTGTCGAAGCAGCTCGAGCACCTCACGTTGTTCCACGCCATCCTGTCCGACTCGGCCGCGGGCTCCGGCATCGAGCAGGACACATGGTCGGGCTACGAGGACTCGGATGTCTTCCTGGCGGGCGCGGTGCTGGCGGCGAAGGCCTACCAGGCGCTCCGGATGAACCGGTTCGATGCGATGCGCCGGCTCGCGCTGAGCGCGCGGGAGACGCTGCAGGGCCTCAACAGCCCGTTCATCAACGGCTACACGGACGTCCTCGTCGCGCTGGCGGACCGGGCGCAGGGGAACATGAAGGACGCGGCGGAGCGGTGCGAGGCGGCGTTCGAGCGCGCGAGCCATGGAAGGCGCAACCCGGTGTGGGTGAACGCGGCGACGGCGCTGGCCAACACCCGCTACGAGCAGAACCTGTTGGACGAGGCCGAGGCGCTCTGCATCGAGGTCCTCCCGCTGCTGTCGCAGGCATCCGCTTTCGAGACCTTCGCGATGGCCTATCTGGTGCTGGCGCGCATCAAGTCCATCCGAGGCAAGTTCGCGGAGGCGTGGCAGCTGCTGGACTACCTGCACAGCGTGCTCGAGTGCGGCCAGCAGACGCGCTTCCTGTCGCATGTCTGTGGCGAGAAGATCCGGCTCTCCCTGGTGGAGCAGGCGCCCGCGCGCATGAAGGCGGTGGCGCAGGAGTTCGGCCTGGGCGAGCGCATGCGGCGGGGGGAGTGGAGCGAGCGGCGCTTCTACGATGAGACCTGGGAGCGGCTGGGGCTGTCACAGGCCTGGGTGCTGATGGCGCGGGGGCGGCATGGCAAGGCGCACGCGCTCCTGGAGACGCTGCGGGCCAGCGCGCATGACGTGGGGTACGTGTCCCGGGAGAGCGCGCTGCTGGCGGCGATTGCCGTGTGTCACTGGCGGGCCGGAGACCCCACGGCGGCGTTCGCCGCGCTGAACCGGGGCCTCGCGCTGGTGCAGCGGTTCGGCTTCAACCGCAGCGTGTTCGACGAGACGCCGGGGCTGCAGGAGGTCATCGTCGCGGCCGCCAGCCAGCGGAAGCTGAGCCATGGGCTGCCCTCGCGGTATGCCGCGCGGTTCCAGGACGTGCTCTCGGCGGGGAGCCAGGGGCCGTGCGAGCTCGCGGACCCGCCCAGCGCGCCGCTCGAGCCGCTCACCGAGCGCGAGCTCCAGATGCTCAAGCTGCTCGCGCAGGGGCTGAGCAACCAGGAGATCAGCGAGCGCTCCAACGTGGCGCTGTCCACCACCAAGTGGCACCTACGGAACGTGTTCGCCAAGCTCGAGGTGACGACCCGCACCGCGGCCATCGTGAAGGCCCAGGAGCGGCTTCAACGGTACCTGTGAGGTGCCGGCGGGGAAGGGGGCCGGGCCCTGGCGTACGCCACCTTTTCATGCACAACCGCTCCGGCACCGGGGCGCAGGGGAAGGGCGAGGCTCACATGCGTCGGGGGGCGCCTCCATGCTGGGCATGCAGAATGGTGGATATGCCTACAAGGTGGTGCTGATACCCGTCCTGGCCCTGCCCTCCGGCTGGTGAGCCCAGCTCTGGCGAAAGTGGCAGAGAGGCGAGCCCGACCCTGGCCGCGCCCCCGGCGACGATGGGCCTCGGGCAGCCAGATGCCTCCTCCCTCGACGCGCTCCAAGAACGCCCGGCCCCGCCCGGCTGTTCTCTGGTGGACCAGGGCTCGTCGGGCCTGGAGCGCGGTTGGGGCCCAGGGCCGGGGAGGAACCTGCCCTTCGAGGAGGCGCCGGGATGCTGTGGACCCAGAAGGACCGGATGGCCCCGGACCTGTACCGCGGGCGCCGGTTCGCCGTCTTCCGCGCCTCGGGCGAGGGCACAGGCCCCCCCCTGGTGGTGAAGACAGTCCAACCCGGGCCCCTGGCCGCCAGCAGCTCCGCCATGTTGTGCCACGAGTACGCCATCCTTCGCGCGCTGGACGCGCCGGACGTACCGGGCGTGGTGAAGCCCCTGGACCTCGGAGAGGTGGCGGGAATGCCGGCCCTCTTCCTCGAGGACGCCGGGCCCCACACCCTCAAGGAGTGGCTGCGGCGCAAGCCCCTGGGCGTGGACACCTTCCTCGTGCTGGCCCTCCAGCTCGCCGCCACCGTCGAGGCCCTCCACCGCCGCCACGTCATCCACCGGGACCTCAACCCCGCCAACATCATCGTCGCCGCGGACTCCCAGCACCTCACGCTCGTCGACTTCGACAGCTCCACCCAGGTGGCCGGCCTCGCCCACGCCCCGGGCATCCCCGCCGAGTTCCAGGGCACGCTGCCCTACATCGCTCCCGAGCAGACCGGGCGGATGAACCGGCTCGTCGACCACCGCGCCGACCTCTATTCCCTGGGCGCCACCCTCTACGAGCTGCTCACCGGCGCCCCGCCCTTCGTCTCCACCGACCCCGCCGAGCTGGTGCACGCCCACCTGGCCCGGCCACCGGTGTCTCCCTCCAGCGTCCACCCCGCCGTCCCCGAGGCCCTCTCGGGCATCGTCCTCAAGCTGCTCGCCAAGATGCCCGAGGAGCGATACCAGAGCGCCGAGTCCCTGCGGCTGGACCTGCTCGAGGCCCAGCGCCGGTGGCGGGGGGCCGGGCGCGTCGGCCCCTTCGAGCTGGGGCGCCACGACATCGCCCAGGCACTCATCGTCCCGGAGACGCTGTATGGCCGCGAGCACGAGAGCGCGGCGTTATGGCGGGCCCTGGAGCGTGCCCGCTCGGGCGCCAGCGCGCGGGTGCTGGTGGAGGGCCCCGCGGGCATCGGCAAGTCCACCCTCGTCGAGCGGCTGCGCCGCAAGGTGGAGGACGAGGGCCAGGGCCGCTTCATCTCCGGCAAGTTCGACGAGCTGCATGGCAACCTCCCCTATGCCCCCCTCCTGGAGGCCTTCCGGCGGCTGCTGCGCACGCTGCTCGCCACGCCCGCCGGGCTGCCCGCCTGGAAGCGCTCACTGCGCGAGGCCCTGGGCACCAACGCCCGCGTCCTCACCGACGTCCTCCCCGAACTGGAGCAGCTCCTGGGCAGGCAGCCCCCCGTCCCCACCCTGGAGCCGCTGGAGTCCGAGAACCGCTTCCTCCTCACCTTCCAGGCCTTCGTCCAGGCCCTGGCCGAGGAGGCCCGGCCCCTCGTCCTCTTCCTGGATGATTTGCAGTGGGCGGACTCGGCTTCGCTGCGGCTGCTGCGGGGCCTGGCCATGGCGCCGGACCTGCACCACGTGCTGCTGGTATGCGCCTTCCGGGACGAGGAGCTGAAGCCCGGGCACCCGCTGGCCCGCGCCCTGGCCGACATCGCCGGGGCGGACGCCCTGGTGGAGCACCTCCACCTGGCCCCGCTGGACACCGAGGCCCTCACCGCCCTGTGCGCGGAGGCCCTGCGCAGCCCCCCGGAGCGGGTGCGGCCGCTGGCCACGCGGGTGTGGCAGAAGACGGCGGGCAACCCCTTCTTCGTCGGCCGCTTCCTTCGCCACCTGCACCAGGCCGGGCTGCTGACGTACGACGTCGAGCGCGGCGCGTGGGAGTGGGACCTCGCCGGCGTGGAGCGCTCGGGCGTCACCGAGAACGTGGTGGAGCTGATGGTGCTGGCCATCCGCCGGCTGCCGGAGCGCACCCAGCGCGTGCTGAAGGTGGCCGCCTGCTTCCGCGACAGGGTGGACCTCTGGCTGCTGTCCGCGCTGGTGGACCAGCCCGCGGGCGAGACGGCCGGGGCCCTCTGGAGCGCCCTGCGCGAGGGGCTGCTCGTCCCCCAGGGAGAGGGGCCCCGCTTCACCCGCCCCCAGGACGTCGACGCCCCGCTGGTGCAGGAGGCCTCGTACCGCTTCGTCCATGACAGGGTGCGCCAGGCCGCCTACTCGCTGCTCTCCAGGGACGAGCGCCAGGTCCTGCACCTCCAGCTCGGCCGGCGGCTCGGAGAGGCGCTCTCCGAGAGCGAGCCCGACGAGCGCCTCTTCGAGGTGGTGGACCACCTCAACCTGGGGGCCGCCGGGGTGAAGGACGCGGCGGAGCGGCTGCGGCTGGCCGGGCTGAATGCCCGGGCAGGGCGGCGGGCCCGGGCGGCGGCGGCCTTCGGACCCGCGCTGGCCTACCTCACGCGAGGCCTGGAGCTCCTCCCCCAGGACGCCTGGCGCTCCCACCCCGAGCTGGCGCTGCGGCTGCACCGCGAGGCCGCCGAGTGCGCCTACGCCACCGGCCACCACGCGCGGGCCGAGGCCCTCATCCAGGAGGCGCTGGCCCACACCGCCTCGCGCTTCGAGCAGGCGGACCTGTACAACCTGCTGGTGCTCGCCTGCACCGCGCACCGCGCCTACTCCGAGGCCTTCCACTGGGGGCGCCAGGGGCTGCGGCTCTTCGGGTTGGAGCTGCCCGAGCACGACGTGCCCGAGGCCCTCTCCGCCGAGCTCGCCGAGGTGGAGAGGAACCGGCGGGGCCGCTCGCTGGAGGAGCTGCTCGCGGCGGCGCCGATGCACGAGTCCGAGCAGCTCGCGTGCGTGCGGCTGCTGGCCAGCCTCGGCTCACCGGCCTTCTTCTCCAACCCGGCCCTCTTCTCCTTCATCCGCGTGCGGACGCTCAACCTCACGCTCCAGCACGGCAACACGCCGGACGCCTCGCTGGCGTACGTCTCCTACGGGATGATTCTGGCGGAGCGCACGGGGGACTACGCCACCGGACATGCCTTCGGGCGGCTGGGGGTGGAGCTGGCGCGGCGCTGCGGGGACCCGCGGCTGGAGTGCAGGGCCCTCACCCTCTTCGCCGTCTATGTCAACCACTGGCGCGAGCCCCTGCGCGCCAGCGTGCCCCTGCTGCGCCGCGCCTTCGCCGCCGGGCTGGAGACGGGGGAGTTCCAGTTCGCCGCCTACTCCGGCGCGGGCGGCGTGGTGGCCACCCTCTTCCACATGGGCGCCGAGCTGTCTCGCGTCCTGGAGGAGGCCCGCTCCGCCCTCCTCTTCACGCGCAAGGCCGGGCAGTGGTCCATGGCGGACCTCATCTCCGTGTACCGCCAGGCCAGCCGCTGCCTCCAGGGCCAGACGCGCGAGCGGGCCCGCTACGACGACGAGGACTTCGACGAGCGCCAGTTCCTCGACTCCATCCAGGACTTCCCCTTCAACCGCTGCCACTACGCGGTGCTGCGCCTCCAGACGTCCTACCTGCTGGGCGACCTGGCCGACGCGCGGCGCATGTCCGAGGCGGCCGCGGGGCAGCTCCTGTTCATCCGCGGCTTCTTCGCCGTGGCGGCCCACACCTTCTACAGCGCGCTGACGCTGGCGGCGCTCTGTGACGGGGCCTCCCCGGAGGAGAGGGCCGGGCTGCTGGAGCGGCTCTCCGTCCACCAGCAGCAGCTGGGCCGGTGGGCGGAGAGCTGCCCGGAGAACTTCCGCCACAAGCACCAGCTCGTCCGCGCCGAGGTGGCCCGCCTCCAGGGCCAGCACCTGGAGGCGCTGGAGCTCTACGAGAAGGCCGCCGAGGGCGCCCGCCAGCAGGAGTTCTGCCAGGACGAGGCGCTGGCCAACGAGCTGGCCGGCCGCCACCACCGCGCGCTCGGCCGCCAGCGCTTCGCCACCCTGTGCCTGCGGGCCGCGCTGGAGGGCTTCGCCCGCTGGGGCGCGACGGCCAAGGTGCAGGCGCTGGAGGAGGAGTTCCCGGACCTCGCCCCCTCCGAGGCGCTGGCGTCTCCCCTCGTCCCGGCGCGCGGGGAGGAGCGGAGGTCGGCCCTGGATTTGCTGGGCCTGCTCAAGGCCGCGGAGATGCTCTCCAGCGAGGTGTTCCTCGGCCGGCTGCTGGAGAAGCTGATGGGGGTGTGCATCGAGGTAGGGGGCGCCCAGCGCGGCGCGCTCGTGCAGGAGGAGGAGGGCGCGCTGGTGGTGCGGGCGGTGGGCGCGGTGGGCGAGCCGGTGTCGCTGGAGCGCACGCCGATGGAGTCCTCGGGGCTGGTGCCCGCCACCGTCATCGCGCACGCCCACCGCACGGGGGAGGCCATCGTGCTGGCGGACGCGGCCCACCAGGGGCGCTTCTCCTCGGACGCATACGTGGCCGAGCACGGGCTGCGCTCGGCCCTGGCGGTGCCCATCCGCCGGGGGGCGCAGCCGCGGGGGGTGCTGTACCTGGAGAACAACCTGGCCACCCGCGCCTTCACGCCCGAGCGGGTGAGGGTGCTGCAGCTGCTGTCCTCGCAGATGGCCATCGCGCTGGAGAACAGCCGCCTCTTCGAGGAGCTGAAGGTGGAGGTGGAGGAGCGCCGGCGGGCGGAGGAGACGGTGCGCTTCCTCTCCGAGTCGAGCCTGGTGCTGGCCGAGTCGCTGGACTACCCGACGACGCTGGAGCGGGTGGCGCGGCTGGCGGTGCCCTTCCTCGCCGACACGTGCATGGTGGACGTGGTGGAGCCGGAGGGGAGGATTCGCCGGGTGGCGGTAGCCCACGTGGAGCCGGAGAAGGAGGGCCTGCTGCGCGAGCTGCGGGAGAAGTACCCCCCGGACTGGGACTCGCCGCAGCCGGCGGCCCTGGCGCTGCGCTCCGGGCGGCCGTACCTCCTGTCCAAGGTGGCCGAGGCGGAAATCCTGGCGACGTGCCGGGACGCGCGGCACGTGGAGCTCATTCGCGGGCTGGGCCTGCGCACGGGCATGGCGGTGCCGCTGGTGGCGCGGGGGAAGACGGTGGGGGCCATCACCTTCGGCCTGTCGGCGCCTGGACGCGAGTACGGGGAGGCGGACCTCGAGCTGGCGCAGGAGCTGGCGCGCCGGGCGGCGCTCTTCATCGACAACGCGCGGCTGTACGGCGAGTCCCAGGAGGCCATCCGGCTGCGCGAGGAGTTCCTCACGGTGGCGGCGCACGAGCTCTACACGCCGCTCACCTCGCTGAAGCTGGCGGTGCAGGGCCTGCGCCGGCGCGCGGGCCCCTCGCTGCCCGAGTCGCTGGCCTCGCCGGTGCAGAGCGCCGAGCGGCAGATGCAGCGGCTCACCCGGCTCGTCGGCGAGTTGCTGGACGTCTCGCGCATCCAGTCCGGACGGCTGCACCTGAATCTGGAGGAGGTGGACCTGGCGGCGCTGGTGCGAGAGGGGGCGGAGCGCTTCCAGGAGGGGCTGGAGCAGGCGGGCTGTCCGCTGCGGCTGCGGGCCGAGGGGCCGGTGGTGGGCCGGTGGGACCGCACGCGGCTGGAGCAGGTGGTGACGAACCTGCTGTCCAACGCGCTCAAGTTCGGCGCGGGCAAGCCCATCGAGGTGACGGTGGAGGAGCGGGAGGGCAGGGCGCGGCTGGTGGTGAGGGACTACGGCATCGGAATCTCAGCCGAGCGGCTGCCCCACATCTTCGGGCGCTTCGAGAGGGCCGTCTCGGCGCGCGAGTACGGGGGCCTGGGGCTGGGCCTCTACATCGTGCGGGAAATCCTCTCCGCGCTGGGAGGCTCGGTGCGGGTGGAGAGCACGCCGGGCAGCGGCACCACCTTCACGGTGGAGCTGCCGTGCGCCGGGCCGCCGGATGAGGCGCCCGTCAGGAAGTGAGGGGCTTCATGCGGCCGGCCCTGACGAGCAGCCCGCCCACGCGCCGCGCCACAGGCTCCAGGTGGGCCACCGTGAAGCGCTCGGGAGTGTGAGCAGCGTCAGGCCGGGGAGGGCGCGGGCACCCGCGGGGCGGTGCGCAGCACCCCGTCCTCCATCTCATGGACGGTGTCGAAGGCGTCGAGCGTGCGGTGGTCGTGCGTCACCACGACGACGGCGGTGCCGCGCTCGTGGGCCACGCGGCGGAAGAGCTGCATGACGTCGCGGCTGCGGTGGCTGTCCAGCGCGGCCGTGGGCTCGTCGGCGAGCACCAGGGGCGGGTTCATGGCGAGCGCGCGGGCGATGGCCACCCGCTGCTGCTGGCCTCCGGAGAGCTCATCCGGCAGGTGCGCCGTCCGCTCCCCCAGGCCGAGGTAGTCGAGCAGCTCTCGCGCCCGGGCCTGGGCCTCGCGGCCCCGCAGCCCGTTGATTTCCAGGGCCAGCAGGACGTTCTCCAGGGCGGTGAGGAAGGGGATGAGGTTGGCCTTCTGGAAGACGAAGCCGATGCGCTCACGCCGCAGCCGGGCCGCGTCGCGGGTGATGCGCCCGTCGGCCACCACCTGCTCCCCGCCCAGGGAGAGCTGCCCCCGGTCCGGGGTCAGGAGCAGCCCCAGGGTGGTCAGCAGCGTGGACTTGCCCGAGCCGCTCGGGCCCAGCAGCGCGGCGACCTCTCCGCCGCGCACTCGCAGGGAGACGTCCCGCAGCGCGGTGACCTCCGTCTCCCCCTTGCCGTACGTCTTCCACAGCCCGGTGGCTTCGATGGCGTGCATGGGCTACCCCGCGAGGATGGTGGTGGGAGGGATGCGCAGCGCGCGGCGGATGGCCGCCAGGCTCGCCAGCAGGGCGATGGCGACCGAGAGCGCGAACACTCCGAGCAGTTCCTCGGGGCCCACCACCACCTTGCGCGGGAAGTGGGGGAAGGCGAAGCGCGACACCCCGAGCGCCACCCCGTAGGCCAGCAGCGACAGCAGCAGCGCCTGCTGGAGAATCATCCCCACGACGAGGCCCAGCCGCGCCCCCATCAGCTTCAGCAGCGCAATCTCGCGCGTCTTCGCCACCGTCATGTTGAAGATGACGAGCGACACCACGATGCCCGAGACGAGCGCGAGCAGCGCCCGGAAGAGACCAATCTGCCGGCGCGCCTTGTCCACCACGCCATCGAGCAGGAAGGACTTCTGCTCCCCCGTGGTATGGACGGTGACGTCGCCCCAGCGCGCCAGGCGGGCGCGCACCTCCTCGACGGAGGCGCCAGGGGCCACGCCCACGAGCACCGCGGACACGCCGGGGTCCATGGGAGGTGCGCCCGCCACGCGGGCCAGGCGGCGGGCCTCGGGCGCCAGGTGGTTCTGGATGCGCTCCAGGTCGCTCTGGCTCACGAAGGCGAGCGCGTCCCCGCCGGAGGACACGAGGCCCTGGGTGAGGCCCACGATGCGGTAGGTGTCATCTCCCAGATGCAGCGCCTCGCCGAGGGCGAGCCCGAGCGTGCGGTCCACCATCAACTCCCGGTGGGCCGTGCCCAGCACCCGCCCGGAGACCAGGGGCAGCGAAGCCCCCCGGTCCTCCGGCCAGGACAGCCCCACGAGCGTCAGGCGCAGCACGCGCCCCCGGTGGACGGGCTGGAGGGTGAGCGTCGAGAAGGCGCGCGCCCAGCGCACCCCCGGCACCGCCCGCGCCCGCGTCGCCAGCACCTCGGGCACGTACGAGCGCTCGGCGAAGGGGCCCCGGGTGTCGCGCTGCACCACCCACAGGTCCGCGCCCAGCTTCTCCACGAGCACCACCGCCTCCTCGACCATGCCCCGGTAGATGCCGCCCATGGCCAGCACGATGGCGAAGAGCAGCCCGAGCCCCACGCCGGTGGCGACGAAGCGCGGCCACTGGTGGCGCACGTCCTTCATGGCCAGGTTCATGGCGTCAGCCCCGCCACGCGGCGCCCCTCGGGCAGCCCGGCGCCACCGGGGGCCGGGACGAGCACCGCGTCACCCCGCTGGAGCCCGGAGAGCACCTCCACCCACTCATTGCCGGAGAGCCCGAAGCGCACGTCGGCCCGCGTCACCCGCTCCCCCTTCGCGACGAAGCACTGGCCGGCCGCCACGTCACAGGCGCCCTGCGGGACGCGCGGGGCGGCGGGGCGCGCCTCCAGCATGACGAAGGCGTCCGCGCGCTGCCCGAAGACGAGACGCGCGGGGCGCTCGAGCAGCGCCACGTCCACGAGCACCTCGTACGTCTGCCGGTCCGCCTCCACCGCGATGCGGTCCACGCGCGCCCGGTACGAGCGCGAGGGGTCCCCGCGCAGCACGACGCGCCCCTCCTGCCCCTCGTGCAGCAGGTGGAGGACCGTCTCGTCCATCCACACCCGCGCCCACACCTTGCGCGTCGAGGCGATGACGAGCACCACGTTGCCGGGCCCGACGACGTCTCCCGGCTCGTGCAGGCGCTTCACCACCACGCCCTCCAGCGGGCTGCGCAGCACCGTCTCCTCGCCGCGGCGCGCCTGGAGACGCACCGTCTCCTGCGCCACCCCCACGTTCCTGGCTCCCTGGCGCTGGGCGGCCAGCGCCGCGTCGAGCTCGGCCCGGGCCCGGGCAGCACGCTCGTTCCGTGCGTCGCGCTCGGCGTCCGGTACCACCCCCGAGGCGTGGAGGGCCTCGCTCCTGCGCTGGTCGGCCAGCGCCGCTTCCAGGGCGGCGCGGGCGCGCTGCACCTCGGCCTCGCTCTTCTCCACCCCTGAGTTGGCGAACTCCACCCCCCGCTGCGCCAGCGAGATGTGCCGCTCCTGCTCGCTCGCGTCGAGCGTGGCGAGCACGTCCCCGGGGCGCACCGTGTCGCCCTCGTTCACCCGGATGCCGGTGATGCGCCCGGAGAGGGTGAAGGCGGTGCTGACCTGGGCCTCGCTCTCGAGGGTGCCGGTGCCCACCGCCTCGCGCGCCACGGGCCCCACGTCGACCCGGACGACCTGCGCGGCCACCGGCCGCATCCGAAGCAGGAAGAAGGCGCCGCCCAGCACGGCGGCCACCAGCAGCAGCGGCCACGCGCGCGCGAGCCGCCGCGGAAGAGATGGACTCATGACCTGGAATCTCCCGGGACGCTCAGGAGCGTCTTGAGGGTGGCCCAGCTTCGTGCCGGGATGGAGAGGTTCTGAAGGACGGTCCCCGCCTGGGCATGCACGAGCATCTGCACGGTGCCCACGATGATGGGGACGAGGTCGGCGGCGCGGAGGTCGGTGCGGATGAGGCCCTGCTCCTGACCGGCCAGCAGGGTGCGCTGGATGGCCATCATCGTCTTGCGCACCGACTCCTGGATGCGCTCCCGGCCACCCGGCGGTAGGGCCAGGGCGAGCTGCTCCGAGAGCAGCAGCCGCGCCACCCCGAAGTGGCCGGAGATGGTGCGCGAGCGGGACTCCACGAAGCGCTCCAGCCAGACGAGCGGCTCGAGGGAGGGCTCGGGGAGCGACGCATCGAGCAACTCCGCGGCCCGGACCGCCACCGCCTCCATGATGGCGTCCGTCGAGGGGTAGTGCCGGTAGAGCGCCCCGCCGGTGAGCCCCAGTTCCCGGGCCAGCGTCGCCACGGTGAGCGCGGTGATGCCGCGCGTCGCGATGATGCGCAGCGCCGCGTCCGCGATTTCACGCCTGCGCTCCTCATGGCTGCGACGGACCGTCATGGAGGTCAGATGCAAATAAACATTTACTTACTTGTCAAGGCTGCCGCTTCCCGCGACCCGCCAGGCGAGTCGAGGCCGTCCGCCACCTCTGTGTACGGGGACCCATGCGGGCGAACGGCTCCGAACCCGTCCGGACGCTTTGGGCAAAAGAAAAGCCCCGGAATCACTTGGAAAAGTGACTCCGGGGCAGTGGCCAGGGTCGGACTTGAACCGACTACCTGCGGATTATGAGACCGCCGCTCTAACCAGGTGAGCTACCTGGCCGTAAGTTCTAACCTACGGCAATTACTGCGGAACTTCTACTCCCTCAATACTGCCTCTCCAGTGGTTATGCAACTTGTACGGACTTCGTACGGACTGGAGAACTGACATGCCCCGGTGGACGGGAAAGTGGGCCGGTGGTCGGACCTACATGAACAAGCAGGGCGGCACCGTGTGGGTCCTCGAAAAGCAGGTCCACGGGCGGCTCTATACCACACGGTTGGCGGCGGGCAACGAGAACGAAGCGCTGGGGGAACTGGCGCTGTTCAAGAGAGACCCGGACGCCTACATCGCCAGGGCCCAGGCGGCAGGGATGGCCCCCGAGCGGGAGGCCGCCACCTCGCCGGTCTACATGGACCCCGAGCGGGTGGGGCGGTTCCTCGAACACCTCAAGCGCCAGGGCCGCACGGAGCGTCACCGGAAGAACGTCCGGAACTACCTGGCGCAGTGGGCGGAGGCGCTCTTCGAGAAGGACCTGCGGACCCTCCGGCTCCAGGACCTGAAGCAGGTGTTGAACGGCTGGTACGACGACGCGAAGAAGGAGATCGTCGCCAAGCGCCACCGCATCGCGGCCATCAAGTCGTTCTTCTCCTGGCTGCGCGAGGAGGAGGCGGTGCTCACCACGGCCGAGGACCCCACGCTCGCGCTGAAGGTGCCGCCGGCCCGCCCGGAGAAGGCCATGCGCGACAAGGGCTACTCCATGCGGGACGTGGAGCGCCTCTACGCCGCCATCCAGGGGTGGGAGTCCAAGAAGTACGGCTGGAAGGGGACGGGCCGTGTCACGGACGTGCAGCCGGTGCGCGACGTGCTGATGCTCCACGCCAAGTGCGGAATGCACGGCACCGAGATTGACCGCCTGGCTCGCGGAGAGGGCAAGGTGAAGGTGCTGCAAGGGCAGGGCGCCATCGCGGGCACCATCACGTTCGTCCACAAGTCGGGCCGGGTTCACGTCCAGTCCGTGGATGCGCAGGCCCTGGGCGCCGCCTTGCGCCTCCAGGCCCGGGGCTCGGCTCCGGCGGACTGGTGGATCCGGCAGGTGGTGAAGCGGGCGGCGAAGTCCATCGGCCTGGAGCCGCTGCGCATGGGGGAGCTGCGCCACAGCTTCGTCACCTGGGCCGCGGAGTGCGGGGTGGAGGTGAAGCCGCTGGAGGGCGGCGTGCCGCTCTCGCGCATCGCGGCCACCATCGGGCACCAGTCCGCGGTGACGACGAAGAAGTTCTACGAGGGAGTGAAGGTCCCCCCGATGATCCAGCTCCCCATCCGCCTGGAGCACCCGGAGGACCCCGTGCTGCTACTTGACCGGCAGCTTCGCGATGGCAGCAGCCACTGACTTCGCGCTCCGGGCCCGGGGCTTCGCCGGAGCCGCCTTCTGCGGGCGCTCCGGTGAGGCCGGGCGGGCCGAGGCATTCAGCAGCGCCTCCACGGACGCGCGGAGCACCATGCGCTTGCGGCCGAACTTCTCCGCCGGCAGCAGGCGCCCCTGGCTGAGCAGCTCGTAGACCTTGGTGGCGCCGCAGCCGAGGAGCGCCGCCGCTTCCTGGATGGTGCAGGCGGTGGCGGTGCTGCCGGGTGTCGCCGCTTCGGGCTCCAGGGACGGCAGCGGAGCGAGGACGCCCACGGGGACCGGCAGGGCCAGCGTCCGCATCGCGCCCGCCCGGAGGTGGGCCAGCAGCAGCCGGTTGACCTCGACGGCGCGCTCATCCACGTCCAGGACCTCGCGGCACCGGACGCAGGGCAGGTCCAGCTCCTCCTCCCTCGGGGGCCGGTACGTCCAGTCGAAGTTCCGGCAGCACTTGCGGCACGCCCACGCCTTGGGCTGGTCGTACCAGTCGTCCGGCACCGAAGGGAACTTGTAGCCCGGCGGCAGGGGCGGGGGCGGCGCACAGCAGACGCCCCTGGGAACGGGGAGGCGTCTGACGGGCGCGCTGGCCTGGTTCGACTTGGGGCCCTCGGCTTGGGCCGCGTCGGGGGCGCTGGTGGTCCTAGAGTCCATCGCGGAGGTCATCTCCTTGTAGGTGCTATCGGTCCGGGCGGGATGTGGCTCCTCAGGCTGCGGGCGGTCCTGCTCCCTCGTGGGGCAGGCCGGATTCCCGGCGTCTGTGGGGCAGTCAGCGGGGGAGCTTGTCATTGAAGTCATCCAGCAGGCCGGGAGGCCGCATCGAGAAGAAGTCCCCGCGCTCAGCGGTCGGAGATGCCAGCCAGCGCGGTTGGTGCCGTGCATGGGCGTGTTCCACCGCATACGCCGGAAGTGCGTCGAGCACCTCCCGCGCCTTGCGGGTGCCACACGAGTGCGAGCAGTGGAACTGGCCCATGTTCCCCTCGCCAGCGGAGCCGAAGATGACCGAGGCACTGGTGGGCGCTTCGTTCGGTCCCAGCGGCTGGGTGTGCAGCTCGTTCCAGGGGCACAGCACCGCGTACTTTCCGTTGCCCAGTGGGCGCCCGAGCATTCCCGCTGCCTCGAAGGCGAGCTGGAGCAGGCTTGGCGTTCCCGTGCTGGCAGGTGGACGTGGACTCGTCCGCGGTGGCGTGGGATGCGCCGAGGGCAAGGCCCGCAGCAGCGCGTGCAGGTCCAGCGTCGCGCCGTGGTTCTGGTACACCTCGCGCACCGGGTCTTCCACCCGTCTTCGCGCCGCCGGGAACCACGGATGGTGAGGCCCGTCCGTCGCTGGATCGAAGCCCGGACCCGTGAGGCGTGCGAGCGCTCCGAAGACAACCCGGGCGGCGGCGTACCCGTTGCGCCAGGCCAGCACTCCGGGCTCCGTGCCGCCGACAACGAAGGGCTGCGCCAGCGGGAGGATGACGCGCCACTTGGGCAGCGCGGGGGTGTGCCCGCCGCTGCGGTGGATGAGGAAGGCGAGGCGCAGCTCGCCGAGCACTCGGATCAGCTCCCACCAGTCCCCCACGCCATCCGCGTCCAGGTGGAGCGCGTACAGCGCCTGGGTGCTGGCGTTGTTGCGGTAGCCGGTGGTGTTCTCCGTGGGGCTGTAGGCGGGCCCCTGTCCCTTGGCGACCACGAGCTGCGCCCACTCCATGTGGCGCCGGCCGTAGTCCGCCCAGGCTCCCTTCCACGGGATGCCATCCCAGGTGTGCTCGATGCTACGCCACTGCATCCAGACGGTGTCGGTGACGGGGGCGCCCACCGCGGAGCGGAGCAGGTCCAGGGCCAGCTCGCGCAGGTCTTCACGGTCGAGGAGCGGCAGGCACATGAAGTCGCGCTTCAGCGCTTCCTTCTGCGCCGCGTCCGTGGCCCTACCCCGTTGGGACACGTAGCGATTGAGGGATTGTCTGTCGGTGGCGTGGAGGGCATCGAGGAACACCTGCTGCATCCCACGGTCCAGGGAGGTCTCAGCCATCATCACGGCTGCACCTCCTCGTTGATGCAGTAGCGGTCGCTGCCCTCGGCCACGGCCACGAAGTCCCCGGCGCGAACCATTGACATCCAGCAGCCGTTGAACGTGCGTGCGTCCAGGCCGTTGCCCCCCTTGAGCCGCGCCCGTACCGCCGCCATGGTGAAGGTGCCTCCGCTCGCGGCTGCTTCCCTTCGGGCCGCGGACTGGACACGCGCTTCCGCCTCGCGCCAAGTGCTGTCCTGGAGGGACTGGAGCAGCCGTGCGACGACGGCCTGGTTGTAGGTCATCACGTCCCAGGCGCCCTGCATGTCCGTGTCGGAGATCACCGTGGAGCCACGGGCCGCGGCGAAGAGCACCGCCAGGCGTATCGCCATGATGGACGCGCGACTGGTCGCGGCCTCCAGGAGGTCGGACTCGCGCCGCTGCTGGTGGTCGTTGCAGTAAAGCGTGGTGTGCACCGCCTCGGCGCCAGGGCTCAGGGTGAAGAGCCTCCCCCACACCGCCGTGAGGGCCTGGTGCAGCTCGGTCATCAGGGCCATGTGGTCCTGCGGGTTGATGGCAGGCCGCACTGGGACGGCCTTGCCGGGCTCGCCGTGGACGAGGAGGAAGCGATTGAGCACGCCGTCGCGGATGTGTCCCTGTGAGAGCGCACGGCCCATGAACGAGTACGTGGATGCGGCGAGAATGACGGCGAGCGGATTCGTGGTGGTGACCTGCTCGCGCCGCGTGCGAAGCGAGAGGGTCGGCGGCAGATCCCACAGTCGCAGAAGCATGCCCGTGAAGTTGCCGGCCGCGTCCTTGTTCGACTTCATGAGCTGCGAGGCAAATTCATCGAACTCGAACAAGGCGCACCGACCTGTTGCCACTTCGGGAGGGCCTTCTCCCTTCTTCTTGCCAGGCGGCCAGAACTCCTGGTCGGAGAGCGCGTCCGCCATGCCCTCGCCGGAGGCGAAGCCGCTCAGCACCGTGATTCGCTCGGGATCCCCGGGGAAGCGCGGGCGCGGCATGAAGGGGTCCAGTAGGATGCGCCGTGCGTCCTGCATGGCCGTTGTCTTGCGCGTGCGACCGGTGGCCCCCAGCAGCAGCAGGTAGAGGGTGGGCTTCAGGATCTGCGAGCCCCACGCCATGCCCACGCCCGGTGCGAAGAGCGTGGAGAGCATGCCGGTGGCAGAGGCCCAGATGAAGGCGTCGCTGGCCTCGCACGTGGGAGCGACGAGGTCGTAGTAGCTGGCGAAGACGCCCGGCCAGGCCGTGTCGGGGAATCGCGGCGGTGCGTTGCTCTCCGAGGCTGCTGTGTCAGGCGCGGCGGTGGTGCTGTAGAGTACGTCTTGCATCGTGAGTGTCCCTTCTTGCGGTGTGCTTCATGCGGTGAGCGCCACCAGCACACGGTGGCGGTTGATCAGGGCTCGCTCGCCGGCCAGGGCGGGCGGGCCCTTCCACTTCCAGGTCATGGGCTAGGCGTCCGCCGTGATGGCGTGGGCAGCCACTCCGAGGACGGCTGCGACGCGGTCGGAGAGGTCGGCGGGCGGTGGATGGACCGCACGGACCCAGCTTCCGAGTGTCGTGGGCGGGATGTTGAGCCGCCGCGCCACCTCGGTGAGCGTGAGGTTCGCGCGGGCCAGCTCGATTCGGAGCTTCAGCGTGTCGATGGACTTCAACGGGTGCCTCCCTGCGGCAGTTGCAGCGGCAGGAGGCTCCCGGAGCGGAGTTATGGCTTTCCGAATTCTGTTTCCCCGTGTAACCGCTCGAATTGACGGAGGATTTCGGCGAGCGTAGAATCTTGCTTCCGCGGCTCTAAAAGGGCTTGACTTCGATGGGAGTCGAGTCCTTCGAGCATGAAGCCGTCGGTGATGCTGGGCGGGATGTGCTCCGCCAGCCGTCGCAGCACCTGCTGTGTCTCGTACCGCTGGTCGAGCGCGTAGCGCCAGTTCATGGTCCGAGACTTCACGAGCTGTGGGTTGGGCTGCGGTGGCTCCAGCGGGTCCGGCGTCAGGACGGCAAGCGCGGCCAAGTGCCGCTCCTGAAGCGGTGGGAGTCCAGCCGCCTCGGTCACGAGCGTGATGATGCCCGCCTCCAGCTTTCGTGGATGCTTGAGGAACTTCGCGAGCGTGGTGATCGTCCAGAAGCGCCACTCCCTCACCTGCTTCCGCAGCTCCGCGAAGTAGGCCGGGGACGGTGGTGCTTCCGAGAGGACTCGTGCGATGTGGATCGTTCCTTCGAGGAGGATCTCCGCGAGCGGGTTGTTCTGCACCGCGGCGGGAATGCGGAGGACGAGCGCCTTTCCCTCGGGTTGCAGCGGGAGGGGTGGTTCCATCCGCTTGAAGACCCAGTCCTCGTAGGCGGTCAGGACGGAACGGACATCGGTGGCCAGCGCGCGACCTTGAAGTGCCACCTCTACCTGCGCGTCGTTCAGACCGCCCGCGTCGCCCAGGAAGGCGCGGGAGGTCTCAGGTGTCGAGATGAAGCTGGTGCGTGCCTGCTTGCTGGCGGGGCTGGGGCCTCTTCTGCGTGTCATGGTCGTGTTGGAAGTGGTGGGCGTGCGGCGGGAGCGCCGCCACGCCGAAGATGGGACGTGCGGGACCGGGGGGCATGCGGGACAACGGGGCCCGTGGGGACCCGGGGGACGAAGGGGACCCGTGGGACCGTGAGGTCGCTGGGGGCCGTGACGGACGGGACGCGAGGGCCGTGGGAGACGGCGGGGGACGCTGGTGCCGAAAGGCGGAGCGGTGATGGTGGATGAGGGCGTGCTGGTCCGTGAAGGCCATCCCAGAAGGTATGTTCCTCTTCAAAGAAGGAAGGGACGCTCTCTCTCTGGGGGAACGCAAGACCTGTCTCCTGTCCGTCCTCAAGCTCACCATGCGTCCTCCTCTTCCCCGGAGTCCCCCGCGTCCACACCGTCCCCGACAGCACGCCCGTCCCTTTCGTCCTGAACATCATGCCTGTCCCGCCGCACCGCATGGGTCCGCGTGAGTGCCCGGGACGTGAGCCCCATGAAGCACGCCGCCCTTCCCACGCGAACAGAGGTGGCCTCACAATTTCAGGATGACGAACGCCACCATCAGAACCGCCGTGCAGGCAGCGCAGGCCGCCATCAACGGCGCGAAGTCCCGGGGCCCCACCAGCGCCACCGGCAAGGAGCGCAGCTCACTCAATTCCGTGCGGTACGGGTTCAGCGGCGCGCACCTGCTGCTGCCCGGTGAGGATGCCGCCGAGTACGAGCGCCACCTGGATGGTTACTTCTCCGCGCTCGTGCCGACCTCAATGCCCGAGGCGGTCATCGTCGCGCAGCTCGGGGATCTGAGTTGGAAGCTGGAACGGCTCACGAAGGTGGAGAACAACCGGCTGCGAGCGCGGCTGGAAGAAGAACTGGAGAAGACGGACGCCGGGAATGCCCTCACGTCCACTCGCGGAGCGTTGCTGCTCGTGAATGCCCTGGCTGAAACGGTGGATGTCGTTCCCGTGCCGCCTGAAGACGCCAAGTCCACGGGACACTTCCTCAACACCGTGGAGCGCGTGGTCGCGCAGCTGAGAGACGTGCCGGAGCTGCCGGGGGCCGTGGTGCAGATCCTTGCGGATGCCCTCACCGCTGCCCAGGACCTGGTGAAGAGCGTCCGTATGAAGAAGGACGCCTATGTGGGGCTGGGCAACGCGGCCAAGGTGGTTCGCGGCGCGCTCATCGAGAAGCAGACCCACGAGGAGGCCGCGCTTGGGCCTGTGCGGGAGCGGCTGGCCGCCGAGGTGCTGCTGCTCGAAGACGCGGATTTGAAGAAGCTGGAGAAGTACCGGCGCACGCTGGAGGCCAGCCTGCTGCGGCAGACCGAGCTGCTCGGCCAGATGCGCACCCAGGTGGCCGCCGCAGAGCCCGGGGCGCAGTCCGAGTCGAAGGAGCTGCGCGTGAAGCTACGGGTCGTGAACTAAACCGCCTCGGCGAGTCCGCTAAACACGGAGTCCAGCATGCTCGAAGAAGGAGCGGAGGACATCGACACGGCGTCCTCGAGACGCTGGCGGTCCGCCGCATCCTGGCGGTTCATCACCACGCCCCACATGGAGCCGAGGCCCACCAACGTGAGGCAGGCCGTGAGGAGGAACGGTGGCGCCACCCATGGAGACGGCTCCGGGCGCTGAGAGGGCTCGGGTGGGGACATGCCCTAGAGAAGCGGCGGCCGCAGCTGGGTCAGGGACTACTGCCCGTCTACGGTCGCCTGGAAGAGCTGTATCTGGTCCGAGAAGATCCTCTCGACGTGACGTTCGTACTCGGCCCTAGTCATCGACACCTGGGCAATGCCGAGCAGTTGGCCGAGGTGCGTTCTCAAGGCCTTGACTCCGATGTCCGACAAGAACTGATGAAGCTTCTTATGCCGCTCCTCGGTCTTGGCACGTTGCGCTCGTGTCAGCTGGAGGATCTTGCCGTTGCTCTTGGCGAGAGGGACGTAGACGTGCTTGACGGTGAGGTCCTTGAACTTCCATGGATTGTTCTTCTCGGGCTTCGGAATCTTGTAGAGCCGGTACCACTCCTCGTAGAGCTTGCTGGGGAACTCCCTCTCGTACTCGCGAGCCTCCTCGCTGACGTACAGCTTGAACGCCGCGACGACCTCCTCCTTCGTGGCGTCGTATCCGGCCAGCGCGTAGACCAGTCCTTTGATCCCGGATTTCGCTGATGCGTTGAGGATGACTTGTGCCTGCGCTACGCGGCGCTCTTGGCTTGGCTGGAGCTTGCGGCCTTTCGCCGCCTGAATGATCGCCTTGCAGACGTCGATCAGGATGGTGACGTCGTACCCATGGATGATGCTTGGGGACACCTTCGAGTTCGGGCTGGCCCACTGAAACAGCAGGGGATTTGCGAGTTTTGCCCTCAACTCCGGACCAACGGATGAAGTCAGCCAGGCGCCTTCGATGAAGGTGTGCAACGCGCGTCCGCTACGACCGGCGAGCCCGAGCGCCGTTGCCATTCCGCGCTGACTGAGGACGGCGGTCTTTTGGTCGTCATCCAGGACGTAGCAGTCAACATCGATCCCAAAATCTTGCTCGAAGCTGCCCCTATGTGTGGCGCGCATCGGTTTTGCTCTCCGCGCCCAGCTTTCCTTGGCTGCTCGCGATGCGATCTCACTCCGCCTTTCTGGCGTGAGCGCTTCGCGACGGGCAATGCCCCCAAGGGACTGGATTGAGGGGCCCTTCTTGTCCTTGTCAGACTCATCCATGCTTGCTGCCTCCAATCTGCATGCATGCTAGCAAGCATGCGGCCGGAGGGCAAACGATGCTTGCTGCCGAACGTGTCTGAAGGGTGTCCTCGCGCGGGAAAGCTTGGGCAGCACGACGGGGGACAGCGCGAAGGAGCGAGCGACGGGGAAGAAGACCAGGGGCGGGAGAGTGGGATGTCGGCGGAAGCCCCCACCCTTAAAAACCGAGGCGTGGGGCTGCCTCCCCCTTCATAGGAACAACCGCTCCGATGTTTAGGAGATTCGTCGAGGCGGTTTAGAGGAAGCGGATGCATTGCCGCAGGTGACTGTTACCGCAAGAGCGCTCGCGCCAGTGACTTGCGGCCGGGGTGGAGTAGGGGATGCTGGTACTGCATGACCGCCAAAAAAACTCCGGCCCCGGTGGAGCAAAAGGATGAACTGCTGGCCCTCTTGGACGAGGCCCTCCATGCCTACGTGGTGACGAAACGGCGCTACCCACTCCTGGTGGCGACGACCAAGTCAATCGACACGTTGCTCGAGCGCCTCCGTGTCCAGAACACGAGCCCCCGTAAGCCGGGCATCTGGAATGATGCGGTGTTGCAGCTCCTCCGTGACAGCTTTGACGTCTTCGTCATCGACCTTGCCTCCATCCGCGAGCGGCTCGTCGAAAAAAATGGCCTGTTGAGCCAGTTGAAGAAGGAGTGCGCCCGCCTCCGGCGCTGCGAGCCGGCGGAGATCGAGGCCCAGCCCGTGATGCTCTCCGGCGACATGCGAGGTGCGGATCCCGGCCGTATCGAAGCCGAGTTTCAACAGCACGTCCGTGAGCGCATCGCAGGGAGTATCAATGCCTCCCTCTCCCGCCTGATCCCGGATGAGTACCCCGTCACGGCAAAAGGTGTGGAGGCGCTCATCAAGCGCTTCATGAAGGACACCGAACCCGTGGAAAGGGACCGCAATCACGTCCGTGCGCACCGGTACGAGTACCGCGGCTTCGACCGGCGCAAACACTTCCAGCCGCTGGATGAACTCCAGGGGCAGCTCGACATCTTTGAACAGCTCCTCGGAGACCTCTTCCACGTCCTCACGCGGGGAACCTTCGGCTTCAAGCTGCGGTTTACAGCGAGTACGGAGGGCACCGCTGAAGACTTGGCCGATCTCATGGTCCACGGGTCCATCAACGGAGCCGTCAATGCCTACTCGGTGGCGCAGCAGACCCCCGAGAACCCAGTGCCCTGGTACTACGCCCGCCGGAGCAGATTCTTTGAATCGCAACCTGGGACTGGAGAGGGAAACAAAGAAGGCTGAACTGGTCGAAGGGCAGGAACGCCGGGCCACCGACCTCGGGTTCGTTCCGCCAGCCGTCCTGGCCGCTCTCGCTGTCCTCGCCTTTTGCTAGGGCTAAGAAATTCGGGCAGGCCCCCCCTGGGGCAGGGGGACAGGGGGAGGTGTGCCTTGGGTCCGTTTGGAAGGGCCCTGGTTCTTTTCGTGCTCCCCGGGGAGGGGGGGGCTCGAAATTTTTTTGGGGTCCATCTGGCACCGGCCACCTGCACCCATCTGGTCCCGATGACGGAACCCGGACCCTGTGTAAGCCCTCTCGCTCCTCGCGCACGAGGGGTAGGGGAGATCCCGGCACTTCAAATTTTGGGGACGGACCTGAGGAAGGTGCCCAGGGACTTCGGCCACTCGTGGGGCAACCTCCGTCCACATCCACCTGCAACCAGGGTAAGGCCCCGGCCCACCCGGTGGTTGAGCGGTAAGAAGAAGGGTGGGGCCGCCGATGAAGGACAGCCCCACCCTCCCACGTCACCGTGCTTCCCTGCGTCGGTCCAGGAAGTCGGCCACCACCGTGAGGATGGCGGCGGCCACTTCCCGGACCAGGCGCGAGGTCAGCGCCTTCCGGAGCCAGTCCATGAGGCACCTCTGCTTCCAGCTTTCCGCCTCGGGCCTTACGCCACGAGCCGGAGCTGGGACTCGCTCAGGATGGCGGTGAGGGCCTGCCGCTTCATGCTGGCGGCCTTGCCCATCCAGATGGACTCCAGGCGCATCGCGTCCATGCGCCTGCCCTGCACGGCGCGCGTGAGCCGGTGGTGGTCCGCGTACTCCGCCACGGCCTGGAGTGCCGCCCAGGCCGTGGCCTGCATGTCGCCTTCGATGCCGGCGCCCACGTGGTACAGCTCCACCACCTTTTCCCTCGCGTGAAGGATGCGCGGGTGGTTGCCCTCGCCCTCGGGCAGCGGCAGCACCGTGTCCAGGACGCGGCGGAGCTGCTCCTCCGTGAACGGCATCGCCGCCAGCCGGTTGGCCAGGTCCCCGAAGCGCGCGTAGCTGTCCATCAGCTCGTGGAACGCCCGGCCGGCCTCTTCCAGCCGCTGCTTCGCGTTGTCGAAGTGCGGGATGTGCCACTCGGCCCCGTCCTTCTCGTGCAGGGCGACACCGATGGTGTTCTGGCAGACCACCCGCGTGGCCACGTTCTTGAGCGTGATGGCCGTGGTGCCGTCGTGGCCGGTGTAGCCCAGTACGTAGCGGCGGATGGGGCTCTTGTCGCCCCGGACGCGCAGCGGCTCGGGCAGCTCGCCCAGCAGCCATCCGCGCACGCCGTTGCGGCCCAGCGTGCCCGCCGTGTGGAATATGGCGCCCACGCCGCCGGCAGCCTCCACCAGCGTGCGGGCCACCTCCTCGAACTGCACCACCTCGTAGTCCTTGTGGACGGTGGCCAGGTACTCGCCCGTGTCGCTGCGGAAGAGGCCCTTGCGGTCCGGGATGGGCTCCTCCATGGGCGGTGCGTAGAGGGAGCGCTCGACGGCGGTGTAGAAGCCGGCGGCTTGGACCACCTCCTCGTAGGTGCTGCTGGTGGGCAACTGCGTGCCCAGGCCGTGCCAGGGTTCCTCGCCGACGTAGGCCATCTGGTGGATGTCGTGAGACATGGTGCTCCTCCTCTGAGATGAGGGCGCACCTCGGACATGAAGGACGTGGAGCGGGTGCTCCGTGGTCCGTGTGACTCGCGGTACGCCGTGTTGCGGGTTGGGGTTGGAGGAAGGCGCCCGGCCCCGGAAGGGACCGGATGCCAGCGAATGCTTCCGCCATGAGCCTTATGCCGAGGCGCTGGCCGGATTTGCTCCCGGGGAGGGACGTCTCGTGCCACTACCCTCCAAGCATGAGCCAACCAGCCAAGTAGCGAACGTTCCAGCGGCCACCAGGAACCTGCTAGGTTGGGTCCGAGGTGAGCCGCCCCGATGTCCGTGCACGCGGAAAACTGGCAGGTCCATCCGGGCGTCCTGGGGCCCGGGACGGAAGTGGGCTCCTGGCGCGTGGTGGAGCGACTGGGCGTGGGCGGCTACGGGGCCGTCTACCGCGTGGAGGACATGGCGCGCCCAGGGGACTTCTACGCCATGAAGATGGCGTTGAGGCCGGGGGATGAGCGGGCGGAGCGCGAGGTGCAGCTCCTCATGTCCAAGGCGATGCACCCCAATGTCGTGCGCTTGCACGCGACCGGGCGCTGGCCACATCCGCAGACCGGGTATCTCTACTTCGTCATGGACTGGGTGCCAGGCCTGGCGCTGCACACGTGGGTGGAGACGGTGAACCCCACCTTCCGGCAATTGGCCGAAGTGGTGGGCAAGGTGGCCCTGGCACTGGGGGCCCTGCACGACAAGGGCGTGCTGCACCGCGACTTCAAACCCGAGCACGTCCTCATCCGAGAGAGAGACGTCGAGCCCATCCTCCTGGATTTCGGCGTGGGACGGTACGCCGGGGCGGACACCGTCACCACGGCCGTGTTGCCTCCGGCCACCCTGCACCTGCTGAGTCCCGAGGCGGTGCGCTTCTTCCGCAAGCACTACGAGCGACCCGGAGCGCGCTACGAGGCCCGAGCCACAGATGACCTGTACGCGCTCGGGGTCTCTCTCTACCGCGTGGTGACAGGCCACTGGCCATTTTCGCCCGAGCTGCCGCCCGACATGCTCTACGCGGCTGTGGAGGGTCGGGTGCCGCCCGCGCCCGCGGCCTTCAACCGCCGGATGCCTCGGGCGTTCAGCGACGTCATCATGCGGTTGCTCGCGAAGAAGCCCGAGTCGCGCTTCCAGACAGGTCACGAGGTGCGCGACGAGCTGGTGGCCGCGGTGACCTTCGGCACGCCCGACGAATGGGGGCGCTCCGTTTTCGAGTGGGAGGGCATGCGGGACGCCGCGGGAGTGCCCGGAGGTGCGCGACGGATCCGCCGGCCGGAGTGGCCTACAGCGTCCAAGACGTTCCCGCCCCGCAAGCTAGTGCTGGGGCCCTTCCTCTCCATGCCGGGGCTCCGAGTCCGGCGCTCTCGGGCCGAACTGGACAGGGGACCGGCCCCGGAGCCGTTTCAGCAACGGAGGCGTCGCTGGCCGTACTCCGCTGGCCTCGTGGCTGCGCTGGCTCTTGGTCTCTGGGTGACGAAGGTGCTGGGCTGGTGGCCTGGGGCTCCACCCTCGAAAGAGATCCCCGCCGCTTCTCGGGTTGTCATGGCGAATGAACCCGTGAGGTCGTCCGGCTATGAAGTGGCGCTGCAGGTGGAGTCCTCTGAGACTGCCACCGCCGCAGCGCCGCTCCTGGTGGCCTCCACTCCTGCGGCCGCCGCCCCCGCGACGCACGTCGAGGACCAGACCGCCGTGAAGACGCTGAAGACCGCTTTTCCACCCACCACTCCCGCCATGAACGCCAAGGCTCCGGCGCTGAGGACCGTTGGCAAGGTGCTCTGCATGGGCGCCACGTCCGCGGCACTGGCCTGCACCGGCCCCCAGGTGCGTCCTGCGCCGCCCTCCGAGAGCTGTCCCCCTGGGGCGGAGGGGGCCATGGAGAGACTCGGCATCGGCGTCGGCGAGATCCACCCCTTGAAGTTTCCCGGAACGCAGCGCCAGGTCATCTCGGTGCGCGAGGGCTACACCGAGTGGGAGGTGATTGGAGAGTGGGAAGGGCTGCCGTACCCCACACGCCTCTCCGGACGGCTCGTCTTCGGGGACGGGCGCGTGTACGGCCGGTTGACCGAAGCGCGAACGCCGAAGGGCGAGCGCATACCGGTGTGCATGGTGCTTTACGGCACCGACCTCAAGCTCGGCCTCTTGCGCAAGCCGGGCGGAGGCGCCAATACCGCCCAGGTCTTCAGCGTGGGAACCGTGAAGGCGGTCGAGCGCTTCGACTGAGGAGGGAGAGGAGGCGCCAGTGCCAGTGAAAGACGCAGGGCGGGAAGACGTGGTAGGAGCGGGCGCCAACGGCACAACCCATCAGGTCACGTTTCCGTGCTCCAACCATTTTCCGTCATGCCCCTGCTCCTCGCACTCCTCGCGGGGAGCACAGCTGCCGCGCAATCGAAGATGGCGCCAAGCACTCCTGGTGTGCGCCACATCGAGCTGGCGGAGGACGGAGCCAACCATTCACATGAGGTGGTCATCAGCCCGGGGCTCACCACCGCGTTCCGCATTCACGGTGCAACCATCGACCGGGACGGCACGCTGCTGGAGGGCCGCGAGCGGATGTGGGTCTCCGTTGCGGACGAGGCGATTCTCCTCGTGCCCTCGGAGCAGGTCGTTGCTGGGGAGCGGCTGCGGCTGACGGTGGCCTTCAAGGGAGGGACGCTTCCGGCCAGCGCCACCTTCACGCTGGTGGTGCATCCCGCGCTGGCTGAGAGGCAGGTGGAGATCTACCGGCAGTCACGTTCCGCCGTGTCGCTGCGGGCCGAGGTGAAGGAGAAAGACACGCAGCTTCAGCAGTGTCGAGAGCAACTCGACCGGCTGCAAGGCGGGCTGAAGCAGCCAGGCGGACTCCTGGGCCTGATTGCCACTGGGCAGACGGGCGAGAAGGGTGTCACCCTTGAGGACATTACCGAGGCCTTGGTCCTGCAGCCTGGTGATCCGCTCCGAGTGCAAACCGTCAGGAGCTTCCGTTCTGCTAAGCAGGTGGCGGTGGAGTTGTGGCTGGAGCTTCCCGCGGGCACCGCATCCTGGATGGCGGAGGGGCTGATGCTACGAGGAAGGGGTGGAGAGGAGTTGAAGGGACTGTCGTTCTGGCAGGACGTTCCCACGACGTCCGAGATGCCACGCCGTGTCGTGGTGGCGGCGCAGGCGACGGAGAAAGAAGCCCATGGGCCGTTCACCCTCAAGTTGTGGGACGCGGGCGGTCAGCGAACCATCACCCTCGGCAACGTCACCTTCCCGTAGGACGGAATCGGGGCTCATTTTCCTGTGGGCTAAAAGGCCGGGGCTCGTGGGCCACCGGCATCAACCGGTTGGAGGACGGGGATGCATCACGCCGCGCGAGGCTCCGTCGCGGTGCTTCCGTTCGTCTTCGACGCATACCCCCATCGGTACTCTTTGCTTTCGGAAGCGCGAAGCAGCGTTGTGGCGCGTTCAAGGCTTGGCTGGGGAGACCGGGACGGCAGTGGCTTCTTCGGCGCCTGGCGACTCCGGCGGTTTCGTCGCTGCCGTCTTCCTCGCGGTCCGCTTCGCCTGGAGCTTGCGCTTGGTCTTCCCGCTCGCGTGCTTCCTGCTGCTGGGCGCGGCAGTGGAACCGGGCGTGGTCCGGGACTCCAGTCTTACGTCGTCTGCATCCCCGGGAAGGGACTCCGGGCTGGTGGCGTTGTGCGGCGCCCACAGGTGCCGTGCATCTGCTTCACTCCGGATGACCCGGCGAAGCTGCTGGAGCCGTGCATCCGTCAGGGCCAGGATCGCGACGACGGAGCGGGGCGCTTGGCGGACGGCGTCCGCAGTCGGCATGTCGTTGTTGGCGAGAAAATCGGCCAGGAGCTGAGCCCCTCGCAGGGCGTGCTCCAGGTTGGCCAGTTCCAGGTTGAGGCTCACCACCTTCTCCTCGTAGAGGTGGGCCAGAATGTCGTCCTTCACGGTGTCCTCCAGGACGCACGTGCACGGCAGGCCCGGAAAGGCCCTCGTGGCGTGCAGCATGAGCACGCCCCACAGGGCGCAGGTTGATGGGTGAGGTGCTGCAACGGCGGGGTCGTCACGGCTCTTATGCCGATCACCGAGGCGGACTTGCCATTCGTACACCGCCGTGTTCCCGGACGTGGTGGTAGCCGTGCTGTCGGCAGACGTGGCCTTGAGCATCCGCGCCCATGCTGCCGGCGGAGAGGTATTCGCCCGCGTCCTCCTGGAGGAGGGCATTCTTGTCCGGGATGGGCCCTCCGTTGGCAGCGAGTGGTCGGGCCGCTCCACCGCTGAGTAGAAGCCCGCTGCCTGGACGATCCATGTACCTGCCGGTCGCCGGCAGCAGCGTGCCCAGGCCGTGCCAGGGTTCCTTCCCGACGTACACCTGAGCCTGCCCCGATTTCGTGGTTCTCCCGCCCTTCGTGTGCCTCAGCAGCGGCATGCAGCCGAGCCTCATTCGTGAAGCCGTCCAAATGCGCTCAAGGTTCACATTAACTGCAACTGAGGGAGCGCTACGTAACCGGGGGAAGCCCACCCGGTGGCGTACCACCCACAGCAGTCGTTCCACCTCTCCTTGCGTGGCGGGCTGTCAAGGGCGGGGGACGGACCGCGTGAGAAGCGGCCAAGCGGAGGGGGACATCACGCTGACGCGCGTGTGCCAATGCTTGGTGGAAAGCGCCGAGCCGCTGCCGCATGTGGGCGGCGACGGCATCTGGAATACAGCTGTGGAGAATTGCGAGCCCCGAGAGCCGCACAGTTATCCGCGTGGCTACGACTGCAATGCGGGTGGCGAGGCGGGGCACGATGGCACCGTGTACCCCGCCGCCTGCTTCAACTGCGTCGCCGACCCGGACAGCAGCACCAGCGGGGCTGAGCACCCACAGGCTTGGCCGAAGTGGATACGCCAGGCCGCGCATGCGCGAAAGGCGAGGGGGGAGACGCCCCCACTCGCCACGTGCACCCGCGTCGCCTCTTGTGTGTGGTGACGCGCTTCTGTGTGCCATGGTGGGACATGGCAACGCCGACGCGCCTCATTCCGGCCAGCCATCAGCCGCGCCGCTGCGCCCGCTTCTCGTCTTGGTCGGCGCCGACCGCCACACCCACCGTGAGGCCGACGATGCCACCCACGAGGATGCCAACGGGCCCGAGGGCCGTGAACGCCATCACCGAGGCCCCGAGGCCCCCTCCGACCACCGCCCCCTTCACCGCGCCCTGGTGCTGCGTGGGCACCGGCAGCGGCACTCCCGCTGCGTTTACACGCGTGATGTTCGACTGGGACTTCTTCACGATGCTCGTCTGCTTGCTACCCGCCCGCTTCTTCAGATTCGACACGATGGCACCTATTCCTCGGGCGGCCGAACCGCGGAATGCGAATTAGACCGCCGAGGTGAATAATATTCTCAGCCACTTGCGTTTTCGTGTCAAGGGTGCGCATTCTATTGGGCTAGGCCGCACCGCGTTACTCAGGAGGCCATCCTTGCAAACCCAGGGAATCCAAGAAAAAGAAGTCTTCGGGATGGTGCTGGGCAAGCTCGTGACGCAGCTGCGAGAGCAGCGCGGACTCAAGCAGGTTGAGCTTGCCGCTCAGCTCAACATCTCCCAGCCCGTGCTATCGCGAATCGAGAGTGGGAAGGTCCAACCTGACGCGTACCTCTTCGAGCAATTGGCCTCCGCCCTCGGGACGACGGTTCCAGCACTGAGCGCCAATGTCCGAGAGGCAATGGCTCGGACAGCGAGTGCGGCGGCTGCTGCCACGCACACGAATGTGGAGACGCCTGCGCAGGCGTGGAATCAGGCCGTTGCGGTCGCGGGTGTCGTGGGGTTGCTCAGCCTGATCGGCTTCGCGGTGGCTGCCGCACTGAGCAGTTCCGATGCGCCAACTGCACCGCCAGCTTCACCGAAGGCCCCAGGACCCAAGCCGAGCTAACGCTGCGGTCCTTGAATCAGGCGGCCGCTGCGCTCGGCACCTCAAGCTCATGCACGTCGGTCTAGTTTCCAGTGAGGCGGTACCCCGCCCAGTAGAAGGGATGGTGGGTTGCCGGGCGCTCCTCAAGCGCCTCAATCGCGTTCGCCAGCCGCAGCTTCACCTGAACGTGCTCGTTGGCTCGCAGGTAGGCCAGCTTCTCGGCCCAGGATGTATCGCGGAGCCACAACTGCGCGGCCCGAAGCGCGGAGGCGAGACTTCCAGGCGACGCCGTCCAAACATCGAGCATTCGGCAGAGCACCAGTGCCGAGCACCAGTCCGGGAGGACCCACAGCGAAGCAGCCACTGCCTGGCATCCCGCCACGAGGAATCCGGACGTCAGCGAGACGCCGCGATGGAGCGAGGACAGGCTCACGAGCGCCGTCTCACAGCCCGCGAGGAGCGCAAGCCGGTGCCTCCCCGGCGGGAGTGCCAGCAATTCTTTCAGGGTGAGGTCGCCGTCACGCGCCACCGACAGACCGCTCTCCAGCGGGTGTTCGTGATTTGTCTGCCCGTGACAGGCGAAGTGCAGCACATCGGCGGCCTGGAGATGCTCACGCACTTCCGCTAAGCCCGTGGTTGAAGCGTTGAGGCGGGTGCGCTCCCGGAAATGGCTTGCGACGAGATCCGCCTCGATGATGGCGAAAGGAAGTGCCTCAAGGGGGCCATCCTGTCTGTCGTCCGCCAACGAGAGCACGCTCGTCGCTGGAGCGTCCTTCCCATACCCGCGTCGCGGGCCCAGTGCCGTGACACAGGGGGCATGGCTGACGGCGAGGTCATCTAGGAGAGCGCGGCCCGTCGTGGGGCTGCGCACAGCGTGGAGCGGCAGCAACGATAGGACTGGACTCGGAAGGAACATAGCGGCGCCAAATCCCCTCGCGAGCAGGTCATCGGCGACGAGGCCCACGAGGCCCGTCGAAAGTATGTCCAGGGCCCTGACCAGCGCGTCCTCCACGGGGGCGAGCTGTTCGGGCGCACTTCTCCCCGAGCGCCAGTCCAGATAGGCCCTCAGCCAGCCGGGACGGCCTTTGGCATCTTCGATGTGCAGGGCCCTGGAGGTCTCCGCGCTGTAGTCGTCGAACCAGATGGAACGTACCTCGTCTGTGGACGTGCCCGCCGACGGCTCGACCACCAGGGCCAGGGCGCCGCGGGGGATGGTGATGAAGTAGACCAGCGGCCGACCATCCGGCGCCGCCTGTCGCACCTCCTCGAACGAGATGTCCACCCGCTCCTCCATTTGCCGTCCAGAGCTCAGCATGGGAGCGCCCGTCGCGGGCTCGGACTCCTCGGGCCGTGTCCGCCCCAGTTGCCGGTGGATGACACGCGCACGGCCTGTCTCGACAGCGGTGACTGCGCCACGAAGGTCGCCGCATCGGGCCAGCGCGTAGGCCAAGGCCTCATAGACCTCCGCAGTCTCCTCAAGCCAATAGCCCTGGTAGACCGAGGAGGCCTGCCCCTGTTCAAGCTTCTCTGCCGCCAGGACCGCGGCCCGAGTAGCCTCGACCGCCTCCTCCCAGCACTGCCGGCCCATGGCCCAATCCGCCCATGAGATTCCACGCGTGAGGGCGCTCGCCGGATGGTGCGCGAGCGCGTCCGTGACCGCCCTTCGATTTGCGTCGATCGCTTGTCGCAGCGACTCCTCGGAGCGCTGTAGTTCATAGACTTCACGGAGGTCCTCGGCCAGGGCCGCGTCCACGGCGAACCGCCGGTGGGGCGGTGCCGTCAGCGCGGCCTTCTCGGTCCAGGAGATTGCCTCGAAGAGCGAGGCCGGGTCCCGGTGGGTGTCGTAGGCCCTGCGCAACCCACTGGCCAAGGCATGGTAGGCGGCGGACTGGTCCGCTGGAGACGCCGACCGGCTCGCCTCGACGGCCGCACGTCCCGCCGCGAGGACCGCCGCCAGGTGCTCTTCCTGCCCGGAGCCCTTGTGCACCCGCCCCAGCACGGTGGACAGACTGCACAGTAGTTTTGAGTCGATCTTCCCCGCCGCCTTTGAGATTTCGACGGCCCGCTGGAGGTTTTCCAGCGCTTCACGCAGATCTTCGGGTCGTCCCCACCGCATGAAGCGGTCGTCCAGAACGGCGCCCAGACTGTGATGGATGCCGGAGCGCTTCGAGTCTCCGGCCGGAGCGCCCGCCGCGGCGAGCCGCAGCGTGTAGATGGCCCTATCCAGTAGCTCCGGCCTCCCTGTTCTATGGAAGGCCTCGGCCATGGCCCTGCCGAACATAGCCCTTGCATGAGCAATAGAGGCTGAATCCCCCGCAGCGTCCGCCCGGTCGAAGAGCGCGGCGGCCTCCTCGAGACATCGCACGTCGCCCATGAGGTGGTACTGGTGCACCAGCGCGACTCCCAGGTTCTGTATCAGCGGGAGGACCTCGGGCGGCGCCATGCCCGGCTGGGCGCTGGCACGACGAAGGAGGGCGATCGAATCCTCCAGGTCCTTCCGCTCCCCCAGCCATTCGTGCCGCACGAACAGCGCCTCTGCCAGGTTGCTTTCGATGGCCGGCCGGACATGTGCGGTGCAGGTTTGGAGAGCCCTGTGCAGGACGGTGATCGCCTCGTCCAGCGTTGCAGCCTCCTGCGAAGCGCGAAACCGATGGATCAGGAACGCCCCCAGGTTCGCCAGCAGCTCCGCCACTCGCGCATCCCTCGGCTGGAACAACTCAACGGCCGATCGCGTCCGAGCGATGGCACGATCCAGGTCTTCCAGTTGGCCCGTGGTCTGGAATCGGCCGAAGAAGGCCGTGGCGAGGTTCCGGAAGCTGTCTCCCAGTCCGGTCCCTGGTGGACAACCACTGTCGCAGGCGAGCGAGAGGAGCCGGATGGACTCCTGAAGCTTATCGATCACGAATGTTCGATTGAACCTGTCCGCTTGGCCTAGGCCCGCGTTGTTGGCCAGGATGCGGTGCGCCTCGGTGCCGGGTTCGGCCTCCGCGATGCCCAACAGCCACGACGCGTGGGCCATCTCCGCCCGACGCTCGTCGCCTGTTTCCAGGTAGCGGTATTGGTGGCAGAGGGCGAGCTTCCCGTGCGCGAAAGCCCGGAATCCCCTGGGCGCCGTACTGAATGCTTCCGAGGCGATGATCTCTTTCCAGGCCATCGTGGCCTCGGCGAGCGTTCGGCCTTCATGACGGTCGAGATACTCCCTGGAGAGCCCGTCCGCGCGGAGGACGGCGTTGGCCAGCGAGGCCGGAGGGCTGACCGCCAGCTCGCTCCTTTCGACGACAGGGGGCGGGATCTCCTCCACGTCCGCAAATGTCTCGAACGTCGCGGCCTTCAGGAGACGCGCCAGCTCGGCCCTCTGCTCCGGCTCATTGGTACGTTCTACGAGCTCGTCCAGGAATGCGTCTTTCGCCTCGGAAGGCATTCCTTCTGGAAGATGCACACACGTCGAGCCCTCCGCCCTGATGACTACGACGGGGGCGAGCACGGCGACACCGGCCCCACATCGGGGACACTGGAGCGCATGGAGCTGGCCTGTGGCGAAGCGAGCCACGAGCTCCGGCCGCTCGCGGCCATCGACGAGGAGCCAGAGGTCCCACGGGAATCGGTGGCCACATTCTCCACAGCCAACCTCGGCGGTGTCCGCGATGGAGCTCATCGGCCTATCGCCCCGGCGCGGTCGCGAGACCGCCTCCGAGCTCGCTCCTGACGTCGCTCGCCAGGAGCTCCAGCCGGCCTGAACCAACTAGGTGTTGTCGCAGCAGGTACGGTTGAGGAGGCGTGCCCCGAAGCAACAAAAGCTTCTGGGCCCAGAGCGCGGCGAGCCCTGCTACGTGTGGTGTCGCTGCGCTCGTGCCATCCATCCGGCGGAGGCCGCCGCCCATCGCGGCGGACACGATGCCGACACCCGGTCCGACGAGGTCCGCCCCCCAGTTCGAGAAGGCAGCCAGCGGGTACTCCCCCGTATCAGGCCGGGGCTCGCCGACTGCGGCCACGGCGATGACGCCCTTCGCTGCCGCCGGAGGAGCGGCCCAGAGGCGATACATGGGGTTCTCGTCGCAGCGACTCTCGTTGCCGACAGCCGCCACGAGGAGCGCTCCCTTCCCGAAGGCTGCATTGGCTTCAAGGAGCGCTGCGTACCGCTCGAACACCATCACGGTCTGGTGGTAGCTGAGCAGCGCATGGGACGTCGCCAACTCAAGGGGATACCCATTCTTCTGGAGTTCCTCCACCATCCCCGGGAAGTTGAAGCTGAGCGACAGCGAGATGATTGACGCGCCACGCTCGACGCACCAGTCAATCCCTTCCATGACGGATGCGGAAGTGCCCGCTCCCGACGCGTCGATGACCTTCGCCATGAAGGCGCGCTCGACTCCGGGGGCGACTCCGATGCGCGTGCCTCCCACGGGTCTCCCGATGAAGATGCCGGCGCAATGGGTTCCATGGCCGTCTTGGTCTCCCGGCCCCTCCCCCGTGAAGTCGCGTTCCTCCAGGTGGACTCCCGAAAAGGCAGGATGCGTGGCGTCCACGCCCGTATCGAGCAGGCCCACGGCGACCCCGGACCCGTTGAACGTGGAGGTCAACGCCCCGGTGGCCTGCAGGCCCCACGGAATGATGTCGGGTGCATCGATATCCGACGGGAGCGTCGCGACCGCACGCGGAGCGACGAGCCGCACAGGCATCTTCGGCGCGGCCGCGATGGAGGGGTCGCGGGTCACCTCCGCTATCTCTTTCGTATCGAGCGCCTCCACGGAGAGCTTGAACCGCAACGGAGCGTCCAGGCGACCCGGAGGGCCGCGGAAGCCGGTTCCTCGGGTAAAGGCCTGCGCCGATTGAGTGGGGTCTGTCCGAAGAATGATGTACGTCTCGCGCATGTCGTGCACTCCGACTTTAATCCCGGGAGGAAGAAGCACGCCGATCCGGGCCCACTAAGTATAGGCGGAGCAGGGGCCCTTTTAGCTGGACAGCGGGCGGGGGCAGTAGGCGGCGGTCTTCATCATGTCCTTCCATGCGTCCTTTCGCTTTGCGTTGGGCATGGCGAGTGGCCGGAGATCAGCTCCGCCACCAGGGCACGCCAAGCCGGTCCCACAGCGCAGCCAGTTCCATCTCTCCCGCGCCTGTCCTGGCCAGCAACGCTAGCGCCACCCTGTCACCCGGCTGCTCCCGCAGATGCTGGAGCAGCCGTGGCACATCCGCCTTCCCCGGGCCGCCGAGCGCGTTGATGGTGTCATCCAGGAAATAGGACACGTCCGAGTCGTCCTCGCGGAGCGCCGCCTCGACGAGCGCGCTCACCACCTCCTCGCGCGAGAGCTTCTCGGCGAGCTGACGTACTACGGCGGTCGCCTCTTCCGGCACACCGCTGGGGAAGACCTCGTCGCCGCCTCCCGTCACGCTAGCAGGCATTACCGAGTCGCCCGGGTCGCTCCGCACGTACCCGAGCACCAGCAGCGCATGCTCGGGCAAACGGCCTTCATCGCGCGCGAGCGTCCAGACGGATGAGTCGCCTCGCAGCAGCCACGCCAGTTCCAGAGCCTGCGCCCGGTTCCCCCGGAGGACGATGCCGCTGGCGATGCTGCCGCGCCAGTAGCGCACGGACCTGCGCGAGATGCTCACGGCGGAATGCCGCCTGAGCGTGGGAGGGGGCTCCCGGAGAAGCTGCAGCAGGCGTTCGGGCTCCGCCCACTCGGCGAGCGCGCCCACGGCCGCTGTGGCGATGGCCGGCTCGGGCCACCCCACCAGCGTCTCTAGCACCGGTATATCTGCGGGCGAGCCCAGCCGGGCGAGCAGCCCCAGCGCCGCGACAGTGAGGGACGCGGGCAGCACCTCCCGCTTCAGCCTCAGGCTCCACTCGCGTGCGTCATCCGCCGTCCCCAGCAGCGTCAGCAAGTCCAATGCGGAGGCCCGCGCATCGGGCTCACCATCCTCGGAAGCCCTCGTGCGCGCCCACTCCGCAACGCGGGCACGCGTTCCCTGGGAGAGCCGCACCGCCAGCTCGTCCCCATGGGATTCGATATGGGCGATGACGTCCTTCCAGACGTGCTCGGGAGGCTGTCGCTCCAGAAGCCGTGCTAGCGCCTCCAGTCCTCCCAGCGAGCGAAGGGCATCTATCCACGTGGGCTCCAGCAACTTCCTGGGTCTTGACTGCTTCTTCCAGCCTCCCGCTGCCAGTACGTCGAGTAACGCGTCGAGCGCCGCCGGCGCCAGAGGCGTTCCCAGGGCCACGTTCGCGGCCCGGACCGCAGCCTTCTCGCTGCGTTGGAACGCGGGCAGCAAGGCTCTTCCAGGAGAATGCGTGCCCAGGAGCGCCGCGGCCAGGTAGCCACGCTTCGGGTCATCCAGCGCATCCACTAAGACAGTTATGAGCTCGGGGCGGAAGAGTTCCGACAGCTTGGCCAGCACCGGCCGCAGCACCTCCAGGTTCTCGTCCTGGGCTTGGCTGGCGAGCTGAACGAACCAGTCTATCGCTTCGTCCGTGAACGCGGGTGTCATGTCCCGCGCCCCCTTCAGCTGCAGCGGCCTACGCCCCAATTCGGTCCACAGGGCCTCGAAGCGGCTGAAGCCGGCCAACTCCTTCGCCTGGAGGGGTGCCACCTCCTGTCTGGGCTCACGCTCGTGCTCGAAGAGGTCGAATCCTCGCACTGACTGCTCGTCCGCCCAGGCCGCAGGCCCGCGTTGAGGCGTCTGTGCCGACCGCGCTTGGCGCTCCAATGTCTTCGCCGCCAGCGCCGCCAGCTCCGGATCCGCGTCATTCACGAACGGAGCTAGCAGCGCGTGTGCCGTCCCGTCACGAATGTGCCACCCGTGCCCCAGCAGCTTCGCGGCCCAGCGCCGTGCCTCCTCGGTGCCCTCCTGCAGGAGCCGTCCCAGCTCCTCCACGGACAGATTCGGGGAGGGGCTCGCTAGCACCTCCTGGACGGCCTCTCGATGCGGCCCCTGCTCCCCCAGCCGGAACAGGGCTTCGAGGTTCCTCCACGTCTGGCAGTGCTCGCGGATCGCGTCGGACAGGCGGCTGCGCGCCACGTCCGCGCGCTGCGCGAAATGCGCTGACATCGGCGTCTTCGCCTCGGACCGCTCCGGGTCGCCGCCTTGCCGTGGGGTGGGTGTGTAGCGCGACACGATGGTCAGGAGCTGCTCCAAGGAGAGGTGCCAGCCGCTTTCCCGCGCGAGGGACCAAGCCCGCCAGCGCACGCCATCCTCCAAAGAAACTAGCGAGGGCCACAGCTGCGCGAGCGTGGGCTCCACACCGCCGTCTCGCAGCGCCTCCAGAGCCTCGAGCCGCACCTCTGGAAGCGGCTCCTCCCAGACGAGCGCCTTCAGCTCGGCCATGGGGAGAGGGGAGCTTCCGTTCCCCGCTGCCGACAAGGCCTTCAGTGCGCGCACAGCCCGCCACCTCGCCGGACCGCATGCGTCGTGCAGGTAGTGCGCATAGAGGCGCTCGATGGCGGGCTGGTCCCACGTGCCCTCCCCCAGCGCGCCTGTCGCCCAGGCCCACGACCACAAGTCCAGCCATTGCTCCGAGGACAGGGAGCCCAGCTCAGCCAGGGGGGCGATGTCATATGCCTCCCGGCTCTCCACCCAGTAACGAAAGCCGTTACGCGGGACGACCGTGCGCAGCAACGCCTCCTTCTTGTGCTGCTCCGAGCCATGCTCGAGCACGACCCGAAGCAGTGACTCCACCAACTCCGTCGGAAGCACCGAGAGCAACTCCAGTCTCTCGAGCAGTGCATCGACAGGTGCACACTCGCACCACGCGGCCCGCGCGGGCCCGGCAATCCGGTAGTCTGGCGAGTCCAGCAGTGGCCCCAGCTCCGTGAGTGCCCAAGGACCGCGCCCGCGCCGAGACACCAACAGCTTGGCACCACTCTGGAACCGCAACAACACCGGGACGGGCAACTCCAGGGGGAGGAGTTCCACGAGCCGCTCGGCCATGCGCCAGCGCTCGCTCCAAGGAGCCTCCTCAGCATCCTCCGAGCGCGGCTGAAGCCGCTCACGTATCTCGGGGTGGCACGCGGCGAGGAGACTGCAAGCCTCGGACTCATGGAGGACGCCGGCCTCCGCCAGCCGGCCGAGGGCCCGCCACACGCCCCCATCCCGCCCCGCCCCGCCTGGAAGCGCGGTGGTGGGCAGCCACGTCAGCAGGGCCAGTCGCTTCTCCAGCACCCGGGTGGCCAGAGCGGGCTCCAGACGCGAGGGCTCCACCTCGTTCAGGACGCGCGTGGCCAGGGTGAGCGCGGAGAACGGCAGCCCCCAGTCGAGCATTCCCTCTAGGAGCCGGGAGAGTGCCTCGCGTGGAAGCTCCGGAGCCGTGTGCAGCAGAACCTCGTCCACTCCGGGTTGTCCCAGGCCCTCCGCCAGGGCTCGCACCGCCTCCTCAGTCCCGCGTGACAACAGGTAGCGGGAGGCGCTGTGCTCCGCGAAGCTCTTGTGGTTGAACACCCAGCGCCCGGGGCCAGCCCGCTGCACGATGCCACTTCGCTCGATGGCGGCCAGGAGCGAGCGCAGGGTGTCCGGTGGCAGCGCGTCGAAGTCCTCCGAGTACAGCTCCGCCCGGGCCTCGCGCAGCATCGCCCACGCTGCCGCTCCCAGCAGGCGCTCGCCCCGAAGGTCGAACAACACCCTGGAGTCCTCGTCGAGCCGCACCTCCGCGACGGCGCGGCTCACCATGTCCCGCAGCGCTTCCGCCAGCAGGCGCTGCTTCGTGGTCCCCTCCAGCCGTTCAGGCTGGATGAGCGTGGCAACCAGCGACACGCCGAACGGCGTCCGCGCCAAGTCATGGAGCAGCGCATCAATAGGTGCCTCGTCCGGCTCCGGCGTATTCCAGTGCCACAAGCCGCGCTCCATCAGGTCCCGACGGCCCTCCAGCTGCAGCAGCTCCCGGCGAAGCATCGCGGACAGCGGCTCCATGTCCAGGCGCAGGCCCGGCAACACCTCCCTGATGGGCCGGGAGCCGAGCACGAAGCGGCCCGGCCATTCCGTCACCTCCCTCAGCAGCAGGGCGCGTACATGCGGGGGAGGCTCATCCACTCCGTCTACCAGCAGCCAGACACTCCCGGATAGCGCGGGGGAGCGCAGCAGCGCCTCCACCTCCGGCGCACTCCATGCCGCGCCAAGGTCGGCCGCGACCAGGGACAGCAGGGAACGCTCGGGCTCAAGGCGCCCCCCGTCAACCCGCACGGACGGGCCACTCCAGCGCTCGGCCCCCTCCAGTAGCTCGTGATGGAGCCGCCGCAGGAACATCGACTTTCCCGAGCCCGCGTCGCCCACTACGCTGGCGCCCTCCTGTAGCTTCCAGCGCAGCCTCGCCACCACGTCTGCGGCCTTGAGAATGGAGCGCTCCGTCCTGCCCGCGATGGAGACCTCCAGGTCCAGCATCTGCTCCGCCGGGCGCCGGCGGCTCCGCCAGTCCATTACGGACCGGGAACGCTTCCGGAGCTGGTCGAAGAGGAGCGTCTCACGCAGGTGGGGAAGGACCACCCCCATCCGGACCAGCAGGTCGGTGACGCTCTGGTACCCGCACAGGACAGGGGAATAGGACACGACAAGCCCGCGCAAGAGCCCACGCAGTCCCTGCCGCGCCTCGGCGAGCTGCGAGGCGGGCACGAAGCACACGCCCTTCGGGTGGGCGGTGAAGAACCGCGACACCTTGTCCGGGATGTCTCCTACCGGGATGACGAGCCCGTCCGCGTCGAGTTCCCCGGTGATTCCGAAGGCCTCCACGCCCCCGCTCGCCTCCGGCCAGCGCGCCACGATTTCCCTCAGCACCACCGCCGCCATCCAGGACGGCCCTCGCACGTCTTCCCGCTCCAACTTCCAGACGGCCGACGCGTCGTCCCCTAGCAACGAAGTGACCAGCGCCCGGCAACGCACGCCGAGGTCTGATTCCACCGGCGCCGCGTCCTCTGCGGCGCGCACGGCCCGGAAGACGCGGACGGGGCCTGCGCCTCCGACGAGCGCATGAACGGGGGCTCCTACCTGCCTCCGGTATCCGGCGAACAGCGCCCGAGCCTTCCTCTTCTCGGGCTCGCGCTCCAGAAAGTCCTCCTTCCCGGGGCTCTCCAGCCGGAAGGAGAGGAGGTCGGCCACGGCTAGGCAGGCAGTGGCCAGCGCCGGCCACTGCGTCAGCGCGGGCTCCGAGAGCCGAGGTCGTGCGAGGGCCCAGAGCTTCGCCACGCCCTCCTGGAGATGCCCGGCAGGCGCCTGCTCCAGCCCGCAGCGGTAGCGCTCGGCGGCCACGGGCAGTCCCCGGGCCAGCCGCAGCCTCTCGGTGGGGCGGGCTCCCGCCGGAAGTCCCAGGAGGACGCTCCAGGCGTAGCGACCATCATGTGGAAGGAACCGGGTCATCTCCCTCTCCCGATGTGAGCCAGGCTATCACCTCAAGGGGCTCGTTCGCCGCAGGGAGCGCCCCCAGGGTCTGGACAGCGCGCTGGCGAAGCTCTTCGGGAGCGCCAAGGTCGACATAAATCCCTCCCTTCTCAACGTGCGATGCGCGATACGACCAAGCGCCTTCGCGGGCCCCCACCCGGAGCCGCAGCTCGATGGCCTGTGGCCGTGGGCTACCGGCCGGCACTTCTAGCCAGAGTACGAGCCGTCCCTCGGACTCGAACAGCTCGAAGCCGGAGCCAGAGACAGGCTCCAGCGTCCAGGACGCCGAGGCCGCCTGTCTCAGCAATGGCTGCAGCGAGTGCGAAATGAATACGACATGCCGTCCCAGGAGAGCACGCTCCCCCGCCACCTGCTTCCAGAGGGCCACGGCGGCCGAGCGGGATGTCATCGTCGCTAGCCGGCCCTCGGCCCACCCAGAGAGCGGCACCGCAAGGCCGGTGGCCTTCGCCACTTGGTCCGCGGCCCGGCGGGCCAGTTCCACGGCACGGGCATTGTTGCCCAATAAATCCAGCGCGGTGGCAAGGTCGTCCACGTCGAGCAGGATGGTGTGCAGTGCCTCCGGCCCGTCCCCCGCCTCGAGTGCCTGCGAGAGTTCCTCCAGTAGCTCGCTGCCCTCCGGCAATGAGACCTTCTCCGCTAGCCTTGGAGTCACGTTGGCGCGAGCTGCGCGGTCCCGGAGCGCTTCAAGCTCGGGCGCGCGCACGGGGAGCTGCTCCACGCGCCCGAGTAGCACGAGCAACCTGTAGGCCTCCGCGGGCTCCAGCCCCCCTTGCTCCCACCGTTCCAGCAGCTCCAAGCCCTGCTCGGCAATGAGCCGCTGCCATCCCGCCGTGTCCGTCATGGGCCCTCCCCCCGGCCCCCTTGAGGGCCCAACACGGTCAACTCCTTCATGCGGTCCACGGCGGCCCTGATGAAGTCCTCCTGCCTCACCGCGTGGCTCGGCACGCCCCGGGGCTTCACCCGGAACGCGGAGGTGACGTAGCCCGCATCCTCCTTCTCTCCGCCCACCACGGTGAGCACCCCATTGTCGCCCACATAGAGTGTTGCACCGTTGGCAGGCTGGAGTTGGTGCCGACGCAGCCGGATGGCGGATGCTACAGAGTCAAGGTACGCGGGCGAGTAGAAACGGTCGTGGTCCGTGAGCACGTGCTGCTTGCAGGCGGCCCCGGCATCGTTGAAGCGGGCCGACCTGGGATTCCGGACGTCCGCTGCATCACAGCCGGCCTCGATGGCGCGCGGGCGCAGAGGCATCGGGAGGCCGGAAATGATCAGATCCCACCGCTCGGCCGGGTCGTACAGGTGCCGGAGCACATGAGCATAGCGTTCCCACGGCGTCCTGATGGGGAGTGCCATCCGTGGAGCCCCCTTCTCCTCATCCGCCTTCGGCATGGATGGGGAGCCTACTCCAAGGAGTCCGGCTCCGGGGCCAGCCCCCTGATCTGAAAGGGGGCCCTGTTGGGGTGACGTGCGCCGGGTCCAGGAGGGCTCGCAAGGTGCTTTTCACTTCCCGGTCCGAAGGTCTGCTCCACCAAGTACGGTGGGAGTTACCTTCCTGCCAGGCGTGCGGTGGGTGCATGAGGGGATATGCTGCGAGCGCGCGGAGCGCCGGCTGTGCTCATGCGCTGTGCTTTGGAACTGCCCCGTCCACGGCAATCGCCACTACGGAGAGCACGACCAGGAGGCCGCAACGACGCCTCTCCGCCGCAACCGGACGCTATCGGGGGCCCTGTGGTAATGAGGAAGTATTCACCTGTAGGAGGAAACGAGTGGCCGATGACAGCAAGAGCAGGCTGGAGGGCGGCATTCCCCTTTCCGAGATGATTCAGCAATTGCGCCGCGAGCTGCAGGAGTCCAACGTGGCTGCGGAGAAGGAGAACCTCCGCTTCAAAGTGGAGGGCGTCGAGCTGGAGTTGAAAGTGGCCGTCTCTCGTGAAACCGCAGGCGACGCGGGCATCCGCTTCTGGGTGGTAAATCTGGGAGTGAAGCACAAGGAGGCGGGTCAGGATGTGCACACCTTCAAGCTGAAGCTGACGCCCCAGGTAGGGCCCGAGAGGAAGGAAGCGCTGGTGAGTCGCACCTCTGAGGTGAAGCCTGAGTAGTCAGGAGCGGTGAATGCGAGGGCTGATTCCCACCCGGTTGGCCAAGGTACGGGTCTCCACGGAAACCACTTTTCACGTGGGGACTGCCTATCTCATCACGCCCACGCTTCTCCTGACTGCATGGCATGTCCTCCATGGGGATGATGGGGCACGCCTATTCACGAGGGTGGAAGTCCGTACGCTTGAGGAGGGCAGTGGTTGGTTGGACGTGACGGAGTACTGGCACTCGCAGGAGTGGGATGCCAGCCTCCTGCAACTGACCCAACCACTGCAGCCTACCGGCACAGTACAGTGGGGCGAGTATACCCGTGCTGAGGTGGTGGAGTGGAACAGCTGCGGGCTGCCCGACGCGGCGGTGTGGGAGCGGGAGGGGAGGGCACCCGTCAACGACACGGCGGGAGTCCGAGGGCTCATCGAGCCCCATGGCGCACTGGAGAGAAGACAGCTGGAGCTCGTCGTCACCGCAGGTGTTCCCAGCAGTGCGGAGGCCTGGGAGGGGATGTCGGGGGCGCCCGTCTTCAGCCATGGCTACTTGGTGGGCATCATTCCCTCCGCGCCACGGGGGTTTGGAGGATCCAGGCTTTACGCCACGCCTGTCGCACAGTTGCTGAAGGACGCGGCTTTTTTCCAAGCGGTCGACCGTCCTGCGCTGGTCCCGGTGCCCAGTGCCGGGCCGCCGTTACTGCAGACGAGGGCCACGCCGCTTCCGCAGGCGCACTCGCCCGCGGCACTGCTGAATGCTCGCGACCAGGTGGTGCCCTTCCTCGAGCTATGGGCCACCCGTCAGGCCATCCGGCTGCTGAATGCCGAAGATGATCTCCAGGCGCTCACTGTCGAGGGCGTGCTTGAACCCGGCGGGAGCGCGGAAACCTGGGACGGCGTCGACTGCGCCCTGTACTTCGGTGGGCCGGGCGCGATGACCGCGCGCCACGTCAGGCTCGAGCGGCTCCAGTACTCCGGCGACTCACCCGGGGAGCCGTGGACTGTCGCACGCCTGACGTCCACCAAAATGGGGAGCGGGAATACGAGGGACGGCTCGGTCATTGCCCGGCTGGCGAAGGCGTGGAAGGCGATTCGTGACTTGCGGCCCGGCGCGCCGTCGCCCGGCGTTGCACTAGTTACGAATCAGCCGGTCGCCCCTGAGCTGCTGGCGGCCGTCGGGCGCGCCAGCACGGTGACACTTACAGCACCGAAGCGGGCTCCGACGGCCATGGATGCCGACGAGGTAAAGCTGGCCGATGCCTCCGGCCTTACGCCCGAGGAGTTTCATGAGTTCGCGGCCTCGCTCGATCTCGATTCCAAGGTGGGCTCGCGCTTCGCGCTCGAGGACCGCGTTCTGAGGGCCATTGCGGACTGGGCCGACGAGGATGCGAGAAACCTCACGCTGACGCTCCGGCAGTTCGTGCGCGAACGGATGTTGCCGGGACATGACCGCGTCCCCATCACCCGAGAGGCCGTCCTGGTTCATGTCCTCGGGCTCTCGGACGCACACGCCCTGTTTCCCTGTCCGGCTGACATCGCCCGGACAGAGCGGCTGGTTCGGCGGGTGGCGGTCGAGGGGGCGACCCGACTCCTCGGGACGCGGCAATACCTTTGCCTGCATGGTGAGGGAGGGGTGGGGAAGACCACGGCGCTTCAGCAGATTGAGGGAGATCTGCCGCCAGGCTCCGTCATGGTGGTCTTCGACTGCTACGGCGGCGGGCGTTACCTCGACCCAGCAGCCCTGCGGCACAGGCCCGCTGACGCCTTCGTGCAACTCGCGAACGAGATTGCGGCCAAGCTCCGGCTGCCATTACTTCTGTCGCGCCGCGGCACGTCCGACTTCCCGCGGCTCTTCATGCACCGCCTGCACCACGCGGCGAAGGTCCTCGCTGCGGCCAGCCCCGAGGCGCGCCTGGTCGTCGCCATCGATGCCGCTGACAACTCCGTGACCGCTGCGCGCGAGCGCGTCCCTCCGGAGACATCTTTCGTCCACGACTTCGTGCTGCTGCAGGAATTGCCGCCCAACGTCCGCTTCGTCGTAACTGCGCGGACAGGCCGCCTGTCGGAGCTTCGGCTCCCGACGCACTATGAGCGTGTGCCCCTCGGGCCGTTTACGCCAGAGGAGACTGCGGAGAACGCCCGGCTGCGCTGGACGGCGCCACCGGGCTGGATCAACGAGTTCCACCGGCTCTCCAATGGCATCCCGCGGGTGCAGTCCTACGCATTCGAGGGGGAGGTTGCTGCCCCGGAAGCCGCCCTGGAGCGGCTGCGCCCCGGCAAGTTGCTCGCGGATGTCTTCGAGGAGCGATTCCGGGAGGCCCTCGCGAAGAACGGGAACCCCCAGATGGTGGCAAGCCTCTGCGCGGGCCTCATCGCCCTCGCCCGGCCTGTCCCGCTGGCCGCGCTCGCGGCGGTCCTGGAACTGCCGTACGCCCAGGTCCGTGACATGTGCTCGGACCTCGCGCCCGGGATACGCTTGGAGGGTGAGACGGCGGGCTTCGCCGACGAGGACTTCGAGGTGTTCGTCCGCAAGCGGGCCGAGCCGGAGCTGACTCGCGTGAGGGACCTCGCGGCGACGTGGCTTCTGGCCCGGGCACGAGACGATTCCTATGCGGCAATGCACGTCGCCCCGGCACTGTCCGGCGCGGAGCGCTTTGCCGACCTGCTCTCGCTGGTCGAAAAGGAGCCGAGCCCGGTCGCCATTCGCGACCCCATTCAGCGGCGCGAGGCGGAGGTCCAGCGGCTACGGCTCGCCCTGTCCGCCTCACGCGCCGCTGGCAACCCGTCCCGCGCCCTGCGCTACGTCCTGCTCGGGGCGGAGGGCATCCGCACCGAAGACGCTCTGAGGAGCCTGCTCGCTGACAATCCGGACCTCGCGGCGCGTTTCGCCACCGACACCATCGGGCGCTTGCTCCTGTCGAATCCCGACCACCGGCCACACCACGGACAGCTGCTATTCCACCAACTCGTTGTCCACGCCGAGCGCGGCGACGCCATCTCTTACCGTGAGGGGATGCGGGTAATTGCCGCGTGGATGGAGGCGAGGAAATCCGCCCCGCCGGGTCCGGCAGGCTTCCCCCGCGAGGCTTGGCCGCTCGACGTCGCTGCAGTCGCTGCAGACGCAGAGGCCGCGTTCAAACTGGAAGGACCGATGGCGGGCGTGCGGCAGCTGACTCGCTGGCGCCCGCGTTCCCTCCAACTCAAGGTTGCCCTGGTGCTGCCATCACGCCTCATCACTGAGGGCCGGGCCGCTGCGGTGGAGGCGCTGCTCGGAGAGGACGGTCTGGGGCCCACGACAGGGCTCTTCCTCCGGATTCCTCTCGCTCTGGCTGGGCGCCCTATCGACCTCGGCCTCTTGGAGACAGGCCTTGCGAGGCTCTCCCGACGGAGCTGGGTCACCAGTTTTTTTGACGGATTCCACGACCGAGACTCGTTCCAATCCCGACTCATCGACCTCCTCCTGACAGGATGTGAGGTGCTGACCGCGCGCGACCCCTCGCGGGTTGGCGTGGATACCATCCTCGAGCGCTTCCTGGAGCTGGGGTGGCGGCGGATCGACCGGCACGACACGTCGAGCCCGCAGAAGCTCGATGTCGTGTTCCGCGCCTATGTGCTACGGGAGGCCCGCGCCGGGCGCGTCCCCACCGCCTCCGGCATTTTCGAGCCAAGGCCGCAGGAGGAGTCGAAGGGTACCAAGAGGAGGGGAGCGGACGATGGGTATGCGGAGCGCCATGACCGCGAGCTCCGTGAGTTCACAGAGGCGACGTTCCCAATCTATGCCGCTGTTGGCTGCGCACTTGCGGGGCTGAGAACGGGCGAGCAGGCTGTAGAGGAACTGAAGCGGGCCGCTGGCTCGGTCGGGAGCAGCAGTTGGCGCTGGCGGGACACCATCGGCTACGACGACGCCCGAAAGCTGGCGGCGCGCCACATGCTCGTCCTCTTCGCGACCGGCTATCACTCATCGCTCCTGATGGGCCTCGCCTTGGGCATCGACGATGCCTGGAGAAAGGGCCACGAGGCTCCTGACGAGGGTCTGGTTTCGCGCCTCTCGCTCCGGGGCGAACTGCATGATGCACTCGTCACGGCGCTCACAGAAGCTGCGAAGGTGGCTTCCGGAATCCGGAAGGGGGCCCGGGACAAGTCGAACACTCTGGTACGGCACACGCGCCTTCTCGTACCGTTGAGCCCAGACGACGCCGGGCAAGTCTTCCGCCTCGCCGTCGACGCAGCGGGGGAATTCGACGCAGAGGGTCGCGCGCAGCTCATCATGCTGGAGAAACTCGTCCAGCACGCTGGAGCGGCAGTCCCCGACCGGCGCCGGACCGCGCTCGCGCTCGGAGAGGTCGTGGCCGACGCCGCCATCCGGCTCGACGGTGACCGGCATTTCCCCTGGCAGCAGTCCATGGGCGCCCTTGCCCGCCTCGACACTCCCCTCGCACTTGCTGCCGTCTCAAGGTGGGACGTGCTCGGGACGGCCAACCTCTCGGAGACACTTCCCCCGGTTCTCTGCGCCTCCCTGGACACGGACGCGCTCAGCCCTGCCCAGGCCTCCGCGCTCGCGCTCGCACTGGAGCACGACGACACAGTTCTTGCGGCCTCGCTCTCCAAGGCACGGTCCATCGGCGAACCGAACCTCCGTGTGCTCCAGGAAGAGGCTGCGCGCGACCTGCTCCTCCGCCCGAGGCGGGCGGGAGTTCCTTCGGAGTTGGTCGCCGCCGTAGCGGGGGCGGCTGGGCCCCTTGCCAAGGAAGTGCTTGCACGCGAGCAGTTCGAGCGAACGCTCCCTCACCCACAACCAGAGCCGACGTCTGGGCGCTTGGCGGAATCGGCCAACGACGTCCTTGCACGGTACACGTGGGCCCCGGAGGCCCTCGTGGACGCGACGGCCCTAGCGGCCGCCGTCCAGGCACTCCAAGTCCGCGCTCGCGAGGAGAAGAGCTACCTCTCGAAGCGCGAAATCCTGGCCTCCGCGCGCGGCTCCGTGCCGATTCGCGACAGGAGCCGCCACCTGGACTCCCTGTTGACGATGGGGAACGACGACGAAATGGGCGAGGTGGCGCCCGCGCTGGCGAGCGCGCTGGATGCGTGGCGAAATCCCGGTGTGGCCACCTGGTGCGAGGCCCATCTGCCCGGCCTCATCAGGGCTTGGCTCCCGAGGCTTGCTCGTTTTCTGCCCTACGACCCGGACGAGCTCACGCCCTTCCTGTCCCGCACGGGATTGTCGGCACAGGCGCAGCGAGACCTCCTTCTTGAGGCGGTCCAGAGGCACGTAGACGCCTTGACCTCCGAGGCAATCTTCGGCCTCGTGGCATACATTGGTAGGATGCTGCTAGGAGCTGAGGCGTCCAACGTCCTCGACTGGTATGTGGCACGGCTCGCGTCGCGTATCGACGAGAAGCACCTGGAACGCGTCGGCCCGGCCACCCAACTTCCCACGACTGCGACAGACGCAGTCGCACGATTCTTGGTGGCACAGTTAGGCTCGCCGGACACTCGGGCGCGCTGGCGGGCGGCGCACGCCCTCCGGCGTCTGGCGCGCACGGGAGAGCAGCACACCCTTGAGGCCTTCGGGGACCAGTACGGGCGGGAGGAGGAGCCGGTCTTCTCTGGCCCCACACCAGCCTTCTACGAACTCGCCGCCCGCCTCTGGGCGGTCATTGCACTCGACCGGGTTTCAGGCGAGTGTCCGAATAATATGGGAAGGGTCGCCAGTCGGGTGCTCCTGGAAACGGCCCTCGACGACGCCTTCCCGCATCTTCTCCTGCGCGCCTTCGCGCGCGATGCGTGCGACAAGCTCATCACCGCGGGCATGCTCGAGCCGACTTCAGCCGAGCTCGAGCGCCTCGCAAAGGTGAACCAGTCCCCCCTGCCTAGGGTCAAGGTGAAGAACCGCTACGGGCGCGTCGGGTTCAGACGAGAGCAGAAGGAGCGGCGCTTCCGCTTCGACAGCCTCGACACCCTGCCGTACTGGTACGAGCGGATGCTGTGGGCCTTCGCGGGGCTGGACGGCGACAGGTTCCTGGATGAGGCCGAGCGCTGGATTGTTGACGCCTGGGGGTGGAGTCAGTCGGCACTGGACGGGGTCCCCAGACTGCCCCGACCGTTTCTTTCCGACCGCGAACGGGCGCTGACGAGCCACCGACAGGGCTCCCGCCCCACCATCGAGCCGCTGAGAACCCATCTTGAGTGGCACGCGATGTGGTGTGCGGCGGGCGAACTGGTGAAGACAATCCCATTGCAGGAGGATGAAACCGACGACTGGAACGACTTGGGCAACCGCATTCTGCGCAACCAGTTGTCCGAGCCCCCAGTGTGGTCGGCAGACCTGTTGGTGCCGAAGCCGCTACATCCGCGTCACTGGTTGCTGGCCCGGGAGCCGCTGCCGAGCTGGGTTGCCTCTGTCACCGAAGCGGACCACCGACTCGCCATGCTAGCGCCCGAGCGGCCCGACTACGTCGTGGTGGACGGGCACGAGCAGACGACCGCCGGCGACCGCTCGCAGGAGTTCCACGTCTCCAGCGCGCTTGTCGAGCCCGCGACGGCGCCAGCCCTGCTGCGCGCGCTCCAGACCATGCAGGACTCCTGGGACTACAAGCTGCCGAACGAGGGCGAGGACGAGTTTGAGAGCGACGAGCCCCCCTACCGGCTGCTGGGCTGGCTCTGCAGCCCGCAGCGCGACCAGGGCATTGACGAGGACGACCCATTCAAGGGCTACGCCCGATACGTCGACACGCTGCCGGGGCGGCGCGTCCAGTCCGTCTGCAGGCTGACTCGGGACCCGTCAGGCGCGCCGCGCTGGCTTCAAGACGCCTCTCGACCTCCCATGTTCATCCACGAGACCTGGGGCGAGCGCGAGGAGGACGAGGACCACCGGAACTCCGGCACGCGCTCCGTCGGGCGGCGCCTGCTTGCGCACCGGGAGCAGTTGCTGGAATTCCTGCATGGCGAGAAGTTAGACCTCGTCGTTTCAGTGGAGGTAACACGACGTGGCCGTGAAACCCGACGATACGCTGGCGCAGAAGACGCAGAGCCACCAGAGGCGCGATTCGAAAGAGTCTACCGCCTCGACGGAGTCGGAGGGCTCCACATTGCCGAAGGACACCTTGGCGCTTGGGCGGGAGTTGGTCCGCAACCTTGAACTCGACGCCCGGGGGACGATGCTGGAGCGCTGGCTCGCGCACCACCTTGCGGAGTTGATGGTCGAGGCCGAGAAGGCGACCGGCTCCGCGAAGGCGGACGCCGTGGCGCGCGCTGCGGACATCATCCTGCGACTGTGGGCGAAGCGCCGCGACATGCCGGCCACCGCCGACCCACTCGGCGGTTACCGGGAGGCGATTGCCGTGCTCTCGCGTCTCATGCCCGACCACAACCCATGGGAGTCCTACGCCCGCCAAGGCGATGAAGAGCAGGTGCTGCACGCGCTTTTTGACTGTATGGCGCGCGTCGTTGTGTGCGGCCTGCTGCGGACAGCATTGCGTCCGCGCGAGGTAGGCGCCGCCGAAAAGGAGGCGCTGGAGCCGGAGGAACTTGCCCTTCGGGAGCAACTCGACTGGTGGGAGAAGGTGATATTCGGTCCGGAAGACAACCAGGCCGTCCCTTCAACCAATGCAGGTGAGGAAGGGGAGCCGCGCGCGGCCGCTGCCCTCGGGCAGACTGGTGGGCAGTCCTCTGACCCGTCGGATGAGCACGGGGGCAGCGAGGAGGAAGCATCCGACGGCGCCTACGATAGCGACGAGGTGGAGGACGCCAACGGCAACCGTGCTGCACTCAGGCTGCGCGCGCACGAGGCGGCGACGAAGCATTTGGAGCGTTTTCAGCAGGAGCTGGCGACGTTGATTCAGCGGTGGCGCGCCACCTCGAGACAGACCTAGGAGCGTGTTGGAGTAACGGCAAGAACCTACTTGAGGCGTAGGCAAGGGCGTGATGCGCTTGCCTACCCATGAG
>NZ_JAIQDG010000036.1 GCF_020037125.1 Myxococcus sp. RHSTA-1-4
GCTGGTGGCTGGAGACGCTGACGAAGCTGGGGGGCACCATCAGCGGCGGCCCCAACTTCGCCTTCGAGCTGTGCGTGAGGCGCATCCCTCCGGCCGAGCGTGAGGGGCTGGACCTGAGCCGCTGGGAGGTGGCCTTCTGCGGCGCGGAGCCCATTCGCGCCGAGACGCTGGAGCGCTTCGCGGAGGCGTTCGCGCCCTGGGGCTTCCGGCGCGAGTCCTTCTATCCCTGCTACGGGCTGGCGGAGGCGACGCTCATCGTCTCCGGTGGAGAGAAGGGAGAGCCGCTGCGGCTGCGGCCGGTGGACCCCGGCGCGCTGGAGAAGGGCAGCGCGGAGGCGCCGCGTGGACAGGCGCGGACGCTGGTGGGGTGTGGGGGCACACTGCCCGGGCAGCGAATCGTGGTGGTGGAGCCCGAGTCGCTGCGGGTGTGCGCGCCGGGTGAGGTGGGGGAAATCTGGGTGGGTGGGCCCAGCGTGGCCGGTGGGTACTGGCAGCGGCCGTACGAGTCGCAGAGCATCTTCGAGGCGTACACGGCGCGCGGTGAGGGGCCCTTCCTGCGCACGGGGGACCTGGGCTTCCTCGAAGGCGGCGAGCTGTACGTGACAGGGCGCAGGAAGGACCTGCTCATCCTGCGTGGACGCAACCTCTACCCGCATGACCTGGAGCTGACGGTGGAGGGGAGCCACCCGGCGCTGCGTCCCGGGTGTGGAGCCGCCTTCAGCGTCGAGGTGGAGGGCGAGGAGCGGCTGGTGGTGGTGCAGGAGGTGGACACGCGCAAGCTGGCGACGAGCCTGGAGGAGGTGGTGGGCGCGGTTCGCCAGGGATTGGCGGAGAGGCATGAGGTGCTGCCGCATGCGCTGGTCCTGATTGAGCCCGGCAGCCTGCCGAAGACGTCCAGCGGCAAGGTTCAGCGACGCGCCTGCCGGGCGGCCTTCCTCGCGGGAGAGTTGCGCGAGGTGTACGCATGGCGGGGCTCGCAGACTGTCGAGTCCGCTGGGATTGAGCCCACGGCGTCCATTGCCGCGGCGACAGCGGAGTATGTGGCGCGCACGGGAGCTGTCGGCTCGCCTGCCGTGCCTCGTGCGGAAGCCGCCGGGAATCCTGGCGGCGCTGCTTCCGAGTCGCTGACGGGGCAGGGAGGACTGGAAGCACGCGTGCTCGCGCGGGTGGCGGCCCGGCTGGGCGCTCGCGCGGAGTCGCTGGAGGCCTCGGCACCGCTGACGCGCTTCGGTCTGGACTCCCTGGCGGCGGTGGAGTTGGCGCACGCGCTGGAGATGGAGCTGGGCGTGGCGCTGCCAGTGGAGTTGCTGCTGGGCGGCGCGAGCGTCTCCGAGCTGGCTCGGGAGATTGGCACCCGGCGGACGGCGGCGGGCGTGCTCCCGCCCATTCCGCGCGCTCCGCGCACCCGCGCGCTGCCGCTGTCCTTCGCGCAACAGCGGCTGTGGTTCCTCGACCGGATGGAGCCGGGCAGTGCCTTCTACAACGTGCCCGTCGTCTCCAGGCTGGAAGGCCGGCTGGACGCGTCGGCGCTGGAGCGCAGCCTCCAGGCACTGGTGCAGCGGCATGAGGCGCTGCGCACCGTGTTCGCCGAGGAAAGGGGCGAGCCCGTCCAGCGCATCCAGGACTCGCTGCTCCTCGCCCTGGCCCAGGTGGACCTGCGCGGCCTGCCGGAGGAGGCGCGGGAGGCGGAGGCCCTTCGACTCACACAGGAGGAGGCACGCCGCCCCTTCGACCTCGCGCGAGGGCCACTGCTGCGCGCCACGTTGCTGCGGTTGGGGCAGCAGCGGCACGTGCTGCTGCTGACGCTGCACCACATCATCGCCGACGGCTGGTCCATGCGCGTGCTGGTGCGCGAGCTGGCCGAACTCTACGAGGGCTACTGCACCGGACGCACGCCGGTGCTGGACGAGCTGCCCTTGCAGTACGCCGACTACACGGCGTGGCAGCGCCAGTGGCTGCGCGGGGAGCGACTCGAGGAGCTGCTCGGCTGGTGGCGCACGCACCTTGCCGGAGCGCCTCCGGTGCTGGAGCTGCCGACGGACCGCCCCCGCCCCAAGGTGCAGTCCTACCGTGGGGCGCACGTGGTGCGGCAGGTGGGACGGGCCACGTGGGAGCGGGTGAAGGCACTGGCTCAGCGCGAGGGCACCACGCCCTTCGTCGCGCTGCTGGCCGGCTTCCAGGTGCTGCTGCACCGCTACACCGGCCAGGAGGACCTGGTGGTGGGCGTGGACACCGCGCACCGAAACCGCCCGGAGACGGCCGGCCTCATCGGCCTCTTCGTCAACCAGCTCCCCCTGCGCGGCGACCTCTCCGGGGCGCCGTCCTTCCGTGAGCTCCTCGCCCGGCTGCACCCGGTGGCCCTGGGGGCCTGGGCGCATCAGGACCTGCCCTTCGACGAGCTGGTGCGCGGCCTCAACCCGGAGCGCAGCCTCGCCCATGCGCCGGTGTTCCAGGTGAAGCTGGTGCTGCAGGACGCCACGCCCGCGCCCCTTCGGCTGCCGGGACTGTCGCTGGAGAGCGCCCTGGGCGACACGGGCGCCACCAAGCTCGACCTCACCCTCTCCGCCACCGACACCGCCAGCGGCCTGGAGCTGCTGTGCGAGTACGCCACCGACCTCTTCGACGCGGACACCGTCGGCCGCATGCTGGAGCAGCTCGGCACCCTGCTGGCGGAGGCCGCCGCCACGCCGGAGCGCCGCATCGGCGAGCTGCCCCTGCTCTCAGAGCTGGAGCGCCACCGGGCACTCGGTGAGTGGAGCTACACCGCCCCCGCGACTCCGGAGGCCTGCGCGCACCACCTCTTCGAGGAGCAGGTGCACCGCACGCCCGAGGCCCCTGCCGTCTCCTTCGGCGAGCGCACGCTGACGTACCGGGAGCTGGACGCGCGTGCCAACCAGCTCGCCTGGCACCTGCGCTCGCTGGGCGTCGGGCCCGACGTGGTGGTGGGCGTGCACCTGGAGCGCACCCCGGAGCTGGTGGTGGCGCTGCTGGGCGTGCTCAAGGCCGGTGGCGCCTTCCTGCCGCTGGACACGGCGTACCCGCCCGCCCGGCTGGAGCTGATGCTGCGCGAGGCCCGGGTGCCCGTGCTCGTCACCCGTGAGGCGCTCGCGGACTCGCTGCCCTCCCACGGCGAGATGCTGGTGCTGGTGGACACGGACCAGGCCGCCCTGGCCGGACAGCCCAGCACGACACCCGCGCCCTTCGTCACGCCCGCGCACCTCGCCTACGTCATCTTCACTTCCGGCTCCACGGGGACGCCCAAGGGGACCCTGCTCCAGCACCGGGGCCTGAGCAACACCGCCTGTGCCACCCGTGAGGCGCTGGGGCTGAGCCACGGACATCGGCTGCTGCAGCTCGCCTCCATCGGCTTCGATGCCTCGGTGTCGGAGATCTTCTCGACGCTGCTCTCCGGCGCGGAGCTGTGCCTCGTCGAGCCTGAGTCGCTGTTGCCCGGCCCTCCGCTTCAGAAGGTGCTCGCGGAGAAGCGCATCACGGTCATCACGGCGACGCCCACCTCGCTGGCTCCGCTGGAGCCGGAAACCCTGCCCGGGCTGGCGGTGGTGGCCTCCGTCGGTGAGGCGTGCACGCCGGAGCTGGCCGCCCGCTGGAAGCCGGGGCGCCGCTTCCTCAACGCCTACGGCCCGACCGAGGTGTCCGTCTGCGCCACCATCGACACGGACGTGGACCCGCGCCGGCCGTCCATCGGCCGTGCCATCGCCGGGGCTCGTGTGTACGTCCTGGACGCGCGGATGGAGCCGGTGCCTCCCGGGATGCCGGGCGAGCTCTACGTGGGCGGTCCGGGGCTGGCGCGGGGCTACCTGCACCGCCCGGCGCTCACCGCCGAGTGCTTCGTGCCCGACCCGTTCGCCACGACTCCGGGAGAGCGGCTGTACCGCACCGGGGACCGGGTGCGTCCGCTGCCGGACGGCAGGCTGGAGTTCCTCGGGCGCCGCGATGCGCAGGTGAAGGTGCGCGGCGTGCGCGTGGAACCCGGCGAGGTGGAGTCGGCGCTGGCTCAGTACCCCGGCGTACGTCAGGCCGTGGTGGTGCTCCGCGAGGATTCGGGCGAGGCGCGGCTGGTGGCGTACGTCGTCGCCCAGGAGGAACTGGAGCCCGCGGCGCTGCGGCGCTTTCTCAAGGAGCGGCTCCCGGAGGTGCTGGTGCCCTCCGCCTACGTGACGCTGGCCGCGCTGCCGCTCACCCCGGGCGGTAAGGTGGACCGCGGGGCGCTGCCTTCGCCCGAGTCCACGCGAGCGGCACGGGAGGACTCCTTCGTGGAGCCCCGCTCGGAGCTGGAGCAGCGCATCGCCACGGTCTGGGCGCGCGCGCTCCAGGTGCCCCGAGTGGGGCTGCATGACCACTTCTTCGATGACCTCGGCGGCAGCTCGCTGCTGGTGGTGAAGGCCGGCACGCACCTGCGCGAGGCGCTGGGCCGGGAGGTGCCCGTCACCCACTTCTTCGAGCACCCCACCGTGTTTTCGCTGGCCGCGAGGCTGGAGCGGGAGCAGCGCTCCGAGCAGGCGCCACCGCCGTCCGCGAAGACGTCCGAACGCAAGGACCGGGGCGGGGAGGTTTCGGGCGACATCGCCATCATCGGCATGGCGGGGCGCTTCCCGGGGGCAAGGGACCTCGACACCTTCTGGGAGAACCTGCGCCGGGGCGTGGAGTCCATCTCTCGCTTCACTCCGGAGGAACTGGAGCCGTCGCCGCTGTTCCCGGACACGCTGCGGAGCCACCCGGACTTCGTCCCCGCCGGCGGAGTGCTGGATGGCGCGGACGGCTTCGACGCGGGCTTCTTCGAGGTCTCTCCGCGCGAGGCGCAGTGGATGGACCCGCAGCAGCGGCTGTTCCTCCAGTGCGCGTGGAACGCGCTGGAAGACGCCGGCTACGACCCGGAGCGCTTCCGGGGACTCATCTCGCTCTACGCGGGCTCGGGCTCCTCGGGCGGGCATGTGCTGTCGCTGCTCGGCCAGACGCGGAAGGACCCCGCCTCGCTGTTCGAGGCGCTGGGAACCACCACGGGCGAGAACGCAGCGACCAAGACCGCGTACAAGCTGAAGCTCGCCGGTGAGAGCCTCAACGTCTACACGGCGTGCTCCACGGGGCTGGTGGCCGTCCACCTGGCCTGCCGGAGCCTGAGAGACGGTGAGTCGGATGTGGCGCTGGCCGGCGCGGTGAAGATTTCGCTGCCGCAGCGCACGGGCTACCTCTTCCAGGAGGGAATGATTCTCTCCCCCGACGGCCACTGCCGCGCCTTCGACGCGCGTGCCCGGGGAACCGTCCCGGGCAGCGGCCTGGGCGTCGTCGTACTCAAGCGGCTCTCCGAGGCCCTGCGGGACGGAGACCGAATCTACGCCGTCATCAAGGGCTCCGCGCTCAACAACGACGCGGATGCCAAGGTCAGCTACACGGCGCCGAGCGTGCAGGGACAGCGCGAGGTGATAACACGGGCGCTGGCCTCGGCCGGTGTGGACGCCTCCAGCATCGGCTACGTGGAGGCGCATGGCACCGGCACTCCGCTCGGCGACCCGATAGAAATCGCCGCGCTGACCCGGGCCTACCGCGCCCACACGGGCCGCACCGGCTACTGCGCCATCGGCTCGGTGAAGACGAACATCGGGCACCTGGACACGGCGGCGGGCATCGCCGGTCTCATCAAGACGGCGCTCGCGCTCCACCATGGAGAGCTGCCTCCGAGCCTCCACTTCGAGCGGCCCAACCCGGAAATCGATTTCGAGAAGAGCCCCTTCTTCGTGAACACGTCCCTGCGCCCCTGGGAGCGCGGAGCCGAGCCCCGGAGGGCGGGAGTGAGCTCCTTCGGCATTGGCGGCACCAACGCGCACGTCGTGCTGGAGGAGGCGCCGCCCCACGCGAAGGGGCAGGGCAGCCGGCGTGACCGGCAGCTCGTGACGCTGTCCGCTCGGACCGTCTCCGCGCTGGAGAGGATGGCGCGCGAGCTCGCGGACCATGTGGAGACACACCCGGAGGTGGACCTCGCGGACCTGGCCTTCACCCGGGCCGTGGGACGCAAGGCGTTCGAGTTCCGCCGGACGGTGATTGCCAGGGACACGGCCGCGCTCGTGCGTGAGCTGCGCAAGCCGGGCACGCCTTCCGAGGTCAATGACCTGGAGACGGCCCGAGCCGCCCGGGTGGCCTTCCTCTTCCCAGGGCAGGGCGCGCAGTCCGTGCGCATGGCCCAGGGCCTCTACGAGTCCGAGCCCCTGTTCCAGCGCGAGCTGGACGTCTGTCTCGCGCTCCTTCCCGGAGCGGGGCTGACGGAGGACCTCCACGCCGTGCTCTTCCCCGAGCAGGGGATGGAGGCCCAGGCGGAGGCGAAGCTCTCCGAGCCGCGCTTCGCGCTGCCCGCGTTGCTGGCGGTGGAGTACGCCCTGGCGCGGCTGTGGATGGGCTTCGGCTTCCAGCCCTCGGCGCTGCTGGGGCATAGCTTCGGCGAGTACACGGCGGCGTGCCTGTCCGGCGTGCTGTCCCTGGAGGACGCGCTGCGGCTGGCCGTCCTTCGCGGCGAGATGATGTCGCGGCTGCCTCCCGGCGGCATGCTCGCGGTGGGGCTCTCCTCCGCGGAGCTGATGCCCCAGCTCCCCGCCGAGCTGGAGCTGGCCGCGTTCAATGGCCCGTTCCGCTGCGTGGTGTCCGGCCCGCTGGAGCCACTGGAGGCGCTGGAGCGCACCCTGGGGGGGCGCGGCGTGGCGGTGCTGCGCCTGTCCGCGGCACATGCCTTCCACTCGCGCGCGGTGGAGCCGCTGATGCCCGAGCTGGAGCGGACCGTGGCGGGGCTGACGCTGAACGCGCCCACCGTCCCGTATGTCTCCAGCCTCACGGGGACGTGGATTCGACCCGAGGAGGCGACGTCGCCGCGCTACTGGGCGCGGCAGATGCGCGAGCCGGTCCGCTTCACCGAGGGCATGGACGCGCTGGTGAAGTGGGGCTGCGGCTGGTTCATCGAGGCTGGTCCGGACCAGGGGCTCACCTCGCTGGCCCGCCTGCGCCTGCGCACCGAGCGTGACGCGCGGGTGGTCCCCTCCCTTCCTCGTGCTGGCACCTCCACGCCGGAGGAGCAGACGTTGCTCGAGTCGCTGGGCGCGCTGTGGCGTGCCGGCGCTCCTGTCGACTGGGAGGGCTTCTACGCCCTGGAGCAGCGCCGCCGTATCTCGCTGCCGGGCTATCCCTTCGAAGAGCAGCGCTTCGCCCTGGAGGTGCGGTCCGCCGTCGAGTCCGTGGCCGCGCCCGAGCCCGGCACGCCTCGGAGCGACATCGAGCAGCGGCTCGTGGAGCTGTGGCGCGAGCGGCTGGGCGTGACGGAGATTGGCCCGGACGACAACTTCCTGGAGCTGGGTGGCAACTCGCTGATGGCGGCGCAGCTCCTCACCCGGCTGCGCGAGGCGTTCCGGGTCCAGCTGCCGCTCAGTGATTTGTTCGAAGCCCCCACCGTGGCCAGCCTGGCCGAGCGCATCGCGCTGCGGCTCCAGGCGGAACGGCCGGGCAGCGGGGCTCATGCGGCCGCGATGCGGCCCATTCCGCGCACGGGCGAGCTGCCGCTGTCCTACGTGCAGGAGCGCGTCTGGGAGCTGGAGCTCCAGGAGCCGGGCAGCTCCATCTTCAACGAGCCCCTGGCGGTCCGTATCTCCGGGGCGCTCCACGCCGCCGCGCTGGAGCGCGGGTTCAACGAGGTCATCCGCCGGCACGAGTCCCTGCGCACCGTCTTCCAGCAGGTGGAGGGCAGGGCGGTGCCGCGCATCCTGAGCGAGGCGCGCATCCCGCTCCCCGTGGTGGACCTGCGCGACTTCGCCGGGGACCGCGAGGCCGAGGCGATGCGCCTGGCCCGGCTGGAGCCCGCCGAGCCGTTCTCGCTGTCTCGGGGACCGTTGGTGCGGGTGCGCCTGCTGCGGCTGACGGAGACCGAGCACGTGCTGCTCGTCACCATCCACCACATCGTGGCGGACACCCTGTCCCTGGTGAACTTCATCCAGGAGGCGGTGGCCCTCTACACGGGCTTCGTCCATGGCGTCTCCGTGCCGTTGCCGGAGCTGCCCATCCAGTACCTCGACTTCGCGGCGTGGCAGCGCCGGGCGCTCGCGGATGGCACGTTGGCGGCACAGCAGGCGTACTGGCGCCAGCGGCTCGCGCAGCGTCCCGGACCGCTCCCGCTGCCGCTGGACCGGCCTCGGGTGGAGGGGGCGCGCAGGCGGGGGGCGCGTCACTCGTTCAGCTTCTCCCGGGAACTCGGCGCGGCGCTGAAGGCGTTCAGCCAGCGCGAGGGGCTCACGCCGTACATGACGCTGCTGGCGGGCTTCAAGGCCCTCCTGGCCCGCTGCTCGGGGCAGGAGGACATCCTGGTGGGCACCTCCATCGGCAACCGCACCCGGCCCGAGCTGGAGCCTCAGATTGGCTACGTGGCCCATGCGCTGGCCCTGCGCACCAGCCTGGAAGGGGACCCCGGCTTCCGCGAGCTGGCGCTGCGTGTTCGTGACACCACGCTGTCCGCGTTCGCCCACCCGGACGTGCCCTACGAGCAGCTCCTCGGGGAACTGGAGCCCGGCGAGGAGACGCGGCTCTCCCGCCTGTTCGACGCCATCTTCCTGCTGCACACGCAGGACGTGTCCGCGCCCATGCTGGAGTTCCCCGGGCTGCGGCTGGGCTACTTCGACGTCACCGGGCTGCCCGCCCAGTACGGCACCTCGCTGGCGGACCTCACGCTGCTGATGCGCGAGGACGAGCACGGCTTCTCCGGCACCCTGGAGTACGCCGTCGACCTGTTCGACGTCTCCACCATCGTGCGCCTGCTCTCGCAGATGGAGGCACTGCTCGCGGATGCGATGGACTCGCCGGACAAGCCACTGTCGCGCCTCTCACTGACCCGCGATGCTGCCCTCGCGAAGCCCACCGCGCCGCACGTGCCGCCACACCCGCAAGCGCCGGGCGCGCGGAGGCCGCTGGACTTCAGCCTCTTCTACTTCGCCAACGACGCGGAGGCGTCGGGCAGGGGCAAGTACCAGCTCCTCATCGACGGCGCGAAGTTCGCCGACACGCACGGCTTCAGCGCGGTGTGGACGCCCGAGCGGCACTTCCACGCCTTCGGTGGGCCGTACCCCAACCCCATCGCCACCAGCGCCGCGCTGGCCATGGTGACCGAGCGCGTGGCCATTCGCGCCGGCAGCGTGGTGCTGCCCCTGCATGACGCCGTCCGCGTGGCGGAAGAGTGGTCCGTCGTCGACAACCTCTCCAACGGCCGGGCGGGCGTGTCCTTCGCGGCGGGCTGGAACGTCAACGACTTCATCTTCGCCCCCGGGAACTTCCACCAGCGGCCCGAGGCCGTGCGGCGCGGAGTGGAAGAAGTACGCGCCCTCTGGCGTGGCGGAACCGTGCGCCGCACCAACGGCCAGGGCGCCGAGGTGGAGGTCTCCATCCGCCCCCGGCCGGTGCAGTCCGAGCTGCCCATGTGGCTGACGGCCGCCTTCAACCCGGACACCTTCCGGCTGGCCGGAGAACTGGGCGCGGGCCTGCTCACCAACGTGCTGGGGCTGGGCCAGGACTTCGAGGAGCTGGCGCGCAAGATTGCCCTGTACCGCGAGGCCCGGCGGAAGGCGGGGTACGACCGGGGCCACGTGGTGCTGATGCTGCACACCTTCGTGGCCGGCAGCCTGGAGGAGGTGCGGCGTCAGGCGCGAGAGCCGCTCATCCGCTACTTCCGCAGCTCGGTGGAGCTGTTCAACGGACTGGTGGCCAGCCAGGGGCTGGGCTTCGACGTGCGCGGCCTCACGCCCCAGGACATGGAGGTGCTGCTGGAGCAGGGCGTCTCGCGCTACCTGGAAGCGGGTGGTCTCTTCGGCACACCGGAGACGCTCGCCGCGCGCGTGGAGCAACTGCGCCATGCGGACGTGGACGAGGTGGCCTGCCTCGTCGACTTCGGCCTCGCGCACGAAGTCGCCATGGAGGGCCTGCGGCACCTGGACGTGCTGCGCCGGAAGAGCCAGCAGCCGGTGGCCGAGCCCGGCGGCGAGGTGCTGGTGGAGACCGGCGGCGCCGAGGAGGACGCCGCGGTCCGGTTGTTCGGCACCGGCACTCCCGCGCGTCATCGCGCGGATGGCGGGGTGGAGTTCCTGACGCCTCCAGCCCGCCGCCGCCCGGCTCCGAGCACTCCGCCTCCCGCGCCCACACGGAGCCCGCGGCCTCGCGCTGATGAGCTGATTCCCCGCGTGCCGAGGACCGAGTCGCTGCCGCTGTCCTTCGCCCAGCAGCGGCTGTGGTTCCTGGACCAGTACCAACCCGGTACCGCGCTCTACAACATCCCCTCGGCCATGCGGCTGGAGGGAAGGCTCGACGTGGGCGCCCTCGGGAGTGCCTTCGCCGAGCTGATGCGGCGTCACGAGGCGCTGCACACCACCTTCCAGGCCCGGGAGGGCAATCCGGTCCAGGTGCTCGCGCCCGAGAGCGTGGCCAGTTCCTTGGAGGTAGAAGACCTGCGGAACCTGCCTCCAGCGCGGCGCGAGGAGGAGGCCCTGCGCCTGGCGCGCGAGGAAGCCTGCCGTCCCTTCGACCTGTCCCGGGGCCCGCTGCTGCGCTCGCGGCTGCTGCGCCTCTCGGAGACGGAGCACCTGCTGCTGGTGACGATGCACCACATCGTCTCCGACGGCTGGTCCATCGGCGTGCTCATCCGCGAGGCCGTCACGCTCTACGAAGCCTTCGTGGCCGGAAGGCCCTCCCCGCTGCCGGAGCTGCCCATCCAGTACGCGGACTACGCCGTGTGGCAGCGCGAGTGGCTCAAGGGGCCGGTGCTGGAGGAGCAGCTCGCGTGGTGGAAGGGCCGTCTCGAAGGCGCGCCGCCCGCGCTGGAGCTGCTCACCGACCGGCCGCGCACCACGGACACCAGCAACCCGGGGGCCTCGCTGCGCGTGCAGCTCCCGCTGGAGCTGATGCAGGGCCTGCGGGCGCTGTGCCGCCGCGAGAAGGGCACGCTCTTCATGGGCCTGCTCGCCGGGCTCCAGGTGCTGCTGTCCCGCTACACGGGCCAGGAGGACATCTGCGTGGGCGCGCCCATCGCCGGGCGGACGCAGCCTCAGACGGAGGGGCTCATCGGCTTCTTCGTGAACACGATGGTGCTGCGCACGCGCCTCGATGGGGACCCGAGCTTCCAGGAGGTCCTCCGCCGGGTGCGTGACGTGACGCTGGGCGCGTACGCGCACCAGGACGTGCCCTTCGAGAAGCTGGTGGAGGTGCTCCAGCCGCCAAGGCAGGCCGGGCATACGCCCTTCTTCCAGGTGACGCTGGTGCTGCTCAACACGCCCGCGGCGGAGCTGGCCACGCCGGGCCTCACCTTCCGGCCCGTGGACGTGGACAGCGGCACCTCCAAGTTCGACCTCACCCTGGTGTGCACCGAGACGCCCCGGGGCCTGAGCACCGTGCTGGAGTACCGCAGCGACCTGTTCGAGGCCTCGACGGCGGCGCGGATGATGGAGCACCTGCGCACGCTGCTGGAGGACGCGGTCGCCCGGCCCGAGCGGCGCCTGTCCGAGCTGTCGCTCATGTCCGAGGCGGAGCGCCGCCAGGTCCTGGTGGAGTGGAACGCCGGCGCGGTGGACTCCACGTCCGAGCCGTGTGTGCACGAGCTCTTCGATGCCCAGGCCGCGCGGACGCCCGAGGCGGTGGCCGTGGTGTTCGACGGCAGCCAGCTCACCTATGCGGAGCTGGAGCGCCGGGCCAACCAGCTCGCCTGGCACCTGCGCGCGCTGGGGGTGCGGACGGGAGACCGGGTGGCGCTGTGTCTGGAGCGCTCGCCGGAGATGGTGGTGTCGGTGCTCGCCGTCCTCAAGATGGGGGCGGCCTTCGTGCCGGTGGACCCGCAGTACCCCGCCGAGCGGCTCGCCTTCATGCTGGAGGACTCGGGCGCGCCGCTGGTGCTCACCCAGTCGCACCTGCTCGAGTCGCTGCCCCAGGGCACCGGGGCACGGGTGGTCTGCGTGGACACGGAGGTGGACGCGTTCGCCCGTCAGCCGGACGACACCCCGGACTGGCCGGTGTCGCCGGACGCCCTCTGCTACATCATCTACACGTCGGGCAGCACGGGCCGGCCCAAGGGCATCGCGGTGCCGCACCGCACGCTGTCCAACGTGGTGGCCTGGCAGCGCCGTCAGTCCGTGCGGGCGGAGGCCACCACGCTCCAGTTCGCGTCGCTCAACTTCGACGTCTCCTACCAGGAGATGTTCTCGACCTGGGCTGTCGGAGGCACGCTGGCGGTGCCCTCGGCGCGGGTGCGCCAGGACATGCCGGCGCTGCTCGACTTCATCGTGCGCCATGACGTGGAACGGCTGTTCCTTCCGTTCATCGCGCTCCGCGCCCTGGTGGAAGCCGTGGCCCACGCGGCGCGCGCCCCGGAGCGCCTGCTCGAGGTGGTGACAGCGGGTGAGCAGCTCCAGGTGACGCCCGCGCTGGTGTCCTTCTTCGAGCGCCTGCCGGAGTGCGTGCTGGAGAACCAGTACGGCCCGTCGGAGGCGCACGTGGTGAGCGCGTACCGGCTGCGGGGGGCTCCACCCACGTGGCCGCTGCTGCCCTCCGTGGGCAGCGCCGTGCCCGGCACCCGCCTGTACGTGCTGGACGCGCACGGCCGCCCCTGCGGCATCGGCGTGCCCGGTGAGGTGTTCGTCGGCGGTGTGCAGGTCGCGCTCGGCTACCACGAGCGGCCGGAGCTGACGGCGGAGAAGTTCGTCCCCGACGCGCTGTCCGGGGTGCCCGGCGTGCGGCTCTACCGCACCGGAGACCGGGCCCGCTGGAAGGAGGACGGCGTCCTCGAGTACCTCGGCCGGCTGGACGGACAGGTGAAGGTGCGGGGCTTCCGCATCGAGCTGGGCGAGGTGGAGGCCGCCCTGCGCGACGCTCCGGGAGTGCGCGAGGCGGCGGCGATGGTGCGCGAGGACACGCCGGGCGACAAGCGGCTGGTGGGCTACGTGGTGCTCCAGCCGGACACCGATTGGGACCCCGAGGCCCTACGCCAGACGCTGGCGCGCAGGATGCCCGAGTACATGCTGCCCTCGGCGCTGGTGCGGCTGGACGCGCTGCCGCTGATGCCCACGGGCAAGCTGGTCCGCAACCTGCTACCCGCGCCGGACGTGGAGAGCCTGCGCGGCGCGGTGCCCCTCGTCGAGCCGCGCAACCCGCTGGAGCAGGTGCTGGCGGAGGCCTTCGCCGGCGTGCTGAACCTCTCGCACGTCGGTGTCACCGATAACTTCTTCGCCCTCGGGGGCCACTCGCTGCTGGCCACCCAGGTGGTCGCTCGCGTGCGCGCCGCGCTGGGCGTGGAGGTGGCGCTGCGCGAGATGTTCGAGGCGCCCACGGTGGAGTCGCTGGCACGGCGTCTCGAAGGCCGCATCCCCGCCGGGACGCACCGCACCGCCGCTCCGAGGATTGTCCCTCGCAAGGAGACGGGGGACTCGGAGCTCTCCTACGCGCAGCAGCGGTTGTGGTTCCTGGACCAGTTCCAGCCGGACAGCCCGCTCTACAACATGTCGGCGGCGCTGCGGCTGGAGGGTGTGCTCGACGTGGCCGCCCTGGAGCGCGCCTTCGCCGGGCTGGTCCGCCGTCACGAGGTGCTGCGCACGTCCTTCGAGGTTCGCGAGGGCCGGCCGGTCCAGGTCGTCTCGCCCGCCTCGGAGTGGACGCTGGAGGTGGAGGACCTGTCGTTCCTGCCCACGTCCGAGCGGGAAGAGGAAGCGCTGCGCCTGGCGCGTGAAGAGGCGCGCCGGCCGTTCGACCTCACCCGCGGGCCGCTGTTGCGCACGCGGCTGCTGCGCCTGTCGGAGCAGCACCACCTGCTGGTGGTGACGATGCACCACATCATCTCGGACGGCTGGTCCATTGGCGTGCTGACCCACGAGATGGTGGCGCTGTACGAGGCGGCGGTGGCGGGCCAGCCGTCCGCGCTGCCTCCGCTGCCCATCCAGTACACGGACTACTCCGCGTGGCAGCGTGAGTGGCTCCAGGGCGAGGTGCTGGAGCGGCAGCTCGACTACTGGAGGAAGCAGCTCGACGGTGCGCCGCCCGCGCTGGAGCTGTCCACGGACTGGCCGCGCACGGCGGACGCGAGCAACCCCGGTACGTGGCTCCGGGTGGAGCTGCCGCTGGAGCTGACGCAGGCGCTGACGGCACTGTGCAAGGGCGAGGGCGCCACTCTCTTCATGGGACTGCTGGCCGGCCTCCAGGCGCTGCTGTCGCGCTACTCGGGCCAGGACGACATCTGCGTGGGCGCGCCCATCGCCGGACGCACGCAGGCGGAGACGGAGGGGCTCATCGGCTTCTTCGTCAACACGCTGGTGATGCGCACGCACCTGGATGGCGACCCCACCTTCCGCGAGCTGCTGGGCCGTGTGAAGGACGTCACCCTGGATGCGTACGCGCACCAGGACGTGCCCTTCGAGCGGCTGGTGGAGGTGCTCCAGCCGCCGAGGCAGCCCGAGCGCACGCCCTTCTTCCAGGTGGCGCTGGTGATGCTCAACACGCCCTCGACGGAGCTGACCGTCCCCGGGCTCACCCTGCGCCTGATGGAGCTGGACAGCGGCACGGCGAAGTTCGACTTCACGCTGACGCTGAGCGAGATGCCCCAGGGCCTGCGCGGCGCGCTGGAGTACCGCACCGACCTGTACGAGGACCACACGGCCGCGCGGATGGTGGACCACCTGCGCGTGCTGCTGGAGGACGCCGTCGCCTGGCCCGAGCGGCGGCTGTCCGAGCTGTCGCTCCTCGCGGAGGAGGAGCGGCGCCGGGTGCTGGTGGAGTGGAACGGCGCGGCGGGGGAATCGTCCCCCGCGGCCTGTGTGCATGCGCTCGTCGCGGCCCAGGCCGCGCGCACGCCGGACGCGGTGGCGGTGGTCCATGAAGGGGACACGCTGTCCTACGCGGAGCTGGAGCGCCGGGCGAACCAGCTCGCGCGATACCTGCTCGCGCGAGGCGTGCGCCCGGGGGACCGGGTGGGCCTGTGCGTGGAGCGCTCGTTGGAGCTGGCGGTGGGCGTGCTGGGCATCCTGAAGACCGGTGCCGCCTACCTGCCGCTCGACCCCGGCTACCCGGCGGAGCGCCTGGCCTTCATGCTGGAGGACGCGGCGGTGCCGGTGGTCGTCACCCAGGACTCCTTGATGCCGGTGCTTCCGGCCAGGGTCCGCACCCGCCGCGTGCTGCTGGACGTGGAGGCCACGGCCATCGCGGACCAGCCGTCGCACGCTCCGGCGGTGGAGGTACCGCCCGAGTCCGCCTGCTACGTCATCTACACCTCCGGCAGCACGGGACGGCCGAAGGGGGTGGCGCTGCCGCACCGCGCGTTGTCCAACCTGCTGGCGTGGCAGTTGAAGCAATCCGTCAAGCCCGACGCGACCACGCTGCAGTTCGCGGCGCTCAGCTTCGACGTGTCCTTCCAGGAGCTGTTCTCCACATGGTGCGCGGGCGGCACGTTGGTGATGCCCACGGCGCTGGTGCGGCAGGACATGCCCGCGCTGCTGGACCTCATGGCACGCACCGGCGTGGAACGAATGTTCCTTCCATTCGTCGCCTTGCAGGCCCTGGCGGACGCGGTGGCCCACGGAGCCCGGCTGCCACAGCGCCTGCGCGAGGTGGTGACCGCGGGCGAGCAGCTCCAGGTGACACCCGCGGTGGTGGCTCTCTTCGAGCGGCTGCCCGGCTGTGTGCTGGAGAACCAGTACGGCCCGTCGGAGACGCACGTGGTGAGCGCGTACCGGCTCCAGGGGGCGCCCGCGTCCTGGCCCCGGCTGCCGCCCATCGGCTCCCCGCCGCCCGGCACCCGGCTCTACGTGCTGGACGAGCGTGGGCAGCCCTGCGCCATCGGCGTGCCGGGCGAGCTGTACCTCGGAGGAGTGCAGGTTGCGCACGGCTACGTGGGACGCCCCGAGCTGACCGCCGGGAAATTCGTGCCCGACCCGTTCTCCCGCGAGCCGGGTGCGCGGCTCTACCGTACGGGAGACCGGGCCCGCTGGAGGGCGGAGGGCACGGTGGAGTTCCTCGGCCGGCTGGACGGACAGGTGAAGGTGCGGGGCTTCCGCATCGAGCTGGGCGAGGTGGAGGCCGCCCTGAGAGACGCGTCCGGTGTGCGTGATGCCGCCGCCGTGGTGCGCGAGGACACGCCGGGTGACAAGCGGCTGGTGGGGTACGTGGTGCTCCGGCCGGACACCGGCTGGGACCCCGAGTCCCTGCGGGAGTCGCTGGAGCGCCGCCTGCCCGAGTACATGGTGCCGTCGGCGCTGGTGCGGCTGGAGGCGTTGCCGCTCACGCCCAGCGGCAAGCTGGCCCGCCGCCTGCTGCCCGCGCCCGACGCGGAGAGCCTGCGCGGTGATGCGCCCTTCGTTGCTCCGAGGAGCCCGCTGGAGCAGTCGCTGGCGGAGGTCTTCTCCAGCGTGCTCGGCGTGCCTCGCGTGGGCGTCACCGACAACTTCTTCTCCCTGGGCGGCCACTCGCTGCTGGCCACGCAGGTCGTCTCGCGCCTGCGGGCCTCGCTGAAGGTGGAGGTGCCGCTGCGCGAGCTGTTCGAGGCCCCCACGGTGGAGGCGCTGGCACGGCGCCTCGCAGGGCAGGTGCCGGCGGAGGTTCGCCGGACGCCGGCCCCGGTGATTGTCCCCCGCACCCGGGAGGCGGAGCTGTCCTTCGCCCAGCAGCGGCTGTGGTTCCTGGACCGGCTGGAGCCCGGTGGCTCCCTCTTCAACATCCCCATCGCCCTTCGTATCGAGGGCGCGCTGGACGTGAACGCCCTGGAGCATGCGTTCCGGGAGGTGGTGCGCCGGCACGAGGCGCTGCGGACCGTGTTCCGCGACATGCCCGAGGGCCCGGTGCAGGTCATCCTCTCCGGCGTGGAGCCGCGGCTGATGGTCGAGGACCTGCGCGTCCTGCCGATGGACGTGCGTGAGCAGGAGGCGCGCCGGCTGGAGGAGGAAGAAGCGCGCCGCCCGTTCAACCTGTCCACGGGGCCGCTCCTGCGCGCGACGCTGCTGCGCATCCAGGACACCGAGTACCTGCTGCTGCTGACCATGCACCACATCACCTCGGACGGCTGGTCCATGGGCGTGCTGGTGCGGGAGGTGGTGGCGCTCTACGCTGCGCACCGCGAGGGCCGACCGTCGCCGCTGCCCGCGCTGTCCGTGCAGTACGCGGACTACGCGGCCTGGCAGCGCGAGTGGCTGAAGGGCGACGTGCTGGAGTCGCAGCTCGCGTACTGGCGCCGGCAGTTGAAGGGCGCACCCGCCGTGCTGGAGCTGCCGGCCGACCGGCCTCGGCCCGCGGTGCGCACCTACCGGGGGGCCACGCACCTGTCCACGCTGAGCCCGGCGCTGGCGGAGAAGCTGGAGGCGCTGGCCCGGCGCGAGGGGGCCACGCTCTTCATGCTCCTCATGGCGGGCTTCCAGTCCCTGCTGCACCGCTACAGCGGGCAGACGGACCTGGTGGTGGGCACGGACGTGGCCAACCGCAACCTCGCGGAGACGGAGCCGCTCATCGGCTTCTTCATCAACCAGCTCGCCCTGCGTCTGCGGCTGGAGGGCAACCCTGTCTTCCGCGACGTGCTGGAGCAGACGAAGCGGGTGGCCATGGACGCGTACGCGTACCAGGACCTCCCCTTCGAGGAGGTGGTGCGCGCGCTGAACCCGGAGCGGAGCCTGGCGCACGCGCCGGTGTTCCAGGTGAAGTTCGTGCTCCAGAACATGCCGCTGAAGGCCCCGGAGCTGCCGGGCCTGACGCTGCGCTTCGGGGAGTCGCACCCGGCCGCGTCCAAGCTGGACATGACGGTGCTGGTCAGCCCGATGCCGGAGGGGCTGGTCTGCTCGTGGGTGTACACCACGGACCTCTTCGAGGCCTCCACGGTGGAGCGCATGGCGCGGCACTTCCAGCACGTGCTGGAGGCGGTGGCGGCGGAGGACGGGCGGCAGCGGCTGTCCGAGCTGCCGTTGCTGACGGACGCGGAGCGGCGCCGGGTACTGGTGGAGTGGAACGACACCGCGGCGCCGTACGCGCGGCGGTGCATCCACGAGCTCATCTCCGAGCAGGCGGCGCGGGTACCGGACGCGGTGGCGGTGGTGGCCGGTGACGAACGGCTCACGTACGCCGAGCTGGAGCGCCGGGCCAACCAGCTCGCGCACTGGTTGAAGGCGCTGGGCGTGGAGCCGGAGACGCGGGTGGGCCTGTTCGTGGAGCGGCGGGCGCACGCGCTGGTGGGCCTGCTGGGTATCCTCAAGGCGGGCGGCGCGTACGTGCCCATCGACCCGGCGTACGCGCACATGAGCGAGCGCGTGCGGCACGTCCTCCAGGACGCGCGCGTGCAGGTCATCGTCACCGAGGAGGCGCTGGCCAACGAGCTTCCCTCGCAGGGAGAGTTCCTGGTCAGCCTGGACGCGGAGGACGGGCTGCTGGAGTCGCAGCCGGAGGAGCCGCCCTCCAGCGGCGTGGTGCCGGGCAACGCGGCGTACATCATCTATACGTCGGGGAGCACGGGGCAGCCGAAGGGCGTGTGCATCGAGCACGGACAGCTCGCCTGCTACGTGGCGGGCGTGAGCCGGAGGCTGGAGCTGCCCCAGGGCATGAGCTTCGCGTCGGTGTCGACGCTGGCGGCGGACCTGGGCCACACGGCGCTCTTCCCCACGCTGTGCGCGGGCGGCACGGTGCACCTGGTGGGGATGGCGGCGGCCTCGGACTCGGCGCGGCTGTGGGCGTACGGGCGCAAGCACGGTGTCGAGGGACTGAAGATCGTCCCCACGCACCTGGAGGCGCTGCTCGCGGCCGATGACGTGGGCGAGCTGCTGCCACGCAAGCGGCTGGTGCTGGGAGGAGACCGGGCGGAGTGGGCGCTCGTGGAGCGCGTCCACGCGCTGGCGCCGGAGTGCGAGGTCTTCAACCACTACGGCCCGACGGAGACGACGGTGGGCGTGCTCGCGCAGCGGGTGGAGCGCGGCGAGCGCGTGCCGGGGACGCAGTCGGTGCCGCTGGGCAGGCCGCTCGGGAACGTGCGCGTGTACGTGCTGGATGGGGACGGCCAGCCGGTGCCGCCGGGCGTGCCGGGAGAGCTGTACATCGGCGGGCAGAGCGTGGGCCGCGGCTACCTGGGCCGGCCGGACGGGACGGCGGAGCGCTTCCTGCCGGACGGCTTCAGCGGCGAGCCCGGGGCGAGGCTGTACCGGACGGGAGACCGGGTGCGATGGCTGGAGGATGGCCGCATCGAGTTCCTCGGACGGGTGGACCACCAGCTCAAGATTCGCGGCTTCCGCGTGGAGCTGGGCGAGGTGGAGGCCGTGCTGTCGCAGCACCCGGGCGTGGGCGAGTGCGTGGTGGTGGCGCGAGAGGACGTGCCCGGTGACAGGCACCTGGTCGCGTACGCGGTGGGCAGGCCGGGGAAGACGCTGGAGGAGCCGGCGCTGCGCGAGCACCTCGCGGCGCGGCTGCCGGACTACATGGTGCCGTCGGCCTGCGTCGTGCTGGAGGCGCTGCCGCTGACCGCGAACGGGAAGGTGGACCGGAAGGCGCTCCCGGCTCCATCCCGGAGGCGGGAGACGGAGTACGTGGAGCCTCGCACGGAGACGGAGCAGCGGCTGGCCGGGCTGTGGAAGGAGCTGCTCGGTGTGACCCGGGTGGGCACGCGCGACGACTTCTTCGACCTGGGTGGCCACTCGCTGCTGGCCACGCAGGTGGTGGCGCGGGTGCGGAGCCTCTTCGACGTCCAGCTCGCGGTCATCGACTTGTTCGAGGCGCCGACGCTGGAGACGCTGGCCGCGCGCATCGAGGCGGGCAGCACGTCGGACTCGCCGCTGGTGACGCTGAGGAAGGGCGGCGACGCGAGGCCCTTCTTCTGCGTGCACCCGGTGGGAGGCAGCGTGTTGGCGTACCTGGAGCTGGCGAAGCGGATGGACGCGGACCAGCCCTTCTACGGCCTGCAGGTGCCGGCGGGCGGCGCCGGGGACTCGGTGGAGGAGATGGCCGCGCGCTACCTGGAGGCGGTGCGCGAGGTGCAGCCGGAAGGCCCGTACCTCCTGGGCGGCTGGTCCATGGGCGGCCGGGTGGCGTACGAGATGGCTCGTCAGCTTGAGGCTCGCGGAGAGAAGGTGGGGCTGCTGGTCATCGTCGACGCGCGAGGCAGGGAAGAGGCGCACGCGGAGGAGCAGGAGGTGGAGGTGGTGCTGGAGTTCGCCAGCCACCTGTCCCGGCTCTCCGCCATCCACCCGCGGGCGGCCGAGGTCCTGGAGCACGTGGACGCCGTGGAGCTGGCGGCGGTGCTGGACGGGAAGCCCGGTGCGGACTCCGGCCTGGACGAGGAAGCGTGCGCGGAGCTGCGGGCCCTGTGGGAGATGTTCTCGCGGAACCGGCGGGCGTCTCGCCGGTACGTGCCTCAGTCCTTCGATGGCTCGCTGGTGGTGCTGCGTGCCGCCGAGGGACCCGCGGACGTGGAGGAGGACCTCGGGTGGCGTGGGCTCGCGCGGGGAGGCGTGGAGGTGCGGGAGGTGCCGGGCGACCACTACAGCCTCGTGGCCGTGCCCCAGGTGGAGCGGCTCGCGGAGGTACTGCGGACGCTGCTGGCCCGGGCCCGCTCGGCGGAGTCCATGCAGAAGGCCGGGTAGCAGGTGCGTGGTGGCCGGCGGCCTGCCTGGGTCGCCGGCCGTCGCGATGGCACGTCCTTCCTGCTGGTCGCTGGCCGCCGAGAGGCCGGGACCGCGGCGTTACGCCGGGCTGGCGCCGTACTGCTTCAGCTTGCGAAGCGACTCACGCGCGGCCTCGCGCAGAGACTCCTCCGGCGCGTCCTCGAGCGCTTTCAGCGCGGCTGGCACCTCGTCACCCGGGTAGAGGATGTCCCCCAGCCGCTGGACCGCGAGGAGGCGGTCCGGCAGTTCGCCGCGCCGCACCTCGGCCAGCAGGTAGTCCCTGTACCCGGCGAGGAAGTGGTTCTCCGCCTCCAGCATCCGGGCGCAGAGCGCGCGCAGGTGCTCGCGGTCCGCGGGCGCCTCCGGCACGCGGTAGCCCCAGCGCTTGCGGCACTCGTAGATGTCCATGAACAGGGGCGTCCACGCGTCATTCACGTGCTGGCGGTGCGCCTCGATGGCGTCCTGCTTGGAGGACGTGTGCCTTCCGGCCTTGCTCGCCACTTCCACCGTCGCGAGCCGGCAGGCGAGGGTGACGAGCTCCTTGAATCCCCGGTGGAGCTGGCCCCGGGCGTCCATCGCCTCGCGGTGGTCGTAGCCGTACAGCTCACCGCGCGGGTCCGGGTAGCCGAGCGGGTAGCGCAGCGGCTCGCCCTCGGCCCGGGCGCGGGCGCGCTCGATGAACATGTAGGGCCGGTGCATGCAGTAGCGCAGCCACCGGTCCATCGGCATCAGGGGGATTCGCTCCCGGAGGTCCTCTCCCGCCAGCAGCACGGAGGACAGCTTCAGGTTGACCTCTCCTTGCTCCAGCAGCCGCGCCTCTTCCACCGCGCTCAGGTCCAGGGGGAACCGGGCCAGTGGCCCGACATAGTGGCGGAGGCGCTCGGCGCGCTCCTTCTCCCCCTCCTGGAAGCGCTCCTTGAAGACCAGCACCAGGTCGATGTCGCTGTCCTCCACGGCCTCGCTCGTCGCGTGGCTGCCCAGCAGGTAGACGGACCGGAGACGGCCCGGGAAGACCATCTGGCACAGGCCGATGAAGCCGTAGAGGACGGCGTTGACGTGCATGTCCTCCGTCAGGCCGACCAGGGAGAGCTCTTCATCCACCACGTGTGTTCCTCCAGGCACCCAGGGGCGCATCGCCGAGGCGAGTCTCGGATGAGCGGGAGGCGGAGGCAATCGGGCCAGGCACGGGGCGCTTCCCGGCTATCCGGCGGGACACGGGTGGTGGTAGGAGCGCCGGACCTCAAGACAGGGGAGCAGTCCATGCGGGCATTCGTCACCGGGGGGTCGGGCTTCGTGGGCAGGAACCTCATCGCCGCGCTGAAGGCGCAGGGGCACTCGGTGCGCGCGCTGGCGCGCTCTCCCTCGGCCGTGAAGGCCGTGGCCGAGGCCGGCGCCGAGCCCTTCGAGGGAGACCTGTCCGACGCGGACCGGCTGAAGCCGGGCATGGAGGGCTGTGACACCGTCTTCCACTCCGCGGCGAACGTGAAGGCCTGGGGGCCTCGCGCGGAGTTCTACGCGGCCAACGTGCGGGGCACGGAGCACGTGCTGGAGGCGGCGCGCTCGGCGGGCGTGAAGCGGCTGGTGCACATCAGCACGGAGGCGGTGCTGGTGGACGGCTCGCCGATGGTGCAGGTCAACGAGACGTGGCCCGTGCCGGAGCGCCCCATCGGCAACTACGCCTCCACGAAGGCCGAGGCGGAGAAGCGGGTGATGAGCGTGAACTCCGCGGAGCTCACCACCGTGGCGGTGCGCCCTCGCTTCATCTGGGGGGCGGGCGACACGTCGCTGCTGCCTGCCATCGTCGAGGCGGTGAAGGCGGGCCGCTTCCGGTGGTTCGGCGGAGGGCGCTACCTCACCTCCACGTGCCACGTGGCCAACTGCGTGGAGGGGACGCTGCTCGCGGCGGAGAAGGGCCGGGGTGGCGAGGCGTACTTCCTCACCGACGGCGAGCCGGTGGTGTTCCGGGACTTCATCACCGAGATGCTCCAGACGCAGGGCGTGGACCCGGGCACGCGCACGATGCCGTACGGCCTGGCCGCGGCCCTGGCCACCCTGGGCGACCTGGCGTGGGGCACGCTCGGGCTGCCCGGGCGCCCGCCGCTCACGCGCACCGAGCTGCTGCTGGTGGGGCGCGAGGTGACGGTGAGCGACCAGAAGGCCCGCCAGGAGCTGGGCTACGAGGGCCGCATGACGCGCGAGGCGGGCCTGCGCGAGATGCGGGAAGCGCACAAGGCGAATTCGCCACGCACGCTGTGAGACCCGGAGCGCGTGTGTGCGCTAGCCTGGGGGCCATCGCCGACGCACGGAGGAGGAAGCGCCAATGCGCAGGTTCGAGTTCGTCGAGGGCAGCAGCTCCAAGTTCTGGGAGCCGGAGCTGAAGGGCAACACCTTCATCGTCACGTACGGCCGCATCGGCACCACGGGGCAGCGCAAGGAGAAGGACTTCCCCGACGAGGCCTCCGCCCGGCGCGAGTACGAGAAGAAGGTCGCGGAGAAGCTGCGCGAGGGCTACCGCGAGGTGACCGCCGGTGCCGGAGAAGCCGCCGCCCCGCCGCCTCCGCCCACTCCCGAGAAGGCCCCGCTGCCCCGCCGCGTGCCGCCGGCCACCCCCACGCCCGAGGCCGTGAAGGCCGCCGCCGAGGCCCTCGCCGGCCTGCGCGCCCGCCTCGGGTGGCGGAGCTGGGAGGTCACCTCCCGTGCCCGGCGCGCGCGGCGGGCCCTGCTCGCCCTGGGAGGCGTGGACCCCTCTGCGCACCCGGAGCTGGCGGGCACCTTCTCCGCGCTGATGGAGCGCGTGGTGGCCTCCCCCAGGGAAGGCCGCCTGCCGCTGCGCCACGCGCTGGCGCTGCTGGGCGCGGTGGACGTCGCGGCCTTCGTGCGCGCCACCGAGGTCTGGCGGCGCGCGGCACAGGCCGTCCCCGCGGCCTCGGTCGTGTCCCAGCAGGCCTCGTCGCTGGGCGAGCCGGAGCTGGCGCTGCGCCTGGGCATGCTGCTGGCGGAGCGTCCCGGCCTGCGCGGTGGCCCGTCCGAGGAGGGCTGGGCGAAGCGTTGGAAGGAGCTGCGTCCGCACCTGGAGGCGCACCTGTCCTCCGCCGGGGGCTCGCTGGCCGCCTGGGCCAAGGGCGTGGACGCCGGGGGGGATTCGCACCTCACCCAGCGGCTGGCCCGCCTGGAGGCGTGAGCCCGCGCCCCGGTGCTACCGTGGGCGCATGACGAGCACCACCCCACGAGGACTGCTGGCGGCGCTCCTGCTGCTGGCGGCGGGCTGTGCCTCCGAGAGCGGCGCGAAGCGCGGAGGCGGGACGGAGGCGGACGCACGCGTGCAGGAGCTGGAGGCACGCAACCAGGAGCTCCGCGAGGAGCTGCGCCGCAAGGAAGCGGAAATCGAGCAGTCCTTCGCCGCCACCACCCAGGCGGAGGCCTCCGCCGGGCTGCGTGGCCTGGACTGCGCCGGTGTCACGTCCGCCAGCGCCCCCGCGCGAGGGATGCCGCGCTCGGGCTCGGTGCACTCGAAGCTGAAGCTGAACCACCGCGCCTTCCAGCTCGCTCCGAGCTTCTCCAGCGCACGGAGCACCGGAGGCTGGAAGGTGTCGCAGGGCAACTGCCAGGTGACTCCGCAATGAGCGCGCGAAAGATGGGGGCCTCTCCGTGGGCGGTGCTCGCGGTGGCCGTGCTGCTCGGGGGCTGTGCCGTGGACCCCCGCGTGCGCGCGAAGTCGCTGGAGGACGAGAACCGGAAGCTCACCCGCGAGGTGCAGGCCGCCGACCAGGCCGTGCAGGCGTCCGCCGCGTACCTGGCGGAGATGCAGGCTCCGGCGAAGGCGGGCGGGGCCTTCTCGCTCTACTTCACGCCGGAGACGCTGGACCGGATGGCCGCGCAGACGGTGCCGTACCGGATGTCCGGCCGCGAGTTCAACAGCAAGCTCAAGGGCGAAATCATCGTCGAGCGGGTGACCGACTTTCAGTTCCTCTCCCGCAACCGGCTGCGCTGCAAGGCGCACCTGCGAGGGGAGAAAATCAAGTACACCGGCAGCGTGCCCTCCTTCGCGAGGGGCCAGGTGAAGGAGTTCGAGCAGGCCGTCACCAAGGGCGCCATCGCGGACCTGGAGGTGCGGCTGGAGCTGGACGGGCCCCACGTGGTGGCCCGGGCGCGGGCCACGGACATCCGCCTCAAGGCGAAGCGCGACTCCAGCGCGGAGAGCCGCCTCCAGGACGAGATGAACAAGAAGGCGCTGCGCCTGCCCCTGGTGTTCGACATGACCATCCAGGGACATGGCGCCGTGCCGCGCCGGCTGATGGTGACGGGCAACCACGTCGTCGTCACCTACGCCCCCTAGCCACGCGGGTGCTCAGGGGGTGCCGCCGGCCGCGGTGCCCGTGGCCTCGGGCCCCTTCGCGGGGACGAGGTCCGGGTGCCGGTCCATCTCCTCGGCGGGGAAGTTGGCCGCGGCCTCCAGGTAGAGCTTCGGCTGGACGCGCCTGCGCATCGCGCGCGACAGCCCCTCCGGCTCGATGAGCTGGGGTTCGCCGCCCGCGGCCTGCTCCACCCGGTGCCCGTCGCAGAAGTGCGCCACGGTGCGGCCGTCCGCGTCCTGGCGCACGTAGTAGGCGACAGCCTGTCCCACCTGGGGCTTCTCCGGGCACCAGTTTCCGCGCGCGGACGCCTCCCTCGCGGGGGCCTCCTCCTTCCACTTGCGCACGGCCTCGCCCCGCTTCGCCGCCTCCAGCGCCTTCGGGGCCTCCGCCAGCCGCGTCCGCGAGGCCTCCAGCAGCTCCGCGCCGCGCCGGGCGATTTCCGGAAAGGCTCCGGAGCGGCGGAAGCCACACTGCTCCAGGCCCGCGAGCGTGCCGCGATGCACCTCCAGCACCGGGGGCAGCGTTCGCGTTGCTTCCTGGAGCAGCGCCGCCTGCTGCGCATGGTCCGGAGCCTCCGGACGGTGCGCGCGCTCCGTCTCGCGCAGGAAGCGCGCCAGCAGGCTGTTGACCGCCGTCAGCTCGTCCGCCAGCCACCGTGGCTCCGCGTCACACGGGTTGGCCTTCGCCCCCGCGTAGTCGCGATAGTCCGCTCGGGCCATGCCCAGGACGTAGCTCTTCATGGGAGGCGCGGGCCTCGCCGCACAGGCGCAGAGCGCCGCCCCCAGGCCCGTGAGCACGAGCCGCCGAAGGATTGCCGTCATGGGTCGATTCTGCCATCCGGTTGGAGTGCAAACAAATATCACGATGGGTGCCAGTCACCGGGGCCCGGGCCGCTCGCGCCCCCAGCATCCGGGCGTGGTGACACACAGGTGTCTCCGCTGCGTGACGGGCCTGTGACAGGGTTGCAAAGACGAGGTGAGTTAAGGGGCGGACTCCTTGTGGCGCGGCGTCGGGGCGTTTCAAGGTGGTGACCGACGGCGCGGAGGAGGACTGCCGATGTGGAAGTTCCATGTGGGGTGGCTCGCGCTGGCGCTGCTGGCGGCGTGCAGGTGCGGCGGCCCTTCGGGTGGGGGAGGGACTCCTGGCGCCGGGAGCGCCACCTCCGGCCGGCCCCGGAACGCGGTGGTGCTCACCGTGGCCTACGGCAGCGAGAAGAAGACCTGGCTGGAGGAGCAGGCGCGGGCCTTCGAGGCCGGCCGTCCCACCACGAAGTCCGGCCGCCCCATCCGCGTCGACGCCCGGGCCCTGGGCTCCGGCGAGGCGCTGCGGGAGATTGTCTCCGGCCGGCTGAAGGCCCACGTCTACAGCCCCGCCTCCAGCGCGTACCTGCCCCTGCTCAACAGCGCATGGACGCGCGCCACCGGCCGGACGCAGCCGGTGGTGGGGCAGGGGGAGCCGGTGCTGCTGTCCCCCGTCGTCATCGCCATGTGGAAGCCCATGGCGGAGGCGCTCGGCTGGCCGGACAGGGCCATTGGCTGGGCGGAGCTGATGAAGGTGGCCGCCAACCCGCGGGGCTGGGCCGCCCACGGCCACCCCGAGTGGGGCCGCTTCAAGCTCGGCCACACCGACCCGGAGCGCTCCAACTCCGGCCTGCTGTCGGTGCTGGCGGAGGCCTACGCGGGCGCGGGCCGGACGCGCGGGCTGAGCGCGGCGGACCTGGAGTCTCCGGAGACGCTGGACCTGCTCACGCGAATGGAGGGCACGGTGGTGCACGACGGTGAATCCACCGGCGCCCTCGCGGACACGATGCTGGAGCGCGGCCCGGGCTTCCTCTCCGCCGCCGTCCTCTACGAGAACCTGGTCATCGAGTCCTACGCGAAGCCGCCGCGCGCGCCCTTCCCGCTGGTGGCCGTCTACCCGGTGGAGGGCACCTTCTGGTCGGACCACCCGTACACGACGCTGGAGGCGGAATGGGTGGGCCCCGAGGAGAGGGAGGCGGCGGAGGCCTTCCGGCGCTTCCTCGTGTCCCGGCCGGCGCAGGAGCGCGCGCTGGCGCTGGGCTTCCGTCCCGCGGACCCGGCCGTGGCCATCACCGCGCCGGTGGACGCCGCGCATGGCGTGGACCCGAAGCAGCCGCAGACGTTGCTGGAGCTCCCCGGCGCGGCCGTGCTGGAGAAGCTGCTGGCCGTCTGGCACCAGACGCGGGAGTCCACCGGCCCCTCGACGGGGAGCCGGGCGGAATGAACGCCGGCCCTGGCGCCTTCGAGGAGCCCCTGAAGTCCATTCACGAGGTATGAGTCGGGACATGAAGCCCAAGGCCCTCATCATCATCGGGTTCCTCGCCGCGGTCATTGGGGTGCTCTATCTGTCCTCCCACCGCAACGGCGGCACGGGGGAGGGCGGCGGTGCCTCGCGTGGGGGCCCGCGGGCCACGCCCGCCGAGGTGACGGAAATCTCCTTCCTCTACAGCACGGAGAAGAGGGACTGGGTGGAGTCCGCCGCGGCGGCGTTCCAGCGGGAGAACCCGGCCATCAAGGTCCACCTCGTGGGGCGGGGCTCCCTGGAAGCGGCGCAGGCCATCCTCGATGGCCGCGAGAAGCCCACGGTGTGGAGCCCCGCGGACAGCGCGGTGCTGCGGATGCTGGAGTCGGACTGGGCCACCGAGCCCTCGCGCGGGCCGCTGTTCGTCACCGACGGCGAGGGCGCTCCGCAGCCGCTGGTGATTACACCGCTGGTCTTCGTGGTGTGGGAGGACCGGGCGGAGGTGCTCCAGAAGGCCAACGAGGGCCGGTCCGTGTCATGGAAGGCCATCCACAAGGCGGTGGCGAGCGACCAGGGCTGGTCCTCCATCGGCGGGAAGCCGGAATGGGGCCTCGTGAAGCTGGGCCACACGGACCCGACGCGCTCCAACTCGGGGCTGCAGGCGCTGCTGCTGGCGACGCTGGAGTACTACGACAAGCGCAGCGGCCTGACGGTGGGCGACCTGCTGGACCCGAAGTACCAGGCGTGGGTGACGCAACTGGAGAAGGGCGTCACCCGCTTCGAGACCTCCACCGGTACCTTCATGACGGACATGGTCCGCTTCGGCCCGTCCCGGTACGACATCGCGGTGGTGTACGAGAACCTGGCGATTTCCCAGATTGCGAACGCGCAGGGCCGGTGGGGCAACCTCAAGGTGTACTACCCGGCGCTCACGCTGTGGAGCGACCACCCGGCGGCGGTGCTGCAGGGCCCCTGGGTGACGCCGAAGCAGAAGGAGGCGGCGCTGGAGTGGCTGCGCTACCTGCGCAGCCGGCCGGTGCAGGAGCGGGCGCTGGCCTTCGGCTTCCGGCCCGCGGACCCGTCGGTGCCGCTGAAGACGCAGGACGCGGCCAATCCCTTCACCCGGCTGGCCTCGCACGGCATCCAGGTGGACGTACCGCCCGCGGCGGAGGTGCCCGAAGGGCCGGTGGTCCGCAACCTCCTCACCCTGTGGTCCCGCGTGGTGGCCGTGTCGCGGTAGGCGCGGCGCTCGCGGGCGGGACGGCCGGGGTTTCACGCCGCCCTCCTGGCCGTCATCTGCCGCTCGCGCGGGCCGGCGCGCTGGGGCCGGCGGACGTCGAGCGCGACGCGGAGCTCCTGGTAGGCGAAGCTCAGGCGGCGGCGCACGTTGACGGGCGTCAGGCCCAGCCGCTGGGCGATGTCCGGGCTGGCCAGGTCCTGCTCGAGACGCAGGACACAGGGCCCCCGCAGGGGGGCGGGCAGGGCCTCGACATGCCGCATCAGCAATGAGGTCTGCTCGCGCTCCAGCAGCACCTGTTCGGGAGAGGGGGCTGGCGGTTTCAGGCCCGGGCCGGGCGCGTCTTCGTCCTGTTGGGACGCAACTGCGTTGCGGCGCCTCCACCGGATGAGGTCGGTGCACGCGTTGATGAGGATGCGCGCCAGCCAGGCCTCGACGTCCTTCAGCTGGTGCTGCTGCTCCTCGAAGGCGTCGAGCGCCCGGAGCATGGCCGTGCTCAACGCATCCTCCGCGTCGGCCCTATGTCCTCCCATGCGGTGCAAGCTCAGCTTGAAGAGCTTCGGGCGGTGATTCTGCCACACCTCCCAGAAGCGGGTCATCGTTGTCTCGTGCATTGGTTCCCCGCGGGTTGGCCGGGGGCGCGAGAGCAACGGGCATGCCCTCGCGTGCGCGCCTCGCGAGGTAGGCCTCCGCGTGTAGTCCTCCAGCTGGCACCGCCAGGGCGGACACGGGGCGTGGCAATCCCGTACCTGCCCTGGACGAGACGGCCTTCCCGGGCCCGGAGAGTGTCAGGCAGTGGGCCTTTGGGCCGGCCGTGATGCCGCCATCCGGGCAGCTCGCTGCTTCGCAAACCGGGCAGCCAGACGGCGCGACGGCATGGGTCCCTGGCCCCGCTCCGTCTACGCCGTCACCTTGCCGGCGGATGAATGGGAGGGCTTGTGTATGACATCAAATCGTGGGTTGGGGAGAATGGCCGCGGCGCTGTGCCTGCTGATGGGGATGGTCATGCCCCGCGCGGAGGCCTTCAGTGACGCGGACGCCGTGAGGGTGATTGGCTTCGCGCGCACGCAGCTCGCGGACACCACGCGGGAGATGCCGGACGCGACGTGGTCGCCGAAGGCGGCGCTTCCGGACGGGACGTGGAGCCGGGAGCCCAACACGGACCTCATCGAGTGGACGCAGGGCTTCTTCCCCGGAAGCATGTGGTTCATGTACCAGGTGGCCGGGGAGCCGCTCTGGAGGGACCGGGCGGACCGCTGGACGCGGGCGCTGGAGCTGCAGAAGACGAACCGGCAGACGCACGACCTGGGCTTCAAGCTCTTCCTGAGCTTCGGCAACGCGTACCGGCTCACCGGTGACACGTACTACCGCGGCGTCCTGCTCACGGCCGCCGAGTCGCTCGCGTCCCGCTACAACTCGCAGGTGGGCATCATCAGCTGCTGCGACTGGAACTCCGACTGGCAGGTGCCGCTCGTCACCGACACCATGATGAACCTGGAGCTGCTGCTGTGGGCCTCGCGGAACGGCGGGCGCGCGGAGTGGCGGACCATGGCCGTCAACCATGCCCTCAAGACGCTCCAGGACGCGGTGCGGGCGGACGGCAGCTCCTTCCATTACGTGGACTACAACCGCACCACGGGGGCCATCCGCTCCAGGGGCACCTACCAGGGGTACTCGGCCAGCTCCACGTGGGCCCGCGGCCATGCGTGGCTCATCTACGGCTACACCATGGTGTACCGGTACACGGGCGACGTGAGGATGCTGGAGGCGGCGCGGAAGGTGACGGACTGGTACCTGGCCCATCTGCCCGCGGACAGGGTGCCCAACTGGGACTTCAACGCCCCCAGCCAGCAGAAGGACTCGTCGGCCGCCGCCATCGTCGCGTCCGCGCTGCTGGAGCTGAGCGCCCTGGAGACGGACGCCACCCGCAAGACGCGCTACCGGGACGCGGCGCTGCGCACGCTCGACGTGCTGGTGTCGCCGGCCTACTACGCGGACGGCACCAACAGCCCGGGCCTGCTGCTGCACGGCGTGGGGAACCATCCGGCGGGGCGGGAAATCAACACCACCCTCATCTACGGTGACTACTACTTCCTGGAGGCGGTGCTGCGCTTCAACCCGAAGCCGCCGTATCCCTGGTACTCGAAGACGTCCTTCTACCAGAGCCAGCACCTGCTCGGCTCCTCCAACACCGGCGTGCGTACCATCGAGTTCGACGTCAACCCACGCGCCACCACGCAGGACGGCACGGTGGGCTACACGGACAGCTCCACGGCGGTGACGGGCTACTCCGTCCTGAACATGACGGTGCGCATGAACACCAGCGGCTACTTCGACGTGCGCAACGGTGGAGGCTACGCGGCGCTCACGCGGGTGAACTGGGTCTCCGGACAGACGTACCACGTACGCATCCGCGCGGACCTCGCCGCGCAGCGCTACAGCGTCTGGGTCCGTCCTCCGGGCGGCAGTGAAGTCCAGATTGCCAGCAACTACGCCTTCCGTACCGGCGCTCCGGCCATCAACGACATCGGCCGGGCCTCGGTGAGGACGGTCATCGCCGACAGCGACTTCCGCGTGCTGAACCACTCCATCACCGCTGGCTCGAGCGCGGTCTCCACGCCCTCCAGGCCGCTGGAGGAGCAGGGGCTGTCAACCGCGTTCCTGGACTCGCTGGGCGAGTTCGAGAGCAGGGAGGCGGTCCTGACCGCCGGTGATGGGAATGACAGCACGGCCTCGGCGGAGGGGGACGGCGCTCCGGGCGTCATCGAGGACGCCACGGCACAGCCGGAGACGCCCCCGGTGGACGCCGCTCCGGAGGTGCCCGAGGTGGTGGACGAGCGGGGCGCGGGGTGCGCCAGCGCCGCCGCCGTTCCGCTTCCGCTGGCCGTGCTGATGCTCCTGGGCCTGGCCGTGCGCCGGAGGCGGGCCTGGAGGAAGTGAAGTGCAGGGGCCCCGCCAGCGCGCGTCCACTGGCGGGGCCCACTCATCTGGCGCGAAGTCTCAGCGCGTTTCCTTCTGGTAGGCCTTCACCAGGGTGTTGATGCGCCGCCCGCTGGGGTCCTCCTTGCGAGGGTCGGCGATGACGAGCACCGTCTTTCCTGAGGCCACGGAGGAGCCGACGGTGTTGCCCACGAGCTTCCAGCCCGCGTCCTCGGCGGCCTTCGCCTTCTCCTCGTTGTCGAAGACGCACACCGTGGCGTCCAGGCCGCTCACCTTGCCCGCGTGACACTTGCCGCCGGGCAGCTTCTCGCCCACGTCGCTGAAGCCGGAGGGCGACTCACCGGCCGCCTTCCACGCGTCGAGCACGTCATCCGGGCCGCTGGAGCAGCCCGCCACGAGCAGCGCGGCCAGCGCGCATACCGTCCGCCGCATGCTCAGTCCCGCCCCTTGAACTTCTTGTGCTTGTGCTTCTTGTGCTTGTGCCTCCGGTGTTCGCAGTGGTCGTCGTGCTCGTGCACCACTTCGCGCTCGTGCACGACGACCACGTCATGCCGGACCGGAACGGCGCCCACGTTCACCTCGACTCGCGGCACCGGGAGGTTGACGTTCACCTGGAAGATGGGGCCGTGGTACTCGGGCGGCGGGGCCACCGTCACCACCGGGCGGGTGGGGTTCCACGTGCGGTACACCGTGTTGACCCGGACGAGCTGCGGGCTCTCGCGCCGGTACTCCTCCGGGTACTCGCCCGCGTAGTAGTAGACGTCCTCCTTCTCCACGAACTCCTGACGCGGCGGCGGCTCGTAGGCGTGGTAGTGCGGCCCGTCGTGGTAGCAGTACTCCACCACGTCCACGTCCACCTCGATGTTGATGAGCACGTTGAGGACCACCGGGTGGTGCCCGTAGTACGAGTGCCGGGGGCCCTCGTAGCCGAAGGGCGTGGGGTCCCCGATGAAGACATAGGCACCGTCATGTGTGCGGTAGAGCACGTCCGCCTGCACCGGTGCCGCAGTGTGCACGTGCATGGCTTCGATGTGGCAGAGCCCATCCGCCGGCTGCCCACTCCGCGGGTGCATGCCCGCGTACTTCCACTGCTTCGCCTCGGCCGTGCCCGCGGCGAGCAGCAGCGCGGCTCCCACGAGGCCCATCCGGTTCATCCGTGACATCCATGCCTCCATCATGGCCACGCACCCTACGCGACGTGCCGTGTCGGAGAGGAGGCGCACTGCCTTCGCGGCCGGGAAAGTGTCCGCTCGGCAGCCTGCGGGTCTTCCTCCCTCACAGTCCTCGTGAAGGGTTTCCACCGTACTCAACCGCGCACGCCGCGGCGCGGCCTGAGGTACCTTCGTGCCTCGTCGATGATGCTCCTGCCTTCCCCCCAGAGACTGCGCCGTGGCCTGCTCGCGACCGCGGGCTTGTTGACGGCTCTGGGACTGGGAGTGGAGACGGTGCACCATGCGTGGGGTGTCTCGCGGCTCGAGCCGCTCGTTGCCTTCGTCTCGCTCAGCTACGAGCGGAACCTTCCCACGTGGTACGCGTCGGGGCTGCTGCTGTGCTGCGCGCTGGTGCTCGCGCTCATCTCCCGTGTCACCTCACGCGCGGGCGAGGCCGGGAGGCACCACTGGACGGCGCTGGCCTGTGCGTTCGCGTACATCTCCCTGGACGAGGCCGTGGGTCTGCACGAGCACCTGGGCGGGCTGCTGGAGCTGGACGGAGTGCTGTTCTTCAGCTGGGTGGTGCCGGCGGCCGTCGTCGTGACGCTCGGTGGGCTCGCCTTCCTGCCCTTCCTCATGCGCCTTCCCCCGCGGCGGCGGGGGCAGTTCCTCGTGGCCGGAGTCCTGTACGTGGGCGGCGCGCTCCTCATGGAGCTGCCGCTGGGCTGGTGGACGGAGCGGCACGGCAACGACAACCTCGTCTACGCGCTCATCGACCATGTGGAGGAGGCGCTGGAGCTGACCGGGGTGAGCCTGTTCCTCGGCGCGCTGATGGAGGAGCTGGGAGAGCGGGTGCGCGTGGAGGAGGTACCGCATGGCCGGGCCGCTGGCGGCGCGCGCTGAGGCCGAGGCGCTCCCGGACGCCGGCTCCATCGCGCCGGCGCGGGAGGTGTCCGAGGCGCGGGCGCGCTCGCCGTACATCGTGGGCCCCGTCTACGACTGGGCCTTCTTCCTGCTCCCACCGCTGCTAGCGCTCGGGCTGGGCATCGCCATCTCGGGCACCTCCTTCAGCGATGCGTCCTTCCGCCTCTTCGGGCAGGAGAAGACGGGGGCCGGGCTGCTGGTGGGCAGCCTCATCCACGCGCACCTGGTGGCGGTGTTCTTCCGCAGCCATGGCAACCCGGCCATCTTCCGGCTCTACCCGCTGCGCTTCCTGCTCGTCCCGGTGCTGGCGTGGGCCGCCATCCGGGGCTCGGTGGTGGTGGCCGCCGCCGCCACGGTGCTGGCCACGTTCTGGGACGTCTGGCACTCGGGCCTGCAGACGTTCGGCTTCGCGCGCATCTACGACCGCAACCGGGGCAGCCCTCCCGAGTCGGCGCGGCGGCTCGACTTCTGGCTGAACCACCTGCTGTACGCGGGCCCCATCCTCGCGGGCGCCACGATGCTGGACCACTTCCAGAGCTTCGAGGTGTTCGGCGACGTGGGCCTGCCGTGGCTGGCGTCCGTGCCCGCGCGGATGACGGCCACCCACCGGGCCTGGACGCTGGGCGTGCTGGGCGTGGGGAGCGTCTTTCTCGCCTTCTACGTGCTGACGGCGGTCCGGCTGGCGAGGCGGGGCCAGCCGCCTTCGTTCCACAAGGTGTTCCTGCTGGTCACCACGGGCGCCTGCTCCATCTACACCTGGGGCTTCAACAGCTGGGGCGAGGCCTTCTTCATCATGAACCTCACCCACGCCGTGCAGTACCTGGCGCTGGTGTGGGCCCAGGAGCGGGGGCGCATCCGGGAGCGGGTGCGGGGCCGGAGCGCGGGCCTGGCGCTCGCGCTCTTCCTGATGCCGGTCATCGCCTATGGCGTGGGCGCGGAGCTGCTGGACCCCGACCTGGAGAGTCTCTACGCGCTCACGCTCGTCGTGTCGCTGATGCACTTCTGGTACGACGGCTTCATCTGGTCGGTGGCGCGCCGGCAGGTGTGAAGCGCCCGCTCAAATCATCCCGTATGGCACGCGGACGGTGGCATGGCGCCCCGCGACGCCACGCCACCGCCCGCTGCTCACGCCCGGGGGGGAATCAGTCCTCGCTGCCCTCGTCGTCCTCGTCGTCGTGGTCCTCGCCGCCGTCGTGGTCATCGTCATCGAAGGCGTCGATGGACTTCTTGATGCTCTCCTCGATGGCGGAGCGCGACTCGTCCTCGCGCGGGTCCAGCCGCTGGCCGTCGGGGCCGGTGAACCAGGTGCTGGGGTCGATGTTGATGGTGACGTTCTGCCCGTCCTCGGCCTTCACCTCGAAGCGGGCCTCGCGCTCCTGCTCCACCGTCAGGCTGGAGACGAAGCTGAAGGGCTGCCCGTCGATGCGGCCGTCGATGATGACGGAGGCCTCTTGCTGGGCCATCTCCTTCAGCCCCGCGTCGTCGCCCGCGTCCTCGATGGACACCTTCTCGATGCCGAACTCGATTTCGTCGTAGATGCCCGGCTCGACCTGCACGTTGCTCAGCTGCACCACCTTGCCCTCCAGCTCCTGGCCGGACAGGTCGATGATGAAGGGGCCCGTCTCCCTCTCGTCGTGGTCGTCCGCCGCCTCCGTGTCGCTGGAGCCGCTCTCTCCCGAGAGGCCATCGTCGTCGTCATCGCCCTCGAGCTCGAGGTCGAGCTCCTTCACGGAGAGCCGGATCCTCTCGACGGTGATGCCGTTGGACGTCTCCAGCCGCTGCGCGGTCTGGCCGGGGACCGCGGCGCCGCTCTTCGCGGCACCCACCCGCGTGCTCAGCCCCACCGCGGCGGGCTCGTTGCCACTGCAGGCGGACAGCAACATGACGGACGCGCACATTCCCAAGTAACGACGCATGGCTTTCGTCTCCTGATGTGAGGGGCTCTCCGGTCCGCGGCACCTTCCGGCCCGTCGCCGCGGCACTGGCCCTTTCGAAAAAGAAGGAGCCCGGACGCGAAAATCGGCCACAGCCCCGCCTTTTCTCCGGGGCTCCTCGCCCCGGCTGTCCAGGTGTGAGGTCCATTCGCACCTGGGGCGTGTGGCCGAAAAGGGCCTCGTGACTCCTTCCCATGCGGCGGGGTACTCAATGAGGAGACATGGCTTGGTTCCACACTCCCGCACAGGCGTCTTCGAGGGGCTGTCCCGCCAGGGGCATCCCTACGCCCGGTCGCGAGCGGCCGCTGGCGGACGGGCACGCCTGCGGGTGTCCCGCTGGCCCCTGGAAGCGCCCGCGGGAGGGACTGCACGCCGGTACCTCCGGAGACCGGGCACCGGGACGGGGTGGCGCGGGCGGGGAGGCGGTGCCGTGACGGAGGAGGAAGTCGCCGTCTGCATCCAGCGCGCGGCGCGGGGCGAGCAGGACGCGTGCCGTCAGCTCTACCAGCGCTTCCACGGCTCGGTGCGCCGCGTGGCGTTCGGCTTCTCGGGACTGGGGCCGGCCGAGGTGGAGGACGTCGTCCAGGAGACGTTCGCCCGGGCCTTCCGCGAGCTGCCCCGGTTGCAGCACCCGCGGGCCTTCAGCCGCTGGCTGGTGACCATTGCCCGCAACCACGCGCTGGCGCTCAGCCGTGGCGAGCGCGTGCGGGCCCTCGCCGCGGAGCACCTGTCGCGGGAGGTGGAGGACATCGCTCCCGCCGTGCCACCCTCGCTCGGGGTGGAGCGGCGGGTGGCCGTGGTGCGCGCGCTCATCGAGGAGCTGCCCGAGGGCCCCGAGAAGGAGACGGCCCGCCTGTTCTACCTGGAGGGTGAGCTGAGCGCGCGGGAGATCGCCGAACGCCTGGGGCTGGGCAAGAGCGCGGTGACGATGCGGCTGGAGCGCTTCCGGGCCCGGGTGAAGCGGGAGTTGCTGGCGCGGCTGCTGGCCGCGGAGGTGGAGTGACCATGGCCGACACCGGCAGGCACCTGGACGCGGAAGGCTGGCGCGCGCTGCAAAGGAAGGAGCCGGAGGCGGTGGCGTACTTCGCCAGGCACCTCGCGGCTCCCTGCGACGTGTGTGAGGAGTTCCTCGCGGCGGAGCAGGAGGAGGACGCCCTCGGACTGGAGGCGCTGGCGGACGAGGCGCTCGGCGAGGCCGCGGGCCCCGCTCGTGAGGACGCGGTGGGCTGGGCGCGTCTGCGCCGCCGCCTGGGAGCGCCGAGGCGCGCCTGGCTGGCCGGGGCGGTGGCGGCGGCGGTCGCCGCGGGCCTCGCCGTCCTGGTGCTGCCCCAGGTGATGAGGACGGAGACCACGCCCTCGCAGCGCATCAAGGGCACCGTGCCGCTGGTGCTGGAGCTGGCGGCGATGGCGAAGCTGCCGAACGGCGAGACGCCTCCCGTGCGCGACGACACGGTGCTGCCGCCCGAGGCGGTGGTGCTGCTGCACTACCATTCCAGCGAGGCCGCCGACGCGCTGCTGCTGCGCGAAGCACCGGGGCTGCCCACGCAGGTGCTGGGCCGCTACGAGCTGGAGCCGGGAACGAACCCCCTGCGCGAGGGCGCGGACCTGGCCGGCGTCTCGCTCGAAGGCGAGCAGGGCCCCGTGACGCTGGTGCTGGTGGCCTGGCCGAAGGGCCCCGGTTCGCGGGAGGCCGTGGAGCAGGCGGCCGGGCAGGGGGCCGTCCCACCGGACGCGGTGCGGGCACGGCTGCACCTGCGCGTGGATCCGGGGCATGCTGCGCCCTGAGGAGGTCCGTCTGTCCCGCCTGCTGCTCATTCCGTTGATGCTCGGGGTCCTCGCCCTCTCCGCCTGCCGTACGGCGGAGTCGGGGGAGAAGGGCCGCGTCGTTCGTGTGCGGATGGAGGAGGAGGCGCTGGTCTCCGCGCAGGCGGGCGAGCGGCACGCGCTGCTCATCGGCATCCCGGAGTATGCGGACTCCGCCTGGAACCGGCTGCTCTACGCGGGCAAGGACGCGGAGGACCTGGGGCGCGTGCTGGCGGACCCGGTGCGCGGCGGCTTCAAGTCGGTGACGGTGCTGGCCCGGCCGGAGCAGACGACACGCCAGTCGGTGCTGAACGCGCTGAAGGCGCTGGAGGCCCGGCCCTGGCGCCCGCAGGACGTGGTGGTCGTCTACGTCTCCGCCCACGGCACGCTGGCGCGTGACGAGACGGGCGAGCTGCAGCGCTACCTGGTGACGCACGACACCTCCTTCCGCGACGTGCCCGGCACCGGGCTGGAGATGGCCGCGCTGGAGCGGGCGTTGGAGCGGCTGGGCTCGCGCCGCCGCGTGCTGGTGCTCGCCACCTGTCACAGCGGCACCGGCAAGTCGCTGCTGCCTCCGGATGTGCGCCACGAGCTGGCGCGTACCAAGTCCGCCTTCGCGCCACGGCCATTGGAGGCCGCCAGCCGCGCGTCCATCGTCCTGTCCGCCAGCGACTGGGGCGAGGCCGCGCGCGAGGACGACGCGCTGGCCAACGACATCTACACGCACTTCCTCATCCAGGCGCTCGACGGCCGGGGAGACCGCAACCGGGACGGCGCGGTGAGCGCCACCGAGGCGCACGACTGGGCCCGCCGCCACACGTGGGCCTATACGAACGGGCGCCAGCGGCCGAGCGCGCAGATTCTGGAGGTGGGCGCGGACCCGGTGCTGCTCGCGGGCGCGCTGGAGCGGCCCGGCCAGCCCGAGGTCTTCTCCTACAGCGCGCGCCTGGAGGGCTTCACGCTCAAGGTGGACGGCCAGGCCGCGGGTGAGCTGCCCGGCGGCGTGGTGGTGCCGGAGGGCAAGCGCCGGCTGGAATTGCGCAAGGGCGGGCGGGTGCTGTGGGAGGACACCGTGGCGCTGGAGGCGGGAGAGCGCCGGGAGCTGGAGTCGCTCGTGCGCCGCGCCTCGGAAGGGCCCCGGCGCACCGTGGCGCTGGAGGCGGGCGCGCTGGGGTTCCTCGACGCGCGCAGCCGCGAGCAGGTGCTGCCGGCCTCCGTGCTCGCGGGCGTGGGCCTGCGCCTGGACGGGGTGTTGCTGGAGCGGCGGCTGGACGTCTGGGTGGACGTGGCGGGCGGGCAGGGGCGGCAGTCACTCCAGCTGGAGCTGGGAGGTGTGGTGCCGGTGCGCCACCGCACGCTGCTGGTGGGCGCGGCGGTGGGGCCCACGTGGTGGTGGGGGCCCCTGGGCCTCTCCACCGGTCCGCGAGTGGCCGGTCTGTGGTTGCAGCGCTCCTTCCAGTTGGACCTGTTGAGCCGGGATGAACGCTACGTCACGGTGTGGCCCGGCTGGATGGCGGGTCTGTCCTGGCGCTTCAGTCCGGCGTTCGTCCTGGACGCGAAGGCGCAGTTGCTGTGGGCGTACGTGCCGGTGGACGGGCGGACGCGCATGGTGGGCTTCGGCGGCTTGATGCTGGGCGGAGGGTATCGGTTCTGATGCGCACTCCAGGAAGCAGGATGGCCCTCGGGTTGCTGGGGCTGGCGGTGGCGGGCTGTGGCGGCTTCGAGAACGGGCCGCTGGGGTCCGGCACGGTGCGCGGGCGCATCGTCGACGCGGAGCCCGACGTGGCGATGGTGAGCGTGCTGGGCCGGCCCGAGCTGCGCGCCGGGGTGTCGCAGGACGGGCGCTTCGAGCTGGCCGGCGTGCCCGCCACCTCCGTGGAGCTGTTCGTGGTGGCCTCGCGCACGCGCGCGGTCCGCTCGGCGGTGGTGGCCCAGGGGGCCCGCATCGTCGACGTGGGCGACATCCAGGCGCCGCCGGGGGCCTTCATCACCGTGCGGGTGTCGGACGGCCAGGGCGGCGTGCCCTCCCGCGCCGAGGTGGAGGTGGACGGCACGGTGCTGGACGAAATCGAGGTGGACGCGACGAGCGGAGAGGTGCGCGTGGGCCCGCTGCCCTCCGGCTGTTATGAGCTGAAGGTGGATGCGGACGAGGTGGACGAGGTGAAGGAGGACGTCTGCCTCCGGGAGGGCGAGGAGCTGGTGCGCTCCGTCATCCTCGTGCCCGATGGCGACGGTGGCGAGGACGACGACCCCTGAGCGTCACCGGCCTCCGCGCGCGGCCAGGTCGATGAAGCCGCGAATCCAGATGAGGTTCACCGCGTGGCACCTGGCCAGCGGCGTGGGTGTGGTCGTCTCCAGCGTCGCCGTGTAGGGCACGCCCTGGCGCATGTACCAGTCGGTGACGCTGCCGTCGTGGTACTCGATGAGGCCGTCCGCGTCCGTGACGTTGTGCTCGTCCACCTTCTGGTTGCGCACCACGGTGACGTGGCGGGCGCTTGCGTCCACCAGGGGGCGGTAGGCGGCCTTGTCCCCGAAGGTGTACGCGTAGGTCGCCTCGCCGCCCAGGTAGTTGTCCTGGTGGAGGTCGAGCGCGGCCGCGGGGGGCGGGAAGCGCGCCAGGTCCCCGCGCACGGCGCGCGTCTCCCTGGGCCCCCCGTCGTACAGCACCCAGCGGAGGATGGGCTGCGGGCGGCTCAGCTCGCCCTTCCACTCGCCCGGCGCCACCTCGTAGCGGAGGAAGTCGTTGTTGGGTTTCTCTCCGCCGCGGTTGTAGCGGGTGCCGTCCTCGAAGCCGGAGGGGTTGATGCAGGGATAGACGCGCAGGCCCACGCCGCGCTCGCGGGCGTAGGCCACCACCTCCGGGAAGTGCTCGGCCAGCGTCAGCGGGCCGGCGGGCTCCTCTCCGTGGAAGCCGGAGGTGATGACCAGCCAACGCTCTCCGGGGACGATGAGCCGGAAGAGCGGGTATTCCTGGCCACCCTCGGTGACGCGGCCGTATTCGGCCACCTCCGCGAGTGTCGTGAAGGAGCGGATGCGCTGGGCGTAGTCGGTGTAATTCACGCACCTAAACTAGCCGTCGTCCTCTCCGCCGCCCACCCATTACCACCCGGGTACAAGGGGGGCCGCGTTCAGTGCCCCACGCACGCGGGCCCGTCTGTCGGGACGGGCCCGGGGCGAGGGCTCACTTGATGCCAGTGCGCTCGCGGAACTCGGTGGCCAGCTCCTTGCGCTGCTCCGGCGTCAGCGTGCCGTGCACCTCCAGCGCGGCGTCCGTCAGCTTGTGGGCGAAGGCGCGCATGGCGTCGATGCGCGCGTCCACCAGCGCATGGAGCTTCTGGGCGTCCGGGGTGTCCGACGCGAGCTGGGTGAAGGCCTCCGCGCGCGCCGCGTGCTGCTCCTGCATGAGCTGCGAGCCCTCGTCGAACAGGCGGTCCTTCACGGCGTTGATGGACTGACGCTGCGCGTCGGTGGCGTCCAGGTCCTCCAGCTTGTCGTTGAGCCGCCAGGTAATCATCTGGCGGATGCGCTCCGGGTCGCGTCCCCAGCCATGACCTCCGCGGAACGCGAAGCCGCTGAGGAGGAGGACGGCGAGGACGGCGGAACCGGCGATGGCGAGCTTCTTCTTCATGGCACTGTCTCCTGGATGGGGCCCCCGCGGGGCCCCGGGTGGATTCGCCACGGTGGCGACGGTGCTCAATGTGCCGGCCGCCCGTTTCGGGCGCCTGTACGGCTCGTGAAGAAGTGTGAAGGGGGCCGGGCTTTCAGCGCCGGCCGTGGGGCTGGGGCAGGTGGGGCACCGGCCGCTCGCGGGCCAGCACTTCGCGAAGGGTGCGCACCACCTCCGGGTGCTCCCCGCTGACGTCATGTGCTTCCGCCGGGTCCGCCACCACGTCGTACAGCTCCACCTTCAGGCCCCGGGGCGTGGGCAGCTCCAGCAGCTTCCAGCGTCCCAGGTACAGGCCGCGGTGCCTGGCCCTCTGCACCGGTGCTTCCCACTCCGGCCGGAGCGCGATGTCCCCCGTCTCCGGCTCCACGGTGGCCGTCTCGTAGACCCAGGGGTAGGGGATGCGCATCCGCTGATAGGGCTGGCCGTCCCGGTCGCTGAACCAGAGGTCTGTCTCCACGAGCGCGGGCGCGTCCGGAAGCGTCACCCCGTTCGAGCCCGGGTGGACCAGGGGTGCCAGCGAGCGGCCGCGGAACGACTCCGGCGCGGGCACGCCGAGCAGGTCCAGCAGCGTGGGCGCCACGTCGATGGCACGGGCACGCTGGGCCACCGTGTGGCCCTCGGCCACGGTCCCCGGGAGCCGGAGCACGAAGGGGATGCGCAGCGCGGCGCCGCCCCACAGGTGGTCTCCATGGCCCACGCCGCGGCCCTCGTCCGCCAGGTGCTCGCCGTGGTCCGCCAGCACCACCACCAGCGTGGAGTCCCACAGCCCACGGTGCTCCAGTTCCGCGCGCACGTCTCCGACGAGCCCGTCGAAGGCGCGCACCGCCGCGTCGTAGTTGGCCACCAGGGCTCGCACGTCCTCGGGGGTGGGTGACTCCTCGCCCGGGAGCGCCTCCAGGCGCGGCGTGGTGCCGAAGCGCCAGGGGCCGGTGTAACCGGGCGCGACGAAGCGGCCCTCCTCGGGCCAGGGCGCGGCATAGGGGAAGTGCGGTGTGGAGCCGAAGACGACGAGCGCGAAGGGCGCATCGTCCGGGAAGCCGTCCAGCGTGCGCCGCACCTGCTCCAGCAGCGGGGCCGGGTTGGTCAGTTCGGGGAACTGGCCGCGCTCCGGGAAGAGGCCGGGCGCCAGCGCCGTCCACGGCAGCAGGGCCACGTGGGTGATGAGCATCCGCTGGCGGATGAGGCCCGGGAAGTGGAAGTCCGGCGCCTCCACGCGGTGGAAGCCGTAGTCCAGGCGGGAGAAGTGGTCGCCCGCGTAGTCCGCCACCACCGCCGTGCTCCAGCCCGCGTCGTTCAAGGCCGTCGCCATCGTGTGGAGCGGTTGCTCCCGCGCCTTGCGCCCCACCAGCGTGTGTCGGATGGGGTGCTCACCGGCCCACTGCGAGGTGAGCAGCGTCGTCCACGAGGGCGCGGTGCGCGGCACCTGCACCACCGTCTCCTGGAACTGGCTGCCCTCGCGCAACAGCCGGTCGATGTTGGGGGTGGTGGGGCGAGGGTAGCCGTTGCCGGAGAAGTGGTCCGGCCGCAGCCCGTCCGCGGAGAGGATGAGCAGGTGGGGGCGCTCCGGGCGCTTCTCCGTCACGATGGGTGGCGTCCCGGCCCGTACCAGCGTCCCCGTGCCGAGCAGCAGCGCCGCCCCCAGCGTCCCGCCCAGCGCCAGTGCCGGTGCGCGCCATGGCATCCGCGCGAGCAGCCGCAGGACGGCCAGTGCGGGCAGCACCGCCGCGCCCAGGCGCCAGGACAGGGGCGGGGTGCCGCTCACCGCCAGCAGCAGCCACCGGGTGAGGGCCGAGCGCTCGTACAGCGTGGCCGCGTAGAGGTGGGGGTGGTGCGCCAGGTCCCCCAGCATCAGCAGCACGCTCACGGCGAGGCAGGCCAGCGCGGTGCCCCGGAACACGGCCCGGCGGCCCGCCCCGGCCGCCCAGAGCCCCGCGCCCAGCAGCGTGCCCAGCGCCAACCCCAGCACCGTGTACGCCGCGATGAGGCGCGCCACCTGCCACAGCACCACCCCGCGCCACTCGCTCCACACGAAGTCGGAGACGAGACGGCTCTCGTTCCCCTGGTAGCCCAGCCGCGTGTTGAGAACCGCGCACAGGGTGTAGAGCACCAGGAACACGAGCAGTCCCGCCCGGCAGCCGAGCAGGAGGGCACGGGCGAGGGTGGGGCGGTCCGCGGAGGCCATGGGATTTCACGCTGGGCATGCTCCCGGTTTCGCAACACCCCGGAATCGCATGGAAGTGCCAGCGGCTGGACGTCCGGTGGGGGCCACGCGGGCGGGCGCCGGCAGGGCCGGGTCGTTACTTTCTTCGCCCCCGCTTCCGCTCATGGCAGAAGGGGTTCCCGGGCCGAAAAATCGGCTCCGCCGTCGCCTACCCCCAGGGTCTCAACACTGGACTGGCGAGCAGGGGAGCCCCGCCCTACTGTTCAGCATCTCTCCTCTTCGGAGTGGCACGAGCCTATGTCCTTTACCCACCTCCACCTCCACACCCTGTACTCGCTCCTCGATGGGGCGATCCGGATGAAGGACCTCATCAAGACGGTGAAGGAGAAGGGGATGACCAGCGTTGCCGTGACGGACCACGGCAACATGTTCGGCGCCATCGACTTCTACAAGAAGGCCAAGGACGCCGGCATCAAGCCCATTCTCGGCATGGAGGCCTACGTCGCCGGCCCCAAGGGCCGCGAGGACCGCTCCGAGAAGGTGTCCCACCACCTCATCCTGGTGGCGAAGAACGCCGAGGGCTACGCCAACCTCCGCTACCTCTCCTCCACGGCGTACATGCACGGGTTCTACTACCACCCGCGCATCGACAAGAAGGTGCTCGCCGAGCACAGCAAGGGGCTCTTCGCCCTCACCGCGTGCCTGGGCGGTGAAATCACCAGCGCGTGCTTCCGCGGCGACATGGACCACGCCCGCCGCGCCGCGCAGGAGTACAAGGACATCTTCGAGCCGGGGCACTTCTTCCTGGAGGTGCAGTCCAACGGGATGCCCGAGCAGGACAAGGCGAACGAGAACCTCAAGCAGCTCTCGCGCGACCTGGACATCCCGCTGTGCGCCACCGCGGACGCGCACTACATCAAGCGCGAGGACGCCCGCGCGCACGAGCTGCTCATGTGCATCGCCAGCGGCAAGACGCTGGCGGACGGCAAGCGCATGAAGCACTCCACGGACAAGCTCTACGTCACGAGCCCCCAGGAGATGCTGGAGTTCTTCAAGGACACGCCCGAGGCCGTCCACAACACCCAGCGCATCGCCGAGCAGTGCAACCTGGAGCTGAAGCTGGGCAAGCCCATGCTGCCCACCTTCAAGGTGCCCGACGGCCACACCCCGGACAGCTTCATGGCGGAGCTGGCCTACGAGGGGCTCCGCCAGCGCTTCAAGGAGCTGGAGGGCGCGTACCCGCTGGACCGCGAGCAGTACCACGCCCGCCTCACGCTGGAGATTGGCGTCATCCAGAAGATGGGCTTCAGCGGCTACTTCCTCATCGTCCAGGACTTCATCAACTGGGCGAAGCAGCACGGCATCCCCGTGGGCCCGGGCCGTGGCTCCGGCGCCGGCAGCCTGGTGGCCTACGCGCTGCGCATCACCGACCTGGACCCCATCCCGTACAACCTCCTGTTCGAGCGCTTCCTCAACCCGGAGCGCGTGTCGATGCCGGACTTCGATATCGACTTCTGCCAGGACCGCCGGGACGAGGTCATCCAGTACGTCGGCCGGAAGTACGGCGAGCTGAACGTGGGGCAGATCATCACCTTCGGCTCACTGAAGGCGAAGAGCGTGCTGCGCGACGTGTGCCGTGTGTTCGCGCTGCCGTTCAGCGAGGGTGACCGCATCGCCAAGCTGGTGCCGGAGGTGCTCAACATCACCTTGAAGGAGGCCATCGAGATGGAGCCTCGCCTCAAGGAGATGATGGAGACGCCCTCCAACATCGGCGAGGTGGAGGGCAAGCCCGTCACCACCAAGGACGTGCTGGAAATCGCCCTGGCGCTGGAGGGCCTGCACCGGCAGCCCGGCATGCACGCGGCCGGCGTGGTGATTGCCGACAAGCCGCTGTGGGAGTTCGTGCCCGTCTACCAGCCGCCCGGTGAGAAGACGCTCATCACCCAGTTCGCCAAGGACGAGGTGGAGGCGGCGGGCCTCGTGAAGTTCGACTTCCTCGGCCTGAAGACGCTCACCGTCATCCAGCACGCGCTGGACCTGGTGAAGCGCAACCACGGCAAGGACATTCCCCGTCACGAGATTCCGCTCAACGACGACAAGGTCTGGGAGCTGATGGCCAAGGGAGACACGGCCGGTGTCTTCCAGATGGAGTCCAGCGGCTTCACGGAAATGGTGGTGAAGCTCAAGCCGTCCTGCTTCGAAGACGTCATCGCCGCTGGCGCGCTCTACCGCCCGGGTCCGCTGGACTCCGGCATGGTGGACGTCTTCATCAACCGCAAGCACGGCCGCGAGCCGGTGACGTTCCCGCACCCCGCGCTGGAGCCGGTGCTCAAGGATACCTACGGCGTCATCGTGTACCAGGAGCAGGTGATGCAGATCTCGCAGGTCCTGGGTGGCTACACCCTGGGCCGCGCCGACCTGCTCCGCCGCGCCATGGGCAAGAAGAAGGCCGAGGTCATGCAGGCCGAGCGCGCCGGCTTCCTCGAGGGCTGCGCGAAGAACAGCGTCGACCTGAAGATTGCCGGCGAAATCTTCGACCTCATGGAGAAGTTCGCCGAGTACGGCTTCAACAAGAGCCACTCGGCGGCGTACGGCCTCGTCACCATCCACACGGCGTGGCTGAAGGCGCATTACCCGTGCGAGTTCATGGCGGCCCTTCTCTCCAGCGAGAAGGACAACACCGACAAGGTGGTGAAGCACATCGGCGAGGCGCGCGAGTCGGGCCTCGAGGTGCTGCCGCCGGATGTGAATCAGTCGGACCTGCAGTTCGGCGCGGTGGACGGGAAGATCCGCTTCGGTCTGGGCGCCATCAAGGGCGTGGGCGAGGGCGCCATCGAGTCCATCCTGGAGGCACGCAAGGAGGGGCCCTTCAAGAGCCTCTTCGACTTCTGCGAGCGCGTGGACAGCCGCCGCGTCAACCGGAAGGTGATGGAAGCGCTGGTGAAGGCGGGCGCCTTCGACTTCGAGAAGCGGCCGCGCCGGCAGCTCTTCGAGACGATTGAGAAGGCGATGAACCGGGGCTCGGCCAGCCAGAAGGACAAGGCCGCGGGGCAGAGCTCGCTGTTCGGCATGCTGGCCGGCCCGTCCTCGGGTGGCGGCGGTGGGCTGAAGGACGAGTACGTGGCGGTGGAGGAGTGGACGGAGAAGGAGCGGCTGGCGCTGGAGAAGGAGGCCATCGGCTTCTACGTGTCCGGCCACCCGCTGCATCAGTACGACAAGGAGCTGAAGCGCTACGCGCGGCCGATTACCGCGGTGCAGCGGGCGCGCAAGGACGACAAGCTCACGGTGGCGGGCATCGTCACGATTCTCCGCGAGCGGCCCACGAAGACGGGCAAGCGCATGGCGTGGGTGACGATTGAAGACCTGTCCGGCTCCATCGAGCTGGTGTGCTTCCCGGGGAAGGAAGGCACGCGCAACGTGATGGGCAAGGACGGCAAGTGGGCGAAGCAGGGGCCCAAGCCGGGGTACGAGAACTGGGAGCACCTGCTCAAGTCGGATGACCCCATCCTGGTGTCGGGCACGGTGCAGATCAGCCAGCGCGACGAGAACAACCCCACGCCGGAGCTCATCGTCGACGACATCCAGAGCCTGAAGGCGGTGCGTGAGAAGCGCACGAAGCGGCTGGAGCTGCGCGTGCCCGCGGACCTGCTCACCGAGGACCGGGTGGCGAAGCTGCACGAGCTGGCGAAGAAGTACGCGGGCGCCACGCCGGTGGCCGTCAGCGTGCTCTTCCAGGGCGAGGCCGAGGCGCTCATCGGCAACACCTCCATCAAGGTGCAGGTGAACGACGACCTGCTCACGGCCGTGGACCGGTTGTTCGGCATGCGGGTGGTGGAGTTCGGCTGACGTCCGGCGGTGAGGCGTCCACGGCACTCCCGTGGACGCCGCCGCGTTGCTTCTGGTCAAGTGCCGCCATCTCGCTTTCCTGGAGGAATGGATGGACGGCACGTACAAGTCGCTGCGAATCGAAAAGGGTGAGGGCGTCGCGGAGCTGGTGCTCACCGGCCCGGGCAAGGGCAACGCCATGGGCCCCGACTTCTGGCGGGAGATGCCCGAGGCCATCCGCGCGCTGGATGCCGACGACACCATTCGCGTCATCCTCGTGCGCGGCGAGGGCAGCCACTTCACCTACGGCCTGGACCTGATGGGGATGATGGAGACCCTCGGGCCCCTGTTCATGGGCGAGAGCAACCTGGCCCTCGAGCGCACGAAGCTCCTGAAGCTCATCGGCGACATGCAGCAGGCCACCGAGGGGCTCGCCCGCTGCCGCAAGCCCGTCATCGCCGCCGTGCATGGCTGGTGCATCGGCGGAGGCATGGACCTCATCGCCGCGTGTGACTTCCGGTACTGCTCGCAGGAGGCGAAGTTCTCCCTGCGCGAGGTGAAGGTGGGCATCGTCGCCGACCTGGGCGCGCTCCAGCGCCTGCCTCGCATCATCGGCGAGGGCCACACGCGCGAGCTGGCCTACACCGGCGGTGACGTGGACTCCGCACGCGCGCTGCGTATGGGGCTCGTCAACGAGGTGTTTCCCACCCCCGAGGCCCTGCTCACCGAGGCGCGGGCCACCGCCCGGCGGATTGCCGACAACCCACCGCTCGTCGTCCAGGGCGCCAAGCAGGTGATGGAGTACTGCGCCGACAAGTCCATCGCGGACGGCCTGCGCTACGTGGCGGTGTGGAACTCCGCGTTCCTCCAGTCGCTCGACCTGGCGGAGGCCTTCTCCGCCTTCGCCGAGCGCCGGCCTCCTCGCTTCCAGGGGCGGTGATTCCGCACCCAGGGGTGGGGGCTTCCGCCACGCTGACGCCGGTGCGAGGATCTCCTCATCATCGTGCACGTGCAGCGGGAGCCTGTCTCAATGCTGGAGAGCATCGCGTTGCTGGGATATGGGCGCTTCGGTCGCGCCCTCTCGGGGTTGCTCCTCGAAGCAGGCATTCCTCACAAGGTGCATGACCCACGGCAGGAAGGGGTTCCCCCCGAGCTGCGCGCGGGCTCGCTCGCGGAGGCGGTGAGCGGCGCGAGCCTGGTGGTGCTGGCCATGCCGGTGGGCGCCATGCGCGCGGTGCTCCAGGAGTTGCGCCCGCACCTGAAGCCCTCCCAGACGGTGATTGACGTGGGGAGCGTCAAGGTGCGGCCGGTGCAGGTGCTGGCCTCGGTGCTGGGCCGGGACATTCCCTGGGCCGGTACCCATCCGCTCTTCGGCCCCGCCAGCCTCGCTCGCGGGGACAAGCCCCGTCGCACCGTGGTGTGTCCCAATGAGCTGCACCCGGACGCCGCGCGGAAGGCGCGGGAGTTGTTCGAGCGGCTGGGGTGCGTGGTGACGGAGATGACGCCGGACGAGCACGACACGCTGATGTCGCGCACGCACGTGCTCACGTTCTTCCTGGCGCACGGCCTGATGCGTGCCGAGGTGGGGAAGGACCTTCCCTTCGCGCCCCCGAGCTTCCAGCCCCTTGCCCGCCTGGTCGAGTACGCGAGCCAGGAGGTGCCCCACCTGCTCGGCGTCGTGCAGTCGGAGAACCCCTATGCTCGGGACGCTCGCGTGGGGCTGATGGACGCCCTCACGCGGCTGCACCTGGAGCTCGAAGCCTCCCGCGCGTCGGACAGCCCGGCTCCCGAGGCCATCCCCACGCCTTCCGGCCTGACCGAGATTCGTGAGCGCATCGACGTGCTCGACCGGGAAATGGTGGAGTTGCTGGCCCGGCGCGCGCGGCTCGTGCAGCAGGCGGCGCGGGTGAAGGCGGAGCACGGCCTGCCCCTGCCGGACCTCGGGCGTGAGGCGAGCCTGCTCGAAACGCGGCGTCAGTGGGCCGCGGAGCTGAAGGTGGATGCCAACGCGGTGGAGGACGTGTTCCGCGCCGTGCTGCGCTTCTCGCGCCGCACGCCCCGGGACTGATTCGCGGCTCCCGTCAGCGCTGCACGGTGAAGGTCGGGTTGAGCACCTTCATGGTGCCCTTCGTCACGCCGAACTGCTCGTGCACCGCCGCGCGGCGCACGGCCTCTGCGGGGGAGATGCGGCCCGCCAACAGGTCCTGATAGGCCGACAGCACCCGCGTGGCCTCCTCGCGCGACTCGCGCACGAACTCCACCCGGTAGCGCCGCACCCCGCGCTCCAGCAGCCGGGGCACCAGTGACGCCGCGCTCTGCGCCTGCGCGTTGAACACCGTGTTGCGGCACCCCACGTCCACCACCACCGGGTGCTCCAGCCCCTTGTGGTCTCTCAGCGACACCCGATGCTTCTCACACGGACGCCCGCAGCTCCGGTAGTCGCGCCCGTGCGACAGCGTGTGTGAGTACACGCAGTGCTCCGTGTGGAACGTCGAGATGTGATGGTGCACCGCCACCGTGAAGCGCTCCGCCGGCAGGTGCTCCAGCATGGCCCCGAGCTGCACCGCGTCCAGGTCATGCGCGAACGTCAGCGTGTCCAGCCCCAGCCCCAAGAGGTGCAACGCCGTCATCGAGTTGGTGACGTTCAGCGAGAAGTCTCCATGCAGCGCCGGGCGAGACTCCCCGGGCGCGGGAGGCTTCTCCAGGAAGTGCATCATCGCCCCCCAGTGCCGCACCAGCACCGCGTCCGGCTTCAGCTTCGCGATGCGCGCGTCGTAGCCCTCCTCGCCGGGCTTCTGCACGCGCACCGTCGCAATCGTTACCCGCAGCCCCGCCGCACGCGCGCTCTCCACCGCGCGCTGCAGGCCCACCAGCTCCATCCAGTCCAGCTCCACCTCGGGCAGCCCCGCGGCGATGACGGCCTCCAGCTGCTCGTCCGTCCGGCACAGCGGCAGCAGCCGCGCGGCCTCCGGTGAGCGCCCGGCCGTCACGCGCTCCCGAGGCGACTTGACCGCGCCCTCCGGTGGGGGCACCGCCGTCACGCGCTCGGGTGACGCAACCGAGCCCGCCGCAACGGACGCCGCCGTCACGCGCTCGGGTGACGCAACCGAGCCCGCCGCAACGGACGCCGTCGTCACGCGCTCGGGTGACGCAACCGAGCCCGCCGCAACGGACGCCGTCGTCACGCGCTCGCGAAGCGATGCGCGCAGCTCCTCCAGGACGGACTCCTCCCGGACGGTTCGCACCGGCCCTCGCGCCACGCTCTCCGCCAGCTCCGCCACCAGCCGGCGCCGCAGCGCCTTCAGCTCCGACACCGGCAGGTGCAGCCCCGGCACCAGCCCCGCCGTGTCCAGCCCGCTCAGGTGGAACGGTGTCCCGCCCAGCGCCGCCAGCTTGTCCTTCAGCAGCGCCGCGTCCATGCCGCCACCGCGTGCCTCCGCCAGCACCACCTCGCTGGACACCATGAACACGTGCCCACCGCGCGCCCGGCCCGTCACCACCAGCGGCGCCCCGGCCGCGCCCGACACCGTCAGCTCCAGCGGCACGCGGCCCTCCGGCTCGCCCTGCGCCAGCAGCTCTTCCGTGCGCTTCGCCAATGCGGGATCGCTCGTCACCCACACGCGCTGCCCCGGCGCCACCCGCGCGAGGTCCGGTCCGGGGTTGCCAAAGCCCAGCACCCAGCCGCGGCCCTTGCGCTCCACGCGGAACAGCGGCCCACCCGGCTCGTGCTTGTCTTCCGGGTGGCCCGCGTCGAACACCACGCCCATGCCGGGGCGCGGGGACACCTCGGCCGCCACCGGCGCGTCGCCTTCCAGCGGCGAGGACACCTTGCCCTGCGGCGCGTCCGGGCGCTTGTCCGCGTCCTCCTGTCCCAGGCCGCCCGTCCAGGGGCGGCCCTCCGGGTCGTCCACCACACGCACGTCGCGCCCGTGCACGGACTCCACCCGGCCCAGGTACATGCCGCGGTGCTTGGGGAAGCGGCCTTCCACCAGCGTCTGGTGGTCCGAACCCGCGAAGAACCCGTGCGAGAAGCCCCGGCTGTACGAGAGCGTCATGTCCGCCAGGTCGCGCTTCAGCGCGCCCGCGTCCGGCTTCCCCGCCGCCACGCCATCCACCCACCGCCGGTAGCCCTGCACCGCCGTGGCCACGTACTGCGGCCCCTTCTGCCGGCCCTCGATCTTCAGCGAGTGCACGCCGATATCCACCAGCTGCGGCACCGCCATGACGCCGGCCAGGTCCTTGGGGCTGAGGAGGTACTGCACGTCCCCCAGCTCGCGCGTCTGGCCATCCACCACCAGGTCGTACGGCAGCCGGCACGACTGCGCGCACTGCCCGCGGTTGGCGGAGCGCCCGCCCCAGGCCTCGCTCGTGAGGCACTGGCCGCTCCACGACATGCACAGCGCGCCGTGGATGAAGACCTCCAGCTCGATGTCCGTCTCCGACGCCAGCCGGCGAATCTCCGCCACCGACAATTCGCGTGGCACCACCACCCGCGTGGCACCCAGGCCCCGCGCGAAGCGGGCCCCTTCCGCGCTCGAAATCGTCATCTGCGTGGAGGCGTGGACCTCCATCTGGGGGCACACCGCGCGGGCAATCAGCGCCACCGCCGGGTCCTGGACGATGAGTGCGTCCACCCCCGCCGCGGCCACCCGGCGCAGGATGTCCTCCACCACGGGCAGTTCAGGCTCGAACACCAGCGTGTTCAGCGTCAGGTACGCCCGCGCCCCGGCGCGGTGCACGAGCGCCAGCGTCTGGGGCAGGGTGGCGAGCGAGAAGTTCTCCGCGCGGGCACGCGCGTTGAAGCCCTCGTCCAGCCCGAAGTAGACGGCGTCGGCACCACCGGCCAGCGCGGCCTTCATCGAGTCGAGGTCCCCAGCGGGGGCGAGGATTTCGGGGCGGCGGGTCATGTCGCGTCCTCTAACACAGCGCCCCCGGACTCGCCGTCCGCCTCGTGAAGGTCATGGCGCGGTGCGGCGGGTTCTGGTCAAGTCGCCGCCTGGTCGCTTCCACAGGAGACGAGTCAAATGGCAGAAGGCGTGTTCCGGGACGGGCTGCTCGCGGGCAAGGTGGCGTTCATCTCTGGCGGCAGCAGTGGCATCAACCTCGGCATCGCCGAGGCCTTCGTGAAGGCGGGCGCGAAGGTGGCCATCAACGGCCGCAACGTGGAGAAGCTGGAGGGCGCCGTGAAGGGCCTCCAGGCGCACGGCACCGCCATGGGCGTGGCCGCCGACGTCCGGGACTACGCCGCCGTGGAGAAGGCCCTCCAGACGGTGCGAGACGCCTACGGCGAAATCGACATCCTCGTCTGCGGCGCCGCCGGCAACTTCCCCGCGCCCGCGGTGGGCATGTCCTCCAACGGCTTCAAGGCCGTCATGGACATCGACGTGCTGGGCACCTTCAACATCAGCCGCGCCGCCTTCGACCACCTGCGCAAGCCCGGCGCCTGCGTCATCAACATCTCCGCGCCCCAGGCCTACCTGCCCATGGCCATGCAGGCCCACGTGTGCGCCGCCAAGGCCGGCGTGGACATGCTCACCCGCGTGCTGGCGCTCGAGTGGGGCGGCTCCGGCGTGCGCGTCAACACGATTACCCCCGGCCCCATCGAGGACACCGAGGGTATGCGCCGGCTCGCTCCCAGCGAGGAGGGCAAGCAGAAGATGATCCAGGCGCTGCCCCTGCAGCGCTTCGGTACCAAGGACGACATCGCGAAGCTGGCGCTCTTCCTCGCCTCGCCCGCCGCCTCGTACATCACCGGCTCCATCATGGTCTGCGACGGCGGCCAGTCCCTGCTCGGCGGCGGCGCCATCATGGCCGCCCTCACGTAGCCCCGTGTCACGAGGGGCTGACGGGACGACGCTCACGGCCGGGTGAAGTTTCATTCGAGTTGCAGGTTTACGGCCGTGGGCTACTTCCCGGGGTGGATTGTCTGGTAGAAAGCGGTGCAACCCCGCGAGTGGAGTCCTCCGCGCGGGGGGTGCTTGCTCCCGGAGACATCCATGTCCCCTCGTCCCCTCTCGCTGGCCCGGCTGCTCGGGCTGGGCGTGCTGTGCCTGGGCCTCTTGCTGGGCTGTGGTGGTGGTTCCACGCCGCAGACGCCACAGCCGCCGAAGCCGCTGCCCGACGCCTCGCGCTCCACGGTGGAGGTGAGCCGCGCCTCGGGAGTGCTGGCCGACGGCGAGGACCGGGTGGACGTCACCATCACCGTGAAGCAGGAGGATGGCTCGGCGTTGGAGGGCCGCACGGTGCGCGTGGAGGTGTCCGGCGACGGCAACACCGTGACGCAGCCGGCGAGCAGGACGGACGCCCAGGGCCGGACCACGGCCTCCGTGGTGTCCACCCGCGCCGGGACGAAGACGGTGACGGCTTCCGTGGAGGCCGAGGGCGGCGCGGTGGTGCTGGGCTCGCGTCCCGCCATCACCTTCACCCCGCACGTCGCCACGCGGCTGGCCTTCACCGCCACCGCGCTGTCGGCCAGGGCCGGCGCGCCCATGGGCGGCCTGGAGGTGCGCCTTCAGGACGGCCAGGGCCGCACCGTGACGAGCGCCACGGATGAGGTGACGCTGTCGCTGGCCGCGGGCCCGGGTGACGCCACTCTGGAGGGGACGCTGACGGCACGCGCGGTGGCCGGCGTGGTCCGCTTCACGGAGGTGGTGCTGAAGAAGTCGGGCACCGGCTACCAGTTGAAGGTGGAGGCCGCGGGCCTGGAGGGCGCCACCAGCCCCACCTTCGCCGTGGCTCCGGCCGCGGCGGCCTCGCTGGAGCTCTCCGGCCTGCCCGGCGTCCTCACCGCGGGTGCCGCCGGGAGCGCCCAGGTGACGGTGCGCGACGCGTTCGGCAACGTGGCCACGGGCTATACGGGCACGCTGGTGCTGACGTCCACGGACGCCACCGCCGGCCTGCCGGCTCCCCACGCCTTCACCGAGGCGGACGCGGGCCGCTTCACCTTTACCGGCATCATCCTGAAGCGCGCGGGCAGCCACCGCGTCGACGTGCGGGACGGCGCCAGCGCGGCGCTGGCGGCCGGGCAGGGCGTGGGCGTGGTGGCCGGTGAGGCCTCGACGCTGGCCTTCATCGAGGCACCGCCGGAGCGGGCCTCCGTGCGCGCGGTGCTGCCCCTGGTGATGGTGGAGCTCCAGGACGCCTTCGGGAACCGGGCGGTGGTGGGCGCGCCCCTGGTGACGATGGGGCTGGCGCAGGGTGCGCAGGGACTGGGGGGCGTCACCAGCGCGGCGCCGCTGGAGGGGGTGGCCACCTTCACCAACCTGCGGGTGAGCGAGGAGGGCCGGTTCCAGCTCGTCGCGTCGGCACAGGGGCTGTCCAGCGCCACCAGCGCGGGCCTCGACATCGTGGACGACGTGGCCCCGGCGACGCCGTCGCTCTCGGCGGGCACGTCCACGTCCAACAGCGCCACGGTGACGTGGGCCGCCGTGGGGGACGACGGCGGAGAGGGCCGGGCGGCGTCCCAGGAGCTGCGCTACTCGGAGAGCGACATCACCAGCGACGCCCAGTTCGACGCGGCCACCCTTGTGACGGGCGTCGGCGCTCCCGCCGAGCCGCGCGCCAGCGAGTCCGCCACCCTCACCGGACTGCTGCCCCGCCGCACCTACTACGTGGCCCTGCGGGTGACGGACAACCGCGGCAACTCCGCGCGCTCCTCCAGCGTGATGGTGCAGACGCGGGACCCGGACGTGGAGCAGCTGGCCTTCTCCGTCCAGCCCTCCGGAGGCACGGCGGGCGCGCTGCTGCCGGAGGTCCGCGTCGAGCTGCGGGATGCCAATGGGAATGTCGTTCCCTCGGCCAACACGCCGGTGACGCTGTCCCTCGTGGGCCACCCCGAGTTCGAGCCGGTGCAGGTGGCCGCCGTCAACGGCGTGGCCGTCTTCGACACCCTGCGGGTGGAGGTGGCGGGCCAGCACCGGTTCTCCGCCAGCGCGGCCGGGCTGACGGCGGTGGAGAGCGACCCGTTCACCATCCGCGCGGACGCCGCCAGCCGCCTCATGCTCACCGGCCTGATGCCGCCCGTCAGGGCGGGCGTGCCGGGCACCCTGACCGTCATCGTGTTCGACCGCTTCGACAACGTGGTCCGGGACTACACCGGGACGGTGCACTTCAGCTCGGACGACCCCGCGGCGACCCTGCCGGCCGACTTCGCCTTCACCGAGAATGAAGCGGGCATCGGCTCCTTCGTCGACGGCGTGGTGCTGCGCACGGCGGGCCTCCGGCGGATAACGGTGGTGGACACGGCCAATGCCGCGCTCACCAGCTCCGTCACGCTGGAGGTGGTCAGCAGCATCGTGGAGTACCTGGCGCTGGAGGGGCTGCCCGGGGACGTCACGGCGGGCGCCTCGAACATGCTCACCCTCAGCGCGAGGGACCGCTTCGGCAACATCGTCACGGGGTACTCCGGCAGGGTGCGCTTCACGTCGACGGACCCCCAGGCGGTGCTGCCGGAGGACTTCACCTTCGAGCCCGCACGGGACGCCGGCCTGCACGAGTTCCCGGTGACGCTGCGCAGCTCGGGCCTTCAGTCCATCACCGTCGAGGAGCAGGGCTTCGGGTCGCGGAACGTCACGGTGAGTACCCGCGTGGCGCCGGCGGCGGTGGCGCGGATGACGCTGGAGCTGTCCACCACCACCCCGGCCGCCGGTCAGGCGGTGGATGCCACGGTGACGCTGCTGGATGCGTTCGGCAACCGGGCCTCTGGCTACCGGGGAACCGTGGGCTTCCAGGTCAGCGGAGATGCCCAGGCCACCCTGCCGGGGAACTACCCGTTCACCGAGGCGGACGCGGGCCGGCACATTTTCAGCGTGACGTTCGCGGCGGTGCGCGACAGCGTCCTGGTGGTGGAGGAGACGGCGGGCGCGCCGCTTCGCGCGGAAGCGCCGGTCTCGGTGCGGCCGGGCCTGCTGACGGAATTGCGAGTGGCGCGGGTGCCGGGGCCCGTCGTCGCGGGCCAGGGCAACCTCTTCGTCGTCTCCGCGTATGACCGCTTCGGCAACCTGAAGACGGACTACACCGGCACGGTGGAGACCACCACCACGGACCCGAACCCGGGCCTGCTGGAGTCCCACACGTACACGGAGCTGGACCGCGGCGCGTACACCTTGCAGGCCACCCTACGGACCGCGGGGCCACAGACGCTCACCTTCACGGACGCCGCGGCCGGGGTGTTCGCCACGGACGCCGTCACCGTGGACGCGGCGGAGCCCGTGCGGCTCGTCTTCCTCTCCGCGCCGGCGAGCGGCTCCGTGCGCCAGACGCTCTCTCAGACGCGGGTGGCCCTGCGTGACGCGTTCGACAACACGCCTCGTGTCTCCATCCCGGCGGTGACGGTGTCCCTGTCCGGCGGCCCCGCGGGCGCCACCCTGGGGGGAACGCTCACGGTCTCCCCGGTGGACGGAGTGGCCGTCTTCTCCGACCTCACCGTGGACCAGGAGGGGAACTTCCTGCTCGTCGCGCGCACGGAGAACCCCGCCATTCCGACGGTCGACACCCTGCTCACCCTCATCGACGACCAGGCTCCGGCTCCGGCGCCCGCGTTCGCCGCGAGCCTCGTGGACAACCGGACCGTCCGCCTGACCTGGCGGGCCACGGGTGATGACGGCAGCCAGGGCACGGCGTCCCGCTACGAGCTCCGCTACAGCCCCGACCCCATCGACGCGGGCAACTTCGGCAACGCCTCGGAGGTACCCACCGGCCTGCCCCAGCCCCCGGACACGGACGAGGAGGCCACCCTCCAGCTCCCGCTGGTGCAGGCGACCTGGTACTTCGCCCTTCGCATCATCGACAACGCGAACAACGCCAGCACGCTGGTGCTGACCTCCATCGAGCTGCCGGGCCCGTGCGGCGGCGTCGTCTGTCCGCCCCGGCCGCCGGAGTGCTCGCCCGACAACGTGAGCCTCGTGACGTATTCGGGCGCGTGCGTGGCCGACAACGGGGAGGCGCGGTGTGAGTACACACCCAGCATCTCGCTTTGCGAAGGCGCGCAGGCGGTCTGCTACGCGGGCGCCTGTGACACGGCGGCGCCTCCGGCCGCGGGGGAACTGGTCATCAGCGAGGTGATGCACAGCCCCAACGTGGGAACGACCGAGTACCTCGAGCTCACCAACACCACGGACCGGCTGCTCGACGTCACGAACCTGCTCGTCACCTTCGACAACGGCGCCGGCGGGGTGGAGAGCTTCGCGGTGCAGGCTCCGGGCGACCGGCCCACCCTCGTCGCGGGCGGGGACACCTTCGTCGCCGCGTACAACGTGGACGAGGCCACCAACGGCGGCGTGCCCGCGGACTACAGCTTCTTCGGAGGGACGTTCTCCCTGGGCGACACGGGGCGCCTCACCCTGGAGTCGGGCGCCACCGTGGTGGATGACCTGGTGCTGACACTCGCCTTCCCGCGCATGCAGGGCCGCTCCATGAACCTGTCGTCGGTGGTGCTGGCCTCGCCGGCCCGCCAGCACCCCTGGTACTGGTGCGACTCCAGCGAGGTCCTCCCTGGAGGTGACCGGGGCACGCCGGGCCGGGCCAACGAGACGTGCGCCGTGGCCATCAACCCGCCGGTGGACTACTGCGCCATCCAGTTCCCGAAGACGATTGCCGCCCCCGTCGTGGTTGACTCGGCACAGAGCATCTACAGCCAGTTCTACGACGACCAGGTCACCAACCGGAACCAGGCGGGCAATGACGACTTCCCGTTCATCGTCGCCGAGCTGGGCTACGGCACCGACGCCAACGACCCGGCGGGCTGGACGTGGGTGCCCGCGTCCTTCAACGCGGGCTACAACCTGCCCGGAGGTGGCAACAACGATGAAATGGTGGCCCCCCTGAGCATCGGCACGCCGGGCAGCTATCTCTACGGCTTCCGCTACCGCTTCACACAGGGACCGGCGGGGGCTCAGGACTGGGTGTACTGCGACCAGGACGGCGTCGTCGGTGGGGGCAACCCGGCGGACTACGGCACGGTGACGGTGGTTCCGCCGCCGCCCACCAACACCATCACCGGCGTCAGCCACGAGGTCATCGCCCGGGGCGGGGAGCTGGTCCTCACGGGCACGGGCTTCACGGGGGCCACCTCCGTCACCGTCGGGGGCACGGCCCAGGTGTTCACGGTGAACAGCGACACCCAGCTCACCATCACCCGCCTCGATGACTCGACGCCTGCCGGTGCCGCGCGGTCCATCGTCGTCATGAAGGCTGACGGGCCCGGGACTCCGCGCGACGTCGTGGTCATCGACCTGCTCATCTCCGAGCTGGACTCGGACACGCCCGGCGGTGACACGCTGGAGTTCGTGGAGCTCTCCACCGGCGTGCCCAACGTCAGCCTCGCCGGCTACGTGCTGGTCTTCTGGAACGGAAACAACGACCAGTCCTACCTCGCCATGGCACTCAACGCGTCCACGGACGCGGCGGGGCGGTTGGTGGTGGGCACCTCCACGCTGACACCGGCGCCGGCGCTGACGTTCGCGGCGGCGAAGGACAACGTGGAGAACGGCCCGGACGCGGTGGCTCTCTACCAGGGCACGACGGCGGCCTTCCCGAACAACACGCCGCTGACGGCCAGCCGGCTCATCGACGTGCTGGTCCATGACACCGCGGACGCGGACGATACCGGCCTGCTGGGCACGCTGCTGTGGGCCACGCCGGACCCCCGCCGGGTCCAGGTGGACGAGGACGGCACCTCCAGCAGGGAAACGGTGTCCATCCAGCGCTGCGGCAGCGGGCGCCGGGATGGCCGCGTCTTCCTGCTCGCCGCGCCCACGCCCGGCGCGGCCAACGCCTGCCCGTAGGCTGTCCGTGGCCGATTGAACCGTTGAGAAGTCCAGGAGGCCGCATCCGGCACTCACGCTGGGGCGGCCTCCCGCTTTTCGGCCCCGGAAGGCTGCTGCCGCCGGGGTGCATGCACATTACCTTTGGCGCCCCTTCATCCCTGTCATCAGGTTCAGGAGCAGACAGTGTCAGCAGAGACCCTCGTTCCCGACGCCGCCCGCCTCGTCACCTGCCCGCCGGCCGAGTTCCGCCGCTCCGGTGAGGAGGCCATGGCCGCCGCCCGCGACGGAATCGCCCGTCTCAAGGCCCTCCGCCCCCCATACGGCGTGCGTGAGGTGCTGGAGCTGTACGACGAGGCCATGGGCACGCTCGACGACGCCAGCTCCCGCGCCTCCGTGGCCCGCCACGCCCACCCGGACGCGGCCATGCGCGAGGCCGGGGAGGCCGCCGAGCAGGCGCTGGAGACGCTCATCAACGACATCCGCATGGACCGGGGCGTCTACGACGTGCTCGTCTCGCTCGACCTGTCCGGCGAGGACGGGCCCACGCGCAAGTGGATGGAGAAGGTGCTGCGCGACTTCCGCCGCGCCGGTGTGGACCGCGACGAGGCCACCCGCGCCCGTGTGAAGGAGCTGCAGGAGGAGCTGGTCCGCATCGGGCAGGAGTTCAGCCGCAACATCCGCCAGGACACCCGCAGCGAGGCCCTGCCTCCCTCCGCGCTGGAGGGGCTGCCGGACGACTACGTGCGCGCCCACCCGCCCGGGCCGGACGGGCAGGTGCGCATCACCACCGACTACCCGGACATCGTCCCCTTCATGACGTACTCACGGGACGCGAAGGCCCGCGAGAAGATGTGGCGCCTGTTCCGCCTGCGCGGGCACCCCGCCAACGTGGACGTCCTCCAGCGCATGGTGGCCCGCCGCCACGAGCTGGCCACGCTGCTGGGCTACCGGAACTGGGCGGCCTACTCCACCGAGGACAAGATGATTCGCGACGAGCAGGCCGCCGCGGACTTCATCGCGAAGATTTCCGCCGCCTCCGAGGCGCGCATGAAGCGCGACTACGCGATGCTGCTGGAGCGCAAGCGCCGCGACGTGCCCGGCGCCCCGCGCGTGGACCCGTGGGACCAGGCGTTCCTGGAGGACCGCGTCAAGGCGGAGCAGTACGCGTTCGACTCGCAGGTGGTGCGGCCATACTACGAGTACACGCGCGTGAAGCAGGGCGTGCTGGACCTGACTGCGCGCCTGTTCGGCGTCACCTACCGGCGCGTCCCGGACGCGCCGGTGTGGCACCCGGACGTGGAGGCCTATGACGTCCTGGAGGGCGACTCGCTGCGCGGGCGCTTCTACCTGGACATGCACCCGCGCGACGACAAGTACAAGCACGCGGCCCAGTTCACCCTCACCAGCGGGAAGGCGGGCCGCCGGCTGCCGGAGGGCGTGCTCATCTGCAACTTCCCCCGGCCCGGCGCGGAGCCCGCGCTGCTCCAGCACAGCGACGTGGAGACCTTCTTCCACGAGTTCGGCCACCTGCTGCACCACATCTTCGGCGGCCACACGCGTTGGGCGGGCGTGTCCGGTGTGCGCACGGAGTGGGACTTCGTGGAGGCCCCCTCGCAGATGCTGGAGGAGTGGGCGCGCGACGCCGCCTCGTTGCAGACCTTCGCCCGGCACCACCAGACGGGCGAGCCGATTCCCGCGGACGTGGTGGCGCGCATGCGCCGCGCGGAGGAGTTCGGCAAGGGCCTGTGGGTGCGGCAGCAGATGTTCTACGCCGCGCTCAGCCTGGAGCTGTACCGGCGCGAGCCCGGGAGCGTGGATGCCACCGCGCTCGTGCGCGAGCTGCAGGGCAGGTACACGCCCTTCCCCTACGTGGAGGGCACGTACTTCCACCTCTCCTTCGGGCACCTCGACGGGTACTCGTCCAACTACTACACGTACATGTGGTCGCTGGTCATCGCGAAGGACCTGTTCACGGTGTTCCAGCAGAAGGGGATGCTGGACCCCGCGCCCGCCCAGGCGTACCGGCGTGACGTGCTGGAGCCGGGCGGCTCGGACGACGCCGCGAAGCTGGTGCATGCCTTCCTCGGACGCGACTACGACTTCCGCGCCTACGAGGAGTGGCTCAACAAGGCGGCGTGACGGCCTTCAGTTGCGCCCCCACACCCGGGGGCGCTCGAAGCGCAGGAAGCCGCTCGCCTCTTCCTGGGCGATGATGTCCGCCTCGGTGCCGAAGTAGCGCGCGCGCACCTCCTGGAGCCTCGCCTCCAGCTCCTCGCCGGAGAGCTCCTTCGCCAGGGCCGCGCGCTCGGCCATGTACCGGGCGCCCGCGTCCCAGCGGGCGTCACGCGTCCGGTCCAGCGTGTCCCAGCGAGTCAGCGCCTCTTCATCCAGGCCCATCTCCTTGCGGACGGTGCGCAGGCTCTGGGAGCGCTCCTCGGGCGTCATCGCCCCCAGCTCGCGCTGGATGGAGGACAGGTCCAGGAAGCGGTTCATCAGCTCCTGCTGGTGGCGCGCGACGTATGCGTCGGCCGCCTCGCCGTGCACCTCCTGGAGCTTCTGCTTGTAGGCGGACAGCTTCTCCGTGAGGCCGGCGCCCTCCGTCGTGTCGAGCGTCCTCAGCGTGTCCGCGAGGGCCTGGTTCTTCAGCTCGGAGGCCCAGAGGCGCTCCGCGACGTCCTTGCCGAAGAGCCGGTTGCGCGCGTCCCAGACGGCGGCGCGGCGCTCCTTGTCACCCAGCCCGCGCAGGTACGCGTCATTGTCCTTCACCCACTTCTCGTAGTCCTCGCGGTTGCGGAGCATGGCGGCCAGCTCCTCGTACCGCTCGGGGAAGGCCTTCTCGAGGAAGGCCAGCAGCTCCTCGCGCCAGCGGTCCGGGCTGCGCTTCTGGAAGTAGCGCATCAGCTCTTCCAGCATCCGTATCTGCACGGAGGGCTCGTCCAGCCGCGCGCCGTAGCGCTCGCGCATGGCGGTGACGAGCGCCTCCAGCTCCGGGTCCTCCGCATCCGGTGCGGTGGCGGAGGGAGGGGCCCCGGTGGGCGCGCTGGCGGTGGCCGCCAGCGGCCCGGGGGAGGGGAGGGCCGTCGCGCTGGGGCCCGCGTTGGAGGGGGGCTGGCGGGCCAGGGCCAGGACGTCGGCCCGCTGTCCCGGTGCGTATATCGACAGGCCGGCGATGAGCCCGAGGAGGGCCGCCGTGCCTCCCAGCATCCGCTTCATCCACGTTTTCATGCAGCCCCTTTCTCCGTGACGCGCCACTCCCCGGCAGCGGTTAGTCGTTCTTCGCGACGTAGTTGAAGATGGCCGCGTAGAACTCCATCTCGTCGAACGTGTCCGGCCCCAGGCCGATGACGTCCATGTGGTCCTGGTTGATGAGGGACGACGAGGACGTCATCTGCAGCGAGGAGGGCGCGTTGATGTTGGAGACGTAGCCCAGCGCCGAGTCGATGCCGATGGAGTCGAGCGAGAACCACTGCTCGGAGTAGCGGAGCCGGTAGCCCATCTGCTGCGAGTTGATGCCCACCAGGCCGTCGTCGTCGTCCTCCGCCTTCCAGCCGTCACCCTTGCCCGAGGCGCCGTCGTTGTCGCAGTCGTCGAGGCAGTAGCCGTCGCCGTCGATGTCGAAGAGGAAGCTCTGCACCAGGTACATGGCGGGGTTCACGCTGAGGCCGGACTGGGCGGTCATCAGCGACGCGTAGTGGGACGCGTAGGACGCGCTGATGGGGAAGGCCTGGTTGAAGGCCTTCGCGCCCGTCGTCTTGCCGTCGTTGGCGTCATAATCGTTGTAGACGAGCGACTTGACGGCCGCGATGCCGTCATTGCCCGGCCCGTAGACGACGTCGCCGTAGATGCGGAACAGCGCGTCCAGGACGCTGGTGACGCCGGGGCCCAGGTCGAGGACGTACTTGGCGACCGGCGAGCCGCGGTGGGGCGAGGAGATGCTCAGCAGCACCTTCACCACCGGGTAGCCCTTGCGCTCGCGCAGCACGCGCGCGGCCTTGCGGGAGTCGAGGCCTCCCTGCGAGTGGCCGACGAGATTCACGTGCGAGACGCCCGCGGTGGCCATGTAGCTCTCGATGTCGTTGGCCAGGTCCAGGCCGCGGACATCCGAGCTCTGCAGCGGCTGCACCGCGGCGACGAAGGCCCGCTGCCCGCTGTTGATGTCACCGTTGCAGCTCACCTCGAGGAACCCGTCGCAGGGGTCGCCGACGAAGGTGCCGTAGTCGTCACCCCAGTAGTCGTAACCGAGGATGTCGTCGAAGCCGGCCATGCCGTGCGCGAACACCACGGGGTACGTGGTCCGCTCCGCCGCGGCGGAGGCGGGAAGTGAGTTCAGGACACCCAGGGCCAGGACTGCCAGGAACAGGGGACGCTGCTGTTTCATGAGAGCTCCTACAGACGGGGGACGGAGTCTCGGGAGCGCACGGAGAGGATAATCCAAGACGCGTCTTGGACTTCCTCTACGCCTTGGCGAATCCCGAACACCCAGAGTGTTAGTGCCCGGGATTGACTCCCGAGTCAATACAGCGCGACGTGTTATCAGAATGGCGCTGTGCGTCAGGAGACAGCTGTCTCGCACCGGAAGGTGAGACGCAGGCGTGTTGTGCATTGCGTCAAAACATGCGACGCAATGTATTGCATGGGTGTTTTGGAGGAGATTCTGCGGTGCGTCATCCGCGGTGCCGCATCACCGTGCTGACGCCCGCGGGCCGTCACGTGCGCGAGGGGGACTGGGACGCGCTCGAGGACGATGCGGTGTGTGGCCCGGTGCTCGAGATGGCGGGCGCGCATCGCCCGGCGGCCGGTGTCTCCACCGGCCGCGGGCCCGAGGACTACGAGACTACAGCTCCACCGGCGTCTGCTGGATGCGCCAGATTTCCTCTGCGTACTGCTTGATGGTGCGGTCCGACGAGAAGATGCCGCCGCGCGCCACGTTGATGATGCACTTCTTCGCCCAGCCGTCGGCGTCCAGGTAGGCGCGGACCACGTCCTCCTGCTTCGCCATGTACGACGGGAAGTCGGCGAGCACGAGGTAGCGGTCCTCCTCCAGCAGGCTGTCCACGAGCGGCTTGAAGAGGTTCTTGTCCTCCGGCGAGAAGAAGCCGGTGGAGATGAGGTCCAGCGCCTCGCGCAGCTCCAGGTGCTGGTTGTACACGTCACGCGGGCGGTAGCCCTCGCGCTTGCGGGTGATGACCTCGTCCGCCGTGAGGCCGAAGAGGAAGAAGTTCTCGTCGCCCACCGCCTCGCGAATCTCCACGTTGGCGCCGTCCAGCGTGCCCAGCGTCAGCGCGCCGTTGAGCATCAGCTTCATGTTGCCCGTGCCGGACGCCTCCATGCCCGCGGTGGAAATCTGCTCGGACACGTCCGCCGCCGGGATGATGCGCTCGGCCAGGCTGACCCGGTAGTTGGGCGCGAAGATGACCTGCAGGCCCGTGGCGCCCGCGTCGCTGTTCACCACCTCGGCGATGCCGTTGATGAGCCGGATGGTCAGCTTCGCCAGGTGGTAGCCCGGCGCCGCCTTGGCGCCGAAGATGAACGCCCGCGGGTGGATGATGCTGGACGGGTCCCTGCGCGCCTTCATCCACAGCGCCACGATGTGCAGCGCGTTGAGGAGCTGGCGCTTGTACTCGTGCAGGCGCTTGATCTGCACGTCGAAGATGGCGTCCGGGTTGAGCTGCACCCAGCGCAAGTCACGGATGTGCTGGGACAAATCCTCCTTGTTGGCGCGCTTCACCTCGCGGAAGGCCTTGCGGAACTCCGGGTCCTCCGCGTGCGGCTCCAGCTTGCGGAGCTGGTCCAGGTCGGTGGCCCAGCCATCACCGATGCGGGACGTAATCAGCTTGGCCAGACGCGGGTTGCACCACGCCAGCCAGCGGCGCGGCGTCACGCCGTTGGTCTTGTTGTTGAACCGCTCCGGGTACATGGACGCGAAGTCCGTGAGCACGTCCCGGCGCAGCAGGTCCGTGTGCAGCGCGGCCACGCCGTTGACGCTGTGGCTGCCCACCACCGCCAGGTGGGCCATGCGGATCTTCTTCTCCGCGCCCTCCTCCACCAGGCTCATCCGCCGCAGCTTCTCCACGTCATACGGGTAGCGGATCTGCACCTGGCGCAGGAAGCGCTGGTTGATTTCGTAGATGATTTCCAGGTGGCGGGGCAGCAGCCGCTCGAACAGCGTCGCCGGCCACTTCTCCATGGCCTCGGCCAGCAGCGTGTGGTTGGTGTAGCCGAACACCGCCTGGGTGATGTCCCACGCCTCCTCCCAGAGCAGCCGCTTCTCGTCCACCAGCACGCGCATCAGCTCCGCCACGCCGATGGCCGGGTGTGTGTCGTTGAGCTGGATGGCCGCCTTCTTCGGGAAGTCGCGGAAGTCGGTGTGGTTCTTGAGGTAGCGCCGGACGATGTCGGCGATGGAGCAGGCGACGAAGAAGTACTGCTGCTTGAGGCGCAGCTCCTTGCCGGCCTGGAAGGCGTCGTTGGGGTAGAGGACCTTGGAGATGACCTCCGAGTCGTTCTTCTCCACCACCGAGCGCTCGTAGTCGCCCGCGTTGAACAGCAGCAGGTCGAACTCCTCGGAGGCGCGCGCCTGCCACAGCCGCAGCGTGTTGACGGTGTTGTTGTGGTAGCCGGCGATGGGCGTGTCGTAGGGGACGCCAACCACCGTCTTGCCACCCACCCAGCGGGCGATGGGCCGGCCATCCGGGCCCTGGTGGTGCTCCACGCGCCCGAAGAAGCGCACCGGCACGGACTTCTCCGGCCGGACGATTTCCCAGGGGTTGCCGAACTTGAGCCACTCGTCGGCGCGCTCCACCTGGTAGCCGTCGACGATGTCCTGCGTGAAGATGCCGAACTCGTAGCGGATGCCGTACCCCATGCCGGGGTAGCCGAGCGTGGCCAGCGAGTCCAGGAAGCACGCCGCGAGGCGCCCCAGGCCGCCGTTGCCCAGGCCGGCGTCGGGCTCCATCTCCAGCAGGTTGGTGAGGTCCACCCCCACCTCGCGCATGGCCTCGGCGGAGGCCTCGTACATGCCCAGGTTGAGCAGGTTGTTGCCCAGCGCGCGACCCAGCAGGTACTCGGCGGACAGGTAGTACGCGCGCTTGGCGTCCTGCTCGTAATAGGTGCGGGCCGTCTTCACCCAGCGGTCCGCGAGCCTGTCCCGCACGGCGAGCGACAGCGCCATGAAGCGGTCATGCGCGGTGGAGGTCTCGTAGTTCTTGCCGCGCGAGTAGCGCACGTGGTCGAGGAAGGAGCGGCGCATGCTGTCCACGTCGCGCCCGGTGCGCCCGCTGTCGTCGGCGGTGCCGGTCTGCTGGGCGCGGGACTGCACGGCGGGGGTCTGGTTCCTCATGGGTTCAGCCATCGGTGGGTGAGTCCTCCAGGAACCCGTCATTTAGCGCGATTGAAGCCACGGGCTCCACTGCCGCGTGCTGACTCTGGTAGAAGACGCTTGCAAGGACAGCGGGCCTGCACTCCCCGGTCTCGAGACTTCTCAGCCATGCCCAGCGACAAGAGCGAACTCGCCCAGCGGATTGCGTTGACGCGGCCGGAGCACACGGTGCGAGGCTTCATCTTCAGCTCCCTCTTCACGCTCGTCGCGCAGCGGGCGGGCAGCGAGGCCGTGGCCCGGCTGTCGGAAGAGGTGCGGCTGAAGAAGCCCATCGACTTCTTCTCCTACCCGGCGGCGGACTTCCTGCGCCTGCTCTACGCGGCGGTGGACGTGCTGGAGCCGTACTACGGCTCCGTGGACGACACCTTCCGCGCCTGCGGGGCGGCCACCGTGAATGGCTTCTTCGAGTCCCACGTGGGCAACACGCTGACCCGGCTGGTGGGGCGGGGGGACCCGAAGCGGGCCTTCGCCAGCACCTCCACCGTCTACAAGACGCTGGTGAGCTACGGCACCCATGACTGCGAGCCCCTGGACGGCCGCCGGCTGAGAATCATCTTCCGGGGGGACATGCAGCCCATGCGCTTCCACGAGGGCAGCCTGAGGGCCGCGCTGGTGGCGGTGGGCGGCGGCACGGGCAGCACCGTGCGGGGCTCCTCCCCGGCCCTGGACCACTCGGAGTTCCTGGTGGAGTGGTAGCGCGGGGCCGCCGCGCTCAGCCCCGCCGCCCGGCCCAGAAGACGTTGGTGCCGGAGGTGTCGCAGGTCAGCTCCAGCGAGGACAGCCGCCGCGCCGGCCCGCCCACACACAGCGCCTGGAACTCCTCCCGGCTCCGGTGCAGCACGCGCCAGTCCCCCACGTACTCCATGAAGGCCCGCCACGGGTTGGGGTGGTGGAGGTTGGTCAGCAGCACCCGCCCGCCCGGCACCACCAGGGACGCCAGCGCATCCAGGACGCGCTCGGCGGTGGCGTCCTTCAGGTAGTCCAGCAGGCCGGCCACCACCAGCACGTCATGGCCTTCCGGGTGGCGCAGCTCCGCCAGCCGCTCCTCGCTGCGCAGCAGCTGGTAGGTGGACACCTGGACGTAGCTCACCGTGGGCGAAGGCGGAATCCCCGGGCCCGAGCGGCGGGTGAGCATCTGGAACTGGCGGCGGCAGTGCTCCAGCGGCGCCGCGTCGAAGTCGCACAGCGTGAAGTGGCCCGAGGCGCCGCCGGCGGCGTACTCGCGCAGGGTGTGCTCCGGCCCGCAGGCGAAGGACAGCACGCGCAGGGGGCGGCCCAGCTCCAGCTCATGCTGGCGCAGGTGGCGCAGCAGCCAGGGAGGGCGGGCCCGGTGGGCGCGCGAGGGGCCGCAGTGCAGCGCGTAGTGCGACAGGAGGCGGGCGAAGGTGGAGACGCCCTCGTTCTGCTCGTTGAAAATCATCTCCACCGTCAGGTAGTCCCCCGGGTAGCCCAGGGGCTTGTCGGCGGCGCGGCGGATGAAGGGGCACTGGAGGAAGAAGGGCTGGACGCGCGCGCGGTGGTGCTCCAGCGCGGCCTCTCGCTCCTCCTCGGACAGCCTCGAGTCCAGCTCCGTCAGCCGCGCGTAGGCGGCATCCAGGTAGGCGGTGAGGGTGGGGGTGTGACGCTGGAGGGCGTCCGCCTGCTCGCGCTGGAGGGCCCGGCGCTGCTCCGGGTCTCTCGGGAAGCGCGCCAGCCGGTCCGGCAGGCCGTGCATCAGCTCCGCGTCCAGCGCGAGGAGCTTCGCATGGAGCTCCTCCGACACCTCGATGAACTCGGCGACAGCGGTCATGGGCGGCCGACCCCCTTGAGAGGGCTAGGGCTGCGTGGTTGCGACGGGTGCGTTGGCGGCCTGACCGGCCACCGCCGCCACGGACACGGCCTCCATCTGCGAGGCCAGCTCCTGGGCCTTGGCGAGGAAGTCCGGCAGCAGCGCCTTGGGCAGCGGGTCCGCGCGGGGGAACACCTGGTTGAGCGGGTTGGTGTAGCCGCCGTTGCGCTTGAGGCCGAAGTGCAGGTGCGGCCCGGTGGAGCGGCCGGTGTTGCCGGAGTAGGCGATGACCTGCTTCTGCCGCACGCGGGCGCCGGCGCGCACGCCGTCACCGAAGCGCGACAGGTGCATGTACTGCGTCTCGAAGCCGTTGGCGTGGCGGATGACCACCATGTTGCCGGCCGCGCCCGCGTAGCCCGCCTGCGTCACCGTGCCGTCCGCCACCGCCCACACCGGGGTGCCAATGGGGGTGCCGTAGTCCACGCCGTTGTGCGCCTTCTGGTACTTGAGCACCGGGTGGAAGCGCGAGCCGAAGCGGCTGGTGACGTGGGCGTACTTCAGCGGGCTCTTGAGGAAGGTCTTCTTCGCGCTGGCGCCCTCCTTCGTGAAGTAGTTGGGCTGTCCGTCCGGCAGGAGGTAGCGGAACACCTCCTTGTTGCCCACGAGCCCGCCCGCGTAGGTGGCCGCCAGCACCTCGCCGTAGCGCAGCACGCGGCCCTTGGAGACGAACTTCTCCACCAGCGCGCGCGCCCGGTCGCCCTTGCGCACGTCGCGGTAGAAGTCGATGTCCCAGGCGAACACGTCCGCCAGCACCATGCCGATGGCCGGGTCCTCACCGGCCTCCACCGCCGCCTCGTACAGCGAGGTGTTGATGTCCAGCGAGACGACGGAGACCTGCTTCTCCACCTCGATGGCGCGCTTGCTGCCCACGTACTTCTCGCCGTCGCGGCGGACCTGCCACTCGTCCACCAGGGACTGGCGGTAGTCGAAGAAGTCCAGCTCCCCGTCGCGGATGACCAGCCGGAACTGGTCCCCCACCCGTGACTTGCGAAAGTCGAACACGCCCTCCAGCGCGGAGATGACGGCCGTCACCTGCGCGTCCGGGAGCTGCGCGTCATGCAGCGCCTGGGCGAGCGTCTGGCGCGGCTCGATGCGGCGGTTCTTGATGGTGTAGCGGGTGGCGGCTTCGGAAGCAGAGGCCACCAGCAGGGCGGCCAGGCAGAGCAGGGGGGCGATTCGCATGGGGGCGGCCGCCGAGTGTAGTGGACACTCGCGCCCGCGCCCAGCACACGCCCGGAGAATTCCCGCGCCCGCCCCCCTGGTTGCTCCGGGACCCGCCGGGTAGGCCTCCCCGAGGCGGGCTTTCCTGGAGTTGTACCGGCAGACTGAACCGCCCCGGGAGGGCGGCTAGAGCTCGACCTTCTTCTCCGTGTGGTTCGTCCCGTCGAAGCGGAGCATGACGCCCTTGTTGTCGTACCGGGTGATGATGTTGACGGGGCGGCGCCAGAGGGACTGGAGGTTGCGGAGCGTCTCGCGGGCGTAGTCGCCCTTCAGGTCCTGCCCGTCGTGCTTGTGCGCGAGCAGCAGCTCCGCCCGGTTCTCGTGGTTGCCGTCCACCACCTCGATGATGGGCTGGCCGAAGTTGGTGAGCCCCTGGAGGAGCTTGGTCTTCACCTTGCGGAACTCGCGGTCCATGATTTCCCACGAGTTGCGCTTGTCGTTGAAGCCATACACGAAGAGCTTCTGCTCCTGCGCGAACTCGGCCGTGAGGAACGTGTCGATGAAGGTGATGTCGTTGTAGTGCTTGCGGACCTCGAAAATCTTCTCGCGGCCGGCGCCCAGCTTCTTGTCCCAGGAGCGGCGCGCGCGGAGGTCATCGCACTCGTCCCACTCCTTGCCGAAGCGGCCCTTGTTCCACCGGTCCTCGATGTCCCGCCACAGCTCGATGCCGAGCTTGTACGGGTTGATGGCCCCGGGGCGCGTGCCCATGGTGCCCGAGTGGTGGTCCGCGTAGTCGATGATTTCGTCGTCCTTGAGGGCCCGCCGCGTCATGATGGTGGAGTGCCAGTAGCTGGCCCACCCCTCGTTCATGATTTTCGTCTGGCCCTGGGGCGCGAAGTAGTAGGCCTCGTCGCGCAGAATCGCGAGGATGTCCGACTCCCACGGCTCCAGCGGGGCGTGCTCCAGGAGGAACAGCAGCACGTCGCGCTGGGGGCGCTCGGGGAACTTCTTCGCGCGCTGCTTCTCGTCCTCCACGCGCTTGCGCTGTGAGTCCAGGAACTCGGAGGGGTTGATGTAGCCGCGCATGTACTCGCGGCCCACCTTGAAGCCCTCCACGCGCTCGTTGGATTTGACTTCCTCTTCCGCGCGCTTGGGGTCCGGGTTGCGGCGGATGTGCGGGGAGTGCTGGTCGATGAGGTTCTCCAGGCTCAGCGTCCGGTCGATGAAGTCCTCGACCTTCTCCACGCCAATCTTGTCAATCCAGCGCCGCACCCGCGTGGCGTGGTTGGCCATGTCGTCAATCATCCGGCGGTTGGTGTGCCGGAAGGAGAAGTTGTTCTTGAAGAAGTCGCAGTGCCCGTAGACGTGAGCCATGACGAGCTTCTGGTCCACCTCCGGGTTGCTCTCCATCAAGTACGCGTAGCAGGGGTCGTTGTTGATGACGAGCTCGTAGATTTTGCTGAGCCCGTACTCGTACCCCTTCGCGAGCTGCTCGTACTCCATGCCCCAGCGCCAGTGCGGGTAGCGCGTGGGGAAGCCGCCGTAGGCGGCCACCATGTTCATCTCGTCGTAGGAGACCATCTCGAAGATGGTCTCGAAGAAGTCGAGGCCGAACTCCTTGGCGTAGCCGTGGATTTCGTCCCGGAGCGCGGCGAGGCGGGGTGTCAGGCTCTTGGGCATCGGGCAGTTGCTCCGTGGCGTCAAAGTCCGCGTGTCAGCGGCCCTTGCCGAGGAAGTCCTTGATGGACGCGTAGATGGCGTCCTTGTCCGCGATTTCGCTCAGCGCGACGTTGGGTGAATCCCCCACCGCCTCGCGCAAATCCTTGATGAACTGCCCGCTGCCGTAGGGCGACTCCACCTGCCCATAGGCGAACTGGTTGACGTTGGGCAGCACGTCGTCGCGCAGCATCTCGATGCACTGGCGCGTGTCGTCGGCGCTCCAGTTGTCACCGTCGCTGAAGTGGAACGGGTAGATGTTCCACGCGCTCTTCGGGTAGTCCGCCGCGATGATGTCGCGGCAGAGCTTGTAGGCGCTGGAAATCATCGTCCCGCCGGACTCGCGGGTGTGGAAGAAGGTGTCCCGGTCCACCTCGCGGGCCACGGCGTCGTGGATGATGTAGCGCGACTCCAGGCCCTTGTACTGGTGGCGCAGCCACGTATCGAGCCAGAAGCTCTCGATGCGGACGATTTCCTTCTGCTCGTCCCCCATGGAGCCGGACACGTCCATCATGTAGATGATGACCGCGTTGGTCTCCGGGAGGTTCTGCAGCTTGTAGCTGCGGTAGCGGCGGTCCTCCCGCGTGGGGATGATGATGGGCCGGTTCGGGTCGTAGGTGCCCGCGGCAATCTGCCGCCGCAGGGCCTGTTTGTACGTGCGCTTGAAGTGACGCAGGGACTCCGGGCCGGTGGTGTTGATGCCGGTGTAGCGGATCTTCTGCGTGACGATTTTCTCGTTCTGCCGCCGCTCGATGTTGGGCAGCTGCAGCTCCTCGCCCAGAATCTGGGCGAGCTCGTCGAGGGTGACGTCCACCTCGAGGGCGTGGTCGCCCTCGCCCTGTCCTGCCTGGTGGCCCTCCCCGGGCTCCACCGCCCCGGGGCCGAGCTGCTGACCCACCTCGCCATCTCCCTGACCGACACCGCCCTGCTCCCGGTGGCCGTACTTGAAGCGGGGGATGTCGATGAAGGGAATGGGGATGGAGATGGCGTCCTTCCCCCGCTTCCCAATCATCTCGCCCTTCTGCACGTACTTGCGCAGGTTGGCCTTTATCTTGCCTCGGACGATCTGTTTGAAGCGGGAGTGGTCCTGGTGGATCTTCAAGGTCACGACGGCTCGCCTCTCTCCTGGGGTGTTACTCCTTCGCGTCGCCTCGGGCGAAGATGCTGGCCACGAAGTTGAGGACGTCCGTGGAGCAGATCTCGCAGTAGCCGTAGTTCTTCATCATCCGGTCCTTCACCAGGTCGATCTTCTCCTGGGTCTCCTTGTCGACGACGGAGGAGACGAGGTTCTTGAGCTTGATGCTGTCCTTCTGGTCCTCGAACAGCTTGAGCTCCAGCGCCTTGTGGAGCCGCTCGTTGGTCCGGTAGTTGAAGGTCTTCCCCTCGACGGCCAGCGCGCCGATGTAGTTCATGATTTCGCGCCGGAAGTCGTCCTTGCGGCTGTCGGGGATGTCGATCTTCTCCTCGATGGAGCGCATGAGGCGCTCATCGGGCTCCTCGTAGAGGCCGGTGTACTTGTTCTTGACCTTCTCCTTCTGGGTGTAGGCCTTGATGTTGTCGATGTAGTTGCCGCACAGCTTGCCGATGGCGTCCTCGTCGGCGGAGATGGCGCGCTGGACCTCGTTCTTGACGATGTCCTCGTACTCCTGCTTCACGGAGGTGAGCAGCTCCTTCACGCGCTTGCGGGCGTCCTCGTTGTTGATGAGCGAGTGCGTCTTGAGGCCGGCCTCCAGCTCGTTGAGGACCATGAAGGGGTTGATGCAGCCCTCGCCCTTGTCGCTCACCAGCGCGTTGGAGATCTTGTCCTGGATGTAGCGGGGGCTGATGCCCTCCAGGCCCTCGCGGACGGACTCCTTGCGCAGCTCCTTGATGTTGTCCTCGGTGAAGTTGGGGAGCGTCTTGCCGTTGTAGAGCTTGAGCTTCTGCAAGAGCGAGAGGTTGTGCTTCTTGGGCTCCTCCAGGCGGGTGAGGACGGCCCACATGGCGGCCATCTCCAGCGTGTGGGGGGCAATATGCTTGCCCTTGATGGCGCGGGAGTTGAAGTCCTTCTCGTAGATCTTCACCTCCTCGGCGAGCTTGGTGATGTACGGGATGTCAATCTTCACCGTACGGTCTCTCAAGGCCTCCATGAACTCGTTGTTCTCGAGCTTCTTGTACTCGGGCTCGTTGGTGTGCCCGATGATGACCTCGTCGATGTCCGTCTGGGGGAACTTCTTCGGCTTGATCTTGTGCTCCTGGGACGCGCCGAGCAGGTCGTAGAGGAAGGCGACGTCCAGCTTGAGCACCTCGACGAACTCGATGATGCCGCGGTTGGCGATGTTGAACTCGCCGTCGAAGTTGAAGGCGCGCGGGTCGGAGTCGGAGCCGTACTCGGCGATCTTCCGGTAGTTGATGTCACCGGTGAGCTCGGTGGAGTCCTGGTTCTTCTCGTCCTTGGGCTGGAAGGTGCCGATGCCGATGCGGTCCTTCTCGCTGAAGACGAGCCGGTTGACGCGGATGTGGCCCATGACGCGGGCGAAGTCGCCCTGGTACTGGGTCATCAGCTCCTTGAAGACGAAGCGGCAGGCGGGGCACAGCTCGGAGCCGTCGGGGATGGTGTAGCCGCTGTCCGGCGGGCTGATTTCGGCGTAGATCTTCGGGCGCCACTCACGGGGGATGAGGTTGAGCGGCTCCTCGTTCATGGGGCACTTCATCTTCTCCTTGGTGGTGGTGCCATCCGGCAGCTTCTTGTCGGTGGTCCAGGAGAAGGTGTAGGCGGCGCCCTCGTGCGTCTTGGAGTAGTCCTCCATGCCCTTCTTGAGGAGGCGGGCGATGGTGGACTTGGACGAGCCGACGGGGCCGTGCAGGAGGATGACGCGCTTCTCGGTGCCGTAGCCCTGGGCGGCGGACTTGAAGACGTTGACCAGCTTCATCAGAGGCACGTCGAGTCCGAAGATGGCGTCCTTGCCGCCGAACTTCTCGTCGCTGAAGAAGTGGTAGCGGATGAGCTTCTTCTTGTTGTCGATGTACTCCGTCTTCCCGTGGCTGAGGATCATGTCGTAGATCCTCTGGAAGGCGGTGCGGGTGACCTTGGGATTCTTGCGGACGATTTCGAGGTAGTCCTCGAACGAACCTTCCCAGGTGAGCTCAGCGTAGGTCTTCTGGTCTTGCAGCGCGGCAATCCTGGAGACCCACGAAACCTTCTCAGCGTCCTTCATGTCTCTCCCTCGGGGCCGCCCCGGGGCGCGGAAGAGCCGCGCCGACAGGGGGCCAGAATGGTGAACCTGGAGGGCTGGAATGCCATTCCACACCCACCCCGCCGAGGTCCCAGGCACAAACAGCCCTGCTGCCCCTTCGGGACCCCGCCGCGGAGTGGGACCGCGCGTTACGCTCGTGTCGGGGGTTGGACGCCGTAAGGGCGCACCCCCTCCACGGGGTGAAAAGGCACCTTGATTATAAGGTGCCTTGCCCACGAGGGTAGGGCACCCCCCCGCGCGAGGGGGGTATTGAACGCCCGGGAGGTGGTTTCCCGAGCGCCCGCCGAGGCCGCACGGTGACCTAGCTGTGGGGCAGCGTCCCCGTTCGTTCCACATGTCGGCGAGCGGCCTGCACCGCCCAGGCGGCGAGCGGCCAGAGGACCGCGCTGAAGGCCAGCAGGGCGCCCCAGGTGGGTAGGAGTCGCTCCAGGCCGGCGCCTTCCAGGGCCGCGGCGCGCAGGCCGTGCAGCGCGTGGGTGGCGGGTAGCAGGCGGGCGACCAGGCGCAGCGTCCCGGGCAGCACGTCCACCGGATAGAGCACACCGGCGAACAGATAGCTGAGCATGTCCAGGGCGTAGGCGAACGGGTCTCCGCGCTTGAAGACGAGGACGAAGGCGGCGGACAGAAGGCCGAGCGCGCTGAAGGCGAGCACGCTGAGGGCGAGCGTGACGGCGAAGGTGAGCGGGTGGAGGTCGAGCCGGGCGCCGAAGAAGAGCGTGCCGGCCACGAGCAGGCCGCAGGCGCGCAGGAGGGAGCCGGCCACCGTCCCGGAGGCCATCAGCGCGACGACGTGGAAGGTGGACAGGGGCGCGGCGAGCAGGGGCTCCAGCGAGCCGTCGTTCTGCGCGGCTCGCACGGTGTTTCCGAAGCCGCGTTGCAGGCCACGCAGGAGCGTGGCCGTGGCGAGCCCCACCAGCGCGAAGGAGTAGTAGTCCGCCCCGTACCGGCCGCGCACCGCGGGGGCTTCTCCCACGGTGCGGGCGAGGAAGTAGAAGAGCGTCAGGGTGAACAGCCCGCCCGCCACCAGGAGCAGTCCGTTGAGCCGGTAGGCGGTGGCGATTTCGAAGTCGCGCCGGAGGAAGGCGAGCAGGCGCCTCATGTGTCCTCCTCCGCGACGGCGGCGAAGACGGACTCGGCGGCGGGCTGGACGTCCGCGAAGGTGCCCTGGGCGGCGATGCGCCCGGCGTCGAGGAGCAGGACGCGGTGGGCCACGGCCTGGACCTCCGCCAGGTCATGGCTGGCGAAGAGGACGGCGGCGCCGCGCGAGGCCGCGTCCGCCAGCACACGCGTGCGCACGCGGCGGGCGGCGCCCGGGTCCAGCGAGCGCGTCACCTCGTCCAGGAGGAGGACGCGCGGGCGGTGGAGCAGGGTGCGCATCAGCACCACGCGCGCCTTCTCCCCGCTGGAGAGGGTGCGCGTCTCTCGGTCCAGCAGGCGCCGTGCCTCCAGCGTGTGGGCCAGCTCGTCGATGCGCGCGTCCACCTCGCGCGGGGGGACGTCGTAGAGCGCGGCGTAGAAGCGCAGGTTCTGCCGGGACGTGAGGCGTGGGGCGAGCCCCCGGTCATCGCTGAGCGCGGCGCCCACATGGCGGCGGACCTCCGGCCGGTCCTTCACCACGTCGCGCGAGGCCACCCGGGCGGTGCCGGCGTCGGGGAGCAGCAGGCCGCAGAGGATGCGCAGCAGGGTGGACTTGCCGGCGCCGTTGGGGCCGATGAGGGCCACCACCTCGCCGGCGTCCACGTGGAAGGAGACGCCGCGCAGGGCCGGGCGGGACGGGGCCGCGCGGCGGCGCAGGCGTGCCCACACGCCGGGCGGCGGGTACGTCTTCTCCAGGGCGGCGACCTCGACCTCCGGCATGGGCGGCCATTGGAGCCGAAATCGCGCACGGTGTCTGCGCTGGTGGGGGCCCGGGGCGGGCCGGAACTCCCGCATAGGAGGAGAATGGTTGCTGTCCCAGGCAGGGCGGGCTTCGCGGTGGGTGAAGCCCGGGAAGCCCGCCGAGCAGGGAGGCGGGGACGCTTGCTTGGATTTGGGCCCCGCCTGCGTATCCTGCCGCGCGTCATGGCGACTGCCCCCACCCCCCTGTCCGCTCCGCCGTCCCCCGTGCCTGGCCTCACGGCGGTGCCCACCCCCGCACCCGAGCCGAGTACCCGGCTGCTCATCGGCCTGTTGCTGGTGGCCGCGCTGGTTCCGCGCCTGCTGGTGTTCACCGTCAACGAGAACCTCTACGGCGACGCGGTGGTGCGCACGGAGCTGGCGGAGCGCTGGCTGAGAGACCCGCACGTGATTACGGCGTACGGAGACGGCGCCTACCAGTTCGGCCCGCTGCACATGTACCTGGTGGGCGCGGCGCTGACGGTGATGGACCGCGAGGTGGCGGGCCGCGCGGTGAGCCTGCTGTTCGGCGTGCTGTCGGTGGTGCCGCTGTTCGCGCTGACGCGGAGGCTGTTCGGCTGGCGCGCGGGCGTGGTGGCCGGGCTGTCCTTCGCCGCGTGGGGCATGCACATGCAGTTCGCCACCACGGCGGGCAGCGAGGCGGTGTCGCTCTTCTTCATGCTGGCCGCCTTCGCGCTGTACGCGGAAGGCGTGGACGAGAACCGCTTCGCGCCCCTGTTCCAGGCGGCGCTGATGCTCAACCTCGCCTGCGCGCTGCGCTACGACGCGTGGATGTACATCCCGCTGCTCACCCTGGCGCTGGTCTTCAGCAGCGAGGACAAGGTGGCGGCGTTGACGCGGGCGGTGGGCTTCGGGCTGGCGTGCCTGCCGTTCCCCCTGCTGTGGATGCAGGGCAACGAGTTGATGCACGGGGACCCGTTCTTCCCGGTGAAGGTGGTGGAGGACTTCCACCGGAGCTGGGTGTTGTCGTCGGCGGGCTCGGGCGCGGCCATCGGCTGGCGCCTGCAGCAGCTCGGCTTCTGGCCCGGCATCGCGCTGCTGACGCTCTCTCCCGGCGTGGCGGTGCTGGGCATGGTGGGCATGGTGAAGGCGTGGCGCACGCGCCCGGACACGCGCTGGCTGGTGGTCATGGCGGTGGTGCCCGCGGCGTATTTCACCTTCCGCGCGGTGGTGCTGCTGACCTTCGTGCCGCTGGGGCGCTTCACCGTGAATCAAATCGCCGTGCTGCCGGTCTTCGTGGCGCTGGGCTTCACCGCGCTGGTGGGCGCGCGAGGCGCCGGTGTGCGCAAGGCGCTGGCGGGTGTGGCGGCGGTGCTCGCGGTGGCCGTGCCGGTGGCCATGGGCCTCTACACCTTCCGCGCCGAGGGGCGCCTCCAGAACTCGCTGCGCCCGGTGAGCCCCACCTCCACCAACCCGGTGGCGGTGATGAAGGTGGCGGACTTCGTGAAGGAGCAGGTGGCCAGCAAGGGCGGGGCGGTGGCCATCGACGACGACCCGGACTACATGGACCTGCAGATCGCCTTCTTCTCCGGACTGCCCGAGGAGCGGATCGCGCGCGTGCGCTGGGACACCTTCCGCAAGCGGCTGCAGGAGGCCCGACCGGAGGTCCTGGTGCGCTTCGAGCAGGGCTCGCTGGTGAAGGACCCCGGCGTGAAGCTGGAAGGCCGCACCCTGGTGCTGGACGGCATCACCTACGAGGAGCTGGATGGCTTCTCGGCGCCGCTGCACGTGTACCGGCGCCGGCCGTAGCGTACGTAGCGCCCGGGGGCTCAGGCCTCCGGGTCGTAGTCGTCGTCCGCGTGGAATTCGGAGTCCCGCGGGCGGTGGGCGTCCAGCCAGCCCTGGAGGATGAACTGCGCGGCCACCTGGTCGATGACCTCGCGGCGGCGCGCGCGGCTCACGTCCGCCTCGAGCAGGGTGCGCGTGGCGGCCACGGTGGACAGCCGTTCGTCCCAGAGCTCCACCGGGAGTCCCAGGGTGGTGCCCAGCGTCTCCGCGAACTTGCGCGAGGCCTCCGCGCGGGGGCCCTCGCTGCCATCCATGTTCAGCGGCAGGCCCAGCACCACCCGGCTCACCTCGTGCTCGTGGACGATGTCGGCGAGCGCCGCGAGGTCCGCCTTGAGTGAGGTGCGCCGCACCGTGGTGACGCCCTGGGCCGTGAGCCCCAGTGCGTCCGAGACGGCTACTCCGATGGTCTTGGTGCCCAGATCCAGGCCCATGGTCCGCATTGCGGCGGGACTCTAGCCGCAATCCCCCGGCGTGGACCGAACCGTCCGCGGATGGGGACGTGCGCTCGACTGGGGGGCGGGCCAACCCGTGGATTTTCCTGGAGGTGGAGTGGGGCACACGGCGGCACCGCCGCTGCAATCCGGACTGTCCGTCCGAAGGACGACAGCGCGGCTGCCACTCCAACCCCGCCGCGCGGGAGGGCTCATGCTCGACTTCCTCAAAGGTGCCGCCAACCTGCTGGCGGGTCCCATGTCTTCCGTGGTGGACGTCGCCGGCAACGCGCTGGGACTGCCACCACTCATCACCAACGCCGTCAAGACCGCCGCGGGAGCCGCGACGGGCAACGTCATGATGGCGGCCAGCGGCGCCATGGGCGTGGCGCAGGAGCTGACGAAGAACCCGCCCGCGAAGACGGAGTACCGCCCGGCCCACGCGGGAGGCGGCTCCAAGGTGGGGGAGGGTTATGCGTCGCCCTCCTCGTCCATCCTGGCCCCGGGCGCCAGTCCGCTGGACCCGAAGATGGCCGACTACGCGGACGCGCTGAAGGTGCTGGAGGCGAACTTCGACCAGCTGGACCTGGTGGACGGGAAGAAGAGCGGCCGCCTGTCGAAGGGGGACCTGGAGAGCATCTCCGGGGACACCCAGCTGTCGCCGCAGCTTCGCAACGCGGCCCGCTTCCTCGTGGAGAACAAGGGGCTGTTCGAGCGCCTCGACAACTTCGGGCCGAACGGCAAGGGCCTCCTCACCGGCATGCTGGGCGCGTTTCGCAACCTCGACAGCTTCAGCCTGGCCGACCTTCGTGGCGAGCTGAGCCGGGTGGAGGGGGAGTTCGCCCGGTATGGCCGGCCCGGGGTTCCGGGGACGGGCGGTCCGCCGTGCACGGGCACGACGCCGGGGACGGGGACGACGCCCGGAACGGGCACGGGGACGACGCCGGGAACGGGCACGGGCACGACGCCTGGGACGGGCACGGGGACGACGCCTGGAACCGGGACGGGCACGACGCCCGGGACGGGCACGGGGACGACGCCGGGGACGGGCTCGACGACGGGGACGACGCCCGGGCGCTCGACGGACTCGCTGGACCCGAACTTCCGTGAGTACCGCGAGGCGCTGTCGGTGCTGAGCCAGAACTGGGACACCTTCGACTCGGCGGTGGGCTCGCGGGACAACGTGATGACGCGGAACAACCTGGAAGCCATCCTGGACAACCCGGCGGCCTCGTCGACGCTGAAGAAGGCCGCGCAGTTCTTCAAGGACCACCCCGAGTACTTCGACCGGCTGGAGATGGCGGCGGGCGTGGACGGGCGGGACGGGAAGGTGGGGCGGCCGGACGTGACGGCGGCGCTGCAGAACGCGGACTCGGTGCTGGGCTCCTCGGGGACGCAGTCCTCCTCGGGCTCGGGAACGGGCGGGAGCCGGCCGGTGGGTGGCGGCGGCGCGAGCGTGCGGAACATCCTCGACAACCCCAACATGAGCGTCGAGGACAAGATTCAAGCCATCCTGATGTCCATCACCCAGGACACGGACGACGAAATCCTCGGTGTGATGGGCGACATGGCGAGCGCTCGCGACCAGCGGGCCACGCTGGGCAACAGCGAGGGGGACAAGAAGAAGGCGGCGAAGCTGGAGACCAGCATGCAGGAGCTGGAGCTGCGCCTTCAGAAGCTGATGGAGAAGCGCAAGTCCATGTTCGAGCTGATGAGCAACATGTCCTCGAAGTTCCACGAGATGGCGAAGACGGCCATCTCCAACCTGCGGAGCGCGTGAGCCGACATGGGACGCGTCATCAAGCACGAAGGAGCGGCGGCCATGCAGATGCAGAGCGGAGCGGTGCAGCGGTTGAAGGCGTTCGCGCGGGGCGAGGCGACGTGGGCGGAGGTGGAGGGGATGACCTTCGAGGAGGCGAAGGCCATTGCCCAGGTGGGGTGTGACCTGGCGGCGGCCGGCCGGCTGGAGGAGGCGCGCATCCTCTTCGAGGGGCTGGTGGAGGGGAACCCGAAGGACTCGGCGGCGCGGGCGGCGCTGGGCACCGTGTACCAGAAGCTCGGGAAGCTGGAGGAGGCCATGGCCGAGTACAGCGCCGCGCTGGAGCGCGAGCCCGGCAACCCGGTGGCGCTGGCGAACCGCGGGGAGCTGTACCTGCGCAGGGGAGAGCGGCAGGGCTTCACCGACCTGGCCAACGCGGTGGAGGCGGACCCGCATGGCGAGACGGCGGCGGGGCGCAGGGCCCGGGCGCTGGTGAAGGCCATCACCCTGATGGCGGTGGAGAAGCTGAAGGAGGACGCGCAGCCGTAGGCGGATGCGGCGGGGGAGTCGTGCCACCGGTACGACGGGGAGCGGACCGGTGGCGGCTGTCGGCGGGTGGGCTCGGGAGGGGAGGGGAGGAGGGGCGAGGGAGCCCACCTGCCGGCCGCTTTTTTCACGGAGGCGGCGGAAGCGCGGCGAGCCGCTCGCCGATGGGCGGGTGGCTCATGCCCCGGAGGACGACCCAGCGGGGCGGCTCGGGGTCCATCTTGTTCACGCGGGCGGCCTTCACCAGCATCCGGCGGAAGGACTCCACGTCCCCGGTGAGGCGCAGGGCGTAGCGGTCCGCCTCGCGCTCGCGCTCACGGGAGAAGGCGCTGGCGATGGGGCCTCCCACGAGGAAGACGCCGAAGAGGAGCAGCGAGATGAGCGGCAGGGTGCGGATGTCCGCGAAGCGCGTGGTGCCGAACCAGCCCCGGGCGGCGGACACTCGCAGCAGCCGGTCGATGGCGAAGAGCAGGGCCAGCAGCGCGAGCGAGGAGGCGATGCGGCCGGGCCACTTCGACTCGTGGACGTGGCCGGCCTCGTGGGCCACGGCGGCCACGACTTCGTCCTCGGAGAACTCCTTGAGGATGACGTCGTTGAGGACGATGGTGCGCGTGGGGCCCTGGCCGGCGAAGTACGCCTGGACGCGGCGCGAGGCGACGGATGTCTCCTCCACCTTCATGTCGGCGAAGGAGATGCCGGCCTGCTCCATCAGCCCCGTCAGCCGGGTGCGCAGGGAGCCTGCGGGCAGGGGCTTCTGCTCGAAGTAGAGGAGGTCGCGGTACGGGTCCAGGGCCGAGGACACGAGCATGAGCAGGGCCACGGGCACGCCCAGCACCAGCCACCAGCGCCGCACGCGGCGGGCCAGCCCGTACAGGCCGAGGACGAGCGCGGTGAGGCTGAAGGCCGTCACGGCGTGGCTCTTGAGCATGTCCCACGCATAGGCGCCCGGCGTGTAGTTGGACAGGCCGTGCCGGTGCTCGAGCGTGTAGTTGAACCAGGTGTCCACCGGCGTGTAGACGAGCCGGGCGAACAGGTCCGTGAGGAGCGCGAAGAGCACCGCGGCACCCCACCCGGGCTCACCCCACAGCCGGTCCATGGCGCGGAAGAAGGCGCGGCTGACGGGGGCCGTGCGCAGGAAGCCGAGCCTCCGCTCCAGTCCGGCGGCGGCCGAGGTGGCCGCATGGTGGAAGGGCTGGACGAGCACCCCGAGCTGCAGCGCCAGCAGGGCCAGCCGCGCGAAGGGCTCCACCGCCGCCCGGATGTAGTAGGGCAGGTGGTAGGCGTGAATCTCCGCGAGTTGCTCGGGAGTGAAGAGGGGCTCCATGGGGAGCCCCAAGGCTACGCCGCGCGGCCTCGGGTGCCCAGGCCGGCCCCGCCCTCAGGAGTGGGGCTCTCCGTCCGTGCCCTCCGTGCCGGACGGGGCCGGGGTGGGCTCGCCCTCCGCGTCCGCCAGCAGCAGGGCCTTCATCCTGGCGAGGCTCTCGCGGGTGCGGTCCACGAAGGCGCTCTGCGAGCCGATGCGCTCGGCCGTCTCCAGGGTGCGCTCGTAGATGTTGATGGACTTGGTGATGAGCACGCGAATCTTCTTGCGCAGCTCCTGGCGGTAGACCTGGGCCTCCTCGGCGTTCAGCTCCGACGGGGCGGGCGAGTTCACCATGTGCTCGTAGAGATTCTCGTACAGGGCGCCAATCTGCGCGCCCGCGGCGGTGGCCCAATAGCCGTTGCCCACGCGGATGGAGCGCAGGTAGTGGCCCTGCGCGGACAGGAGCAGCTCCGCCTTGTAGTTGAGGTCCTCGGCGAGCTTGTCGGTGCCCTTCGCCGGGTCCAGCTTCACGTTCTCGTAGTGGAGCCGGTAGATTTCCCCGACGAAGAAGTGCGCCTGGGCGGGGAAGTAGTCGTCCACCTCGTCCTTGTCGGTGAGCGCGTCGTAGGTGGAGAGCGCCTTGCGCAGCGTCTTCTCCGCCTCCTCGCCGCGGCCGGCCTCGAGCTGGCAGATGCCCTGCTGCACCTGGGCCTCCAGGCGGCGGTTGACGGGCAGGTCCTCCCGCGCGGCGATGACGCCGAGCAGGGTGTAGGCCTCGTCGTAGCGCTCCAGGTGGTACTGCGTCTCCGCCACGCGGAAGGCGGCGTCGAGCGCGTCGCCCTGGCCCTTCGCCGGGTCCGCCAGCTCGGAGAAGCGGTGCCCGGCCTCCTCCCATTCCTTGAGGCGCTGGTGGGCGAGGCCCGCGTTGTAGAGGGCCGCGCGACGGTGGCGGCTGTCCGGGTGGAAGTCCGCGAGCCGGCCGAAGTAGCGCGCCGCCTGCCGGAAGTCGTTGGCCGCGAAGGCCGAGGTGCCGCCCGCGAAGAGCTCCTCGTCGTTGAGCTTGTCCAGCTCCAGGTCCGCCGTCACCGTCACCGGGTCGAACTGGATTTCCTGCTTCGGAGCCGTGCCCTGGCCGTCGGCCCGGGCCGCCGAGCCCGTCGTCCGGCAGCCCGTCACCGCCAGCCCCAGCGCCGCGACCCACCACCACCGCCTGACCGACATGTGCGCCCGCTGTCTGCCCATCACGAGAAGCGTCCTCCTGGACCGGAGCACCCCCGGCCACCCTCCCGGACACCACCGGGCCCCGGGGAGTTCCCACCCTCCGTGGTGGGCACACCCAGCTTAATCCGCCCCCACCGGCCGCGCTTCCCCGGCCGCCTGCTTCCTGGGCGGGAGGACGGTAGGGGTGAAGAAGTCCGGGCGGCGTGTGCCGCGCCGCCCCTCAGCCGAGGGTGTCGTCGCCCAGCAGGTAGCGGCCGGTGCGCCACAGGGCGGTGATGTCGTGCACGTCCAGGTCGAAGCGCGGCACCTGGATGATGGGGACGCCCGGGCAGGCGGCCTGGAGCTGGGAGATGCCGGCCGCGTCCTGCTCGGCCAGGACCTGGAGCTCGCGCAGCGTCTCCTCCACCTTGGCGCGGCGGGTGGGCGTCAGCGTGGCCGCGTCCGTCCACAGCGCCTCGGCGGGCATGGGGTGCACGCGGTTGACCACCAGCGACACCACCTCCATGCGGTGCTGCTTCAGCACGGAGTGGAAGTGGATGGCCTCGTCCATGCGCTCGGGGTGGGGGCTCGTCACCAGCACGAAGCCGGTGGACGGGTCCTCCATGAGCTGCCGCACGCCCCGGGCGCGCTCGCGGAAGCCCTCGTTCATGGAGGAGATGGAGAGCATGAAGTTGGACAGCTCCTGCAGCATCTCCGTGCCGGTGAACTTCGCCAGCGCCCGCAGGACGTAGCCGCTGCGGTTGAACAGCGACAGGCCGAGCTTGCCCGCCTTCAGCGCCGGGGCGAGCAGCCACTTCGCGGCCTCGTTGTCCAGGAAGTCCAGCACCCGGTTGGGCGCGTCCAGGAAGTCCAGCGCGTGCGCGGTGGGCGGCGTGTCCAGGACGATGAGGTCGTGGGCGTCACGGCGGCGCAGCTCCCACAACTTCTCCATGGAGATGTACTCCTGGCTGCCCGCCAGGGCCGTGGAGAGCGACTGGTAGAAGCGGTTGGAGAGGATGCGCTCGCGCTGGTCCGGCGGGGCGACGCGGGTGATGAGGTCGTCCCACGTCTGCTTCATGTCCAGCATCATCGCGTACAGCGGCGCGCGGGCCTGGATGCCCAGCGGCTCCAGCGCGGTGGCCGGCACCTGGGTCTCCGTGTTGCCCAGCCCGGTGAGGCCCAGGGAGTTGGCCAGCCGCTTCGCCGGGTCGATGGTGCACACCAGGCTGGTGCGGCCGTCCACCGAGGCGCGCAGGCCCAGCGCGGCCGCCGCCGTCGTCTTGCCCACGCCGCCCGAGCCCACGCAGATGAGGACGCGCTTGCCCGACAGCGCGGAAGCCAGGGCCGTCTTGCTCACGTCTCCCCCGTGACCAGCGGTTCGAGATGGCCCATGACCTGTTCAATCGCGTCGCGGTCGAACGCGGGGGTGAACAGCCGGGGCACGGTATAGACGGGGGCGTGCAGGTTGCGCTCCAGCTTGGTGCCGGCGAGCACCGCCTGGGCCGCCCTGTCATGGTGCGTCCTGGCCACGTGGTGCAGCTCCGGGTGTCCCGCGAGCGCTTCCAGGTCCGCCTCCGTGAAGCGCTCCGGGAAGGCCTGGTTGAGCACCGCCGCGTGCGTGCGGATGTTCACCTTGTCCCGCAGCGCCGCGTGCAGCTCCAGCGCCTCGTTCACCGGCATCTCCTCCGGCAGCGCCACCAGCACCGCCGCCGTCACCGCCGGGTCCACCAGCAGGTCGCGCATCTTCAGCGCCTCGCGCGACATGGGCCCCGGGGGCACCGTCTGCACCAGCACCTGCGGCACGCTGAGGAAGGAGATGGCATGGCCGGTGGCCGGCGCGTCCATGACGATGGTGTCGAAGCGGGGGCGCCCGTCCGGCCCCGTCTCCTGCAGGTGGTACATGATCTTCCCGAGCAGCACGAGCTCCTGCAGGGAAGGGATGAAGCGCAGGAAGTAGCGCACCAGCCGGTTCTCGAAGACCGTCTTGTAGAGGGTCTCGAAGCGCAGAACCATGAGGCCGTACTCGCGCATGGCCTCCTGGGGGCGCACGTCCACCGCCCAGAGGTTGTCCTCCAGCAGGGTGACTTCCGGGCCGGCGGCGGGGCGCTCCAGGAAGCGGCTGACGCGCTCCTGGGTGTTCACCTCGCAGACCAGCGTCTTGCGTCCCGCGCGCGCGGAGGCGAGGGCAAGGGCCGCGGCAACGGTGCTCTTGCCCACTCCGCCCTTGCCGGAGACGATCCACAGGCGCTTGTCGAGAAGTCCGGCCATAAAAGAGAGCGGCGAACCGTAGGAATCGTAACTCCCGGAGTCAACGCGTTTGGCCTCGGGAGTTGCGCTGCTTGACACGTCGCGTTGGCTCCTCCCAGAGTGCGGCGTCTTTTTCCTGACTTCCCGAAGGCCGACCTACCGGCCTCGCGCGCGAGGACGCGCTTTCCCATGCTCAAGAACAACCCGGTGATGAAGAAGCTCGTGGAGACGGGCGAGGAGCGGATTGGCAAGCTGGCGCAGCAGCTGTTGTCCAACGAGAAGTTCGTGGCGGCGGTGCAGATGCTGGTGGCGCGCTCGCTGGCGGCGAAGGGGACGATGGACAGCGCGCTGCGCACGGCGCTGTCGGCCATGAACCTGCCGTCCACGGCGGACCTGGAGCAGCTGCGCTCGAAGGTGGACGACCTGGAGCGGATGCTAGCGTCCGTCGAGGGCAAGGTGGACACGCTGGTGGCGGCGAAGACGCAGCCGAAGAAGTAGCCCGCCTCGCGGGGGGCGACAGGAGGGCCGGGCCATGCGGCGCATCGCGTTCATCAACGAGAAGGGCGGCACGTGCAAGACGACGCTGGCGGTGAACACCGCCGCGTGGCTGGCGCGGGAGCGGGGCCTGCGCGTGCTGCTGGTGGACCTGGACACCCAGGGCCACGCGGGCAAGGCGCTGGGGGTGGACGTGCGCACGTTGCCGCGCAACGTCTTCCACCTGCTGACGGACGAGGCGGTGCGCTTCGAGGACGTCGTCCAGCGCTCGGCGGTGGCCGGCCTGGACGTGGTGCCGGCCTACAAGGAGATGGCGGACTTCCCGGTGGTGGTGGCCGGGGACGCGCGCCGGGCGCACCGGCTGGCGGAGCGGCTGCGGCCGGCGGAAAGCGCGGGCTACGACGCCCTCGTCTTCGACGCGCCCCCGTCCATGGGCCTCACCACGCGCAACATCCTCGTGGCCTCCACGGAGGTGGTGGTGCCGGTGGCGCTGACGTACCTGGCGCTGGACGGCTGCGCGGAGGTGGCGGACACGGTGAGGCAGGTGGGGGAGGCGGAAGGGCGGCCGGACCTGCGCGTCACCAAGGTGGTGCCCACGCTGTACCGGAAGACGGCGCTGGCCACCGCGATTCTCGAGCGGCTGAAGGCCTACTTCCCGGACGCGCTGGCGGCCACGCCGCTGGGCTACGACGTGAAGGTGGACGAGGCCCAGAGCCACGGGAAGACCATCTGGGAGTATGCGCCGAAGAGCCGGGGCGCCCAGATGCTGGCGGCCATCGCCGCCGAGCTCCACGGCGAGCCCGCCCCCCGGAAGAGGAGGCGGGCGCCGGAGGTGGCGTAGCTACTGCTTCTTCTGCTGCTCGTACTGCTCGAGCTTCTTCTCCAGCTCCTCCAGCCGCTGGGTGAGCGACGCCATGTCGCGGCCCAGGGCGGGGAGGTTGCCGGTGAGGTTCTCGACGACGTGCTTCACGCGCTCGTCAATCTTCCGCTGCCAGTCCTCGAAGGCGCGCTGGCTGGCCTTGAGCAGGTCGCCAGGGTTGAGGCCGGCGCTCTGCGCGGCGGGCTCGGAGGCGGCGGGGGCCTCGGGGGGGGAGGCTGGCTCCTCCTCGGGCGTGCCGGCCTTGCCGCCCTCGTCGCGGCGCAGGAGCTTGTCGAGGCGGGACTCGGCTTCCTCGCGGATGGAGGCCACGCGCGGCGTGACTTCCTTCTGGATGAAGCCGGAGATGGACTCGCCGGGGTGGCGGATGATTTCCCGCAGCACCGACAGCGGCATCTGGTTCTTCTTCTTCTCCTCCTCGAAGATGATCTGCGCGAGCGTGACGGAGGTCAGGTCCTCTTTGGTACGATTGTCGACAATTCGTACCTCGGTCCCTTCCTTGATCATCGCGGCGATCTCATCGAGGGTGACGTACCGGCTCTCCACGGTGTCGTAGAGCTTCCGGTTCGTGTACCGCTTGATGATCTTGGGCTCCTTGCCCGGAGCGCCTGCTTGCTCGGCCTCGCTCATGTGTCTCTCCGCCCCTTTTGTTGGGCTCGACTCCAAGCCACGTGCCCCGCCTGAGTCTCGCAGGGGCGAACCTCGTAGCAGAGGGGTTGGAACCGAGCAAGCTACGACAGCCCGGCTCGCAGTGTCCGCTTCCTATCTCTATACTCGCTGTCCCAGCCGGGCCTGCTGAATGATCGTCAAGTGTGAGCGGTGCCAGACGCGGTTCAAGATCCCCGACGAGAAGGTGACCGAGAAGGGGGTCAAGGTCCGCTGTACCAAATGTCAGAACACCTTCCGGGTGGCCCGTGAGGCCGCCCCGGCCGACGGGGGCATGGCGCCCGCTCCCGCTCCGGGCGGGGAGGCGGACCCCTTCGCCCGCTTCGGCGCCGCCTCGGACCCCCAGGGGGCGGAGATTACGAAGCCCGGGTTCTTCGCCCAGGGCGTGGAGGCCAGCCGGCCCCCACCCGCTGGCCCGCCCCCGGCAATGCCCTGGAACAGCGTGGATGGGGACCTGGACACGGGGGCGGGTGTGTTCCACGAGCCGACCCGTGTGGGACCGATACCGCTGCCCCCCGCGGCGCGCCCTTCGGCCAATCCGTTCGACCTGTCCGCGCCGGAGGCCCCGGGTGGGGTACCCGCGTTGGGGGGTGGAGGGGCGGTTCCGCTTCCGGGGGCCTCGGGGGCTCGGGCGGGGGTTGGCGCCGCGGGGCCGGCGATGTCCGCCCCCGCTCCGGTGACCCTGTTCGGTCCGTCGAGGGGCGGTGCCCCGGCATCGGCGGCCCCTCGGGGGGCTCCGCCGGCTCCAGTAGCTGGCGCGGCGGCCCGGCCGCCTCCGCCTCCTGCCGCCTCGCACGGCGTGGCTGCTCCCAGCGCCGGTGGTGTGCCACCTCCAGCTCCCGCCGGCGCGGCCCCTGTCACTCCCCGCCGGGGCGCGGCACCTGCTGCCGCACCGCCTCCCCTGGCCCTGGACGGGGCGGACCCGTTCGCGGACCTCCTCGGTGGCCCCGGGCCCTCCGGGGGGGCCGTGCCGCCGAATGCCTTCGATGACCTTCCGGTGCCCAAGGCGCCCGCGGCCGATGCGCTCCGCCGGGCCGCGGCGCCTCCTCCCGCCTCCTCGCCCACGGGGGCGATGGCGCCAGGCCCGGTACGCCCGGCCCAGACCGGGGCCCGTCCTCCCGCGCCAGCGGCGCCCTTCCAGGATGACGACCCGTTCGCGTCCATCGACATCGACGTCGGGACCGCGACCCCCACGGCTCCGGTGCCCCGGGCGGCTCCGGCTCCCGCCGTGCCCGCCGGAGAGGACCCGTTCGCGTCCATCGACATCGATGACGTGACTGTCACCTCCACGGCCACGGCCGCCCCCGCGTTCGCCGGAGAGGACCCGTTCGCGTCCATCGGCCTCGGCGGTGTCAGCGGACCGTCCCTGCCTCCGGCCGCACCGTCCTCCAGCGGACCCGGGGGACGGGCACCCGCGGCGCCCCTGCCACCATTTGCTGGCGCACCCGCGGGGCGGGCACCTGCCGCGCCCCTGTCGCCTCCCTCCAGCGCAACGGCGGCAGGGGCACCCGCCGGGGGGCTGCCGCAGCCCGCCAGCGCACCGGTGGGGCGTGCACCCGCTGCTTCCTCGCAGCCGTCTCCCGCCGCGCCCCTGCCACCCCCTGCCAACGCCAGCGACCTGTTCGACCTCACCTCGGACGCGGACCCGTTCGGCGAGCACTCCGGGGTGCAGCCGACCGACACCGGCCGCGCGGCCCTGTTCGGAACGACGCCTCCACCCGCTGACAGCCTGGATGACCCCTTCGCCCTCGCTCCCTCGGGCGGCTCGCTGCTGGCGGACGTGCCCCCGGTGGACGAGGCCCAGGAGTTCAGCGTCACGCTCGGCACGCTCGGAGCGCCCGGGGCGGGCCCACGCGAGGTCCTGGACCTCGGACCCGCGGCGGACGCGCCCGCCGTCTCCGTGGCCCGCCCCACCGCCCGTCCCGAGGACGTGGGCATCCCCCAGAGCCGCCCGCCCAGCCGCGCCCGGAAGGTGACGGCGCTCGTGGCCAACCTCGTCGTCGCCTCCGCGCTGGTGGTGGGACTGGGCGCCGTGGGCCGCGTCTACCTGCGTGAGGGCCGGGTGGACCTGTCGGTGCTGTCTCCGGAGCACCTGCGCACGCTCGTCTTCCCCTCGGCCCGGCCGCTGGTGGCCGTGGACGTGTCCAATGCCCTCTATGAGACCCGAGCGGGGCGGTCGCTCTTCATCGTCCGCGGTGAGGCGGAGAACCGCACCGCCTCCGCCACCCGCGTGCGCGTGCGCGCCGCGCTGTACGACGGCAGCCAGCGGGTGCGCTCCGCGGAGGCGCTCGCGGGCGCGCTGCCCACGCCCGAGGAACTGTACGCCGTGGGCAACTCGGACTCGGCCGCGGCGCTGAGCCAGCGCCTGGACGCGGCGGCCACCCCCGTGGCGCCCGGCGCCAGGGCCCCCTTCCTCGTCATGTTCCACGAGTACCCGGCGGACCTCGGTGCATTCCGGCTGGAGGTGACGCTGGAGCCGGTGTCCTCCGCCCCAGCGGAGGCCGGCGGTCGCAAGGAGTGAGTCACCGCATGCCCACGCTGGAGGACGCCCGCACCGTCGCCCGCTTCCTGCACGCCCTGAGCGGCGGCGCCGAGGTGCGCCGCAAGGCCGCCGCGCGCGAGCTGGCCCGGAGGGACCCGCTCGACACGAATGAGCTGGTCGGCCACCTCATCTCCCTGGCCCGTCATGGCTGGGGGCCCGCCAGTTGCGTGCTGTCCGACTTCATGGCCGCGCTGGAGCAGGAGGCTACGTCCATTCCCCACGTGGAAGCGCTGCGGCGGCTCGCGCATGTGCAGTCGCTCGACACGGTGGCGGACCTGTTCGCCGAGGGCCCCGCCCAGAAGGAGATGGACGCGGACGCCGCCGCCCGCGCGGACGCCAATGCCTTCTCCCAGTCGCTCGGGCACCTGAAGCAGCAGGCCCGCCTCACGAGGGACCCGGACACGCTGTCCCGCCTGGCCACCGTCAGCAACCCGACGGTGCTGCGCAACGTGCTCATCAACCCGCGGCTCACCGAGGACCTCGTGGTCCGCATCGCCGCGCGCCGCCCGGCCCGGCCCGAGCCGCTCATCGAAATCTGGAAGTCGCCGCGCTGGTCCGTGCGCCATGCCGTGCGCCGCGCGCTCGTCTTCAATCCGTACCTGCCACCGGAGATTGGCGCGAAAATCGTCCCGCTCCTCAACACCACGGACCTGCGCGAGGTGGTCGCCAGCAACAGCCTGCACCCCGCGCTGCGCGAGCAGGCCGCCCGGCTGCTCGCCGAGAGTCCCGAGGTGCGGCAGCTCGCCAGCCAGGTCGCCACGGCGCGGCGCACCGGGCCTCACGGGCCGGACTGAGGAGAAGGGCAGGGACGCGGGCTAGCGGCGGCGCGGCGGCTCGGGCTCGGAAATCTCCGCGTCCGTGGTGCCCCGGCGCGAGTGCGTCAGCGACTTCGCGTCCACCAGGTCCTCGCCCTTCGAGGCCTTCTTGAACGAGTAGACGAACTTGCCCACGGCGTTGCCGAGCTGACCCATGCGGGCGGCCGAGAAGACCACCAACAGGATGAAGCCGAGGACGATGATTTCTCCGAGGCCGAGGCCCAGCATGGTGCGGGCACAGTGCAGCAAAGGGCGGGGGGAGGCAAGCCGCGCGTCCACCGGTGGACGCGGCCGGCCGCACCGTTGCTGCGCGGCGGACGCAACCGGCGCACACTGGGGGCCCATGCTCCTGCTTGCCCACCGTGGTGCCAGCGCCGATGCCCCCGAGAACACCCTGGACGCCTTCGCCGAGGCCGCCCGTCAGGGCGCCGACGGGGTGGAACTGGACGCCATGGTGTGCGGCTCCGGGGAGGTGGTGGTCTGCCACGACGAGAAGCTGGACCGGCTCGCGCGCCTGCCCTGGGAGGTGCGCGTCACCCCCTGGTGGAAGCTCCAGCGCGCCGACGTGGGCTCGCCGCTCGGCTTCGCCCCCGCCCGCATCCCCCTGCTGGAGGAGGTGCTGGAGGCGCTGCCCGCGAACTTCCTCATCAACATCGAGCTGAAGTGCGAGCGCTTCGACGACGGCGGCCTCGCGGAGAAGGTGGCGGAGCTCGTCCGCCGGCGCGGGCTGGCCGAGCGGGTGGTCATCTCCAGCTTCAACCCGCTGTGCCTCTTCCGCATGATGGCCGTGGCGCCCGAGCTGCGCCGGGGCTTCCTCATCGACCCGGACAAGCCCTGGGGCGTCCAGGCCTACGGGGTGAGCCCGCTGGTGTCCTCACACTCGGTCCACCCGTTCCACGAGGCGTGCACCCCGGAGCGGGTGGCCGCGTGGCGCGCCGCCGGCCTGCGTGTGGCGGCCTGGACGGTGGATGACCTCGCGCGGGCCCGGGCCCTGGAGGCCATGGGCGTCAGCTACCTCATCACGAACAAGCCCGGCACCGTGCGCCAGGCCCTGCGCGCCGCCGCGTAGACCTCAGAAGTCCATGCCGAGCGTGGTGTTGAAGGCGAACACCGCGGGCAGGCTCCGGCTCTCCGTGCCTCCCGATTCAGTGGGAACGTCCACGCTGCCCGTGCGCGTCAGCGACAGCTCCGCGCCGAGCTGCAGCACGCCGCCGATGAACCGCACGCCGCCGTACAGGCGCTGGTTCATGTTGTCGCCGAAGGACACCTTCCTGTAGGCGGCCGTGTCCTCCAGCGCCGCGCGCGAGCTCTCGCCCGTCGACTCCTCCAGGGAGCGCTCCGGCCTGAAGTCGAGCCGGCTGGAGGTGGCGCCCACGAAGCCCAGGTCCAGGCCGCCGTAGGGCGTCAGCGTCACCATGCCGCCGAGCGGGAACTGCTTGCCCACGCCGAAATCCAGGCCCCACACCGTCAGGTTCAGGTCCCGGGCGCCGAACAGCTTCGTCACGTGCAGGCGCACGCCAGCGTCCGGCAGCCAGGTGAAGCCCTCGTTGACGGCCCACTTCAGCTCGCCCGTGCCCACCACCTGGCTGCTGCGCTCGATGTAGCCCACGCGTCCGCCCAGCTCCAACGAGAAGGGCAGGCCCTTGCGCACGTGGAGGGAGGGGATGAGCACCGTGGACGGCTGCGGGTCCTCCATGGGGATGACCACGCTGTCCGGCAGGGACACGACGGACAGCTCCGCGTTGACGGCCCAGGCCGAGTGGCCCGTCGTCTCCGGCGGCATCAGGTTCACCGAGGTGATGGCCGCGCCCATGACGCGGGCGAACGCCTGGAAGTCAGCGTCGGCGGTGAGCACCGGCTCGGTGCCATTCACATCCGGGTTGCCGAGCTGCCAGATGCGCAGGTCGTTGTTGTCCGCGTACGCGGCCGCACCTGTCGCCCATGCCGCGAGGGCCAGCCACCGACTGAACGTCCGCATGCGAGTCACCGCCTCCGGGGGCGCACTGGACCGGCCGGGGGGCGCCCAACGCGTCGGACGCTAACGCCTGCCCGCGAGGAGCGTCAACAAAACGGGCGGCCCCTCCCGCGGTCTCCGTGAGGAGGCTCCGCTGGAAAGGCCGCCCGGAAGAGGCGGCGCGCCAGGGTGGCGCGAGGCGCCGGGGTGCTACTGCTGCTTCACCGGCGTGCTGTTCGCCGGCGCGGAGACCTTCTGGGCCACCTCCGCCGGACGGCGGCGGATGACCAGGGTGCGGCGGCTGGCGAAGTCGGTGTCCTCGCGGGCCACCACCAGCACGTTGTTGTTGCCCTCCTTGAGCGCGAACTCGGTGGAGAACTTCAACGTGTGGGGCTCACCGCCCTTGGGGTCCACGCCCTTGAAGTAGACCTTCTGGTCATTCACCAGCACGTAGACGTCCAGGAGCCCGTTGGGGTCGTTGACGATGCCGGACAGCGTGAACTTGTCCCCGTTGGCCACGAGGCCCCCGGCGGCCGGGTCCACGTCCAGGCGGATGTCGGGCGGCCGGTGCTGCGTGGTCCACGCCAGCTTGGGCTGGGTGGCGCGGCCCGCGGCGCGCTGCTCCCGCGCGTCCTGGGTGCGGACGAAGGCGAAGCGGCCCTTCTCCAGCTCCACACGGTAGAAGCCCTTGGCCACCGCCTCCACGGGCAGCACCGAGGCCCCGCCCAGCTTCGCCACCGGCCGGGCATCCGCCGCCGGAGCGCCGAAGAGCTCCGCCTTGTCGTTCACCCGGACGAAGCCCTTCTTCGGCTCCACCGCGGCCACCGCGGCGTCACGCACCGGCAGCTGCAGCTTCTCCATGACGAACTCCTCGAGGGGCTCGTCGATGATGGCCAGCTTCAGCGGGAAGGTGTCGCCCTTGTAGCCCTTCTTCACCTCGAGCTGGAAGCGCGCCGTCTTCGTCTCGCCGGGCTTCAGCTCGCCCAGCTTGAAGCGGCCCTTCTCGATGAAGATGTTGGCGTCCCCGCCATTCTTGATCTGCGTGAAGGAGTCGAGCGCCGGGCCGGTGCCCGCGTTCGTCACGTCCAGCAGCACGGAGAAGGACTCCCCGCGCTGCACCATGCCGTCGCCGTTGCAGGTGGTGCAGTCGTCGATGACCTGCCAGTTGAAGGCGAAGGCGGGGCGCGGCAGCTCCACGAAGTTGAGCTCCGCCACGCGCGTCTCCGGAAGCGGGCCGTGGTCGTCGAAGAACTTCACCGTCACGTCGTCGCGGCGGCTGGTGAGGTCCTTGGGCAGGCGCACCTTCACCTTCCAGGACTTCTTCTCACCCGGGTTCAGCGCGCCGAAGAGGAACTCGCGGCGGTCCAGGAAGGCGTTGTCGCTCTCCGTGTAGGCGCGCACGCGCTTCAGCGGCTCGGTGCCCTTGTTCTCGGCGGTGACGACCATCTCCAGCACCTCGCCCGCGGCAATCTTCGCGTCCGCGGACGGGCTCAGCGAGGCGGCCATCTGCACGTTCTTCGGCGTGGGGCCGGCGCTCCAGTCCACGCCCAGCGCGGCGATGGCGGAGCTGATGCGAGCCTCCTCGTCCTTGCGCTTCTGCTCCACGAAGGCCTTGCCCTGCTGGAGCTGCTGCTTGCGGGTGGTGGCCGGCGCGCGCAGCACGTAGTCACGCGCGAACTGGACCTCGAAGTCCTCCTTGATTTCGTCCTGCGACTCGGCGTCGAGCTGGTCGTCCAGGTCCTCGCCCTGGCCGGCCACGTCCACGTCCAGCAGCGGGTCCTTGCGCTCGCCCTTCTTGTCGGTCGCGGGCTTGTCGGCGGCGGCCGTCTTGGGAGCCTTGGACTCCTCCTTGGCGGCGGCGGCCTGGGCCTGCTTCTCGTCAATCTTGAGGTACTTGAGGCTCTCCAGCGGCTTCTCGCGGTCCAGCACGTCCTCCCGCTTCTTGGCGACGGTGGACGAGTCCGGGTTGCCGAAGTGCTGGTCCAGGTCCGCCTCACCCATGGAGCGGCGCGGGGCGAACACGTCCACGCGCTCGTCGGTGACGCGGGTGGGGACGAGCTGGATGTCCGGGACGATGCCGACCTCCTGGATGGAGACGTCGCCGGGCGTGAGGTACTTGGCGATGGTCAGCTTCAGCGCGCTGTCATCCGGGAAGTCGTACAGCACCTGCACGCTGCCCTTGCCGAACGTCTGGCGGCCGATGATGACCGCGCGGTCGAGGTTCTTCAGCGCGCCGGCCACGATTTCGGACGCGGAGGCGCTGCCGGCGTTGACCAGCACGGCGATGGGGTAGGCGTCCTCGCCGTCCGTGGGGCGCGCGCGCTTCTCCTCGCGCAGCTTGTCGGACAGGCCCACCGTCGCGACGATGGTGCCGCTGGAGAGGAAGGTGTCGGACACCTGGATGGCCTGCTCCAGCAGGCCGCCCGGGTTGCCGCGCAGGTCCAGCACCAGGCCCTTGAAGCCGCCCTTCGCCGAGGCCTGCTTGCGCAGGTCGGACAGCGCCGCCTCGAGGTCCCGGGTGGTGTTGCCCTGGAAGTTCTTCAGGCGGACATAACCGACGTTGCCGGCGAGCATCTTGTGCTGGACGCTCTCGATGGAAATCATCGCGCGGGCCAGCGTCATGGTGCGGGGCTTGTCCCAGCCGTCGCGCTCCACCGTAATCGTGATGCGGCTGTCCACCGGGCCGCGCAGCTTGGACACGGCCTCGTTGAGGTCCATGTTGACGGTGGACTCCTCGCCAATCTTCTTGATGCGGTCGTCCTTGAGGATGCCGGCGCGGTGCGCGGGCGTCTTGGGCAGCACCTTGACGACGGTGAGGTTGCCCTCGCGCATCTGGATGACGAAGCCGAGGCCGCCGAACTCACCCTTGGTGGACAGCTTCATCTCCCGGTAGAGCTCCGGGCGCAGCAGCACCGAGTGCGGGTCCAGCGTGGACAGCATGCCGTTGACCGCGGCGTACTCGATGTCCCGCGTGTCCTCGATGGGACGCATGTTCTTCGACAGGAAGTCGAAGACGTCCTTCAGGGCGAAGGACATCTTCCAGAGCGAGTCGACATGGCCGATGTCGAACTCGCGCTGCTTGCCGTTGACGTTGACGTTGAGCTTGCCCGTCTCGGCGCTGCCCTCGACGAGGACGTCGGGGACGCTCTTCTCCACGTACTCCAGCGCGGAGATCATCATCTCCTTGGGCTTCACGCGCTTGGGGTCGACGTAGTTCTCCTTCACATAGAGGATGACCTTCGTCAGGACGCGGAGGCTGTTGAGGTCGTGCTGGGCCTTCTCGCCCTTGGCGGCCGGCAGGCTGCCGTCCCAGGAGCCCTGCCCGGCCTCGGCCGTGCCCAGGGTGAGCGGCAAGGGTGCCCGGTCACTGCCCACCAGGGCCCAGGCGCCGAGGAGCACGGCAACGGCGGTGATGCGGCGGAAGAAACGCGGCATGTGATTCATCCAAGCTGGAGCACTGGTCGGGCGCCCCGGGGTGTTGCGAGAAATGCCCTGAAATTCCGAACCTTTGTAACGCGAGAAACGAGCGCTGGGAGCGGCCGGGCAAGCCTAATCACGGCCGCCGGGTGCTTCAAGGCATCGCCTTGCTGCTGAGGATGCAGAACGTCCCTGGCGGGCATTGCGTTCCCGCCAACGGAGCAGGACAGCCGGCGCGGGCGTTTATTTCAGGGCACCGGCCCCCGCCGACGGAGGGGGAGGAAGCAGCCGGGCGTCCCGCAGGCCGCGATAGAGGAGCGTTCCGGCGACGATGGCCAGGGGCAGGAAGAAGGTGTTGAGGATGGGCACCCACAAGAGGACGTAGACGCCCGCGCCCAGGCCCAGGCAGAGGGCCCGCCGCTCGCGGAGCATGCGGCGCACCTCGGCGAAGGGGTAGAGGTGGCGCGTCATGGGGGCGGCCAGGAACTCGCCCGCCATCCACGTCATGGTCCACAGGCTGCCGAGCACCGTCCACAGCACGCTGCCCACCCCGGGGATGAGATGGAGGGGCAGGAGGATGGCCAGCCCCAGGAGGAGGAAGAAGAGCCGGGCCAGCGTGTGCGCCACGCCGGTGATGATGCCGCGCACCAGGCCGGCCAGGGTGAAGGGCGGGCCTTCGTCGCCGCCGACCACGGCCTCGGTGGTCTCCGAGAGGGGGTCCTGTAGCGGGGCGAGCAGCAGCGGGGGCACCACGTTGGCACCCACCACCCAGACGACGAGCGAGGAGAGGACCAGCACCGTCGTCCAGGCGGCCCGTCCGTACCAGGACTCGGGGCGGACCCAGAAGGACTCGAGCGCCCCGGGGGCGTAGCGCCACAGCAGCCAGACCAGCCCCACCAGCGCCACGGCGGTGATGACGGCGCAGAGGGCGGACAGGAAGAAGAGGCGCTTGGAGCGGAAGACCAGGGAGAGGGCCCGGCCGAGCAGCCCCATTCCCTGGAAGAAATCCGACAGGCGGGCCTGGGGGGCGATGACGGGGACGGCGGAGTGTGGGGTCATGACGGGGGCCGTGCGCAAATCAGGGCGGGTCCAGCGGCGCACGTTATATAGGGCGCGCCCATGTCCCTCGACCTCAAGCGCGCGGCCTCCGAGCCCATCACCTCCGTCGACATGCTGGTGGCCGGTTTCCGGGCCGCCGAGAAGCCCCGGAGCGAGCACCGGCTCGGCCTGGAGCACGAGAAGTTCCTCTACCCGGTGGGGTCCGCGAAACCCCTGCCGTACGAGGGGGACTCCGGCGTGGGTGCGCTCCTGGCTCGGCTGGCCCCCGGGGGCTACACGCCCTTCCGGGAGACGCCCGAGTCACCCGTCATCGCCTTGCAGCGGGGGGAGGCCACCATCTCCCTGGAGCCGGGCGGGCAGCTGGAGCTGTCCGGCAGTCCCTTCCGCACGGCGCGCGAGGCGCACGCGGAGAACCTGGGCCACCTCCAGGAGGTGAAGGCGGCGGCGGACGCGCTGGGCCTGCGCGTCGTCTTCCTGGGCTACCGGCCCACGTCCACGACGGCGGACATGCCGTGGATGCCGAAGACGCGCTACCTGGTGATGCGCCGCACGCTGCCGGAGCGCGGCCGGCTGGCGCTGAACATGATGTTGATGACGGCCACCGGACAGGTGTCGCTCGACTGGGCGGACGAGGCGGACTGCGCCCGCAAGACGGTGGTGGTGGCGCGGCTGGCGCCGTTGATGAACGCGATGTACGCCAACAGCCCGCTGGTGGAGGGCAAGCCGTCCGGCTACCTGTCCTTCCGCAACCGCGTCTGGGACGAGGTGGACCCCACGCGCTGTGGCTACCTGCCGGCGTTCTTCGACGGCTCATTCTCCTACCGGGCCTATGTGGAGTGGGCGCTGGACGCGCCGCTGCTCTTCCTGCGCCGCGACGGGCAGTACCTGCACCCGAAGCTCACCTTCCGGCAGCTCATGAAGGAGGGCTACGAGGGCCAGCCGCCGGACCTGGCGGACTGGACGGACCACCTGTCCACGCTCTTCCCGGAGGTGCGGCTGAAGAAGGTGGTGGAGGTGCGCGGCGCGGACTGCGTGAATCCGGCGATGACGGGCGCGCTGGCGGCGCTGTGGCGCGGCATCCTCTACGACGCCACCGCGCTGGACGAGGCGGAGCGCCTGTTGCCGAAGCTGAGCTACACCGAGCACCTGGCCTTCCACGACACCGCGCGCCGCGAGGGGCTGGAAGGGCGCCTGGGTTCCCGGGAGCTGCACCGGCTGGCGGCGGAGATGGTGGCCATCGCACAGCGCGGCCTGCGGCGGCTGGACGCGCAGGACGCGCCGCTGCTGGAGCCGCTGGCGGAGGTGACGGCTTCGGGCCGCTCGCCCGCGAAGGCGGTGCTCGAGGCGTGGGAGCAGGACCCACGCCCCGAGTCGGTGCTGGCCCGCTTCGCCCTGTGAGGCGCGGGCCGGCTAGAAGCGTCCGCCGACGGTGAGGCTGGCGTTGAAGAGGCTGCCCTTCGCGTCACCGCCGCCCACTTCCTCGACCACCTCCTCGTTCCCCAGGAAGGTGTAGGTGGCGCGCGCGCCGGCCGTGATGGCACCGAAGCGGTACTCCAGGCCGGCCGCCAGCGGGACTTCCGTCTGGACGTCGTTTTCGTAGACGTCCTCGGCGCCCTCCGAGGGGTTGAGGTAGCTCAGGCCGAAGCCGGCGCCCACGAAGGGCCTCCACTTCTCATCCAGGAGTGGCCCCGCCTTCGCCAGGAGGGAGCCGTTGTGGCGCCAGATGCCCTCGCCGCTGTCCACGCGGTTGTCATCGATGGCGATGCGCTGGCCCTCGTAGCCGGCCTCGATGCCGATGAGCGGCCAGACCTGCGCCACGGCGGCGATGCCCAGCAGCGGGCCCGGGTTGGTGATCTCATCCAGGTCGCCGGTGAAGCCTCCCGCGCCCAGGCTGACGTCGATGCCCACGGGCGGCTGCTGGGTGACACCCAGGCTCCGGCCCACTTCCTGAGCCTCAATCGCGAATGCCGGTGCGGCCAGGCACGCGGCCGCCACGGCGGCTCCCTTCACAATCCAACGTCGCATCGCATTCCTCCCCGAATTATCGGTCACCGGAAAGTTGGGCATCTGGCGCCAAGGCCACAGAGGGGAACGCCGGAGCGGGCGGTGGTTCGAAGGCAGGTGGGGCGTGGAGAGGCCGGCCGGACAGGCCGCTCAGCGGCGGCCGAAGAGCTTCTTCAGCCCCGACAGCAGGCCGCCAGGGCGCGCCTCGGGCTCTCCCTCCAGGGGCGAGCGGGCGATGAGCGCGTCACGGGCGGCGTCGTCCAGGTCCTCGGCGGACAGGGACACCGGCTTCCGCTTCGCGCCCGGCAGCGTGGCCTCCAGCGAGAGGGCCCCGTCGGCGGAGAGGGCGAAGTGCAGCTCCACCTCGCCCGGCCGCTCCACGGAGAATTGGAGCCGGCCAAGGTACTCGTTCTCCGCCGCCAGGGGCGAGGGGCCCTGGAAGAGGGCGAGCTCCAGCGGGCCCGGTGTGGTGACGGGCAGCACCAGCGTCTTGCTGGTGGGCAGGCGGGTGTTGCGCTCCAGCACGCGGCGCAGCGTGCCGCCGCGCTCGGCGACGCCGATGGGGGCGGAGAGCACCTCGGAGACGGAGGCGGCGGGCTTGCCGGCCTCGGCCAGCAGCAGGGCCTGACCGAGCAGCGCCGCGCCCAGCGCCACCGCGCCGCGTGGGTCCACGTCGTCGCGCACGGGGACGCCCAGGCTCTCCTCCAGCCGGCGGCGCACCAGCGGTGCGCGGCTCTGCCCGCCCACGAGCAGCACCGCGTCCAGGCCCTGCGGGGAGAGGGCGTTGGACTCCAGCACCTCGCGCACGACGGTCGTCACGCGCTGGGCGAGGTCCGCGGTGAGGGCTTCCACGCGCTCGCGGGTGAAGGGGGGCACGGTGCCGGTGGACAGCGGGACGTCCACCTGTTCGCGCTCGGAGAGGGCCACCTTGGTGGACTCGGCGGCGTTGCGCAGGGGGGCCCAGTCGAGGAGGTGCTGCGGCCGGGGCACGCCCTGCGCGTCGAGGTCGCTGGCGAGGGCCTCGGCGATGCGGGCGTCGAAGTCCATGCCGCCCACGGTGGCGTCACCGCCGGTGGTGATGACCTCCAGGTCGTCACCCGTCACCTGGACCACGCAGACCTCCAGGCCCCCGCCGCCCAGGTCCACCACCAGCACCCGCTTGCGAGCCAGCCCGCGCCCGTGGCCATACGCGAGCGCGGCCGCGGCCGGGGCGGTGAGGATGCGCTGCGCGTCGAGCCCCGCCAGGGTGGCGGCCTCGCGCAGGGCGGCGCGCTGGCGGTCCGTGAAGTGCGTGGGGGCGCTGATGACGGCGCGGGTGGCCTTGCGGCCGATGAACGTCGCCGCGGCGTGCTTCAGCTCGCGCAACAGCATGGCCGTGAAGAGGGTGGGCGCGATGAGCCGGCCCCCGAGCTCGACGGCGGCGTCGCCGCGCGGGTCCACCGAGACGGGGAAGGGGAGCTGCGTGGACAGGTCTCGCACCCGCGGCGAGTGGGCGCGCAGGCCCAGCAGCCGCTTGAGGCCGGAGGTGGCACGGCGCGGGGCACGGCTGGCCTCCACCTGCGCGCCAGCACCGATGAGCAGCTCGTCGCTTCCGTCCACGGCGACGAGGGCGGGCAGCTCCGTGCCGTCCGTGCCGGGAATGGGGACGAGCTTCGCGGTGCCCTCGTGGAAGACGGCGACGCGCGCATGGGTGGTGCCCAGGTCGATGCCGAGCACCACCTCGGGTATCGCGGGGGCCGGCGCCGCCGCGGTGACGGGCACGTCCAGCAGCGCCCGGCGGCGGTTGCGCACGGCCTCCGCGTCCTGCGCGGCGGAGGGAGGCGTCTCGGGCTCGGCGCGGTCGGTGGGCGCGGTGCGGGTGGCGGTGGTGGCCGTGCTCTCGGGCGCGGCGTGGCCGGTGGGCGTGGCCGTGGCGGGAGGGGGCTCGGGCTCGGGGCGGGTGGCCGTGGTGGCAGTGCTCTCGGGTGCGGCGCGGTCGGTGGGCGTGGCCGTGGCGGGAGGGGGCTCGGGCGCGGGGCGGGTGGCCGTGGTGGCAGTGCTCTCGGGCTCGGCGCGGTCGGTGGGCGCGGGCGTGGCGGGAGCGTTCTCTGAGCCGGCGCGGTCGGCGGAGGTTGCCGTGGTGGGAGGGCTTACGGGTTCGGCGCGGTCGGTAGGAGCGACCGCGGCGGGAACGCTCTCTGCGCCGGCGTGGTTGGCGGGGGCGTGTGCCTCGGGCTCAGTGTGGTCGGTATGCGTGCCCGTGATGCCAAGGAGGGTGGCTTCGAGCGCGGTGGGGTTCGTGGAGGCTTCCGCGGTGCTGTCTCCCGAGGAAGGGCCCTCGGGCTTCTCGCGCTCGGCGGGAGTGACCGGGGGCGCCGCATGGATGGAGCCCGTTGGCGCGGTGGCGGACAGCGGTGCGCTCGGGCCGGCCTCGAGCGGAGTGCGCTCTTCCTGGCGCGTGGCCGAAGTGCCCGGTGTGGAGTCTTCGTGAGCAGGAGGTGGCTTCACCCTCGCGCCCTGAACCGCCTCGGGGCTGACGAGCGCGGGGGCCTCGGTACGAGACTGCTCGATGGACGTGGAACCCGCGAACGGCTGGGACGACTCGCGAGGCGCGGGAGCGTCTTCCGGCTCGGGCTCGGAGAGGCTCGCGGTGATGTCGAAGCCGAGGCTGTCGTCGTCCGGCTCGGGCCTGGCGGCGGAGGGGGCGCTCGTGGCGGCCTCCGTGGACATGGGCTCGTTCGCGGGCGCTTCGGCGGTTGCGGCCGGGCCCGCCCCGACAGGCGGCGGCGTCACTCTCGCGGCGCCCATGGCCCCGCGCGCAGTCACGCGACGTGTGAGCCCTGGCGGAGGCGCGGGCGGTGCCGCCGGTGGAGGAGGTTCCACGATGCCGCCGCGCCGGGCCACCACGCGGTCGATGAGCGCCTTGCTCGCGGCGTCCAGCTTCACGAAGCGCACCGTCATGCCGGTGCGCCCGCCGCCCGCGTCCGCCTGCGCCTTCACCACCACGCCTTCACCGCGCAGCAGCCGCGCGCCGTCCGCCAATACGAACTCGAACGCCAGCCCGGTGCCCTCGGGCTTCAGCGCGCGCGTGGCCACGAAGACGCCCCCGCGCGCCACGTTCGAGCCGTACTTGTCGATGAACTCGTCTTCCGTCGTGTACGGAAGGCGGATGCGCAGGGGGAGGAGCTTGGACGCGAGCCCGCTCATCGCAGGGGAATCCGCACGTCTCCCCCGGACCCCTGCATCACCAGGTGCAGGCCGTCTTCCCGCAGGGCCGCCGGGGGGAGCTCGAACAGGAGGACCACGTCGGTGCGCTCCTCCGGCGCCCACGTGCGCCGCAGGGGCCGGGTGCCCGCCACCACCTGCGCGTCACGCGCCAGCGTGTACTGCTGGCCGTCCGCGCCCACCACCTTCGCGCCATCCAGGTCCAGGGTCAGCGGCGCGGCGCCCACGTTCTGTGTGATGAGCCGCACGCGGAGGAACAATTCCTCCGTCGTCAGCCCCACCTTGCCGGAGCCCTTCACCGAGTGGGACGACTCCAGCCCGGTGAGCTTCACCGCCAACGTGTCCACGTGCACCGTCTCGTTGGACGCGGGCAGGGAGAGCCGCCGCTCGCCGGACGCGTCGAGCCCCGCGGCCAGCCCCGCCAGGTTCGCGTTCGGGTCGCCGCGCGTGGCCTCGGGGCCCTGGGTGGGACGGCCACCCTGGTTCACCCGGTCCACCTCCGCGCGCAGCTTCTGGAGCGTCCGGTCATCCCCCATTCCCTGGGCGCCGGGCGTGGACTCCTCCTTCGTGCAGCCCCCCAGGAGGAGGGCCGCCGCCGTGAGGAGCGCCACCGGCGCCAGGGCAGGGGAGGACCGGGGACTCACGCCGCGCCCGCGCCCTTCACCAGCTCGTACAGCTTGTCGAGCGCCGCGGGCAGCTTCGAGGCATCCGGGCCACCGGCCTGCGCCATGTCGGGCTTGCCACCGCCCTTGCCGCCCACTTCCTTGGCCATCTCCCGCACCAGCGCGCCGGCGTTGATGCCCTTGGCGACGACGTCCTTGGTGGCCGCGACGAGGATGATGGCCCGGCCGTCCTTCTCACCGCCGATGGCCACCACGCCCGAGCGGATGCGGTCGCGGAGCTGGTCCGCCATGCCGCGCAGCACGTTGTCGTCCGCCGCGTCCACGCGCGTGGCCAGCACCTTCATGCCGTTCACCTCGCGCGCCTGCTCCAGCAGGTCCTTGCTGCCGGCCGTCTGCGCCTTGACGGCGACCTCCTCCACCTTGCGCTCCAGCTCCTTCACGCGCTTCTGGGTGGCCTCGACGCGCTTCGCCAGCTCCTTCGGATTGGTCTTCAGCAGCTCGGCCGCCTTGCGCAGCTCGTGCTCCTGCTCGCGCACGTACTGGAGCGCGCCGATGCCGGTGAGCGCGACGATGCGGCGCACGCCGGACGCCACGCCGCTCTCGCTGGCAACCTTGAACAGGCCGATGTCACCGCTGCGCCGCACGTGCGTGCCGCCGCACAGCTCGGTGGACTCCGGGTGCACGGTGACGACGCGCACCGTCTCGCCGTACTTCTCTCCGAACATGGCGACGGCGCCGGACTTCTTCGCGTCCTCCAGGCTCATGATGCGCGTCTCGGCCGCCGCGTTGTCGCGAATCCAGCCGTTGACCAGGTCCTCCACCTGCTCGAGCTGCTCGGGCGTGGCGGGGGAGAAGTGCGAGAAGTCGAAGCGCAGGTAGTCCGGCGCCACGACGGAGCCCGCCTGCTTCACGTGCTCGCCCAGCACCAGCTTGAGCGCCTTGTGCAGCAGGTGCGTCGCGGAGTGGTTGGCGCGGATGGACTTGCGGCGCTCGTTGTCGACGCCGGCCTGCACCATGTCGCCGACCTTGAAGGTGCCGCCGGTGACTTCCACCGAGTGGACCACGAGCCCCGACACCGGGCGCTGCGCGTCCTTCACCTGCGCCACCGCCTTGCCGCCGTGGCCGACGATGCGGCCCGTGTCGCCCACCTGGCCGCCGGACTCGCCGTAGAAGGGCGTGCGGTCCAGGACCAGCTCGACCGTGTCGCCCTGGGAGGCCTGGAGCACCTCCGCGCCGTCCTTCACGATGGCGCGGATGCTGCCCTCGCCCTCGTGGCCCTCGCCCTCGTAGCCGAGGAACTGGGTGGGGCCGAGCTTCTCCACCAGCTTCATGTAGACGTCGCCAACGCCCTTGTCACCGGAGCCGGCGAACTTGTTCTTGTCCGCCTCCTCCTGCTTCTTCCGGTTGTAGCCCTCGAGGTCCACCCCGAAGCCGCGCTCGCGGAGGATGATCTCCGTGAGGTCCCACGGGAAGCCGTAGGTGCTGTGGAGGTCCCAGACCTTGTCGCCGTGGAGGACCTTCTCGCCGGAGCCCTTCATCCGGGCGACTTCCTCGTCGATGAGCTTCAGGCCGCGGTTGAGCGTCTCGCGGAAGCTCGTCTCCTCGTGCTTGGTGACCTCGAGGATGAAGGTGCGGTTCTGGCGCAGGTCCGGGTAGGCGTCGCCCATCAGGTCGATGACGCGGTCGACGACCTTGAAGAAGAAGACGTCCTCCAGGTCCAGGAGGGTGCCGTGGCGGATGGCGCGGCGCATGATGCGGCGCAGGACGTAGCCGCGGCCCTCGTTGGAGGGCTGAACGCCGTCCGCGATGAGGAAGGCCGCCGCGCGGCTGTGGTCCGCCACGACGCGCATGGAGGCACCGCCCTCCTGCGTGTAGGGCTTGCCGCACAGCTCGCTGACCTTGGCGATGATGTTCTGGAAGAGGTCGGTCTCGTAGTTGGAGCGCTTGCCCTGGACGACGGAGGCGATGCGCTCCAGGCCCGCGCCCGTGTCGATGGACGGCTTGGGCAGCGGAATCAGCGGCGCGTCCTTCTCCTTGCGCTCGAACTGCATGAACACGAGGTTCCAGATTTCGAGCCAGCGGTCGCAGTCACACGCGACGCCCTGACACTTCCTGCCCGCGGCCTCCTCCACACAGGGGATGTCGTTGCCCTGGAAGTAGTGGATTTCGGAGCAGGGGCCGCACGGGCCGGTGTCGCCCATGGCCCAGAAGTTGTCCTTGAGGCCGAGCTTGTAGATGCGCTCACGGGGCACGCCCTGCTTCGCCCACAGCTCGAAGGCCTCTTCGTCCCAGGGGGTGCCGCCCTCGCCGTTGAACACGGTGACGGCGAGGCGCTCCTTGTCGAGGCCGAGCGTCTTCGTGACGAACTCCCAGCCGTACGCAATCGCGTCGGCCTTGAAGTAGTCGCCGAAGGAGAAGTTGCCGAGCATCTCGAAGAACGTGTGGTGCCGGGCGGTGAAGCCCACGTTGTCGAGGTCGTTGTGCTTGCCGCCGGCGCGCACGCACTTCTGGGAGGTGGTGGCGCGGGTGTAGTCGCGCTTCTCGCGGCCGGTGAAGACGTCCTTGAACTGCACCATGCCCGCGTTGGTGAACATCAGCGACGGGTCGTTGGCGGGCACCAGCGAGGAGGAGGCAACGCGGCGGTGACCACGCTCCTCGAAGAACTTGAGGAACGCCTCGCGAATCTGGGAGGCGGTGAGGGCGGAAGGCATGGTGTGGGTATATGCCACAACGCGGGGCGGCGCAGGAGTTCTTGGAGGGGGCATGGGTAGGAGGACGGCCCACGCTCCCGGGGGCTGACCTGCCCGGCGGCTCGCCGGGGGAGGGGGCGGTACGGGGGGGATGGCTGGGGGCTGCCCGGGCGGGCGGTAGCTGGGAGAGGGGCGGTGGCCGGGTGGTTGGAGGGCCGACGGAGTGCTTGAGGGCGGGGAGAGGGGCGGGCGGCGCCGCGACCTGGGCTGGGGGTGGGGCGGCGCTTTGTCCTGGCGGACGCGCGGGCGTAGGGGCTGCGTAGAAACCTGGTGCGCTACCCGGCAGGCTTGCGATTCACCTCTGCGTTCCGCCACCGAGAGGCATGCAGAGGAACCGCGGGGCCGCGCCCAGTTCCGCCGTTGCCACCAAGTATAGGGGAGGGCGGTGAAGAGGATGAGGAGGGGCGCAGGCGCTGCATCGACGAAGGCCTTGGATACTCACCTGGTCGAGTTGAGGGCGAGACTCGATGCGAGTCCTGTCGCGCCTACTGCCAGTCCAGCGGCTTCTGGCCGGATGCAGTCTACACATGGAATGGAAGCCGCCTGCCGTGCAACAGAGAGTAGAGCTGTACAGAGGCAAGAGGGATCCGCCCCCTCATGACGAGAACTGGCGATCCTTTCTACGTGCAAAGGAGGCGAACAGCGCCTTGGCGCCGAGGATTTGGCGACGATATCGGCAGGGGCTCCGGCGTCTGGAGCGTGAATACCGCGAGCGAGTGCCGAGGGGCTCGCTCGGGCGTGCGCTCGCAGAGGATGCGTTCTTTTGTGCGACGCACTGGGGGAAGAGCCGGAGCATCGTCCAATACACCCTCCGTAGCTTGCTGGAACATCCGCTGAGCGTGAGGCTCTACACGTACGCTGCTGCCGAGTATCGGAAGTGGGCCGCAGAGTCCTCTCCCATGGAACTCCCCGCCGCGGAGCGGATGGTCGCGCATGCACGGGAGGAGCTGCGGGACACGGATGCGCTCACTCAAGACAGCCTGAAGCGAATGCTTCAGGTTGTAACTGGAGGGTAGTCTGATGGTTCTCAATACGCGGCGGCGTTGACTTGATCGAAGCGTGCATGCGTGAGCTGTGGGCGTGCTCATTCTTTCGGTGCTGCTCGCGACGAATGCCCATGGGCATTCGCTTTGGCTTTCGGAGTCCTTTGCCAATATGTGCGAGTATGAGATGGTCTTGGAGAATTGGACCAGGGGGCCTACGGCGGAGAGGCAGGCGTTCTGGTCTGCTCCCCGATTGTCGGACCAGCTGAGGCGTGAGAGAGTCCTCGTGGCCAGGAGGTAGGCCGGTCAAGCGGCTATCGGAAAGGATGGGGCGTGTGGTGGATTCTAGGCCGCCATCGAGAGTCAGGCGCTCCGAGAGGGTGCTGGTCGGGATGCTTGCGGCTTCCATCGGCCTGTACGTCGTTTTCATCGGGCGCCGAATGGCTGGAGACACGGATCTGCTCTTGCGGATTGCCGCGGTTGCCCACGCTCCCCTGGCGGCGCTGTCGTTCTTCCTGGGGCTATACACATTCTTCCGCCGTGGCTCCGCGCTCGCGGGCCTATTGTCCCTCGGGAGTTTGGTTGTGTTGTGGTGGTACATTTTCATCTCGTCCGACTGATGGTTGGGGAAGCCACGCCCAAGGCCTGAGCCGCCAGGCTCCAGCTTCTGTGCTGCTGTCGTGGCGACGGCGGCCCTGGCGGGAGCGGGCCTCTCGTCGAGCGCTTCGCCGAACTCCTTCACGGCCATTGTGTTTTCCAAGGAGCGCTTGGCTTCATATGATGGGATGGCTCAGGTCCCTCCCGCGACCAATCAAGGAAGAGGTGGTATGCCTGCGCTGCAGCATGTTAAGGAAATAGTGCACCGGGGCGCCTACTTCGTAAATGACTGGTCCAATGTGAGTTGTGTGGATGCAGTCAAGAAGGCAAAGGCCAACATCCCGACTGCTGGTGATGGCGAGTATGCGAGACATTGCGAGTGCGTTGACACGAACGGATACAAGGGGGCGGGTCCCAGTGTGAGAAGAAGACCACCCAGTGAGCCAGGCCGGGGATTGCCTTGACGACAGCGGACCGGTTGACCGGGGAGGCGCGTCAGAGGGCGCTTGACGCACTGAGCGGCGATGACCGACGGTCTGTCGTCAAGCACTCTTGTCTTCTTGCGTCCGAGAGTGAATTGGCAGTGCCCCTGCTGAGGAAGCTGAGGACCGAGTCCCGAGCGATGAATCGCCAGGCGATTCTGTACGCACTCAGCTGGCAGGACGACGTTCGTGCCTGGTGGCCTCTGGTCAAGGTGCTTGCTGATGTCAACGAAGCTCCGGCCGTTCGAGGGCAGGCCGCGGAGGGCATTGGCTATCTATTCGCTCGAAAGAGAAAGAACAGGCTGGGATACACCGTTGCCATGGAGGTGTTGCTGTGGGCGCTCGGTGATCCGTCGCCCGAGGTGCGATACTACGCAATCTTCGCCCTCGGCGCTTCGCGAGACCCTTCGATTATTCCAGCTCTCCAGAAGATGTTGAAGGATCCTGGCCGGTCAGACGCGATTGTGGGGACAATTGGCGATGAGGCGCGCAGTGCCATTGATTGGATTCTGCGTTGAGGGGGGCTGGCTCGTGTTGACGCGCACGCCTGCTGATGGGCGAGCAAACCGGCTGGTTGATGGGCATCCGTCAGGAGCATGCGAGCCGTCAGCGGGCGTGATGCCCATCGAGCCCGGCTCCGGGACGCCACCCTGGCCGATGATGGCGTCCCGAGGCCGAATGGCTACGCGGGGAGCTGCGCGCGCTCAATCACGCCGCGGACGAGCTCGCCGTCGACGAGCTTGCGCTTGAGCATGACGTCCGACGCCGTCGATGCCGTGCGACGTGCCGAAGTCCGCGGCGCTACCGACGACGAGGCCCGCAAGCCGCTCAAAGGGACGCGGTGGGCGCTGCTCAAGAACCCGTGGAACCTCAATGCGACCGAGACTCGGAAGCTCGAGGACCTCGAGCGCGCCAATCGCCGCATCTTCCGGGCCAACCTGCTCAAAGAGAAGCTGGCCGAAATCCTCAGCCGCCGGCAGCCAGGTGTCGCAGCCTCGGAGCTGGCTCGCTGGACTCAATGGGTGGCCCGCAGCAGGCTCAAGTCCTTCGTAAAGCTCGCGCGCACCATCAAGCAGTTCTCCGCCGGCACTATCGCCTGCGTGCGCACTGGGCTGAGCAACGGCCCCTCCGAAGGCCTCAAAAACAAGACACGACTCATCACCCGCCGCGCGTACGGTTTTCACTCCGCCCCCGCGCTCTTCGCGATGATCTTCCTCTGCTGCGGCGGAATCGCGCTCTCGCCTCCGCTCCCGTTACCCACAGGAAGTCCATGAGGTCCTTGGAAATGAGGACGGCTCGCCGTAGATTTCGTCTGCTCGCTATGACGGTGGCAGTTGCAGGTCTCGTTGTGTCGGGTGTTGTCGCGCTTTCGATGTTCGCCTGGCAGGCGAAGAGAATCGATCGACGCTACTCCCATGGACACCAGCCACATGCCGAAGGGATGGGCTTCGGTGAGTGGCTCCCTTCCTTTGTGCCCGCCAATGCGATGGACATTGTGCAGCGACACCATCTGGATTGGGATGTGGTTCATGGAGTCTTTATTGTCCCCTCCAAAGAAGTGCCCTCACTTGTAGACGAGCTTGATTCGATTCAAGGTGAATGCGTGCTTTCGCTTCCGGTAGACACAATTGGAGAATTTCCGCTCAAGGAGCGAGAAGTGACGTGTGCCCGGCTACGGACTCTGGGCTTCTCCGTGTTTCGGGTTGCTCCGACGTTGGGCGGAGTGGCGACCAACAAGTGGGGCTATATCGTGCTTGTTGATGAGCGAAGCGGCGCGGTTCTCTATTGGTCCGACTTCTTCCGATGATGCATTCGTAGTTCTCTTGTAATCGGGAAAAGGGAACTACACGTTCCGGAGGCGGGCGCGGATCCCGTTGGATCAGAACCCTGAGGCATCCCCTCATATGACACCGAAGGCTTCGCGAAAAACCGGTTGCTCTCGAACGAGTTGGCCGAAGAGTTCCATCAGAGGTTGCAACCGGGCCTCGGGCATCATGGGCAGAGCCTGATAGTAGAAGCAGCCTTGGCGGAAGAGGGAGTAGGAGCGTTTTTTGACCGTGTTGGCTTTGAGGTAGCGCTCCATGCCCAGTCGCTCACCGGCCTCCCCCAGCAACGTCAGCAGCGCCAACGCCAGCGCCAGCGCACACACCAGCAGCAACCGGTCGCGCCGCTCCGGTTCGGTAATGCTCATGGCGGACAAGCCCATACCGAAACGCAAGTCCTTGATGTCACGGAAGCTCTCCTCGGTGCGGAAACGGCGGCTGTAGAGCGCCACCACCTGGGAGGCGCTCGCCGCGCTCAAGCTGGTGGCCAGACACCAGGGCTCCTTCATGCCCTTCTTCTTCACGAGCACCACCGCGCCCACGGGCGCCTCGTCGTCGGTGACGCGCGCCGCCTTCAGACGGACGGCTCGGCCCGAGGCGGGCACCCACTCGGCTGCCGGGCGTCGTTCTCCGCGGGCCGTGGTGACCGTGATGCACTGGCGGAAGCGGATGACGTACTCGAAGCCCAACGGCCCCAGCAGGGCGTAGAGCTTCTGGTCTGCGAAGCCCCGGTCGGCCAGAATCGTCACCTTCACCTCGGGTGCGATGAGCTCGCGAAGGCGCAAGAGGACGGAGTCCTCCACTTCATTGCGCAGCCCCTTGAGGGCGGACTTCTGCACCGTCAGCCACACCAGGGGCGTCGAGCGGCCATGTCGCGTCTTGAGCGCGGCCACCAGCGTCGTCTGGTCGTCGGCCTCGAAGTCCGTCCAGTCCAGCGACACCACGGCCTCGGTGCGCTGCCCCAGCACGTAGGGCACCCATAGGGCGAGCAGGTGCCAGACGTCGATGCCCGTGTTGGACAGCAGCCGGTCGACCTGCTTCACCCCATGCTTGCCCTGGGTGCCACGGGCCAGCGCCAGCGCCCGGCCGATGGCGTACACCGACAGGCTGGCCGCATGGACCGCGCCCAGCGTCGCCAGCGACAGCGACAAAACCCTCTTGGCATGCAGATCTTCCCCGAAAAGCCCGTCGAGGAAGGCGTGCACCTTCTTTTCGTTGATGGGGGAGGTTCTCACCCAGTACGTAGTGTCGAGGGGGCCCTACTCCTCGCACGAGCCAGCCGACCTGCCGCTTCCTCATCAGCTTGCTAAATGAGGGGATGCCTCAGCGCCTTGGGTGAAGCCGTCGGCAGGGAAGGCGATGCTGGAGTTCACGGCCAACAGCGCCAACTGCTGCCCCACGCCGGAAGGTGGACTTGCGTGCAGCACTGCCACCTGCGCCCAGTATCCGAACTATCCCTACGGGGGCGTAGCGATGGTGGCCTACGAGTACCAGCGCTACCAGACGGGCGCACAGCCCTTCTGGACGCCGCTGCGATTCCCGGGGCAGTACCACGATACGGAGACCGACCTGTTCGAGAACTGGAACCGGTACTATGACCCTGGCATCGGGCGGTACCTGCAGCCGGAGCCGATGTTAAAGGAGCCAGAGTGGGTGAAGGGGCAGGCATTCCGTGGGTTTACGGCGCCTGCGTATGCGTATGCGAACAACAACCCGTTGCACTTCGTGGATCCAGACGGCAATAACATTCTAGTTATCCCGTTGCCGCAAGCTCCTGTCCTGCCTCCGGGTGCCACGGTTTCGGACGCGCTGCTATGTACATTCGCGCCGTGGCTCTGTAACTTTGAACCACCTCCTCGACCGCAGGGAGCTTGTCCGGACCCGGAACAACCGTGGGTCCGGAAGCAGACATGTACTGCCGCGTGTCCTGTTATCGTTTTTGACCCTCAGCCGGGAATCGCTTACCCTGCCTGGACCAATGGCACGGGCGGAACGTGTCATGAGGCTGAACGTGAAGCGCGTCAAAAAACACCAAGAGGAAGTCGTACTAGGCACTGTCAATGCGACTGTGCAGCTAGGTGAGTGAGATGGCTGCTTGGCGCATAGGGGACTCGGTTCGGGTAGTGAAAATGCCTAGCTGGCTTGGGCAATTGCCGGAGAATAGTCAGCGCCTCTTCGTGGAGTGCATTGGCAAGGTCTTCACGGTCGAAGAGATCGAGGGTGATGGCGCTCTCGTTCTCGATGTCTCTGGTGTCGGGACTCCCCTGCTCGGGGGTACACGCCATATCATCATGGTGGATCCCACCGACGTTGAAGCCGGATAGCTACATTGGAAGGTCGGCCATGCTGTTCTTCCAGCGCCTGAGTCGCTCGCTTCATTTCAACAGGCTCTCATTCACGCCTCGGCTAACCCGGATCGGTCACACCGGGCAGGGACATAGGGCTGGTGTCGTAGCATAGCCCGCCGGGGCCCTCGCGCCTTGCTTGGTGTCGGTTCTGATTTCAGCAACGGGCAAAGCTCGGCCCTCTCCCGCCGGAGTTGGGCCCGCGCGAGGTTGTCAAAGAGCCGCGGGCGTCAGGAGGGAGCGGGCAGCGTGCGCAGTTGCTCCGCGATGCGCGCGAAGAGGTCTTTCACCGGGGCTGCGGCACTGAGGGAGAGGACGACGCGGCGCACGCTCACGCGGACGAGGGCGGCCACCTTCAGCAGCTTCAGCCGGAGGGTCCCCGCCTGAGCCCGTTCGAGCTCCGTGCCTTTCAGTCCGAAGTGCCGCAGCAGGTTGAGCAGCACGTAGGCGACGGAGGCGAACCAGAGACGCAGCTGGTTGGTCCGCATCGTGTGGGCGCTGGTCCGGTCCGCGAAGAGGCCCAGCTGCTGCTCCTTGATGCGGTTCTCCATGTCGCCTCGGGCGCAGTAGAGTTCTTCGTAGAGCGCCTGGGCGGGGTGCTGCTGCTCGCACAGGGACGTCACCACGAAGCGCGGGTTGTGCTTGTCGCCCAGCCACTCGGCCTTGGCCACCACGCGCCGCTCCCGCGTCCAGGAGTCCAGTGTCCGGTAGCGCAGCTCGCGGAAGGCACGTGTCGGCGCGCCATCACGCTCCTGCTGCGACACCGCCCGCACCAGCTCCAGGTCCGCCGCTATCATCCCCTCCAGCCGCTTGTTGCGGGCCAGGCCGAAGACGTAGTCGACGCCGTTGTCCTCGCACCAGGCCATGAGGTCATCTCTGGCGAAGCCCGAGTCGGCGCGCACCAGAATGCGCGTGCCCGGCCAGCGCTCGCGCAGGCGGGCCACCAGGCGCTGCACCTCTTCCAGCGCGCCCGCGGCCGCGTCGATGTCCGAGGTGCGCAGCTTCGCGCTCAGCAGGAAATCGCCCGCGAAGATGTAGAGCGGGAGGTAGCAGTAGTTGCCGTAGTAGCCGTGGAAGAAGCGACCTTCCTGGGTGCCGTGGATGGGGTCGTCGGTGGCGTCCAGGTCCAGCACCACCTCGCGCGGCGGGCGAGGGTGCGCGTCGAGGAAGGCGTCGACGAAGAAGGACTCCACCGCCTGCGAGTCATAGACGACCTTGCGGTAGCGCGCCTCGGCGGTGGCATCCGCCGGCGTCAGCTCCAGCCGGTTGAGCGTGCTGGGGCTGGCAAGCCGCTGCGTCGGCTCCGCCTTGCCCACCACCGCCGAGAGCAACGGGTCCTGGCGCAGCGTGGCATGGTCCACCAGGTCCTCGTAGCCGCAGGCGATGCCGAAGACGCGCTGGCGCACCACAACTCCTCCACCGTGTGGTGGATGAGGTCCGGGGCGCGAAGGTCCCGGAAGCAGGCCGCGAACTTCCGCATCAGCCCGAACCGCCGGTCGACCCGGTGCAGCAGCACCAGTCCGCCGTCCGAGGAGATGTGGTCCGCATCGAACGCGGCCACCAGTTTCCGCTGACCGACCCTCTCGAACTCAAGCTGCTTCGGGGTACACTCTGTTTTCACCGCGTGGGTCCTCCCGCATCGCTGAAGTGCCTAGGAACACTCCAGTTTTCGGTCGGTCCCCACGCGGTGTTCCCTCTCCCCGTGATCAATCCGGGCTAGCCCGAATCGGTCACACCGGGCACGGACATAGGGCTGGTGTCGTAGCGTAGCCAGCAGGGGCCCTCGCGCCCT
>NZ_JAIQDG010000037.1 GCF_020037125.1 Myxococcus sp. RHSTA-1-4
CCCACCTTCGCCAGGGCGTGCCGGTACCAGTCCGGCCAGCCCGGAGGCATGTCCTCGCGCGGTACGCCCCGGAAGGCGCGCACGCGCTCGTTCTGGAAGCTCTCGAAGAAGCTCTCCGCCTGGGCCAGGGGCGCGCGGGGAGCGGACTCGGACGCCTCGGACTGGAGCCGGTCCTCGGGAGGGAGGGACACCGGCACCAGGTGCGTGCCGGGCAGGGCGAGCTGCACGGGGTCCTCGTCCACGGACAGCACCTCGTCTGGTGGCGGGGGCGGGGGAACCGGCGCGAGATGTCCCGGGGACAAATCCACCTCCAGCCCTGCTGCAGCAGAAGAAAGACTCTTCTTCTCGCTCTCCCTCTCCTTCTTCCTTCTAGCGGCGGATGTCCCCGGCGCGTCCGCCGGACGTCCGCCGGACGCCGCGGCGGCCTTGTTGGCGCGCTCGCGGCGTTTTCGCTCGGCTTCCTTCCTCCTCTTTTCAAGGACTTGCACGTAGCGGTCACAGAGGGTGAGCCGGACGCTGTCGCCTTCGCGGACCAGGATTCCGGTGCGCAGCAGCGTCTCCCAGAAGGCGCCGGGTGCGCCCGTCCACCGGACGGCACCCTCGACCGCCTCGCACCAGATGGCCTCGTCCGCGGACGCGTCCCGCGGACGTCCGGCGGACGCGGGAAAGGGCTCGAAGCGTCCGGAGGGCAGGGCCTGCACGGCCCAGATCTGCAGCTCCACGATGGCTCCCAGGAACGCGCGGCGCTCCATGCCCAGCAGGCGCGCGGCGCCCACCACGGCGAGGCTCATGGGAAAGCCCACGTCGACCTGCACCCAATCCAACCCGCCCACGTCACTGCCTCCCATGAGCCCGCGCTCGAAGCGTCAGGCCCCTGCGTGCGTCCGATGCTCGCCGGTGTCCTCGTCCCTGTTCCCCGGTGCGTGGGACACCTCGTCACGCACCTCCCATGCCTGTCGCACCCTGTCGCACCCCGAAGACAGAGGGGCGCCGGGCTCGTGAGCTGATCGCGGCCCACCACTACGACAGAGACGCGTCGTTGATCCAGACCTCCGCGATCTGCTTCGCGATCTGGAACGCGTCTACCCCCTGGGTCCTGCGGCTCGCCGGGGTTCACCTCGGGTATGGTTCGGAAGGGGCGCTGCCTGCGCCGGCAGCGGGGCCTCTACAGCGTGCAACATGGTTTGTGACGTTCTGAAGCCAGGGTAGGTGAAGGTGGTCGGGATCTCACGGACCGTGCATTCCAGGCCGTGATCCCACCCGGATCCGACGCAAAAAAATTTGCGCTCCGGATCAGGCGTTCCTGATCTGCCTACAAAACATCACCCTGGATGTGAATATCCGTTTTTGTGCGTCCCGAGTAGCCTGGGTGGGTGAGCTGCGCAGGGCGCGGCGCACGGGTCTGCACGAGTCCTGCACAATCATTCCTCATGAAGCGCACGGGCGGGCCATCCGGGTTGCACACCGGGGGCCCACCCTGCGCTCATGAACGCACCACCTCTTCCTCCCCGCTCCCCGAGGGCACCTGACGGGGCCCTGCGCCGGGCCCTCCGGTGGCTCGTCGCCCACCACGTCTTCGGCAGCCTGCTCATCGTCGTCTTCGCCACGACGGTCATCGCCTCGCAGGTCGCGGACCGGACGGACTTCGCCAACTCGGAGCTGGCCGCCGGGGTGGAGGACCGCTGGGGCGCTCCGGTCACCCAGCCGGCGCCGTCGCTGCGCTACGTGCACAGCGGCACCATCTTCACCGAGCTGAAGCCGCTGCCCTTCGACCGCCAGCACGTGAAGGTGAAGGCGCAGATGAACTACCGCAAGCGCGGCCTGCGGTACTTCTCCGGCTTCGACTTCACGCTCGACGCGGACTACGCGGTGGTCAACACCGAGGGCCGCGACATCGACGTGGCGTTCATCTTCCCCATCGAGATGAACAAGTCCCAGGTGCTCCTCTCGGAGCTCCAGTTCCTCGTCGATGGCAAGAAGTCCAGCCTGGACCTGGGCGAGTCCGGCAACCGGCTGGTGTGGACGGGCCGCATCGCGAAGGACGCCACGGCGCGCTTCTCCATCCGCTATCGCGCCCGGGGGCTTAACTCGTTCGTCTACAAGCTGGACCCGGCGCTGCCGGCCCGCGACGTCAGCCTCCACTTCGCCGTCGAGGGAGGGGAGAACTACGACTACCCGTCCGGCGTGCTCTCCGCCTCGTCCGTGCAGACGCAGGGCGACGCCGTGACGCTGGACTGGGCCTTCCAGTCCCTGGAGTCGGGTGTGAACCTGGGCGTCATCCTGCCGTCGGAGAAGACGTTCGACGCGATGGTGTCCACCATGGCGGGCCGCGCGTGGGTGCCCTTCGTGGGCCTGCTGGCGCTGCTCGCCGCGCTCGGCCTGCGCCACCGCCGGCGGCTCGCGTTCCACGAGACGTACCTGCTGGCCGCCGTGTACGGCTTCTTCTTCGTGCTGCTCTCGTACCTGGCCGCCTTCATGAACTTCTATGCCGCCTACGCCATCGCCGCCCTCGGCCTGGGCGCGGCGGTGGTGGCCTATGCCCGGTGGCTCTTTCCCAAGGAGCGCGCCACCGTGCTCGCCGGCGTCTGGGGCGCCACCCTGGTGGTCCCCACCGTCGCCGTCATCCTCGAGGGCTACACCGGCCTCATCTACACGCTGGAGATCCTCGCGGCGCTGCTCGGCCTGATGGTGCTCTCCACCCGCGCGAGCGTGCGCGCCTTCATGTCCGACCTCTCGCAGCCCGGTGAGCCGCCTCGCGCCGCCGCCGTGGCCGCCGTTCCTGTCACTCCTGTCACCCCGGAAGCGAGCTGATTCCCATGTCCACCCTGCCTCTCGTCATCGGGCTCCTGCTGGCCACCGCCGACGCGCCGGCCTCGTCTCCCGCGGGCACCGCCACCGTGCCGCTGGAGCAGCTCATTCCCCTCTATGCGCAGCGTGACTCCACGCCGGCCACGCCCCCGCCGCTGGAGGCGCTGGTGAAGACGCAGCTCAAGGGCCGCCTCTCCGCGGACGCCCTCTTCGTGGACGGCCACTTCGACGTGGAGGTGCTCGGGGACAAGCGGTGGACGCAGGTGCGGCTGCTCCAGCTCGACGCGGACACGTACCCCAGCGAGCTGCCCACGCTGGACGACGCCACGGTGGGTGTCGTGGACGGATACCTCTGCCTGCTCACCCGGAAGGCCGGCCGCTATGCCTTCGAGGTGAGCCTCTCCATCCGCTCCCCGGGCACGGGCTCCGAGCGCCTCGCGCAGCTCCGTTTCGCGCCCAGCGTCGCACCGGTGCCGCTGGCGCTGGAGGCGGACACCTCCGCCTTCACGTTGAGGGAGCCGCTGCCCGCGTCCGGAGGCGAGTCCTTCGCCGTCTATCCGGTGCAGGGCGTGTTGCGCGTCGGCTGGCGCACGGCCGTGGCGCAGGTGGCGCAGAGCCAGAAGCCGCAGGTGCGCCCTCCGCTGGAGCCGCGCATCTCCGAGGCCACCGCTTCCTGGGTGTCCACGCTGGAGGGCCGCGCCACGCTGCGCGTGAGCTACGCGTTGAGCCTGGACCGCGAGCAGCCACTGGAGCTGGAGCTGCCCGAGGGGCACCGGCTGGAGCGCATCACCCTCAACTCCATTCCCATTCCCGTCGAGACGCAGGAGGGCTCGTTGAAGCTGAAGGTCGCCCCCGCGCGGCTCGGTGAGACGGGGGGCGCGCTGGACGTGGTGCTGTCGCGCGACCTGGGCGTCTTCCACCTCTCCGGCCAGCTGAAGCTGGCGCTGCCGCGAGTCTCCTGGCCCGTGGCCGAGCTCCGTGCCCGCGCGCACTTCCCCGCCGTGTTCAACTACCGGCGAGAGGGCGGCAGTCTGGAGCAGGTCGAGACCGACGCCGCGTCCGCGAGCGAGGCGGAAGCGGGTCTGCCTGGCAAGGAGCTGCACTTCCGCCAGTACCTGGTGGCGGCCTCCGCGCCCACGCTGGAGCTGGGGTACTCGGTGGACATCTCCAACAGCTACTTCCGCTGAGCGACCGGCGCGGGCGCCGCGACCACCGCGAAGGCGGCGCCCGAGCCCTCGGCCCGCGAGGGCAGCAGCTCCAGCCCCGCGCCGAAGGCCCTCAGCATGGACTGGGAAATCGTCAGCCCCAGCCCGGTGCCACCCCGCTCGCGCGCGGTGGTGAAGAAGGCGTCGAAGATGCGCGCCCGGTTGGACTCGGAGATGCCGCGCCCGTCATCTCTCACCACCACGCGCACCGGGCCCGTACCGTCCGCTTCCACCGCCAGCGCCACCCGCACGCCTTCGCCCCCATGCTGGCGCGCGTTGGTGACGAGCTGCCACAGCACGTCGTCCAGCACCTCCGCAGGCAACGCGACCTCGAGACCGGCCGGCCCCGGAGCCACCTGGACCTCCGCCACGCCCTCCACACGGGCCCGGGCCGCGAGCGCTTCCAGCAGCGGGGCCAGCGCCACCCGCGCGGGCGTGGCCGTCATCGAATCCGCGCGCGCCAGCTCCAGCAGCCGCTGCACCAGCCGTGTCAGGCGCCGCGCGTCCGCGTCGATGTTGGCGAGGAACCGCGCCCGCTGCTCCGGGGACATGGCATCCGCGCTGTCTCGCAGCAACTCCACCGCGCCCTGGATGGAGGCCAGTGGCGTCTTGAACTCATGCGACACGTTGGCGGCGAACGAGCGGATGTACTGGTTCCTGTCCCGCAGCGCGGTGGCCATGCCCGCCAGCGCCTCGGACAGCTCCGCCAGCTCCGCCACCACCGGGCGCGCCACCGGCTCGAAGCCGGACGGAGCGCTCGCGGCGATGGCGCGCGTCTGCTTCACCAGCGCCCGCACCGGCCGGCCCACCAGCGCGGCGGCGGCCAGCGACATCAGCGCCACCGCCCCCAGCAGCACGAGCCCCGTGGCGGTGAGGTTCCACCGGTCCGCATACACGGCCTTGGCGAACGTCATCGGCGTGCGCGCCAGCACCACCGCGCCCCAGACACGGTTTCCCTCCAGCACCGGCAGTGCCACCGAGACGCGGATGCCCGTGTCCCGGCTGAGCGAGGCCAGGGGGGTGTCCTCGGGCTCCGCGTAGCGGCGGCGCAGCACGCTCGCGGGCTCGCCGCGCAGGGCCTTCTGGACCTCCAGGCGGTCCGCCAGCGAGACGCCGAGGGCCTCCGCGCTGCTGCTGCCCACCACCACGCCCTCCGTGTCCACCACGCGGATGCCGGCCAGGGTGGTGGCGCGCACCTTCTCCAGCAGCGGCCCCATGCTCGCGCCCGCCTCCCGGGCGTGGGGCTCCGCGGGGATGCGTGAAGGCTCGGGCGCCTCGTCCGGCGGCAGCGGCGCGTCCGACGCCTTCAGCGAGGGGAGGATGGGCTTCAGCCGCTTGTCGTCCGGAATGGGGAAGGGCCAGCGCGCCGTGCGCACCCGGCCGTAGTCCTCCACGCCCGCCACCTCGCGCAGCCTCGAGCGGTACACCTCCGCCACCACCGCGCCCTGGGCGATGAGCTCCGACTCCGTCTGCCGGATGAGCTGGTCATCATAGACGCGCACGAAGGACAGGCCCGCGAGCGTCAGCACGAAGCCGGCCACGCCCACCGCGGCGAAGACCATCCACAGGCGCGGGCGCGCACGCCGCTCAGGGGAGGGCGAGCCGATAACCAAGGCCATGCACCGTCTCGATGACTTCTCCGCCGGCCGCGGCGAACTTCTGCCGGACCCGGCGGATGTGGCTGTCGATGGTGCGGTCGCTCACCACCACGTCGTCATAGACGCGCGTCATCAGCTCGTCGCGCGTGAAGACCTTGCCGGGCACGCGCAGCAGCGTGGCCAGGAGCTGGAACTCGGTGACGGTGAGCACCACCTCGTGCTCGCCCCACCAGGCGCGCCAGCGCTCTGAATCCATGCGCAGCGGGCCGCGCGCCTGCATCCGGGACGTGGCCGGGCCGGGCTCCGGAGAAGGGGCAGGGGAGGGGCGGGCGCGCCGCAGCACCGCCTTCACCCGTGCCACCAGCTCGCGCGGGCTGAAGGGCTTGGTGAGGTAGTCGTCGCCTCCCAGCTCGAGCCCGAGGATTCGGTCCACCTCGTCGTCGCGCGAGGAGAGGAAGACGATGGGAAGCTCGTGCTTGCGCCGGACCTCCCGGCACACGCCGAGCCCGTCCAGCTCCGGCATCATGATGTCCAGGACGATGAGCGCGGGCACGGAGCGCTCCACCTTCTCCAGCGCGGCCCGGCCGTCCGCGGCCTCCTCCACGCGGAAGCCTCCCTGCTCCAGCGCGAAGCGGACGATTTCGCGCAGGTGCGGATCATCATCAACGACGAGGACGGTGGGACGTTCAGCCACGGGTGCTCCGCGCGGGTGCGGCGGGCGGAGTCTACACCGGGGACTGCAAGGGGGCGGGGTACACCGTCACCGGGTACCCCGCCGTGCGCGCTAGCCGCGCCGGGAACGCCGACGCGGGCGCGGAATCGCCACTGCAGCGGCGATCAGCAGAATGACTGGAATGAAAACGAGCATCGTCTGGGCCATCACCGTCGCCCTCCTTTCAGGAAGTCGCGCACTATGTCGCGCCCCTCTGACGTCCCCGTCGGGGCTTTCCTGAAAACACATTTAAACGGGCGTGTGACATTTAGGAAGTAGTACGGTGACTCCGGAATTCTATTGCGCCACCGTCAGAGCAACTCGCGGGTGAGTACCTCGGAGCGCTCGGTGTCGTTCCAGGTGACCTTCCGGGTCTCCCGGCCATTGAAGTACATGGCCTCCTTGTCGCTGATGAGCTTCCGGATGGTGACGCGGGAGAGGTACCGGCCCTCGTCGACGCCGTGGGACAGCTCGTAGCGGGGGACGGCGGCGGGCACCTCGCCCAGCCGGAGGCGGATCTCCCCCACGGTGTCCACGTAGTCCGCCAGGGACTCGAGCTGCGTCAGCGCCCGCCGCAGCACCTTGTCGGTGTGCTTGCTGATGACCCTGTCCCAGAACAGGTAGCCGGCGCCCAGCGTGGCGGCGCTGGTGAAGAACATGAAGAAGCCCAGCGCGGGGTCCAGGTACCGGTTGCGCGTCAGGCCCTTGTCGGTGGCGGCCTCGCTGAGGATGTCCTTCATGGCCTCCACCGCCGTCCGGTGCGCCATCTGGAGCCACTCGCGCGCGTCCCTCTCCGCGCCGAGCAGCAGCCAGCAGAAGCCCAGGTGCAGGGCGATGAGCGAGGTGCGCGCCTTGTCCCGCTCCATGCCCAGCGCATCCGTGAAGCTGGCGCGCGCGGCCTTGAGCAGCTCCAGGCGTTCGTCTCGTGTGCGGTGCGGCTTCAGCGCTGCTTCCAGGTGGATGCGCCCCGCATGGAAGGGGCCTTCCTGGAGCTGACGCGCGTCGCGGTGGAGCCGCCGCAGCAGCGTGAGCTGCTCTTCCTGCGTGCCCAGGAGCGTCTCCACCAGCGGAGCCACGGCCGACTCATCCAGACGACCCCCCGCGGGACGGGTCACCGCCACGACGAGGTCATCCCAGCTGGCCATGCGCGAACTCCGATGTGCTGTAGCGACCATGGATGCGGCCCACCCCCTGCATCACGAGTCTGCCACAACGGGCATGGCGACAATGCATTGCCGGCCGCCACGGCGCGCTTCACGCCGGAGCCGCGGGCTCCAGCGAGGCGAGGAAGCGCAGCGCTTTCAGGCTCGGCAGAAAAAAATACCCTCCGCCCCTCGTGGTCACGAAGCGCCGCAGGTCCGCCATGCACTGGCGCACCGGACGCTGGGGGATGACGAGCCGTCCACCGCCGTCTCCCGAGAGTGGGTCTTCCGCGCCCTCCACCCCCTGGAGCTGGTCGAAGTGCACCCAGCTTCGCTGGACGAACTCGAACTGCCGTCCCAGGCTGGTGTTGAGCGCGATGAAGAGCAGGCCCCGTCCGCTGCCGTCCTCGTAGTTGAAGCCCCGCCGCAGCAGGCGGTGGCGCCGCGTCACCTGCCTGGACACCCGGCGCGAAGGAGGCAGGGCGTCGCGAGGGTTGCATCGCCGCGCGTGTGCCGTCACCGGACAGCCGTACCCATGCGGGTCGTCGCGCGCGTAGAGGAAGCCGTTGTCGACGTCCTTCGGGCCGCTCCGGGACACGCGCGGGGGTCTGGCCTTCTCGCGGCGGGACAGGAAGGGAAGCAGGCGGTGCAGCGGGCAGCGCTTCGCCGCCGTCAGGGGCGCGCCGTTGCGCCAGCGGCCCACCAGCTTCGCCGCCAGCCATTCGCGTTGATCCTCCGGCTTGCCCTCGGGTGCGAGCGAGGCGTTCGTCGCGAGGAAGCCGTTGAACGCCTCCACGTCCTGCTCCAGCTTGCGCAGCACCAGGTAGCTGCCGTTGTGGCCCAGGTCTCGCCAGCCCGCGTGGCCCGGGCTCCCGGGCAGCTCGCGCGCCGCGCCGAGGTGCTCCGGCACGCAGGGGGACAGCGGGTACTCCGCGTACTCGTTGGGGTGGCCGAGGATGAACTCCCCGCGCTTCACGGGCCGGTCATAGTCACGCGGGTGGCCGGCGGGGTCCTTGAAGCCCTCGATTCGCGGCTGCGACAGGCCGTCCAGGAAGCCGAAGTGGTCCCGGAAGTAGCCGGGCGGGTCGCCGGGCTCGTGCCGGCGCAGGCCTCGCTGCACGTGGACCTCCCGCAGTCCCTGCTGCCCCGCGAGCATGGCGTGGTGATGGAGCAGCTCGTCCATCCGCGCCTCATCCGCCGCGTAGAGCATGAGCAGCACATGGAGGTCGTCCTCGAAGCGTGTTCCGCCGAGCTGCCACCCGTCCGGGTCATTGGCTCCCACGTCGCGCAGGTGCTCGCGCGCGCGGCGCGCCATGCCCTCGCGAAGCTCGAAGGGCAGGGAGGCCAACACCTCCTCGGGCAGTCCGAGCGCCGCGAGCCCCCGCGGCGTCAGCGCGAGGTTGACGCGCGAGTAGTCCTTTCCCTCCTCGCGCGCCTTCCGCTGGTGCTTCACCGGGTCCGCCGTGGTGATGACCCCGCTGGCCAGCTCGCGCAGCCAGGTCCGGCAGCGGCTCGCGTCCTCGATGCGAAGGAACTGCAGCGCCAGCGCGTTCATCTCCTTGTAGCCGTGCAGCAGCAGCCCCTGGATGTCATCCAGCACCAGCGGCGGCGGCTGCTCCGAGGGGCGCGGGCGTGCCGAGGGGGAGGCTCGGCGGGATTCCAGGTCGGTGGAGTACACGGTGCTTCCTCCAGGTCTCTCCCAGCCAGCCGCGAAGGGCGGCGGAGAGCGTGGACAGCGAGTGGGTGAGCAGGGCGGGGAGCCGCGGCAGCGCGCGGCCCGGGTCGCATGCGCCACGGGACAGGAACGCGGCGAAGGCGCGGCGCGCGGCCCAGTCCCGGAGCGGCCGGTCGATGCGCTCGCGCGCGAGCAACTCCCGCAGCCGGAGCGCGTTGTGCAGCAGGAGGACGGAGTGCCGCTGGGCGGGACCCCCGTCGAGGGCGGCGCTGTACCAGACACGCGTGGGCACCTCGTGCCCGCGCAGCCATGCCTTGAAGGGCTCCACCGGGAGCTGCTTCCGCCACCTCCGCCACCAAGGCTGGGGGACGAGGCCGCGCGTCCTCTGGGGGAACCCGTCGGTCTGGCTCCAGATGAACTCCAGGAACTGGCGCACGTCCTCGTGGTCGACGAACGCGTCGATGTACGCCTCCCAGCTGTCGTCGTAGTTGCTGAAGAAGATGAGGTGGTGTGGCCCGCCGTCCCTGCTCGAGTAGAGCAGCCAGCGCGCGCAGTGGATGGTCTGGATGTGGTTCAGCCCCACCAGGTAGCGGCGGAGGCGGAGGTTCACGCTGGGCAGGGCGGCCTTCGCCAGCTTCACCGCCACCGGTCCTCCGGTGATGCGCGCCACATGCACCATGGGGTTCTGCACCATGGCGTCGCTCGGGGGCGGGGGACTTCGGGCCGCGGTCAGCTCCGGCGCGCAGGGGCCCCACTGCCTCGGAGGCTGCTTCGGGCCGAAGAGGCGCATCCACAGCCTCAGCCCCAGCACCACCGGCCGGGACCAGAGATTGCGGTAGAAGAGGTACGCCACCGTGGCCGTGGCCGCGGAGCCCCGGGCGGCGCGCAATCGCCGCCTCCAGTCGGGGTCGAACACGGTGGATGATTCCGCCAGCGCCACGTCCCGCAGCTCCCGGTGCAGGTGGGGCAGCTCGCCGCGTCCTCCGCGCCAGGGCGTCTTCGCGAGCTGACGGGCCCGCTCGTCCAGGTGCTGGTTCACCGCGCGCAGCACACCCACCGCTTCCCGCACCTCCTCGGGGGCCTCGAAGCGATAGACGAAGTCCACGTGCCGGGCGGTGGTTTCCGCGCGGTGCCGCAGCAGGTACGCCTCCACTGCGTCCGGGTCCGCCAGCCCCGCCGCCGGGTAGTCCCGGCACGTGCGGTAGACGTCGTCGAACACGCTGGCCTCGCGAGCGCCCTGCGCGCGAAGGCCGCGGAGCCACGAGACGAGCCCGTGGATGAGCTGCCGGTCGAGCTGGAGCGCGCCTCCCGTGCCGTCGGGGACGGTGAAGTCGGCGCCGAAGACGAGCCTGCACTCCCTCTGCCCGTCCGCGCTCTCCGGTGCGGTCAGGTCGATGAGGGCCCAGCGCGCGAAGTGCAGGCCGGGCACGCCGGCGAAGAGCCCGGTGCGAAGCCGGGCGGCCTCCGCCAGCCGCGCCTCCAGCTCCGCGAGCGCTTCAGGACGGATGTCCGTGATGACGGTCGCTGTGCCATGGCGCATGGTCATCCCTCCCTGGATGCGGACTCCCCGGAGCGAATGCCCGCTCCGCAGATGTGACGCTGACCGGAGACCGTGAGAACAGGCGCGGCTCCGGGGGCTGCGCCTGCTTGCCCCACCCCGTGGCCCGAGGGCGCACAGGTGCCCGCGATGCCCGCCTCGGAGCGGAGGGCGATGCGAGCCCCCGTGCCCGAGAGGACGGACGGGGCAGCTACCGGGCGATTCCTTGTTGTGCCAGGAGCCCGTTCCTAACGTGAACGGGTGGCCGCCGGGCGCGTGCCGAAGCGGGGGGAAGTCGGCGATGCCAGGAGAATGGACCAGTGACGAGGAGGCGCGCCGGGACTCCGCGCGAACACGGGGGCCCGATACGGACGCGTTCGACCGCGAGGATTTCGACGACAGCTTCCTGCGTCTGGTGGCGCGCGCCTCCGTGCCGCCCCGCCTGCCCGTGCCGGGCATGCGGCTGGGGGACCGGGATGGACGGCGCTACGAGGTACTCGAGGAACTGGGCGGTGGCGCCATGGGCCAGGTCTTCCGCGCCATGGACACCGAGCTCCAGCGGCGCGTGGCGCTGAAGTTCCTCATTCCCCACGAGTCACTGGCGGAAGCGCCCATGGTGGCCCTGCTGCGGCAGGAGGGACGGGCCATCGCGCAGCTCGACCACGAGCACATCGTCCGCATCTTCAACGTGGACCTCTGGAGCAGCGAGCCGGGAGAGCCCCCGCTCCCCTTCCTCGTCATGGAGTGCCTGGAGGGCGAGTCCCTGTCCGCGCTCCTGCGGCGGGGGCGGCCGAACCCGCGCAGGGCCATGGAGATACTCGACGCGGTGGCCGCGGGGCTCGCGCACGCGCACGAGCACCACATCGTCCACCGCGACCTGAAGCCCAGCAACGTCTTCATCACCCGCAAGGGCGTGGTGAAGATTCTCGACTTCGGCCTCGCGTGGCTGGCCGCCGCGAGCGCACCGCCCGACGTGGCGCTGTCCACCGCGGGCACGCCCCCGTACATGGCGCCCGAGCAGTGGCGCGGCGAGGCGCAGGACGCGCGCACCGACCTGTGGGCGGCGGGCGTGCTGCTGTTCGAGATGCTCACGGGCGAGCCTCCCTACATGGGCCTGCCCGAGGAGATTCGCGCGCGCGTCACCTCTCCGGACCCGGTCCCCTCCGTGCGCGAGCGCGTCCCCACGCTGCCGGAGACGGTGGACCGGCTGCTGGCGTTGCTGCTGGCCAAGAACCCCGCGGAGCGGCTGGGCTCCGCGGTGGAGCTGCGCGAGCGGCTGCGCCAGGTGGAGGAGGGACTGGCGCCCCGCCGCAAGGTGTCCCCGAGCGCGACGCCCCAGCGGCGGCAGGTGACGCTGGTGGCCTGCCGGCTCGCGGACGTGGCCGGGCTGACGGCGCGGCTGGACCCGGAGGACGTGGGCGAGCTGGAAGCGGCGTTCCACCAGACCTGCACGGACGTCATCCAGGAGCATGGAGGCTCCATCGTCCTGTGCGTGGGGGAGGAGGTGCTCGGCTGCTTCGGGCACCCGGTGGCGCGGGAGGACGACTCGGAGCGCGCCGTGAACGCGGCGCTGCGCCTGGCATCGGCCGTGGCGCCCGCGCTCCAGGAGTCACTGCTGCTGCCTCCGGGGCGCGAGCTGGCCCTGCAGGTGGGCATCCACACGGACATGGTGGTGCTGGACGAGGCGTCCATCCAGGGGGAGGCCCCTCGCATGGCCACCTGGCTTGCGCGGCAGGCGCGGCCCGGCACGGCGTGCCTCAGCGAGTCCACGCTGACGCTGGTCCGCGGGGCCTTCGAGACGCACCCCATGGAGCCCGTGCGCTTCACGGGCCTGTCCGGCGTGCGCGACGTGACAGTCCATGAAGTGCTGCGCCCGCGCCGCGTGGCGAGCCGGTTCGACCGCTCGCTGGTGGCCCGCCCGCTCACGCCGCTGGTGGGGCGGCGCGCGGAGCTGCGCCGCCTGCTGGACTGGTGGGAGGAGGCGCGCGGTGGGCATGGCGTGTGCGGCCTCATCACCGGCGAGGCGGGCATGGGCAAGTCGCGCCTGCTGCGCGAGGTTCGCGAGCGCGTGGCCCCGCTCATGCCCATCCGGCTGCGGAGCCAGTGCTGGCCCCAGTCGGCCACCAGCGCCTTCGCGCCCGTCATCGACGTGCTGCGCCACCTGCTGCAGCTCGACACGGAGGGCACGCCCGCGCAGCACCGCGCACGGCTGGAGATGGGGCTGGGCGCGCTTGGCCTGGGACACCAGCGCACATGGGTGCTGTCGGGCCTGGTGGGGCTGCCCGCGGACGAGGGCGCGCCGCACCTGCGCTACACGCCGGACCGGCTGAAGCAGGAGACGTTGGAGGCGCTGACGGCCCTGCTGCTGCGGCTGGCGGAGGACCGGCCGGTGCTCGCCGAGCTGGAGGACCTGCACTGGGCCGACCCCTCCACGCTCCAGCTCCTGGGCGTGCTCCTGGACAAGCTGCCCCAGGTGCGTGCGTGCGTGCTGCTCACCGCGCGGCCCGACTTCCGTCCGCCCTGGCCCACCCGCGAGTCCCTCCGCCGGCTCTCGCTGGAGCGGCTGCCGGCCGCCATTGCCGGCGAGCTGGTGCGCAAGGCGGCGGGGCGGCAGTCGCTGCCCTCGGAGGTGGTGGCGCGCCTGGTGGAGAAGACGGACGGCGTCCCCCTCTTCGCGGAGGAGCTGACGCGCACGGTGGTGGAGCGCCCCGGCACCGAGGGGCTTCCGTCCGCGGCGCTGAGCTCGCCCGTGCCCCTGTCCCTCCGGGAGCTGCTCCTCACGCGGCTGGACCGGCTTCCGTCGTCGCAGAAGGAGCTGGCCCAGCTCTGCGCCGTCGTGGGCCGCAGCTTCTCGCACGCGCTGCTGACGTCGCTGTCCAGCCGGGGGGACGCGGCGCTGCGCAAGGACCTGGCCGGGCTCGTCGGGGAGGGGCTGCTCCAGCCGGAGGAGGCCACGGAGCCGCGCTTCTGCTTCCGGCACGCGCTCATCCAGGACGCGGCCTCGGACTCGCTGCCCAAGCACCTGCGGCGGCAGTACCACCGCCGCGTCGCCCGGGTGCTAGCGGAGCAGTTCCCCGAGATGTCCGAGGCGCAGCCGGAGCTGCTGGCCTGGCACTACACGGAGTCCGGGCAGGTGGAGGCCGCCGTGCGCTGGTGGGCACGCGCGGGCGAGCTGGCCAGCCGCCGCTCGGCAAACGTGGAGGCCCTCAGCCACTTCCGGCAAGCGCTGGAGCTGCTGCGCACGCTGCCTCCCTCCCGCGAGCGCTCCGGGCAGGAGCTGAAGCTGCTGATGGCCCTGGCGCTGCCGCTGGTGCAGGTCCAGGGCTACCACTCGCCCGAGGGCGAGCAGGTGTATCCGCGCATCCGGGAGCTGATGCACGAGGTGGAGGAGGACCTGCCCCGGCTGGAGCCGCCCTACTGGGTCGCCTTCTCCCATGCCTTCGCGCGGGCCCGGTGGGACGAGGCGCACGAGGTGGCGGAGCGGCTGGTCCGCCTGGGCCGGGGCCATGGCCTGCGCGAGCTGCTGGCGCTGGGCTACCGGATGATGGCCACCGACTTCTTCACCTGGGGCAAGGTGCACGCCGCGCTGGAGCACGTGGAGCTGGCGCTCGCCTTCTCCGACGTGGGGCTGGAGCAGCACCAGGTGCTCGCGGTGAAGCACTGGGTCAACCCGCGCGTGGCGGCCCTGGCCTACGCGGCGGTGTTGCACGCAGTGCTGGACGCGCCGGAGCGCTCGCGCGAGCACGCCCGGCTGGCGCTGCGGCTGGCCATGGACATCGGCCACCCCAACACGACGGCCTTCGCGTTGCTGTACTCGGCGCTGGCATGCCAGCTCCGCCGCGAGCCTCGCGAGGCGCTGGAGTTGTGCGACCGCAACATCGCGCTGTCACGCGAGCACCACTTCCGGTTGTGGCTGGGCTGGGCCACGCTCATCCGGGCGTGGGCGCTGGCCATGCTGGGCAGCGCGCGCGACGGGCTGGCGCTGATGCAGGCGGCGCTGGGGCAGTGGCGGCGCTCCGGCGTCGAGGCGGGAATGCCGCACAACCTGGGCATGCTGTCGGAGATCCACCTGCTGCTGGGGCAGTTCTCCGCGGCGCTGGAGACGGTGCGCGAGGCGCTGGACGTGGTCGAGTCGTACGGCGAGCGCTCCTACGAGGTGGTGCTGCGCGGTCTGGAGGCGGAGGCGCTGCGGGGGCTGGGCAGGGAGGCCGAGGCCCACGAGGCCTACGCCCGGGCGCTGCGCGTGGCGGAGGCCCAGGGCGCGCTGGGCTATGACCGGATGGTGCGTGAGCGCAGGCTCGGACATCCGCGGGTGGAGATGTCGGTGTCGCTGGGCTCCCAGATGGAGGGCCCCTCGCCCGGTGCGTGAGCGGACGGCAATTCCGGAGTGCGTCACGTTCGCGCGGAGGTGACTCCTCCAGGCAGGCAATGAGCAGGAGCGTGACGCGATGATTTCACCGACGATGGGACCGGGGGAGGGCGCGGAGGGCGAAGGGCTCGCGTCTCGTGAGCAGTTGGAGGCGCGGATCCACGCGCTCTGCCTTCAGGGGGCGTACGGCCAGGCGGTGGAGCTGGCGATGCGTTCCTACGGGCCGGAGCTCCGGCGGCTGATGGCCTCCGTGCTCCACCACCCGGAGCTGGCGAAGGACGCCTTCAGCCTCTTCAGCGAGAACCTGGTGAAGGGGCTGCCAGGCTTCCGGTGGGAGAGCTCGTTCCGGACGTGGGCGTACCGGCTGGCGCGCAATGCCTGCTACCACCAGCTCCATGCACCCGCGTCGCGCGAGCAGCCCGTGAGCGAGCCCGGGGCCAACGAGCCACAGCGTATCCGCACGGACACCCATCCCTGGCAGCGCACCGCCATCAAGGAGCGCTTCCGCGCGCTGCGGGAGCAGCTCGAGCCGCACGAGCGGCTGCTGTTGATGTTGCGCGTGGACCAGCGCCTGCCCTGGACGGAGATTGCCCGGGTGATGGGGGAGCCCGATGAGCCCCTCACCCGGGCGGCGCTGAACCGCCGCGCCACGGCGCTGCGCCAGCAGTTCCAGCGCGTGAAGGCGCGGCTGCGGGCGCTCGCCATCGAACAGGGCGTCATCCCGGCCGACCGGCTGGACGCGTAGGCCTATCGCGCCGCGACGCTCCGGAGCAGGGGCCGGGCCTTCTCCAGTAGCGCGAGGAACTCTTCCCGCTCCGCGTTGCCGGCGGGCGTGGCCGCGCGGGCAATCTCCCGCACCGACTCGATGCTCCAGCGGTCCGCGTGGGGGCTGCGCCGCAGCAACTCCGCCGCGCCCATCACCGCCGTCGCGAAGCGCAGGTCGGCGCTGGCGTCCCCGAATGTGCCAGCAAGCGCTCCGGCGGGGAAGGGGTAGACGCGTTCGGTGGCGGACTCGCCGCGCGGCCGCTTGGCGCGCACGCGCACCGTGGCCAGTCCTTCTCCGGCGCCGGGCTTCAGCTCCAGCTCGTACAGCGCGGTGACGGTGTGGCCGGAGCCAATCTCTCCCGCGTCCACGCGGTCATTCCGGAAGTCGCGGTCCGCGATGTCCCGGTTCTCGTAGCCCACCAGCCGGTAGCGGGCCACCTGCGCGGGGTTGAACTCCACCTGCACCTTCACGTCCTGCGCGATGACCTCCAGCGTCCCACCGAGCTGCTCCTGGAAGATGCGCCGCGCGGCCATCAGCGAGTCCACGTAGTAGTGGTTGCCGTTCCCCTGGTCCGCGAGCTGCTCCATCATGGTGTCCTGGTAGTTGCCCATGCCGAAGCCCACGGTGGTGACGGTGATGCCCTCCTTCACGTGGCCGCGGATGGTCTTGAGGATGTCCGCGTGGTTCGTCGTGCCCACGTTGGCGTCTCCGTCCGAGAGGATGACGACCCGCGAGAGGGAGGCGCCGTCCAGCGTCTTCATGGCCTCCTGGTAGGCCAGCTCGATGCCCGAGGCCATCGCCGTGGAGCCACCGGCGGACAGCTCCTCGATGGCGGCGTGGATGCGTGCCTTGTGCTCCATGCCGGTGGGCGGCAGCACGCGCCGCACGCTGCCGGCGTACGTCACCAGCGCCACCGTGTCGCCGTCGCGCAGCTGGTCCACCAGCATGCGCAGCGCGCGCTTCGCCAGCGGCAGCCGGTCCGGTGACTGCATCGAGCCGGACACGTCCACCAGGAAGGTGAGGTGCGCGGGCTTGCGCTCGGACACGCTGAGACGCCGGCCCTGCACGCCCACGCGCAGCAGGTGGCGGCCCGGCGTGTACGGCGAAGGCGCGGCGTCCAGATGCACGGCCAGCGGGCCGTCGCTCGCGGCGGGCGCGGGGTACGTGTAGCGGAAGTAGTTGAGGAACTCCTCCACGCGCACCGCCTCCTTCGGCGGCAGCGCTCCCTCCAGCAGCTTGCGCCGCGCCAGCGTGTACGACGCGGTGTCCACGTCCACGGCGAAGGTGGAGAGCCGGTCCTCCGCCGCCGTCACGAAGGGATTCACCCCGTAGTCACGATAGCCCTCGCCCGAGGAGGGCGGCTCGGCGGGGGCGCGTCCGAGGTGCTTGCCCCCGAGCGCGGCCGTGGAGCCCATGCCCGTGAAGCTTCCGCTTCCAGTGCCGTAGCTCGAGACGCCGCCCCCGCGCCCCTTCGTGCCGATTCCGCCGATGCCGGCAGTGTTTCCACCCCCCAGGCCGCCACCTCCGGCGCCGATGCCCCGCAGCCCCAGCCCTCCCATCTTCCCTTCATCAGCCGTCTTTCCGAGGGACTTCGCGGCCGGGTCGATGAGGAGTGCGTTCGAAGACGGTGCCTTGCTCAGGGCAGGTGCGTCGGCGGAGGGGAGGATGACGAGCTTCGCCACCTTCGCTTCTTCCCCTGTCGCGGGCGCTTCGGGCCGAGCCGCCGCGGAGTCCCTGTCTTCTCGTGAGCGACAACCCGATGCCGCGCCCACCATGAAGAGTGCACAGACGACTCCCGTGACGGCCGTGTGGATCCGCCTCATTCACTGCCTCCGTTGTCTTGGATTCGCGAAGGCGTCCGACAGCCGCGCGCGGAGAAGGTTCCCGCGACGTCGCGGCGCCGCGTGGACTCGAGACAGCCGGGTCAGTCTGGCCCCCAGTCCAGCCAAAAGACGCGTGGCCAGAGGCAGATAGCGTCCACACTCACCGTGGTGATGCCTGGGTGTAAATTCACACCGTCGACAGAAAGCAGGCCCTTGCGGTACACGCTGCGTCGCTGGGCCGGGGTCGCCTGGTCACTGGCCGTACCACAAGAGGGGGACGTCATGACGCCGCAGGGGTTCTGGGCACGCACGCTCGCGTTGCTCGTCGTCGTCGCTTTCGCCGGCTGCAACAAGGACGCGGAAAAGGCCGAGTCGCCACCGTCCGCGGCGCTCGTGAATCAGCAGCGCGCATCCGTCCTGGCCACGGAGGAGGCCTGCGAGCCCGGCGACACCTCCCCCAAGCCCACGGCGCTGGAGTACTCGGGTGCCACGGAGGCCGAGTACGGCGACGTGCTGGGCCTGGTGGCTCGCCTGACGGACGCGTCCGGCCAGCCGCTGGCTACGCGCGAGGTGCGCTTCACCCTGGGAAGCCTGGAGGCGTCGGCCGTCACGGACGACCTCGGCATGGCGCGGGCGCCCCTGGCGCTGACGCTGGCGCCGGCCGCGGTGCCACTCCAGGTGCGTTTCGCGGGTGACGCGACCCACGCCCCGTCCGCCACCTCGGCCACGGTGACCATTGCCCGCGCGGACACCCGCACGCGCGTGCTGGGCCCCACGCTGCTGGCCACGGGCGCGCCCCAGCAGGTTCGCGCCTCGCTCGCGGACGCGGACGAGCAGACCGCCATCGCCGGCCGCACCCTCGTCTTCGAGGCCGCGGGCGCGCGCGCCACCGCCACCACGGATGCCTCGGGTGTCGCCACCGCCACGCTTTCCTGGAGCGCGAACGCCACCGGGCCGGCCGTGCTGGCCGTCTCCTTCGCGGGCGACACGTATTACGAGCCCTCGCGCGACGAGGCGCCCGTCACCCGTTACCTGCCCACCGCCTTCGCCGTCTGGGGCGGCAACACGCCGGGCCTCGCGCTCGGAGACCGCGTCAACTTCTGGGGCCACTCCTGGCCGAAGCAGGTGACGGGTGGCGCGTACGACGCGCAGGGCGACTTCAAGGGCTGGGCCTACGGCCTGCAAGGCTTCGCGCTCTGCCAGCCCACGGCGCGTCCCGGTGGCACGCCGCCGCTGACGCAGGGCTGCTGGAACAGCAAGACGGGGCAGAGCTGGCCGCCGGACTCGCTGCCCGAATACATCGGCGTCATCGTCCCCAACGCCATCTCCAAGGACAAGAGCACCCTCTTCGGCAACGTGGCGGCGCTGGCGGTGGTGAAGGTGGACCCGGAGCCGAAGTACGGCCCGGTGCCGGGCAAGCCGGGCTGGGGCACGCTGGTGGCGCTGGTGGACGGCGGCACCGTCTTCCCGCAGCCGGCGTCCCTGGTGGCCTCGCAGCGCCAGCCCCTGTCGGTGCAGCCGGGCGCCACCTTCGACGTCACCGTCGACCTGGGCAACCCCACCGCGACGGCGGCCCAGGCCGTGGTCGTCACCGAGCAGTTCGAGGGCGTGACGCCCACCTCGGGAGAGCAGTCGCTCGGCACCATCGAGCCCTCCACCCAGCGCTCCACCTCCTTCACGGTGACCGCGCCGTCCGTCGCCCCGCGCGGTGAGGCGGAGTCGCAGGTGGACTATCTCGCCCGCCTCGCCGCGCTGGACGGCCTGCCGCTGCGCTCCGTGGGCCGCGTGCGCTACGCGGACCCGACGGGCTCGTCACCGGCGCCCATCGACCTCTCGTCCGTCACGCGGGTGCAGCTGCCCCGGCTGACGGCGACGCTGTCGGCGCCCTCGTGCGCCGGCCCGTGCACCACCGTGCGCTACGTGCTGACGGTGGCCAACCTCGGCGCCGGCAAGGCCCAGGGCGTCACCGCCACCGTCGTCCTGCCGGACAGCTCCACCCAGGTGCTGGAGGTGGGCGCGCTCGCCTCCAACCTGCTGGCCACGCGTACCGTGGAGTGGAGCGTGCCCGAGGTGGCTGCGCGCGGTGAGGACGAGACGGTGGAGGCGTACCTCACGCGCCTGCGCGAGGCCGCGGAGCGGACGTACTCCGCTTCCGCGACGGTGACCTGGAAGGACGCGCGGGACAACGCCTACGGCCCCGTGGGCGCGCAGGTGACGACGGAGGCGCGGCTGCCCATCCTCACCGCCTCCACGGAGCGTCCCGCCCCCGTGCTGCCGGGACAGACGCTGCCCCTGGCCTTCACCGTCACCAACCTCGGAACGGTGCGCGCGGTGGACGCGCGGCTGCAGGTGGAGGGCGGCGGTGGCCAGCTCCCCGCCTTCACGCTGGAGGGCGGCCAGTCCACCACCATCCCCGTGGACGTCGTCGCTCCGCCCGTGGCGCCCAAGGGCGCGGAGGAGACGGACGACGCCTACCTGGCGCGCCTGCGGGCCACGGATGGCAGCCTCTTCTCCGTGGGCTACTCGCTGGACTGGGCCAGTGCGTGCCCGGCCCGCTTCGGCCCGCTGCCGGGCGTGGTGAAGACCTTCACCGTGCTGCCGGTGGTGACGCTGGGCCTGGAGGGGCCGGCCACCGCGGACGCCGGGGACACGCTGCACTACACCGTGTCGCTGGCCAACGTGGGGCACGCGGAGGCCTCCGGTCTGGTGGTGACGCTGGTGCTGCCGGACGGCAGCTCGCAGCCGGTGGCGGTGCCCGGGGCCGTGCTGGCCCGCGGTGCCACCGCCCAGGTGCCCGTCACCTTCACGCTGCCGGCCGGTCAGCCCGCTGGCACGGTGACGGCGCACGCCTCCGTGCGGTGGGCGGACGCGGTGGCCAACGCCTATGGCCCGGTATCCGCGAGCGCAAGCACCGAGGTGCGCCGCTCCAACCTGCCTCCCGTCGTCAACGCCGGGCCGGACTTCACCGTCACGCTGCCCGCGGGCGCCACCCTGCCGGGCACCGTCTCCGATGACGGCATGCCCCTGGGCTCGGCGCTCACCAGCTCCTGGGTGCAGGTGAGCGGCCCGGGCATCGCCGTCTTCGCGGACGCCACGGCGCCCATCACCGGCGTCACCTTCACCGAGCCGGGCACGTACGTGCTGCGCCTCATCGGCAGCGACGGCGAGCTGTCCGCCAGCGACGAGGCCACCGTCATCGTGAAGCCGCGCGAGGGCAATGGCACCACGCTGCCCGGCGGCGGCACCGTGCCGGGCGAGGTCCTCATCAACGTGGTGCGTGACGGCAACCAGCTCCGCCTGGACAACACCACCAACGCCTTCAACTTCATCTGGGTGGCCGTCTCCACCAAGGGCACGGTGCTGAAGTTCAACACCGCGACGGGCCAGATTCTGGGCGAGTACTACACCTCGCCCACGGGGCAGCCGAAGGACCCGTCGCGCACCACGGTGGACAAGACCGGCAGCGTCTGGGCGTCCAACCGCGCCGGCAACAGCGTCGTGCACATCGGCCTGGTGGAGAACGGCCAGTGCGTGGACCGCAACGGCAACGGCGTCATCGATACGTCCACGGGCTATGGCGACATCAAGGCCTGGACGAACGCGGGCGGCGCGGACACCAATGGCGGCGTCACCACCGCGCAGGACGAGTGCATGCTGCACTACGTCCGCGTGCGCTCGTCGGGGACCCGCCACGTGTCGGTGGACGAGAACAACGACGTCTGGGTGAGCGGCACCAACGGGCGCCACTTCGACCTGGTGGACGGACGCACGGGCGTCATCAAGCGCCAGGAGAACTCGGTCGGCTACGGCGGCTACGGCGGCCTGATTGACCGCAACGGCGTCATCTGGTCCGCCGCCAACCTGCTGCGCTGGGACACGGCGCTTCCGCTCAATGGCGCCAACGGCGTCAACTGGCGCGGCTACAGCCACGCCAGCTACGGCCTGTGCCTGGGGCCGGACGGGCACGTGTGGAACACGGAGCTCGGCTCGCGCATCCGCCGCTTCGCGCCGGACGGCACGCTGCTGGGGACCTTCACCCACGGCGGCTCCTACGCGCAGGGCTGTGTCGTGGCCCCTGACGGACACGTGTGGGTGGCCCATTCGCTCTACGGCAACACGGTGGGCCACCTGAAGCCGGACGGCAGTCACGTGGGCAACGTGCAGGTGGGCAGCGGCCCCACGGGCGTGGCGGTGGACGGCGCCGGCAAGGTGTGGGCGACCAACTACTACAGCGGCACGGTGTCGCGTATCGACCCGACGAAGGGCGCGCTGGGGCCGGATGGGGTGACGCGGGTGGGGCAGGTGGACTTCACCTCGCCGTACCTGGGCGGCAACCTCTACAACTACAGCGACATGACGGGCAGCACGCTGGCGGGCGCGCCGGACAACGGCACCTGGACGGTGGTGCGTGACAGCGGCGCGGCCGGCAGCGAGTGGGGGAAGGTGACGTGGAACGGGCAGGTGTGCGGCGACGCCACGCTGACCGTGACGGTGGCCAGCAGTGAGAATGGCACGACGTTCAGCGCCCCGGTGGTGGTGCGCAGCGGTGAGGACTTCGACGTCCCCAACGGCCGCTACCTGCGCGTGAGCGTCGCCTTCAAGCGCTCCAGCAAGGGCGAGAGCCCGGTGCTCTACAACCTGTCCATCGGCACCGCGCCGTACGTGATGCCGGAGCAGGCGAATGGCGTACCCACGGTGGACGCGGGCCGCGACCGCACGGTGACGCACCCCAACGTGGCGCGGGTGACGGGCTCGGCGTGCGACGACGGCCTGCCTTCCGGGGCGGCGGTGTCGCTGGCCTGGAGCCAGGTGAGCGGCCCGGGCACGGCGACCTTCTCCTCGCCGGCGCAGGAGGCCACGGACGTGGCCTTCAGCGAGCCGGGCACGTACGTGCTGCGGCTGTCGGCGAGCGACTCGGCGCTGAGCGGCCATGACGACGTGACGGTGACGGTGCTGCCGCGCAACCTGCCGCCGGTGGTGAGCGTGCAGGCCCCCACGTCCCTCATCCTCCCCGACGTCGCCGACCTCACGGCGACGGTGACGGACGACGGGCTTCCCGCGGGGGCGGTGCTCACCCGGAGCTGGGCGAAGGTGAGCGGGCCGGGCACGGTGACGTTCTCCGCGCCGGACGCGGACGTCACGACGGCGGCCTTCTCGCAGGCGGGCACCTACGTGCTGCGCTTCACCGCGTTCGACGGGCACCTGACGCGCTCGGAGGACATGAGCATCACCGTCAGCCCGGCGCCGTCCGCCAACCAGGCGCCCGTGGTGTCCGCGGGGCCGAACCTGTCGCTCATCTTCGGCGCCCAGGTGAACCTGGCCGGGACGGTGACGGACGACGGGCTGCCCACCGGCAAGGCGGTGACGCAGTCGTGGAGCAAGGTGAGCGGTCCGGGCACGGTGAGCTTCACCAGCCCGACGGCCGCCTCCACCCGCGCCACCTTCAGCGTGGCCGGTGAGTACGTGCTGCGGCTGACGGCCACGGACACCGACCTCAGCCGCTCCGCGGACGTCAGCGTGGTGCTCACCCCGGCCACGCCCGCCAACCGCGCGCCCAACGTCTCCATCTCCGCGACGACGAGCGGCACGGGTGGCATGCAGTTGTCGCTGTCCAGCACCGTCACCGATGACGGGCTGCCCTCGGGCGCCAGCCTCACCCGGCAGTGGAGCGCGGTGAGCGGCCCGGGCCCGGTGACCTTCAGCGCGCCGACGAGCAGCACCACCCTGGCGAACTTCACCGTCGCCGGCACGTACGTGCTGCGGCTGACGGCCAGCGACACCCAGCTCAGCACCAGCGCCGACATGCAGGTGGCCATCAACACCACCGCGCCTGCCAACACGGCGCCGTCGGTGTCCGCGGGCACCAACGTGGCCATCACCCTGCCGGTGAACTCCGTGCAGCTCAACGGCACCGCCAGCGATGACGGCCGTCCGACGGGCTCGACGCTGAGCGTGCTGTGGACGCAGGTGGGCGGCCCGGCGGGGGTGACCTTCACCTCGCAGACCACGGCCTCCACCCGGGCGGCCTTCCCGGCCGCGGGGACCTACGTGCTGCGGCTGACCGCCAGCGACGGCCAGCTCGAGCGCGCCTCGGACGTGAGCGTGGTGGTGCATCCGGCCGCCACGGCCAACAAGCCGCCCCTGGTGGCGGCCGGCCCCAACCTGTCCACGGTGCTGCCGCAGGACACGGTGCAGCTCCAGGGCAGCGTGAGCGATGACGGCCTGCCGGAGGGCAGCGCGCTCGCGGTGACGTGGACACGTGTGAGCGGCCCGGGCACCGTCACCTTCGGTGATGCGTCCCAGCCCGCCACCTCGGCGAAGTTCAGCGCGGCGGGCACCTACGTGCTGCGGCTGGCGGCGAGCGACGGTGCCTTCACCGCCACCTCGGACGTGTCGGTGGTGGTGAATGCCTCCGTTCCCTCCAACCAGGCGCCGGTGGTGGACGCGGGCCCGTCGTGGAACCTGCGGCTGCCCACGCGCACGGTGACGCTGACGGGCACGGTGACGGATGACGGACTGCCCACGGGCGCGGTGGTGTCGCAGCAGTGGAGCATGGTGGAGGGCCCCGCCTCCGTCGTCTTCAGCGCGCCCACCCAGAAGACGACGGCGGTGACGGTGAGCAAGGCGGGCGTCTACCGGCTGCGCCTCACCGCGAGCGACACGAAGCTGACGGGCTCCTCGGACGTGATGCTGAACGTCTCCGAGGCCGCCGCGGACAACGCTCCGCCGTCCATCGACCCTGGTCCCAACCTCAGTGTGAATCTGCCGGCTCCGGCGGTGGCCCTCAACGGCACCGTGACGGACGACGGGCGCCCGGTGGGCAACGTGCTGGAGACCCGCTGGGAGCTGGCGAGCGGCCCCGCGCTGGTGACGTTCGCCAATGCCTCGCAGCCGGCCACCACGGCGGGCTTCACGACGGTGGGCGACTACCTGCTGCGGCTGACGGCCAGCGATGGCGAGTGGGTGGCCAGCGCGGTGAAGCAGGTGCGTGTCCAGCCGGTCGTGGTGAACAAGGTGCCGGTGGTGAGCGCCACGGGCCCGGCCACGGTGACGCTGCCGGGCACGGCCCTGCTGTCCGGCTCGGCCCGCGACGACGGCCTGCCGGCCTCCAGCACGCTGGCGGTGTCCTGGAGCCAGGTGAGCGGCCCGGGCACGGTGTCCTTCACCCGCCCGGCGCAGGTGTCCTCGGCGGCCAGCTTCAGCGCGCCGGGTGACTACGTGCTGCGCCTCACCGCGAACGACGGCGAGCTGACGGCGTCGGCGGACGTGTCGGTGCGGGCGCTGGTGGTGAACCAGGCCCCGGTGGTGTTCGCGGGCGACGGCCAGGTGCTGGAGTACCCGGTCCGCACTGCGACGCTGACCGGTACCGCCACGGATGACGGCCTGCCCGCGGGCCGGCCGCTGACGGTGGCGTGGAGCGTGGTGGGCGGCGCGGGCGCGGTGACGTTCGGCAGCCCGGACCAGCTCGTCACCACCGCGACGTTCGCCTCCGCGGGCAGCTACCTGCTGCGGCTGACGGCGAGCGACTCGGAGAAGACGGCCAGCTCGGACGTGGTGGTGAACGTGGCGGCGCCGGAGGGCCCGGTGCCCACGGTGAGCCTCACGTCGCCCGTGGACGGCGCATCCGTCACCGGCCCCGTCACCGTCGCCGGCACCGTGAGCGGCGGCGAGTGGAGGGTGGAGTACCGCCTGGGCGCGGACGACACGGCCCCGCAGGAGTGGACCGTCCTCGCCAACGGCAGCGGCCCCTCCAGCGGCACGCTGGCCACGTTCGACCCGACGGTGCTCCTCAACGGCACCTACGAGGTGCGCGTGGTGGCCACGACGTCGGGCGGTGACTCCGTTGCCTCGGTCTCCACCACCGTCACCGGCGACCAGAAGGTGGGCAACTTCAGCCTCGCGTTCACCGACCTGGACATGCCGGTGGCCGGGCTGCCCATCCGCGTCACCCGCACGTACGACAGCCGCGACAAGCAGGTGGGTGACTTCGGCGTGGGCTGGACTCTGCAGGTCTCCAACGTCCGCGTGGAGAAGCGGGGCGTGCAGGGCAAGGCGTGGGAGCAGACGAAGTCGTCGGGCTTCTTCCCCACCTACTGCGTGACGCCCACGCGCCCGCTCGAGGTGACCATCACCTTCCCGGACAACCGGCAGTACCGGTTCATGCCGGAGCTGGAGGAGCCCTGCTCGGTGCTCTATCCCATCCAGTTCGGCTACGTGCGCTACCGGGCCGTGCCGCCCACCCAGGGTGAGCTGGTGGTGCTCGGCAACACCGAGGTCTACGTCGAGGGCTCCATCCCGGGCGCCGCGCAGCTCGTCGGGCTTGACGACTTCCAGGTCTTCAACCCGAGCCGCTTCCAGCTCACCACGGAGAAGGGCAACGTCCTCATCATCGACCAGACGGAGGGCGTGCAGCGCATCATCGAGCCCAACGGCAACAGCCTGACCATCGGCCGTAACGGCATCCTGCACTCCAGCGGGAAGAGCGTGGAGTTCGAGCGCGACACCAAGGGCCGCATCCAGCGCATCCTCGACCCGAACGGCAACGCGCTCACGTACGCCTACGACGCGCGCGGTGACCTGGTGGCCTTCACCGACCGCGAGGGCAACACCTCCACGTATTCGTACAACCTCAGCCACGGGCTGACGGGCATCAAGGACCCGCTGGGCCGCGAGCCGCTGCGCAACGAGTACGACGAGAGCGGCCGGCTGGTGAGCCACACCGACGCCTCGGGACGCACCGTGGTGTACGAGCGCGACCTGTCCGCCAACCACGAGGCGGTGACCAACCGGCTCGGCTACACGACGCTCTTCGAGTACGACGAGGACGGCAACATCGTCCGCATCACCGATGCGAAGGGCAACGTCTCGACGGCCACGTTCGACGCGCGGGACAACAAGCTGACCGACACGAACGCCCTCGGCCACGTCACCCGGTACGAGTACGACGCGCTCGACAACAAGGTGAGCGAGACGGACCCGCTCGGCCGGACCACGCGCTACACGTACAACGAGAAGCGCCAGCCCCTCACCATCACCGACCCGCTGGGCGGCGTCACCCGCTACGCCTACGACACCAAGGGCAACCTGCTGTCGGTCACCGACCCCATGGGCGGCGTCACCCGCTACACGTACGACTCGCAGGGCCAGGTGCTCACGGAGACGGACGCGCTCGGGGCCGTCACGCGTCACGAGTACGACGCGGAGGGCAACGAGGTCGCCACCACGGACCCGCTGGGCAACGTCACCCGGAGCACGTTCGACGCCAACGGCAACAAGCTGACGGAGACCGTCCGCCGCACGGTGGACGGACAGGTGCAGGAGCTGACCACCCGGTTCACGTATGACCGGGAGGGCCGGCTGATCTCCACCCTCATGCCGGACGGGACGACGCGCTCCACCGAGTGGAGCCCCACCGGCCAGCTCGCCGCCACCGTGGACGGGCTGGGCCGCCGCACCGAGTACACGTACGACCCGCAGGGCCAGCTCCTGGAGACGCGCTTCCCGGACGGCACCTCCGAGCGCTCCACCTGGGACGCGGAGGGGCACCGGCTGACGTTCACCGACAAGGCCGGCCGCATCACCCGCTTCACCTACGACGAGCTGGGCCGGCTGACGCAGACGCAGCATCCGGACAGCACCACCACGAGCCAGTCCTACGACGCGGCCGGCAACGTGGTGGCGAAGACGGACGAGCGCGGGCTCGTCACCACCTTCGAGATGGACGCCGTGGGCCAGCGCGTCGCGGAGACGGACGCGCTCGGGGCCACCACCCGGTTCACGTATGACGCGCTCGGCAACGTGCTGAGCACGACGGAGCCGAGCGGCGCGGTGACTCGCTACACGTACGACGCGGCCAGCCACCAGACGCGCGTCGAGCACCCGGACGGGACGTTCGAGACGCTCGCGTGGGATGCCCAGGGGCGTAACACGCGCAAGACGGACGCCGCGGGCCAGGCCACGGCGTACGCGTACGACAAGCTCGGCCGCCTCGTGTCCGTCACCAACGCCATCGGCGGGCTCACCGTCTACGTCTACGACGAGCTGGGCAACGCGGTCTCCGTGACGGACGCCAACGGCCACACGGTGCGCATGGCGTACGACACCCAGGGACGCCGCATCCGCCGCACGCTGCCCATGGGGCAGACGGAGTCGTGGACCTACGACGCCGCAGGCAACGTGCTGTCGCACACGGACTTCGCGGGGAGGACGACCACCTTCGCGTACGACGCCATGGACCGGATGGTGACCAAGACGCCGGACTCGGCCTTCGGCCAGCCCGCCATCCAGTTCCACTACGGCCCCAGCGGCCGGCGCACGGAGATGGTGGATGCCACCGGCACCACCGTCTACACGTACGACGTGAGGGACCGGCTCCTGCGGAAGGCCACGCCCTTCGGCACGCTGTCCTATACGTATGACGCCGTGGGCAACGCGCGCTCCATCCGCTCGTCGAACCTGGGCGGCACCGCGGTGGACTACGAGTATGACGACGCGAACCGGCTCGCCCGCGTGGGCGACGCCGCGCTGGGAGCCGCGGGCACCACGTACCAGTACGACGCCAACGGCAACCTCGCGAGCTTCACGCTGCCCAACGGGGTGAGGGCGGGCCACGTCTATGACAGCCGCAACCACCTGACGCAGACGAGCGTGGAGGGGCCGGGCGGCGTGCTGGCCCGCTACACGTACACGCTGGGCGCGGCCGGCAACCGCCTCTCCGTGTCCGAGCTGAGCGGCCGGACGGTGCGCTACTCCTACGATGCGCTGTACCGGCTCAACGGGGAGGAGATCTCCAACGACACCCGGTCCGGCACCGTCCTGTACGCGTACGACGCCGTGGGCAACCGGACGGCGCGCATCTCCACGCTGGCGGGCGTGAGCACGACGAGCAGCACGTACAACGCCAACGACCAGCTCGAGGGCCACACGTACGACGTGAACGGGAACACCACGGCCGCGGAAGGCCAGACGTACACGTACGGGTACGACAACCGCATCGCCTCGCTCAACGGCGGCGTGGTGACCTTCACCTACGACGGTGACGGCAACCGCGTGGCGCGGACGGAGGCGGGCGTCACCGTCCACTACCTGGTGGACACGGTGAACCCGACGGGCCGGGCCCAGGTGCTGGAGGAGGTGTCCGGCGAGACGGCGCAGGTGGTCTACACCTACGGCCACGCGCTGCTGGCCCAGCGCCGCCGCGCGCCGCAGGGCTCCACCGTGAGCTTCTACGGCTACGACGGCCACGGCAGCGTGCGCTTCCTCACGGACGCGGCCGGCGCCGTCACCGACACCTACGACTACGACGCCTTCGGCATCCTCCTGCGCTCCACGGGCACCACGCCCAACGACTACCGGTACTCGGGCGAGCAGTCCGACCCGACGCTGGGCATGGTGTACCTGCGCGCCCGGTACATGCAGCCGGCCAGCGGGCGGTTCTGGACGCGCGACGTGCGCGAGCCGGAGCCCTTCGAGCCGAGCACGCTGCACCGCTACCTGTACGCGGACGCGGACCCGGTCAACCGCAATGACCCGTCCGGCGAGGTGTCCAACCTCATCTGGGGGCGCCGCGTCCACCGCGACATCGGCACCCACTTCGTGAACCAGTCCCCGGGCAGCCGCGTGGCGGACCAGAGCATCAGCCGCATCCTCGGCTACCGGGTGCCGTTCGCCGGGCGCATGCGGCCCGACCTGACGGACCTGGGCACCTACGAGGTGTACGAAATCAAGCCGCTGGGCTCCTACCCGGAGGGCCTCGCGCAGCTCACCGGCTACGTCCTGTCCCTGCGCTACTTCGACCCGGCGAAGCGCCACTGGGACTACGGCTCCACGTACATCCCGCCCGTCATCATGCAGATCGAGCCCATGGTCTACGCGCTGGTGTCGCCGCCGGTTCAGGGCGTCATCATCTACGAGGTGCTCGACTTCCGGCTCTACCTGGCGGCCATCGCCGCGTACGGGGCCTACTCGCTGAGCACCAGCATCAGCATGGCGATGACCACCGCGTCGTTCGGGTTCGCGTTCTAGAATGGGCGAATGACCAACGTGGTGGAGACGTTCGCGGAGCGGTACTACCGGTGGGCTCGCGAGGAGATGGCGCGTGAGCTCGCCGGTGGGCTGGACCGGGCCCGGCGGGTGAAGGGCGCGGACGCGGCCCGGGCGGTGGTGCTGCTGGACTCGCTCGCTCCCGACGAGCGGACCCGGCTGGCCACCGCGCTCCTCAAGCAGGCGCACGCACCGGCGGCCGGACGGCTGGGGGAGGGGCCCACACCGGAGGAGACCGCCCTCGCGAGGCGCTTCAACGACCGCAAGATGCTGCTCCAGGCTCCGCTGGAGCTGCGGCCCGGCGCGGGCACGTTGAAGCGTCCGGAGCTGCGCAAGGTGCTGAAGGCGACGCTGAACCCGCTGCTGGGAAAGCCCCAGTCCGTCTTCGGTGGCCGCGAGGAGTGGCGCTACACCCGGCAGGTGGGGCGCTGGCTCGTCCACACGCACGTGGACACCGGGGGCAGCATCCGGCAGGCGGACTACAGCCACGAAATCGTGCCCGCGGGGGCCGAGGGACAGCTTCCACTCGCGCGGGCCATCTCGCTGATGACGTGGCTGGGGCTGTCGGGCACCACGAGCTGGAACGTGCTCGCCGAGGGCGAAGCGGAGGAGGCGGCCCAGGCCATGGCCTCGTTCTGCGAGCACTTCCTCCAGGCCGCGCCCGCGCTGCTCGACGGGCTCTAGCCCGGGCGCCCGCTCGCCGGCCTCCCATCCCCGGCCCGGCGCGGCTACGTTGGGAGGATGACGCATGCGGCTTCCGACACGTGGACGCTGCCCTGGCGAGGGCTGGGGCTGAGCAGCAACCTGAGCACGGCGGACGTGCCGCAACCGTACCGGCTGCTGGACGCGTCCCCGGGCCTCTTCGACTTCGTGGAGTACAGCGCCCCGCTGTCGCTGGACGAGGCGAAGGCGCACGCGTCGCTCTTCCCGGAGATGTGGCGGCGCCGCGCGGAGGTGCCGGTGCTCTTCCACCCCGTGCACCTCAACCTCTGGGGACCGGAGCTGGAGCCGGCGTCGGCGCTGGCGGAGCTGGACGCGCACGCGCGCGCGGTGCAGAGCCCGTGGGTGGGCAACGACGTGGGCTGGTGGCACGTGGGCGGCCAGCCCTTCCCGGGCTACCTCTACTTCACGCCGCCCTTCAACGAGGCGGGCCTCGTGGACTGCGCGGCGCACGCGCTCCACGTGCAGCGGCACCTCTCACTGCCCCTTGTGCTGGAGAACCCCGCGGTGCTCGCACGGCGCGGTGAGTGGCACGTGCTGGACTTCATGGCGCGGCTGCACGCGCGCACCGGGCTGCCGCTGCTGCTGGACCTGGGACACCTCTTCAGCCACCAGCTCTCCGCCGGTCTGCCACTGGAGGCGGGGCTGGACGGCTTCCCGTTGGACAAGGTCGTCGAGCTCCACATCGCCGGCGGGGTGGTGACGCGCCGGGGCTCGCGCTGCTTCTACGTGGACGACCACACCCAGCCGGTGCGCGAGGAGTTGTTCACGCTGCTGGAGTCGCTGGTGCCGCGCTGCCCCTCGCTGCGTGCCGTCACCTTCGAGGGGGATGGGCACCCGCCCGAGATAGCACTGTTGTCGCTGCGCCGCCTGCGCGAGCGGGTGCCCGGGGGCGAGCGCCCACCCCTGACGCTGCCCATTCCCCGCGACCTCACCGCGCCACCGTTGACGGGCGGAAGCCGGCCATGGGAGCTGTACGACACGGGCTACCTCGCCGCGCCTCCTCCATCCGAGGACGACGGGGAGGGCGCGCTGGCGGACCAGGACTTCCGCCTCGCGGTGGTCGCGGAGGTGCTGGACCGGGAGTGGCCGCTCACGCGCCTGCTGCTCGCGGGCTCGCGGGCGGGGCTGGCGGCCTTCACCGGTTCCCCCGAGTTCCGAAGCCTCTTCGGCGGTACGGGCCGCTCGCCGGGGCAGGTCTTCTCCAGGTGGGCCATGCGGTGCCTGCGCGAGCACCCCGACGAGGGCGCCTCCGCGGCCCTGGCGCTGGAGATGCTCCTGCCCACGCTGTTTCTTCGTCCGGTGCCTCCGCCGGGGCCGGGGCAGGTGGGGCTGGCGGAGGACGTGCGCCTGGGTGCCCTCCCGGTGGACCTGTCGGAGCTGGTGTTCGCCGCGCGGGCCGTGCGGCGTCACCTCACCGCGCGTGCGTGGGCCTGTGGCTCGCTGGAGTTGTCCGGCCTGGAGTCGCTCGCTCAGGTGGCGCGCCGGCCGGCCCCCGGGCCGTGGCACTTCCTCGTCCGTCGCAGGGGAGGGGGGCACGAGGTGCTGATGGTGCCGCCCGGACTGGCGGAGTGGCTGCGCACGCTCGCTGCCCATCCCGTGCCAGCGGACGGCGTCCCCCCCGTGCTGCTGGCCGAGGCCCAGGGGCGCGGGCTGATCCGCCGGGGGTAGATGTTCGAAAATGGACCGAAGCCTTGCGCGGGCCGCCCTGGTGCGGTAGTCGCGCCGCCATGGTGTCCCCCCTCGTTGTTGGCATCGCGGGCGGTACAGCGTCTGGAAAGACCACCGTTGCCCGCAAGGTCCGCGAAGCCCTGGCCGACTGCCGCGTGGCCTTCATCGATCAGGACTCGTATTACCGGGATTTGAAGGACCTCCCGCTGGTGGAGCGGCGAGAGGTGAACTTCGACCACCCGGACGCGTTCGACACGACGCTGCTCGTGAATCACCTGCGGGCGCTGAAGGCCGGGCAGGCCATCCAGAAGCCCGTCTACGACTTCGTCACCTCGTCCCGCCAGCCCCAGACGAAGGACGTGGCCCCCGGCGACATCATCCTCATCGAGGGCATCCTCGTCCTCCACATGAAGGAGGTGCGGGACGAGATGGACGTGAAGATCTACGTCGACGCGGACGACGACCTGCGCATCCTCCGGCGCCTCACCCGCGACATCAAGGACCGCGGCCGCGACTTCGACCACGTGGTGAGCCAGTACCTGCGCCACGTGCGCCCCATGCACATGGGCTTCGTGGAGCCGTCCAAGCACTTCGCGGACATCATCATCCCGCACGGCGGCAACAACGAGATTGCCATCGGCATGCTGGTGGGCGCGCTGCGCGGGAAGCTCTCCGGCGCGAAGCCCCGCGAGTAGTCAGCACCGCCGCAGGAAGTCGCTCAGCGGGCCGTGCAGCCGGTCCGCGTCCGACAGCAGCGCGCCGTGGTCTCCCGGCCCCGGCAGCTCCAGGAAGCGCGCACTCACCCCCGCCGCGCTCAGCAGGTGGTACGTGTCGCGCACCCGGTTCGCCGGCGCCAGCGCGTCCGTGGCGCCCGCCATGAGCAGCACCCGCGCGCGGATGTGCTGGAAGCAGTCCGCCACGTCGCACCCCGCATAGGCCGAGCACAGCGTGGCCCAGGACACCGGGTCGAAGGTGTCGGCGAAGGCGTCGGCCTCCGCCTCCAGCGCCAGCCGGGCCGCCTCGGCGTCCGGGTGGACGGAGGCGAGGTGCTCGCGTCCGTACAGCAGCTTCAGGAAGTCCAGCCGCAGCCGGCGCATCGTCTTGCGCGGCATGGCGTCCGGCCCGTAGAGGCCCTCGCGGAAGTCCGGGTCCGCGCGCAGCAACTGCCACGACAGGCCCAGCTTCTCCCGCACGCCCTCCGGGAGCGCGCGCGCCGACCCGAGCGCCACCACGCCTCCGGCCAGCTCGGGGAAGAGCGCCGCCAGCCGCAGCGCCACCAGCCCGCCCAGCCCCACGCCCACCAGCGCGCGCACCTGCTTCAGCCCCAGCGCGCGCAGCGTCGCGGACACGCCGCGCGCCATGTCCAGCACGGTGAGGGGAGGCAGGCTCAGGCCCCAGCGCTCACCCGTGGCCGGGTCCACCGACGCCGGGGACGTGGTGCCGAAGGGGCTGCCCAGCAGGCCCGGCACCACCACCGGCGTGAACTCCGGGTCCAACGCCAGCCCCGCCCCCACCAGCGCTCGGCCCCAGCCGGAGGGCCGGTACGCTCCGTCCTCTTCAGGGCCCAACGCCCGGTGCGAATGGGACAGGTCGTGCAGCACCACCACCGCTTTGCCGTCCGATGGTTCTCCATAGGTCTCCCAGGCGACCTGGGGATTGCCCAGCAGCTCCCCCTCCTCCAAGGGAAGCGGCACGGAGAACAGGTGGGTGCCGGTGGCCTGGATCACGTTGGGGAATTTTCATATCACTGCCGGCTCCAACGCACAGGAGCCAGCCTCGTGAAGCGCTACTTCGGAGTCATTGTCCTCATCGCGGGTGTGCTGCTGGCCGCCGTCATGAGCTACCGCACCGCCAGCGGCAAGGCCCGCGAGGCCCAGCGCGAGGCGGATGCCCAGCGCATCCAGGCCGAGTACCTCGAGCGCGTCGGGTGGATGCGCGCCAACCCCGACGAGGCCTCGTACCGGGAGGAGCTGAAGCCCTTCCTCAAGACGTACTTCGACCAGGTGGACGAGCACCTGACGCAGTTCGGCGGCAACAAGCAGTTCGACGGGTACCTCCAGGAGCTGGAGAAGCGCGCGGAGGGCGGCAAGGACGACCGCGCCGCGGACCGGAAGGCCTTCTACGAGTACACGCGCAAGGTGTTCGACAGCCTGCGCGAGGGCCGCTACCGCCCGGTGTGGACGGCCACGGACAAGGGCATGCGCCTGGACGTGGTGTCGTCGGACGTGGTGATGGTGATGGGCAAGCCGCAGGTGCGCCTGCAGCTCGTGCTGTGGGGCGCCCAGCGCATGCTCAAGGACGAGGGCAAGGTGAAGAAGATGCTGACCAGCGCCTCGTTCAACACGGTGTGGAAGCTGACGGACGCGAAGGGGAAGCTGCTGGGTGAGATGCGCGGCGGCGACCCGTCCATGAAGGTGGACTTCCCGGAGCGCTACGTCGCCTGGTTCCCGCCGCAGATGGTGCTGGGCCACTACGACCTGGACCTGATGCCCAGCGAGGTGGCGAAGCTGGAGATGACCATCAACGTCTCCTCGCGCGCGGCCTCCGGGGGTGACGCCAACGCCAACTACGTGTGGAAGCTGGACGTGCCCTCCGACTGGAAGCTGGGCGCCGGCGAGACGTGGGAGGGCGCCACCCAGGAGGAGCGCCCCGAGGAGGAGATCGACCCGTCGAAGTCCGCGAAGAACGAGTAGCGCCCGCGCCTACTCCACGACGGTGAAGTGGGACGTCAGCCGGTACGCGGACAGCGTGCCGGCGTCGTCCAGGAAGAAGAGGTTGAGGCGCACGTCCGCCTGGAGCGCGACGAGCCCCAGCCCCACCCGGACCTCCGCGAGCACCTGTCCGCCGCGGGGGTCCACCGCCCGCACCCGCTCGCCCGGCACCAGCGTCACGCCCCGCGCGGTGCGCGCCGGCAGCGGGCGGATGAGCGGCTCGCCCGCGGCGCCCACGCGCCAGTCCACCGTGCCCGACGCGGACACCCGCGCGGCGGCCCCGGAGGCGCTCGTCACCACCACCGCGCGCGGCAGCGGCGACAGCGCGTAGGGCCCCGGTCCCAGGTTCAGCGGGCGCTCCCAGACGCGGCGCCCCTTCGCGTCCAGGCAGAGCAGGAGGCCCTCCCGCTCGCGCTCCCCGGCGAGGAACACGCGCTGGCCCACCGGCAGCGGTACGGACGGGTGCGTGAGGTCCGGCTCGTGCGTCCATACCGCCTCGCCGGTGTGCGCGTCCGCCAGCAGCACCGCCCAGTGCGAGCCGCGGCCGAGCATGGAGAGGAAGCGCCGGCCCCACGGCACCGGCGGGCAGTGGAAGGGCATGGGCGCCCGCATCCGGTAGCGCACCTGTCCGTCCACCAGGTCCAGTCCGTAGAGGTAGCCCGAGTCCGTGCCCACCAGCGCCCGGTGTCCCTGGGTGGTCAGCCAGCTCCGCTGCGTGCGGGGAGGCGCGAGCCGCCATACCTCGCGGCCGGTGGCCTCCGCGAAGGCCACCACGGTGCGGTCCTCGGAGAGGGTGAGCAGCAGCCCGTCCTTGCGCAGCAGCAGCGGGCCCAGGGGGATGCCGTCATGGTCATGCAGCCAGCGCGCGCCCGCGCCCCGGCCGGTGAAGCCGTAGACGCGCGTCATGTCCGCCGCCACCGCGTGCCCGTCCGCGGACGCCGCCACGCCCAGCGCCGCCGCGCGCTTCCACAGCTGCGTGCCGTCCTTGCGCGAGAAGGCCACCGCGAGTTGTGGCGCGCAGTACACCGGCCCGTGGCGTCCCAGCAGCAGCCGCGCCTCCTCGGCGTCCGCCAGCCCGCGCTTCTCCCACAGCTTGTCGAAGCGCAGCCGGCGCAGGCGCCCGGGCACCTTCAGCGGGCGCGACGTGCCCCGGCCCGGCCGGGCCTTCTTCTCGCGCGCGGCGCCCTGCGCCTCGGGAGGCTCCACCGGGCCGCGCAGGTGCGACAGGCCCTCGCGGCAGCGGTCCGCCAGCTCCACCAGGTAGGGGCTGCCCACCAGCGTCCGGTCCGCCTCGGCGAAGGTCGCCGCCAGGGACTCGCCCAGGTGGAAGAGGGCGGCGGCCAGGGTGTTGCCGTCGAGCGGGAAGGGCGTGCCGGTGCGCCCGGCCTTCGCCTTGCCCGCCTTCAAATCCAGCACCAGCGTCGGCCGCGCGCCCGCGGGGGCCAGCTCGAAGCGCTCCTCGCCCAGCTCCACCGCGCGCGCCAGCTCCACCGCCTGCCGTGACAGCTCCAGCACCGCGAGGAAGGGCGGCCCGGGGACGCGCCACGCCTCCGGCCGGCCCGGCAGCGACAGCCACACCTCTCCCGCCGTCAGCAGCGGCGCCAGCGCTCCCGCCGTGCCGCGCTCGGCCGGCCGGCCCACGGGCACACCCACATCCCGCAGCTCGAAGCCGAAGCCTGGCACCTGCTGGCGCTCCACCCGCCGGAGGGAGGGCTTGCCGGGGGCCTCCTCCGGCGGCCGTGCCGCGCGGCGGAGCGCCTTCAGCGGCTCTCCCAGCGCCTGGGAGACCGAGGTGGCGAGCGCCCTGGGGCCCACCCGGGTGACGTCCGCGAGGAAGCGCTCACCGCCCTCGCGCACCGCCTGCGCCAGCTCCTCCACCTCCACGCGCACCGGCGGGCGCATCAGCCGGGCGGGGCGGGCGAGGCTCGCCACCAGCAGCTCCACCTCGGGCCCCAGCCGCCGCAGCACCAGCTCCAGGTGCGCTTCCGGTAGCGATACCTGGGCGAGCCGCTGGCGACCCGAGTAGATCGCAGCAACTGAGCGCACCAGGGAGGGCACCACTTCTGCTAGAGACTCCTCCACGGCCCCGGACAGCAGGTCCACTCCGTCCAATTCCAGTGCGATGGAATCGAGCGGGGAGGCCGCGGGTTCGCGCTTCCAACGCTGTCCGATGCGTATGCGGGTCATCTTCCGTTCGTTGACAAGCCAGTTTAGCGATGGCTAGCATCCGCCACCCATACGGACCTACATTTTTGTAACCGTTCGGAATTCTTGGGGAATACTCGATGACATTCTACGAGGCCGCGCTCCGTGTCCTGGAGAGCGAAGGACGTCCCCTCCATTTTCTGGAAATCACCGAGAAGTCCATTCAGCAGAACCTGCTCTCCCACGTGGGCAAGACGCCCGAGGTAACCATGCTGTCGCGCCTGGCTGCCATGGCGCGCCGCACGCGGGATCGTAAGGTGATTGTGACCGCGAAGGACACCTTCGCGCTGGTGGACTGGTCGATTCCCGAGGACGCGGAGGCGCTGGCGCAGACGGGAGTGATGGAGCCGCACCCGGAGGAGGAGCTGCCGCCGCTGCGTCCGGCGGAGCGCCATCCGGAGCCCCGGCAGGACAACGTGCGGGTGGCGGGCCGAGGCAGTGAGCGCAAGCGCCGCCGCGACGAGGAGGACGAGCGGGGCCGCCGCAAGCGCTTCCCGCCCCTGCCCGAGGTGGTGTTCGAAATCCTCAGCGAGGCCGAGGTCGCGCTGCGCACCGAGCAGATCATCGAGCGCGCCCGCTCCAAGGAGCTGTGCGCCGAGGAGACGACGGTCGAAGCGGTGCTCACCGCGCTGCTGGAGGACAACCAGCGCCGCATCGACGCCGGCCGCCGCCCTCAGTACTCCTTCAACAAGGAGTCGGGCGAGGTGTCGCTGGAGCGTGCCGGCGCGCCGAGCGAGGCTCCGCCGCTGGAGCTGCAGGCCGCCTTCGCGCAGGCGCTGGGCATCCCCCTGGAGGGCGGGCGCCCGCAGCTCGGCAAGCCCGCCGCCGCGGCCGCCGCCGAGCCGCTGGTGGACGCCGCGCTGCTGACCACGCTGCGCACCACGCTCAAGGACGCACGCCGGGCCGTGGCTCGCGGGCTGCGCAAGCGCCTGGGCGAGCTGGACGTGGGCACCTTCGAGAAGTCCGTCGTGAAGATGATGCACGGGCTGGGCTTCCGCGAGCTGAAGGTGGCGAAGCGCTCCAAGGAAGGCCCCCTGCTCACCGCGCGCAAGCGCGAGGGCAGCGTGGAGCTGCGGTACGCGGTGCGCATGCTGAAGGGCGCGCCCGCCATCGACCGCAAGAGCGTGCAGGAGCTGCGGCGCGACCTGGGCCACTACTCGGCGCAGGTGGGCCTGCTGGTGAGCGCCGGGGACGTGCGCGGCGACGCGCGCACCGAGGCGCAGGCCAACGGCTCGCTGGTGATGCTCTGGTGCGGTGACGCGCTGGGCGAGAAGTTCCTGGAGGCGAAGACGGCCGTCTCCGTCACCACGGTGGAGCTGTACGAGGTCGACGAGCGCTTCTTCGAGGCGGCGAAGCTGGATGCCGAGGAGGCCCAGAAGCGCCGCGAGGAGCGCCAGCGCGAGAAGCAGGCCCGCGGGGAAGGCGAAGAGGCCGCCGCGGAGGCCGGTGCCGCGCCCGAGCGGGAGCGCCCGCGCGAGAGGCGCCGCCGTGAGCGTGAGGAGCGCGAGGCCCGTGAGGCCCGCGAGGCGGAGGAGACCGGAGAGGTGTCCGAGGCCGCGGAGGCCACGTCCGCCACCGTCCCCGCCGAGGCGCGTGAGGGCGTGCCGTCCATGCCGCCCGCCGCGCCCGCCCAGCCGTCGGCTGAGGACGAGGAGGGTGAGGAGGACGAGGAGGGCGAGGACGAGGACCTGGAGGCCGCGACCGCCTTCGTGGGCGGGGCCCGTCCCGAGGGTGCCGCCGCCGAGGGTGGTGCCGAGGGTGCCCAGGGTGAGCGCAAGCGCCGCCGCCGCCGCCGCCGGGGCCGCCGCGGCCGTGGCAACCGCGCGGGTGAGGCCGGCGCCGCTCCGGGGGCAACCCCCGCCGGGGAGGGTGCCGCCGCTGCTGCCGCTCCGACCGGCGAGGCTGCTGCCGCTCCGGCCGGGGAGGGTGCCGCCGCTGTTGCCGCTCCGTACGGCGAGGCTGCCGCCGCTGTCGCGCCGACCGCCGAGGCCACCGCTGCTCCCATGGAGGGGGCTGCTCCCGCCGTCACGCCCACCGAGGGTGCCACGGCTGGAGAGGCCGCGGCGCCTGTCCAGGTTTCAACGCCCGCCGAGGCTCCGGCTCCCGCCGAGGCCCCGGCTCCTGCGGAGGCTCCGGCGCCCATCGAGGCCGCGGCTCCCGGGTCGCAGGAGGTGGGAGAGGCCCAGGAGCGTCGAGAGACGCCTCCTCCGCCGCCCGCTCCCGGGCCGTCCGAGGGCAGCGAGGGCTGATGCGGCTCCCCGGACAGCCGGGGAGTGAACGGCGGGCTTGCGCCGAGGTGGGAGAGTCGTGAGAGGGGCGCGAGACGCCTCTTCCTTCCACCTCGGTCCGCTCTCAGAGGGCTGCGGTTTCCTGGGCGGGCCGGCCAGGGTCGGAGGGATGGGGGCGGGCTGCCGCACTTCCGCGGGCGGGCAGGGAATGGCCGGCAAGGCCGCGCTCCGGGTGTTAACCTGGAGGGGCGATGAAGCCGGCCCTGCTGCTCGCCATCTGCGTCGTCCTACTCGGTGCCTGCCGCTCGCAGGCGCCGCGCCACCCGATGGCGCCGGTGGAGGTCTCCGGCGCCACCGTGCGGGACAACGCGCTGCTCGGGCTCGCCCCGGAAGGGGTAGGGGTGCTCCTCACGGACGCGCTCAAGGCCACCGGCCGCTTCGAAGCCCCCAAGGAGGACGCGCCCCGCGAGGTGCGCCCGTGGCGGATGACGCTGGATGTGCCCTTCACCCGCGAGGTGCTGAAGGACGGCGACCCGCGCAGCTTCGCCGAGGTGGGCGCCAACCTGGAGCTGGAGCGCTTCGGCGCAAACCACCCCCAGCACTACGAGGTGGTGGGCCTGGGCGAGGCGCCCGTGCTGGAGGACACCCCCGCCGGGCGGCAGGCCGCCATGCGGGAGGCGCTGCGGAGCGCACTGCGCCAGGTGGCGGAGTCCGCCGCGCTGCAGCTCGCCGCGCTGGAGCGCAACGACGAGGCTCTCGTGCAGGACCTGAAGGCCAGCGACTCGCGCATCCGCGAGTTCGCCCTGCGCACGCTGGCCGAGCGCCAGCATCCCTCCGCCGCGCCGCTGCTCATCGAGCGGCTGAAGGAGGCCAGCGACGCCGAGACGGTGCGGAAGACCATGGGCGCGCTGGTGGAGATGAAGGCCCGCGTCGCGGTGCCCGTGCTCATCGACCTGGCGCGGGGCCGGGACCTCGGCTTCGTGCAGGAAATCGTCTTCGCCGTGGGCGAGATTGGCGGGCCGGAGGCGGAGGCGTACCTCTACACCGTGGCGCAGGGCCACGACGCGCCCGCCGTCCAGGCCGCGGCGCAGCAGGCGCTGGACACGCTCTACGCAGTACGGAAGTCCCCAACCGCGGAGGCGCGTGGCTCGGACCACGCGGACTGACATCGAGATGAAGCGTTCATTCGGCGTGGGCGGGGTGGCCGTGCTGGCCGCCCTGGTGCTGGGCGGCAGCGGCTGTTCCTCCAAGAACGTGGAGGCCCAGCCGCGCGCGCGCACCACCGGCGACGTGTCCCAGTACTACCCGCTCGCGGTGGGCAACCGCTGGACGTACCGGGTCAACGGCCGTGACGACAAGCCCGTCTCCGTGGAGATCCTCAAGGAGGAGGACGGCTACTTCCACGACAGCCAGGGCGGGCAGCTCGCCGTGGACGCCTACGGGCTGAGGGACCCCAAGCGCTACCTGCTGCGCGCGCCCGTCGAGGCGGGGCACTCGTGGACGAACGTGGTGTCCGTGTCGTCCACGGAGCGCTACCGCATCCTCGAGGCCGGGGTGCGCTGCGAGTCGCCCGCGGGCACCTTCGACAACTGCGTCCAGGTGGAGGGGCGCAACCGCATCGACGAGAAGGCCACGCTCATCAACACCCAGACGTTCGCCCCCGGCGTGGGCATGGTGCGCATGCAGGTGGACGTGGAGACGAAGGACCAGCGCGTCCCGCAGACCTGGCTGGAGCTGACGTCCTGGCAGGTCCGCCCCCAGGGAGGAGCCGGGCCGGCCCGCGAGGCGACTCCCGCCGGCTGACAGCCCGCCCCGCGACGGGACGGGAGGAGGGGTGACGCGGTGGGTTGAAAGCCCGTGCGCCCCTCCGTACCCTGGAGCCTCTTCCGAGGGACCGCCGTGGCCGTCGAATCGAACGAGCAGACGCAGGAGGAGCTCATCCTGGGCTTCCTCTCCGAGAGTGGGAACGACTACACCTCCGGAGAGGCGCTCTCCGGCAAGCTGGGCCTGTCCCGCACGGCCGTGTGGAAGCGCGTGGAGGCACTGCGCACCAAGGGCTACCGCATCGAGGCCGTCTCCGCCCGGGGCTACCGGCTGGTGGAGGTGCCCGACAGGCTCACCTCGCTGGAGCTGTCCCCGCTGCTGTCCACGCGCGACCTGGGCCGCACCGTCCACCACCACGAGTCGGTGGGCTCCACCAACGAGCGGGCCTTCCGGCTGGCCCAGGATGGGGCCGAGCACGGAGTGGTGGTGGTGGCCGAGCAGCAGACGGCCGGCAAGGGCCGCCGGGGCCGCGCCTGGGTGTCCCCGCCGGGCCTCAACCTGTATTTCTCCGCCATCCTCCGCCCGGAATTGCCGCCCCAGCGCGCCCCCGAGCTGACGCTGGTGGCCGCCGTGGCCCTGGCGGAGACGCTGCGCGACTGGGGGACGGAGGCCGCCATCAAGTGGCCCAACGACGTCCACATCGACGGGCTCAAGGTGGCGGGCATCCTCACGGAGCTATCCGCCGAGCCCGAGCGCGTGCACTTCGTCATCGTGGGCGTGGGCGTCAACCTCAACTCCCAGGCCGAGCACTTCCCGGAGGAACTGCGCGCCACGGCCACCTCCCTGGCCCTGGCGAGCGGCCAGCGCGTGCCCCGCGCCCGCTTCGCCGCCGCCCTCTGGGCGCGGATGGAGGCGTGGCTGGACGGGTACCTGGAGGAGGGGTTCGGCCCGGTGCGCGCCCGCTGGAAGGCGCTGTCCTCCACCCTGGGCCAGGAAGTGCTGGTGCGCACGGACCGGCAGGAGCTGCGCGGGCTGGCGGAGGACATCGACCCGTCCGGGGCGCTCCTGGTGCGGACGGAGGAGGGCTCGCTCGAGCGGGTGCTGGCCGGTGACGTGGAGCAGCTCCGGCCCCGGAAGGCCCCGCGCTCCAGATAGGAGCCGACGGAGACACGTTGCCCCCGCCTTCGCGCTAGAGTGCCTGGCGTGATGCTCCTGGCCATCGACGTTGGCAACACCAACACCGTCCTTGGAGTCTTCGAGGGCCGGCGCCTGCTCGACCACTGGCGGGTGGAGACCAGCACCCGCCGCACCTCGGACGAGTACGGCATCCTCGTCCGGCAGCTCTTCACCCACAGCGGCATCGACGCGGCGAGGGTGTCCGCGGTGGTGGTGTCCAGCGTGGTGCCGCCGCTCCAGGGCAACCTGGAGAAGATGTGCGAGCGCTACTTCCGGACGCGCCCCATGTTCATCGGGCCGGGCGTGAAGACGGGCATGCCCATCCTCTACGACAACCCTCGCGAGGTGGGGGCGGACCGCATCGTCAACGCGGTGTCCGCCTACGAGAAGCACCACGCGGGCGTGCTCGTCGTGGACTTCGGCACCGCCACCACCTTCGACGCCGTGTCGCCGAAGGGAGAGTACCTGGGCGGAGCCATCTGCCCCGGCATCAACATCGCCATGGAGGCCCTGTTCCAGAACGCCTCCAAGCTGCCGCGCGTGGAGTTCGCGCGGCCTCCGCACGTCGTCGGCCGCAACACCGTGCACTCCATCCAGTCCGGCCTCGTCTTCGGCTACGTGGGACTGGTGGACGGCATCTGCGCGCGGATGCAGACGGAGCTGGGCTTCCCGGTCAAGGTTGTCGCCACCGGGGGACTGGCCCCGCTGGTGGCGAGCGAGTCCAAGGCCATCCACGAGGTGGACGAGTTCCTCACGCTGGAGGGCCTGCGCATCATCTACGGAAGGAATCACGCGTCATGACCACCGCCGCACCCAACAACATTCCGGCGCCGCCGCCGGGCTGTCCCTTCAACGCGGAGTTCCTGCCGCCCAACCTGCGCAAGCACGTGGACCCGGCCGCGCCGGTGCCGCTGCGGATGATGGCGGCCAAGTCGCTGGTGCCGCTCAGCCCGTCGGACATGCTGGGCGCGCTCTTCATGCTCACGTTCGACCCGGACGCGGGCGTGCGCGAGACGGCCGCGAAGACGGCCGCCGGCCTGCCGGACAAGATTCTCGGCTCCGCCGTGCGCGACGAGGAGGTGCAGCCGCCCGTGCTGGGCTGGTTCCTGCGCCTGCTCAAGGACAAGGAGACCTACGCGGAGCTGCTGGTCCTCAACGCCAGCACGCCGGACGACGCCGTGGCGGAGGTGGCGAAGGAGTGCTCCGCGAAGCTGGCGGAAATCATCGGGCAGAACCAGCTCCGCCTGCTGCGCCACGACGACATCCTCCGCAACCTGTGCGCCAATCCCAACGTCCCCGTGTCGCTCACCGACAGCGTGTGCGACTTCGCGGTGCGCAGCGGGATGATGCTGGCGGACGTGCCGCAGATGAAGACGGCCCGTGTCCGCCTCTTTGGCCCCGAGGCCGCCGAGGCTCCGCCGGACCCGGGCCCCACCGCCGAGCAGATCCTCCAGGAGTTCCAGGAGGTGGCGAAGGACGACGCCGCGCCCATGGAGGAGGGGAAGAAGCTGACCCTCGCCCAGCGCATCATGAAGATGTCCATCGCGGAGAAGATCAAGCTGGCCACGCTGGGCAACAAGGAGGCCCGCGGCGCGCTCATCCGGGAGACCAACAAGCTGGTGGCGGTGGCCGTCATCCGCAGCCCGCGCATCACCGACGGCGAGGTGCTGGCCTGCGCGGCCAACAAGGCGATGATGGATGACGTGCTGCGCGTCATCTACAACAACCGCGAGTGGACGAAGAACCAGAAGGTGAAGCTCGCGCTGGTGAAGAACCCCAAGGTGCCGCTCACCGTCACCATGAAGTTCCTCAACACGTTCCGCGACGCCGAGCTGAAGGACCTCAGCCGCGACAAGAACGTGCCCGCCGCCGTGCAGTCCTTCGCGAAGAAGCTGCACGAGAAGAAGACCGCGCCCAAGAAGCAGGAGTAGGGCGGGGCAGGGGCCCCGGGCTCGTCATGAAGCCCGGGGCGGTACGGCGGGACTTCAGGCCGCGGCCTCGTCGGCGTCGTCCGCCACGGAGGACGCCGGCTCGTCCAGGAGCTGCTGGGCGATGGCGAGCGCCTTCTTCGTCTTCTCGCGCAGCTTCTCGTCGTTCTTGATGCGCGCGTAGAGCTTCGTCACGCGCTCCTCGTTGCGGACCGCGGCGGCCTCCAGCTCGCTGATGCGCCTGCGCAGCTCCTCGGCCTCCTCCGCCGCGCGCGTGCCCTGCTCGGAGAGCTGGGCCTGCGCCTCCTCGAGCTGGGCGCGAATCGACTCGGCCTCCTGCTGGGCGGACTCCACCTGGGAGCGCAGCCCGTCCGCCTCCGCCTGCACGGCCTGGAGGTCCATCTCGAGCTGGCCGGTGCGGCCGCGCAGCTCCTCCACCTCGGCGCCCAGCGCCTGGGCCTGGGCCTGGTGCTGGTCCAGCTCCGCCTGGAGCGCGGAGAGCTGCGCCGTGGCGCCGCGCGCCTCCTCCTTCGCGGCGGCGAGCTGCTGGTCCACCCGCCTGCGCTCCGCGGCCAGCGAGTCCGCCTTCGTGGTGAGCGTCTTGATCTGCGCGTCGCGGCGGGCAATCTCGGACTCGGCCGAGTTGGCCTTCTGCTCCAGCTCCAGGTGCTGGTCCTTGAGCTCGACGATCTCCTGGTCCTTCTGGTTCAGCTCCGTCTTGAGGCGGAGGATTTCCTTGTCCCGCTTGTTGACGGCGTCACGCAGGGCGAAGGTGTCCTTGTCGTTCTTCCCGGACGCGGCGCGTGCCGTCTCCAGCTCGGTGGCCTTGCTCTCCAGCTCGGCCTCCAGCTCGCGCACGCGGTCCTCCGCCTGGGAGGCCTGGCCGCGGACGTCGTCCAGCGTGCCCTGCAGCTCGGCCACCTTCGCGCGCAGGTTGCGCAGCTCCGCCGCGTCCGCCGCGGACATCGCCGGGGCCGCCGGAGTCGACGGCGGCATCACCGCGCGGCCGGCCGGGGCCGCAGGGCGCTGGGTGGCGGCCGCGGGAGCGCGCACGGGCTCCGGGGCGCGCACGGGCTCCGGCGGGCGCACGGGCTCCGGGGCACGCACCGGCTCCGGCGGCGGGCGCACGGGCTCCGGCGCCGCCGGGGGCATGAAGCCCACCACCGTCTTCTCCGAGTCATCCAGCGCGTCCAGCGCGTCGTCCGCGTCCGTGCCGAGCGAGTCCAGCGAGGAGAAGTCCTCCTCGACACCCTCCACCACGGCCTCCGGCGGGGCCACCACCGGCTCCTCGTCGAGGGCCGGCTCGGGCTCGGGGGCGGACATGTCGCTGAAGGCGGCGTCGAGGTCCAGCTCCTCGCCCTGCACCGCGGGCTCGTCGCCGGCGTCGACGGAGATCTCCTCGCCGAAGTCCGCCGTCAGCGGCTCGTCGTTGAGCGCGTCCAGCGTGAGGCTCTCGTCCACCACGTCCTCGGACGCCGGCAGCTCCGGGAAGCCGATCAGCGCGCCCACGCGCTCCACGAGGAGGTTCGCGTCCACCGGCATCGCCACGTACTCGTCCGCGTGCGCCTTCAGCTTGCGGTGCTGCGCGAAGCCGTCCGGGTTGCCCACGATGACGATGGGGACGTTCTTGAGGTCGTCGTCCTTCTTGAGCTTGCCGCAGATGAGGTAGCCGTTCTGCCCCGCGGACAGCTCCACGGCGATGACGGCCAGGTCCGGGCGATCCCTCCGGATCTGCTCCACGCTGCCCTTGCCGTCGGAGGTGTCCTCCACCGTGAAGCCACGGCCCTCCAGGGCGGGCCGCAGCGTGGCGGCGAGGCCGGTGTCGCTCTTTTCGACGATCAGGATTTTCTTGGACATGAAGGGACAGCCCGTCCTGCGAGTGCGGCGCGCGCGGGGGCGCCACTCAGGCGGCGGCGCGCAAGGAAAAATGCGCCTTCGAGGCTATCGGCCATACATGGGACCGTCAATGTTCGGGCCGGACGGAATCCCGGACGCCCGGCGGGCGGGCAGGCGGCGCGCGGGTGTCCGCTTCAGTGGGGGTACGTCACCGGGGCAATGGACGCCGCGGGAAGGGAGGACTGCTGGCGCGGCATGGGCGGAAGCGACCAGGGCGTGTCCTCGGAGTCCTCCCGCTGCGGCTTGCGGGCGAGGGTGGCCTCCCCGTCGCTCGCGGAGAGCAGCCGGCGGATGTCGGCCTCGTCCATGTCCGTCACCATCTCGTAGACGATTTCCTCGTCCCGCCAGGTGACGACGTTGAAGCCCTGCGTGGAGTCCACCTCCACCGCCTTCAGCGCCTGGAACTTCGGGGCCTCGGCCTCGTCGTCGGGGAGCACGAACACGCCCAGGCGGCGGCTCGGCTCTCCCTCGTTCTCCGGCAGCGTCTCGTAGCTGATGTACGCGACCTCCTTGCCGTTGAGGATGGAGATGCGCCCGCCCAGCGGCCGGGCCTTGGGGAGCCGCGGCACGGTGATGCGGTGGTCCACCTTGCCCCGGAACCACTCGGCGATGGGCTCGGTGGAGGTGGATTCGACCTCGAAGGGCAGCGGCTTGCTGTGCCGCTGGACGGCCTCACGCTTCACGATGCGCTCGCGCTGCTCGGACTGGTAGGCCACCCAGCCGCCGCCCACCGTCACCATCACCAGCGCCACGGCGCCGGCACGCAGCCACATCCCGTACTGGGCGCGGCGCATCTCCTGGCGGAGCCCCGACTCGATGTCGGCGCGCAGGGACGCGGGAGCCCGCATCCCCTGCACGGAGTGGCGCGCGGCTCGCCGCAACGCCTGCCGCATCTGCTTCTCGTTCTCCACACGGCGCCGGCACGCGGCGCACCCGGAGAGGTGGGTTTCGAGGTCCACCCGCTCCTCGGGCTGGAATTCGCCGTCGAGGTACGGATGGAGCAGCCGATCGAGTTCCTGGCAGGTCATGTGAGCGCGGGAGGAACTGCTTTCTACCCCGTCTTCTTCCTGTTCCGGTACTCCTCGAGATCCGCCGGGGCGTTCACCGGCTCACCCTCATGCCGGAACACGCCCTGGCCCTCCGCGTACTCGCGGAGGTTCTTCTGCAGGAGCTTGCGGCCGCGGAACAGCCGGCTCATCACCGTGCCCACGGGGCACTCGAGAATCTCGGCGATCTCCTTGTAGGAGAACTCCTGGAGGTCCGCGAGGATGACCACCAGCCGGAAGTCGATGGGCAGCGCGTCGATGGCGCGCAGCACGTCGTCCGACAGGAGGCGGTCGAAGAAGTACTGCTCGGGGTTGGCCGCGAAGTCCGTCGCGTCCCGGCTCACGAAGCGCTCGTGCACCGCCTCGCGCTCCACGCCCTCCACCACCGTGCGCTCCTTCACCTTGCGGCGGTAGCGGTTGATGAAGGTGTTGGTGAGGATCTTGAAGAGCCAGGCCTTGATGTTGGTGCCCCGCTCGAACTTGTCGAAGAAGCGGTAGGCCCGCATGCAGGTGTCCTGGACCAGGTCCTCCGCATCGCGCTCGTTCTTCGTCAGCCTCAGGGCCGCGGAATAGAGCGGGTCCAGGTGGGCCAGCGCCAGTTCCTCGAATTCCTGCTTCGTTCGGTTGGGTTGCCTGAAGTCCAACATGTCCCGCCTTCCAAGGGCCCGAAACAATTGGGGAATGAGTTGTCGCCTGCCCATCAATGTATGCATGGGAACAGTCTGGGCAACATCGCCATCCCACTGACACCCGCCCGCACGCCCGCTTCGGGAACGCTAGACGCAGGGCGAAGAGACTTATTCCCCAACACAGATAACGAACGGGGAGGCCGGATGTCGCCATCCGAACCTCCCCGCCGGGTACTTCCTGACTGCCTGCCAGGCTCTCAGCCGGGCCTACTTGCGGCCGAAGGCGTCCATGATGGGCACGTAGTCGTAGCCCATGTCCTTCGCGACGGCCTCGTAGGTGACGTGGCCATTGTAGGTGTTCATCGCACGGGCCAGGGCGCGGTCGGACTTCACGGCCTCGATGAGGCCCATGTCGGCGATCTTCCGCGAGTACGGGCGGGTGGTGTTGGTGAGGGCGTAGGTGGACGTCTGGGGCACCGCGCCGGGCATGTTGGCCACGCAGTAGTGGACCACGCCGTGGACGGTGAACGTCGGGTTGTCGTGGGTGGTGGGCTTGCACGTCTCGATGCAGCCGCCCTGGTCCACGGCCACGTCGACCACCACGGAGCCCGGGGTCATCTCGGAGATGAGGGCCTCGGAGACGAGCTTCGGGGCCTTGCCGCCGGGGATGAGCACCGCGCCGACGACGAGGTCGGACTCGCGCACGGACTTCGCGATGCTCTCCGTGTCCGAGGCCAGCACGCTGACGCGGCCGAGGAACACGTCGTCCAGGTAGGTGAGGCGCTCCAGATTGACGTCGAGGATGGTGACCTCGGCGCCCATGCCCACCGCCACCTTGGCGGCGCACAGGCCCACCACGCCGCCGCCGATGACGGTGACGCGGCCGCGGCGCACGCCGGGCACGCCGCCCAGCAGGATGCCCTTGCCGCCGTGGGCCTTCTCCAGGCACGCGGCGCCCACCTGGATGGCCATCTTCCCGGCCACCTCGGACATGGGCTTGAGCAGCGGCAGGCTGCCGTCATCCAGCTGCAGCGTCTCGTACGCGACGGCCGCCGCCTTCTTCTTGATGAGCGTCTTCGTCAGCTCCGGGTCCACGCCGGCCAGGTGGAAGTACGTGTAGATGATCTGTCCGGGCTGGATGCGCTCGTACTCGGGAGCGATGGGCTCCTTCACCTTGACGATCATCTCCGCGCGCTTCCAGACCTCGTCCGCGCTGGCGACCATCTGCGCGCCCACGCGCTGGTACTCCGAGTCCGGGATGCCGGAGCCGACGCCGGCGTTCGTCTCGACCAACACCGTGTGGCCCGCGCTCGTGAGCGCGCGCACGCCCGCCGGAACCATGCCGACGCGGTACTCACGGGTTTTGATCTCCTTGGGAACTCCGACGATCACGACTGCCTCCAAAAGGGGTGCGAAAAGCGCGCGGACCCTACCCAAAAGCCGGGAGGATTCAAGGCACCGCTGGACGGGGTGGCTTGACGCGCGGCGTTGGATGCGATGCGTCTCGCGGTGCTTCTTGCATCGAACAAAAGCCGCACCGGTGGTAGTTGACGGAGGCATGAAGTCCGCACCGAAGCTGCTGTTCGCCGACCCGAAGGGCCGGGTGATGGAGCATCCCTACCTGCTCGCCACGCTGCGTAGCGGCGAGGAGCTCGTCCCGCCCCAGGACAAGCCCATTCCCCTGCCGTCCGCCGGTCGGCTCGTGCACCTGCCCGGCCGCCTGCCGGTGGGCATCCACCCGGAGACGGGCGAGCTGGAGCTGGTGCGGGAGATGAAGGTGGGCGGAAAGACGTTCGTCCCCAACGCGGTGGGCGCGCTCCTGCCGCCGGGCTACACGCGCACGTTCCTCCCGGGCGAGGTGAAGGGGAGCGGGCCGGTGCTGCCGCAGTGGGCGTACACCGCCGCGGCCTGGGTGGACGACGGGCCGGTGGCGTGGGCCATCCACACGGACCGCCGCTCGCATTGGGACCCCGAGCGCTACTCCACGCCGGACATGAAGGCGCTGGTCGAGAAGCAGATGGAGCGCTTCCCGAACAACCGCGTGCTGAAGCAGCTCAAGACGTGCGCGCTCGTCTACCGGTGCTTCACGTCGCAGAACACGTTCTACGTGCGCGACGAGGCCGCCATCCCCGCGTCCGTCATGTGCAACGCGCGCTGCGTGGGCTGCATCTCCGACCAGCCCGCGGACGGGCCGCCCGCCTCGCACGAGCGCATGGACGACGGGCCCACCGGCGAGGAGATGGGACAGGTGGGCCTGTTCCACCTCGAGAATGCGCCGGGCCGCACCATGGTCAGCTTCGGCCAGGGCTGCGAGGGCGAGCCGCTCACGCGCTGGAAGCAGATAGCGGAGGCCATCCGCTACATGCGCGCGCACACGGACAGGGGCTCCATCAACATCAACACCAACGCCAGCCTCACGAAGGGGCTGGAGGCCCTGTTCGACGCGGGGCTGGACGCCATCCGCGTGTCGCTCAACTCGGCGGTGAAGGACCTCTACGAGGCCTACTACAAGCCGGTGAAGTACGGCTGGGAGGACGTGGAGGCCTCCATCGCCCTGGCCCGCGAGCGCGGCGCGTACCTGGCGCTGAACCTGCTGCTGTTCCCCGGCGTCACCGACCGCGAGGGCGAGGTGCGCGCGCTGGAGCGGCTGGTGAAGAAGTACCGCGTGGACCAGGTGCAGACGCGCTCGCTGTGCATCGACCCGCTCCAGTACCTGGAGGTGGCGAGGGACAAGGGCGCGGGTGGAGAGCCCGTGGGCATCCGCACGCTCCTTCAGCGGCTGAAGGCGGCGCGGCCGGGGCTCATCATCGGCAACTTCGCGCGCGGGCTGGACGAGCGCGAGAATGCCGCGGGGCGGGGGTAGGGCGGTGAGGCTCACGGGCCCCGCCCGGGGCCCGGGGGGCTACTCGTTCCCGGTGGGCATCAGCTCCTTGGCCACCAGGTTGCCCATCACCGCGTCCTTGGGGATGTAGCCGTCGGCGCCGGCCTCGCGGCAGATGCGCTGGAGCTCCTCGACGTTCTCCCCGGAGCACAGCAGCACCTTGATGCCCTTGAAGAGGCTGTTGCTCTTGATGAAGCGGCAGAACTGCTCGCCATTCACGTTGGGCATCCGCACGTCCAGCAGCACCAGGTCCGGACGCGTCTGCTTCTTGAGGATGATCTTCGTGGCCTTGTCCGCGGTGTCGGCCACGTGCACCTCGAAGCCCTTGGACACGAGGTCCGCTTCGATGATGCGGGCCGTCATCTCGCTGTCGTCCACGATGAGGATGCGCGGCTTGCGCCCACCGGCGGCGGCCGGCGCCTTGGGGAGGCCTCCGGAGGCGGCGGGCGCCTGGGGCGCGGCGGCCGTGGGCGCGGCGGCGGGGGCAGGGGGCGGTGTGGGCACGGCCGTGGGCACGCCCAGGGCCGGAGGGCCGATGAGCCCCATGACGCCGCCCAGCACGGCCTCCAGGCCGCCGCTCTTGAGGATGTAGCCGTCCGCGCCCGAGGCCTTCGTCTTGCCCGCCAGCTCCGCCTCGGGGATGTCGGAGTACAGCACCAGCTTGGCCGTGACCTTCTTCTGCCGGCGGAGGTACTCGACGACGTCGTCGCCGAACATCTCCGGCATGTTCACGTCCATGAGGATGAGCGCGAACGGGCCCTCGGCGAGCTTCTGGTCGAGGCTGGCCAGATCCTGCGCGCCGCTCGCCTGGTAGCCGGCGGCGGTGAGTGCCCGGACGGTGAGCTCCACCAGCATCGGGCTGTCGTCAATGACCAGTACGCGCGACATCGTCCTCCTCAAAGGAATCCCGCTAACCCTACACCTTTGAAGCAGCGTGGACCATCGAAACGGCGACCGAGCGGCCATGCTGTCGGGTCCACTTGACCGGTTTTCGTCCCCTCCGGATACTTTGCCGCCTTGACCACGACCCCGACACCCCTTCAGCGAGCACTCCGGATGGCTCCGGACCGCGCTGTCGCCGCCCAGGCCCGCCCCGAGCAGGAGTTCTTCTGCTTCCGGGTGGGAGACCTGCGCCTCGGCGTGCCCAGCGAGAACGTGCTCGAGGTCCTCCGCGCCGGCCTGCTCACTCCCCTGCCGAGGACGCCCTCCTTCATCATGGGCGTCACCGGGCACCGGGGCGAGGTGCTTCCCGTCGTCGACCTGCTCCGCTTCCTCTCCAAGGGGGAGGCGCGCATCGGCCCGCGTACCCGCCTGTTCGTCGGCATCACCGGCAGCTACGTGGCCGGTGTGGTGGCGGACACGGTGCTCGGTCTGCGCCGCATCCCCGTCGCGGAGATCCTCCCGCCACCCCTGGGCGGTGACGCCTCCGCCGAGCACCTGCTCGGCGTGGTGCAGGGCCACGGCACCCAGGACGCCATCAACCTCCTCAACTTCTCCAAGCTGCTGCAGACGGCGCGGCAGCGGGCGGTGGCTCGATGAACGACGAGCACGTCCACGAGCGGGAAGGGGTGGACATCCTCTTCTTCGACATCGGTGCCTCCACGTTCGGCACGGACGCGTCCCAGGTGCTGCGCATCGACCGCTCGCTGCCGGAGGACATCACGCTGCCCGAGCTGGGCCTGCCCCACCGCGGGCACCGCGCGCTCGTCTTCGACACCCCGGAAGGCGAGGGCCACCTCAAGGTGGACGCCGTCCACGCCGTCCGCTCCATCCCTCTTTCCGCGCTTCGCCGGATGCCCCCCACGGCCGGCGCGGCTCCCTATGCTGTCGGCGTGTGCCTCGAAGAGGACCGCGCCGTGCTGCTCATCGACCTGGTCGAAACCGCCAGAACCCAAGGAAGGCACTGACCGCAATGTCCCTGGACACCCCCAACGACAAGCCCACGTCCAAGGCTCGCGCCGCCCGGAAGGCCCCCGCTTCCAAGGCGGGCGGTGCCTCGGCCAAGGCCGGCGCCGCCAGCACGGCGATGTCCCCGGCCCAGTACAAGGCCTTCACCGACACGCTGCTGACGGTGCTGTCCGGCAACCTCCAGGCCCGGGTCCCCGCGGAGCTGGTGGGCGAGGGCGGCGCGGAGATGGCGCAGCTGCTCAACCAGGTGCTGGACAACCTCGCGGAGTCCGAGCACCGCAAGCAGGTGTCGGCGCAGGAGATCGACCAGGCGCTCGACGCGCTCATCGGCCTGGTGCGCGAGGGTGACCTGTCGCGGTGGAACACCTCCACCGAGGACCCCCAGCTCGGGCCCCTGCTCGAGGGCTTCGGCAAGGTCATCGAGACGCTGCGCACCTTCGTGCGGGAGATCAACGAGGCGGCCCTGCGGCTGTCCTCGTCCGCCAACCAGGTGCTCGCGGCCTCCACGCAGCACGAGACGTCCTCCACGGAGCAGGCGGCGGCCATCCACGAGACGACCGCCACCATGGAGGAGCTGAAGCACGCCTCCGCGCAGATTGCCGAGAACGCGGGCAGCGTGGCGCGCGTGGCGGAGGAGACGCTCGGCGCGGCGCGCGCGGGCCGTGGCGCCATCGGCGAGTTCATCCAGGCCATGCAGCAGATCCGCAGCGACGGCGTCGCGGTGGCGGACTCCATCGCCAAGCTGTCCAAGCGCGTGGAGCGCATCGGCACCGTGGTGGAGGTCATCGACGAGATCGCCGACCGCTCGGACCTGCTCGCGCTCAACGCGGCGCTCGAGGGCAGCCGCGCGGGTGAGGCGGGCAAGGGCTTCTCCATCGTCGCGGCGGAGATGCGGCGCCTGGCGGAGAACGTCCTGGACTCCACCAAGGAGATCAAGAACCTCATCACCGAGATCCGCGAGGCCACGGCCGCGGCGGCTGGCGCGGCGGAGGCCTCCAAGTCCGCGACCGAGTCCGGCGAGAAGCTGGGCGCGGTGGCGGCGCAGGCGGTGGAGGGCATCCTCGCCGGCGTGCAGGAGACCAGCGACGCGGCCCGCGTCATCAACCTCGCCACGCAGCAGCAGCGCACGGCGACCGAGCAGGTGGTGGCGTCCATGGCGGAGATCGAGGACGTGACGCGCCAGACGACGCAGGCGTCCAAGCAGGCCACGGGCGCGGCGGCGGAGCTCACGCAGCTCGCGGGACGTCTGGCCGAGCTCATCAAGCGCTTCAAGGCCGACTAGCACTTCCTGGAGTAGGAGGGGCGAACGCCGGCCATGGACACCGAGGCTCTCAAGAAGTCCCTCCTGAAGAAGTTCCAGGAGGTCACCGCCGACCGCCTCCAGAAGATTCAGCTGGGGGTGTTGGACCTGGAGAAGGAGACCGCGGATCAGGCCGCGGAGGACGTCGCGCGCGAGCTGCACACGATGAAGGGCGAGGCCCGCATGCTGGGCCTGGCCGCCATCGGGCAGCTGGCGCACGCCGCCGAGGACGTCCTGCGCGCCGAGCGCGAGGGCAGGACGGCCACCGAGATCGCCACGGACGTCATGCTCCGGGCATGCGACGTCCTCTCGGACCTGAACGAGGACCTGGCCTCCGCCAACACCGGCAACGCGGCCAGCGAGGAGATGGTCCGCGCGCTCGCGGAGGTCTCCGGCCAGGAGCCGCCGTCGTTCGGCCCGAAGCCCGCCGCGAAGCCCGCGGCGCCGGTGGCCCCGCCGCCCGCGCCCGTTGCTCCGGTGGTGGCGGCTCCCGTGGTGCCGGTGGCCCCGCCGCCCGTGCAGCGTGCCCCGGAGCCCGCGCCCCAGGCGGCTGTGCCCGCCCAGGCGCCTGCATCCGCTCCGGCCTCCGCGCCGGCCCAGGAGGAGGCTCCGAGCGCGGCGAAGTCCGCCGTGGCGGACCGGACCATCCGCGTCAACGTGGAGGTGCTGGACTCGCTGGGCCTGCTCGCGGGTGACCTGCTGGTGGAGAGCGCCCGCGGCCGGCTGCGCAGCACGGAGACGGAGGAGCTCTTCGAGCGCTTCAGCCGCCTGGGCGACCGCTTCCTGCGGCTGGCGGAGCAGATAGACATCCCCGCGCAGGTGCGCGCGGCGCTGGACCGCGTGGAGAGCGATCTCCACATGCTGCGTGACGACGCGTTCCGCTTCGTGCGCCGCAACGACGACGGCATCAACACGCTGCACGGCAACCTGGCGAAGATGGCGGACCACGTGGCCGAGGCCCGGCTGGTGCCTCTGTCCACCGTCTTCGACGCCTTCCCCCGCGCGGTGCGCGAGATGTCGCGCACCCAGGGCAAGGAGGTGGACCTGGTCATCGAGAACGCCGACATCGGCGTGGACCGGTCCATGCTGGGCGACGTGCGCGACGCGCTGGTGCACCTGTTGCGCAACTCGGTGGACCACGGCGTGGAGTCCCCGGACATGCGCCAGCAGCTCGGCAAGCCGCTGACGGGCCGCATCCGCATCCGCGTGCGGGTGGACGGCGACATGCTCCACATCGAGGTGGAGGACGACGGCCGCGGCATGGACCCCGAGCGGCTGCGCCAGGCCGCCGTCAACAAGCGCCTCATCAATCAGGTGCAGGCCGCCGCGCTGTCCGAGCGCGAGGCGATTGAGCTCATCTTCCGCCCCGGCTTCTCCACCCGCGACCAGGTCAGCGAGCTGTCCGGCCGTGGCGTGGGCATGGACGTGGTGAAGCGGAAGGTGGAGACGCTGGGCGGCTCGGTGGGCGTCAACAGCCGCATCGGCCGTGGCACCACCATCACCCTGCGGCTGCCGCAGTCGCTCGCCCTGATGAAGGTGCTGCTGGTGCGCCTGGGCGACGACGTCTACGGCATGCCCGCCGCGGACGTGGAAGCGGTGATGCGCGTCAAGCCGGAGGACCGGCTCGAAATCTTCGGCACCCTGGCGGTGCGGCACCGTGGCAAGCCCACGGCGCTGGTGGCGCTGGGGCCGCTCCTGGGCCTCAACGGCGGCAACCGCTTCGACAAGCCGCCCGCGGTGGTGGTGCGTCACGGCGAGGACCACGCGGCCCTCGTGGTGGACGGCTTCGTGGACGAGCGCGAGGTGGCCGTGAAGCCCTGCGGCGGCGAGTTCCTCAAGGGCGCGCCCTTCATCGCCGGCACCGCCGCGCTGGAGGACGGCCGCATCGCCGTGCTGCTGCACGTGCCGGACATCATGGCCGAGGTGCGGCGCATGGCGCGTCCCGTCACCCAGGCCCCCGCGGCCAAGCGGCTGCGGGTGCTGCTGGTGGACGACTCGCCCATCGCCCGCGCCACGGAGGGCGCGCTCGTCAAGGCGCTCGGCCATTCGCTGGAGGAGGCCCAGGACGGCGAGGAGGCGTACGCGAAGGTGCAGAACAACCAGTACGACCTCATCCTCACCGACGTGCAGATGCCGAAGATGGACGGCTTCTCGCTGGCGCGGCGGCTCAAGTCGACGCCCGCGGTGGCCCGCATCCCGGTCATCATCCTGTCGTCGCTCGCCTCGCCCGAGGACAAGCGCCGCGGCCTGGACGCGGGGGCGGACGCCTACCTCGTGAAGGGGGAGCTGGGCGTGGAGGTTCTCGCGCAGGCCATCGACCGGCTGACCTGAGGAGTCTCGTTTGGGCGGCACGGCTGCGGCGGCAATGGCGTTCAGGGTGCTCATGGTGGGCAAGGGGCTGCGTGCGCTCGCCGCGCGCGGCCTCTTCGAGGGCGAGTCGCTCGTCCCCGTGGGCCCGGCGGAGGTGGACTTCACGGGTGCGCTCACCGCCGTGCAGCGCCACTTCCCGGACGTGGTGCTGGTGGACCTGAGCGCCCGCGAGTCGCTGGACGCCATCGAGCTCGTCATGGTGGAGCGGCCGGTGCCGGTGCTCGCGCTGCACCCGGGCGTGCTCTCCGGCCAGGACGCCTTCCAGGCGCTGGCCCTGGGCGCGCTGGATGTCATGGAGCGGCCGGCCTCACCGGGCGCGGACTTCTGGGCCAGCGTGTCGCGCAGGCTGGTGATGCTGGCGCAGGTGAAGGCGGTGCGGCAGGTGAGCACCCGGCCCGCGCAGAAGGCCCCCCGGGAGGACGCGCCGCCGCCCTTTCCCCTGGTGGCCATCGCCGCGTCGCTCGGTGGCCCCAAGGCGGTGGCCCAGGTCCTCCGGATGATACCGCGCGGCTTCCCGGCGCCCATCGCCTACTGCCAGCACATCAGCGAGGGCTTCACCGAGGGGCTGGCGCACTGGCTGGCCATGGAGACGGCCCTGCGGGTGAAGGAGGCCGACGACGCGGTGGTGATGGAGCCCGGCACGGTGTACATCGCACCGTCTGGCAGTCACCTGTTGGTACGACCGGAGGGCAGGCTGGAGCTGGACTCCGGGCCCGCGCTCCGCGGTTTCAGACCTTCGTGTGACATGCTGCTCACTTCCGCGGGCGAGGCCTTCGGCTCGCGCTGCATCGGGGTCATCCTGACAGGCATGGGGCGCGACGGGGCGCGAGGGTTGAAGGAGATTCGCGAGCGCGGTGGCCGGACCATCGCCCAGGACGAGGGCACGTCCGTCGTCTGGGGCATGCCGCGCGAGGCCGTGCAGCTCGGCGCCGCTCAGGAGGTGTTGCCGCTGGACCGGATTGGCCCGACGTTGGTGTCGTGGGTGGACGCGTGCTGAACGTGAGCAACAAGGTGCTCCAGCAGCTTGCCGCGCTCCTCCTGGAGCGCGCGGGCCTGAAGATTACGCCGGACGGCTTCCACAGCCTCCGGCTGGCCCTGTCCACCCGCATGCCCGTGGCGGGCGTGGAGGAGCCGGAGAAGTACCTGGAGCGCCTGTCGGGCCCGGGCGGTGAGGAGGAGCTGCGCTCGTTCCTCCCTCTGGTGACGGTGGGCCACACGGAGTTCTTCCGGGACGCCAAGCAGTTCCGCGCCCTGGAGAAGAGCGTCCTGCCGGAGCTGGTGACGCGCGCCCGGCGGGAGATGCGCAGGGTGTCCGTCTGGTCGGCGGGCTGCGCCACCGGCGAGGAGCCCTACAGCGTGGCCATGGTGCTGGCGGAGCTGGGCGCGCTGTCCATGGAGGTGGACCTGTGGGCCACCGACCTGAACCTGGCCGCCGTGGAGGCCGCGCGGCAGGGGCGCTTCTCCTCGCGCCGCTGCATCAGCATCAGCCAGGAGCGGCTGCGGCGCTTCTTCCGTCCCGTCGAGGACGGCTACGAGGCGCTGGCCACGCTGCGCGACTACATCCGCTTCGACGGGCAGAACCTGGCGGCCCCCGTCTTCGAGAAGGTGGGCCTGTCCTCGCTGGACCTCATCCTCTGCCGCAACGTCATCATCTACTTCGACCTGCCCACCATCCGCGGGCTGATGGACCGGTTCCTCGCCGCGCTGCGGCCGGGCGGGCTGCTCTTCCTGGGGTACTCGGAGAGCCTCTTCAAGGTCTATGACCGCTTCGAGATGATCGAAGTGGACGGCGCCTTCGTGTACCGGCGCCCGCTGAACGACCGGGGCCTCCGCGCGCCTCCGCTCCGGATGACGCCGTACCCCGGCGAGCCGGAGCCCAGGCAGCAGACGCCCGAGACCTTCGCCTCGGACCTGCGCAAGCGCATCCAGGCGGAGGCCGCGGCCAGGGCCGCGGGTGCGGGCACTCCCGCCGTGGGGGGCCCGCGCGCGCAGGGGACACCGGCCATGCCCGCGGCGGTGGCCAGCCGCCCCGTCCAGGCGCCGGGCACCGCGCCCGCCGTGTCACCCCCGATGCAGCCGCGCCCGGCCGACTCCGCGCGCCCGCGCATCACCCAGGAGCTTCCGGTGGTGGGCTCGCAGGACTCCGCGCGCCCGCGCATCACCCAGGAGCTTCCCGCCGTGCCGCCCGCGCGCACCGGGGAGGTGCCGGTGGCCGCGTGGCCCAAGCTGCTGCCGCCCGCGGAGCGGCTGGCGATGGCCGTGCGGAAGATGGCGCAGGGAGACTTCCCCTCCGCCATCGCCGGGGTGGAGCGGCTGCTGGCGGACGAGCCGAGCGACCTGGACGCGCTCCTGACGCTGGGCAACCTCTACTCGCTCACGGGCCGCATCCCCGAGGCACGCGACACCTTCGCGCAGGCGATTCAGCGCGAGCCGCTGTGCGTGGAAGCGCGCGTGTTCGGCGGGGTGGCGGCGCTGCAGGCGGGGAACCTCGCGGAGGCTCGCTCCGAACTGAGCAAGGCCCTGTTCCTGGAGCCCACGCTGGCCATTGGCCACTACCTGCTGGCGCAGGTGCACGAGCGCTCCCAGGAACCCGACGCGGCGCGGCGCAGCTATCGCAACGCCATTGCCCAGCTGCGCTTCCCGCAGCGGCCGCTGGCCGGGCACTACCCGGAGATGCCGGACTCGGCGGAGGCCATCTCCCGCGCGGCGCGCTACGCTCTCGCCGCGCTGGAGGAGCAGCCCCTTCGCTGACGCGGGGCCCTGGCGCTCCCAGGTGCCCCAGCGCCCCGGCTCCGGAAGCTCAGCCCAGGTTGCTCTTCACCTGGTCCAGCGTCTTCTTCGGGTCCAGCACCGAGGCGAACTTGTCCTGCAGGTAGGACTTCGCCTTGCTGCGCAGGAGCATGCCCGGGTCGGTGCCTTCGCCCTGCACCTGGTTGTCGGTGATGACGAACGAGGCATCCATCTGGATGCCCATCACCTTGCCGGCGATCTTCGCGCCGTCGCCCTGCCAGTTCGACTTCACGCCGTACTTGTTGCTCCAGTACTGGAGGAGCTGCTCGACGCGCTGCTTCACCTCCTCCTTCGGGAGGGAGTGGGGGATATCGAACTTCATCATGCCCATGGCCCGGCTCCTGATGTCGGTGACCCGTCCGTGCGTTTAGTGACGCCCGGGCGGGAAGGAAACCGCCGTGTCACTTCATGGGGACACGGATGTCAACAGGCTAGCTCACCGGACAGGCGCGCCGCGGGGGCGCTTGAGCTTCACCGGCGGGTCCCCCGGGCGGCCCCACCGGGCCATGTAGGGCGCCAGGTCGTACTTCTCCGCCGTGCGGGGCGAGCTCATGGGCCGCACCTTCCCCAGCACCTTCCGCTCCTGGAAGGGCCTGTCGTGCAGCCCCAGTACCCACATGAAGTTGGCCACGCTGGCCGGGTCCCTCCCGTCCACCGCGTACTTGTCGTTGAGCAGGGCGATGCGCTGGAGGCCCTCCAGCGGGGTGGGGCTCCACTCCAGGAGCTTCTTGCCCCACAACATGCGCAGGTAGTTGTGGATGCGGCCGCGCTCCAGCAGCTCGCGCTGGGAGGCGTTCCACAGGCCGTCCCCGGTGCGGGCCGTCTCGAGCTGCTCCAGCGTGTAGAGGTGCTCGCGGGCGTCCTGCTGGTGCCTGGCCAGCGTCTCGCGGGCCCAGGCGGGCAGCGACTCCAGGGAGAGCTGCCGCGGCACGGGGGTGTGGAAGCAGTAGTTGAAGGCCAGCTCGCGGCGCACGAGCAGCTCCTCCAGGAAGGAGCGCACGGCGGGGTGGTCCGTGCCGCGCTCGCGGATGACCGCGCGTGCCGCCTCGCCCGCGTAGAGGTTGCCCCAGTGGAAGAACGGGGACAGGCCGGACTGGTGCGCGCGGCCCGGGTCGCTGCGCTCGGTGTCGTAGCCCTCCAGCTTCTTCTCGAGGAAAGCGTTGAGCGCCTTGAGCCCGGCCTTGCGCCCGCCACGCTCGGAGACGGGGGCCACGGCGTGGTCGATGTCGAAGGTGCCGAGCGCCTCGCGGGCCTCGCGCGCGTCCGCGAGGGTGAAGCCCGGCTTCAGCTTCTGTCCCGCGGCGGCGGCCTTCACGGCGCGGGCGGGGAGGGTGCGGCCCAGGTACTCCGGCCACAGCTTCTGCAGCTTGGGCCGCAGCGTGTATGCGCCGGCCTGCACCGTGGCGATGCGCTGCATGGGCACCACGCAGGACGCGTCCACCGCGAACAGCGGCACGTCCAACGCCTTCGCGGCGCCGCGCAGGTGGCCGGGGATGATGAAGGTGGGGAAGAGGTCCGACACCACCGCGGCGGCGCGGCGGCCCAGCTCTCCCAGCCGGGGGTGGTGCGCGTGCTTGTTGCGGGGCAGCTCCAGCCAGTAGGGCAGGCCCTTCGCCGCGCAGCCCGCCGCCAGGTCCACCATGCCCTCCAGGGCCCAGGCATGGTGCCGGTCCGAGGCGTGGGGGTAGTCCGGGCGCAGCGCCTGGTAGACGACCACGGGCAGGCCCAGGTGGTTGCCCAGGGCGATGGCCACGTCCAGCGCGTGGTTCTCCTCCGCACGGTGATTCACCATGCACCAATAGAGGACGAACTCACGGCGTCCGGTGGGAAGGGGGCAGTCCTTCACCACCTGGACACGAGCGGAGTCCACGCCGAGCTCGGACCATGAAAACCCGATGGGCATTTGTAACAACGATGCCCGAGCCGCGTTCGCGTCGCGCGGGAATAATACATGTATTCATGCTGCATTGTTTCAGGGCGCTCACGGGTGTGAGCCCATGCGTCTGAGCGGACGCGGGGTGGGGGAGGCGTCCGGCTGGACGTGAGCTTCTGCTCGATGTTCGCCTCGTGGACCGGGGCGCATCGCTCGGACGTGGGTCAGTTCAAGGGTCCGGATTCTCGGATTACAAGTGGACGGAGGTGCCAGAAAACCGGCACGGAGCCGCCGGTTGTGGTCTTCTCCGCGGCCGGCTGACCCAAGGAGTCGTTGCGTGCCACATCCGAGAATCTGGAGCTGCCTCTCCGCCGCCGTCCTTGCCCTGGCGCTCGCCCTGCCGGTGTCCGCCGGTGCGCAGTCGCCTTCGACCTACCCGTCCACGCCGCCCCCGTCGTATGCGCAGCCGCCCTCCGCGCAGCCGGGGTATGCGCAGCCCCAGCAGCCGGCGTACCCGCAGGAGCCCGCCTCGCCGCCGGCCCCCGCACCCGCGTCGCCTCCCCAGGGGACGCAGCCCACGGACCCGAGCTACCCGCCGCCGCAGAACGCCTACCCCCCGCCGCAGCAGCCGGCGTACCCACCCGCGCAGCCCGCGGACCCGGCGTATCCGCCGGCGCAGCAGCCGCAGAACGGGTATTCGCAGCCGCAGCAGCCTTCCTCCTACCCGCCGCCGCAGAGCGCGTATCCGCCGCCGACCACCGCGCAGCAGGACCCGGCGCAGGGCATGGACCCCACGGCGCCGGACGCGCCCCGGGTGCCGCCGGAGCAGGATTCGCTGGTCACCCAGCCGCAGGCGCCGCTGACGCCGGACGGGCGGACGGACCCGCTGAAGCCCTCGGTGGCGTCGTCGTCGGCCACCTCCTCCATCCCGCCTCCGGGTGAGGACACCGGGGTGATGCTGGACGGCCGGCCCCGGCAGGGCCCCTTCCTGTCCGGCCCCGGCAGCCTCACGTTCCTCATCCACCACACGACGATGGGGGCCCTGGGCGGCTTCTTCACCCAGGCCTTCGCGAACGACTTCAACTTCAAGCAGAGCTCGCGCGAGCAGATGCTCGCGGGCACGCTCATCGGCGCGGGCCTGGGCTTCGGCGCTTCCGCGTGGTGGCAGTTCAACAACTGGGTGGACAAGCCCATGGCCAACTTCGGCATCGGCAACTCGGTGGTGGGCGGCATGTTCACCGCGGGCCTCATGGACCTGTTCACGCAGGACCCGGGCGTGCTGACCTGGTCCGCCTTCCTCGGCGCCGAGCTGGGGGCGTGGCTCACCGCGGGGCTCGGCGGCGGGCAGCTTCCGCTGAACGACGGCCTGCTGGTGGCATCGGGCGCGGGCTGGGGCATGGCGTACGCGGCGCTGCTGCTGGCCGTCATCCACTTCTCCGGCACGGACGTGTCCAGCAAGACGTGGCGCGACACGCTGCTGCTGGCCCCTGGCATCGGCGCGGGCGCGATGGCGCTGGCCACCATGCGCTACAACCCGACGCCCTCGCAGATCCTCCGCGCGGACATGTTCGGCGCGGGCGTGGGCGCGGCGGTGCTGCTCATCTCCGGCCTGGTGCTGGGCGGCTTCGACCAGTCCACCCCCTACGTGCTGTCCTTCCTCGGCTCCGCGGGCGCCATCACCACGGTGAGCCTGCTGTGGGAGGAGAGCGTGGACCGCTCGGCGTTGAAGCTGTCCGGCCGCTCGGCGAAGGCGCGGCCGTACAGGAACGTCTGGTGGTAGACGGGACGTAGAGCGGCCGGGCGGGCGCCGTGGCACGGCGGGGCAGGCGGCACCACCTTCCCCCCGACATGGCGCGCGTTCACCCCTTTACGGCCCTCCTGACGTCGCTGGGGCCCAGGCTGGAGCCCAGCGACTACGTGCCGCGAAGCAACGCGGCGCCCCAACCGGCTCACGTCCGGCCCCTGCTGGAGTCGGCGAATCCCACGGCGGAGCTGCGGCGCCTGAAGAGCTCCGGCGCCCTGCTGCGCGACGCCCGGCCGGCGATGTACCTGGTGGAAATCCACAGCCCCGCCGGGAAGCTGGGGGGCCCGCCGGTGCGCTTCCTGCTGTGCGCGCTCAACCCGGATGCGGCCGCGCCGCTGGAGCATGACCCGTACCGGCCCAGGGCCTGGGAGGCGGAGCCCGCCGTCACGCTCACCGCGGACGATCATGGCGTGCTGCGAGGGCTGCTGGCCGAGGCCTCCGAGCGTGCCATCACCGTGTGGCATGGGCAGTACGACAGCCACCCCATCTCCCTGCGCCGCATCGAGCCCTCGCCGGTGGCGAAGCGCATCCAGGCCGTGCTGGACGAGGCGCCCATGCGCCCGCTGGTGGCGCTGGACGAGGGCGGCCCCACGCTGGCGGCGGTGGTGCCCCTGTCGGACCCGGGGCTGGAGCTGCAGCCCATCCACCGCGCCTTGAAGGGCGTGGAGACCTTCAAGGAGGAGACGTTCCTCACCCTGGTGACGGCATACGCTCGCGTGTACGAGCTGGACGAGCCGCTCGACACGCCGCGTGGGCTGGCCGCCGCGCGCGAGCGCCTGGCAACGCTCATCAGTGGACACCACGCGGTGCTGCTGGTGCTGCCGGGCGGAAGGGGACGCATCCTGCGGTTCCGGCAGGGCTTGGACCTGGCGCACCTGAAGGGGGCGCCCCGGAGTCCCACGCTGCGCAGTCTGGACCTGGCGCTGCTCAACGCGCTGGTGCTGCGGACGGTGCTGGGCATCCAGGACCCGGAGGCGCCGGGGCACCCGCAGGTGTTCCCGGTGCAGGGGCTGGAGGCGTTGGTGCGAGGTGTTCAGGAGGGGACCTTCCAGGCAGGCTTCGCCCTCAACCCTCCGCCGCTGTGGGAGGTAAGGGCCGTGATGGAGGCACAGGCCACGCTGCCGCCGAGGACCCTCCGGGTGGAGCCGCTTCCACCAGCGGGTCTTCTGTTCCTGGATCGTGAAGCCTAACTTTTCAGCGTGAGGGTCCTGACGCGAACCCTGCCGGACTGGCCCCGGCGCGTGCGGCTCGAGCTCCAGCCGGGGCCCGGGGAGACCCTTGATGCCATCTGCGGCGGGGAAGTGCAGGTGCTCCAGCGGCGCCTGGGCTACCGCTTCACGTTGGATCCGCTGCTGCTGGCGCACTTCGCGGCGTACGAGGGTGGGGCGCTACGGGGCCGGCTGATGGACCTGGGGACGGGCTGCGGCATCATCCCGCTGGTGCTCGCGCGGAGGCTGGGGCGCAAGGACATCACCGCGCTGGAATTACAGCCGAGGCTGTTCTCCCTGGCCGAGCGCAACGTGTACCTCAACCGCTGCGAGCGGGAGGTGACGCTGGTGCGGGGCGACTTGCGGTGTGTGGAGGAGCAGTTCCCCGCGGGCAGCTTCGCGCACGTGCTGTGCAATCCGCCGTACCGGGCGCGCACGTCGGGGCGGAGCAGTCTGTCGATTGAGAAGGCCATCGCGAGGCACGAACTGGCGTGTGAGCTGGCGGACGTGGCCCGCGCGGCGGCTCACCTGCTGGGGCCGCGCGGTGGGCTGTGCATGGTGTACCCGGCTTCGCGCCTCAGCGATCTGGTATCCGTGCTGCGCGGGCGACGGCTGGAGCCGCGCACCGTGCGTTGGGTGCACCCGCGCGCGGACCGGCCCGCGAAGCTGGTGCTGCTCCACGCGGTGAAGGGGGGGAGGGGAGACCTGACGGTGCTGCCCCCACTCGTGGTGCATGCCGAGGACGAGCACGCGTTCACGGAGGAAGTGCGGGCGATGATTCTGTGAGGCCACGCCCCGTGGGCGCCCGAAGCCCCCATCGCAATCCCTTTCAGAGCAGGAGCCACACTACTGCACCGCCGACAGCCGGGCCGGAAAGCCGGCCTGCCGGTTATGATGGGGACGCATGACCTCCGACGGGAGCAGCCCACGAGGACCGCGCGGCCGTCCTCCTCGATTGTCGCGAGCCCTCGTGGTGTCGATGGCTGTCGACCTCGTCCGGGAGCAGGGCATGCGACAGCTCTCCATGCGGACGCTGGCCGAGCGGCTCGGTGCCACGCCCATGGCCATGTACAAGCACATCGCGAGCCGGGACGAGCTGGTGCTCCTGGCGGTCGAGGCGATTCTCGCGCCGCTTCGGTTCCCGGATGAGCGCCTGGAGCCGGTGGCGTGGCTCCGGGAGCTCGCGATGCGGGTTCGCGCCATGGGCCTGGCGCACCGGGGCGTCATGGACTTCCTGCTGGACCAGGGGCCCGTCGCTCACACCGCGCTCGTCGTCCTCGACAGAACGGTCCGCAAGCTGCACGACGCCGGCCTTCCCTGGAAGGAGGCGGGAGCGCTGCACAACACCTTCTTCTCCTGGCTGGCTGGAGCGGTGCGCAGGCAGGAGCCCTGGGACGCGCTTGCCCCGGAAGCACCCCCGCCGTTCCAGCGGTTCTTCGCCGCCGCGGCGGCACTGCCCGCCTCGGACTACCCGGGCATCGCCCACAGCCTGCCCCACATGCAGGCCACGGACGTCGACCGGGAGTTCGAGGCCAGCCTGGACTTCATGCTCGAGGGAATCCAGCGGCGCATCGACGCACGTCGGGGCACGGCGGGTGGAGCTGCCCGGAAGCCCTCACGGCCTCGCCGCCGCTGAGCGTCTCTCCGCCGCGTCTCACGCCTCTTCGGTGGCGCCGCCGCGCCCCGTGTCCCAGTGACTGGCGAGCGCACCTCGCTCCCCGAGGAGCGCGGACGGGCCCCCCACGCGGCCGAGCACCGCATCGCGTGCCGCGGTGACCTTGCGGCGGACCGCTGCCACGTCGACGTCGACGAGCCTTCCCTGGAGCTTCACCCACCTTCCGCGAACCATCACCGACTCGACATTCCCCGCATGGGCCTGGAGCACCACCGCGTCGCGGGGACGATTGAGCGGCGTCAGGTTCAGTGCGTCGGCGCTGAGGACGAGCAGGTCCGCGTCCTTGCCGGGACGCAGCGAGCCCGTGACGCGCCCCAGGCCCAGGGCCTCCGCGGCGTCGAGCGTCACCATCTGGAGGACGCGAGCGGCCTTGAGCTCCAGGGCTTTGGGCATGCCCACGCGCTCGTTCGTTCTTCCCCGCTCCACCTGGAGGGCCAGCCGCATCGCGGTGAACAGGTCCCCGCCATTGCTGGAGACGACGTCACAACCGAGCGTCACCCGGACACCGGCGCGCAGTGCCTGCCCGGTGATGGGAAAGCCCATGCCCATCTGCAGCTCGGTCTCCGGAGTCGCCGCGATGGAGCCGCCGCTCGCGGCGATGCGCTCCAGGTCCTCCCGTGAGCTCCAGGTGCAGTGCACGAAGAGCAGGTCCGGGCCGAGCAGTCCCGCGTCCGCCAGCCGCTGGACCTCGCTCGGCCCCGGCATGGGCCAGGCGGAACAATGGGCGGTGATGGGGACGCCGAGCTCGCGCGCCGAGAGGAGCTCGGCCCGGCTCTGCTCCCAGGGAACCTGCATCTCCGTCAGGGCGATGCCCATGCGCACCAAGCCCCCGTCCGACGCCAGGCGCGTGGTCCTCAGGCGCCTGGCGTCCTGGAGCCGGCTGGCGTGTGTCGGCAGGGCAGGGCACTCGCCGGGCCCGGCCGCGTAGCCGTACGCGAAGAGCGCCCGGATGCGGGCCTCCTCGAGCGCGGTGAGCGCGGCATCGGCGTGCTCGGGAGACGCCATGCAGTGGGAGTAGTCGACGAGCGTGGTGATGCCCGCGTCCAGGGCCTCCAGCGCTCCGGCCAGGTTGGCGGCATGAATGTCCTCCGGCTGGAACGCCGGTGCGAGCTTCACACGCACCGCCGCCAGATAGTCCATGACCGTCCAGTCCGCCCCCAGTGCTCGCAGCGGTGTCTGCCACGTGTGCCGGTGCGTATCGATGAGCCCCGGCATGACCAGCTTGCCGCTCAGGTCGAGGACGCGGCAGTCGCCGGCGCGCAGCTCGGGGCCGATGGCGACGATGACTCCGTCCTCGACGAGGACGTCACCGCGCGGCAGGTCCTCCTGCCCGGGCTCACAGGTGATGACCTCCGCTCCACGAAGCAGCCATCGGTCGCCCATCCGGTGTACCTCCTGTCACTCTGATTGAGTATACACCGTATACCAAATCACGGCTGGACGGCGTGCCCGCGCAACAGGCGCTGCCCCACGTGGTGACGGGAGGCCCTGCCTACCGCACGCCCGCGTCGGCCTCCGCCGCCTGCCGCTCCTCCTTGCAGAACGCCAGCCGCTCCTGAATCACGGAGAGGGGCACGGCCATCTCCAGCTTGAACGACGAGCCATCCGGCTGAACCCGGGCGAAGTCCAACAGCTGCGCCATCTCCTTCTCACCCTCGGCCTGCGCCCGCATGCGCGCCAGGGACAGCGCGGCACCCAGGGACTTGCCCAGGTCCGTCACCTGGTCCTTGTCCTTGCCGCGCACCTCGGCCACCAGCGCCACGTCCGAGGTCGCGTCCACGTGCAGTTCCACGTTCTGCGCCACGTCGCGCAGCCGCTGCGCCAGCTCCGCCTGGTCCGGCGGGAGCAGCCTCGCGAGGTGCTCCACCGACAGCACGCCGTACATCTCCCCGTACGTGCTGCCCTCGGGAATCGTGGGTGGCTCGTCCGGCCCGCGTCCCTCCACCCGGTCGATGGCCGCCTTCACGTCGTCGGGGTTCTGCCCCACCATGAAGAGCTGGTTGTTCCAGATGCCCACCGCCGGCCGCCTGTGCACGCTCGACGTGTTGCCGTCCGGGCCCGTCACTATCGTCTCGCCCGGCTCGTACACCCGCGCGCCCTGGCCGTAGTCCATGGACACCGCATCGCCCATCAGCTCCTGGAACTTCGCGTTGGCGAAGTTCCCCGACAGCATCATCCCCTGGTCGGTGATGACCAGCCGGTCCAGGTCCTGGAGTGGGTCCACGCCGCTCTTCTTCCGGAACTCGTCCAGCTCCTTGCCGCCGTCCCGCATCATGCAGTCCAGCAGCAGCTCTCCAATGGGCGAGTGCCTCAGCGCATTCGCTTCGATGACCACCGCCGTCCGGCCCGCGCCCCGGGGCAGGGCCGCCAGCAGCGGGTCTTGAGGCCGGGGGCGCTCCGCCGCCGCCGTGCCCGCGTCCACCACCGTGGGCATCACCCACGTCTTGCGCCGCTCCGCGCGTTCTCGCTCCTGGCCCCGCATCCGCCGGGGGAACTCCACCTGGGGCTCCTCCTCGGGGAGCTTGTCGCCCTGGCCGGTGAACATCAGCACCCCGGCCAGCACGAACAGCAGTCCCGCCACCCCGAGCCACACCCGGCGCCGTCGACGGTTGTCCACGTCAGTAGTCCTTTCCCTCGAAGCGCCAGAACCCCACGGCCAGCGCCCCGAATCCGAACACCAGCACGCCCATCAACAACATCCCGAGCGAGTTCACCTCCAGCGGCGTGGACGACGCGATGTTCCCCGCCGCCTGCGCCAGCGAGGACAGCCTCGGCAGTATCAGCGTCACCGCCTCGAACGCGCTCCGGCTGAACCCATCCTCGAACATCGGCGCAATCTGCTGCCGGAAGCCCGCGATGATGCCGCTCACCATGACCACGAAGCCGGCCGCCGCGCACAGCGCCGCGCTTCGCACCAGCGTCGCCGTGGTCAGCATCACCGCATACACCGCCGCGAAGCCCACGCACGCCATCAGCCCCGCGATGAGCGGCCCCGCCGTCCAGTACCCCGCCTTCACCCCGAAGATGAGCACCAGCCCCGTGGTGCCATACAGCGTCCCGCCCACCGCCAGCACCATCACCCCGAGGAACGTCCCCGCCAGCAAGTGCCAGCGCTGAATCGGCAGCGCCAGCAGGTGCTCGATGCGCCCCGGTGACAGCAGCGACGGCGCGAAGTCCGAGCAGGCGACGATGCCGAACAGGATGCCCCCGTAGAACACGATGAACGCCGCCGCCGTGTACACGGGCCGCAGCGCCACGTCGACGGAGCGGATGCTCGCGCGAAGCTCATTGCCGAACAGCCGTGAAGCCGCCAGCGCCCCGTCGACGACCTCGATGCGCAGGCTCAGTGCCACCACCGACAGCACCAGGGTGATGCCCACCACGAAGGCGAGGATGAACTTGCGAGACATCGCCTCGCGCAGCACGTACCCCGCGATTCCCAGCACCGGATTCATGCCGCCACCCCCGCCGCGCCCGCCGGGGCCACCGTCCCCAGCAGCACGGACTCCAAGTCAGTCCCGTCGCGACGCAGCTCCACCAGCAGCGCCCCCTTCGAGCGCGCCCGGTCCAGCGCCGCGTTGAGTGCCGCCGCGTCCTCCGCCTCCACGCGGTACACGCCGTCCGCGCTCCCCCGGGCAAAGCCTTCCTCCGCCAGCGCCTCCGCGTCCGCCCCGGGCGCGAAGCGCACCATCCACCGGGCCCCTCCGCGCGCCAGGTCCTCCAACCGCCCCTCGCGCAGCACACGCCCGTCCGCGAGGATGGCCACCCTGTCACAGACCCGCTCGGTCTCCGCCAGCAGGTGCGAGTTCAGGAAGAGGGTGGTGCCCCGCTGCACCTCCTCCAGCAGGATGCGGCGCACCTCCAGCCGGCCCATGGGGTCGATGCCGTCCGTGGGCTCGTCCAGCACCAGCAGGGAAGGGGAGCCCACCAGCGCGGCCGCCAGCCCCAGCCGCTGCCGCATTCCCTTGGAGTACCCACCAATCTTCCGCCCCGCGGCGTCCGCCAGGCCCACCCGCTCCAGCAAGCGCCGGTTCCCCGGCGCATCCGCCTTCAGCCCCTTCAGCCGGGTGACGGTGGCCAGGAAGGCCGTGGCCGTCCATGAGCCCGGCAGGTGCAGGCGCTCCGGCAGGTAGCCGATGCGCGCGCGGATGCGAGGGTCCTCCGGTGAGCCTCCCAGCACCCGCACCGTGCCCTCCGTGGGTTGGACGATGCCGAGGATGCTCTTGATGAACGTCGTCTTGCCCGCGCCGTTGGGGCCGATGAGCCCGAAGGCGCTCCCCTCGGGCACGCTCAGGTCCATGCCCCGGAGGGCCTCGTTCCCCACCTTGCGGAACAGACGCCGGTACGTCTTCCGCAAACCCCTCACTTCAATGGCTGGCGCTCTGGCTGTCACGGTTGGGACTGTAGACGACCGGCGCGTCCGGCGATTGCTTCCCCCGGCCCTCGGAGGGGGGACGGCCGGGGGAGCACCCACGCTTCCCTCCGCGACAGCGCTTTCGCGCACCTGGGAAACGGATTTCGCACGCCTGCCGTGCCTGCCGCGCCGCGACACCCCGTCGTTCCGCGAGCTTGGAACCGTTGGAGCTCCATGGTCCGGTCCATGCACCCACGTGCCGGCACATTCCACTTCCCCGGAGGACACCTCATGACGTCCGAGAACCGCATCGAGCAGCAGCTTCAGGAAGCCCGCCGTGAGCTGGAGGCCGCGGAGCAGGGCCTGGCGGCCGGCACCGAGGCGGCCCGCGTGCGCTATGCGCGGGCCCTGCACGAGGCGGACATCGCGGAGCGCCGGGCGCAGCGGCAGGCCCGGGAGAGCCTGCGCCATCAGCGCAGCTGGCGGCTCGCCGCAGGCTGAGCAGCCGGGCAGGGGAACGGAAACGATGAAGCGGGCGCGCCGCCGGTTTATACCGGCGTCGTCATGGCCTATCCCGTCCACCGTCCCCGCCGCCTCCGCCGTAACCCCGTCCTGCGCGACATGGTGCGTGAGACGCGCCTCGAGCCGGGCGACTTCATCTACCCCCTGTTCGTCGTGGAAGGCCGGGACGTGCGCCGTCCCATCGCCTCCATGCCGGGCGTCTTCAACCTGTCCCTCGAGCACGCCGTGGCCGAGGCCCGGCAGGCCAAGGCCCTGGGCGTGCCCTCCGTCCTCCTGTTCGGAATCCCCAACCACAAGGACGCGCGTGGCTCCCAGGCCTACGCCCAGGACGGCATCGTCCAGCGCGCCATCCGCGAAATCAAAGCGGCCGAGCCGGACCTCCAGGTCATCGCCGACGTGTGCCTCTGCGAGTACACGGACCACGGCCACTGCGGCATCCTGGAGGAGGGCCACGTCGTCAACGACGCCACCCTGCCGCTCCTGTCCCAGATGGCCGTCACCTGCGCCCAGGCCGGCGCGGACATCATCGCCCCCTCGGACATGATGGACGGGCGCGTGGCCGCCATCCGCCGCGCCCTGGACGAGGTGCGCCTCACCGAGGTGCCCATCCTCTCCTACGCGGCCAAGTACGCCTCCGGCTTCTACGGCCCCTTCCGCGAGGCGGCCCAGAGCGCGCCCAGGTCCGGCGACCGCCGCGGCTACCAGATGGACCCCGGCAACGTGCGCGAGGCCCTCAAGGAGGTGGCGCTGGACGTGGAGGAGGGCGCGGACATGATCATGGTCAAGCCCGCCCTGGCCTACCTGGACATCATCCGCGCCGTGCGCGAGCGCTTCGAGCTGCCCGTCGTCAGCTACAACGTGTCCGGCGAGTACTCCATGCTCAAGGCCGCCGCCCAGCTCGGGTGGATTGACTACGAGCGGGTGATGCTGGAGACGCTCACCTCCATCAAGCGCGCCGGCTCCGACCTCATCATCAGCTACCACGCCCTGGAGGCCGCGAAGCTCCTGTAGGCAACAGCCGGACCCACGTCGCGCGGCTTGCCGCTTGATCCGCCGCGCGCGTTGCGTCCAAATGAACCACGCACGATGCCCACCAAGAAGAAGCGGCCCGCCCGCAAGTCCGAGAAGCCCCCGCCCCAACGCCGGCGCCGGGCTGGCCAGCGCCCCGGAAGCGGGCGCTCCGCGGTGGTCCGTACCCCCGGACCGTTGCAGTACAAAGTGGTGGAGCTCTCCACGGTGGACGAGGGCACCCTGGAGCGGACCCTCAACGAGTGGACCGCGAAGGGCTGGAACCTGGACGGCGTGCAGTTCGCCATGCGCGAGGCGTCCAAGCGCCCGGCCATGGCCTTCGTCTTCTTCACCCGCGAGGGTGCCCCGGCCGAGCATGACGAGGACGCCGCGCGCGAGCGGCTCCTGCGTTTGTCGGACACGGGCAGCCCCACCGCGGCGCTGGCCGCCGGCAAGGTGCAAGAGCATGCCGCCTGGTCCGTACCGCAAATGCACCCGCTGAGTGCCCACGAGCGCCTGGCCCGGCTGGCGGGACTCGACGAGCCGGAGCCGCCCGAGGAGGGCCTCACATTGGAGCCCGAGGAGTGAGCACTGACCGCGAACGTGTCTTCATGACGGACAGCCGCGGCGGCAGCCGGGTGTTGCGGCTGGTGGCGGATGACTCGGAGCCCGGCTCTCCGTACCCGAAGGCGTCGCTCTGGCTGCGCATGGGCGCCCGCGTGGTGGACGTGGCGGTGGCCTGGGGCCTCTACGTCGTCTGCGGCGCGGCCGGCATGGTGGTGGCGCTGCTCTTCCTGCTGCTGGCGGACGGGATGCTCCAGGGCCAGAGCGTGGGCAAGCGCATCTTCGGCGTGAAGGTGATGCACCTGCCCACGCGCTCCGCCGCGCGCCACCGGGACAGCACCCTGCGCAATGCGCCGCTCGCCCTCGTCGTCCTCTTGGGAATGATGCCGGCGCCGCTGGGGAACGTGGCCTTCGTGGCGGGGCTGTTCGTCATCGGCGGGGTGGAGGCGTGGCGCGTGGTGAGGGATCCGCTCGGCTGGCGGCTTGGTGACACCTGGGCCCAGACGCAGGTGGTCGACGGGAAGGTTGTCGCGGGCGCAACCGTTGCAGCCCGCACGCCGGTGGCGCATCAGCGGGCACCGGGAAGAATCATGTCCGCGGCGAAGGTGCGCCGCGGTCGCTCGCTCAAGAAGAGAAAGGGGCAACCGTGCGCATCGCGCTGACCCACAACCTCAGGCTGTCCGATTCGGAAGAAGAAGCGGAGTTCGACACCCAGGAGACGGTCAACGCACTGGCCGCGGCGATCGAACGGCTCGGGCACCGTTTGGAGCGCTTCGAGGTGAGCGGTCCCGCCTCGCGCACCGTGGCGCGGCTGGAGGCGTACAGCCCGGACCTCATCTTCAACACCGCCGAGGGGCGCCGCGGCCGCTTCCGCGAGGCCTTCTACCCGGCCCTCTTCGACGAGCTGGGCTTCCCGTACACGGGCTCGGACGCGTACGCGCTGGCGGTGACGCTGGACAAGCAGCTCACCAAGCTGGTGCTCTCCAAGCAGGGCATCCGCACCCCGGGCTGGCAGTACGTGGAGAAGCTCAGCGAGCTGACCGCGGAGAACCTGCGCTTCCCCGTCATCGTGAAGCCCAACTTCGAGGGCTCCTCCAAGGGCATCACCCAGGACTCCATCGCGGAGACGCTGGACGAGGTGCGCGTCAAGGTGGCCGCCGCGCTGGAGAAGTACCCCGCCGGCGTGCTGGTGGAGGAGTTCATCACCGGAAGGGACCTGACGGTGCCCTTCCTGGCCGCGGTGGACAATGACTACGACGGCGTGCTCACGCCGGTGGAGTACGTGGTGGACCCGGCCGTCACGTCGGGGCGCAAGTACGCCATCTACGACTACGAGCTGAAGACGAAGAAGGAGAACGCCGTCAGCGTGCGCGCTCCGGCGCAGGTCTCCGCCCGCGTGGCGGAGGACGTCCGGAAGATGGCGCAGAAGGCCTTCCAGGCGCTCGACTGCCGTGACTTGGGCCGCATCGACTTCCGGCTCAGTGACGCGGGCGTGCCGTACTTCCTCGAAATCAACGCGCTGCCCAGCCTGGAGCCGGGCGCGGGCATCTACGCCTCCGCGGAGCTGGACGGACTGCACTTCGACGGCGTCATCAACTCCATCATCCAGAGCGCGGCGAAGCGCTACAAAATCAAGGACGGCAAGCGCCAGGGCAAGCCGACGCGCAAGACGGGCCCGCTGCGCGTGGGCTTCACCTACAACGTCAAGCGCGTGAAGCCCATGGCCAACGCCGAGGCGGTGGAGGACAGCGAGGCCGAGTACGACTCGCCCAACACGCTGCAGGCCATCCGCGAGGCCATTGCGTCCTGGGGCCACGAGGTCATCGACCTGGAGGCCACGGCGGAGCTGCCCACCGTGCTGGCCAGCACGCCGCTGGACATCGTCTTCAACATCGCCGAGGGCTTCAAGGGCCGCAACCGCGAGAGCCAGGTGCCGGCCATGCTGGAGCTGCTGGACATCCCGTACACGGGCTCCGACCCGGCGACGCTGTCGATTGCGTTGGACAAGGCGCTGGCGAAGAAGATTGTCCGGCAGGCCGGCATCCTCACGCCCAACTTCCAGCTCATGGCCACGGGCAAGGAGCGCCTCAACAAGGAGTTCACCAGCTTCCCGCTCATCGTGAAGCCGGTGGCGGAGGGCAGCTCCAAGGGCGTCGTCACCAAGAGCGTCTGCCACAGCGAGGCGGAGCTGCGCGAGGTGGTGCGCGAAATCGCGAGCAAGTACCAGCAGCCCGCGCTCATCGAGGAGTACATCGGCGGGCGTGAGTTCACCGTGGGCCTGCTGGGCGAGCGCCGCCCGCGCGTGCTGCCGCCGATGGAGATCGTCTTCCTCGACAAGGAGGAGAAGAACCCCGTCTACAGCTTCCAGCACAAGCTCGACTGGACGGACCGCATCCGCTACGACGCGCCGGCGAAGCTGGAGCCCGCGCTGCTGGAGCGGCTGCGGACGGCGGCGCGCAACTCGTTCATGGCGCTGGGGTGCCGCGACGTGGCGCGCATCGACTTCCGCATGGACGACAAGGGCCGCATCTACTTCATCGAGTGCAACCCGCTGCCGGGCCTGACGCCGGGCTGGAGCGACCTGGTCCTCATCGCGCAGGGCGCGGGCATGGACTACCGGACGCTCATCGGCGAAATCATGGCCCCCGCCATCCGCCGCTACAAGGAGCGCGAGGCGCGGCGCGCGGCCAGCGAGCATGCCTCGGCGGTGCTGCGCAAGGGCGGAAGCCTGGACGAGCACGGTGCCCCGGTCGCCGCGACGGCCACGGCTCCCGCGGCTCCGGGGGCCAGCAGCGCCGGCAATGGCTCGGGCTCGCATGGCGAGGCGCCTCCGCGCATGGAAGCGAAGGCCTGACCCGGGGAGCATGTCCGGGCGGTTCGAACCCCATGCGTCCGGCGCGCCGCGGCGTCAGTGCACGCCGCGGCGTACGTCGCTCGGGGTCGCTCCCGTCCAGCGGCGGAAGGCCCGGTGGAAGGGGCTCGGCTCCGAGTAGCCGAGCAGGTACGCCACCTCCGAGATGGCGATCTTCGGGTCGGCGAGGTAGCGCAGCGAGAGCTCGTGGCGCAGCCTGTCCAGCAACTCGTCGAAAGTCACACCTTCCTGGGTGAGCCGCCGCTGCAGGCTCCGCTCGCTCATCTTCAGGCGCGCCGCCATGCTCTTGAGCGTCGCCTCTCCGCCTCCCTGGGCGAGCGCCGTGGTCAGGAGCTGGCGCACGCGCTCCGCATGGGACGCCACGGGCTCTGGACGCGCGGCGAGCAGGGCCTGGGCCTGACGCTCGACGATACGGGAGAGCGCGGGGTCCGCCGCGAGCACGGGCCGCTCGAGCATCATCCGGTCCCACTCGATCGCGTTCACGGCGGTGGAGAAGCGTGGCTCGACGCCGAACAGGCGCAGGTGCTCCGTGAGGGAGGCGGGCCTCGCGTGCCGGAACTCCACGGCGGATGGCGCCAGCCGCGTGCCGGTGATTTGTGAGCCGATGATGACGTGCGACGCGAGGGTGAACTCCGCCGCGTGACGGCTCTGGCCGACGCCGCCACGGAGGGTGTGCTCCACCCGCGTCCGGTCGCCCTGGTCGTGCAGCGTGAAGACCGCGGCGTCGTGCTCCAGGCGGTTGTAGCGCGCCAGCCTCTCGAGTGCCTGGCGCAGGGTCGGCGCCGTCCGCACGGCATAGTCGAGCACGTCGAAGGCACCGGGCTTCAGCAGCTCCGCGGCGTGCAGCCCGAAGGCGTCGTCGCCGCTCAGCCGCGCGGCCTCGTCCCAGAGCGCTCCTTCGAGCGAGAGCGGGATGCGCGCGTCCGGGTCCTCCGCGCTCGCCGCGTCGAAGCCCGTCGCGCGTTGGAGGACGCGTGGGTCGACGCCCCTGGACGCCGCGGCGTGGACGATCATCGCCCCGATACGGGCGGACACCTCGATCTGCACCATGTGGGTGAATCTACGTCCCGGCGCTGGAAGAGGGCACCTCCCGCTGTCGCCCCAGGTCAGTCGATGCGGCGTCTCGCGTCATCGCCGCCGGGCGGCGGGGCGGACAGATTGGGTCGCGCAAGGAGACACGAACCCATGAACAGGCCTTCCCGCCTCGCCGCCGTTCCCGCCTTCCTCTCGCTTCTGCTGACTGCGTCCTCCGCCCTGGCGGAGCAGGCCCCCGTCGCGAACCTCCAGCCCGTGTCCGAGGCGTTCCACGCGGACGCCGAGGTGGACCCCACGGCGTATGTCTTCGGGGGCTACTCGGTCCACGTGGGGCTGGGCTACCGCAACCTGCGCCTGGACGTGGGGGCCTTCGCCATCGATGTGCCCGACTTCGTGCATGGCAATGACGGCTTCGACGCCTCGATGAATGGCTTCGGGCTCAAGCTGCACTACTTCCCCTTCGCCGAGCAGCGGGGAGCCTTCGTCGGCGTGGACGCCGGGCTGGTGCGCATCCTGGTGCGGCGGGAGGGGACATCGCTCGCCTCCCAGCAGACCCAGCTCAGCACCGGCGTCCACGCGGGGTACCGGTTCCTGCTGCCGGCCAACCTCTACGTCACTCCGTGGATTGGCGTCAGCCGTGGCTTCAACGTGCGCGACGTGACGCTGGGGGACGCGACGTTCGACTCGAACCCGGTGACCGTCTTCCCCGCCGTGCACCTGGGCTACCGCTTCCGCTGACGGACAGCACCGCGTCCCGCTCCGTGCCTGCCCTCCTGGCGGCCGGGATGGGGCGCCGTCCCATCAAATGGGCCGGCGGGGCGCAGGCTCGCCGCCACGGCGTGCGCGGAGTGGTTGACGGTGGGGGTTGGTCGGTTAGTGTCGGCCACCTATGGTGCAAATCCCCGAGTACACCGGGCCCCGGATGCGCGCTCGCGACCTGGGCCTGCCGCTGGGGCGCTTCAAGCCCGGGAAGTTCAACGCCATCACCGACGTGGAAGGGGTTCTCGTCGGCCATAGCACCATCATCCAGGGCGAAGGCCCGCTGCGGCCCGGCCATGGCCCGGTACGCACCGGCGTGACGGCCATCCTCCCCAACAACGGCAACATCTTCATGGAGCGCATGAACGGCGGCGGCTTCGTGCTCAACGGCGCGGGCGAGGTCTCCGGCATGACGCAGCTCATGGAGTGGGGGCTCATCGAGACGCCCATCCTCCTCACCAACACCATGGCGGTGGGCGCGGTGTCGGACGGCGTGGCCCGCCACCTGGTGGAGCGCTACCCCGGCATTGGCGACGAGCACGACGTCATCATCCCCGTGGTGGGGGAGTGCGACGACTCGTGGCTCAACGACATCTCCGGCCGGCATGTGCGCGAGGAGCATGTCCAGGAGGCCATCCGCAACGCCACCAGCGGCCCGGTGGCCGAGGGGAACGTGGGCGGCGGCACCGGCATGGTGACGTGCGACTTCAAGGGCGGCATCGGCACGTCCTCCCGCAAGCTGCCGGAGGTGCTGGGCGGCTACACGCTGGGCGTGCTGGTGATGTCCAACTTCGGGAAGATGCACAACCTGCGGGTGGGCGGCCTGCCGGTGGGCGAGGTGCTGGCGGAGAAGTTCAAGGGCACGCCCAAGCGCGGCCAGACGTACGGCTCCATCATCGCCGTGGTGGCCACGGACGCGCCGCTCCTGAGCCATCAGATCAACCGCCTGTGCAAGCGCGTGGCGCTGGGCATCGGCCGGGTGGGCAGCTACGCGGCGCACGGCTCGGGCGAAATCGTGGTCGGCTTCTCCACCGCGAACATCATTCCCCGGCGCACGCAGAAGATGGTCTACAAGCTGAAGATCCTCCTGGATCAGCGGCTGGACCCCCTCTACGAGGCGGTGATGGAGGCCACCGAGGAGGCCATCCTCAACGCCATGTGCATGGCCACGTCCATGACGGGGGTGAACGGAAACCACTGCCCGGCACTGCCCCTGGACGAGGTCCGCCGCTTCCTGGACGCCTACAAGCCCATCTTCGCCTCGGTGAAGAAGCGTCCCCAGCAGACCAGCGCCCCCGCCTCCCGCGAGCGGCCCAGCGACGAGGACCGGGAGGGGGAGGTGACGGTGTCCGCCGCCCGACCGACCGAGGTCCGGGGGGCCGAGGGCATTCCGTATCCCACCCGGCCTGCCCCGGACGACTCTCCGGAGGGATCCTCTTCCGGGAGCCCGGCGGGTTCTGATAGTTAAGCTCGTCTTTTCACGTCTCCCTACACGGGAGCACAGGAGTCAACGATGGCCCGCAGCAAGAGCAAGCACCGCCGCGTGCAGATGAAGATCAAGCAGGCGTGGAAGAAGCGCGCGAAGAAGAACAAGGCCGAGGCCAAGGCGGCCGCCGAGAAGAAGAAGTAGCAATCCCCGCCCTCGAGCGGCCCGAAGGACTACTCCCGGGTCGCCGAGAACGGGTTCACGACGTTGCAGCGCTGGGGCCCGTTCGGCCCGGCGCGCGTGAAGTTTCCGGTGTAGGTCCCCGTCAGCAGCGCCGTCCCACCATCCGCGACGGGGGGCAGGAAGCGGCCCGCCAGGCTCAGCGTCTGCGTGACGCCCCCATCCGGGGTGCCGGCGGCATTGCCCGACAGACTGAAGGTGCCCTGGGCGGAGACGGTGCCTCGCAGGGGCACGGACTCCAGCGTGCCGGTGAGGGTGGCCTCCGTGCGGGTGATGTCCAGCGGCTCGCCCCGGGGCAGGTCCACGCCGAGCTGGGAGCACTCGCTCGGCACGCCCGCATCCCCGAAGTCCATCCGGTAGCGGCCCTCCAGCGCCGGGCAGTCCGTGCACGGGGCGGCGCCGTCCCCACACGCCGTCAGGGCGGTGAGGGTGAACACTCCCGTGAGCAGCGCGGCGCCCAGGGGGGAGAAACGTCCAGAAGTCATGGTTGCTCCTCTGCGTGGTTGAACCCGGACTTCCCGGAGGGAAGGGCGGTTCCTAGGTTGGGGGTGGTCGGTGGGCTCGTGGGGCGGCGTGGGGTGGGGCTGTGGGTGATTCACGGCGGTGGTCGAATTTCGTTTTCGCGGGGCTCTTCGCCCTGGCGTTGATTCTGTTCTCCAGGATTCTGCTGCCGTTCCTGATGCCGGTGTTGCTCGGCGGCTTCCTGGTGGTGTTGTTCCTGCCGGTGCAGGACTACCTGTGCCAGAAGCTGCGGGGCCGCAAGTCCCTCGCCGCCGGGCTGTCCACCCTCACCGTGTTCCTGCTCATCCTGGCGCCGCTGGCGCTGGTGGGGTGGATGGTGGCGCGCGAGCTGCTCCAGTTCGTGGGGCAGGCGCAGGACCTGCTGGAGCAGGTGGACCTGCGTCACCAGTTCGCCTCCAGCCTGCCTCGGGGCGTGAGCCGCTACATCCGGTTGGAGCCGGAGAGCGCGGAGACGGAGCGCGCGCTGATGACCGCGGTGACGGGCGGGGCGGCGCTGCTCAAGGACGTGGTGAGCGCGGGCGCCGAGCTGGTCATCAACATGTTCCTGATGATCGTGGCCATGTACTACTTCTTCCTGGACGGCCGGCGGCTGGTGTCCGAGGTGATGCAGCTCATCCCCCTGGACAAGCGCTACTTCGAGGCCTTCGCGCGCGAGTTCACCGACGTCGCGTATGCGATTGTCTATGGCAACACCGTCACGGCGCTCATCCAGGGCGCGGTGGGCTTCGCGGGGCTGCTCATCGCCGGGGTGCCGCATGCGGGGGTGTGGGGCGCGGCCATGGTGCTGGTGGCGCTGGTGCCGGTGGGCGGCACGGCCATGGTGTGGGGGCCCATCGGCGTGGTGCTCATCGCCGCGAACAAGGTGACGGAGGGCGTGTTCCTGCTGTCGTGGGGGGCCTTCCTGGTGGGCAGCATCGACAACTTCATCCGGCCGAAGCTGTGCGGGGCGCGCATGGCGTTGCATCCGCTGCTCGTCTTCCTGTCCATGTTCGGCGGGCTGGCGGTGTTCGGGATGATGGGGCTGCTGGTGGGCCCGCTCATCGCCTCCATCTTCATGGCCATGGTGCGCATCTACCGGCGTGACTTCCTGGGCATCGGCCGCGCGGAGCACCTGGCGGCCACCGAGGCCCCCGTGCCGGTAGGCGCGGCGTCCATGGGGGCTCCGGCGCCGCTGAATGCCTGAGGGCCGGGCTTCCGGCCGCGAGCCTGGACATCGCCAGCGGGGTGGGTGAACCTCCCCGCTGAATGATGAACACCCGACACACGGTGGCCCGCTGGGGCATGTTGGTTGCCCTGGCGGTGGTGCTGGCTTTCCCGGCGTCCGCGGCGGTCGTGAAGCGGCCGGAGGACGGTCCGGCGCCGATGCAGGAGGACCCCGAGTCGCACACCACGACGGAGCCACTCCTGGAGGTGGAGCTGGACACGGGCTCCGGGGGCACGGTGGGTGACGAGCCGTCGCGCCCGCCGCTGGCGCGGCTGTTCCTGGGTGGCACGACGACGTGGCGGCGGTACTGCGCGCGTCCCGGGGTGAAGTCCTGCGGCGAGTTCGACCGGAAGCCGGAGGATGAGCAGCTCGGGGACACGGTGGACTACTCCTCGTCGGTGCCGTACCTGGGCGTGTCCGCGGAGCTGGAGCTGCTGCCGCTGGCGCGCAGGACGTCCGCGGTGCGGGGGCTGGGCCTGGTGCTGGGATACCGGCGCGGGTACTCGTCCACGGACGTGACGCTGGTGGGGGAGGCCGGGCAGTCCGTGACGCGCGAGGTGGTGGCGACGGACTCGGTGCTCACGGCGCAGGCGCTGTACCGCTACTTCTTCGGCCGGGGCGAGTCGCGGCAGTTGCTGGGCTACGCGGGGCTTCGCGCGGGCCTGCTCACCCGGTCCTTCGACGTGGACGAGTCCGCGCAGAGCCCGCTCACGGGCACGCACCGCATGTTCCCCGCGGTGGGCCTGGAGGTGTCCGTGCCGCTGGTGCGCGCGGTGCGGCTGGAGGGCGCGGGGCAGGTGTTCATCCGCCCGGAGCCGGGGAAGGGCTTCGACGACGAGGGTGGGGCGCTGGACCTGGAGGTCAGCGACTACGGCACGTCGGTGTCCAGCTTTGGCTGGGAGGCGGAGCTGGGCGTGGCGGGCGAGGTGTGGGGGCCGTTCGGCTACTCCTTGCGCTTCCGCCTGTCGCGCTACCAGGACACCTTCTCCGGCGCCGGCACCCGGACGGGCTGGGAGGCCGGGGGCGTGGCGGAGGAGACCTACTCCAGCCTGCACTGGGGCATCACCGCGTCGTACTGAGCACGGCGTCCGGAGGCTTCGCGACGGCGGGCCTTCACGGGCGTAGGGTGTGGTTCATGAGCACGCACCCGAGTCCCCAGGAACTGCGGAGGAAGTGGAAGGCGGCGAACGCGGAGCCGGTGGAGGACTCCCGCCGGCTCGACGCCTACCGGGAGGTGGCGGAAGCCTGCCCCGCCTTCGTTCCGAACCTGCTGGCCATGAGCCGGACGGTGTTGCTCGGCCGGGAGGCCGTGGCCGAGCCCGAGGCCCGGCTCGCGGAGGCCGAGCGCGCGCTGCGCACCGCGGTGGATGTGTCCGCCGGAGCCCCGGAGCCGCTCATCGAGCTGGGCCGCTTCCTCGCCACTGTCCGGCATGCGCCCGTCGAGGCGGAAGGCGCGTTCTCCTCCGCGGCCAGCGCGGCGCTCTCGCTGCTGGAGGAGGCGTGGGCGGGGTGGATCCACGCGCTCGGTGAGCAGGACAAGCTGGATGCCGCGCTGGAGGTGGCCGACCAGGCGCGGCGCATCCTGCCGGACTCCGCCGCGATCAGCAGGGCGGTGGAGGCTGCCCAGCGGCGCGCCACCCGCTGAGACGCGGGCCCGGTGCAGGGCCAGCCCGAGCACCGCGAAAAGGTTCTGCATCCCTCATCGACGAGCCGTGGGCGCCCGAGGCGGGGGACCGCCCCAAGAGGCGCAGGAGGGTTGAGTTCGCCCCAGGGGGTCGATTAGACGACAGTACCCCTGTTGGGTACTGGAGGAACCTTGAGAAAGTCGCTGAGCATTATTGCGGTCGCGTTGTTGGGCACTCTGGCGTGTGGCGGTGACGATGGGCCGGAGCAGAGCGCCGAGTGCAAGAAGTACGTGGCCTGCGTCAACGCGACGATGCCTGAGATCAGGGCCACCGTCGATGCAGCGTACGGCGCCGACGGGACCTGCTGGCAGACCGACGACAGCGCCAGGCTGTGCACCGCCTATTGCACCGACGGCCTGACGCAGATCCGGGGGAGGCACCCCGACGAGTCCGCCTGCCGGTAGGCCGGAAGCGCGCGCCCCCGAGCCGCGCGAGGCCGTTCAGGGTGAAAAGCCGGTAAATAGTAGAAGCCGGATATACCGTTTCACCTGGAAAATCGTGTAGGGGTCCACCCGAAAGGGAGGACCCCATGCTTTCCGTTCGCCGTCATCCTCATGGCGCCCTGGCGCGCGCCATCGTCCCGGTTGTCGTGCTGTTGCTCTCCGCCTGCGGGCCGGAGTCGCTGGAAGATGACCCCTTCGGTGATTCCAGCTGGGCGCTCGCGGGAGGCCCCGAGTCGACCGCGTTCCGGGCGGCGCTCGCGAAGCGCTGGGCGCCCATCCACTATCAGGACGTGGACGTGACGGGCACGCATTCGCTCTCGGGCCGTGCGGACTACATCTCCCGGGTCGACTTCGATGGGGACTGGAGCGGGACGAACAACTGGGACAACACCGCGTCGAGGGTGCTGACCGCGCATGCGTACCACTCGCTGGTGGAGACGAGCACGCACTGGTACCTCATCTACACGTTCTTCCACCCGCGCGACTGGGCGGACAACATCTTCGACTCGGAGCACGAGAACGACGCCGAAGGGGTGCTGCTCATCGTGAGGCGCGACGGCAGCGAGTACGGCGCGCTCGACGGCGCGGTGACGGTCGCGCACAAGGACTTCTTCTCGTTCGTTCCGGATGGCAGTCCGCTCGTTGCGGGCGCGGAGAACATCGACGGCAAGCTGTCGTATGCGAGCTTCGAGGGAGTGCTTCACCCCATCACGGCACAGGAGGCCAAGGGGCACGGGCTCAAGGCGTGGCCGGCGTATGACATCGTTGGTGACGGAGTGAAGTATTTCCCCTCGCTGACCCTGGCCGAGGAGCCCTCGTCGGCCACGGATTCCGACGTGCGCTACAAGCTGCTCGACATCTACGGTTCTGAAGGGTTGTGGCCGCGCCGGAGCCTCGGCGAGCTCTTCGCGTCCGACGGCACGTTCCGGGGGGACACGAGTGGGGGCTGTGGTCTCGTGGCGGGGCAGTGCTCCACGAACTCGGCGAATGCGCCGTGGGGCTGGGATGACCAGAACGACGGGTCCATCCTGCGCGGCGAGCTCGCCAAGGACCCGGCGAAGCTCGTGGCGTACTACTTCAGCCCGTCCGCGCAGTTCTCGACGACGTACACGTTCAATCCCTACAAGGGCATTGGCGGGGACCCGAACACGCCCTGACACGGGATGCCTACAGGCCTGGCGTGGGCTGCTCTCGCGCCAGTTCCCAGACCGGCCGAAGCGCGGCGGCAACCGCGCTCACCACGTCGGCCAGTGCCTCGGGCCGGCCCTCGGGATGGCTGGCCCGGTAGCGAGCCCACTTCTCGTTGCTCCACGGACTCCGGCCGAACTCACCCTCCATCAGCCGCGTCATCAACTCCAGCGAATCACCGCGCGAGTCGAATGCCAGCCGCAGCGCCCGGGGCAGCAATGCCGCGTCCAGCGGTGCGTACCGGGTGAGCAGATACACGTCGAACAAGTCCTTGGGACGGAAGCGGCCCTTCCCGCGCTCGAACAGGCCGTGCACCTTCCAGCCCAGCAGTGTCTCCGGACGGCACGCCAGCACCCGCGCCACACCGCCCTCGCCGACGCCGTACTCCGTCCACGCCGGCCCCGGCTCCATCGGGTCGCCGAAGCCCGTGTCGATGCGCAGCTCGAATGTGCCCTCCACCCCGGGCAGCCGTGTCTCCACGAAGACCCGCACGCCCGGGAACGCCGTCTCCGCCCAGATGACCTCGGACCTCAGCGCGCCAAAGGAGAACCCGTCCTCCACCTCGACACGGAGCACGGACTCCAGCCGCCTCACGGTGTCCGCCGCGTCGAACGGGAACCTCGCGAGGAAGTCCAGGTCCTCCACCGGCCGGGGCACCGGGCCGCTCCACCGCCGCATCATCAGCCCGCCCCGAAGGACGAGCGCCTCCACCTCCGACGACCGCGCGAGGCGGCGCAGCACCGCCGCCCCGGCGCGGAGTGGCAACTCATGCGCGCTCACTTCGAATCCCCCAGCCAACCCCGGTCCAGCCCGTGGTTGGAGTCGTACACCGTCCACTCCCGCAGCCGATGCGTCAGCGTCAGCCCCGTCCCCGCCAGGTCCTCCAGCAGCGCCGTGAAGCGCGCCTCCGCGTTCGCACGGCCCAGGCCGTACACCCGCAGCGTGACGAACCGCTCGGAGGCACCGTCCTCCCGCACCTTCCGCGCGTTGCGAGACAGGTGCGCTCCATGTTTCTCGCACCGGCTCCGCAGCCCCTCCACGTCAGACACGCCCGCGGGCAGCAGCACCTTCACATGGAACTCGAAGTAGTTCGCCGGCTGGGCCCGCGCCGCCGCGTCGTCCTCGGGAATGTCCCGGTTCTTCCCCAGGGCCTCCAGCTTCATGCGCGTCACGTCGAAGCCCTCGGCCGCCAGGGTACGGGCCATGGCCTGCACCTCCTCGCGCGCCTGGCGGAGCGTGCCGTGGTGGTACGAGGCCGTCATGGGCTGGAAGGGCTCCTCGCCCCGGCCCAGCTCGATGAAGATGCACTTCACCGCCGCCGCGTCGCAGAACGCGCGGAAGCGCCGCAGGTCCTCCTCCGAGCGCGCGGACACGGTGATGTGTGCCTCGAACGCGCCACCCTGGCCCTGTGCCCGCACGCGGTCCGCCAGCACCTCGTCGGCCTTGTATTGATTCCCGGTGACGAAGAACGCGCGTGTCACGGCTGCACTCCCTACGGCTGCGGCGCCTCGGGGCGCCAGTTCCACACGGCGGCCCGTCCCGTGTTCTCCGGTAGGAGGCTGCCATCCACCTTGTCCGGCCGTACATACTTGGCGAGCAACTCCACCCTGACACCCGCGTCCTCCCGCCGCTCCAGCCGCCAGACGGCCCCCTCCACCGGGTCCACCGCCCCATGGAAGCCGCCCGACTGGAGACGTTCCATGGCCGCCTCGATTCCCAGCGGCCCTCCCTCGTGAATCCGCCCGGGTGTCACGAAGCCACCGGCCCCGACGCGCTCGGTGACGGCGTGCCACGGGAGCCGCTCACCGTCGCGCATCAGGTCGAAGGCGACGAAGGGCTCATGCGGCAGCACGTACCGGGTGCCATGCGCCAGGGCGAGCCACTCACCGACGAGCCGCTCTCCCGGCTGGAGTACGGCGAGGAAGCGCTCCACGTTCCCGGCAACCCAGGCCGCCCAGAGCCGGCGTGAGTCATTGGGGGACTGCGCGGCCAGCCGCCCCTCCCGGCCCAGGGCCAGCACCGAGTCCCCCACGCGCGCCGCGGCCACACACGAGCCGTCGAGCTTCTCCAGCACCACGACGTGGTCTCTCGCGTCGCGGGTCCGCTCCGTGCAGACTCGCGCCAGGGCGGGGGACAGGTGGCGATCCGCCGGCCCGGTGCGCGAACCCGGAAGGTGGGGAATGGAGCCGTAGGCTTTTCGGCCCAGCGGACGGAAATCCGGTTCGGGGCGGGGTTGCACCGCGCGAAGGTAGCACCGATGCCGGGCCCCCGGGACGGGCGCTCACTCCAGGGATGACCAGAAGCTCTGAGGGCTGAGACTGCGGTCGCCGCCCACCCGTGAGTCCGTTGAAACCATGCGGTGGTGTGCACTCACGGGCGTTTCATTCTCGTGAAGTAGTGAACTCCGAATACCTGCAAGAGTCCTGGCGGCACGACGGTCCAGTGAAACAGGACTGCGCCGTCGATGCATCTCCCCTCAGCGAGGACACATTCATGTCACGGTTGCGTAGCCTGCTGCTGTCGCTGTCACTCCTCACCGCCGCCTGCGGTGGCGAGCCTTCCGCCTTCGTCTCCGAGCCCGCGCTCGGTGAGCGCGAGGACGCCGTCACCATTCCGTCCCGGGGCTTCGCAACGACGCTGGATGTCGGCGCGTGGAACCTCGAGTACTTCGGCGCCGCCTCCCAGGGCCCCTCGAACGACACGCTCCAGCTCCAGAACGCGCGTGACGTCATCCAGGGCGCGGACCTGGACCTCTGGGGCGTGGAGGAGATTGTCAGCGCCGCCCAGTTCAACACGCTTATCTCGCAGCTCCCCGGTTACGCGGGCCTCCTCGGCAGCGACCCGAGCGTGCAGAACGGCAGCACCTACTACACCGCGGGCGAGCAGAAGGTGGCCCTCGTCTACAAGACGGGCGTGGCCTCGGTGCTGAGCGCGCGCGTCGTCCTCACCGCCGATGCCACGCTCTTCGCCGGCCGGCCTCCGCTCGAGGTCCAGATGCGGGTGAGTCTCAACGGGCACACCGAGGACCTCGTGGTCATCGTCCTGCACGCCAAGGCGATGAGCGACGTGGACAGCTGGCAGCGTCGCGTGGATGCCTCCCAGGCCCTCAAGTCCTACCTGGACAGCACCTGGCCGTCCGCCAAGGTGCTGGTCATCGGTGACTTCAATGACGACGTGGACACCTCCATCACCTCCGGCCTCGCGTCGCCGTACGAGAACTTCGTGGCGGATGCGAACGACTACACCTTCACGACGCAGCCGCTCTCGGCGGCGGGGCTCACCTCCGTCATCGGCTACAAGCAGGTCATCGACCACCACCTGGCGACCAACGAGGTGCAGGCCCTCTACGTCCCGGGCTCCGCCGAGGTGTACCGGGTGGACGCGTACATCTCCAGCTACGACACCACCACCACGGACCATCTCCCCGTCCTCACGCGCTACTCCTGGGGCAACACGGGCGCGTCGCTGACGGTGACCTCGCCCAACGGTGGCGAGAGCTGGGCGGGCGGCGGCTCGCGGACCATCACCTGGACCGCGAACCAGGTGTCGACCGTGGCGCTCGAGTACTCGCTGGATGACGGCGGCTCCTGGACGCTCATCGCCAACGCGCAGGGCTCGGCGGGCAGCTACACGTGGACGGTGCCGGACAGCGCCACCTCCCAGGCGCGCGTCCGGGTGAGCGACGTGGCCAATGCGTCCATCTCGGACAGCAGCGACGGGGCGTTCACCATCACCTCCACCAACACGGCGGGCAACGTGGTCCTGCACGAGATTCTCGCCAACGAGATTGGTTCCGACGCCGCGACGGAGTTCATCGAGCTCATCAACACGGGCGGCTCCGCGGTGGACCTCAGCGGGTGGACGTTGTGGGACGCGACGGGCCTACGGCACACCTTCGCCAGTGGCACCAGCCTGGGCGCGGGCAAGGCCCTCGCGGTGTTCGGCAAGGCCACCGCCATTCCGAACGGGCTGGGCAACGCGGTGGCAGCCACCACGGGCGGTCTGAGCCTCAACAACGGTGGTGACACCGTGACGCTCCAGAAGGCGGGCGGCGCGGTGGTGGATGCGTACACCTATGCCGCGGCGCTCGCGGGGCAGGACGGCGTGTCCATGAACCGCAACCCGGACGGCAGCGCCACGGGGAGCTTCGTGCTCCACACCAGCCTCTCCACGCGCAGCGCCTCGCCGGGCACGCGCGCCAACGGCACGGAGTTCTGACAGGCGCCTCGAGCCCATCGCCCCCGGCTCCGCGCGGCCGTCACTCCCTCGGGAGATGGCGGCCACGCGGCAATAGCTCATATCCGGGCGAGGACGAGCCGGGCCATCTGGACCGCGTCGGCGTTGTCGGAGGTCTGCGCGATCCGGAGGACGTCGTCACGCACGGCGTGGCCGAGGTGCACCAGCCCCCAGCCCGCTTGGGAGCGTACGTTCCAGGCAGGGTCTTCGAGCGCGGCGAGGAGGCCGTCCTTCGCCCGGATGTCGCGGAGCTCGTCGATGGCCAGCGCCGCATGTGCGCGGACCTCGATGTGGCTGTCGGTGCGTAGGAGCCCCAGCAGCCGGTCCAGGTAGCGAGGATTCTTGTCGAGCGCGGCCTCCATCAGCCCCCGCACCCGCTCGGCGGAGTGCACGCTCTCGAGAAGTTGCTCGATTCCCCGAAAGGGTAGGGTCAGCCGCAGCAGGTGCTCGCTGTAGGGGTGGTGGCCAGGCACGTTGTCCTGGTCAGCGACGAACGTCTTCTTCTTGTCCGACCAGCGCCTTGGCCATCCCCGCAGGACGCGCTGCCCACCCTCCGCGAGGTACACGGCCGCCAGGTTGTATCCGTGACCCGCCGGGACGCCCGCGGGCGCCGGGTCTCCATGCGCCGCGCCCGCGACGACACGCACGAAGAGTCCTCCGGCCCCCGAGCGTGCCTGCTCGGAGTCCGCTTCGTGCACATGGCCGGAGAGGTGCAGGTGCGCATGGTTTCGAATCCACGCATCCGCGTTCTGCTCGTCCGCGAGCCTTCTCGCCAGGTCGGCCCTCCGGGCCGCCCCTGCGCGGAATGGAGCGTCCGTTTCACGAGCCCCTCAGCGCGCGAGGCCAGCCTCCGGGCCGCCCATGACTGGAATGGAGCGTCCGTTCCGCGTGACCTGCCCGGTCCTCACCGCCCGCAGGCCTCTGCCTACCAGCCATGTCAGCCCCCTGCGGTAGACACCATGTCGCGGGCGGAGCGCTCCTTTCAGCGGAGCCTCGTCCCAGGGGCGGGAGGGGAATGGGGATGTGGACGGCGGAGCAGCTGTACCTCATGAGCATGCGGGACTCGGCGGCCGCGCCACCCTCGCGCAATTCTCTACCGCGTCGCGAATCAGTGCGGCGTGAAGGCGCGGTGCCGATCGAGCCAGCGCTGGGCCTGCTCCAGGTTGTCGACGAACTCCACGTCGAAGCGCTTCCTGCCGGACAGCAGCATGGCCACGGTGAGCCCCTTGGCGGTGATTCGCTGGAGGAGGCCACCACCGACGAAGACCATCCCCTTGAGCCAGTCCGAGTTGCTGTTCCGGGCAAGGTACTGGCGGGCCTCCTGCGAGAGCCGGGGGTAGGGGAAGTCCGGCATGGGCGTCATCAGCACCACGCAGTACACGGGCCCCGCCGCGGAGACCTCGCGGATGATGTCCACCCACTTCGGGGCGTCCTCCGCGGTGATCCACCCGCGCACCGTGGTCCACAGGATGTCCGGTGGCTCGAAGCGGAGCTGGTGGTTGCCGACAATCCATTCTCCCGGCTGGTCCATGGCGGCCTCCCGTCACTCTGGGACGGGAGGAGCGCCCGCTTGTGAATCCGTGCCGTGAGGAGAGGGGCCGTCACCGCGCGCGAGCGACTCGCGTCACGACAGCCGGTCCGCCAGTCCGCGGGCCACGTCGCGCACCGCCTGCCGGTGCTGGGCGATGCGGCCGCGAGCCCACTCGGGCGCCAGCTCCAGCTCCTCGGGGAAGAAGAGGTCCTCGCCGAGCCCCTCCACGTGGACCTGGATGAGCGGGTCCGCCGGGTACTGGGTGGCCGGGTCGTCGAACACCAGCGCCACCACCACGCCCGTGCGTCCGAGGAAGCGCTGGCTGATGGTGCCGTCCTCGGAGCTGCTGACGACCTTCACGGACTCGCCGATGCGCACCGGCGCGCCGTCCACGTCACTGCACACGATGAGAGAGGGGTCCTGGATCATGGCGCGTAGGAACGGGGTTTGAGCGACTTGGAGATGACCAGCGACGCGACGGTGACGATTCCCCACGCCAGCAGGTGGTAGCCGGCGACGTGCCGCCAGTCCCGCTCGCACGCGAGCTCGCCCAGGAAGGCTCCCGTCGTCCCCACCGCCAGCCCCGCCACCAGGGCGCGCAGCGGCTCGAAGACGGCGCTCCGCAGCGCGAGCAGCGCCACCACCAGCGGCACCACACCCACCGCGAGGTGGCTGGCCGTGCACACCCAGGCGGGTAGGGTGGGCGTGCCGTGCGGCGTGCCCCGCGCGAGCACCAGCACCGCCGCGCAGGTCATCGCCAGCACCACGCCGAGGCGCCGCAGCCCGCGGCCCCGGGGAGAGAGCGCGCCCCAGGCACAGGTCGCGCTCGTGCCCAGCAGCAGCACGAGCAGGTGCGCGCGGCCCAGCAGCGTGGCGCCGGTGGTGGCCCCCACGGCCAGCATCACCAGGGCCACCGTGAGCGCCAGGCCTCCCGAGGCCGCCATCAGCCACACCGCCTGCGTGCGCCAGCGCCGCACCGGACGGCGCAGCGCCAGCTCTCCACGGGCCGCCGCGAGCACGCGCTCGGCCGCGGCGCTGTCACGCGGGGGCTCCCGCGAGAGGAGCTCGTCGAGGTCCACGGGCGGGCTCATCGTGCCGCCTCCAGCGGGGCCAGCAGCTCGCGCAGCCGCTCGTAGCCCCGGTGCGCGCGGAGCCGGGCCGCGCCCGCGCTGATGCCCCGCAGCGCGGCGATCTCCTCGAAGGACCAGCCCTCCACCTTGCTGAGGACCACCGCCTCCCGCTGGTCCGGGGGGAGCTGTTGCAGCGCATCCAGCAGGTGCCTGCGCAGGCTCGGGTCACCGGCCGGTGGCTGGACCGACGCGGGCGCGGAGGTGTCCTCCCGGGAGGCGTACGCCTCCACGTGGTGCTGGTGCCGCAGCGCGTCCCGCGCGGCGTTGGCGGCGATGGTCATCAGCCACGGCAGGAAGCGGGTGCCCGGCTCGTACCGGCCCCGGGCCCGGATGACGGACAGGAAGGTGGACTGCAAGAGGTCCTCCGCGAGCGGGCCACTGCGCACCATGCGCGTCAGGAAGCCCTGCACCCGCCCGGAGTGGCGGGCGAACAAGGCCTCGAAGGCGTCGTGTGCTCCGTCGCGAAACCGTTCCATGAGCTCTTCGTCCGTCGGACTCCCCATCACCCGTCTCCCGTACGGCCCGGCTCCGAAAATGTTTCCAGATGCCCGGGCAGGCCGGCTCGCGGCGGCAAGTTGCTGGAAACATAGGGGAAACCAGCGGGCGCTGCCTCACCGGGATGGAGGGCCGTCAACCGGGCAGCAGTACGAGCCGGGCGATTTCCGGCGGCGCGCCCACGCGCATGGGCGGGCCCACGAACCCGCAGCCCCGGCTGACGTAGAGCAGCGAGCGGTCCATCTGGCTCAGCCCCGCGTTGCGGTCGCCCCAGATGACGTCTCCGAGAATCGTGCCGGGAAACATCTGCCCGCCATGCGTGTGGCCGGAGACCTGGAGCCCCACGCCGCGCCGGGCCACCTCGTCGAAGTTGGAGGGCTGGTGCGCCAGCAGCACCGAGGCGCGGTCGGGCCGCACGTCGCGCAGCGCCGCGTCCAGGTCATAGCCGGGCTCGCCCAGCCGGTGCGCGCTCCAGTCGTCCACGCCCGCCAGGTCGAACGACGCCCCGCTGTCGCCAATGGACACCGAGCGGTTGCGCAGGACGTGGATGCCCAGGCGCTCCAGGAAGGAGACCCACGCGTCCGCGTCCGAGTAGTAGTCGTGGTTGCCGGTGACGAAGAAGGTGCCATGCCGGGCGCGCAGGTTGCCGAAGCCGGAGACGAAGGGCCCCAGTCCCTCCACGGAGCCGTCCACCAGGTCCCCGGTGATGGCGATGAGGTCGGGCTTCAGGGCGTTGGTGCGCGACACCAGCTCGTCCACGAAGCGGCGTTGCAGCACCCCGCCGATGTGGATGTCCGTGAGGTGCACCAGCGTGAAGCCCTCCAGGGCCCGGGGCAGCCCGGGCAGGCGCACGGGGACGTCGCGCACGTCGGGCGGGTGGAAGGCGCGCCAGCCGCCGTAGGAGCTGACCGACGCACCCGCGAGGCCGGCGCCCAGGGCCAGCCCCCGGCCGAGGAACTCGCGGCGCTCCGGCGACTCGGGCGCCGAGGGCCCGGCGGCGGTGGAGGCCCGGCGGCTGGCACGCCACCGCGACACGTTGCGCAGCAGGTCCGCCGCGAGGGTGAAGGCGAGCAGGTAGAGGACGAGCCCCATCCACGCGAGGAAGACGAGGCCCACGATGCGCGACGCCTCCGAGGGAAGCACGGCGCCGAAGGCGCGGGCACCGAGCGCCCCCGCGAATCCCACGGCGAACACCCCCTGGGCCGCGAGGCGGGGCCCGCGGCGCGGCGTCATGTCACGGACGAGCCGGCGGTAGAGGTAGACGTGTCCGGCCGCGAGCAGCAGGAGCACCGGGATGAAGAACAGGAGGAAGCTGACCCAGCGTGGCATCGCGGGCTCCTGCATAACGGAAGCCCGTCCGCCGCGCCCCTGTATTCCAGGGTGGCAGGCAGGGCCCGCACGCACGCCCCCTTTCACACGGTGCCGGGGCGGGGCAGGCTTCACCCTCGCGCGAGGCCGATTTCCGGCGCGCCCCCTTCAAGAGGACTCCATGCTCCGCTTCCTGCTGTCCTGTGCGCTCATCGTCCCGCTGCTCGCCGGGTGTGGTGAGGACTCCGGGGTGAACCCGGACAACGGCGACCCCTCCAAGGTGACGTATGCGGAGAGTCTGAACGTCAATCTGGCGGACATGCAGGTCACTCCGGGCGGCGTCTACTACCGGAATGAGGGGCAGGAGGGGACAGGGGCGGAGGCCGTGGCCAACAGGCGGGTGCGGGTGCACTACACGGGCTACCTGCCGGACGGCTCCGTGTTCGACTCCAGCTTCGGTGGCGTGCCGTTCGCCTTCATCCTGGGCGCGGGCGACGTCATCAAGGGGTGGGACGAGGGCATCGCCGGCATGAAGGTGGGAGGCAAGCGGAGGCTCGTCATCCCCGCGTCGCTCGGCTACGGCGAGGACGGTGTGCCCGGCATCATCCCTCCCTACTCGGTGCTCATCTTCGACACGGAGTTGATGTCCGTGGATTGAGCGCGGCGGGGCTCCCGACATCGGGGGGGCGGGCGTCCACGCGCCGACACCTTCGCCCGGGCTCCAGCCCGGGCGGCCTTTCATGGTGTTATAGCGGTGCCCTGTCTTCCGGGGCGTCGGGGCCGGGCACCTCCCGGTTCCGCAGCGGTGGTCCAACCAACCCGGAATCGGGGGGACGAGAGATGGCACGGTCCGAGTCGGAGATGCTCAAGGATGGCGGCGCACACCCGGTGGGGGAAGGCGCGTTCCAGGCGCTGCAGGCGCTGATGATGCTCGCGGAGCCGGACCGGGCGGCGCAGCTCTACGAGGAGCTGGGCTCGGCGCAGCGCGAGCGGCTCCAGAAGGAAGCAGCGCAGGCTCCGGTGCAGGAGCGCCAGCGGCTGGCGGAGGTCATGCGGCTGGCGCGTGACTTCTCCGGCGCGGCGCGGCTGCTGGACGGCTGCGGCGCGGAGGCGCTGGTGGCCGAGCTGTACGTCCAGGGTGGGCAGTACGTGGACGCGGCGGAGGCGTACCTGCGCGCCGGACAGGTGGAGCGGGCGGCCGCGGCCTTCGAGCGCGGGGGCGCGCTGGAGCGGGCACTGGAGGCGTACCGGGGCCTGGGCTCGCGCGAGTCGATGGCGCAGTGCCTGGTCCGGCTGGGCCGCCCCTATGAGGCGGCGATGCTCTACCGCGAGCTGGGCCAGTCGCACGCGGAGGTGGAGGCCCTGGGCAGCGTGCCCGTGGGCGACCCGCGGCACCTGGAGTCCGTGCTGCGCATGTGCAAGCTGCTGGACGGCGAGGGCTTCACGCGGCGCGCGCTGGCGCTGCTGGCGGACACGATGCGCGGCTCGGACGCGGCGCGCGCGGACCCGGCGCTGGCGGCGGAGAAGGCGCGCCTGTTGCGCCGCATGGGCATGGACGCGGAGGCGGAGGCGGTCATCGCCCGGCTGCCCACGAGCGCCTCGGCGCCGGAGGCCAACGGCTACGGCTACCTCAAGGCCATCCCCATCTTCGGCGAGCTGTCGCTGGAGGACATGAAGGACCTGTACCGCGTGGCGCGGCAGGTGCTCATCCCCGCGGGCGCCGTGCTGCTGGAGAAGGGCGCGCAGGGCGTGGGCCTCTTCGTGCTGCTGGAGGGCACGGTGGAGGTCTACAGCGGCGCGGAGCCTGACGCTCGGCGCCTCAACACGCTGGGGCCCGGTGCATACCTCGGGGAAATCTCCCTGGTGCAGGACGCGCCCGTCTCCGCGCACGTGAAGGCGCGCACGGCCGTGCGGGCGCTGCGCATCACCCGCGCCGGCTTCCAGCACTACCTGGACACGCATGAGGCCGCCGCGCTGCGCATCTTCCGGCTCTTCACGCAGAACCTCGCCGCGCGCGTGCGTGCGTTGAGCGCGTGAGCTGTTCGAGGTGCCGGGCATCCAGGCGCTGACAGGTGCCCGGGTTGACAACTCGAGGCGGGTGCTTTACCTCATCCGCATCATGAGGCCCGTTTCCAACATCGCCCTGCTGAGTGCGCGCTTCGCCGCGCCGGCGGCGGACGTGTGCCTCGCCCCCCGTCACGAGGTTCTGCTCGACATTTGAGCTGGCGGACCGGTGTCCTCCGGTTCGCGGGTTGGCTGGTTCCCGCGTGCCGTGAGTCCCGGCTCCGCCATGGCTCTCGTGGTGCCCTCGTGTGTCCTCACGCGTCCCTGAGCGGGCCTGTCGTGCCCCTCCGGCGTGTCTCGCGTGCGTGTCCCTGAGGCGCGCCCTTCGTCCACCCAACCAGTTTGCCCTTTCCACCCGCGGGCCTCGCTGCCCGGCGGGAACGGGAGTCTTCCATGTCTCGCAGCACGCGCATCGAGCGGTACCGCAACATCGGCATCATGGCCCACATCGACGCGGGCAAGACGACGCTCACCGAGCGCGTCCTCTTCTTCACCGGCCGCATCCACGCCACGGGAGAGGTGCACACCGGCTCCACGGAGATGGACTGGATGCCGCAGGAGAAGAAGCGCGGCATCACCATCACCTCCGCGGCCACCACCGCGTTCTGGACGCCCACGCAGGGAAGCGCGGCGGGCACGCCCCACCGCATCAACATCCTGGACACGCCGGGACACGTGGACTTCACCATCGAGGTGGAGCGCTCGCTGCGCGTGCTGGACGGCGCGGTGGCGGTGTTCGACGCCAGCCAGGGCGTGGAGCCCCAGTCGGAGGCGGTGTGGCGTCAGGCGGACCGGTACGGCGTGCCGCGCATCGCCTTCCTCAACAAGATGGACAAGGTGGGCGCGGACTTCGACATGAGCGTGGCGTCCATCGAGGAGCGGCTCGGCGCGCGTCCCGTGGCGGTGCAACTGCCGCTGGGCGAGGGCTCGGACTTCCGCGGCCTCGTGGACCTGGTGCGCATGCGGACCGTTCTCTTCGAGGGAGAGGAGGGCCAGTACCGGGAGGAGCCCCTGACGGCCGCGCTGCGTGAGCAGGCGGAGGTGTTCCGCCAGCGCCTCATCGAGGCGTGCGCGGACGTGGACGCCACGGTGCTGGAGAAGTTCGTGGAAGGGCGGCTGGACGACATCACCGCGGAGGACCTGGAGCGCGCGCTGCGCGCGGGCACGCTCACGCGGAAGCTGGTGCCGGTGCTGTGCGGGTCGGCCTTCAAGAAGAAGGGAGTGCAGATGTTGCTGGACGCCATCATCAACTACCTGCCCGCGCCGTCGGACCTGCCCGCCGTCGAGGGCTGTGTGCCGGGCAGGGACGAGCGTGTGTCGCGTCCGGCGTCGGACGCGGGGCCGCCATGCGCCCTGGCCTTCAAGCTCATGAGCGACAAGGCGGTGGGGAGCATCGTGTTCCTGCGGGTCTACTCGGGCACGCTGCGCGCGGGCACCGTCCTGCTCAATCCCGTCACCGGGAAGCGCGAGCGGGTGGGGCGCCTGATGTTCATGCACGCCAACCGCCGCGAGGAGGTGGCGGAGGTGGGCGCGGGGGACATCTGCGCGGCGCTCGGCCTGAAGGGGGTGCGCACGGGCGACACGCTGTGCGCCCCGGCGGCCCCGGTGGTGCTGGAGTCGCTCGGAGTCATGGAGCCCGTGGTTCAGCTCGCCGTGGAGGCGCGCTCGCCCGCGGAGCTGACGAAGCTGGAGGACGGCCTGCACCGGCTGGCGGCGGAGGACCCGTCGCTGCGGGTGGGCGTGGATCCGGAGAGCGGCCAGGTGCTGCTGTCCGGCATGGGTGAGCTGCACCTGGAGGTGGTCGTGGACCGGTTGCTGACGGAGTACGGCGTGGAGGCGCGCGTGGGACAGCCGAAGGTGGCGTACCGCGACACGCTCCGGCGCAAGGTGCGCCAGGAGTACCGCCACGTCCGCCAGACGGGCGGGCCCGGACAGTACGCGCACGTGGTGCTGGCCGTGGGGCCGGCGCCGCGAGGGACGGGGCTCGTCTTCGTGGACGACACCCGGGGCGGCAGCATTCCCAGGGAGCTGGTCCCCGCCATCGAAAAGGGCGTGGCCGGCGCCATGGAGCGCGGCGTGCGGGACGGTATCCCGCTGGTGGACGTGGAGGTGCGGCTGGTGGATGGGAGCACGCACGTGAAGGACTCCACGCCGCAGGCGTTCTCCATGGCGGGCTCGCTGGCGCTCCAGGAAGCGGCGCGGAGCGCGGGCGTGCTGGCGCTGGAGCCGGTGATGGAGGTGGAGGTCACCACGCCCGAGGAGTACCTGGGCGACGTGCTCGGGGACCTGGCCGCGCGGCGCGGCCGGGTACAGGGGATGGAGGCGCGTGGCCCGGTGCGGATTGTCTCCGCGCGGGTGCCCATGGCCAGCCTCTTCGGCTACGTGACGAGCCTGCGCGGCCGCACGCAGGGACGGGCCCAGGCCAGCATGCGCCTGGGCTCATACGAGCCGGTGCCGGAGTCGCTCCACGCGGCCCAGGCCGAAGCGCGGGTGTGACGTCGTGAGGTGAGGGCCCCGGGGCGGAGGATGGCTCCGGGGCCCGCGCTGACACCGCCCGTCAGCGAAGCTCCGCGTCCGTCAGCACATGCCCGTGCTTCAGCCTCCGTGGCACGGGCCGGTATTCCCGCGCCACCAGCTCGCCCAGGTCGAACGGGAGCCCCCGCTCCCGCCGCACCGTCTCGGCGCTGGCCATCAGTGACTCGCGTGAGTGAGGCTCCGCGTCCGCCAATCCCACGAGGATTCGGTTGGAGGTGTCCGCCACGTCGAACCGGTGGAGCTGGCGGAAGCTCACCTGCCACGTGCGCAGCATGGAGGGGAACAGCGGGTTGGACTCCGACTCCCACACGTTGCCCACCACGGCGCCTCCCGGCGCCAGCCGCGCCCGCACCGCCCCGAGGAACTCCCGCGTCGCCAGGTGCGCGGGGATGCTGTCAGGACCGTAGGCATCCAGGAAGATGAGCGAGTAGGGCGGGCCGGAGGACTCGATGAAGCTCCGGCCGTCGGCGACAAACACGCGGAGGGCGTCGTCCTCCTCGACGCCGCAGAAGAGCTTCGCCGCCAGCACCACGTCCGGCTCCACGTCCACCACGTCGAGGTGCGCCTCGGGAAGCACGGCACGGAGGAACATGGGGATGGCGCCACCGCCCAGGCCCACGACGAGGATGCGCGAGGGGCGAGGCACGAAGGCCAGCCCCACCATGGACACCCGCGTGTAGTCCGCCTCCAGCCGCAGCGGCTCACCGGGCCACACCACGCTCTGCCGCGCGCCGCCCTCCTCGAAGCGCAGGGTGCGCAGGCCCTGAGGGTCCTCGGTGACGATGACGCGGCGGCTCACCCGCTCCTTCCCATCTCCGCAGCGTATCCGCCCCCCAGGGCCCTCGGGGAACCAGGAGGGCAGGCGAGGCGCCGAGCGCTCTCCTCGGTGGCAACTGCTGCCCGGCTAAATCCGCTGTCAAGATGCTGATTTCACGGGACTTTGGATCCCGGAGCGGGCAGGGTCCCGCGCCGTTGTCACGGAATGGGTGGGGAGCCCCCCCTGTTCCACCACGTTCCCCGAGCGGTTCGGCCCTCCAGCCCTATCGCGCACCGCCAGGCGCCCCGGGCAAAAGCCCGAAAGGGCGCGCTGCGCGGGCCGCCTCCCACTGTCTGGGAGGCGGCGGGCTCACAGTTGCCGTTTCCATCAGGACTCCATGACTTTCGACGAACTTCAGCTTCACGACTCCCTTCTGCGCGCGGTCAAGGCCGAGGGCTACACGACGCCCACGCCCATCCAGACCAAGGCGATTCCGCACGCGCTGGCGGGGAAGGACGTGCTCGGTGTGGCGCAGACGGGCACCGGCAAGACGGCCGCCTTCGCGCTGCCCATCCTCCAGCGGCTGTCCGCGAAGGCGCCCGCGGGCGGCGCGCGGCCCGTCCGCTGCCTCGTGCTCACCCCCACCCGCGAGCTGGCGGGGCAGGTGGGTGAGAGCTTCGCCACCTACGGAAAGCACCTGCCGCTGCGCCATGCCGTCATCTTCGGCGGCGTGGGCCAGACGCCGCAGGTGCAGACGCTCCAGCGCGGCGTGGACGTGCTGGTGGCCACGCCCGGACGCCTGCTGGACTTGATGGAGCAGGGCTTCGTGTCCCTGCGCTCGCTCGAGGTGTTCGTGCTCGACGAGGCGGACCGCATGCTCGACATGGGCTTCATCCATGACGTGCGCAAGGTCATCAAGGCGCTGCCGCAGAAGCGGCAGACGCTCTTCTTCAGCGCCACGATGCCGCCCGAAATCGTGGACCTGTCGCGCAGCATCCTGACGGACCCCGTCCGCGTCGAGGTGACGCCCGTCTCCAGCACCGCGGAGACGGTGACGCAGCAGGTGTACTTCGTGGAGCGCGAGCAGAAGCGCGGCCTGCTGACGCACCTCCTCAAGGAGGGCCGCATCCCGCGCGCGCTCGTCTTCACGCGCACGAAGCACGGCGCCAACCGCGTGGCGAAGCAGCTGGAGGGCGCGGGCGTGCATGCCGCCGCCATCCACGGCAACAAGAGCCAGAACGCCCGCGAGCGCGCGCTCGATGACTTCCGCACCGGCTCCATCCGGGTGCTGGTGGCCACGGACATCGCGGCGCGTGGCATCGACATCGATGGGCTGAGCCACGTCATCAACTACGACCTGCCCAACGTGCCCGAGCAGTACGTGCACCGCATCGGCCGCACGGGCCGCGCGGGCGCCAGCGGCACGGCGCTGTCCTTCTGCGACGGCGAGGAGCGCGCGTTCCTGCGCGACATCGAGCGCACCATCCGCCGCAGCGTCCCCGTGGTGGAGGACCACCCGTACCGCGCGGGCCGTCCGGGGCCCCGTCCGGCGGACTTCTCGACTCCGGCCGAGAAGCCGGAGCGCGCCGAGGGCGGCAACCGGGGCGGTGGGCGTCCCGCGTCTCATGCGCGTGGCTCGGGCCATGGTGGTGGGAACGGCGGTGGTGGTGGGCATCCCTCGGGGCAGTCGCGGCGCCGCCGCGGAGGCCGGGGTGGTGGCCGGGGTGAGGGTAGGTCCGAGGGCAACCGCATGGCGCAGGGCGGTGGCGGCTCCGGTGGCAACCGGGGTGGCTCGCAGTCCCCGCGTGGGCAGGCGCCCGCGCAGCCGCGTCCGGCGGGCGTCGCCGCGCACGCGCCGGCCAAGGCTCCCGAGGCTCCGCCTCCGCCGCCCCGTCGCCCGTCGCCGAAGTGGTTCTGATTCAGGGCGCGGTTGAGTCCTGCCGCGTTGCCTCCTTGGCGACGCGGTAGCTGGGACGGTGCCTCGGCCCCGTGCCGGAATGGAACGTCCATTCCGGCTGACGCGCCGGGCCCTCACCATCCAGGTCCCTCCCTCCCTGGCGTGCCACCGGCCGCTCAGGGGGGACTGAGCACCTGCGTCATGAATCCGGAAGAGGGCCAACTTCCCAGGTGGGGCCCGGCTCCCGTAGCGTAGACGCACGCATGCCGACCGAGGTCACCGTCCAGTCCACGTTGTTCGAATCCCTCGTCCGCTTCACGAAGCCCGATGCCTCGCTTCGGGCCGAGTTCCTGGCCGCGGGGTACGACATCGACAAGCCCCGTGCCACGTACCCGGCCTCGGTGTACCTCGCGTGCCAGACGGCGGCGGTGCGGCGCAAGTACCCGGGGCGTGAGCGCAAGGACGCGCTGCGGGACCTGGGGCGGGAGATGGTGCGCGCCTACTTCGACACGCTGGTGGGCCGGGTGGTGGGCGTGGCCCTCAAGATGGCGGGGCCCGAGCGCGCCATGAAGCGCGTGGCGCTGAGCTTCAGCTCGGTGGTCTCCCCCGTGGACATCCAGAGCGAGCAACTGGCCCCCGCCGACTGGCGCGTCCGGTTTCGCGGCTACCCCTTCCCCGCGGAGGCCGCCGCGGGCACGTGCGAGGGGGCGCTCCTGCAGGCCGGCGCCACCGCGCCCCGCGTGGAGGTGGAGCGCTACGAGGGGACCGCCGGCTTCGACCTGCGCATCCGCTGGTGAGGACTCCCGGAGTCTCATAGCTCCGGGAGCTCGCCGCGCGTGGTGACTACGGCGCGGAGGTCGCGCCCATCGTCACCGGCTGTCCCTCGACCGGCGCCTTCACGTTGTCGCCGGGCGTGCGGTCGATGAGCATGTTGAGCGGATCGATTCCCACCTCGGCGGGCTTCGCGGCGACGGTGAAGGAGATCTCCGACTCGCCCTTGGGTACCTTCCGCTTCTCCAGGAAGAGGGCATTGCCCTTCTCATCGAGCGCGCCGACGTCCATCCAGTCGTTGAAGTCCAGCTCCGTCTGGGTGCCCTTGTCGTCGCTGCGGTACTTCTTCGCCAGCACCTTGAGGGTGACGTCCCATGAGCCCTTCTCGTTCTTCCTCACCGTCGCGTCGACGACGCGGTTGTCGTAGAGGGTGATGGTCTCGAAGAGGTCCTCGAGGAGGTACTGGTACTCCGGCGGCGTCTCCTCGCGGAGGAAGCCGAGCAGCTCGGTGGAGCCCGTGTACGGCGGGCCCCGGAAGCGCACCTTCTCCACGTAGCGCTTGAGGGCGCGGTTGACGCGCTCCTCGCCGATGAAGTCCTGCAGCGCGTACATGGCGAGGCTGCCCTTCTGGTAGTGGATGTAGGTCTGGTGTTCCACGCGGGACAGCGGCATTTCCTTCTTCCGCTCCATGGCGCGGCCCATGAGGTAGGTGTCCAGCTCGAACTTGAGGAAGCGCTTCATCTTCCTCGGCCCGTAGCGGTGCTTCATCACCATCAGCGCCGCGTACTGCGCCATCGTCTCCGACGTCATGGTGGCGCCCTGCGCGCGGCCGCCGACCACCTGGTGCGCCCACCACTGGTGGGCAATCTCATGCGCGGTGACGTAGTACGGGTAGTCCACGTCGTCGGCCTTGTCCTCGCGCACGCGGGCGATGAAGCCGAGGGCCTCCGAGTAGGGGATGGTGTTGGGGAAGGACTGCGCGAAGGCCGCGTAGCGCGGGAACTCCAGGATGCGAGCCTGCCGGTGCTGGTAGGGCCCGAAGTTCTCGCTGCAGTACTCCAGCGCGTCCTTCATGCCGTGCATCATCCGGTCCAGCGCGTAGGTGTGCGTGGGGTGGTGGTAGATCTCCAGCCGCACGTCGCGCCACGTGTCGTGCATCACCTCGTAGCGCGCGGACAGCACGGAGAAGAAGTTGAGGATGGGCTGGTCCATCTTGTAGCGGAAGAAGCGCCGGCCGCCCTCGGTCCACTCCTTCTCCAGGTAGCCCGGCGCCACGGCAATCTGGTCCGGCGAGGTGCTCACCGTCGCCTGGAAGGAGATGAAGTCCGAGTCCCGCCGGATGTAGTTGTTCTCCCGGGCCTTCGGGTCATCGCGGTCCGGCAGACGCTCCTTGGGCGCCAGTCCGTACTCCTTGCGGTCGCCGTCCTCCACCAGCTCCTCGTCCTCCGAATAGCCCAGCTTCGGCAGGTTGTCGTTGTTGAAGAAGGTGCCGTTGCCGGCGATGTCCGTGCGCTCGCCGCCATGCCTGAAGCCCTTCCTGGAGAACTCCAGGTCGAAGGCGAGGTCGGCCTCGGCGCCGGGCGCCAGGGGCGTGGGCAGCTCGTAGACGAAGAGCCCCAGCGCCGCGTCGTGCGAGGCGGCGGTGTCCACTCCAGCCAGGGACAGCTTCCGCACCCGCGCGTCCGTCGGGAGGTGGATGAGCACCTTGGAGATGGGAGTCTGCGTCTTGTTGCGGACGAGGTAGGTGCCGAGCGACTCCAGCCTCAGCTCCTCCGGGTAGATGTGGAACGTGACGTCCGCGGAGATGATGCGTGGGTGGGGCAGGGCGGCGAAGGACTTGAACTCCTTCTCGTACCGCGCCGTCGCGCGCTCGACGTCCTTGGCGGTGACGTACGGGTTGAGGACGTGGGTGTTGTAGAAGATGAACGCCCCCATCCCCACGAACACCAGCAGCGACGCCGCGGCGGCCACGTTCCAGGCCGTGGTGCGCCGGGCCTTCGCCGCGGCCCACCGCTCCTTCCACCGCGCCTCGCGCCCGCGCACCGTCAGCAGGTAGCCCACCGCCACGAGGAGCGCCGCCAGCCCGTACCAGTAGAGGCGGTGCACGAAGACCACCGGCAACATGCCCCCGTACCGGTTCATGTCCGAGTACCTCACCGCCGGCTCGGAGGCGTAGCGCACCAGGTTGTCCTCCACGCCCAGCAGGCCCAGCCCGGCCTGGGCCGCGAAGTAGAGGACCATCACCAGGTACGCGAGGTACTTCTGGTGGATGACCACCTGGGCGAAGAACGCCAGCACGCACAGGAGCACGTCGCGCGGGAAGTCCAGCACGAAGAGCTGGGTGAGGTAGAGGCTCCACTCGATGTCGAAGAAGCCACGGCCGACCTGGGACAGGAGCGCCGCGGCGGCCACCACGAACTTGAGCGACAGCGCGACGAGCAGCAGCGCCGCCAGCTTCGCGCTGTAGCCCACCCACGTGGGGGCGCGGGTGGCGTCCACGATGTCACCGAGCTCCGCGTCGCGCTCCTTCCACACCAGCTCGCCCGCGTAGAAGGTGATGGTGATGAGCACGAAGAGACGGAACATGCTCATCGCCAGCTCCAGCACCTGCCACGTCAGCGGGTACGTGGGCGTGCCGAAGATCTGACCGGAGAGGAGCACGCCGACGAGGACGAAGGAGAGCCCCGCCACCACGAAGGACCAGTACACCGGCGAGCGGAGCACGTCGCGGAAGGCGAGCCACGCGGACGAGGCCGCGGTACGGACCCAGCTCCCCGTCGTGGGCGTGGCCGGCGTGGAGGGCAGGGGGATGGGGGCCGAGGAGACGGGCTCGCCCTTCGCGCGCCCGCCGCTGTGCTCCTCCACGGTGGTCCGGAACCGGGCCACGGACAGGCCGAGCAGCGTCACTCCGGCGGCGCACCACAGCAGGCGGTTGGTGAGCATCACCCCGGACAGGGGCACCAGGTCCTGGTTGCGCTCGGCGGGCGTCCAGTACCGCGTCACGGTCTCGAAGGTGATGAAGCCGAACGGGTCCAGCAGCGAGCCGAGCTCCTGGTACTTCACGTCCGCCACGGCGGCGGAGATCACCAGGTACCCCAGCACCAGCACCACGATGCCCACGTACACCGGGGCCATGCGCCGGGTGAGCGCGGCCAGCGCGAAGAAGAGGGCGCCCGTGAAGAACAGCGTGGGCCAGACGCCCACGACGTACGGCCAGAAGTACGCGGCCGTCTGGTGCGTGGTGAGCTGGGTGGGGTCCATCAGGTACGCCACGCCCAGGCCCAGCGCCAGGCCGGGGAGGATGGCCAGCATCAGCAGGGCGCTGAGGACGTACGCGCCCAGGAACCGGCCGAGCAGGTACGGCGCCTTCTTCACGTTCTTCGTGAAGATGAGCATCCAGGTGTTGTGGCCGAAGTCCTGGCAGGCGGCCTGGCCGAAGATGGCGGCCACCATGAGCAGGCCGAAGAAGGCGATGGTGGTGATGAGGCCGAAGAGCGAGTGGGGGCTGTTGGCGAGCACGCGCTCGGCGCCGGAGCCCGCCGAGAAGCTCTTGAACACGCCGCCGGTGGCGAGCGCCATCAGGAGGCCGGCGCCACCCAGCACCAGGGCGTAGACCCAGGTGGAGATCATCTTCACCCGGCGCCGAAGCTCGAAGAATACGAGGGCTGAGAACATGGCGCGCCCTCAGGCCTGCTGCTTCTGGGCCCGGGACAGGGCGTGGAAGTAGACGTCCTCCAGGTCGGGGCTCGCGGGCTCGAAGCCCGGCGGCGCGCTCTCCGCGTGGACGTGGACGAGGCGCTGCCCGGCGACGCGGCGCACGGCGATGACCTCCAATTCCTTCATCAGCGCGTCCAGCTCCTCCTGCGAGGAGATGAAGCGCTTCCACACGCGCTGGCTCAGCGCGTCCACGAGCTTCAGCGGGTGGCCGCTGAGCACGACGTTTCCGTGGGCGAGGATGGCCATGTTCTGGCAGAGGTCCGCCACGTCCGAGACGATGTGCGTGGACAGCAGCACCACGACGTCGGTGCTGATCTCCGCCAGCAGGTTGTGGAAGCGGAAGCGCTCGGCGGGGTCGAGGCCGGCGGTGGGCTCGTCGACGATGAGGAGCTTCGGGTTGCCGAGCAGCGCCTGGGCGATGCCGAAGCGCTGCTTCATGCCGCCCGAGAAGCCGCCCAGCCGGCGGTCCCGGTGGTCCCAGAGGTTGGTCTTCTGGAGGAGGGCCTTCACCGCGTCATGGCGGGGGCCGCGCTTCGACAGCCCCTTGAGCTGGGCGAGGTGGTCGAGCATGTCCCAGGCCGTCACCTTGGGGTACACGCCGAAGTCCTGGGGCAGGTAGCCGAGCACCTCGCGCAGGCGGTCCTTGTCGCGGCGCAGGTCGATGCCGTCGAAGGTCATGGTGCCCGTGTCCACGTCCTGCAGCGTGGCGATGCTGCGCATCAGCGTGGACTTGCCGGCGCCGTTGGGACCGAGCAGGCCGAACATGCCGCGGGGGATGGTGAGATTCACACCCTGCAACGCGCGAGTGCCGTTGGGGTAGGTCTTCGACACGCCTTCGAGTCTGAGCTCCATGGGCCCAACCCTAGCCCATCCTCCAGGGCGGGGGCGCGCGGGGCACGGGGCCGCCAGGCCAGAGCTCACCATGACGCCACGGCGGGGACGCGTCGGGGCCGCTGTGACGTATCGGGCCTCGATGCGACGGGTCGTTCGAGAATCGTGTGCGTTCGTCTAGCATGCGGCCATGCCCTTCCCTTGCCGGACCTCCGCCGTGGCGCTCGCCTGGGTGCTCTGCGCCTGCGGCGAGGGTGAGCCGGTGATGCTGGAAGCGGTGGCCGCCGACTGTGGGAGCGGTCCGGCGCAGCACCTGGACCGGCTGCCGTCGGGGAGCATGGTGCTCAACGCGTACTTCCTCCAGGAGGAGGCGGCGCGCGACGTGAGGCGGGGGCTGGCGGAGTCTCCCGCGCTGGAAGAGGTGCTGGCCAAGGCCTCCGCGCTGGGCGTGCGGGCGCTGCGGACCAATGGCCACAACGACGCGGCGGAGAAGGTGGGGGACAGCGCCATCCAGGTGGCGCCGCTCCAGTACGACGAGGTGGCGCTCGTCGGGTTGGACCGGGTGCTGGCTCGCGCGCGGGCGCATGGCGTGCGGCTGGTGCTGACGCTGGGCAACTACTGGGACGCGTATGGTGGGGCGCGGCGGTACGTGGAGTGGGCGGGGCTGCCCCGGCCGGTGGAAGGCGATTCGCGCTTCTTCACGGAGCCGGCGGTGGTGGCGCACTACAAGGCGCACGTGGCGGAGCTGCTGAACCGGGTGAACACGGTGGACGGCATCCGGTACGGCGACCACCCGGCGGTGCTCGCGTGGGAACTGCTCAACGAGCCGCGCGGGCGGGGGCTGGACAAGGAGGGCGTGCGGCTGCGCGCGTGGATTGATGACGTGGCGCGCGAGGTGAAGGCCCACGCGCCCGGGCACTGGGTGGGCACGGGCGAGGAGGGCTTCGAGCCGTCACCGGAGGGCTACGACGCGCCCTTCTGGGCGGCGGTGGGCACGACGATGCTGCGGACGCCGGGCTCCAGCTTCGCGCGGAACACGGCGTCGCCGTTCATCGACTTCGCGTCGGTGCACTTCTACCCGGAGGCGTGGGGGCTGGACGGCCCGGGTACGGCGGTGGCGGGGGCGAAGTGGATTACCGAGCACGCGGAGATTGCTCGGGGGCTGGGCAAGCCGCTGCTGGTGGGTGAGCTGGGGCTACGCAACGAGGGCGACCTGGACCTGTCACAGCGCCGTGCGCTGTATCGCGGCTGGCTGGAGTGCATGCGCGAGCAGGGCGTGGGGGCCGGGGCGCTGTGGATGTTCGCCAACGACGCGCGGCCGGATGCCTGGGACGCGCACACGTTCTACTTCCGCGACGGCACCGCGCCCGAGGACCCGGTGAACCGCTACGCGGACCTGATCATCGAGGCCGCCGCGGCGGCGCGGTGAGGACCATAGCCGTCGGGGCGTGCTGGCATACTCCAGGGCGGGCCGTGACCCACAGAGCCCTCACTTGAAAGACGTGACCATGCGACTCCGCGCCTGCGCCGCACTTCTACTCATTCTCTCGGCATGCGCTACGTCGGCACCGAGCCCAAGAGAGCCGGCGACCCGGAACCCGAGGATCGCCAACCTCCACAGAGCGGCGACGCTGCCGTGGGCGGATGGCGGGCGATGCGTGGTGCGGGAGGCATCCAACGAATGGGCCGTGCTTGTGGAACGGTGCTATCACGCGCTCGACCATGAGAGGATCCAGTTTCGCGATGTCACTGGAAGATGCTCTGTCGCCTCGGCGGGTGCTGCGGCTTTGGGATTGGGAGTCTGCATCCTGATAGCGCCCGAGATCGTCGTCGGAGCTGTGATTGTCACAGGCGTTGTGGTGGTGGCAGTCGCGATCAAAGAGGAGTTGGATGTATATCGAAGGGCATCCCGTGAGAGTGCGAAGCCTGAGACCCAAACGCGGCCATCCAATGAGCAGGAGCGTTTGGCGCACCGAAAACCCAATCCGGAAGGGTTGGGTAGGGACTTGTTTCCCCCAGACCCGCCAGAATCCCTAGAACGAGAGCGCCGCCCGGAGTGCGTTCCCAAGCGCGTTCCACCCAAGGGCGGGAACGCCTTGCACAACTGGTGTGCCGACAACGTGCCGTTCAATGCCTTCCGTGGTGCTAATGCGCTCGTCAACGGCAAGGCATTCGACGCGCTGCAAGTTGTCGCGGGCGTGCTTTGGGAAGTGAAGACAGATAATTTTGACGCGTACCCGCTCGAACTCCAGGCGGTTGTCGTCAGAAAACAGGTGAGGGAGCCGCGGCGCGAGCGTGACCTCGCAGCGGCTTGCGGATTTGATTTCCACGTCGGGGTGCGGAGCGCTGCGCACAAGGCCGCACTGGAATTTGAGGATGACACCCTCAGGGTCGTTGTCATGGATTGGTGTTGAAATGTCAGGTACGCCCAATTTCATCGGCATCATTGTCTACGCGCCTGCGCTCGTGCGCGGCGATAGCCGTCCTCTCGCTGTTGTTCGTGGATTGGAGGGGGCGTTTCCCGGCTTGCGTCTGGACTGGACGATTTCAGACGAGGGGAAGCTAGTCCCGTTGCAGCAGCGTGACTCTTGGGTCGGTCAAGAGATGCCTGAAGGTGATGGTTTTCCTCTCGTCTGCAACGGCGACGAAGGCTTCCGCGTGACGCTCCACGGGATGGAGATAGCAGCGCGCAGCGGGCCGGGAGGTCGGCCGCTGTTCGACGTTCACGCGCACTTGCCACAGGACGCGGCAGGCATCGCGGCGGCAGCGAATTCGCTGGAGGCTATAGCGGAATGCTCGCGTGCGTTTTGGGGTCATGCGACGCCGTTCAACGCTGGCGTGGAAATCTCGCGCCAGACGGTCCACCCCCGACGTAAGCAGGGAGTCCCGCCGCGCGGGTTGCCAGCACTCAAGCTCCGTGAGGACATCCGCTCTCCTGAGATTCCGCATTACCTGGGATGGTTGAACTATTGGTCTGCCGATGCCGCGCAGGCCATCGGTTTCCCGGACCCGGCTCGGGACGCGGACCTGCTCTCACGGGCGCGGCGCACGGCGACGGGCGGGTGGGTCGTGCAGCTCACCGATGCGCCGCTCGATCTCGACAACCCCGCCCACCTGGACGCGCTCCTGCGGGCCTATGCGCGCTTCCCGGAGATCGGGGGGCGCGCAGCGCCTTGACCCCATCAGCTCGGGGCACCCCTGCGCGCGTGCCGGCGATGGCAGGGTGCCCATCCGGGAGGTCATGCACCATTGCTGCAACCTATACGATTGGCCCTTGCGCTCGTGCTCTTCTGGGGAGCTGTGCCGCGAGCCGAAGCGGCCCCGGGGCGCACGAAGCGAGAGCGGCCCGTTGCTGTCGTCGGGAACCCGGCCGAGCCGTTGCCCGAGATTCGCCTCGAAGCGGCGTCGCCGACGTGGCTGTTCTTCCCGACGGCGATCGCGGAGAACACGCTGACGGTCGACGAGCAGCCGCGAACCGTCGACACGGCGGCGGTCCCGGGCGGCGGGTCGCGGATTCGGGTGCTCGACGTAGGAAAACGCTCGATCATCGTTCAAGCCGTGGAGGATCTCCGGCCGGGTGAGCGCCACGAACTCGCGGTCTTCTTCGCGGATGGGCGCGCACCGGCACGGGCCGCGTTCGTGCTCGTGACCGACCCGGCCGAAGTGGACGCACGGATCGTCGTGGAACGCCGCGAGCCGACCGCCGCTTGCCCTGCCGAAGCGCCGCGCCCCCCTCCCGGGCCGGAAGACTGCGTGATGCTGGGCTACGTGACAAGGAAGGGCGTTCAGACAGGCCCGGTTGATGATGCGTCCAACGAAGCGGGGGGGGCTGCGGTCGAAGTGTTGACGCGCACGTCTGCTGATGGGCGAGCAAGCCGGCTGGTTGATGGGCATCCGTCAGGAGCAGGCGGGCCGTC
>NZ_JAIQDG010000038.1 GCF_020037125.1 Myxococcus sp. RHSTA-1-4
GCGAAGGGCATGTTGTAGAGGCTGCCGCCGGGCTCCAACTGGTCGATGAACCACAGCCGCTGCTGCGCGAAGGACAGGGGGCGTGCGTCCGCGTGAAGCTCGGGGAGTTGCTCCCTGGCGGTTCGAGTCTCCTGGGGGGCCTGGAGCGCCGCGTCCACCCGTGCGGCCAGCGCGGAGAGGATGGGCGACTTGAACAGCTCGCGCAGGGGCAGCTCGACGCCGAAGGTGACGCGGATGCGGGAGACCACCTGCGTGGCCAGCAGGGAGTGGCCGCCCAGCTCGAAGAAGTTGTCCTCGGCGCCCACGCGCGGCACGCCGAGCACCTCGGCCCAGAGGGAGGCGAGCGCCTCCTCGGTGGGTGTGCGTGGGGCGGCGTATCGGCTGGCGGCGGTGGCCAGGTCCGGGGCGGGCAGGGCCCTGCGGTTCACCTTGCCGTTGGGCGTGAGGGGCAGCACGTCCATCGTGACGAAGGCGGACGGCACCATGTAGTCGGGCAGCCGCTGCTGGAGCGTGGTCCGAAGCGCCGCCTCCTCCACCGTCACGCCGGGAGCGCCCACGACGTACGCCGTCAGCCGCTTGTCACCGGGCCGGTCCTCTCGCACCAGCACCAACGCCTGCCGCACGGCGGGGTGCTCGGTCAGCGCGGCCTCGATTTCACCCGGCTCGATGCGGAAGCCGCGCAGCTTCACCTGCGAGTCGGCACGGCCGACGAAGTCCATCAGCCCGTCGGGGCGCCAGCGGACCCGGTCTCCCGTGCGATAGAGGCGCGCACCGGGGATGCCGGAGAAGGAGTCGGGGACGAAGCGCTCGGCGGTGAGGGCGGGCTGGCCGACATAGCCGCGCGCCAGGCCGTCGCCACCGATGAACAGCTCTCCCGGAACGCCTGGCGGGACGGGCTGGCCGTGCTTGTCGAGCACGTACAGCCGGGTGCCGCCGATGGGCCGGCCGATGGGGACGGAGGCCTCCACCTGCGCCGGGTCCGTCATCCGGAAGCAGGTGGCGAAGACCGTGGTCTCCGTGGGGCCATAGGCGTTGGTGACGGGAATGCGCAGCTCTTCCAGCGCACGGCGCGCGTGTGCGGGGGGAACGACGTCGCCACCCGTGAGCACCTGCTTCACCGGGCGAAGGCTCTCCAGGTTGCCCTCCACCATCTGGGTGAAGAGGCCGGTGGTGAGCCAGAGGGTGGTGACGCGGGAGTCGCGGAGCACCTGTCCCAGCTCCTCCAGGGAAGGAGGCAGGGGCGGCATGACGACGAGCCGGGCGCCGTGCAGCAGCGCGCCCCAGATTTCGAACGTGGAAGCGTCGAAGGAGATGGGGGCCAGTTGCAGCAGCGTTTCGCCGGGGCCGAAGTGGGCGAAGTCGACGCCAATGAGGGTGCGCAGTACGCCCCGGTGAGTGGTGCCGACGCCCTTGGGCCTGCCGGTGGAGCCGGAGGTGAAGTCGACGTAGGCCAGCGAGTCGGGCAGGGCCAGCGGAGGTGGCGCGTGAGTGGGCTCGGAGGCGAGTGCGGCGTCCTCCAGCATCACGGTGGCGAGTCTGTCGGCGGGAAGACGGGGCAACAACGCTCGCGTGGTGACGAGCACTCGTGGAGAGGTGTCCTCCACCATGCCCGCGAGACGTTCGCGGGGATAGTTCGGGTCCAGGGGGACGTAGGCGCCGCCGGCCTTGAGGATGGCCACCAGCGAGACGATGAGCTCCAGCGAGCGCTCGACGGCCAGGGCCACACACGTATCCGCGCCCACGCCCAACCCGCGCAGGAGCCACGCGAGTTGATTGGAGCGCTCATCGAGCTGGCGGTAGGAGAGCTTGGAGCCTTCGAACTCGACGGCGGTGTTGTCGGGGAAGCGTGCCGCCACCTGGGAGAAGACGCCGGGCAGCGTGGCCTCGCGCGGGTAGTCGGAGCCGGTGGTGCTCCACTCACGCAGCACCCGGCGCTGCTCGGCCTCGTCCATCAGCGGCAGCGCGGACAGGCGCCGCTCCGGGTGCGCGACGATGCCCTCCAGCAGCGTCTGGAAGTGCGCCACCAACCGCGCCACCGTCGCCTCGTCGAACAGGTCCGTGCGATAGACGACGGCGGTTCGCAGGCCCTGGGGCAGCTCGGTGGCGAGCAGGGTCAGGTCCACCTGGGCGGCCCCGCTGTCCACGGGCTGCGCCTCCATCACCAGCCCGGGCGCGCGCAGTGGAGGCATCGGCGCGTTCTGAAGCGCGAACAGCACCTGGAACAGCGGAGTGCTGCCGAGCCGCCGCTCCGGCCGCAGGGCCTCCACCAGCTTCTCGAAGGGCATGTCCTGGTGGGCGAAGGCCCCCATCACCTTCTCGTGGACACGGCCCAGCAGCTCGAGGAAGGACGGGTCTCCGGACAGGTCCGTGCGCAGGGCCACCGTGTTGACGAAGAGGCCGACGAGCCCCTCCAGCTCGGCGCGATTGCGGCCGGCGACCGGCGAGCCCACCACCACGTCGTCCTGTCCGCTGTAGCGGGACAGCAGCACCTGCCAGGCGGAGAGCAGCAGGGTGAAGAGGGTGCGGCCCTCGCGCCGGGCCAGGTCCTTCAACGACTGGAGCAGCGCGGGCGGCAGCATCGCCGTGTGGCGGGCGCCCCGCGTGCTGGTACTGGCGGTGCGCGGCCTGTCGGTGGGCAGCTCCAGCACGGCGTCGGCATCCAGCTGCTGGCGCCAGTAGCCGAGCTGCGAGTCCAGCGTCTCACCCCTCAGCCAGTCGCGCTGCCATGCGGCGAAGTCCGCGTACTGGAGGGGCAGCGGCGGCAGGGACACGGGCTGGCCGGACGCGAGCGCGGGGTAGAGCACGCCCAGCTCCCGCACGAGCACGCCCATCGTCCACCCGTCGGAGACGATGTGGTGCATGTTGAGCAGCAGCAGGTGCTCTTGCTCACCCCAGCGGTACAGCACGGCGCGCAGCAGCGGCCCCTTCTCCAGGTCGAAGGGCTGCCTCGCGTCCGCGTGCAGCCGCTTCCAGGCCTCGGCCTCGGAGCCCTGGACGTCCACCACGGGCAGCTCGACGTTCATCGAGGGCGCGATGTGCTGGAGCAGCCGGCCATCCTGCTCGACGAAGGTGGTGCGCAGGGCCTCGTGCCGGTCCACCAGGGCCTGGAGGGCGCGGCGCAGGGCCGCGGTGTTCAGCTCGCCGGACAGCCGCACGGCGCTGGGGACGCTGAGGGCGGCGCTCCCGGGCTCCATCCGCTCCTGGAGCCACATGCGCTCCTGGGAGAAGGAGACCGGGGCACGACGGGATGCGCGGGCTTTGTCACGCAGCAGCTCCGCGAGCCGCGCGCGTTTCTGCTCTGGGGTGAGCGCCATGGGAACTCCAAAACCAGGTGTCGGACGGGTGCGCGGTACATCCAGCGGCATCCAGCAGATGCCTTGGTTGTATCAGTATCCGCGACACCCCCCACATCAGGAATGCCCATGACGTCAGCCGCGGAGCGAGGCCGGCCCCTCGCCCTGGGTCAGGCAACCTTGTCCGGGTTGCCCTCCATTTCCGCCAGCAGTGCGGCGACCTGCTCGTCGGACAGGTTGTCCAGGTTCTCCAGCAGCTTCTCGGCCCGGTTCTCCTCGGCGGCGCCGGACTTCTTCGGGGCCACCGGAGCGGCCTCGGGCAGCTCATACCCGAGCCGCGTGGCCAGCGCGCGCGTGGACGCGTCGAGCGCGCGCGGCCACTGGATGCGCTTCCACGAGTCGCTCCGCTCGCCCTCGATGCGGGTGTGCTGGAGGATGTTCGGGTCACCCAGGCCGCCGAGCATGCGCTCCCGCTTCCCGTCGTAGGGCTGCACCATGCCCTCGTCGTAGGGCAGGCCCAGGAAGTCGCTGACGCCCTTCATCACCCGCGCCGGCTCGCTCACCAGCTCCTCGTAGCGGACCCAATGGACGCGCTCGGAGCCGATGCGCTCGTAGAAGTCGAGCAGGTTCTGGTTGGGCATGGCCCACACCGTCTCCGCCACCGCGTACGGGTCCACGTCGGCGGAGCCGAAGAGGCTGGGGCCGAAGAGGCGGTCGAAGCGCATACGCACCAGCGACTCCATCACCGGCAGCGGGTGCCGGATGAGGAAGAGGTACTTCGGTTGCTCGAACATCTCCTCGCCCCGCCACAGCGTCTCCGGGTCCATGGCGTACGGCGGCGTCTTGTCCACCAGCAGGCGGCCACCGGACAGCTCCTGCAGGCGCCCGTAGACGGCCTGCGCGGAGACGTTGTCCGCCACCAGCTTGTCGACGAACGCCTGGCCCGCCGTGGAGTCCAGCTTCAGCACCTCCATGAAGGCCCACAAGAGGCCGCGCTCGGTCCACTCCATCTCGTGGCCGAAGCCCACGTTCTGCTTCCACTCCCGCATCGTCTCGAAGAAGAGGAGGTTCAGCTCCGGCGGGCAGAACAGGCGCGGGTGGCCGGCCAGCATGACGCGGAAGAGGGTGGAGCCCGCGCGCGGCGTGGAGTGCACGAACACCATGCTCGGGTTCTTCTTCGCCGCCCGCACCTTGGGGCCGGACGCCTGCCGGCGGTAGGGCCGCAGGGAGAAGGCCGACAGCGGCATGTCGGTGGCGAAGCGCGCCGGGTCCGTCTGCCGCTCCATCTCCGCCAGCAGGTAGCGCGACAGCTCGGGCAGCGAGGCGTGCTCGCGCAGCTCATGCGGGTAGAGCTGGAACTTGAGCTGCTTCTTCAGGTCGAACTCCAGCTCCGCGCCGATGGCGTCCAGGTCCAGGCCCTTGAGGCTGCCATCCGCGGGCAGGTCCTTCACGGCCCGGTTCGTCACCTTGGCCACCTTGCGGCGCAGCCAGTCCTCCAGGAGCGACGGGCGCTCGGTGGGGAAGGCCGTGCGCAGGGCCTCGGCCAGGGGCTTCGTCGGCACCGCCTCGCGCGCCGCCAGCTCCTTCGCGATGAGGCCGGAGAGGCCCGCCACGGTGGGGTTCTCGAAGAGGCTGCGCAGCGGCGGCTCCACCTTGAAGGTGGCCTGGAGCTGGTTGCGGAGCTGCGTGGCCAGCAGCGAGTGGCCGCCCAGGTCGAAGAAGTCGTCGTGCAGGCCGACCTCGGCCACGCCCAGCAGCTCGCTCCACAGCGCGGCCACCGCCTTCTCCAGGTCCGTGGAGGGGGCCACGTACGCCGTCTTGCCCCGGCGCGTCCGGTTCGCGGCCTTCTTCGGCTGCGCGCCCGCCGCCTTCGGCTCGCGGTTGACCCATGTGCGAAGACGCGGCTCCAGGTCGCCGGTGATGACCACCACCTGTCCGTCCAGCCCGGCCTGCACCACCCGGCGCAGCGCCTGGGTGCCCTCGGGCACCGTCATCGTGTACTGGTCCATCGCCGTGCGCAGCGAGGTGTGCTTCGTCTCCTCGGGCCACGGGTCCCACGACGCGCTCACCCAGCGCGGGGACTCCAGCCCGCGGCGGCTCTCCGCGAAGGCGTCCAGGAACTGGTTGCCCGCCGCGTAGGTGAAGTGCGCCAGGCCGCCCAGCACCGACGAGCTGGACGAGAACAGCAGCACGAAGTCCACCGCGCGCCCGCGCAGCGCCTCCTCCAGCGCATAGGTGCCGTACACCTTGGGGCCGAACTGCGTCTCGGCCGCGTCGCGGCGCACGTCCGTCAGCGCCAGGTAGGGCGAGTCACCCCGGGTGACGCCCGCCGTGTGCAGCACGCCGTGCAGCGCCCCGAAGTGGGCCTCCACCTTCGCCACCGCGGCCTTGAGCTGGGCGGCGTCCGCCACGTCCGCGGCGAGCACCAGCACCTCGGCGCCCTTCGCCTCCAGCTCCTTCACGCGGCGGATGCGGCGGCTGACCGTGTCGTCCTCGGGATGGCCCGCGAGCCACGCGTCCCACGCGCTCCGCTCCGGGAGCGCCGTGCGGCCCAGCAGCGCCACCTTCGCCTTCAGCGTCTCCGCCAGGTGGTCCGCCAGCATCAGGCCCACCGCGCCCATGCCGCCGGTGATGAGGTACACGCCCCCCTCGCGCAGCGGGGTGAGCGGCGTGCCCTTCGCCTCCAGCCGGACCGGGGTGTAGGCCTGGACGTAGCGGCGGGTGCCTCGCAGCACCACGAGCATTTCAGAGCCACGGGCGCTGAGCTCCGCCACCAGCATTCCCGCCAGCCGCTCCGCGCGGGGGCTGGACGGCACCGCTACCTCCACCTCCACGCAGCGGGCGGTGACGTGCGGCAGCTCCTGCGGAATCACCTTGCAGGCCGTGAGCAGCGGGGACTTCTCCGCCAGGGACTGGTGCTCGCCGTCCAGGTCGTGCAGCCGGTTGGAGACGACCTCCAGGCGCACCGCCCGGGTGCCCGTGGCCAGCGCCTGTCCCAGTGCGAGGAGGCTGTAGTAGCCGCCCGGCTGCAGCTTCCGGAACAGCTCCGCGCCCGTGCTCGTCACGTCCGGCGCGGTGAGGCTCCACAGGTGCACGATGACGTCCGCGGGCAGGCCCTGCTTCTCCAGGTCCGCCAGCACCGCTTGCAGGTCCGCCTTGCTGTCCGGGGCGGCCACGAAGCGGCGGGCATCCTCGCGCGCGAAGGCGGTGCCCGCCCTCACGCGAACCACCTCACGGCCCTCCGCCGCCAGCCGGCGCGCCAGCGCCTCGCCGACGCCGAGCCCGTCCTCCAGCAGCACCCAGCAGCGCGACTTCGCCAGCGCCTCGCGGTCGAGCTCGGGCGGGGCCGCGGGCTTCCAGGCGGGTACGTGGAACCAGTCCGCCACGTCCGCGTTCTTGCCCGCCGGGGCCCGCTGCTGCGTCTGCGCGGCCGCGCCTTCTACCGGGTCCACCCAGTAGCGCTCGCGCTCGAAGGGGTAGCCCGGCAGCGGCACGCGGCGGCGGCGCTGTCCGGAGTGGAAGCCCTTCCAGTCCACCGGCACGCCCGCGAGCCACAGCTTGCCCAGCGTGCCCATCAGCTTCGCGGCATCCGACTCCGGCTTCTGCGGGTGGCGCGCGGAGGACAGCACGGTGCGCCCGGCCGTCTCCGGCTGTGCCTTCGCGAGGCTGCCCAGCGTCTGCCCGGGGCCCACCTCCAGCAGCACGTCCGAGGAGTCCTTCAGCAGCTCGCGCAGCCCCTGGGCGAAGCGCACCGGCTGGCGCAGGTGCCGCGCCCAGTAGGCCGGGTCGGTGGCCTGGGCCGCGTCAATCCACGTGCCCGTCACGTTGGACACGTACGGCAGCTTCGGCGCCTGGAGGCGCACGCGGCGCACGGCCTCGGTGAAGGGCGCGAGGATGGGGTCCATCATCGCCGAGTGGAAGGCATGGGACGTATGCAGCCGCCGCGCCTGCACGCCGCGCGCGGACAGCTTCGCCTCCATCGCGTCCACCGCCTCCGACGGGCCCGCCACCACGCACATCGCCGGGCCATTCACCGCCGCGAGGTCCAGCTTCCCCTCCAGCAGCGGCGCCACCTCCGCCTCCGGCAGCGGCACCGCGAGCATGGAGCCCGCGGGCAGCGACTGCATGAGCGCCCCGCGCTTCGCCACCAGCGCCAGCGCGTCGTCCAGCGAGAAGACGCCCGCGAGGCATGCGGCCACGTACTCGCCGATGCTGTGGCCCACCATGGCGCGCGGCTTCACGCCCCAGGCCATCCACAGCTTCGCCATCGCGTACTCGAGGACGAACAGCGCGGGCTGGGTGAGCGCGGTGCCCTCCAGCTTCTTCGTGGCCTCGGCCTCGCCGCCGGCGGTGGGGTAGAGCACCGTGCGCAGGTCCAGGCCCAGGTGCGGCTTCAGCTTCTCCGCGCAGGTGTCCACCTCGGCGCGGAACGCGGGCTCGGAGTCGTACAGCTCGCGCGCCATGTTGACGTGCTGCGCGCCCTGGCCGGGGAACATGAAGACCACCGGCCGGTCGCCCACCTCGCGCACGCCCGTGAGGACGCTCGGAGCCCGGGAGGCCAGCGCCTCCGCGGCCTCGCCCGTGGCGCGCGCCACGAGCACGCGGCGGTGGTCGAAGTCCTTGCGGCCCATCTGGAGCGTGAAGGCCACGTCCGCCAGCGACGCGCCCGGGTGCTCGCGCAGCCACGCCGCCAGGTTGCCGGTGGCGGTGTCCAGCGCGGCCTCGCTCCGGGCCGACAGCACCACGAGCTGCTGGGGACGCGACGGGCCCGACGCCGCCGCCTTCGGCGCCTCCTCCAGGATGATGTGCGCGTTGGTGCCGCCGAAGCCGAACGAGCTGACGCCCGCGCGCAGCGGGCCGGTGCCCGTCCAGTCCGTCAGCTTCGTGTTGACGGTGAAGGGGCTGCTGGCGAAGTCGATTTGCGGGTTGGGCTGCGTGAAGTTCAGCATCGGCGGCAGCTTCCGGTGCTGGAGCGACATCACCGTCTTGATGAAGCCCGCCATGCCCGCGGCCACGTCCAGGTGGCCCACGTTGCCCTTCGCCGTGCCCAGCTTGCAGAAGCCCTTTTTGTCCGTGCTGGCGCGCCACGCGTTGTTCAGCGCGAGGATTTCAATCGGGTCTCCCAGCGACGTGCCCGTGCCGTGGGCTTCCAGGTAGCTGATGGCGTCCGCGTCCAGTCCGGCGCACGCCAGCGACTCCAGCAGCACCTCCGTCTGGCCCTCCACGCTGGGCGCGGTGAAGGACGCCTTGTGCGAGCCGTCGTTGTTCACCGCCGAGCCGCGCACCACGGCCAGCACGTTGTCGCCGTCCGCCAGCGCGTCCTGGAGGCGCTTGAGCACCACCACGCCCGCGCCGCTGCCGAAGACGGTGCCCTCCGCCTTCGCGTCGAAGGGGCGCACGTGCCCGTCCGGGGACAGCATGCTGCCCGGCTCGTAGGTGTAGCCCGCGCGGTGCGGCACGTTGACGGCCGTGGCGGCGGCCAGGGCCATGCGGCACTCGCCCATCAGCAGGCTCTGGCAGGCCAGGTGGATGGCCACCAGCGACGTGGAGCACGCCGTCTGCACCATGGTGCTGGGGCCGGTGAGGTTGAGCTTGTAGGAGAGGCGCGTGGCCAGCGAGGACACGTCGTTGCCCAGCTCCACCAGCAGCCTGTCTTGAGGCTGGAGCGCGGCGCGGTTGGCCAGCACGTGGAAGAGGTACGTGCTGGTGCGGGTGCCGGCGAAGACGGAGATGCGCTCGCCCGGGTGTTTGTCCGGGTCATAACCCGCGTGCTCCAGCGCCTCCCACGCGCACTCCAGCAGCAGGCGCTGCTGCGGGTCCATCACCCGCGCCTCCAGCGGCGTGTAACCGAAGAGGCCCGCGTCGAAGAGCTCCACGCCGTCCAGCACCGGCGCCGCCTTCACGTAGCGGCCGGAGCCCAGCTCCTCGGCGGAGACACCCGCGGCGCGCAGCTCGGCGTCGGTGAGCGGGACGATGGACTCCACTCCCGCGCAGAGGTTCTTCCAGAACTGCTCCACGTCCTTCGCGCCGGGAAAGCGCCCGGACATGCCGATGACGGCGATGGCCAATCCTTCGAAGCTGCCGTCGGTGTCGTTGATGTCAGCCATGGTGTCTTCTCGTAAGGGGTGTAGGGCCGGAGGGTGCGTGCCGTGACGCGCCTACTTCTGCCGGCGGTGGAGCCACTGGTTGCGGCGGCTCAGTTCTTCCTTGCGCTTCGCCAGCTTCTCCGCGCGCTCGCGGGCCGCCGCGTCGCCCTCGCCCAGGAGCTCCGAGAGCGAGCGCGCCGTGGGGCGCTGGTACAGGGTGGCGGCCGGCACCTCCACCTGGAGGGCCTGCCGGAGCTGTGCCGAGGCCTGGACGGCGAGCAGTGAGTCGCCGCCCAGCTCGAAGAAGTTGTCGTCGATGCCGATGGGCTCGATGCCCAGCACGGCCTGCCACACCGTGGTGAGGGTGCGCTCCAGGTCCGTGCGCGGCGCCACGTAGGCCGCGGCGAGCGCCGGGCGCGGGTGGCTCTTGCGCGCTCCCGGCGTGGCACCCGCCTGGGTTTGCGACGGGGAGCGCGCCGATTGCCGCCGCCGCGCCGCCAGGTCCGCGGTGCAGACGGCGATGGGCCCGCCCGAGGCCCCCGCGAGGATGCGGCGCGTGGCGCTCACGCCCTCCTCGGGGCTGAGCGCGAACTTCGCCAGCGCCCCCAGCGCGGTGGACTCGTCCAGCTTCCACGCGTCCCAGCCCACGCTGTGCCAGGGCACGGAGCCCGCGTCGGAGCGCGCCTCCGCGAAGGCATCCATGAACGCGCTGGCCGCCGCGTGCGCGACCTGGCCCAGGCCCCCCAGCACCGAGGACAGCGACGACATCAGCAGCACGAAGTCCAGGCCGTCCGCGGGGAGCGCCTCGGCCAGGGCCCGCAGGCCGTGGAGGGCGGGCGCGAAGTGGGCGGCGCGCTGCTCGGGGCCCAGGTCCTGGATGGCGCCCAGCATGGCGCCGCGCAGCCCGCCCGCGGCGTGGATGACGCCGTGGATGCGGCCGAAGCGCTCCACCGTCCGGGCCACGGCGGCCTTCAGTTGCTCCGCGTCGGTGCCGTCCGCGCCGAGCACCAGCACCTCGGCTCCGGCCGCCTCCAGCGCCTGCGCGGCCTCCACCTTGCGGCGCGTGGCGTCCGTCGGCTCATGCGTGGCCAGCCACTGTGCCCACTGCTCGCGGGCCGGGAAGTCCGGGGCCTCCACCAGCGCGAGGCGCGCGCGGAAGTTCCGCGCCAGCGCCGAGGCCAGCACGTGGCCGGGGCCCTCCAGGCCGTCGGTGACGAGGTACACGCCGCGCTCGCACAGCGGCCGGCTGGACGCGGCGTCCTCCTCCAGCCGAAGCGGCTCGAAGGTCTGCACCCACCGCTGGCGCCCGCGCCAGGCGACCACCGGCTCCGCCGCGCCCGCGAAGAGCTCCGCCAGCAGGTGCTCCGCCAGCGCGGAGGCTTCCATGCCAATGCCCGCCGGGGCCACGTCGGCCAGCCGGCAGGTGAGGTGCGGGTACTCCTGGGGCACCACGCGGCAGGGGCCCAGCAGTGCCGCCAGTTCGGGCACCAGGGCGTCCGCGCGCTCCACCCGCGCGGCGCCACTGGCCACCACGAGCACGTGCCTCGGCTGGCTCTGTGCACCCAGCGCCTGCGCGAGCGACACGAGGCTGTCGAAGCCGTGGTGCACCGCCTCGTCCCGGAGCACGTTCCCGGACGTCACGCCCCAGAGGTGCACCACGCCGCCCACCGCGTGTCCCTGCTGCTGGAGCGCGTCCAGCAGGGCGGAGTAGTCCTCGCGCCGCTTCGGGTCCACGGCGAAGGAGCCGTCATTCCGCTGGCTGAACGCCGGGCCGGGGACGACTCGGACCACGGAGTGTCCCGCCGCGACGAGCCGGGAGGCCATCGCGTCCGCCACGCCCGCGCCGTCCGCGAACATCAGCCAGCTCCGCACGCTGGCCGCGGGCCCGGTGGCCGTGGCCGCACGCGGCAGCGGCGCGCGCTTCCACGAGGGCACGTAGAACCAGTCCGCCGGGTCGCTCTTCTTCTCGGCGGAGGCGGAGGTGGCCGCCGCGGGACGCGCCGCGCCCAGGCCGCTCCCGGGCCGGGCCTCAATCCAGTACCGCTGCCGCTCGAAGGGGTAGGTGGGCAGCGGCAGCCTGCGCCGCTGCTCCTTCTTGGAGAAGCCCGCCCAGTCCGGGTGGACGCCGCCCAGCCACAGCTTGCCCAGCGCGCCCAGGAGCACGGTGACGTCATCGGCGGACGTCTCGCGCGGGTGCCGCGTGCAGGAGACCGCCACGCGTCCCTCGGCGCCGGGCTGCTGCCGCGCCAGCGAGACGAGCGTCGTCCCGGGGCCCACCTCCAGCAGCGCGAGCTGCGGCTTCTTCGCCAGCTCGCGCAGGCCCGCGTCGAAGCGCACCGCCTGCCGCAGGTGCTGTGCCCAGTACGCCGGGTCCGTGGCCTGCGCGGCGTCAATCCACGTGCCCGTCACGTTGGAGAGGAAGGGCAGCTTCGGCGCGTTGAGCTTCACCGCGCGCACCGCGTCCGTGAAGGCCGGGAGGATGGGGTCCATCATCGCGGAGTGGAACGCGTGCGACGTGTGCAGCTTCGCCACGCCCACGCCGCTCGCCTCCAGCTTCGCCTGGAGCGCGGCGACGGCCTCCGTGGGGCCCGCCACCACCGTGAGGCGCGGCCCGTTGACGGCGGCCAGGGACAGCTCCGGCGTCAGGTGCGGGCGCACCTCGTCCTCGGGGAGCTGCACGCTCAGCATGGCCCCGGCGGGGAGCGACTGCATGAGCGCCCCGCGCTTCGCCACCAGCGCCAGCGCGTCCTGCAAGGAGAAGACACCGGCCAGGCACGCGGCGACGTACTCGCCCACGCTGTGCCCCAGCATGGCCTGCGGCTTCACGCCCCAGGACATCCACAGCCGCGCCAGCGCGTACTCCACGGCGAAGAGGGCCGGCTGGGTGAGGGCCGTCTGTCCCAGCTTCTTCGCGGCCTCCTCCGCGCCCGCGGCGTCCGGGTAGAGCACCGTGCGCAGGTCCAGCCCCAGGTGCGGCAGCAGCCCCGTGGCGCAGGCGTCCAGGTGCTCGCGGAAGACGGGCTCGGCGTCGTACAGCCCGCGCGCCATGCCCACGTACTGCGAGCCCTGGCCCGGGAAGAGGAAGGCCACCGGCCGGTCCTGCACGGAGGGCGCGTCCGTCCCGCAGCGAGGCGTCCCCTCCGCCTCCAGCGCGGCGAGTGCATCCTCGCGGTCCGTGCACACCAGCACACGGCGGTGGGCCATGGGCTGCCGCCCCACCTGGAGCGTGTAGGCCACGTCCGCCAGGGGCTGCTCCGGGTGCGCGCGCAGGTGCCGCGCCAGCCGCTGCGTGGCGGCCTCCAGCGCGGTGGCCGAGCGGGCCGACAGCACCAGGAGCTGCGCCTTCCGCGACGGGCCCGAGGGCGGCAGGTCCGGGGCTTCCTGCACGACGATGTGGGCGTTGGTGCCGCCCACGCCGAAGGAGCTGACGCCCGCACGGCGCGGGTGCTTCGGGTTCGCCGGCCACGGCTCCAGCTTCGCGTTGACGTAGAAGGGGCTGCTCTCGAAATCAATCTCGGGGCTGGGCTGCTCGAAGTGGAGGCTGGGCGGCAGCTCGTGGTGCTCCAGCGAGAGCACGGCCTTGATGAGGCTGGACACGCCGGCCGCGTTCGCCAGGTGGCCGATGTTCGTCTTCACCGAGCCGATGGGAATCTTGCGTGCCGGGACGGCCGGGGCCGCGCTGGCCTTGCGGGGGCGGAACGCCTTCGTCAGCGCGCGCACCTCGATGGGGTCGCCCATCTTCGTGCCCGTGCCGTGGGCCTCCACGTAGCCGATGGTCTCCGGCTCCACGCCCGCCGCGCCCAGGGCCTCGCTGATGACGGCGGCCTGGCCCTCCACGCCCGGCGCCGTGAAGCCCACCTTCATCGCGCCGTCGTTGTTGATGGCGGAGCCCTTGATGACGGCGTGGATGTGGTCGCCGTCCTCCAGCGCGTCCTGCAGGCGCTTGAGCACCACCACGCCCGCGCCGCTGCCGAAGACGGTGCCGTCCGCCTTCGCGTCGAAGGCACGGCAGTGTCCGTCCGGCGAGACGATGCCTCCAGGCAGGTAGCGGTAGCCCTCCGGGTGCTTCACGTGGACGGAGACACCGCCGGCCAGCGCGATGTCGCATTCCTCGTTGAGCAGGCTCTGGCAGGCCACGTGCGTGGCCACCAGCGACGTGGAGCACGCGCTGGCGATGGAGTAGCTGGGCCCGCGCAGGTTGAGCTTGTACGCGACGCGGGTGCCCAGGAAGTCCCCGCCGTTGGCCACGTCAATCTGCACCTGGTCCAGCATGCTGAGCTGGTCCGCGTTGGGCACCAGGTGGTGCAGCAGGTACGTGTTCGTCGGTGCGCCGCCGAAGACGCCGATGGCGCCCTTGAAGGACTCGGGCGCATAACCCGCGCGCTCCAGCGCCTCCCACGCGCACTCCAGGAAGACGCGGTGCTGCGGGTCCATCAGCTCCGCCTCGCGGGGCGTGTAGCCGAAGAAGCCCGCATCGAAGAGTTCCATGCCCTCCAGTGCGGCGGACGCCTTCACCCACGACGCGTCCTTGCGCAGGGCCGCGTCCACGCCGAGCGCTTCCAGCTCCGCGTCGCTCACGGAGCGGATGGACTCCACGCCCTCGCGCAGGTTGCGCCAGAAGGCGTCGAGGTCGGGCGCTCCGGGGAAGCGCCCGGTCATGCCGATGATGGCGATGTCCTGCTCGTCGGCGACGATGTCGGTAGGCATGGCGGCGGACTTCCTGGAAGGGGGGACGGCTCAGTTCTCTTCTTCGGGCGCGTCCTCGGAGGACCCACCCCGGCGCGAGGCACGGCGGGCGCGGCGCCGCGCGCCCCGGTCCAGGCCCGAGTCCTCTTCCTCCGCCGGTGCCGCGTCGGGAGGCCGGGTGGCGGCCTTGATGAGCTTCGCCAGGGCGTGCACCGTGGGGCCCTCGTAGAGGCTGACGGCGGGGATGGAGACGCCGAACTGCTCGCGCACGCGGGCGATGAGCTTCACGCCCACCAGCGAGTTGCCGCCCAGCTCGAAGAAGCTGTCGTGCACGCCCACCTGGGCGATGCCCAGCGTGGATTCCCACAGGCGGGCAATCGTCTCCTCGAGCTCGTCGCGGGGCGCCACGTACGGGTTCTGCAAGGTCGGGCGGGGTGTCCGGTCATTCGCTCCTGCGTCCGCCTGCACCAGCGCGGCCTGGGGCTTCTCCGCCTGCTTCTCCTGCTCCGGACGCGTCCAGCGCGCGGCGCGGGCCGACAGGGAGCTGGTGGACACGGCCACGTGGCCCACCGGGCCCAGCCCGAGCAGGTGCTCGAAGGCGCGAGCGCCCTCGTCCGCGGAGACGGCCAGCGCGCCGAACGGCGTGGCCGCGGCCAGCGGAGAGGCCGAGCCCTCCTCGAAGCGCCACGCGTCCCAGCCCACGCTGGTCCACGGCACGGGCGACTCCTGCGTGTGCTTCACGGCGAACGCGTCCATGAAGCCCGTGGCGGCCGTGTACGAAGCCAGGCCCAGGCCACCCAGCACCGCCGCCAGCGACGAGGCCAGGTGGCAGAAGTCCAGCGTCCTGCCGGCCAGCGCCTCCTCCAGCGCGTACACGCCCTGGATGCGGCTGCGGAAGTGGTTGCGCACGTCCTCCGGGCGCGTGTCCGGAATGGCGCGGAAGAGGGCAGGGTCCACGTCGCCCGCCGCGTACACCACGCCGTGCAGCGCGCCGAAGCGAGACACCGCCGCGTCCACGGCCGCGCGGAGCTGCGTCCGGTCCGCGACGTCCGCGGCCACCACGTGCACCTCGGCGCCCAGCGTTTCCAGTTCCCGCACCTTGTGGATGCGGCGGCTGACCGCGTCCGTCTCACCGTGCGACGCCAGCCACGCGTCCCAGCCGGAGCGCTCCGGCAGCGCGGTGCGGCTGGCCAGCACCAGCTTCGCCTTCACCTTCCGGGCGAGCGCCCGCGCGTGCGCGGTGCCCAGCGTGCCGAAGCCGCCGAGCAGCAGGTACACACCGCCCTCACGCAGCGGCAGGGACTCCGCGCGGAGCGCGTCCGGAGCCACGGGCTCGAAGACCTGCGCGTGACGCTGCCCACCGCGGTACGCGATGGCGGCCTCCGCGCGCGAGGCGGCGGCGCACTCGGCCAGCAGCGCCTCCGCCAGCGTGGCCTCGCGCCAGCTTCCCGGCGCGGGGAGGACGACGTCCACGGAGCGGCAGGACAGGTGCGGGTACTCCTGGGGAATCACGCGGCAGGGGCCCAGCACCGTGGCCCACTCCGGGCGGGGCTGCTCGTCCGCGAGCGCCTGCATCCGGTGGGTGACGGCCACCAGCGACACGGGCTTCGCGCCGCCCTGCCGGCCGAGCGCCTGCGCCAGGAAGAGCAGGCTGGAGAAGCCCCGCTCCAGCGCCACGTCGAGCGCCGCCTCACCGGAGGACTCCCCGGCCACCGCGCCCCACAGGTGGAGGATGCGCTCCGGCGCCAGCCCTTCCGCGGTGAGCGTCGCCAGCAGCGTCGCGTAGCCCGCGGCATCCTTCGGGTCCACCGTCCAGTGACGCGCGCTCACCTGCGCGGTGCGCGGGCCCGGGGTGAGGGTGACGACGTCCTGGCCCACCTCCGCCAGCCGCTTCGCCACCTGTCCGCCCAGCCCGTCCGTGCCCGGGGTGAAGAGCCACCAGCACGCCTTCGCCTTCGCCCACTCGCCGGAGGCCAGGGGCGGCGTGCGCTTCCACGTGGGCAGGTAGAACCAGCGCGACACGTCCTGCTTCTGGTCCGCGCCGGCGGTGTCGTCGACGTGCGCCTTGCCCGCGCCGCCGTGCGACTCCTTCTTCGGCTCCACCCAGAACTTCTGGCGCTCGAAGGGCGCGGTGGGCAGGGGGACGCGGCGGCGCCGCTCGCCGTCGATGAAGGCGTCCCAGTCCGGCTCCACGCCCGCCAGCCACAGCCGGCCCAGGGCGCCGAGGAAGAACTCCACGTCCGCGTGCGACTCCTTCGGGTGGCGCAGCGAGCTGATGAACGCGTGCTGCGCTCCCTTCGCCGGGTGCTGGCGGGACAGCGTGGCCAGCGTGTTGCCGGGGCCCACCTCCAGGAGGATGGCGTCCGCGTCCTTCAGCAACTCACCCACGCCGTCCGCGAAGCGCACCGCGCCGCGCAGGTGCTTCGCCCAGTAGTCCGGGCTGGTGGCCTCGTCGGTGGTAATCCACTTCCCGGTGACGTTGGAGAGGTACGGCACCTGGGGCGCGTTGCGCTTCACCTTCCGCACCGCCTCGCGGAAGGCCTCCAGGATGGGGTCCATCATGGACGAGTGGAACGCGTGCGAGGTGTGCAGCCGCGTGCTGTTCACCCCCCGCGACGCCAGCGTCTCCGCGAAGGACTCCACCGACGCCACCGGCCCCGCCACCACGCAGGTGCCCGGGCTGTTCACCGCGGCGATGGACAGCTCCGCGGGCAGGCTGCCCGCCACCTCGGACTCGGCCAGGGACACCGCGAGCATGGTGCCCGCCGGCATGCCCTGCATCAGCCGGCCGCGCGCGGCCACCAGCGCCAGCGCGTCCTCCAGCGAGAACACGCCCGCCAGGCACGCCGCCACGTACTCGCCAATGCTGTGTCCCAGCATGGCGCGAGGCTTCACGCCCCAGGACATCCACAGCTTCGCCAGCGCGTACTCGATGACGAAGAGGGCCGGCTGGGTGAGCGACGTCTGCTTGAGGCGCTCGGCGGCGGCCTCCCGCTGCTCCGCGGGCGGGTACAGCACCGTGCGCAGGTCCAGGCCCAGGTGCGGCTTCAGCTTCTCCGCGCACGCATCCACGTCCGCGCGGAAGGAGGGCTCCGTTTCGTAGAGCTGCCGGCCCATGTCCACGTACTGCGAGCCCTGGCCGGAGAAGAGGAACATCACCGGCCGGCCCGCGGACTCCTGGGCGCCGGTGAGCACGCGCCCGGGCTCGCGCGAGGCCAGCGCCTCCACCGCGTCCCCCACCGAGCGGCACACCACCGCGCGGCGCTTGCCGAAGCGCTTGCGGCCCACCTGGAGCGTGTAGGCCACGTCCGCCAGCGACAGGTCCGGGTTCTCCTTCAGGTGCGACACCAGCCGGTCCGTGGCGGTCTCCAGCGCGGTGTCCGAGCGCGCGGACAGCAGCAGCAGCTGCGCGGGGCGGCGGGGCGCGTCCGTGGGGGGCAGCGGCGGGGCCTCTTCCAGGATGGCGTGGGCGTTGGTGCCGCCCATGCCCAGCGAGCACACGCCCGCGCGCCGGGGCGTGGGGCCGTCCTGCCAGTCACGCAGTTGCGTGTTCACGAAGAAGGGGCTGTTGGCGAAGTCGATGGCCGGGTTGGGCGTCTCGAAGTGGAGGCTGGGCACCAGCTTCTTGTGGTGCAGCGACAGCGCCACCTTCATGAAGCCCACCGCGCCCGCCGCGGAGTCCAGGTGGCCGATGTTCGTCTTCACCGAGCCCAGCGCGCAGAACTGCTTCGCGTCCGTGCCCTGGCGGAAGGCCTGCGTCAGCGCCGCCACCTCGATGGGGTCTCCAATCTGCGTGGCGGTGCCGTGCGCCTCCACGTAGCCGATGGAGTCCGGCGTCACGCCCGCCACCGCCTGCGCGAGGGCAATCGCCTCCGCATGGCCCTCCACGCTGGGGGCCATGTAGCTGACCTTGTTGGAGCCGTCGTTGTTGCACGCCGAGCCCTTCACCACCGCGTAGATGGTGTCGCCGTCGCGCACCGCGTCTTCCAGGCGCTTCAGCATGATGACGGCCGCGCCATGGCCGGCGACGAAGCCCTGGGCCTTGGCGTCGAAGGTGTGGCAGTGCCCGTCCGGGGCCGTGGTGCCGCCCTCGTAGTAGAGGTAGCCCGCCTTCTCCGGGAAGTGGATGGAGACGCCGCCGGCCAGGGCCGCGTCACACTCGTACGCCAGCAGGCTCTGGCAGGCGAAGTGGATGCAGGTGAGCGAGGTGGACGAGGAGGACTGCACCGTGACGGCCGGGCCCTTGAGGTTGAGCCGGTACGCCACCTCCGTGGTGAGGCTGTCCTTGTCGTTGCCGATGGACGCCTGGAGGCTCTCCAGCGAGGCCACGTGAGCCAGGTGCGCGTAGATGTTGTTGAGCAGGTACGTGTTCATGCTCATGCCGCCGAACACGCCCACGCGGCCGGGCTGGTGCTCCGGGCTGTAGCCCGCGCCCTCCATGGCCTCCCACGCGCACTCCAGGAAGACGCGGTGCTGCGGGTCCATCAACGCCGCCTCGCGCGGGTTGAGCCCGAAGAAGGCCGCGTCGAACATCTCCGTGTCGCCGAGCACGCCGCCCGCCTTCACGTAGTTGGGCGCCCGCACCAGCGCGGGGTCGATGCCCTCGGCGATGAGCTCCTCCTCCGTGAAGAAGGAGATGGTCTCCACGCCGCCGCAGAGGTTCTTCCAGAACTCCGCCACCGTCTTCGCGCCCGGAAGCCGCGCGCCCATGCCGATGACGGCGATGCCTTCCAGGCCCCCACCCTGCGTCTCTGTCTCGGTGCTCATGTCTTCATCCCCACCTGCCGCGTCACGCGGCCTGGAAGTCGTCGCGGTACAGCTTTACTTGCGGGGCCCACGTCCCCTGGCGGCCTGCTGGCGGCGCCCCATGGCCGCCCGGCGCCGCTCCGCCTCGTCCTGGATGGACCGGGCCTGCTCCTTCGCGGCCACCTCTCCGGACTCGGCGCTGCCCAGGTGCCGGGCCAGCGCGCTGACGGTGGTGAGCTTGAAGAGGTCTACCAGCGCCAGGTTCGCGCCCAGCTCCTCGCGCAGGCGGCGGTGCGCCTGGGCGATGAGCATGGAGTTGCCGCCCAGCTCGAAGAAGTTGTCGTGCAGGCCCACCTCGCCCACCTTGAGCACCTGCTGCCAGATGGCGGCGATGCGGCGCTCCAGCTCGCTCTGCGGCGGGGCGTAGGCGGCGGCCAGCGCGGGGCGCTCGCCCTCCGGGACGGGCAGGGCGCGCGTGTCCACCTTGCCGTTGGGCGACAACGGCAGCGCCGGCAGCGCGAGGAAGGCGGACGGCACCATGTACGGCGGCAGCGACTCCGCGAGGAAGCCGTGCAAATCACTGCTGGTGGGCGCGGGCTCGGACAGCACCACGTAGGCCACGAGGCGCCGGTCTCCCGGCGTGTCCTCGCGCGCCATGACGAAGGCGTCGCGCACGGCGGGGTGGCGGCGGACGGCGGCCTCCACCTCGCCCAGCTCGATGCGGAAGCCGCGAATCTTCACCTGGTCGTCCGCGCGGTGCAGGTACTCCAGCACGCCGTCCGGCAGCCACCGGGCCACGTCGCCGGTGCGGTACATGCGCTCACCGGGACGGAAGGGGTTGGCGACGAAGCGCTCCGCCGTCAGCTCCGGCCGGCGCCAGTAGCCGCGCGCCACGCCCGTGCCGCCCACGTACAGCTCGCCCGCGCAGCCCACGGGCACGGGCTGGCGCCGCGCGTCCAGCACGTACACGTCCGTGTTGATGATGGGCTTGCCGATGGGCATCCACGCGCGGCCCTTCAGGTCCTCCGGGCGCAGGTGGTGGTACGTGGTGCACACCGTCGTCTCCGTCAGGCCGTAGCCGTTGACGACGGTGGTGGTGCCCAGCAGCGCCTCCACGTCGCCGGCCACCAGCGCCTCACCGCCGCTGAGCACCAGCCGCACCGGCGGCAGCGTGTCCTTGCGCGCGTTGAGCCCGGCGATGACCGCGGGCACGGTGCTGACGATGCTGATGTGGTGCCGCGCGATGAGCCCCAGCAGCAGCTCCGCGTCCAGCACCTCGCCCTCGGTGGGCAGCACCAGCGCGGCGCCCGTGCACAGGGGAGGAAGCACCTCGCCCACGAAGCTGGCGGACGCCACGGAGGTGAGCGGCAGCATCCGGTCCGCCACGCCCGGCGCGTAGGACTCCACGAACGAGCGGACGAGGTTCGCCAGCCCGCCGTGCTCCAGCATCACGCCCTTGGGCTGGCCCGTGGAGCCGGACGTGTACACGAGGCACGCCAGGTCCTCCGGCCGCAGCGCCACCGGCTCCGGCGGAGTCGTGGACGCCGCCGCGCTCCAGTCCAGGTCCTTGTCCAGGCTGACCACCCGCACCGGCCCGCCGCTCACGTGCGACGCGAGCTGCCCGTGCAGCCAGGACTGGGTGAGCAGCAGCGGCGTGCCCGCGTCGGAGAGGATGAAGGTCAGCCGCTCCACCGGGTACGCCGGGTCGATGGGGACGTAGGCCGCGCCCGTGGAGAGCACGCCCAGCACCGCGGCCACCATCTCCACCGAGCGCTCCAGGCACAGGCCCACCACCGAGCCACGCCCCACGCCCTGCTCGCGCAGCCACGCGGCGAGGAAGCCGGCGCGCTGGTGCAGCTCGCGATAGGTGAGCTGCTCGTCGCGGAACATCACCGCCGCGGCGTCCGGCGTGCGCGCGGCCTGCGCGGCGAAGAGGCCGGGCAGCAGCGAGCCGTCCAGGGACACGCGGGGCCCGGACTGCATGGCGAGCAGCTTCTGGCGCTCCGCTTCGGGCAGCAGCGGCAGGTCCGCCAGCGCGCGCTTCGGGTCCGCCACGAGGCCGGCGAGCAGCGTGCGCAGGTGGCCCGTCATCCGGGCGATGGTGGCCGTGTCGAAGAGGTCGGTGTTGTACTCGAAGGAGGCGACCAGCTCGCCCGCGGCCTCGCCCATGGTGAGCGTGAGGTCGAACTGGGCGCCGCCGTGGTCCAGCGGCAGCGACTCCAGCGGCAGCCCGGCCAGCTCCGAGCGGGCGCCCGGAATGTCCAGCGCGAAGGCGGTGAGGCCGCGCTCGTCCAGGCGGGCCGCGCGCTGGTACACGAACATCACCTGGAACAGCGGCGAGCGGCTGTGGTCCCTCACCGGCTGGAGCTTGTCCACCAGCACGTTGAAGGGCTGGTCCTGGTGCTCCAGGGCCTCCAGCACCGTGCGCCGCGTGGAGGCCAGGTAGTCCGTGAAGGACAGCGCGGCGGAGGGCCGGGTGCGCACCACCAGCGGGTTGACGAAGTAGCCCGCCACGTTGGCCAGCTCGGCGCGGTGACGGCCCGCGCTCACCACGCCCACCGTGAAGTCCTCCTGCCCGGTGTAGCGGTGCAGCAGCACCTGGAAGGCGGCCTGCAACAGCATGTTCAGCGTGGCGCCCTGCTCGCGCGCCAGCGCCTTGAGGCCCGCGGTCAGCGAGGAGTCGAGGCGCTCGGTGTGGACGCGGCCGGCGTACGTCTGCACGGGGGGACGGGGCCGGTCCGTGGGCAGGTCCAGCACCGGCGGCGGGCCGGCGAGCTGCTCACGCCAGTAGCGCTCCAGCGCCGCGCCGCGCGGGCTGGCCAGCAGCTCCGCCTGCCACCGCGCGAAGTCCGCGTAGGTGCGCGCGGGCTTCGGCAGGGTGAGGCTCTTCCCTGAGCGCAGGGCGGGGTAGAGCGCCTCCAGCTCCTCCGCCATGACGGCCAGGGAGCCGAAGTCGGTGACGATGTGGTGCATCGCCAGCAGCAGCGCGTGGTCGTCCGGCGCGCGCGTGTACAGGCGCACGCGCAGCAGCGGCCCGGCCTCCAAATCAAAGGGCCGGCGCGCCTCCGTGGACAGGCGCTCGCGCAGCGCGGCGTCGTCCCAGCCGCGGGCATCCACCGTCTCGAAGTCCAGCGGCAGCGCCTCGTGGATGCGCTGCACGGGACCGGACGGCGTCAGGGCGAAGGTGGTGCGCAGCGCGGGGTGGCGGGCGACGAGCGCCTCGAACGCGCGCCGCAGTGCCTCCACGTCCAGCGCGGCGCGCACGCGCACGGCGACGGGCACGTGGTACGCGGCGCTCCCGGGCGCGAGCTGGTGCAGGAACCAGAGCGCCTGCTGGCCGCCGGACAGCGGGGCCTCGCCCGCGCTCTCGTTCGACGCCGCGACGGCGGGCCCGGCCGCGGAGGACGGGGGCGCGGAGAGCAGCGCCAGCACGGTGTCCGCCAGCTTCTCCAGCGAGTCGCCCTGGAGGATGCCGGCCAGCGGCACGTCCACGCCGAGGCCCGAGTCGAGGGCGCTCTTGAAGTCGATGGCCATCAGCGAGTCCACGCCATAAACGTGGAGTGGGCTCTTCGGGTCCACCTGTGACGCGGGCAGGCGCAGCACCGCGGCGGCCTGCTCCTGGAGGAACACGGACAGCAGCGCGCGGCGCGCCCCCGCGTCCGTCACGGCGGTCAGCGCCTTCTGGATGAAGCTCGGCTCGCGCGCGGCGGGGGCCGCCTCCCGGGCCGCCTGCGCGGGCGCGGACTCGGAGGCCGCCTTCGCGGGCGGCTCGGCCGGCGCGGACTCCAGGATGCTCTGGTGCAGCACCTCCAGGCCGCCGGACAGGAAGTCCGCGCGGGTGGCGAAGCGCTGAATCTTCCCGCTCGACGTCTTCGGGAGGCTGCCGCTCTGGATGAGCACCACCGCGTACACCTGGAGCTCGTGCGCGTCGGCGACGGCCTGCCGGATGGAGCGCGCGAGCGCGTCCAGGTCCACGCCGCCCGACTCCACGGCGCGGCGGTCCACCTCCTGCACCACCACCAGCCGCTCCTCGCCGTCCTTCTCGACTGAGAACGTCGCGCCGCAGCCCGGGCGCAGCGCCGGGTGCACGGGCTCCACGGTGCGCTCGATGTCGTGCGGGTAGTGGTTGCGGCCGCGGATGATGATGAGGTCCTTCAACCGGCCGGTGACGAACAGCTCGCCGCCGTCCAGGAAGCCCAGGTCGCCGGTGCGCAGGTAGCGCGCGTCGTCCCCGGGCACCTTCCCGCCGAAGGCCGCCGCCGACTGCTCCGGGCGGTTCCAGTAGCCCAGCGCCACGCTGGGGCCGGACACCCAGATTTCACCCACCTGGCCCGGCGGCAGCACCGCCCCCGTCTCCGGGTGGGCGATGACGAGCCGCTGCCCGTCCAGGTCGCGGCCCGAGCCCACCAGCGTCTGCGCGCCCGGGCGCTCCGGGGTGGACGGCTCCACGCGGTGGCCCTTGAGCGCGGCGGCGTCCACGGTGCGCAGCACCGGCGCCTCCCGCTTGAGGCCGCCCGACGCGATGAGCGTGCCCTCCGCCAGGCCGTAGCAGGGGTAGAACGCCTCCATCCGGAAGCCGCACGGAGCGAACGTCTCCGCGAAGCGGCGCAGCGTCTCCGGCTGGAGCGGCTCGGCGCCGTTGAAGGCCAGGTCCCACCGGCTCAAGTCCAGCGCGTCGCGCTCCTGGGGCGTCACCTTCCGCGTGCACAGGTCATACGCGAAGTTGGGCCCGCCGCTGGTGGTGGCCCCGTACTTCGACACCGCCTGCAGCCAGCGCAGCGGGCGCTTGAGGAAGTCCACCGGCGACATCAGCACCACCGGGAAGCCGCCGTACAGCGGCTGGAGGATGCCGCCGATGAGGCCCATGTCGTGGTACGGCGGCAGCCAGATGACGCCCCGGCTGTCCTTCGAGTGCCCGAAGCACCCGTGGATCAGCGCCGAGTTGTGCATCAGGTTGGCGTGCGACAGCACCACGCCCTTGGGCGAAGACGTGGAGCCGGACGTGTATTGGAGGAAGACGGTGGTGCTGGCCTCGGCGCCCGGGTCCTTCCAGCCCTCGCCGGTGGACTCGTCCAGCGTGTCCGTGGCCAGCCAGTGCAGCGCCCGCAGCTCCGGCGCCTGCTCGAAGAGCATCTCCCCCATGCCGAGGATGAAGTCGGTGGTGAGGGCGATGGTGGCCTGCGCGTCCTGGCAGATGGCCATCAGCCGGGGCAGGGTGCGCCCCAGCCGCATCGGGTCCGGCGGGTAGATGGGGACGGCGATGACGCCCGCGTAGAGGCAGCCGAAGAAGCCGGCGATGTAGTCCAGCCCCGGCGGATACAGCAGCAGCGCGCGCTGGCCCCGGCAGCCCCGCGCCTGCAGCGCCGCGGCGATGGCGCGCGCCTTCCGGTCCAGCTCCGCGTAGGACAGGTGGAGCTCTTCCGACTCACCGTCCACCAGGAAGGTGAAGCCACGCTGCCGGGGCTGCCGCTCCGCGCGCACCCGCAGGAGCTCCACCAACGTGTCACAGCGTGTATCCAGGTCCGGTGGCAGTCCGGCGGGCATGACGCCTCCTCGATGTATCGCTCGTGGTGTCAGCCCCGTGTTTCAGTGGAAGACGGGTGCTGTGAGACAGGTCCTGTTATCAGGCTGTCTCGGGGGGCAGTGGATGGAGACGGGCCGGTTAAACCAAATGGAACTGACTCAAGGGAGTGACACCGGGTGAAGCCCGTGTATCTCCCCTCGCCCCCAGCTCACGCTCGGCCGGGACGGAGCGCCCTGGAGCCCGGGTGATGCGCGGAGTGAGGGCAGGCAGGCTCGGCCTGGGGTTGTAGGGAGATGTCGGGCGGTCTGTAGGCATGGGGGGGTAGGCAAAGACTCCAGGACTCCAGGTAAGCGGCATAATCACAGCCCGGGCGCATTCTTGCAAACCGGACAAACTGCCATCCGTGAAAAGCCGCCCTGGGGGGTTGGGCGGCCGGGGGAGCAGGCCCGGGGTGACGGGGAGGGGGGCCCTCGTGCCAGCGCGCTGGCGGCAGCACCTTTGCGCGAGCAACCGCTCTGTCGAAGGAGGCCGCTCATGGCTCACGCCAGCAAGGATGTGGACACCCTCAATTCCTTCCTCCGCGGGGAGATCTCCGCCGTGGAGACCTACCGCCAGGCGCTCGGACATGTCTCGGACGACCGGCTCCGCGACGCGCTGGAGGACTGCCAGCATGACCACGAGCACCGGGTCGAGGAGCTTCGCGAGCGCATCCGCAAGCTGGGCGGCGAGCCCGCGGAGAGCTCGGGGCTGTGGGGCACCTTCTCGAAGCTCGTCCAGGGCGGCGCAGACATGCTGGGCGAGAAGACCGCCATCCAGGCCCTGGAAGAGGGCGAGGACCACGGTCTCCACGACTACCAGCGCGACGCGGACCAGGTGCATGGCGAGGTCCGCCGCTTCGTGAGGATGGAGCTGCTGCCCGCCCAGAAGCGGACCCACGAGCGGCTCAGCCGCCTGAAGCGCACCCTGCACTGATGCATGGGTGACCTGTCACGTCGGGACGGCCCTTATCCCGGCGCATCCAGACGGGGCGCCCGAGCGGGCGCTCCGTCCCTTCGCCGCGCAGGCCCTCGCGCCCATCCTCCACGTCAGGCGCCACACGCCCCGTCCCTCGTTTTCGCCGGTCCTGAGAAAACGGGGAGACGTGTGCCGTGCGGGTGGGGGCCTTGGAGGTTGCCGGAGCGGCATGCGATACCTGGAGTCTTGTGGTCGCGCTTCGGGAGGCGAGGCATGTTGCTGGACAGCGGTTCATCGGAACGCGATTCGGGCTCCGGGAGTGATCGGCGCGCGGAAGGCGGAGATTCCGACACCGCGACTTCCGGCGAGCCGTCCCGGCCCGAGCCCGAGGCCTCCCCGGCGCCCGTCTCCGCGCCCGGTTCCTCGCTGATCGACGCGAGCCTCGCGGGCTCCCTCAGCGCCAGTTGCGAGGCCCTGTTCCGCTCCACCGAGCGCGCCCTGCAGTGGGCGTGGAAGCTCCTGCAGCTCACGAAGAGCGGACCGGACGCGGGGCCCCTGGTGAGCGCGGCCCGGCTCAGTGCCATCGATTTCCTGGACCGCATCCCCCCGCACGTGCGCCGGAGCGTGGTGGAGCTGCTGGGCTACAGCAGCCTGTGGGAGGCCATCTGCACGCGCCTGGGCCGTCCCCAGGCCCGCTCCCAGGAGGAGCTGCTGCGTGAGCTGGGCGAGGACCTCCAGCTCCTGCTGCGCGGAGCGCAGGCCCGGCTTGGCACCTCCGCCGCGCTGGAGCAGGGGCTGCTGGTCCACATGGGGCGCCTGCGCGAGGCGCGCGCCAGCGAGCCGGGCGCGCCGCTGGAGCTGCGCGCCATGCTGGACGCCTTCACCCATGCCGTGTCGGAGGTGATGGCCGCCGCGAGCGCCCACCGCCGTGCCTGGGAGGCCGCGGAGGGGGAACTGTCGGAGTCGGCCGCGTGGCTGGGGGCGGGCGACCCGGGCTTCTGCTCCTGGCTGGCGGAGCACCTCTCCGGCACCGTCTTCGCGTGGCGCCTGGCGCACTCCACCGTCCGCCTGTTGCGCGAGCTGGGCGAGCTGTCCGGCCAGCCTTGAGCGTGGCGCCGGGCGCTCACGCCTCCACGAGGATGCGGTGGCGGTACAGCTCCACCAACACCTCCTCGGACAGGTCCGCCTGCTTCGCGTCCCTCAGATGCTGGCGCACCTTCTCCACGGGCTCGCGGCCGGTGAACTCCACCAGCAGGCCGTAGGCCTCGCCGGGCAGGGCGATGGCGTCGTAGTCGCTGTACGCGCCCAGGGCCACGCTGCCGTCCTGCATCCACTGGACGGTGGCGTCGGGGTTGAACTTGAGCGTGCGCGGCAGCCTGGGGAGCACGGCGGTGTCGTGGAGCTTCTCCAGCGTCTTCAGCTCGATGGTGCCGTCCAGGCCGAGCAGCTTCTCCAGCCCGTCCGCGGGCAGCTCGCGCACCAGACGGTAGCAGGCGCGGTAGTAGTCGGCCTCGCGGCCGGCGTGCTCCTTCCACAGCTCCGCATAGGCCTTCGCGGGGGGCGCGGTGTCGTCCAGGTCCTCCACGCCGAGCGGTGCGGGCTGGGTCTCCGCGCGGTCCTTCCCGGAGAGGACGTAGTCCGGCAGGAGCTGGAGCGCCGTCCAGCGCGAGAGCTGGATTTCAACGAGCGTGAGGTACGTCTTGAGGGACATCCAGAACTTGCGGCCGTCGGCGCCCGCCACGTACTTGCAGAAGAAGGTGGAGCAGACGGCCTCGCGGTAGGGCCAGATGGTGCAGCCGCCGGAGTCCATGGCGAAGTAGGGGCAGCGCAGCGACGCGGCCCGGCCGAAGAACTGGTGTCCGTTCTTGTAGAGGAACTGGAACTTCGCCGGTGGCTTCACCCACTGCGGCGTCACGCCGACACGGCTGGCGATCTTCTCCTCCATGCGGCGGCGCCCCTCGGCGAGCTCCGGGCGCTCGTCGGACAGCAGCGCGCCCACGAGGAAGTTGGGCAGGCGCGGGGAGTAGGTGCAGCACTTGGTGTCGGGACGGAAGAAGCGATTCACGCCGTCCACGGAGTCGACGGCGCCCTGTGCGTTCTCCTTGCACATGGCGCAGTTGGAGCAGGTGGCCTTGGTCTCCTCCGGGACGTCCTGGTGGAGGAAGTCGGGGAGGAGGCCCTGGTAGAGCTGCGGGAGGCTGTCGAGGATGCGAGGCATGGTGGGCCGGGAGGGGAGGGAGGTCAGTGCGCGGACGGGTCGTCCCACTGGACGCGGTAGGTGCAGGACTCGGGGCCCTGGCGGGTGCGGGTGATGAGGAGTCCTCGCACGCCGATGCGGTGGAGGCCCTCCTCGAGGACGCCCTCGACGAAGCCCTCGGTGGCCTCGGGTTCGTTGAACCAGAGGTCGGCGGCGGCGGGGCCCACGGCGGTGAGGCGTGTCTCGGTGAAGTTGTTGCCGCTGCGGAAGTTGTGCGTCATGCGTCCCAGCGAGCGCATGGGGCCGAGGACGCGGGCCATGGCGAGCACGGCCGCGCCCATGACGGTCTGCGCGTAGCCCTCAATCATGCGCCGGGCGAGCTGGCGCCGGGCCTCGTCCAGCGGGCGGTCGGGATACAGGGCGCGGCCCGTCTCGTCGAGGCACTGCACCCAGACGGCATGGGGGTACGCGGCCAGCAGGGGCGCGTCCAGGTCCAGGCCCAGCGTCTTCAGCCGGGCCCGAAGCTCCGGCGGCAGGTCGCCGTCGAGCGTCCTGCGGTACAGGCTCTCCACCGTGTTGCTGAAGATGACGCGCTCGTTGTTCATGGGGCGCGCATTCTTTCCAGAGCCCACCTCCGGAGGCCAGTCCCCTGGGTGTGTCCTCGTGGGTGGAGACAACTGGCCCCCGGGAGTGCGGATGGCGCGGAGTGAGCGATGCTTCAGTTCTGCACATCTCCCCTGGGAGCCAGTCCAGGGAGGGATGGAAACGTGGCATGATGGTTCTCCCAGAGAACCCGATGCGATTCTTCGAGGTGAGCTCCAACACCCTTCCGAGTGTCGACATGGGGCGCCACCTGCCGCTGCGCTTCGCGTCGCGGCCGTGGCTCGGACAGGTGGTCTACCCGCTGCTCATCCTTACGTGGTTCTGCGTACTTCCGGTGGCTTTCGTGCTGGACCAGGACCTGCCCCTCTCCGAGGTCCTCACGACCTGGTGGTGGCTCGTCCTCTTCGTCCTGGGTGGGGTGCTCGGGGTGGTGGGCACGTTCGCTTGCGTCCTGACTCAGTTGCAGGTCGAGGTGACGGCCGAGGAAGTGCGCCAGCTCGGCTCCGGAGCTCTGCGTGACCAGACCTGGAGCGAGCCCCTGTCTCGCTACAGCGGCCTGCGCGTCGAGCACCGTCACCACCCGGAATGGATTGGAGGCAAGGACGAGTACGGCATCTATCTCTGCCATGGTGAGGACGACTCGCGCTCCATCCTCCTGTTCTGGGGACGCAGCGAGCGCCGCTTCCAGCAGCGCCTCGCGCGCTACTCCGAGTTGCTGCGTCTCGGAGTCGAGGAGGAGCCGGCGGAGCAGCCCGAAGAACTGGCGGTGTGAGCGACGGCGAGCCTTGGGCCCGCCTGGGCAAGGGCCAGATGAGGAAACGGCCTGAATCCAAACCCGGCACGGCCATCCTCGAGTTCTCTCGCGCAGGCGTCTACATCGTCGACGAGTTCCTGTAGGCAAACGCCCGGAGTATCCACTCCCGCAGGTACGTGCTGACACCGGCCTGCTATCCTCGCGCGCCTCTTGATGAGGGTTGCTGGAGACGGCTCGCGCGGCATGACTTCGACCATCGATGAACCCGGGCCTTCCCGTGCCCGGCGCCTGGCCGGTGCGCTCGGGCTGGCCACGCCCTTCCTGCTGTGGGCCGTGCTCGTCGTGCTGCCCGTCTGGCTCCAGGCCGCGCATCTCTGCTTCGCGTACTACGACCTGGGCATCTACACCCACGCGCTGGCGAGGCTGTCCCTGGAGGACCCGAACCCGTGGCTCAGCGCGCGCCAGGTCCACATCTTCAACGACCACTTCGACCCCGTCCTGTGGCTGGCCCGGCCGCTCGTCTCCGTGCTGTCGCCCATGTGGGCCGCCCTCGTGGCGGAGGCGCTCCTCGTGCTGCTCGCCACGGCGCCGCTGCTCTGGCTCCACCTGCGCGGCACGCTGGACCGCGCGTCCACGGCGCTGCTGTGCGCGCTGCTGCTGCTGAGCCCCAGCGCGGTGGGGGCGGTGATGTACCCCGTGCACCCCACCACGTGGTCGATGTTGCCGCTCGTGCTGCTGGGCGTGGCCTTCTTCCTCCGGAAGAACGTCCTGCTGCTGGCCTCGCTGCTGCTGCTGTTCGCCTGCAAGGAGGAATTCCCCTTCGCCGGCCTGATGCTCGCCGTGGCGCTGTGGCTGCGCGGGGACCGGCGCCTGGCGCTGGGCGTGGTGGCGCTCTCGGTGGCGTGGCTCGGCTTCGTCTATGGCGTGCGGCCCCGGTGGATGGGCCCGTCCGTCGACTACAGCGCGCGCCTCACCCAGGGCCTGGACGAGGGGTTGATTCGCTACGTGGCCGTGCGTCTGGCCCCACGTCACATCTCCCGGGTGGGCACGTTCGCGCTGCTGTTCGTCCCGCTGGCCATCTGGGCCTGGCGCGAGCGGCTGAGGCCTCAGTGGACGTGGTTGCTGGTGCTGCTGCCCATGCTCGGCATCCGCTTCCTTGGCATGGCGTGGCGCCACCAGTACGGAGCCCCGCTGGTGGCCGTGGCCGTGGTGGCGCTGCTGCCGCTGTTCCTCGCGCGCCGCCCGCCCGCGTGGGTGCTGGTCACCACCAGCCTGCTGCTCGTCAGCACCAACGAGTCCAACCTGAGGCCGCTCGTGCGCACGCTCGCATCCCCCGCGGCCCACCCGCCCAGGTGCCCGGGTGACGCGGGGCGGCTGGCCAGCGTGCGGCGCGCGCTGGATGTCCTCTCCACGCATCGTGAGGGCAAGGTGCTGCTGGGGAGCAACCTCGTCACGCCCCTGGTCTCACGCGACGAGGTGTACTCCGTGGGCGGGCCCCAGCCGCGTGGGGAGTGGGTCTACGACTGGGTGCTGGTGGAGAAGCCACCCATGGGCGACACCTATCCCGTGTCCGTCGAGGAGCTGCAGGCGCACCTCGCCCGGTGGCGTGCCCAGGAGGGCGCGGAAATCCTCATCGACGACTCGCACGTCTTCCTCGCCCGGGGGCGCTTCACCGAGGCGCCCTGACCCCGCCGGGGTCGGTCCCCACCTTCCCGGAAACGGGGGGGCGCCGGGCTGGAAGAGAAATTCGCGCTGGTGCAACCGGACAGGTCCGGTGTCCGCTAGACTGGGGAAGATGCAGTGGGTCATCCCCCGGTGGCCCCCCCTCGGACACATGCCATGGATGGCTCCGGCCCTCGCTTCCCAGAGGTCGTACCCGGTGACGTGGACGTCACCGCGCGGGTGCGTGCCACCCTGGGCTACAAGTTCCCTCACTTCCATCCGGTGGCCCGGGGCGCGCTGTCCACGCTGGTACGGGCGTGTGACGGCATGCGGCGCCTGTTCCCTTCGCGGCGGGCGTCGGACGTGGTGCCGGCGCTGACGCCGTGGGAGCAGTACCTCTGCACCGAGCCCCGCTCGCGCCGCCTCATGGTGACGGTGCAGCCGCTGGGCGTGGACACCACCGGCGGCACATGGGCCGCGGCGCTGCTGGCCCGCGTGGCGCGCTGGCACCGGGACAGCCGGGGGCGCCGTCACAACCAGCCCACCGAGGTGTGGGTGGCAAGGCTCGGCCGCTCGGGCTTCGACGCGCGGCAGCCCGTGCCGGACCTGGCCGTGCTCACCGCCGCCGTCACCCATGAGGGCGGCGGCTTCCAGGTGGTGCGGCTGCCGCTGGAGGAGGCGGAGCTCACACTGGAGGCGGTGGCCGCGCGGCTGGCGGCGGCACCGGTGCGCACGCTGATGGAGGCCCGGCGCGATGGATTGCGCCCGCAGGTGGTGGTGGACCGCGCCTCGCGAGGCGGCAGCGCGTGGACGTCGCATCTCATGACGTCGAGCGCGTGGCTGGGCGCGCGGGTGGACGGGACGACGGGCTCGCTGGAGCTGAGCTTCGACCATCTGGTGATGGACGGCACGGCGATGCTGGACGTGTCGCAGGCGCTCGCCCGGGTGATGCCCCGCCGCGAGCGCGGCACGGACGGCGGTGAGTGGCTCACCGGCCCCGATGACACCACGCCGCTGCTGCGCGTGGAGCTTCCGGAGCGGCTCGATTACCGCAACCTCTGCTGCGCGATGCTGACGGCCCTGGAGCGCACCGGGGCGGAGCTGCTCCCGTCGTGTGACAACCTCACGCTGCTGGCGCCGGTGCTCCCTGACACGCCCATCTCCGTGGAGCGGGAGTGGCGGCGCATCCGCATCGCCGTGGTGCCGTCGCGCACGCGCGAGGGCCCGGTGACGCCGGAGGCCGTGGCGGCGGTGCTGGCCCGGACGCGGGGGGAGGGCGGGGTGCTGGAGGACGTCTTCTCCACCCTCTACTCGCCGTCCCTGCCCTGGTGGGCGCCGTCGCTCACCACGCACGCCTTCGCGTTCACGCCCGCGCTGCGGCAGGTCGCCTCCGCGATGTGCGGCAACGCGCTGCTGTCCAAGCTCACGCTCGTGGTGGACAGCGAGGCGGCGCTGGTGCGGCACCCGCCCGTCTTCTTCAACACCATCCGTCCGCTGCCCGCCGTGGGGGGCGGAGTGGCCCTGTGCGTGACGGAGGTGCTGTGCGTGACGCCCTCCGGTGTGCGCAAGCGCTTCTTCGCCTCGCTCGCGGGCAGCGGCCCCTTCAACTCGTGCGAGCGGCTCCTGGCCTTCCGGGCCGCGCTCGCTCCGGAGGCGGCCCGCCGGGCCCGGCCCGCGCTTCCCCCACCTTGACCCCTTCTGACGTCCCGACGCACGAGCACCGCATGGTTCCCATCATCGACCCCGCGCGCATCCGCCCGCGACCACACCTGAAGTTCCACTTCGACGCGAGCTTCCCTCGCATCTGGCACCACGGTGGGCCGGGCTCCACGCACCTGTGGAACGGGCTCAACATGCTCTTCCCCCAGGGGGAGCGCTTCTTCGTGCGCAGCGTGAACCACTACCTGGACCAACTGGAGGACGCGCCCGCGCTGCGCGCCCAGGTGAAGGCCTTCTTCGCGCAGGAGGGCAAGCACGCGCGCGAGCATCAGGCGTACATCGAGTTGCTGGAGTCCCAGGGTTACGACCTCTCCGGCTTCATCGCGGTGTACCAGCGCCTCGTCTGGGGCTTCATCGACAAGTACTCGCCGCCGCCGCTGCGGCTGGCGATGACGGCCGCGCTGGAGCACTTCACGGCCGTAATGAGCGAGAACACGCTGACGCTGGGCGTGTTCGCCGACGGCCACCCGGCGATGCGCCAGCTCATCGAGTGGCACGCGGCGGAGGAAATCGAGCACAAGGCCGTGGCCTTCGAGGTGCTGCGCAAGGTGGCTCCGGGCTACGCGGTGCGGACGGCGGGCCTGTTCGCGGGGGCCCTCTCGCTGTTCGGCCTGTGGTTCTTCGCCACGGTGACGCTGCTGCGGCAGGAGCCGGGGCTGGGCTGGGGCGGCCTGCTGCGCGAGCTGTGGCGCGCCCACCGGAAGGACCCGGTGCTGGTCCGCGTGCTGTGGCGAGGGGTGAAGGAGTACCTGCGGCCGTCCTTCCACCCGCTCCAGAACGACAACCTGCACCTGGCGCGGGCCCACCTGGCCGCTATCGACGCGGCGGCTCCGGCCGCCGTGGAGGCCGCCTAGCGCCCGCCCGGCTGGTGGGAGGGCGTACACGTCCGGAGCCGTTTCCCGGAACGCATGGACGTTGGCGCGGGTTTGCGTGTCCTACGATGCGCCATGTGACGCGAGCCCTGCCTGCCTGCCTGCTGCTCCTGTTCGTGGGCCTCCTCTCGCCGCGCGCGGAGGCCTTCTCGGTGGAGGACCACGGCGCGCTTACCAAGGCCGCGCTCGAGGCGGCCATGCGCTCGGGCCAGGGGAAGAGGCTCTCGGAGCACCGGGACTCGGTGCTGCACGGCTCCACCGCGGAGGACATCAACCTCCACGTGAAGTGGACCGGCTGGCACCACTTCTACCGGCCGGAGGGACGCATCGACTCGTCGCTGCGCCAGGGCTCGGACGCGCGCGTGCGGGTGTTGTGGGACGAGGCGCTGGAGGCGGCCCGCCATGGCGACCTGCCGCGCGCGTGGGACAGGGCGGGGCATCTGGCGCACCACATCCAGGACATGGCCTCTCCGCCGCACGTGGTGCCGGTGATGCACGGCGCCGGTGATGGCTTCGAGGCCCTGGGCATCCGCGACTCCCTGGCGCGACTGCCCCCGCGGAGGGTGGCGCCGCTCTCCGGACCCGATGCGCAGCATGCGCTCGCTCGCGAGACGCTGGACGTGGTGCGCACCCAGTCCCTGTCCACGGAGGATGGAGCCGAGATTCCGTGGAGCGCCTTCTGGGCCGAGCCCGACTCCCGGGCTCCCGGAGCGTTTGGCGCCTATGGCCTCGTGGGCAATGCGTTTGGCGAGACGAAGGTGCGGTGGAAGGGACGCGAGCACCGCGTCGACCCGGCGCGCACGGCGGCGTTCATGGATGCGCGGGCCGCCGCCGCGGTGGCGTACACACGGGCCTTCCTGGAGTGGGCGGCGGAGCGGTTCGACGAGGCCTCCGCTCCGGACGCGCCCAGAGTGCCGCTGCGCGACTACCGGCCTCCGCCCGAGCTGTCATTCCAGCTCCTGGGCGGAGTCCACCGGAATTCGCGCGGCACCGCGCCCTCCACGGGTGTGCGCGCCACGCTTCCCCTGCCTCATGCCCTGGGGCTGTCGATGGACTGGACCCGATACGTGGATGCGGGCTCGCGTCCCTGGCCGTCGGGGGGCTGGGCGCTGTCGGTGCAGTCTCCACCGCTGTGGGTCTGGCGGCAGGGGTACTCTCGCGGGTTGGACCTGCGGGCGACCGCCGGCGTGGGCGTGTACACGTGGGAGGGGGGCTCGCGTCTCGGCGTGCCGGTGGGGGTGCGGGCGCACCTGTCGCTGGGCGGACCCTTCATCGCCACCACGGAGGTGCTCTATCAGGCGATGCGTCCACCCGGGGCCTCCTGGACGCATGGGGTGTCCTGGACGGTGGGTCTGGGCATGGCGCTGGGCGACCGGTAGGAACACGCGCGGAGCCGGGAATGGAATTCAGGGCGCGGCGTTCTCGTGCCCGCTCCCCCCGAGCGCGCCAGGTCCCCCTGGAGCCGCCATACATGTCCTCCTCTCGCAGGAAGTTCCTGCAGTACTCCCTCGCGGGCGCGTCCCTGCTCGCGCTCGGCCCCGAAGCGCTGGCCGCGTCCGGTGGCAAGGGCCCGGCGCCGAAGAAGGGCGCGAAGAAGCGCATCCTCGTCCTCGGTGGCACGGGCTTCCTGGGCCCCGCCGTGGTGCAGGCGGCGCAGGCGCGCGGGCACTCGCTGACGCTCTTCAACCGCGGCAAGACGCGCCCGGAGCTGTTCCCCAACGTGGAGAAGCTGCGCGGTGACCGCGACCCGAACAAGGGCGAGGGTTTGAAAGCCCTGAAGGGCCGAAAGTTCGACGCGGTGGTGGACACGTCCGGGTACTACCCGCGCATCGTCCGCGCCTCGGCGGAGCTGCTCGCGCCCAACGTGAAGCAGTACCTCTTCATCTCCAGCGTCTCCGCGTACGCCAGCGACAAGACGCCGCACGAGGACGAGAGCGGCCCCACGGCGACGATGGCCGACCCCACCCTGGAGACGATGGGGAAGGACTACGAGTTCTACGGCGCGCTCAAGCGGCTGTGCGAGGAGGCCGCCGAGGCCGCGCTGCCGGGCCGTGTCGCCAACATCCGTCCGGGCTACATCGTCGGCCCGGAGGACCGCTCGGACCGCTTCACGTACTGGCCGGTGCGCTTCGACAAGGGCGGGGAGATGCTGGCCCCCGGCACCCCGAACGACCCGCTGCAAATCATCGACGTGCGCGACCTGGCCGAGTGGCTGGTGCTCCTCATCGAGGGCAACACCACCGGCATCTTCAACGCGGTGGGGCCGGGGCAGCCGTGGACGATGGGCGCCATGCTCGACACGTGCCGTCAGGTGTCCGGCAAGGACACGAAGGTGACGTGGGTGCCCGCGGACTGGTTGGAGAAGCAGGGCGAGACGGGGGATGTCCGCCTCCCCATCTACATGCCGCCGAAGGGCAGCTCCGCGGGCACGCACCTGCGTGGCAACACGAAGGCCGTGAAGGCGGGGCTGAAGTTCCGCCCGGTGGACGTCACCGTCCGCGACACGCTGGCGTACTTCAAGAGCCTGCCCGAGGAGCGCCGCGGCAAGATGCGCGCGGGCCTTCCTCCGGAGCGCGAGGCGGAGCTGCTCGCGCTGTGGCACAAGGAGCAGTCCGGGACGGCGGCTCCCACCGCGCCCACGGCTCCGGCCGCGTCCGGCAAGGGCGGGTAGGGCGGCGCGGCCTGGGAATGGGGTGAGCTCGCGGCGCTTTCAGGGCTGTCGCGAGCGCCTCTCAGGCTCCGACGTACGGGGGGCACCTACCATGGCTCCTGCCCGTTCGTGCAGCGGCCGGCCTTGCGTCAACTCTTCACCCGTCGCCGCGACGCAGGGTGATAAGGACGCCCCGGCTGTTACCCAGAGCCACTCCCATTCCCATGTCCAGCATGCACATCCTGCGTGGGGCTCCGGCCCTCTCTGATTTCCGGCTCGCCAAGCTCCTCGCCCGGTGCCGCGAGCGGGTGCCCTCCGTGTCGTCCGTCTACGCGGAGTTCGTGCACTTCCTCGACGCCTCGGCGCCCCTCACCGAGGGAGAGCAGGCCACCCTCCGCCGCCTCCTCGAGTACGGCCCCCACGTGGCCGCCGGGGAGCGGGCGGGCAGCCTGCTTCTGGTGGTGCCCCGGCCGGGCACCATCTCCCCCTGGTCCTCCAAGGCCACCGACATCGCCCACAACTGCGGCCTCGGCGACAAGGTGCGCCGCATGGAGCGCGGCACCGCCTTCTTCGTCGCCGGCCCCGGTGGCCGCGCGCTGGAGCCCGCGGAGCTGGAGCGCCTGGCGCCGGTGCTGCACGACCGGATGACGCAGGCGGTGATGGCTCGCCTGGAGGACGCCGCCATCCTCTTCGAGGCGCACACCCCCCGGCCCCTCACCACGGTGGACGTGCTGGGCGGAGGCCGCGCGGCCCTGGCGAGCGCCAACCGCGACCTGGGCCTCGCCCTGGCCGAGGACGAAATCGACTACCTGGTGGCGCGCTTCACCGAGCTGAAGCGCAACCCCACCGACGTCGAGCTGATGATGTTCGCGCAGGCCAACAGCGAGCACTGCCGGCACAAAATCTTCAACGCGTCCTGGACCATCGACGGCAAGCCGCGGGAGCGCTCGCTCTTCCAGGCCATCAAGAACACCTACGCCCGGAACAAGGAGGGCGTGCTCTCCGCCTACAAGGACAACGCGGCCGTCATCGAGGGCTTCGAGGTGGACCGCTTCTTCCCCCATCCGGAGACGGGGGAGTGGGGCAGCGTCCGTGAGCCGGCCCACATCATGGTGAAGGTGGAGACGCACAACCACCCGACGGCGATTTCTCCGTACCCGGGCGCCGCCACCGGCGCGGGTGGAGAGATTCGCGACGAGGGCGCCACCGGCCGCGGCGCCAAGCCGAAGGCGGGCCTCACCGGCTTCACCGTCAGCCACCTGCGCATCCCCGGCTTCGAGCGCCCGTGGGAGCAGCCCTACGGCAAGCCGGACCGCATCGTCTCCGCGCTGGACATCATGATTGACGGCCCGCTCGGCGGCGCCGCCTTCAACAACGAGTTCGGCCGTCCCAACCTCGCCGGCTACTTCCGCAGCTTCGAGGCGCAGGTGCCCACGCCCGACGGCGTGGAGGTGCGCGGCTACCACAAGCCCATCATGATTGCCGGCGGCCTGGGCAACATCCGCGCGCCGCACGTGCAGAAGGGGCGCCTCCAGCCGGGCGACAAGCTCATCGTCCTCGGCGGGCCCGCCATGCTCATCGGCCTGGGCGGCGGCGCCGCGTCCTCCATGGCGCAGGGCGCGAGCGCGGCGGACCTCGACTTCGCCTCCGTGCAGCGTGACAACGCGGAGATGGAGCGGCGCTGCCAGGAGGTCATCGACCGCTGCTGGTCCATGGGCGACGCCAACCCCATCCGCTCCATCCACGACGTGGGCGCGGGCGGCCTGTCCAACGCCGTGCCGGAGTTGGCGCACGACAACGAGCTGGGCGGGCGCCTGGAGCTGCGCGCGGTGCCCAACGCCGAGCCGGGCATGTCTCCGGTGGAAATCTGGTGCAACGAGGCGCAGGAGCGCTACGTGCTGGGCGTGGCCCCCGAGGACCTGTCCCGCTTCGCGGCCCTCTGCGAGCGCGAGCGCGCTCCCTTCGCGGTGCTGGGTGACGCCACCGCCGAGCAGGTTCTGAAGCTGGGCGATTCCCAGTTCGGCAACGCGCCCATCGACCTGCCCATGGACGTGCTGTTCGGCAAGCCGCCGCGCATGCACCGCGACGTGAAGTCCCGCCCGCTGGCCCTGCCGCCGCTGAAGCTGGACGTGCCGCTCAAGGACCTGGCCGACCGCGTGCTGGGCCACCCGACGGTGGCGGACAAGACCTTCCTCATCACCATCGGCGACCGCTCGGTGTCCGGGCTCGTCACCCGAGACCAGATGGTGGGCCCGTGGCAGGTGCCGGTGGCGGACTGCGCGGTGACGCTGTCCACGGTGACGAGCAACACCGGCGAGGCCATGGCCATGGGCGAGCGCACGCCGCTGGCCATCGTGGACGCGGCCGCCTCCGCGCGCATGGCGGTGGGTGAGGCCATCACCAACATCGCCTCCGCGCGCATCGGCAAGCTGCCGGACGTGAAGCTCTCCGCCAACTGGATGGCGGCGGCGGGCAGCCCCGGAGAGGACGCCAACCTCTTCGCCGCCGTGCAGGCGGTGGGCATGGAGCTGTGCCCCGCGCTGGGGCTCACCATCCCCGTGGGCAAGGACTCCATGTCCATGCGCACCGTCTGGGAGGAGGCCGGCGCGCGCAAGGCGGTGACGGCTCCGGTGTCGCTCATCATCTCCGCCTTCGCCCCCGTGCTGGACGTGCGCCAGTCGCTGACGCCGCAGCTCGTGGACGTGGCCACGGACACGCGGCTGCTGTTCCTGGACCTGGCGCGCGGGAAGCAGCGGCTGGGCGGCTCGGTGGCGGCGCACGTCTACGGGCAGGTGGGCCCGGAGTGCCCGGACGTGGAGGACCCCGCGCTCTTGAGCGGCTTCTTCTCCGCGGTGCAGGCGCTCAACGCGGAGGGGCGGCTGCTGGCCTACCACGACCGCTCCGACGGCGGCCTGTGGGCCACGCTGTGCGAGATGGCCTTCGCCGGCCACTGCGGCCTGGACGTGGACCTGACCGGCCTGGGCGGCAGCATGGTGTCGGCCCTCTTCAACGAGGAGCTGGGCGCGGTGGTGCAGGTGCGCGCCGCCGACGTGGCGCGGGTGCGCGAGGTGCTGGGCCAGCACGGCCTGGCGGCGCACTGCCATGAGCTGGGCCGGCCCACGGAGGCGCTGGAGGTGCGCGTGCGCCACGGCGGCGAGCGGCTGGCGGAGGGCACCATGGCCCTGCGCCGCGCCTGGTCCCGCGTCAGCTACGAGATGCAGTTGCTGCGCGACAACCCCGTCTGCGCCGAGCAGGAGTACGCCGCGAAGTGCGACCCGGCGGACCCGGGCCTGTCTCCGAAGCTGGCCTTCGACCCGGCCGTGGACGTGGCGGCGCCGTTCATCGCCAGGGGCGCGCGGCCTCGCGTGGCGGTGCTGCGCGAGCAGGGCGTCAACAGCCAGCAGGAGATGGCGGCGGCCTTCACCCGCGCCGGCTTCACCGCGGTGGACGTGCACATGAGCGACATCCTCGCCGGGCGCGTGTCGCTGAAGGACTTCCAGGGCATCATGGCCTGCGGCGGCTTCAGCTACGGCGACGTCCTGGGCGCGGGTGGCGGCTGGGCGAAGTCCATCCTCTTCAACCCGCGGGCACGCGATGAGTTCGCCGCCTTCTTCGCGCGGCCGGACAGCTTCGGCCTGGGCGCCTGCAACGGCTGCCAGATGATGGCCCAGCTCAAGGACATCATCCCCGGCGCGGAGCACTTCCCCCGCTTCGTGCGCAACGCCTCGGAGCAGTTCGAGGCGCGCCTGGTGACGGTGGAGGTGGCCCGGACGCCGTCCCTCTTCTACCGGGACATGGAAGGCAGCCGGATGCTCATCGTCGCGTCGCACGGCGAGGGCCGCGCGGAGTTCTCCAGCGACGAGGAGGCCGCGCGCGTCAACGGGTTGGGCTTCGTCACCACGCGCTTCGTGGACAACCACGGCCGCGTGGCGGCGACGTACCCGGCGAACCCCAACGGCTCGCCTCACGGCATCGCCGGGCTGACCACTCGCGACGGGCGCTTCACGATTACGATGCCGCACCCGGAGCGAGTGCACCGCTCGGTGCAGCACTCGTGGCGGCCTCGCGACTGGGGAGACGACGGGCCCTGGATGCGGATGTTCCGCAACGCGCGGGCCTGGCTGGGCTGAGCGGGGTGTGACCCGGCCTCCCCGCGTTGACGGAGGAGGCCGGGCGCCGGGTGCCTACGCCTTCACGAGCTCGAGGGGCTGTCCTTCCGGCACGTGCTTCATGGCCACGGAGTTCATGCAGTAGCGCAGGCCGGTGGGCGGCGGGCCGTCCGGGAAGACGTGGCCCAGGTGTCCGTCACACCGCGCGCAGCGGACCTCCGTGCGAATCATCCCGTACGAGCGGTCCTGCACCTCCGTCACCGAGTCCCCGGTCAGCGGCTGGGTGAAGGACGGCCAGCCGGTGCCGGACTCGAACTTCGTCCCCGCCTTGAACAGCGGGTTGCCGCAGCCGGCGCACACGTACGTGCCGGGCGTCTTCGTCCCCAGGAAGCAGCCCGAGCCGGGGCGCTCCGTCCCGTGCCGGCGCAGGATGTCGTACTCCTCCGGGCTCAGGCGCTTGCGCCACTCGTCGTCGCTGAGGATGAGCTTGTCCACCATGCCGTCGTGCTCCTTTCGGGGCCCGGGGCACAATCCCGGGCGAAGCTTTCAGATGCGCATCCTGCCCCGTCGTCGCGCCTGGAGGGCAACCAGGAATGCGTCGCGCTGTCCGGTGGGCTGCTCCGGGTCCATGCATCGGGCGCAGGCCAGCACGGAGCCACCAGGGCACCCACGGTAGGGAGGAGGGGGACATCTCGCAGAGGAGGAGCCGATGCGGATTGGCGAGTTGATGACCAAGAACCTGGAGACCATCGAGGCGGGCGAGCCCGTGCGCGCCGCGGCCCTGAGGATGCGGACCTGCAACATCGGCTCGCTCCCCGTCCTGGAGGGTGGACAGCTGGTGGGCATGCTGACGGACCGGGACATCACCGTGCGCTGCACCGCGCTGGGCCAGGACCCGAACACCACCCAGGTCCGTGAGGTCATGACGTCCACCGTCGTCACCTGCGGCACGGAGGAGACGCTCGAAGTGGCCGAGAAGATGATGGAGGACAAGATGGTGCGCCGCCTGGTCGTCGTGGACGCGCAGCGGAGGCCCGTCGGCATCCTCAGCCTGGATGACCTGGCCACCGTGCCCGAGGAGGTGCTGCACACCGGCGAGGTGCTCGAGCGCCTCCACCAGGCCTGAGGCTCACTTCCGCCCGCCTGCCTTCCGCGGGGGCGGGCGCCGGGTCTCCATTCCGGGCAGCTCCTGCTGGACGGGGGCTGCCCGCTGCTTCTTCGGCGCGGGACGCTTCGCGGTGGTGGATGTATCCCGCGCAGTCCGCGCCGCGACGGGACCCGACGGGGAAAGACCCGCCGGGAGCGAGGCCACCCGAGCTACCCGGTACGTCCCACGCTCCACCTGATGGGGCAATGGGCAGGCGGAGCAGGTGTCCGGGACGTGCGCCGAGGTTCTGCGTCAGGGTGGGCCGACGTGCGCCGCATGGGGAGGGCGTGTCACCCCGAGAAGAGCCGGCGGGTGCTGGCGGACGGTGAGTGAATGGGTCCAGAATGCACCTCCGCCGTTTCGAGGGTGCGCGCGGCCCCGCACCCGCCTGTTCTCCGTCGTCCGGGGCGTGCTCCCGGACCGTGAGTCCTCTTGTGGGTGGGGGTTCAAATGCACGTTCCTCTTTCGATGGTGTTCTTCCGCGCGCCCGCGCTGCGAGTGGCGCTCGTGGCGGGGCTCCTTGGCATGGCTGCCTGCAAGGGCTCGACGGGCTCCGAAGGGCCCGCGGGGCCCGCGGGTCCTCAGGGGCCCGAGGGGCCCGCGGGAGGTCCTCAAGGTCCGCAGGGGCTGAGCGCGCTGCTGCTCACCACCCCCGAGCCGGCGGGCACGAACTGCGCGTTCGGAGGTGTCCGGCTGCAGGCCGGGGTCGACTCGGACCGGAGCGGAGCGCTGGAAGGCGCGGAGCTGGACTCGGCGACCACGCGGTACATCTGCAACGGGGCAACGGGAGCAACGGGAACAACGGGGCCCCAGGGAGAGCGGGGCCTGGGTGCGCTCGTGGCCACGGAGGTCGAACTGGCGGGGAGCAACTGCGCGCATGGCGGGACGCGGCTGCTGGCCGGCGTCGACCGGGATGGCGACGGGACGCTGGACGGTGACGAGGTGGATGCGGCGTCCACGAAGTACCTCTGCAACGGCGCGCCAGGTCCGCAGGGGCCACAGGGCGCGACGGGGCCTCAGGGGCCCACCGGCGAGACGGGGCTGCAGGGGCCCCAGGGGGAGTCCGGTGCGCTCGCGCTCTACGGCGACGGCTCCGCGGGGGACTTCACCCTCCAATCCTTCCAACAGCCGCGGTACTTCCAGGCCGGGAACTTCCCCCTGCCCGCTGGCGCCAACCTCATGTTCCGGAACGTGACCATCGACGGCACGCTCATCGTGTCGAGCGGGACGATGATTCGCGCCACCGGCGACATCATCATCGGTCAGAGTGGAAGCATCATCGTCAGCCCCGACTTCCAGATTCAGACCCTCAACCCGCCGCAGAAGGGCATCGCCATGTCCGCCGCCTGGCAACATCTGGGTGGACGGGGGCTGGACCTGGGGCGCACCTCGCTGCTCTCCCGTGCCGACCTCGCGGGGGGCGGCAGTGGCTATCGCTCGACGACGAACGCCGACATCCTCGGCGGCGACGGCGGTGGGCGGCTCATCCTTGCCGCCAAGGGCAACATCATCATCCGCGGCTACATCGACGCCAACGGCCGCCAGGGCATCAACAACAGCATTCCCACCATCAATCGGCCCGCTGGTTCGCCGACGCCCGTGGCGGGCGGTGGCGGCGGTGGTGGCGGCGTCGTCAGCCTCATCTCCCGTGGCACCATCACCGTGGACACCAACGGTAGAATCTACGCGAATGGCGGCAACGGGGCCGTTGGCTGGAATGGCTCCAGCCCGGTGGCGGGGCAGATGTACGGCGGCGGCGGAGGCGGCGGCGGTGGCATCATCCAGTTCCTCTCCGCGAACACGCCCGTCATCGTGAATTCCGCCAACGTCCAGGTGAACGGCGGCACGGCGGGCGCGTCGGCTGTCTCGGGCGCGGCCACCAGCCTGGAGCAGACCGGCGGCGGTGGTGGCGGCAGCGCGGGCAATGGCGGAGATGGCACGGCCTTGACGGTGGCCGCTGGCGCCGCCAAGCCGGGCACCGCGGGAGACATCATCACCGTCAAGGCGGCCCAGCCGGAGCTGCTTTTCTTCTGAGCGGAGCCCGTCCGCGGATAGCCCGCCCCCTCGCACCGGAAGGGGCGGGCCGTCCCCCGGCTCAGGCGGGTACCGCCGGACGGCACGCGGCCACCAATTCCGCGACCGCGTTGTCCCACGGCAGGTCCTTCTGCGCGCCGTCGCGCTGGCGCAGGCGTACGCCGCCGGCCTCCACCTCGCGAGCGCCCACCACCACCAGCCACGGCGCGCCGGCTCCGTGCGCGTCGACAATCTTCCTCGACAGCGACTCGTTCCGGACGTCGGCGCGGGCGCGACAGCCCGCCTCGCGCAGCCGGGCGGCGAAGCGCTCCGCGTAGTCCGCCGCGGCCTCACCCACGGACGCCACCACCACCTGCTCCGGGGCGAGCCACGCTGGCAGCGCGCCACCGTGGTGCTCCAGCAGCACGCCGATGAAGCGCTCCAGGCTGCCCAGCAGCGCGCGGTGAAGCATCACCGGACGGACCCGCGCGCCCGAGGCGTCCACGTAGCGCAGGTCGAAGCGCTCGGGGAGCACCAGGTCGAGCTGAATCGTCCCGCACTGCCACGCGCGCCCCAGCCGGTCCTTCAGCACGAACTCCAGCTTGGGCCCGTAGAAGGCGCCCTGGCCCGGCTGCATGAGGCACTCCAGTCCGGCCTCCTTCGCGGCCGACAGCAGCCACGCCTCGGCCTTGTCCCAGAGGGCGTCCTCACCGGCGCGCACCTCCGGCCGGCTGGAGAAGGCCACCTGCACGTCGTCGAAGCCGAAGCCCGCGTAGAAGTCCTTCAGCGAGCCCACGAAGCGGACCACCTCCCGCTGCACCTGGTCCTCGGAGCAGAAGATGTGGCCGTCGTCCTGCGTGAACTGGCGCAGGCGGAACAGGCCGTGCAGCGCGCCGCCCGGCTCGCTGCGGTGCACGAGGCCGAACTCGCCCAGCCGCAGGGGCAGGTCCCTGTAGCTGGGCGCCATGCGCTGCACGAGCTCGATGTGGCCGGGGCAGTTCACGGGCTTCACCGCGAGGTGCCGCCCGCCGTCCTCCACGAGGAACATGTTCTCGCGGAAGTTCTCCCAGTGGCCGCTGCGCTCCCAGAGGGGCTGCGCGTAGATTTGCGGCGTCCGGACTTCGCTGAAGCCCTCGCGCTGCATGCGCCGGCGGACGTGGTCCTCCAGCAGCCGGTACAGCATCCAGCCGCGCGGGTGCCAGAACACCATGCCCGGGGCCTCCTCCTGCAGGTGGAAGAGGTCCAGGCGCTGGCCCAGCGAGCGGTGGTCGTGTTCGTCAAGCATTGCTGCGTCTCCGTTTCGGAAGTGGTGGAAAGCCCATCCGGACGGAGCGCTGAGCGAGCGCACGGTTGCCCCGGCCGGAGAAGGCGGGGCAGGGAACCGTGCGTTCGTCAGCTCACCACGCGACGCGCACCGCTCCACACCCGCCGAAGCGAGTCGTGGTGGTGGTCGCGGTGGTGAAGATGACGAAGCTCACGAAGGCAAAACTGCTGGGGGCGACGAAAAATGTCAAGTCGCCCCCGGGGACACTACGGGCAAAGCCAGACGCGAGAGATGTCCGTGCAGGTACAGACGAAGGTCTTCCCTCCAAGGCAGCAGTTCGTCCTATCGCCCCCGCGCCCACACCCCGTCATGTCGAGGTCTTCGCAGGCGGGAATGCTGGCGTCGCAGAGCGCCCCGGTGGCCGACGCGAGCTCCTCCTCGGGCTGGACCTCGACATCGGTCCCTCCACAGCCCAACAGGGAGACACCGAACAGCACCGCCACCGCGACAAGGGAACGCTTCATGGGAAACCTCGGTAGTTGATTGAGACGGCTCAGTCTAGCCGAGGCTCACCTGGCTGTCCGGGCTATCTCATCCCGAGGCGCTCCGGGGCACGCCTCACGCCAGCAGCGACACCAGGCCAATCAACCCGACGATGAGGAAGAAGAGCGACTCGCCGGCGATGAGGCCGCCGCCAACGAGGGACATGCTGCTCATGTCCTCGGGCAGCGCCTCGCCCTGGCCGGGGCTGCCCGCGGCGTGTGACTGCTGGCCGCGCTGTGCCAGGGTGTTCCACACGGAGGTGAAGATGCCACCCGCGCCGAACCAGATGGTCACCGGGAAGGACACGAAGCCACCGAATGACGAGGCATACGGGCTGGCCAGCAGCAGGGAGTCCATCGTCCACCCCACCGCGAAGCCCAGGTGCGAGTTCTTCACGAAGCGCTGGTAGCCCGGACGGCTCAGTACGCCCTTGCGCACCACCTGGACGACGAGGCCGATGGCCAGGCCAATGAGCAGCATCTTCACCGTGGCGTCCGACAGCGAGCCCAGCCCGCGAATCGCGCCCACCAGCTTGTACGTCATGGCGGAGCCCCACTGGCCCACGTTGGCCTTCGGGTTGTCGAGCTGGTTGATGGTGAGCGCCGGGTAGGCCGCCATGAACACGCGCGCCAGTCCCACACACAGCAGCGCGCCCATGATGACCCCGAGCACCTGGTAGCGGAACTGCGTGACGCGGTGGGTGCCCAGGCGCCAGCCGGTGGAGCGGTCCTGCTGCATGTCCACGCCCACCGAGGTGGAGACGAGGAGGATGGTGGCGCCCATCAGCCCCACCAGCGGGTTCTTCAGCCCCATCAGCGACATCAGCATCACCGAGATGACGAACGCGCTGGAGATGGGGTTCTGGTCGGTGATGCCGTAGGAGATGCCGTTGATGAGCACGAACAGCAGCGCCAGGGCGATGCCGAAGAGGAGCCACCCCGCGGGCTGACCCAGCACCAGCGTGCCCACCAGCACCGACGCGGCGCCCCACACCACCACCCAGGCCAGCAGCCGGGGCATGTTGACCTTCTTCCAGGCCTCCTCCTCACCCGCCTCGGGGGCGTTGGCCCGGGCGCGGATGCGCTTCGCCGCCTGTACCGCCAGCAGCGACAGGTCCACCGCCGCCGCGCCGCAAATCATGGCCAGGCCCAGCAGGAAGCCAATCTTGCGGAACGGGTCATTGGGCCCCAGCCACCCGATTTCGCGGAAGTACGGCGTCATCAGCGCGCCGATGACACCCATGACGATGGCGGGCACGGTGATGCGGCTGCCGACAATCATGCCGGCGCCCAGCGTGGCGGCGCTCGTGCCGATGGAGGCCACGAAGGCAATCTTCTCCGTCGACCACGCCGCCACCGCGCCGAGCAGCGTGCCGCCGCCGAGCTTGGAGATGGAGGCCTTGAGCAGGCGCTTGTCCGTGAGGGCACGGAGGATGTTGGCGACCGCCAGGCCCGACGGGTAGTCGAGCTGCAGCTTGTCCACCAGCAGGGGCGTGTAGAGCATGCCCACGCCCACGGCGAACATGCCCACGCAGCCCACGAAGAGCATCAGGTGCCAGGCGGGCGGCATCTCCATGCCCAGCCACACCATGGCCTGGATGAGCACGGACATGGCGCACAGCGAGGCCACCGACGCGGCCATCGTCTGCATGTAGTTGGCGCCATGCTTGCCCTCCGCGCCGTAGCCGTACGTGACGGCGCTGCCGAGGATGCCCGCCAGCACCTGGCCACCCACGAAGAAGCCCACGCTGAAGTTCATGTACGACGCGGCGATGCCGCCCAGCGGGCCGAGGACGAGGAGCGCCACCGCGCTCAGGAGCGCGTGGTACTTCCACGTGCCCACGGCGGGCAGCCAGGCGAAGCGGGGCTGGACGAGCTCGGGGGCGGATTCACCCGGGGAGGGCGGAGTCGGGGGAAGCTGCTGGGCGGGGCGTGCCATGGGGGCCGAAGGGTAGCGGCGTTCGCTCCGGCTGTCTCGCGGGCGTCCTCGCCGCGCCCCATGCCTGGAAGCCCGCCGCTCACGCGGCGCGGCATGACATCATCCGCCGCATGCGACTTACCCTGCACCGGGGCGTGAGCCTGGCCGTGCTCGCCTCGGCCCGGACGGAGGCCGAGCACCACGAGGACCTGGGCTGCAGCATCCAGGGCCCCACCGCGCGGCCCGTGCGCCGCGCCCACCTGCCCCTCAAGCGGCACATCGCCACCCTGGGCCGCGAAGGCGCGCTGCGCGAGGCGGACGCGCTGGTGCGCTGGCTGGAGGACACTCCCCGCTACGCCGCGCTGTGCGAGGACGGCCGGCGGCGGCGCGGCCGGCGTGTGCTGCGGCGCGACGTCCTCTTCCCGGACGCCACCCGGCACAAGCCCCGCGTGCTACACCTGCGCCAGGAGTCGCTGGGCCTGGACGTCCCCGTGCGCGCGGCCGAGTGGCCGGCGGTGGCGGACCTCTTCGCCATGCTGGCCCGGGGCGCCACCCGCGCGGAGCTGCGAGCCCTCTCCACCGTGCCCGTGGTGGCGGAGCTGCTGTCGGACCTGGGGCAGGCGGGCTGGCTCGTGCGTCACGAGGCGCCGGTGGAGGTGCCCGCGCCCGGGGCTCTTTTCGTGGGGCACAACACGGTGCTGGTGGCCGGCCGCGAGGGCCGCGTGCTGGTGGACCCGTACTTCCGGCCCCAGGGGCTGGTGGACCCGAAGGGCTACCCGCCCATGCAGCCGCGCGACGTGGGCCGGGTGGACGCGGTGGTGATTACGCACTCGCACGGAGACCACTTCCATCTGGGCTCGCTGCTGCCGCTGCCCCGTGACACGCGCATCTTCGTGCCGGTGGTGGCGCGCGAGAGCCTCTTCTCCACGGACTGCGCGCTGCGGCTGAAGCAGCTCGGCTTCACGCGCGTGGAGCCGCTGCGCTGGGGCGAGTCACGCCAGGTGGGCGACGTCACCGTGCGCGCGCTGCCCTTCCATGGCGAGCAGCCCACGGACGAGGAGGGGCCGTACCCGGACCTGTTCAACGAGGGCAACGCGTGGTGGGTGGGCGCGCCGGGGTTCTCCGCGGCCTTCTTCGCGGACTCGGGGCATGACGTGCGCGGCGACATGGAGGCGGTGTGCCGGAAGGTGCGCCGCGAGGAGGGGCCGGTGGACGTGCTCTTCTGCGGCGTGCGCGGCTTCCGGCTGGCGCCCATCTTCTTCGGTTTCACCACGCTGGATGCCTTCCTCGTCAACGTGCCGCGCGGCGCGCTGACGAAGCCCCAGCAGCTCATGGCCGGGCCGGAGGAGGCGCTGCGGTACGGCGAGTTGCTGGGCGCGCGCTACGTGGTGCCGTGCGCGGACGGAGGCGCGCCCTGGTACTGGCGCGAGGGCATGGGGCCTCGCTACGTGGGCTACCCGGGCCAGCCGGTGAGCGGGGCGAGCCAGCTCGATGAGAATCCGGACGCGGACCCGTACCCGGAGCGGCTCGTCCAGGTGCGGCGCGCGGTGGGGCACGGGCCCCAGGCGCTGCTGCTCCGGCCGGGCGAGGCGCTGAAGTGGAAGGGGCAGCGGAAGCCGGAGGTGTTGCGCTACCCCGGCTTCATGTGGCCGTTCGGCTCCGTGGGGTGACGCCCGGCGAGGCGCTTGCGCATCCGGACAATCTGCACGACGTAGAGCACGGCGAGGAAGGCGAGGCACAGCACGCCCACCGTCACGTAGCGGCGGATGAGGTCTCCCGCGTCCCAGCCGTGATGCTCCACGAGCTTGCTTGCGTCGCTCAGGCCCACGCCCTCGTTCTGTCCGAAGGGGATTTCACCGAAGTCCGTCCGGGCCTTCCACCACGTGTGGAAGCCATCCAGGAAGCTGGTGGCGCCGATGACGACGAAGCCCCAGCGCAGCCCGTGCTCGTGGAGGTAGCTCCCCGGGGGCGCATAGATTGTCGTCATCAGCGCGGTGCCCAGCACCATCATCAAGCCGTCCCCGCTGAAGGAGAAGAGCATCAGCTGCGTCGGCCTGGACAGGAACAGCGTCCCCACGAGCTGCAGGAAGAGAAGCCCTCCGCCCGCGGCCACCTGCCCCCAGCGGCGGTGCTTCCAGCTTCGCCGGGTCCACACCCCGAGCCCCGCGGCGACCGCCGCCGCGAGCAGGTACGACTGGCCGAAGATGGGCGTCTTCCACAGCGTGGGGAACGCGACGTAGCCACACAGCCAGGCGCTGACGGCATGGCCTATCTCGTGGAGTGGCATGGTGAAGAGGCGCACCACGAACCCCATGGGTCCCGAGACGGCCCAGTAGGACACCAGCAGCGTCACCGGCAGCACGAAGGTGTACAGCCTCAGCTCGTAGGCCATCTCCTCCGCGGCGGCGTCGAGGTCCGGCGTCCGCTCGGGGAGCACGTCCGAGCGCAGCTCCGCGGGCGGTACGAGCCAGGCGGGGTCGATGAGGGGCGGCTCCTCTGGCGCCTCCGGTTGCGGCGCCACCTCGGCGGGCGGCGGCGAGGCCTGCCGCGAGGCCCGCCGGGCGGCCAGGGCATCCGCCTTGGCATAGATGACGCCGCACTGGGGACACTCCGGCCGCAGGATGCGCGGCGCGGAACAGCGAGGGCAGGTCGGGACGGAGGAGGGCTCCACGGTGCCCTCAGCCTACCGGCCCCTGTCCACCCGAGGGAACCCGCGCCCCCGCCGCGCCGGTGGGTGCTTGACGGCGGGGCGCGGCTCGCCCATGAGCCAGGGCCATGTCGTCGCTGGATACGAAGACACGCGGGCGGACCTCGCGTGGCCGCCTGCGAGCGCTCGATGCGTACCTGTGCCGCTTCGAGCCCGAGCTGCTCTCCCGCCGCGACGGCCCCTGGGCCCGCGCCGTCTTCGTCGACGTGGGCTTCGGCGAGCACCCCTGGACGACGCTGGAGAGCGCCGAGGCCTTCCGGGCCCTCCAGCCGGAGATGACCGTCATCGGCGTGGAGCTGGACGCGGAGCGCGCCCGGGCCGCCGGGGCCCACGCCGACGCCCGCACGCACTTCCGGCAGGGAGGCTTCGAGCTGCCGCTCCTCGAGGACGAGCCCGCCCGCCTCGTGCGCGCCATGAACCTGCTCCGGCAGGGGCCGCCCGAGCGCGTCCCCGAGGTGCACCGGACGCTGGGCCGCTACCTGCTGCCATCCGGCCTGCTCGTGGAGGGCAGCTCGGATGCCACGGGCGCCATCCTCACCGCGCACCTGCTGCGTCGCCGGCCGGAAGACGCGGAGCCGTCCCTCACCCGCGAGGCCCTGCTCTTCCACACCGACTTCAGCCACGGCTTCGCGCCGCTGCTGTTCCGCGACTGGCTCCCCAGGGACCTCCGCCGCCGGGTGCGCCCCGGAGAGCCCATCCACGCCTTCTTCTCCGAGTGGGCCGCCGCCTGGGAAGAGGCCCGGGCCGCGGGCCACACCGCGCCGCCCGAGGCCTTTCGCGAGGCCGCCCTCCGCCTGGCCGCCCGCACCGGTGCCGTGGAGACCGACGCGTGGCTCCTCTCCGGTGGCTACCTCGTCTGGAGGCCTGGCGGGGGTATCAGCCCCTGATGGGTCTTAGAAGTCCCGGTGTCTCCCAGGGTGCGAGAAGATGAGTGGAGGGGAGGGGGAGAAGAAAAGTGGGTCCCAGGCGACTATTCTGCGTCGGCCGAGCTCCGGGGCTTGCCATGGGTGGGCCCACCAGAGCAGGAAAGCACGCACCACACCCATGAAACGGCATCTCGACACCCTCTCCACCGCCGGGCTCGACGCAGGTACCGCCGCGCCGAAGCACTCGCGCCAGGAGGGGACGTCCGGAGTGCCGGAATCACCCAGGGAGACAGAGGACGCCATGGTGGAGCAGGCACCCCGGGCACGCGTGGAGGGCCGGCCGTCGGTGCTGCTCTTCTCGGCGGGCTTCTACGGCACGCTCGCCGCCGCGCGCTGCTTCGGGCGCAACGGCATCGACGTCACGGTGGCGGACCCCACGAAGCTGGGCCCCGCGAGCTGGTCCCGGTTCGTGGGCCGCCGCGTCCAGTGCCCGCCCGAGTCCCGCGCCGAGGAGTTCATGGAGTGGCTGCTCGACTTCGGCCGGCGCGAGCCGCTCCAGCACGTGCTCTACCCGACGAGCGACGAGCTGGCCTGGCTGGTGTCCGTCCACGGCGAGGCGCTGTCGGAGTTCTTCCACCTCTACGACCCGGGCGTGGACGCCGTCTACGGCCTGCTCAACAAGCGCAAGCTCTTCGAGGTGGGCCAGGAGGTGGGGCTGCGGCTGCCGCGCACCTGGTTCCCCGAGTCCGAGGCGGACCTGTCCGCGGTGGCGAAGGAGGCGCGCTTCCCCGTCCTCATCAAGCCCACCACCCAGATTCTCTACTCCACCCACGTCAAGGGCCACCCCGTCTCCGAGCCCGCGCAGCTCGCGGAGGAGTACCGCGCCTTCTCGCGCGACGGGTACGCGGACATGCTGGTGCGGTTCGACCCGGCGGTGGCCCGCCCCATGGTGCAGGAGTTCCACCCGGAGGCGGCGCAGGGCATCTACAGCCTGTCCGGCTTCGTGGACGAGACGGGCGAGGTGTTCGAGGTGCGCGGCGCCATGAAGGTGCTGCAGCGCCCCCGGCGCCTGGGCGTGGGCGTGTGCTTCGAGTCCGCCCCCGTGCGCGCCGACCTGGCCGAGGGCCTCCGGCGCCTGTGCGCGCGCCTCGGCTACCACGGCGTCTTCGAGGTGGAGTTCATCCAGACGAAGGACGACTTCCTCCTCATCGACTTCAACCCCCGCTACTACGGGCAGATGGGCTTCGACATCGCCCGGGGCCTGCCGCTGCCGCTGCTGGCGTACCACGCGGCGCTGGGCGACCGGGACGCGCTGCTGCGCGAGGTGCGGGCGGCGCGCGAGTGGAAGGGGCGGGGCGAGGCGTTCTGCAACCGCATCGCCCTGGAGATGCTGCTCAACCTCCAGCGGCTGTCCGGCGCGCTCCCTGTGGACGAGGCGCGCCAGTGGCGGCGCTGGGTGGAGGAGCACCGCGGCATCCTCGTGGACCCGCTCATCGACTCGGATGACCTGATGCCCACCGCGGTGGAGGTGGCGCAGATTCTCTACGGCTCCGCGCGCCACCCCCGCGCCTTCCTGCGCTCCATCGTGTTCAACCGCTGACCGGGCCCCGGGCTCAGGCGGCCTCGGGCTTCGGGGCCGCTCCACTGGCGGGCGGCGCGTCGAAGGCCACCAGGTCGTCGAAGGTCTCCGCGCGGCGCAACAGCTGCTCCTTTCCGCCGTCCAGCGCGACGATGGCCGGCTGCGGATAGGAGAAGGACGTGGCGAAGGGCACGAAGTACGCCCCCGCGTCCATGATGGCCAGCGTGTCCCCCACGCTCAGCGCGGGCAGCCGCTTCGCGTGGTAGAGCGTGTCGCCCGGCGTGCAGATGGGGCCCACCACCGTGTACACCTGCTCCTCGGGCGCGTCCGGCCGGTCCACGTGGAAGAGCTGGTGGTACTCGTTGCGCACGCACTCCGCATGGTTGATGCCGGCGTCGAGCACCGCGTAGGTGCGGTCCTCCGCCGCCTTGAGTGCGTGGACGCGGCCCAGGAGCAGCTGCGTGTCGCCCGTCATGGCGCGGCCCGGCTCCAGGAAGATGCGCGGGCGCTGGCGGCCCCGGCGCGCGTAGTGCGACTCCACCATCTCCACCACCAGCGCCACGTAGCGCTCGATGGAGAGCGACGCCGCCGGGTCCGGCGCCGACACGTCCCGGAAGAAGGTGAGGTTGAGCCGCCAGTCCCGCTCGGCGATGTGCTCCACCGTGGGCGTGCACAGGCTGCCGCCCAAATCGAGCACCTCCAAATCCAGCCCCAGCTCCTGGTGCAGCGTGTCCGTGAAGGCGAGCACCGCCTCCACGAAGCCGGTGAGGTCTCCCTCGGTGCGGATGGTTTCGCCGCGGTGGGCGTGCAGGCCCACCACGTCCAGGTGCTGGGAGTCGCGCGCCTGCTGGTAGGCCCGCAGCGCGGCGCCCCCGGCGATGGGCGTGCCGAACTGCGCGGACCAACCACTGTTGGTGCTCACCCGCACCGCCACGCGCGGGCGGCGGCCCACCTCGGCGGCCAGCCGCGAGAAGACGGCCAGCTCCTCGGCGTGGTTGGCGGCGAGCAGCTGGATGCCGCGGGAGATGGCCTCGCGCACGGAGGCCTCGGACTTCACCGGGCCGTTGTAGACGATGCGCTCCGGGGCCACGCCCAGCTTCAGCGCCAGCCACATCTCATAGGCGGAGATGACCTCCGCGCCCACGCCCAGGCCGTGCAGGTACGACAGCACGCCCGGCACCGGGTTCGTCTTGTACGAGTAATAGACTTCGCAGCCGCCCGCGCGGCCCGGAGGCACCGCGAGGAAGCGCTCCGCGTTGCGGCGCAGCGCGGCCAGCTGCACCACGTGCAGCGGCGAGCCGTACCGGGCCACCAGGTCCTTGAGCGGCACGCCCTCCAGGCACAGACCCTGGCCGGCACGGTGCTCCAGCCCCCAGTGCGAGGCGGGAATGGACGTGCGGGCGGGCGCCATGGCCCGCTGGAGCACCGGGCGCAGCGTCTCCTTCACCTGGCGCTTCGCGGTGCCGACGAGGCGGCTCTTCAGGCTCACGAGGTCCGTCCCTGGTTCGGCAGCCGGAGCGGCAGCTTCCTGGCCACGTCGAAGGGCAGCACGCGCATCAGCATCTGCAAGGCGCGGTACTCCAGCATGCCGTTCGTCTTCCGGTACTTGCCGTGAATCATCTCGTTGGACTGCACCACCAGCGTGCCGTCCTTGCCCAGGTTGTGCATCAGCGACGGGCGGCCCGTGCGGTAGTGGAGGATGGGGCGGTCCACGTACACGTGCCCGAAGGCGCGGATGGCGCGCAGGTAGAAGTCCACGTCCTCGTAGACGGGGATGCTGGCGTCGAAGCCACCCAGCGGCGCGAAGTGCTCGCGGCGCACCATGCACGCCGAATTCACATACAGCGTGCCGCGGAAGAGGATGTGCGCCACCGTCCACGCGCTGTTGGGCGTGCTGGCGCCCACCTTCGCCGCCCACTGGAAGTACTCGCTCTTGTCCTTCAGCCAGTCCGCGTCGTCGCCGAAGGGCACCACCCAGCCCACCGCCACGCCGGCGTCCGGGCGCGCGTCCAGCGCGCTCACCATGCCGTGCAGCGCGCCCTCGGCGAGCATGTCGTCGTCGTCCAGGAAGTGCAGGTAGCGGCCCTTCGCCAGCGTCGCTCCGTAGTTGCGCACCACCGCCGGGCGGCCCTTGGAGGGCGGGTCGTTCACCAGGTAGCGCACCCGCGCGTCACCGATTCCCTCCACCGCCGCGCGCGCAGTGCCCTCGGGAGTGTCATCCAGGACGATGACTTCGACATTCACCCCCTCCTGCCGCAGCACGGAGCGGATGGCCTCCACCACTTCCTTCTCTCGCTTGTGGGTGGGCATCACCACCGAGACGTCAATCGCGGACATGCCGCGACTTATACGCGGTGGCGCCCACGGCCGGGAAGACGCCTGCCCATGTGGGGTACGCGCGTGCCTGCATGCTCCAAGCACCGTCGCTGCCCGGCTGCCTGGCTGCTCGGTCTCTGAGAATCCTGATGCCATGCAGACACACGCGCAGGAGTTGCGTGGGCACGGCAAGGCGTGCGTCTCCCGGCACGCGCCGCCGTTCGCCGGGGACGCGGCGGAAGGGCCGCTCAGTAGCTGGCGATGGTGAAGTCGAAGTCGTCGTCGTTCATGGCGCCTTCGGTCGGGTCGCCCTGGACCTGGGAGAACGCAGGAGCGACCAGGGCGGGGATGTCCTGGTTCAGAGGGGAGCCGTACCAGTCGTGGCCGTCCCACTCCCTCTTTCCAAAGGCCGAGCGAGGCGACACCCCCGTCACCTCGATCTCACCGAACGAGATGCGGTCCAGCCAGGGCTGCATGCTGTCGCGGGCCATGTGAAATCTCCTGTCCTGCCAGTGCGTCGCGCTAATGTTGATGCATAAGTCATGCCAGACCCCTCCCGGGAGAACTTCCTCGGGATGCGGGGCTTCCCGGGGTGTCCGGCGTGCCGCATGAGGTTCCCCGGACACGGGGCACCCCGGCGGGCGGCCCTGACTTGACGCCAGCCGGACCGGGAGACAGGAACGAGGACGGACATGGCCCTTCTCCTGGCACACGACGTCGAGTCCCCCAGAGCTTGCAGCTATCTCCCGGAGCGGCAGGCCTCCCTGGAGAACCTCCTGATGGAGGACGTCACGCCCGAGGAGTACGAGCACCTCATGGTGCGAGGGTGGCGCCGCTTCGGGCCGGTGTACTTCCGACCCGCCTGCGAGGCGTGCAACGAATGCGTCTCGCTGCGTATCCCCGTGCACGGCTTTCGTCCCAACCGGAGCCAGCGCCGGGCGCGGGCGGCCTGTGCGCACCTGCGCGTGGAGGTGGGCCGCCCCCGGGTGGACGCGGAGCGGCTGGCCCTGTACCGCGCGTGGCACGCCGAGCGCGAGGTGGCCCGGGAGTGGAATCCCTCGCCCATCACCGCGCGCGACTACTCGCTCCAGTTCTCCTTCCCTCACCCGTCCGCGCGGGAGCTGGCCTGGTACGACGACGGCGCGGAGGGCGGGCCGAAGCTGGTGGGCGTGGGCCTCTGCGACGAGACGCCCCAGGCGTGGAGCGCGGTGTACTTCTTCTATGACCCGGCCTATGCGCACCTGTCGCTCGGCACCGCCAACGTGGTGCGCCAGGTGGAGCTGGCGAAGGAGCGCGGGATTCCCCACGTGTACCTGGGCTACCGCGTCCTGGCGTGCGCGTCCCTGCGCTACAAGGCCCGCTTCGGCCCGCATGAGCTGCTGGAGGAGCGCCCGGCGATGAGCGAGCCTCCCCGGTGGGTGCCCGCGCCTTCCGATTCGTGAGGTTCGCCCCGGGGGCCCTACTTCAGGAGTGCCCCGTCGAAGTGCTGGCGCAGGCGGCGCTCGTACTCCTCGGGGGCCACCTTCGCGTACTCCCCATGTCCCGCGCCTTCGACCACCCATAGCGCCTTGGGCTCGCACGCCGCGCGGAAGAGGCTGGCCTGCAGCTTGGCGGGCGCGTCCGGGTCCACGTCGCCGTTGACGAGCAGCAGCGGGCGGCCCTGGATCCGGCACATCCCGTCGATGGGGCGCACCGCGTCCACGTCCACGCCCGCGCGGCGCAGCGTCCACAGCACCGGCTCCGCGCTCAGCGGCCCCCAGCGGCCGTAGCCCGAGTACACGTCCGCCTCGAGCGCGGGGTATGCGCCCGCCGCCGCCACCGCCTTCACCCGCGTGTCCGCGCCGGCCACCAGCAGCGCGGTGGTGCCGCCCATGGAGAAGCCGAACAGGCCCACCCGCGCGGGGTCCACGTCCGGGCGCGCGGAGACGAAGTCCAGCGCCGCCGTCACGTCGCGCCGCTCGCCGTCGCCCCACATCACCCGGTCGCCATCGCTCTCGCCGTGGGCCCGCAGGTCGAACATCAGCACGCCGTGGCCCGCCCGGGCGAGCGCGCGCGCCTCGAAGAGGAGCTGCGCGCGGTTGCCCGTGAAGCCGTGCACCAGCACCACCGCGGCCCGGTTGCGCGAGGGCACGTACCACCCGCGCAGCGTCAGCCCGTCCGGCGTGGTGAAGGCCACGTCCTCCAGTCCCGCCAGTTCGCCCGTGGCCTCGGGGCGTTCCGCCGGCACGCGCGGCGGGTGCAGCAGCCCCTGGCCGATGCGGTGGCCCTTGAAGACGATGTAGCCGCCGACGGCGAGTACGCCGAGGAGTGGCACCAGCAGGACGAGCAGGAGGGGACGGAGGCGCGTTTTCACGGTGGGTTGGGAAGGGTGGAGGGGGCAGGTTGCTTCATGGGGGGACGGGCGTTAGTGCTCGCTTCCGCGCCGCCAGGGCCTGGGCTACGGTGCGCCTGCCTCTTGGAGCGGGGTCGATGCTCGCACAGCGTATGGATGAAGCACCGGAAGCCACCCCGAAGAAGCGCGTCCTGTTCAACCTGGTGTTCCTCGGCTCGGGGGGCATCGAGCGGTCCGTGTGCAACGTGCTGTCGGGCCTGAACCCGGTGCGCTTCGCCACGCGCATCTTCTTCCATCACCGCCCGCATCCCAAGAGCCAGTCGGACCGCATTCCCCAGCATACCGAGGTGGCCTGGGGCACCGACGAGTTCGTCTACAACCGCAAGATGCTGCCGCGCTTCTTCTGGAGGCAGCTCCAGGAAGCGCGCGACGCGGACGTCATCGTCGCCGGCCAGGAGGGCCGGGCCGCGCTGCTCGCCTGCCTGGCCGGGAAGATGCTGGGCAAGCCCGTGGTGGGGATGATCCACTTCGACTGGGGCGCCTTCAGCCGCGAGCAGCCCAAGCGGCAGCTCTGGGGCCTGCGCCTGCTCTACCCGCGGATGAGCCGCATCGTCGCCTGTGGCCATGACTCGGCGAAGGCCTTCCAGGCGCTGGTGCCCGTGAGGCACGACCAGCTCGTGGTCATCCCCAACTTCGTGGACGGCGACAAGGTGCGGGCCGCCAGTGAGCAGCCGCTGCCCGAATGGGCCGAGCCCATCTACCGCAAGCCCGTGGTCATCGCGGTGGGCCGGTTGGAGCACCAGAAGGCCTTCGACGTGCTCATCCGGAGCCATGCCCGGATGAAGGAAGCGGGAGTGGACCACCACCTGCTCATCGTGGGAGAGGGCTCGCTCGAGGCCGAGCTGCGGGAGCTGGCGAAGTCGCTGGGCGTGGAGTCCTCCGTCTTCATGCCGGGCTTCCAACCCAACCCCCACGCGCTGATGCGGCGGGCGGCCGCCTTCGCCATGTCCTCGCGCTTCGAGGGCCTGCCCATGGTGCTGCTGGAGGCGCTCGCCCTGGGCTGCCCCGTCGTCAGCACGGACTGCCCGTCGGGACCGGCGGAGGTGCTGGAGCACGGCAGGCACGGGGTGATGGTGCCCATGGAGGACCCCCAGGCCCTGGCGGACGCGCTGGGCCGCGTGGTGTCCGACGACGCCTGGCGGAAGGACCTGTCCGCCCGGGCCCGCGCCCGCTCGGAGGAGCTGTCCGCGGACCGGGCCCTGAGCGCCTGGGAGTCCCTGCTGTCGTCCCTCTGAGGGCGCACGGGCGGACGGGCCCCCGCTCCCCGGGCGGGTGGATGCCGGAGGCGCGCCTGGGGTGTTGTTCTCCGAGGCCCGGACGGAGGCGCCACCCCTTGGGTTGGTGCTCAAAGGGAAAGGAATCCCTTGCCGGCTCCGGGCGGCTTCAACAGGATTCGCCTCCATCATGACGACGACGAACGAGACGCAGGGCCTGAACTTCCTCCAGGAAATCATCGAGGAAGACCGGCGCACGGGAAAGCACGGGGGACGCGTGCACACCCGCTTCCCGCCCGAGCCCAACGGCTACCTCCACATCGGTCACGCCAAGTCCATCTGCCTGAACTTCGGGCTGGCGCGACAGTATGGGGGCAAGTGCAACCTGCGCCTCGACGACACCAACCCCGTCACCGAGGACGTCGACTACGTCGAGTCCATCCAGCGGGACGTGAAGTGGCTCGGCTTCGACTGGGAGGACCGCAAGTACTTCGCGTCCGACTACTTCCCGAAGCTCTACGACTTCGCGGTGGAGCTCATCAAGCAGGGCAAGGCGTACGTGTGCAGCCTGTCGGCGGACGAGATTCGCGAGTACCGCGGCGACTTCACCACGCCGGGCCGTGACAGCCCGTACCGCAACCGCTCCGTGGAGGAGAACCTGGACCTCTTCCACCGGATGCGCGCGGGCGAGTTCCCCGACGGCAAGCACACCCTGCGGGCGAAAATCGACATGACGTCGCCCAACCCGGTGCTGCGGGATCCTCCCATCTACCGCATCCGTCACGCGCACCACCACCGCACCGGCGACGCGTGGCCCATCTACCCGCTCTACGACTTCGCGCACTGCCTGTCGGACGCGATTGAGGGCATCACCCACTCCGTGTGCACGCTGGAGTTCGAGAACCGGCGCGTGCTCTACGACTGGATTGTCGACCAGCTCATCAAGGGTGACCGGCCGTACCAGTACGAGTTCTCCCGGCTGAACCTCAACTACACGGTGATGAGCAAGCGCAAGCTGCTCAAGCTGGTGAACGAGGGCATCGTCTCCGGCTGGGACGACCCGCGGATGATGACCATCTCCGGCCTGCGGCGCCGTGGCTTCACCCCGGCGTCCATCCGCGACTTCGCGACGCGCGTGGGCGTGAGCAAGACGGAGCAGCTCATCGACATGGGCGTGCTGGAGCTGTGCATCCGCGAGGACCTCAACGAGACGGCGCCCCGGGCCATGGCGGTGCTGCGCCCGCTGAAGGTGGTGCTGGAGAACTACCCCGAGGGGCAGGTGGAGCAGCTGGAGGTGCAGAACCATCCGCAGAAGCCGGAGATGGGGACGCGCCAGGTGCCCTTCATGCGCGAGCTGTACATCGAGGCGGACGACTTCATGGAGGACCCGCCGAAGGGCTTCTTCCGGCTGGCGCCCGGCAAGGAGGTGCGCCTGCGCTCGGCGTACTTCATCAAGTGCGAGAAGGTCATCAAGGACGCGGCGGGCAACGTGGTGGAGCTGCGCTGCTCGTATGACCCGGCCACGCGCGGCGGCAACGCGCCGGACGGGCGCAAGGTGAAGGGCACGCTGCACTGGGTGCCCGGCAACGCGCCCACGGCCGAGGTGCGGCTGTATGACCGGCTCTTCTCCGTGGAGGACCCGGAGGCGGACGAGACGAAGGAGTTCACCACCTTCATCAATCCGAACAGCCTCCAGGTGCTCCGCGACGCGCGCGTGGAGCCGATGCTGGCGGACGCCGCCGCGGAGTCGCGCTTCCAGTTCGAGCGCCAGGGCTACTTCTACGTGGACCCGAAGGACTCCAAGCCCGGCAAGCCCATCTTCAACCGCACCGTGACGCTGAAGGACTCGTGGACGAAGGAGCAGGCCAAGGGGAAGTAGCCCCGGGCCTCAGGGGGCCGCCGGCTTCGGCGGCACCCGGCACGCGGCATGGCCGAGGATGACGTCCCCGTCGACGGTGCTCGTCGGCGTGGGCGTCCACCCGGAGGCGAGCCGGGCCTCCAGGAGTTCATCGGCGGTTGGGCGGTGGTCCCACACGGAGACCGCGTTCACTCCGCCCAGTCAGGTGGTGTCGAAGACGAGGTACCTCCCGTCATCCCATGACAGCACCACGTCGTGGGTGAACTCGTCCTGGACCACCACCTCCGCCACGTCGCGGGGCGGCGTGTGCGCGAAGCCCCAGCGCACCACGTCCTGGAGCAGGGTGAGCGGCGCGAGCTCCCGCTCCAGCGCGGCGCGGCGCGGAGGCGGCAGTCCGGAGCGGTCGTTCAGGGGCACCATGCCGGCAGCATACCTTCCCCACCTGTCCCGGGGCACCGGGCGCCCCGTCCGCTGACCGCCCTGGACCGCGGGGCGGGACACCCGGCCGGGCGGCGTGGAATCAGAGGTTGAATCACGGGCTCGGGGGCCCCACTCCTCCTGTCAGGTCCGGGACATTCCGCCCGGACGTTCCAGGAGGCGCACGCGTCATGGCCTGCGGGACGCTCCCACGCTTGTGGCCGCCGCCCACCCAGGCCGAGGTGGACGCCGTCATCCGCATGGAGGACCCGGTCCTCCGCAACCTCCACATCACCCAGACGTACCACGTGCTGGAGGTGGCCCTCACCGACGCCCTCGGCGAGGAGGACGTCAACTGGTGTGGCTTCTCCACCTGGGCGTCCAAGACGGCGGGCGCCTTCATCCGCAAGGACGTGCTGCCCGGCCTCATGGGGGAGCTGCTGGACCGGGCGGACGCGGTGACTCGCAGCATCGCCGAGCTGCAGGACCGGCTGCTCGGTGCGTGGGGCGCCTCGGTGGGCGTCCAGTTCGTGCTGGCGCGCACGCTGGAGGAAGTCACCGACGAGGTCGCCCGCCACGCGGCGCGCGGCAACTTCATCGTCTTCGAGGAGCTGGGGCCGCTCTACACGGACATGCTGGAGAAGTTCACCGGCCTCACCAGCCCGGACACCTCCCGGCTGGAGGCGGTGCTGTCGCGGCTGGTGCCCGGGCCGGTGGAGGAGGGTGGGCAGGACCTGCTCATCCGCGCGGTGAAGGCGTACTTCGAGGCCATGTTCACCCGGGACAGGAAGGCTCGGGCGGAGCTGATGTTCCTGGGCAACGCGCTGGTGGGCTACCACGAGCAGACGCGCCTGCAAGGGCCCGTCGTCGCCGCGCTGAACGCGCCGCTGCGGGAGCTGTTCCTGGACAACCTGGTGGAGTTCACCCGCGCGGACCCGGACCTGCGCGTGCGCGGCATGCCCGAGTGGGGGCTGCGCGGGGCCTTCACGCCGCTGGCCAACCGGCTGGAGCGCATCTGGCGCGAGCTGGCCACGCGCGCGCTGATGCGGCTGGAGCTGCCGGACATGACGCTGCGGTTGGGCGAGGACATTCCCGCGCTCACGTCGGAGCGGGACTTCCCGCCGGAGCTGGCGCGGCTGGAGCACCCGGACCTGGTGGCGCTGATGGCGGAGCTGGACCGCACCCCGGACGACACCGCGGGCAGCGCGGCGCGCGACTGGGGGAGCCTGGGCGACAGGATGAACCTCATCGTGGACCTGTTCCGCACGCGCCAGCAGGACCGGCTGCTGTATGACCAGCCCTTCACCTTCCTCCAGGTGGACGCGTTCAAGGCGGGACGGGTGCCGCACGGGCGGCTCTGACGACTCGGACTCGCCGCTCCGCTCAGTGGGACGGCAGCTTGTCCAGGATGCCCGACTCGGACAGCAACAGCATGAGCGCGAAGCTCACGGTGTTGAAGGCCGCGTGGGCGACCACCAACGGGAGCAGCCGTCCCCGGTAGAGCAGCATGAAGCCGAACCAGGCCCCGAGCACGAAGGTCTGGAAGACGGCGAGGGTGCCCTCGTAGAAGTGGCCCACCGCGAAGAGCGCGGCCGCGGTCAGCACCGCCGCCGGCCAGTGGGGCAGCAGCACCCGCAGCCGGGGCACGAGGAAGCCGCGGAAGACGAGCTCCTCGAAGCCCGTCACCACCACCATGAGCGCCGCGAAGGCGGGCACGCCCAGGCCCGTGCCCAGGAGCGCCGAGGCCACCTCCTTGCGCGCCAGCAGCTCCTGGTCGGTCAGCTTCAAGGCCACGGCGAGGACTCCCAGCGGCACCGCCGCGGCGAGGTGCGCCGCATACGTGCCGGTGAGGACCGGCACGCTGAAGAGGAGGTCCCGCGGCCAGCCCGCGCGCACCAGCCCCACCTGCGCCGGGCCCTGTCCGTCGCGCCAGAGGAGCCCCGCCACCAGCAGGCACATGCCAATCGCGCGGACGCACAACGCGGTCATGGACAGGGACAGGCCCCTCGGCGGCTCCGCGCCGGAAGCCTCCCAGGCACCCGCGCCCGTCGCGACCAGCGCCACGACGAGGCCCAGGACACCGACCCACGCTCCCGCGCGGGGGGCCTTCCAGGGGCGCAGCAGGGCGAGGCCCCACGCCAGCAGCGCGACCCCCATGGTCGCCAGCACCCACCGGGCCGCGCCGGTGCCTCCCGTGGGCAGGCAGACGGTGAAGAACACGAATGCCGCCTCGGACAGGGCCCGGCGTCGCGACGGGGCCTTCTCCAGCAGCACATCGGCGGCACGCACGGAGGTCTCCTTCAGGTGTGTGCCAGGGAAGGCACCGGGTGGGTTTCCGGGCACGCTACCGGCTTTGCCGGACGGGGTGTCGCTCCATCCGACGTGCCGCGTGTGGCGGGGCTGCTTGACGGGCCGGAGGGCGGGGAGCGCGGTCCGGTGGTGGGGCCTCGGGCGGCTATGACGCCTCGGGCTCGCTGGAGCCGGTGGGGGTCGCCTCGCGGGTCATCTCCACCATGGTGGGGCGCCAGCCCAGTCTGGCGAACATCCGCTGGGCGGCCTCGTTCTTCGCGGCGGTATGCAGCACCACGCGGGGCACGCCCAGGGCGGTGAGGCGCTTCATCAGCTCCTCGGCGAGCAGGGCGCCCACGCCGGCGCGGCGGGCCTTCTCTTCCACCCAGATGTCGTGGAAGCCGCCCGAGCGGTCCAGCAGGGCATTCCAGTCCACGCCCTCCACGCGGCCGTAGGCGTAGCCCACCACCTCGCCGTCCAGCTCGGCGACGATGACCACGGCGTCCTGCTTCTTCGCCTCGCGGCCCAGCCACCAGCGGTAGCCGGACTCCACGTCGTCGGGCAGCATGAAGCGCTGGGGGTCGAACTCATGGTGCAGGCGGGCCAGCGCCGCGCCCATGCGACCCAGTTCGGGTGCGTCCGAGGGCTTCGCGGGGCGGATGGTGACGGGCATGAGCGGGCTCCTGGGAGATGTGGGGCAACGATAAGGACCATGTGCCTGACGGACAGGGAGGTTGGGGCGGAATCATCGCGGAGCAGCCGGCGGATGGGGAGCTGGAGAAGGTGACTCCGTCGGAGTCTGGTTGACGGGGGTCTTCGTGACGCCGGCCTGGCGGGCCTCGAGCCGACGGAGCGCGCGGCCACAACGAGCAGGTGGGCTGCGGCGTCAGCCTGTCCACGGAACAGGAACACCGGGGATATGACCGCCGTCATATCCGGTGAGGTGCTTGCGGCATTTCGCCACAGGGCTCCCGGGACGGCTCCGTGCGCATAAGGGCGCAGGAGTCGTGACGCATGAGCGCACCCTTCACAGTACGTAGCCACCAGGTCCTCCACCTTCTCGCGGTCGTGCTCGCCGTGGCGCTGCCGCGCTCCGTCCAGGCGGCGGCGTGCTGTCTGTCTGCCTCCGTCTTCGGAGTGGGGCGGCTGGTCGTCTGGGAAGATGCCGCCGTGGGGATGTCCACCACGTATGCCCGGGGCACGGGCCGCTGGGACTCCGACGGCAGGTGGCACGCGCGGCTCCTCGACTCGCGCGAGGACGAGCTGCGGGTGGAAGGCTGGGGGCTGCTGCGCCTCGCCGAAGAGTGGCAGGTGTTCGCCCGGGCTCCCTGGGTGGTGGGCCTGCGCGCCGCGCCGGACGGCACGATGTCCACCGGACAGGGGCCCGGGGACGCCCAGGCCGGGGTGCGTTGGGAGCTCCTGTCCGTCGGGGAGTACGTCGAATTGCCCGGGGTGGCACTCATCGCGTCGGTGGTGGGGCCCACCGGGAGACGGCCGGAAGAGGCCACCGACAGCCTGGGCGCGTCGGCGACCGGGCGGGGCGCCTGGGTGCTGGGGCTCGCGGCGTCCGTCGAGCGCACCTCTCTGCCCTGGTTCGTGCGCCTCGACGTGGGCGCGACGTTGCCGCTGGCCTTCACCCGGGCCGATACCCACGTGCGGCAGCGCTACGGCCCCGGTCTCCAGGTGGCGGGGGCGGCAGGCCGCGAGGTGGTGGCCGACACGCTGGTCATCGCCCTGCAGGGAGCACTCGAAGTCGAAGGCGCACTGCGCGTGGGCGGACAGCGCGTCCCCGACACCCAGGTCGTGGGGCTCAGCGCGGTGGCGTCCGCCTCCTGGAAGCTCTCACCGCACTGGACGCTCAGCGCCAACGTGGGAACGGATGCCCTGGGCCGGCTGGGCCTGGCGCGAAACAAGCCCGAGCGGTTCAGCGGGGGATTGGGGGTTCGTCATGGCTTCTTCTGACCGTGTCACCGGTACATTCCTGGGGGTGCTCGTCCTGGCGTGGACCGTGGGCTGTGCCACCACTTCGAGTGGCCCCACCCGGCCCGTGAGGCAGTTGCTCCTGGAACAGGCGGACGGAAGCACCGTGCCGCTGGGACAGGTGCTCGACCCGAGCGAGGCGACCGTCCTCGTCTTCTGGAGCACGAGCTGTCCCTGTGTGCGGCGCTACCAGGCGCGCGTGGAGGCGCTGCACGCCACCTATGCCACTCGCGGCGTGGGGGTCGTGGCCGTCGACAGCAACGCGGATGACTCGCTGGAGGAGCTGGTCCGGGTGGCGCGGGCGCGGGGCGTCACCGTGCCCGTGCTGCGAGACCCCGGGGCGGTGCTCGCCGACGCGGTGGGCGCGCGCAGCACCCCGACCGTGGTGCTCGTGCGCCGGGACGGCTCGGTGCTCTTCCACGGTTGGATGGACAACGAGCGCGAGCCGGGTGAGCCCGGCCGGGAGGCCTATCTCGAAGAGGCCATCGAGGGCTTCCTGGCCCGGCGGTCCTTTCCGGCGCGCTCCCCCTTCTATGGCTGTGCAATCACCCGCTCCCTGCGCACGGGGGGCGGCAACTCCAGCGCGTGCGGTCATGCGGGAAGCCGTGCCGCGGTGGAACCCAAGGACACCGGAGGAAACCTGTGATGCCCCGATACACCATGATGCGTCGACTGACCGGGATGCTGTTCCTGCTGACCGCCGTGGCCGGCTTCGGCTGCGGCGAGGACACCCCCACCCCTCAACCGCTGGCGCTGACGAAGCTCTCCGAGGTCGCGTCCGGCCCGGTGGCGCTCGAGCTCTGGTCGCCGAGCTCCCTCTCCGTCGGCCTCAACCGGGTCTTCTACAAGGTGAGCCAGGGAGGCCAGCCGGTGACGGAGGCCACCCTGACGCAGCACCCGGTGATGAAGATGATGGGCCACCAGCACGGCTGCCCGAGCGTCGACCCTGACACGGAGGCCAGTGCCGACGGGCTGTTCGAGGGGGCGCTCGTCTTCACGATGCCGTCCGGCGACGCCGAGACGTGGGACCTCACGGTCGACGTCACGCCGGCGGGCGCGACGGAGAAGACCTCGCTCACCCTGGTGAACCTCCCCGTGGCCGACAAGGACAGCCGGCGCACCCTGTCGGTGGACAGTGGAGCGGGCGCGCGGAAGCTTCACTTCACCCTGAACTTCCCGAAGCCGCCCACGACGGGAGCCAACGAATTCGTCCTGACGGCGCACACGACGGGCCCGGACATGATGACCTTCCCACCGGTCACCGACCTCTCCATCACCGCCACGCCCGAGATGCCGAGCATGGGCCACGGCTCCTCGGGCAATGTCGACCCGATTCACCAGGGCCAGGGCTTCTACAAGGGCCAGGTGAACTTCAGCATGGCGGGCGACTGGGTCCTCCGCTTCCGGGTGGCACGAGGGGAGGAGACCCTGGGCACCTTCGAGTACGCGTTCGACATCTGACCCGGAGCGCCGCCCTCAGTCCGAGGCCGGGCGCTCGGCCAGCCGCCGCATCGCCTCCGGCTGGAGGATGGTGATGCGGCCCGCGCTGGACTGGATGAGGCCATCGCGCGTCCACCGGCTCATCACCCGGATGGCCGACTCCACCGTGGTGCCGGCGAGGTCCGCCAGGTTCTTCCGGGTGAACCGCTGGGAGAAGGCGAGCTCTCCGCCCCGCACCGCGCCGAACTTGTCCGCCAGCCGCATCAACGCCGAGGCCATCCGCACCTCCACGGGCTCCGTGGCGAGGCACAGCCGCGAGCAGCCCGACTCCAGCAGCCGCCGGGAGAGCACGTCCAGCATCCGCTGAGCCATCACCGGGTGCCGCTCGCGCAGACGCTGAAAGGCGTCCCCGGGCACTCGCAGGCAGGCGGTGCGCTCCAGGGCGACGGCCGTGGCTGGCATGGGGCAGCGGCGGATGACCGCCACCGCCGCGATGATGTCCCCTGGCCCCAGTACCTCCAGGCACACCTCGCGCCCATCCCGCGCGGATTTTGCGATGCGCACCCGCCCGGTGAGCACCCCGTAGACCGAATCCCCCGGGTCTCCCTGGGAGAAGAACGGCTGCCCGGGCGCTCGCTCGACACGCTCCACCGGCAGCACCTCCAGCTCCTCGGGAGGCACTCCTCGCAGCACCGCCATCGAACGCAGCAGCTCGCTGGCTTCCGCCATCAATCCACCCCTGTCGAATGGCTCCTGGCAAGAGACGAGCCATCAGCGCGGTGTGTCTCATCAAGCCGCTGCGCTGATGGCGCTCGGCGCGGGGGCGGTGCTGACAGCACTCGCTCCCCGGGGCCGAGCCACGACCGCCGCCGCCGTCTACACCGCCACGCTGGTGGTGATGTTCGCCGTGAGCGCGCTCTACCACCGGCCCACGTGGGGCCCGGCCGCGCGAATCCCGGGCCCCAGCGCGCGCGGCGAGGCACGCGCTGCTACTCCATTTCGCCCGTGACTTGGAACGACTCACACCGCCCGCATGAATTGCGGTCGAGCGTCGGGCGGAGCGCAGGAGCTGCGCGGGAGGGGACCGGGGCGCCCGTCGACGCCCGCGCGGCGGACGTTGGTCCCGGTCTTGCTCATGACCTCGGGTAGGAAAGGGAGACCCTGATGCTCGGAATCGATGTTCGCCTGAGCCTTCGCGACCTCATCCAACTGCATCCCGCTGCGCAGCCGGTCCTTCAGCGGCACGGCCTGGACGGCTGCTGCGGAGGGGACTGCAGCTTGCAGCAGGCGTGCGAGCGGAGCGACGTGGACGCCACGCTGGTGGCCATGGAGGTCGCGCGGGTGGCGCGCGCGCCCGCGGACGCGGCGCAGTGGCAGGAGGCGCCGCTTGCCGCGCTCATCACGCACCTGGTCGAGGACTACCACCGGCCCCTCGAGGAGGACCTGAAGCGGCTCGACGCGCTGGCGGTCCGCGTCCTCGAGGTCCATGGAAGCAAGGAACCCGAGCGGCTGGGGCGCCTGCTGGCCACGCTGCGCATTCTGGAGGAGCTGCTCGGCGCTCACCTGGCGAAGGAGGAGCAGGTGCTCTTCCCGTGGATTCTCAGTGGACGCGCCCCGGCGCCGGTGGCCCCCATCCAGGTGATGCTGCTGGAGCACGCGCACGTCGAGCAGTGCCTTGCCCGCTTGCGTACGCTCACGAACGACTACGTTGCCCCGGCGGGGGCATGCCGCACCTGGCGCGAGCTCTGGGAGAGGCTCGCGCGGCTCGAGCGCGAGCTCGACGAGCACACCTGGCTCGAGGACGAGGTGCTCTTCCCGCGCGCGCTGCGACGCTGAGCGCGACCCGGCCCTCTCCCATTCGTAAAGGGCGCACTGCGGCAGCAGGTGGACCACCACGTCGAACCACGTGCCGAGCGGGCCGTGGTGGAAGTACAGGTCCGCTCCTTTCCACGCCCTCCACGCGGCCGCAGGCGTAGCCCACCACCTCGTCGTCCAGCTCCGCGACGATGACCACGGCGTCCTTCTTCCGTGCCTCGCGCCCCATCCACCAGCGGTAGCCGGCCTCCATGGGCCTGCCCCGGGTTCGTGGATGGGTTCGTCAAGCTGCTCACCCCGGGTCGAGACGGTCCGCGAGTACTCCTTGGCGCTGAAAGAGTCGAGGGTGGAGTGCCCGATCTGCCCTAGACTGTTCCACCTCCATGGCCTCCTTCGACACCGAGCTCGACACCGCGCGCCGCATCGCCCGACAGGCGGGCGACATCCTCCTGAAAATCTACGCCACGGACTTCTCCGTGCAGGACAAGGCCGGAGGCATGGGCCCCGTCACGGAGGCGGACGAGCGCGCGAACGCGTTCATCGTCGGTGAGCTGCGCAAGGCCTTTCCCGGCGACGGCGTCGTGGCCGAGGAGTCCGACAACAGCGGCGACGGGAAGCGCTTCGAGCGCTGCTGGTACGTGGACCCGCTCGATGGCACCCAGGAGTTCGTCAACCGCAACGGTGAGTTCGCCATCCACGTGGGGCTGGCCGTTGCCGGGCAGGCCACGGTGGGCGTCGTCTACCGCCCGGTGGGCAACAAGCTGTACACGGGCCTGGTGGGGCAGGGCGCCTTCCTGGAGGAGGAGGGCGGACGCCGGGCCCTGCGCGTCTCGGACGTGGCGGATCCATCCGCGCTGCGGCTGGTCGTGTCGCGCTCGCACCGCTCGAAGCTGACGGACGCGGTGGCGAAGCGGCTGGGCATCACCCGGGAGCGTGAATCCGGCTCCGTGGGCCTCAAGTGCGGCCTGCTGGCCGAGGCCACCGCCGACGTCTACATCCACACCAGCGGCAAGAGCTACCGCTGGGACAACTGCGCGCCGGAAGCGGTGCTGCGCGCGGCGGGCGGCATCCTCACGGACCTGGGCGGCACGCCGTATTCGTATGACGGCTCCGAGCTGCAGAACCACCGCGGCCTGCTGGCCTGCAACGCCGCCGCCTTCCCCCAGGTGCAGCCCGTGGTCGCGCAGTTCGCCCGAGAGGCCGGCATCCTCCGCTGAGGACTCACCCCACCTCCACCGCGTGGCGCAGCTCCCCGAAGAGCCGCGCCAGGTCCGCGAGCTGGTAGTGCGCGTTGAGGCCGCTCGGGTTGGGCAGCACCCACAGCCGCGTCGTACCGATGGCCTCCGTCTGGAGGCCCGGCTGCGCCCGGGGCCGGCCGAAGGCGGTGCGGTACGCGCTCACGCCCAGCATGGCGAGGATGCGGGGCCGGTAGCGCCGCACCTTGGCCTCCAGCGACTTCGCGCCCTCGGTCAGCTCCGCGTCGTCCAGCATGTCCGCGGTGGCCGTGGCCCGGTCCACCACGTTGGTGATGCCGTAGCCCAGCGGGAGCAGTTGCTCCTGTTCCGACGGTTGGAGCAGGCGCGGGGTGATGCGGGCGGCGTGCAGCGTGGGCCAGAAGCGGTTGCCCGGCCGCGCGAAGTGGAAGCCGACGACGACGGAGTAGAGGCTGGGGTTGATGCCGCAGAAGAGGACGCGCAGCCTGGGAGCGATGAGGTCTGGCATGGTGCTCCCGGTGGCGGCGGCCAGTTCCTCCCGCGTGGGCTTGCGTGGCGGTGTCATGCAGAGGGGGATATTCGCGGGCCTACCCGGGAAGGCAACAGGAACCGCTCTGACGCCCAGGGTGGGGTGTTGTCCGTAGGGCAGGAACCTGGCCGGATGCTCCGCTGGCTGGCGGAGCGGGCCCGGGTGCGGCAGGCTCGGCGCGCCACTGACACGCAGCCCTGGAGGACGCTCGAGATGCCGCACATCGTGACGCTGACGCTCAACCCCGCCATCGACCTGGCCACGTCGGTGCCGGAGGTCACTCCCGAGCACAAGCTGCGCTGCGGCCCCGTGCGCAGGGACCCGGGCGGCGGCGGCATCAACGTGGCGCGCGTGGTGCGTGAGCTGGGCGGTGAGTCCATCGCCGTCTACACCCGGGGTGGCCCCACCGGGCACCTGCTGGAGCACCTCCTGGAGGAGAAGGGCCTGCTGCGCCGCTCCATCCCGGTGGAGGGCTACACGCGTGAGAGTTTCACGGTGGCGGAGGGGACCAGCTCGCGCGAGTACCGCTTCATCCTCCCGGGGCCGACCCTTTCCGAGCGCGAGTGGCAGCGCTGCCTGGACGCGGTGGCCGAGGTGTCCGTGGGCGCCGCCTTCATCGTGGCCAGCGGCAGCCTGGCGCCGGGCGTGCCGGAGGACTTCTACGCCCGCGTGGCGCGGCAGGCGAAGCGCCAGGGCGTGCGCGTGGTGGTGGACACCAACGGGCCTCCCCTCAAGGCCGCGCTGGAGGAGGGCGTGTTCCTGGCCAAGCCCAACCGGCGCGAGCTGAGGGACCTCACCGGCATGAAGGTGGAGGACCTGGCCACCCAGGCCGCGGCGGCCCGTGAGCTGGTGGCGAAGGGCCGGGTGGAGATGCTGGCGGTGTCCATGGGCGCGGACGGCGCCCTGCTGACGACGCGCGACGGGCAGCTCCGCGCCTCGCCTCCGCCGGTGGAGACGCACAGCTCCGTGGGCGCGGGTGACAGCTTCGTGGCCGGGCTGACGCTGTCCCTCGCCCGGGGCCAGTCTCCCGAGGAGGCCCTGCGCTGGGGCATCGCCTCGGGCACGGCCGCGCTCCTGTCCCAGGGCACGGAGCTGTGCCACCGTCACGACGTGGAGCGCCTGTTCCTCCAGGTGAAGCCGGAGCCCCTGTCCCTGGCGTAGTCGCCGCGGCCCCACTGGATGCAGGACGGGCGGGCGGGGGAGCGCCACCCGGCTCTTTCCCCGCGACAAACCCGAGCGGCTCCGGACAGAGTGTCCGCGCGTGTCCGCCTCGCCTTCTTCCGCTCCCCGCTTCGGTCCCTGGCATTGGGGCGCGCTCGTCGTGAGCGTGCTGCCCCTGGCGTTCTATGCCTTCTCGCCGCGCGTCGGAGACCTGGACCTGTACTTCCGCACGGCGCGGTCCTTCCTGGAGGGCGCCACCCCCAACCAGGACTTCCGCTTCGAGTACCCGCCGTACGCGCTGCTGTGGTTCGTCCCCGCGGCGTGGCTGGGTGGGACGCTGCCCGCCTTCATCACCCTCTTCGGCCTGCAGCTCACGCTCTTCGACGCCTTCATCAAGTGGCTGCTGCTGTCGGAGGGAGTGAAGCGCTGGGGCCGTTCGCCGCGCGCCTGGGCGCCGCTGGCCGTGTACTCGGTGGCGAGCTGGCTGCAGAGCATCCACTACCTGAAGCGCTACGACCTCATCCCCGCCGCCTTCACCCTGGCCGCGCTGGTGGCCCTGTCCCGGCGGCGGGACGTCCTGGCCGGGCTGGCGCTCGCGGTGGGCGTGGTGACGAAGCTGTACCCCGTGGTGCTGGTGCCGCTGGCGCTGGCGGTGTGCTGGCGGCGGGGCTCGGCGCGGCGGCTGGTGCTGGGGCTGGGACTGGGAGTGCTGCCGCTGGTGCCGCTGAGCGCCTTCTGGCCCTGGTGGGGCTTCGCGTCCTTCCACGTGGGAAGGGGGCTCCAGGTGGAGTCGCTCGGGGCGTCCCTGCTGTGGGCCGCGCACTTGATGGGGTGGGTGCCGGACGTGGCGTGGGTCCATGCGACGGCCGCGTATGAGCTGCATGGCGCGGCCGCGGAGTGGGTGAAGGACGCGACGCGCTGGATATGGGTGGTGGGCTCCCTGGGCTCGGCGGCGGTGGGGCTGTGGGCCGTGCGCCACCGCGCGCCCGAGCGGGTGGAGGACCTGGCGCGGCTGGCCCTGGGGCCGCTCATCGCCTTCATCATCCTCAACCCCGTGCTCAGCCCGCAGTACCTCGTCTGGCTCACGGGCGCGGCCGGGCTGGCGCTGCTCTCCGGCTCCCGCTGGCCGTCCGTCGCCGTCTTCGTGGCCGCGGCCATGAGCCGGGGCATCTTCGCCGGCAGCACGTACGACACGGGCATCGGCCCCGTGCACGCGGCGCTGCTGCTGCTGCGCAACGGCCTGCTGCTGGCCGCGGGCTTCGCGCTGGTGCGTGAGGCGTGGCGGAGTGGCGGCCACCCCGCCGATTCCCGGGCAGGGGGGCGGGCGGCGCCCTCCGGGCAAGCGTGGGGCACGCGGGATTGTTAGATGGAGGCCATGGCTCGCGATGACCGCGTCAATGCGCTGCTGCCCGTCGAGGCCGAGTTCCAGAAGGAGAAGGCCGCCGGGCTGCGGAGGTCTGGGGACAAGCTGGAGCAGTTGCTGGCGGAGCTGTCACGGGCCGAGCTCGAGCTGCGGGCCCACACCGGGACGGAGCGCGCCCGGTACGTCACCCGCTACCGGGAGCTGCGCAAGGAAGCCGAGTACCAGAAGTGGAGCCTGATGGTGCAGCGCGAGGCGTGTGGCCTGCGCAACCACCGCGACCTGGACCTCGTCTATCCGCTGCCCCCGCCGCTGAGGGAGTGACGGCGGGGGGGCGTCTCAGCTCGTGGTCCGCCAGGCCGCGAGGGCGAGCAGGAGCCAGCCGGCGAGGAAGCTCACGCCGCCCAGCGGGGTGATGGCCCCCAGCGCGCGGATGCCGGACAGCGCGAGCACGTAGAGGCTGCCGGAGAACAGGACGATGCCCGCGAGCATCGACCAGCCGGCGCCGGAGAGCAGCGGGGAGGGGCGGAAGTGCCCCAGCAGGCCCACCGCCAGGAGCCCCAGCGCGTGGTACATGTGGTACCGCGCCCCGGTCTCGAAGATGACCTGGAGGTCCTGGGGAAGCCGGGCCTTGAGCGCATGCGCGCCGAAGGCGCCCGCCGCCACGGACAGGAAAGCGTTCACCGCACCGAGGACAAGCCACCAACGCATCATCGAGCGCCTTTCATCGGGAGTCCGACTCGGGCACGCTACACCGCCGCTGACGGAGCGTCCTGGCTCTCGTGAACTCCCGGGCCGCTCCCACCCGAATGACCTCACCCACCTTCATTCCTTCCCCCAAGCCGATTCCCTTCGAGCTGCGCCCGTCCACCATCCAGGGTACGGGAGCCTTCGCCACGCGCCGCATCCGCAAGGGCACTCGCATCATCGAGTACATCGGCGAGCGCATCACCCAGGAAGAAGCCGACCGCCGCTACGACGACGAGGCGATGGAGCGGCACCACACCTTCCTCTTCAACCTGGACAACAAGGGCGTGCTGGACGCGGGCACCGTCCACAACGAGTCGCGCTACATCAACCACTCGTGTGACCCCAACTGCGAGGCCCTCATCGACAAGGGCCACATCTACATCTACGCCCTCCGCGACATCGAGCCCGGCGAGGAGCTGGTCTACGACTACGCCTACGAGCGCACCGAGGACATGGGCCCGGACTCCGAGGCGCTCTACGTCTGCAAGTGCGGCTCGCCGAAGTGCCGGGGCACCATCCTCGCGCCGGTGAAGCCGGAGCCCGCCAGGAAGAAGGCCGCGTCGAAGGCGAAGTCGAAGTCCAAGGCCCGGGGCAAGAAGTCGCGCGGCAAGCAGGGGGCGGGGAAGAAGCCGTCCTCGCCGTCCAGCAAGTCGTCCAAGCGGACCAGGCCGGTCCGCCGCAAGCGCGCGGGCTGAGCCGGGCGCGTCCGCGAGGAGGGTGCCGCCGGTGTTCGACTGGTCCGACCTGCGCGTCTTCCTCGCCATCCAGCGCACGGGCAGCCTCTCGGCGGCGGCTCGGACGCTGCGGGTGAACCAGACCACCGTGGGGCGCCGGCTCGCTGAACTGGAGCAGGCGCTCGGCGCGCGCCTCTTCGACAGGTTGCCCGGAGGGATGGTGCCCACCGCCGCGGGGGAGGAGTTGCTCCCCCACGCGCAGGCGGTGGAGGAGCAGGCGCTCGCGGTGGAGCGGGCCGTGGGCGCGCGCGACGCGGCGGCCTCCGGAGTCGTGCGCCTCACGTGCGTGGAGTCCCTGGGCAGCCGCTTCCTCGCCCCGAGACTGGGGGCCCTGCGCGCGCGTCACCCGGACCTCCGCCTGGAGGTGCTCACGGGCAGCCACGTGCTCGACCTGGTCCGGCGTGAGTCGGACCTCGCGCTGCGGCTGGGAAGGCCCGTGGAGCCGGGGCTCGCCAGCCGGAAGCTGGGGAAGCTGGGGTTTGCCCTCTACGGGGCCCGCTCGCTGCTCGGGCCCCGGCCTCCCTCGCGTGTGGAGGAGGTCCGGGGAATGCCCCTGCTGGCGTATGACGAGAGTCTCTCCCATCTGCCGGAAGCCCGCTGGCTCGCGCGCGTGGGAGGGGATGCCGCGCCCGTGCTGCGCAGCAACAGTGCGCCGGTGCTGTTCGAGGCGGCGCTGGCGGGGCTCGGGCTCGCGGTGCTGCCGTGCTGGCTCGCGGGGGACTCGGGGTTGATGCGGGTGGGCGCGCCAGGGGAGGGCGTGGAGCGGGAGTTGTGGCTCGCGGTGCATCCCGACCTGCGGCGCGTCACCCGCATCCGCGTGGTGGCGGACTTCCTCGCCGCGCTCGTGGAACGTGAGGCGTCGAGGCTCGCGGGGACCTCTGCATAGACGCATGGGGGGCAGGCATCCGCGCAGCGGTGCGCGGGCCGGCTCGCCGCCATGGTTCGCGGCATGAATGCTCATGCCTTGCGGCTCCTCTCCCTGCTGTCCCTCCTCACCGCCTGCGCCAAGGCGCCGCCCGTGTCGACCCTGCGGGCCCGCTATGGCCTCACTCCTCCCACGGCGCTCGACCCGCGGCGCACGGCGCTGGTGCTCGTGGACTTCCAGGAGGAGTTCTTCTCCGGCGGGCTGCCACTGCCCGACGCGCCCTCCGCGGTCGCCAATGCGCAGCGGCTGCTCTCGTGGGCGCGCGCCTCGGGCCTGCACGTGGTGCATGTCCACGACGTGACGGCCAAGGGCAGCCCGCTGTTCGCCGAGGGGAGTCCAGGTGCCGCGGTGCGGCCGGAGGTGGCTCCTTTGCCGTTCGAGCAGGTGGTGCTCAAGAAGATGGCGGGGGGCTTCTCCCGCACGGACCTCCACGAGCGCCTGCGGGCGCTGGGAGTGGACACCCTCATCGTCGCCGGCCTGATGACCCACCTCGCGGTGGACACCACGGTGCGGGACGGGCTCGTGCTCGGATACCGGGTGATTCTGCCGTCCGAGGCTTCGGCCACGCGCGACCTGCCGGGAGCGGCGGGGGGCGCACCGGTGCCTGCCCGTGTGCTGCATGCGGCGAGCCTCGCGGCGCTGGCCGACCGCTTCGCCGATGTGATGCCGACTCGCGCGGTGCTGGCCATTCCCATCCGTCCCGGGAACGAGGCGCGTGGCGCGGGCACTTCCTCGAACTGATGGGACGTGAGCCGGGGAGGGGGCCCCTGGCATAGAGTCACTCCCGTGAACGACGCCCTCCGCTTCCTGCTCACCGAGTCCCCCGACCCGCTGCCTCTCGACTCCGTCGACACGTGGTGGCGGCGCCACCTGGAATTGCTCACGCGCTTCCCCGCGCCAGCGGACCTGGCCCTGACGGGTGGCTTTCGCGCGGACCGGCTCGGCTTCGCGTTCGCCTCCGGCTATCACGCCGCGCACCGGTTCCTGTTCCCCATGCTCCCGGCGGACCGGCCCTGCGCGCTCTGCGCCACGGAGCCGGCCGGCGCGCACCCCTCCGCAATCCAGACGCGGCTGACGGACACGGGCTCGGGCCCGAGACTCACCGGCGAAAAGGCGTTCGTCACGCTGGGCACCCGGGCGGAGTTGCTGCTGGTGGTGGCCACCGAGGGCCAGGATGCACAGGGCCGCAACCGGCTGCGGATGGTGGTGGTGGACGCGAAGCGGCCGGGCGTCCGCGTCACCGCGCTGCCGGAGCTGCCCTTCGTGCCCGAGGTGCCACACGCGGAGCTGGTGCTGGAGGACGTGGCCGTGGCGCCGGACGAGGTGCTGCCCGGGGACGGGTACGCGCGCTACCTCAAGCCGTTCCGCACGGTGGAGGACTGCCATGTCCACCTGGCGCTGCTCGGTTGGCTGTTCCAGGTGGCCCGCCGGAGCGGCTGGCCGGAGCCCGTGCGCGAGGAATTGCTGGCTCTAGCGGTGATGATGCGGGGACTGGCCCAGGCGGACCCGGAGGATGCGGCCACGCACCTGGCGCTCGGTGGCGCGCTGGACCTGGCGAAGCGGGCCCTGGAGCGATGCGAGCCGCTGTGGGCCCAGGTTGATGCACCCACGCGCGAGCGGTGGGAGCGCGACCGGAAGCTGCTGGGCGTCGCCGGCAAGGTGCGCGCGAAGCGGCTGGAGACAGCGCGGCAGCGGATGGCGGGTGGCACCGAGGGTGGCGAATAGATGAAGGGCCGTGACCTCCGCTGGGAGGCCACGGCCCGGAAACTCACCGAGAAGCGGTGTCGTCGCTCAGTAGCGCCCGCCGCCCACGGCGGAGACGATGGCGGACAGGATGCGGTTCTCCACGCCCCACACGGCCTTGTTCAGCCCCTTGATGCCGGCGCCGCGCAGGTAGTCCGTGAAGTCGTGCAGCGCGGTGGAGCGCTGCATGCGCTCGCTGCTGGCCGCGTAGAGCAGCGGCGTGTTGGGCGCACCCGTCAGGCCCAGGTCCGGGCAGGCCTCGGACAGCTTCCGCGGGTCGATGCCCGTGGCCGCCGACAGCATGGCCACCGTGAACTTGTGCACCGGCAGCTCGCGCGCGTTGGGCACCTTGTCCAGCACCTTCTGCCGCGTGGCCGGGTCCGTGGCGAGCTGGTCCAGCGACACCTTGGACATGGCGATGAGCTGCTCGTTCGTCACGTGCTTGCTGTCCAGGATGGCGCGGCCGAGCAGGCTCGCCGGGGTGTCCCCCTTGATGCTGATGTCGTTGCCCGGCATCTGCTGCATCCGCTCCCACATGGCCCGGACGGCCTTGCCCACCTCGGTGTCCGGGCCGCCGCGCCAGGAGCCCGGCGTCGCCTGCGCCGCGGCCGCGCGGGCCGGGGCGGTGCCCTGGAAGGTGCTCAGTCCGGTGTGGCCCACGGCGTTCGCCCGGGCCGGAGCGGCGGCCTGCTGCGTGCCCGCCTGGGGCTGCGCGGCGGAGGTAGGGGTGGTGAGGACGCGGGGGCGGCTGCGGATGGGGTCCATGCCTGGGGGAGTCTCCGGAATTCGGCCTACCGGCGATTATCGTGGGGACCCGGTCCAAGGTTGCGTCCGGGCGCTTCCAAGGTGCGTGCACTCCCGGATGGGGCCGCTATGTTCCGGCGCATGAAGAAGACCTTCCCCGCCGAGTTCGCCGATCTGCTCACCCCCAAGGGACGCCGCATCCTGGAGGGCAGGGACCGGGAGCTGACGGGCGCGCTGCTGGACCCGGAGCGGCGCTTCGTGGCGCTCCAGGGTGTCATCGACCCGCGCAAGGCCGTGGCCTGCCGGGACGCGCTGGACGCGGCGCTTCGCGACACGCTGGTGTCCATGGAGGACCCCATCCCCCATGACTCCATCTCCGGCATGACGATGAACTACATGGAGCTGCTGCCCAAGACGGTGCGCGTGCGCACGGCGCTCCTGGAGAGCCGCCGCTCCCGCTCCTACCGTGCGGCCGAGGCGGTGGGGCTCACGGACATGATGCGCTCGGACAGCTTCGCCGCCTTCGCCGCCGTGGTTTCCGGGCGCACCCTGCGGCGCAAGTGGGGCATCCAGGTGCTGTGCTACGGCCCCGGGGACTATACGGGCCCGCACAACGACCACCACCCGGAGGAGCCCGAGGCCCGGGACGGCTACGTGGACATGCACGTCTCCCTGACGATGCCGGGCGTGGAGCACCAGTACCTCGTGTACGCGAAGGACGGGCACCTCTCCGAGCTCACGAAGGTGAGCACCGTGGGCGGCGTCACCGTGTACCGGCTGCCCTTCTGGCACTACACGACGCCGGTGGTGGCGCGGCGCGGCGCGGAGGCGTCGGCCCGCCGCTGGGTGCTGCTGGGGACCTTCCTGGACGCGGCGCCGGGGGCCCGGGCGAGCTCCACCATCGTCCCGGCGGGGGCCCCGGGGGCCCGCCCGCCTGCCCGGGTGGCGACATTCGGGAGTGGCGGAGGGGCTGGACGGCGTTAGCTTGGGGCGCCCATGAGCCCCATCGACACCGACGCCCTGGCCCGAGACCTTCTGGAGTACATCGACGCCTCGCCCACGCCGTACCACGCGGTGCGCGAGACGGCCCGCCGCCTCACCCAGGCGGGCTACCGAGTCCTCGATGAACGTGAGTCGTGGACCGTCAAGCCCGGCGAGCGCGTCTTCGTCACCCGGGGAGACACCAGCATCGCCGCCTTCCAGCTCGGCACGAAGCCGGTGGACCAGGCGGGTTTCCGGCTGGTCGGCGCCCATACGGACTCGCCCAACCTGCGGCTGAAGCCGAACGCGGCGGTGTCGAAGAACGGCTACCAGCAGCTCGGCGTGGAGATTTACGGCGGGGTGCTGCTGCACACCTGGACGGACCGCGACCTGTCGCTCGCCGGCCGCGTCATGGTGATGTCGGGAGGGCGTGCCCATGGGTACCTCGTGGACTTCGCCCGGCCGCTGCTGCGCGTACCCAACCTGGCCATCCACCTCAACCGGGGTGTGAACTCGGACGGGCTGAAGCTCAACCCGCAGGACCACATGGTGCCGGTGCTGGGCCTGGAGAGCGCGGGCGCGGTGGACCTGCGCTCGCTGCTGTTGCAGGAGCTGGCGCGCGGAGGGGTGAAGGCGGAGGCGGGAGACATCCTCGGCTACGACCTGTGCCTCTATGATTTGCAGCCGTCCATCCGCTCGGGGGCACACGGGGAGTTCCTCCACGCGCCGCGCCTGGACAACCTGGCGAGCTGCCACGCGGCCCTGTCCGCGCTGCTGTCCGGCAAGGAGCCGCGTGAGGCCACCTGCGGCGCCGTCCTGTTCGACCACGAGGAGGTCGGCAGCCGGAGCGCGCAGGGCGCGGCGTCGTCCTTCCTCCGCACGCTGCTGGAGCGCTTCACGCTGGCGCATTCGGACGGGCGGCCGGACGCATTCCACCGGGCGATTGCGAACTCGTTCCTGGTGAGCGCGGACATGGCGCACGCGGTGCACCCCAACTACGCGTCGCTGCACGAGCCCAAGCACCAGCCGCAGATGGGCGCGGGGCCGGTCATCAAGTCCAATGCGAATCAGTCATACGCGACGGACGGCGAGAGCTGGGCGTACTTCGCGGCGCTGTGCCGCGAGGCCGGGGTGACTCCGCAGCACTTCGTCACGCGCACGGACCTGGGGTGCGGCAGCACGATTGGGCCGATTACGGCGGGGCAGCTCGGCATCCGTACGGTGGACGTGGGCAACCCCATGCTGTCCATGCACTCGATTCGCGAGATGGCCTGCGCGTCCGACGTGGGACAGATGGTCGCCGTGCTGCGGCGGTTCTTCGCGTAGGACGGGGTGGATCGCCTAGGCTCTGTCGCAATGAAGCTTCCCTTGCGACAGGGCCTTTCTTCCGTGCTCCTGCTCGTGTCTGCGTGTGTGGGCCCCAGGCTCTACTACCTGCGGACCGAGTTGCCCATCCTGGAGGGGAGGTTCGATCTGGCCGTTGCTCCCGGACCCTGGGCGCATGCGGACGTCCCCGTGGTTGTCGCGGACACGGCCAGCATTCCGGATGACCTGGTGCTGCCGACACTCAAGGCCTTGATGTCCCTACCGGGCGCCGCGGATTCCTGCGACCCCAACACAGGCGCCCCGCGTCCGGACGCCGCCGAATACTGTGTTGCCCTCTACAAGACGCCCCGAGACTGGCGTGTGTCGTGGCCCATCCGCAACCTGATGAAGGAGCGTGATTCATGTCATCCACCGTTTGGTGGGGTGGAGGATGAGGACTTCGGCCGGGACGTGCCTGTCATTGGGTTCGCTCACAATCACCCCTGTGGAACCCGCATGAGCAGTCCGGACCTGACACAATTTCCCGCGCTGAAGACGGAACAGGGGTTGTGGATGATGGTGGCCTATGCGGCGAGCCCCAGCGGCAGGCTGGCACGTGATGCCCAGGGGCAGTTGATTCCCGCTTGGGCCTGGCTCGCAACAGGCCACAAGGAAGAGCCTCGCTTCTACAAGTGGAACTCAGCGGGTGAGGTCTTCCAATGGAACGAGGACAAAGCGCATTGGGAGTTTCAGGCAACCTGTCGGCCTCGCGAGTCGTCCGGCATGCGCGGACCCAGAATCCTCGTGCCCAAGTGCACTCCTGAACTGAACTGGTAGAAGCACCGTGGGGCTCGGTTCCATGATGAAACTTCATCACTTCGTCGTGCTCATGACGCTACTGGCGGATGGTGGCCCGGTGAGCTCTCCGGCAAGGGGGGCGGAGGGCGATGCGGGAACGGTCGCTCCCCAAGCTCGCATCGCGAGTACGGATGGAGGTGCCGCCGCCCGCCAACCTGTCGTCGCAGAGGGAATTGAGTGGCCCGATGACCTCCGTCCGCTAGCCACGTTGGATGGTCCCGCCATCCTCGCGGCTCACGCCGCGCTACAACGAGTGATGGCGAAGGTTCCGAAGGAATTCGCCGGGGATTGTTCCTACTCCGCCAAGGCCATGGAGGTCACTGTCGGGCAGAAAGGTGGCCTGTATTTCGTCGAAATCAACCGGCGTGTGGACAAGTGCGGATGGGCGGTGCCCGGCTTCAATCCCTCGCCTCATTGGTTCGAACTGTATGCCGTATCGCCAGACGGCAAGGTGCTGGCGCGCTACCCATACAACCCGTGAGTGGGCCCGTCGGAGACTGGCCCGGTAGCGCTCAGGGGCGCTCAGGAGGTGGCGCGGGTCAGCCGCCGTTCGCGAGCCTCGGTGAGGGTGCCCGCGTCCAGCAGCACGGCCACCTTCTCCGGCGCGGAGAGCGGCTCCACGGAGCCACCCAGCAGCTTCCGCCGTGCTGACGCCAACGCCGCGGGCACCGTCTCCGGCCCTGGCAGCGACTCCAGCAGCGCCAGGTGCAGTGCATGCGCCCGCGCATCCGAGAGCACGTGGTCCACCGCGTCCGCCACCGGCGCCACCGCGTGCTCCTCCGTCACCTCCCGCGCCCGCTCCAGCACCTTCGGGGGCACCGTCTCCTCGGGGATGAGGAACAGGCCCACGCGCTCCGTCCACAGGCCCAGCGACGCGCGCGCCGTCAGCACGGAGAGGGGAATCGACAGCAGTAGTCCGGCCACCACCGGCGCCAGCCATGCCACCAGCCCGGGGGACAGCGCAAAAGTTCCAATCGCCAGCGCCACCCCCACCGCTGTGTGCACCGCATGGCGCCGCGCCGCCTCCGCCCAGGGCAGGTCCGCGTCCTCGCGCTGCTGGCTCGTCCAGGACACGCGGTAGCCCAGCAGCGTCCCGAAGACGAAGTGCGACTGGAACAGCATCATCACCGGCGCCAGCAGCGTGGCCAGCACGCTCTCCACCAGGACGCTCGCCACCAGCCGCGCCCGGCCGCCCATGCGCGCCGCGTCCTGCCCGCGCGCCAGCGCCAGGCCCAGCCCCATCAGCTTCGGTGCCAGCAGCATTCCCATGGACACGCCCAGCAGCCGCAGCGCGCCCCCCGTGTCGAAGCCGAAGTCCACCGGGTGCGCGGTGGGGTGCGCCCACGACACCCACCCGTCATGCAGCGCCGCCACCAGCCCCGCCATCAGGAACATCAGCCACAGCGGCGACGCTGCATAGGACATCACCCCCATGAGGAAGTGCCCCCGGCTGATGGGGTGCAGTCCACCGGCCAGCACCAGGCTCAGGTGCTGGAGGTTCCCCTGGCACCAGCGCCGGTCCCGCTGCGCGTACGCCAGCAGGTTCGGCGGCGGCTGCTCGTAGCTGCCGCCCAGCTCCGGCACCAGCCACACCGTGAATCCCGCGCGCCGCATCAGCGCGGCCTCCACGAAGTCGTGGCTGAGGATGTGCCCGCCGAAGGGCTGCTGTCCCGGCAGCACCGGCAGCCCGCAGTGCTCGATGAACGCCGACGTGCGGAGGATGGCGTTGTGGCCCCAGTAGTTGGACTCGCCGAGCTGCCACGCCGCCGCGCCCGCCGCCACCACCGGCCCGTACACCCGGCCCGCGAACTGCTGCAGCCGCGCGAACAGCGTGCTCCGCCCCACGCACAGCGGCGGTGCCTGGAGGATGCCCGCGCGCGGGTTCAGCTCCATCAGCCGCGCCATCTTCACCAGTGTGCGGCCGTCCATCAGGCTGTCCGCGTCCAGCACCACCGTGAAGTCGTAGTGCCGGCCCCACCGCTCGCAGAAGTCCTGGAGGTTGCCGGCCTTCTTCCCCGTGTTGTCCGTACGGCGCCGGTAGAAGATGCGCCCCTGGCCACCCACCCGGCGGCACAGCTCCGCCCACGCCAGCTCCTCCGCCACCCACGCCTCCGCGCGAGTGGAGTCGCTCAGCACGTAGAAGTCGAACGCGTCCAGGTGCCCCGTGGCGGCCACTGATTCGTAGGTGGCCTGCACGTTGGCGAAGACGGCCGCCGGGTCCTCGTTGTGGATGGGCATCACCACCGAGGTGCGGGACGTCAGCGGCGAGGACTCCTCCTCCGCCGTGGGCCACCGCAGCCCGGGCAGGCGTCGGCCCACTGCGAGCTGGAGGAACCCGGCCACCGCCGTCCAGAAGGACAGGGCAATCCACCCGAAGCACAGGGTGAAGAGGGCCACCAGCACCAGCTCCGGCGCGGTGGTCCCCCGGACGCTCAGCAGGCGGTGCATCTCCCACGTCCCCACCACGGTGGACGCGGCCGCCAGGCCGAGGACGCAGGCGCGCCTCCGGCCGGCGCTCTCCGGTGAGAACGAATGGGCGTGCATGGAAGTCAGCGGGAGATGGACACGTCCGCCTGGGCCCCGCGCCACCAGCGGCGGAGCAGCTCACCGAAGGGCCACAGCACGAGCTGCTGCTCCGGCATCACCGAGGCCACCTGCACCGGCGCAGGCACCGGCACCGCCGCGCGCAGCGCCCGCGCGAAGCCGTCCGGCACCGCGCCCCGCGTCAGGAGGCGGGCCCCCAGGCGCGCGCCGTCGCACAGGACGAAGGCCGCGCGGCCCCGGGCGAGCAGCGTGCCTCCGGCCTCCTGGCTCAGCACTCCGGCCAGCCACGTCTCCACCCGCGCGCGCGCCAGGGCCACGGCGGCCTGGGGCCGCTCACCCTGCTCGCGGGCACCCTCCAGCACCCAGAGGGCGAGCGCGGTCAGGTCCTCGTCCGAGGTGAAGCCGAAGCCCCGGAAGAAGGCGTCGAGCGCCGCGCGGGTCTCCGGGCGGACCCACGCGGACTCCAGGATGGAGGGGCGGGAGGTCTGCATCATCACGGTGTCCACAGGTAGCTCCAGGTCTCGGTGAGGGTCTCGGAACCGCACTTCAGGTACGCGCGCAATTCGGTGGGAGTGTTGCCGTCGGGCAGCAGCTCGAAGGTGGCGCGCCAGCCGCCGGAGGGCTCGTGGCGCCGCACGGTGGTGCGCAGCACCTGGCCCTTCGAGGCGGTGATGACGGCCTCCACCGGCGCATCCCCCTCGGTGGCGGGACGCGAGAAGTCGAGCACGAAGCGCCGCGCTCCCGGCGTGTCACCCGCGGCCACGCGCGTGGCGGTGACGAAGGAGCCCGCCGCCGCCCACGGCGCCTGGGAGCCCCAGTGCAGGCGGTACGCCACGCGCAGCGGAGCGCCCGGCGTCAGCGGCGCGTCCGGCACCCAGAAGGCGACGATGTTGTCGTGCACCTCCTGCGGCGTCGGAATCTCCACCAGCCGCACCGAGCCCGGGCCCCAGTCGCCCACGGGCTCCACCCACGCGCTGGGACGCAGCTCGTAGCGGGCCTCCAGGTCCTCGTAGCTGGAGAACGCGGTGTCCCGCTGGAGAAGCCCGAAGGCGCGCAGGCCCCGCGCGCGGAAGCTGGAGACGTTGAGCCGCTCGGGGTTCTGGAGCGGGCGCCAGAGCTGCTCTCCGTCCCACGTCCAGACGAAGAGGCCGTCCGAGTCGTGCACCTCGGGGCGGAATTCGTCGTATGTCCCCCGGTCGTTCTCCCCGAAGAGGTACATGCTCGTCAGCGGCGCCACGCCGAGCTGCTCCACGGCCTTGCGCGCGAACAGCGTCGCCTCCACCTCCATCACCGTGCGCACGCCGGGGATGACGGTGAAGCGGTACGCGCCGGTGACGCTCGGCCCGTCCAGCAGCGCGTGCACCACCACGCGGTCCGCGCCGGGCGCCGGGCGCTCCAGCCACAGCTCGCGGAAGGAGGGGAACTCCTCGGGGCGCGGCAGCGCGGTGTCGATGGCCACGCCGCGCGCGGACAGTCCGTACACGTTGCCCTTGCCCAGCGCGCGGAAGTAGCTGGCGCCCAGGAAGGACAGCACCTCGTCGAAGTGGTCCGCCCGGTTGAGCGGATGGGTGAGGCGCAGGCCCGCGAAGCCGTCCGCCTTCTCCAGCGGCGGCGCCGGCACCAGCGAGCCATAGGTGTACAGCTCCGGCGAGAAGCGCACCGGCTCCGCCCGGCCTCCGGCCACCACGTTCACCCGCACCGGCTCGGGGTAGAGGAAGCCCGGGTGGAAGAACTGCGCCTGGAAGGGCAGGCCGGCCTCGCGGAACAGCGCCTTGTCGTTGCGGTAGCGGATGTCCCGGTACGCGTCATACGAGAGCCGCGCGTACGCCTCGGGAAGCGTCCGCCGGGGCTCCTCGTAGGGGCGCGCCGCCAGGGCCCGCGCCCGCTCCACCACGGTGGCGGCGGTGAAGGCCCGCCCGGAAGCGCCGGGCTTCCCGGGGGGGGACTCACGCGCGCCGGCGGCCCCGCTCGCGGCCACCATCGCCGCGCACAGCCACCCCACGCCCGTGCTCCACGCTTTGCGCCGCAACGACTTCACGTCCAGGTGCCTCCGAGAAAACCGGTACGTCGAACGGCCCCCCGGTCCTTCGGACCACGCCCGACTTCATGCCGCGCCCGCACTCGCGGTGCAGCGCGTCAGGACATGAGCAACCCGCGTACCAGCCCACCGGGCCCGAACTCCGCACGGCGGAACTTCACGGGATTCCGGGCACCTGGAAATGCCATCCAGTTGCGGTTCCAAGCAGTCTCGGGAATGGAGAGTTACCGGCCCACGGTTCCCGGCCGGGGAGAACCCGAGGCTGGGGAGAAGAGGGACAGCCTTCGGGTGTGGCTGTCCAAATCTTCCACAGGTGGACATTGCACTACGCGTGCGCCAGCCGTTCCTGCACGAGTGAAAGCAGTTCCCGGCTGGCGAAGGGCTTCTCCAGGTGGGGGCTGGGCACGGACTCGAGGAAGGCGCGGGCCTGCGGCGTCACGGCCCCGCCGGTGAGGAACACCACGCGCCCGGCCTGCTCCGGGTAGCGCTCCTTCAGCGCGGAGTAGAAGTCCATGCCGCTCATGCCCGGCATCATCAAGTCGCAGAAGACGACGTCGAAGCGCTCCCCGGCGACGATTCGGTCCAGCGCCTCCTGGGCGCGCGTGGACATCGTCACGTCATGGTGGGGCCTCAGCGTGCGCGCCAGGGCCGTGCACACCAGGGGCTCGTCGTCCACCACCAGCAGCCGGCCCCGCTTCTCCGCGGTGGGCGGCGGGGGCGCGGGGGGCTCGGGCGCGGCCTGCACCGGCTGCGAGGCGGGCAGCAGGACGCGGAAGGTGGAGCCCTTGCCCGGCTCGCTCTCCACGTGGATTTCCCCGCCCAGCGAGGCCACGAGGCTGTGGCAGATGGACAGCCCCAGCCCGGTGCCCACCCCGGGCTCCTTGGTGGTGAAGAACGGGTCGAACAGGTGCGGCAGGTGCTCGGCCGCGATGCCCAGGCCCGTGTCCGCCACCTCCACCACCACCCGGCCGCCGCTGCCCACGCGCGTGGCGACGCGAATCTCGTGCCGCTCCGGCGTGCCTCCGGGGATGGCCTGCGCGGCGTTGACGAGCAGGTTGAGGAACACCTGTCCCAGCCGCGACTCGTTGGCGCGCACGCGGGGCACCTCGGCGAACTGCTTCACCAGCCGCGCGCGGTGGCGGATCTCCGTGGTCGCCAGGTTCAGCGTGGACTCCAGCACCTGCCGCACGTCCACGTCCGTGTTGTCCGCCACGTCCACCCGGCTGAACGTCTTCAAATCCCGGACGATGGTGCGCACCCGGTCCGCGCCCTGCTGCGCCTCGGCGAGCGCCGACTGCGCGTCCGCCAGCGCCCCCACCAGCTTCGGCTCCAGGCTTCGCGCGCCCTCTTCCCGCAGGGTGCCGACCGCCTCGCGCGCGAAGGCCAGGTTGGCCGTGAGGTACGCCAGCGGGTTGTTGATTTCGTGCGCCACGCCGGCCGCCAGCGTGCCCACCGACGCCATGCGCTGCGCCAGCATCAGCCGCGCCTGCATCTGGTTGCGCTCCGTGAGGTCGTGCGACACGGAGACGATGGTGTCCTCGCCGTCGAAGGGCAGCGGGAAGGAGGTGGACTCCACGTGGAGGATGGTGCCGTCACGCCGCAGCAGCCGCCGCTCCTGGAGCGCCGCCCGGCCCGACCTCAACGCCTCGTGCATGCGCGCGTCCGCCGAGGCGACGTCCTCCGGGGGGATGATTTCGGAGATGTGCTTGCCGATGAGCTCGCGCAGGTCCGAGTAGCCCAGCGCCGTGACGACCTTGAGGTTGGCGTAGCGCACGCGCGCGTCCTTCCCGAAGACGGCCATCAGGTCCGGCAGGTTCTCGATGAGCGTGCGGAAGCTCACCTCCGAGCGCCGCAGCTCCTCCTCGGCCCGCTTCAGCGGGGTGATGTCCGGGAAGAAGGAGATGATGTGGGGCGCCCCGCCGTAGGGGACCAGCCCCATGAAGAGCAGCGTGTGCCGCAGCTCGCCCGAGCGGGTGTAGTACCGCGCGTCCACCCCACGCACCGAGCCGTACCGCTTCAGCCGCTCCACCACCTGGTCCCGGTCCACCATGGCGCGCTCCCACAGGCGCAGCTCCACCGTGGTACGGCCGAGCGCCTCCTCGCGCGTGTAGCCGAAGGCCTGGAAGTAGGCGTCGTTGGCCGCCACCAGCCGGCCGTCTCCCAGCGTGGTGATGGAGGTGGGGACGGGCGACACCGACAGCATGCTGTCGCGCAGGTCGTCTCCGGACGGCACCCCCATGCGGCCGTGGCGCCGGGTGAAGCGCCGCTCCGCCAGCTCCAGCCGCAGCTCCAGCTCCTCCGGCGCCAGGGGCCAGGCCAGCACGTCGTCCGCGCCGGCCTCCAGGGCGGGCATCAGCGTGCCCAGCGCGTCCCGGGGGCCCAGCAGCAGCACCACCGTCTCCAGCCCTCCGGGGAGGCTGCGCAGGCCGCGCAGGAGCGGCACGGGCGAGGCCGGGCCCCGGGCGTCCACCACCGCGAACGCGCAGGCGCCCGAGCGCCACAGGGCTGGCACCTCGGCGTCACGCGCGGCCGTGACCACCGTGTGCCCGCGCGCAGACAGCCGGGCTTCCAGTGGCTCCAGGGCCGCCCCACCCTGGGTGACGATCAGGACCCGCATGACACTCCTTGCATTTACTATCCTTCATCGTTGCATGAGCGGCCCGGTTGTAAAAGTGTGGTGTCCTTAGCGTTGGGTGTGGGATGGGAATGGGGCGGCGGCGGTGCTGGTACACTGGTACCGAAGCGGGCTGGACCGTTGGTCAGGGGGGACACGTATGGAACGGCGGGGAATGAGCGAGCCGGCCTTGGAGCCGCGGAAGCCGCCTCCCATGCCCGTGCAGGTGCCACGGCGCAACTTCGAGGGGCTGTTCGTCCACGCGCTGAAGCCCACGGGGGGATTCGCCCAGTCGCTGCGGGACATCGGCTACGACGCGGAGGCGGCACAGGAGTACTACCCGCTGGCCGTGTGGCGGGCGGCGCTGGGGGTGGCCCGGCGCTTCGCCTTCGTGGGGCAGCCGCCGGAAGCGGCCAACCGTGCCCTGGGGCACAAGTACGTGGAGGGCTTCGCGCAGACGCTGGTGGGGCGCATCTTCGCCACCGCCGCGCCGCTGTTGGGCACGGAGCGGTGCCTGACGCGGCTGCCCACGTACCTCAAGGCGGGGCGCGAGGACATGAAGATGCTGCTGGAGCCGGTGCAGGCGCGCGAGTGGCGCATCCGCGTCGTGGACCCGGACCCGCTGCCGGACTTCGTGGCCGGCGTGGTGGAGGGGGTGCTGCGCCGCACGCGGGTGACGCCGGTGGTGGAGGTGCTGGAGCGCCTGCCCGCGGGCTACATCCTGCGCGTGACGTGGCAGGACGCCTGAGGGGCGTCAGTTGAGGAGCCGCTTCGGAGGCGCCTTGCCAGCGGGGGGGCGCCTGGGGCGGGACTGCAGCCAGCGGTGGATGACGTCCAGCAGCCCGTCGAAGGTGTCGCGCAGGGCCCAGGCGCGGTCGTCCGCGCCGGACAGCTCCACGCAGCGCAGCAGCCCGTCGCGCAGCGCGCGCTGGGCGCCGGGACAGTCGCCGCGCTCGTCGATGAGCTGCTCGGCGGTGCGGGCGTAGAGCCGGTAGCAGCCCTCCACGTCGCCCCGGTTGTAGGCGGGGGCCCCCGCGTTGATGGCATGGCCCAGGGTGCTGGCGATGGACTCCACCGCGTCCATGGGGGCGCCCTCCAGCACGCTCAACGGATGCTGGGGCACCTGGCGCGCGCGCCCGGCCCGGCGCCTGGGGGCTTCCAGCGCGGACAGCGGCCAGGAGCCGGCGCCGCTCAGCATGGGCACCACGTAGCGGAAGGGGATGACCAGCCCCAGGGCGCGGCCATTGGCCAGGGCGGCGGTGGCCACGCCCACCACGTCGCCTCGTGAGTCCAGCACCGGGCTGCCCGAGGACTCCTCGGGCAGGGTGCGCTTCAATTCCAGCAGGGTGAGCCAGTCCCCCAGCACCTGCACCGCGCGCACCTCCTGCGAGCGCACCTCCGGGGCGGGGCCGCTCGCCCCACGCAGCACGTAGACGGTCTCCCCCTCGGCGGGCAGCGGCCGGGAGGACACCGCGAGCGCGGGCACCCTGTCCGGAAGGGGCAGCCGCAGGACGGCCAGGTCCCTCCGCTCGTCCACCGCCACCACCCGCACCACCTCCGAGCGCACGCCGTCTGCCAGCACCGCGCAGATGCCGCGCGCCCCCGCCACCGAGTGGAGGCAGGTGACGAGGTGGCCCTCCGCCGTGGCCACGAATCCGGACGCGGTGCGGCCCTCCACCTCCAGCACCACCAGTGAAGGCGTGGCCCGCACGATGGCGTCCCGGGGCGGAGTCCTGTCGGGGGCCTCGGACATGATGACCTCCTGCGTAAATCCCTGTTCTAGCAGTCCGCCTGCCTGGCACCCAACGTGGGAGGGGGCCCCTGTACTCCGGTCTTACTTGTCGTTGGCGCCGAAGTGTCTGGTCGTTAAACCTGCGACCTCCATGCACAAGACGCACCTCGTAGGCGCCCGCACGCACAACCTGAAGGACCTCTCCGTCGACCTCGCGGAAGGGGAGTTCGTCTGCATCACCGGGGTGTCGGGGTCGGGGAAATCCAGCCTGGCGCTGGACACGCTGTATGCGGAGGGGCAGCGGCGCTTCGTGGAGAGCTTCAGCCCGTATGCCCGGCAGTTCCTCGAGCGGCTGGAGCGGCCGCCCATGGACGCGCTCGAGCCGGTGGCGGCCGGCGTGGCGGTGGACCGGCGGGCCCCGGTGAAGAGCTCGCGCTCGACGGTGGCCACGCTGGCGGACGTGGAGCCGTACCTCTCCGCCCTCTTCACGCGCGAGGCGGTGCCGGTGTGCGGCACGTGCGGCGTGGAGGCGGTGCGCACGGACGCGCGCGTGGCGGCGGCGGCCGTCATCCGCGAGCACCCGGACGCGCAGGCCGTCCTCACCTTCCCGCTGCGCATTCCCGACACAGCGGCGTTCCTGGACGCGCGGGCGCGGCTGTTGAAGGACGGCTACCACCGGCTGGTGGTGCAGGGCGAGGTGAAGGAGCTGGAGTCGCTGAAGCCCTCCGAGGCCACGGACCCGGCCGGCGTGGCGCGGGTGGTGGTGGACCGGGTGAAGCTGGCGGACGCGCAGCTGTCGCGCGTGACGCAGGCGCTGGAGGACGCGTGGGCGCGCGCGGATGGCGAGGCCCTGGCCTTCGTGCCGGGCGTGGCGCCGGTGCGGCTGCGCAGGGGGCTGGTGTGTCCGAAGTGCGCGAAGGAGTTCGAGCCCGCGCGGCCCGGCCTCTTCAGCTACCAGTCGCCGGTGGGCGCGTGCGCCCCGTGCCGCGGCTTCGGCCGCACCATCGGCATCGACTGGGACAAGGTGATTCCCAACCCCACGCTGAGCCTGTCGAAGGGGGCCATCCGTCCCTGGTCCGGCCAGTCCACGACGTGGGAGCGGAACATGCTCCAGCGCTGGTGCCGGGCGCGGGGGATTCCCTGGGAGGCGCCGTGGGCGTCGCTGACGCCGGAGCAGCGGGAGCTGGTGCTGGAAGGCGAGGGGGACTACCACGACGGGCGGGCCTACCCGGGCGTGCGTGCGTGGTTCCGGTGGATGGAGGGGCGCACGTACAAGATGCACGTGCGCGTGCTGCTGGCGCGCTACCGCGCCTACACCCTGTGCGAGAGCTGCGGGGGCGCGCGGCTCAACGAGCAGGCGCGCGCGTACCGCGTGGGCGGGCTGGACCTTCCCTCGTGGCACGGGCTGGAGCTGACGGACGCGCTGGCGCGGCTGGAGGCGCTGCGCACCACGACGGGGCAGGGCGACCTGGCCCGTCGCGAGCTGGCGGGCCGCCTGCGCTACCTGCAGCGGGTGGGCCTGGGCTACCTCACGTTGGACAGGCCCGCCCGCACGCTGTCCGGCGGCGAGGCGCAGCGCGTGTCCCTCACCGCGGCGCTGGGCACGTCCCTCACCGGCGCGCTCTTCGTGCTGGACGAGCCCACCGTGGGCCTGCACCCGGGCGACGTGCCGCCGCTGACGGAGGCCATCGCCGAGCTGGCGGAGCGGGGCAACATCGCGCTCGTCATCGAGCATGACCCGCTGGTCATCCGCTCCGCGCACCGCGTGCTGGAGCTGGGCCCCGGGGCGGGGAAGCACGGCGGGAAGCTGTGCTTCGACGGCACGCCCGAGGCGCTGGCGAAGAAGGCGGACCTGCCCACCGGCCGGATGCTGGCCGGAGGCGGCGAGTCCCCGCGCACGCCGCGCCAGCGCACCGGCGAGCTGGTGGTGCGGGGCGCCCGCGAGCACAACCTGAAGGAGCTGTCCGTGCGCGTGCCGCTGGGCGTGCTGTGCGCGATTACGGGCCCCAGCGGCTCGGGCAAGAGCACGCTGATGGACGAGGTGCTCTACCGGCACGTGGCGCGGCGGCTGGGCGTGAAGGACGTGGAGGCCCCCGGCGCGGTGGACGCGGTGGAGGGACTGGAGGCGGTGGAGTCCGTCACCTTCGTGGACCAGTCCCCGCTGGGGCGCACGTCTCGTGGTAACGCGGCCACGTACACCAAGGCGTGGGACCGGCTGCGCGAGCGCTTCGCCGCCGAGCCCGACGCCGAGGTGCGCGGCCTCACCGCGGCGCACTTCTCCTTCAACGTGGACAAGGGCCGGTGCGAGGCGTGCTCGGGCGAGGGCTACGAGACGGTGGAGATGCAGTTCCTCGCGGACGTGGCGCTGCTGTGCGCGGCGTGCCGGGGCCGGCGCTTCAAGGAGGAGGTGCTCGCCGTCCGCCACCAGGGCTTCAGCGTGGCGCAGGTGCTGGAGCTCACGGTGGAGGAGGTGCTGCGGCACTTCGGTGACGACGCGGCCCTGCGGCGCACGCTGGGGCCGGTGGCGCGGCTGGGCCTGGGCTACCTGCCGCTGGGACAGCCGCTGTCCACGCTGTCGGGCGGCGAGGCGCAGCGCCTGAAGCTGGCGCGTGCCCTGGCCAGCGAGGCGAAGGGCACGCTCTTCCTCATCGACGAGCCCAGCGCCGGCCTGCACGCCGAGGACGTGCGCCATGTGATTGCCGCGCTGCACGAGCTGGTGGAGCGGGGCGCGAGCGTCATCGTCGTGGACCACGACGTGTCGGTGATGAAGGGCTCGGACTGGGTCATCGACCTGGGGCCGGTGGGCGGGCGCGACGGTGGCCGGCTGGTGGCGGAGGGCACTCCCGCCGACGTGGCGCGCGCGGAAGGCGCCACCGCGAAGGCGCTGCGGGGCGAGCACCGGCCGCTGGGGCGCTCGATGAAGCTTCGCCGGCCGGGGAAGGACGCGGTGCCCGCCATCGAGGTGGACCACGCGCGCGAGCACAACCTGAAGGAGATTTCCTGCCGGATTCCCCTGGGGAAGATGACCGTCGTGACGGGCCCGAGCGGCTCGGGCAAGAGCTCGCTGGTGTTCGACGTGGTGTTCGCGGAGGGGCAGCGGCGCTTCCTGGAGACGCTGAGCCCGTACGCGCGCCAGTTCCTCCCCACCATGCCGCGCCCGGACGTGGAGCGCATCGGCTCGCTGCCGCCCTCGGTGGCGCTGGAGCAGCGCACCTCGCGCGCGGGCGCCACCAGCACCGTGGCCACCGTCACCGAGGTGGCCCACTACCTGCGGCTGCTCTTCGCGAAGCTGGGCGAGCCGCACTGCCCTCACGACGACTCGCCCATCGCCGCCACCACGCCGGACGCGCTGTACGCGCAGCTCACCGCCATGAAGGGGGAGGGCACGGTGCTGGCGCCGGCGGTGCGCGCGCGCAAGGGCACGTACCTGGACGTCTTCGCCGCCGCGGCGCGCGCGGGCATCACCTCCGCGGTTGTCGACGGGAAGCTCTCCTCCACGGACGACCCGCCGAGGCTGGCCAAGACGCGTGAGCACGACATCGACCTCGTCATGTACGAGGGGAAGCTGGCGAAGCTGCCGCGTGACGTGTTCGACAAGGCCCTGGGCTGGGGCCAGGGCGCGCTGAAGGTGGGCGGAGGGAGGGGTGAGACGCTGCTGTCCACCGAGCGCACCTGCCCGAAGTGCGGCACGGCCGTGCCGGAGCTGGACCCGCGCTGGTTCTCCTTCAATACGAAGCAGGGCCGCTGCGAGTCCTGCGAGGGCACCGGCGTGGAGGGCGGCGCCGAGGCGATGGCCGAGGGCGAGGTGGCACCTTGCGAGACGTGCGAGGGCAGCCGGCTGGCCCCCATTCCGCGCGGCGTGCGGCTGGAGTCCGCGCGCTACCACGAGGTGGTACAGCAGTCCGTGGCCGCGGCGCTGGAGCGCGTGCGCGCGTGGAAGTTCAAGGGCGACAGGGCGCTGATTGGCGAGCCGTCCCGCCAGGAGTTGCTGCGGCGCCTGGAGTTCCTGGAGCGCGTGGGCCTGGGCTACCTGTCGTTGGATCGCAACGCGGCCTCGTTGTCGGGCGGGGAGATGCAGCGGTTGCGGCTGTCCGCGCAGCTGGGCGCGGGCCTCACCGGGGCGATGTACGTCCTGGACGAGCCCACCATCGGCCTGCACCCGCGCGACACGCACCGGCTGCTGGACAACCTCCGCGCCCTGGTGGCCACGGGCTCCACGGTGCTGGTGGTGGAGCACGACTCGGACACCATCCGCGCGGCGGACCACCTGCTGGATTTGGGCCCCACGGGTGGGCGGGGCGGCGGACACATCCTCGCGGAGGGGCCGCCGGACGTCGTCCTGGAGGGGGACTCCCCCACGGCCCGGGCGCTGCAAGGCGCGCAGGTGCGGCCTCCGTCCGGACGGGGCGAGCCGAAGCAGTGGATTGAGCTGAAGGGCGCGCGCGCCAACAACCTGAAGCGCGTGGACCTGCGGCTGCCGGTGGGACGGCTCAACGTCGTGTCCGGCGTGTCCGGCTCCGGGAAGAGCACGCTGGTGCGGCAGGTGCTGTACCCGGCGCTGCGCGAGGCGCTGGAACTCGTGACGGTGAAGCCGGGCGCCTTCGACGCGCTGCACGGGGTGGAGTCGCTGAAGCGGGTGTTGTCGGTGGACCAGTCGCCCATCGGGCGCACGCCGCGCTCGGTGCCGGCCACCTTCCTGGGCATCTGGGACGAGCTGCGCCGCGTGTTCGCGGCCACGCCCGAGGCGAAGATTCGCGGCTTCACGGCGGCGCGCTTCTCCTTCAACACGGCCAGCGGCGGCCGCTGCACCGTGTGCGAGGGGCAGGGCTCCATCTCCCACGAGATGTCCTTCCTCCCGGACGTGGTGACGCCGTGTGAGGCGTGCAACGGCGCGCGCTTCGACGCGGCCACGCTGGAGGTCCGCTACAACGGGCTCACCATCGGCGACGTGCTGCGGCTGTCCGCGGACGAGGCGAAGGACGTCTTCCGCGCGCTGCCCCGCGTGGCCGCGCCGCTGGCGTGCCTGGCCGACCTGGGCGTGGGGTACCTGCAGCTCGGCCAGGGCTCCAACACCCTGTCCGGCGGCGAGGCGCAGCGGCTGAAGCTGGCCGCCGAGCTGACGGCCACCGCGCGGCACGAGCCCACGCTGTACGTGCTCGACGAGCCCACCACGGGCCTGCACCTGGGCGACGTGGAGAAGCTCATCACCTTCATGGGCCGGCTGGTGGACCGTGGCGACACGCTGGTGGTCATCGAGCACCACCCGTCCGTCATCGGCGCGGCGGACCACGTGGTGGAACTGGGCCCCGAGGGCGGCGAGCAGGGCGGCTACATCGTCGGAGCGGGCACGCCCCGGGAGGTGGCGAAGCTGAAGACACCCACCGGCCGGGTGCTCAAGTCATTCTTTTCCGGTGACGACACACGGCCCCGGGCCTCGGCGAGAAGGGCGTGAAACGCGCGGGGGCGTCCGGCATCCTTGCGGCGGTATGCGAACCCTCCACTCCCTGACCGTTGCCGCGGCGCTCGCCGTCACCCCGGCGCTCGCCGCGGACACCCAGCCCTCGAAGTCTTCCACGGAAAAGAAATCCATGTCCTTCCATGACCTGTCCGCCAACCGCCTCGACGGCAAGCCCGAGAAGCTGTCCGGCTACCAGGGCAAGGTGGTCCTCGTGGTGAACACCGCGTCCGAGTGTGGCTACACGCCGCAGTACGCGGGCCTGGAGAAGCTCTACCAGGAGTACAAGGACAAGGGCGTCGTCGTGGCGGGCTTCCCCTCCAACGACTTCGGGGGCCAGGAGCCGGGCAGCGCGGAGGAGATCAAGAAGTTCTGCGAGCTCCGCTACAAGGTGACCTTCCCCATGTTCGAGAAGGTGAAGACGAAGGGCGAGGGCCAGTCCCCCGTCTACGCCTTCCTGTCGAAGGACCACCCCGCGCCCAAGTGGAACTTCCACAAGTACGTGGTGGGCAAGGACGGCCAGGTGAAGGCCGCCTTCCCCAGCGCGGTGACGCCGGACAGCGCCGAGCTCAAGGCGGCCATCGACAGCGCGCTCGCGCAGAAGTAGCCGTCCCCGGGGCGGCGAGGGGGCAATCGCTGGCCGCGCCCCCCGTACTTCGAGGGGATTCGCGGGGCCTGACGCTCCGCCCCCCGTCTTCATGGCATGCGGCCCGCGCGGGCCGCATGGCACGGGCGTGGGCACGGGCCCATCCTCAAGGCGGACCTGGCCTGTGGGGAGAGGCAGCATGGCCTTCGCTTCGACACCCGACGTGGACACGCTGAAGGAGGCGTGGCCGGAGTTGCCTCTGGAAGCGTGGAGGGACAGCTACGCCACGCTGCACCGGTACACGCAGATTCTAGGGAAGGTGAAGCTCGCGCTCACTCCCACGGAGAACCACTGGTGGAACGTGGCGTTCCGGGTGACGGCGCGGGGGCTGACGACGGGGCTCATTCCCTACGGGAATGGCGGTTTCGAGGTGGACTTCGACTTCCTCGCGCACGAGCTGCTCTTCCGGACGAGCCAGGGAGACACGCGCGTGCTCGGGCTGGAGTCCCGGCCCGTGGCGGAGTTCTACCGGGACGTCATGGCGACGCTGCGCTCGCTCGGTGTCGAGGTGCGCATCTGGGACACGCCGGTGGAGATTCCCGACGACACCACCCGCTTCAGCGAGGACAGGCACCACGCCACCTACCAGCCGGAGTACGTCCAGCGCTGGTGGCGGGCCCTGCTGCAGTCGTCGCTCGTGCTGGAGGAGTTCCGGGCGCGCTTCACCGGCAAGTGCAGCCCGGTCCATTTCTTCTGGGGGAGCTTCGACCTGGCGGTGACGCGCTTCTCCGGCCGCTCCGCGCCGGAGCGCCCCGGGGCGGACCTCATCACCCGCGAGGCGTACTGCGAGGAGGTCTGCAGCGCCGGCTTCTGGCCCGGCACCCCGGAGGCGAAGGGCGCCGCCTACTACTGCTACGCCGCCCCGGAGCCGGAGGGCTTCCCGGCCGCGAGCGTCCGTCCCGGCGGGGCCCGGTACGATTCGGGCTTCAAGGAGTACCTGCTGGCCTACGACGAGGTCCGGCGGTCCGGGGACCCGAGGTCGTCCCTGCTCGACTTCCTGCAGAGCACCTACGAGGCGTGCGCGGACCTGGGCGGGTGGGACCGTGCGCGGCTGGAGCGGCCCCTGTACCTGCCCGAGCATGCGGCCGCGAGCCGCGCCCCGGAAGGGGCCACGCTTCCCGAGCAGCCCGCGCACTGAGGGAGGCCGCGGACGGCGTCAGTGCTTCCCGGCCTCGGGCGGGAAGTCCGCGAGCAGCTTCGAGGCGGCCTTGTCCAGCCAGACCTGTACGTCACCCTCCTTGGCCCCTTCCGACAGCTCTCCCTGGGCCCGGCCATGCCACACGGGCCTCCTCGTGCCGGCATCCAGGATGTCGAGGTCGAGCACGCCCTTGGGGACCTCGGTGTCGACTGGACGGGGCCTCGTGGTGGGGGCGGTGTAGAGGCCCTCGGACGTGCGGCGCCGGGGGTCCATCGGGTCCATCGGCGGGTCCCGGGGACCCTGGCTGAGGCCCTCCATGCGAATCACCGTGCCCGTGAGGGCACCGCCCCAGCGGATGAGGAAGTCCGGGGTGGCGCTGGCCTCGACCCGCTGGTAGCCGCGGGACTGGAGGTACGCGTCGACCGACTTCTCGACACTCACGCGGGTGCCGGGACTGAAGGCGTGCTGCTCCTCGCCCGGCGACGGGGGCTTCCAGGCATAGGTGCGGTAGCCACCCGCGGCCCGTGCGGCGCTGGCGTCGTGCTGGGTCTTCACGTCGATGTGCCCGCAGGCGGCGAGCAGCAGGGCCAGGAGCGGGGGAGTGAGTCGGAGCAACGTCCGCACGGGCATCTCCTTGGGAAGTGGGGCGGTGAATCTACCCGGCCCACTTCGGGGCTTCGACTGCTCTCGAGGCCGATGAGGCCCGGCGTCAGTCCCCGGCGGCCGGTGTCTCCTGCTCGCCGTGCCGCTTCCACTTGAGCCTCATCTTCCCCTCGGTGCGCGCCAGGGTGAGCGCCAGCTTCGCCCGCTTCTCCGGAGGCAGCTCCCTGGCGAGCGCCTGGTACATCTCCTTGTCGAGCACCGCGATGCGCTCTCGCGCCTCGAAGGCGCGCTGGGCGGCCGCGTCCACGTGCGGCAGGGCCGTGCTGTCACCCCGGGCCGCCAGATGGAGGATGCGCGCGGCCTCCCGCACCTGCTCGCGCAGGGGACGGCGCTTCTCGTCGAAGGCGCGCAGCGTCTGCTCCATCTTCAGCGCCTGCGCGTTGTCCAGCTCCAGCGCGGCGGACAGCGCCAGCACCTGCCGCAGCCGCTGCCGCTGCTCCCGGCGCTCCATGCGCTCCACGTCGCGGGCTTCCCCGCGCTCCTCCCGCGGGGGCTGCGCTCCCGCCACCAGGGGCAGCAGCGCCAGCACCAGCGCCGCCATCCGCGTCCGCCTCATCGTCCTCACAGCGTCTCTCCCAGGTCGAGGTCCGGGTCCTCGTCTTCCAGTGCGTCGCCTTCCTCCAGCGCGCCCCAATCCTCGTCGAGCGGCTCCAGGCCGGCCCAGGCCTCGATGGCGGCCATCGTCTCCGCGTCCACCTCCGCCTCGGCGGCGGCCTTGGCCGTGGGCTCCACGGGGCCATTCTCGTCGCCAGTGCTCCAGAAGAGGGCCGGCACCAGCAGCAGCAGGGTTGCCGCCGCCACCGCCATCAGCGCGCCGAGCGTCCGCAGCCCCAGCCCCCGGTGCCGCGAGTCCCACCGCCAGGCCGCCAGCGTGCGCTGGGGCAGCTCCTGCACCACGGCCTTCTCCTCCGAGGTGAGCGGGGGAAGCTCCGCGAGCGCGAGCACGTCCACCGTCGACGCGAGCGCCTCGCGGCACCCGTCGCACGTCTTCACGTGCTGGCCCACCCGGGCGGCCTCCTCGTTCTCCAGGGCGCCGGTGGCGTGCAGGTCCAGCAGCACCTCGTATTCAGGGCACGCGGCCATCAGCTCTTCTCCTCGGGCGCGCCCACCTGCGCCTTCAACCGCTTCACCGCGTGGTGGAACTGCACCTTCGCGTTGTTCTCCGTGATGCCCAGCGTCTGGGCGATGTCCTTGAACGACAGCCCGCCGTCCACCCGGAGCGTCAGCACCTCGCGCTGGCGCCGGGGGAGGGCGAGCACCGCTTCACGCACCTGCCGCTGCTGCTCGCTCCGCTCCAGCCCTTCCTGCGCCGACTCCGCCGGGTCCGCCGCCGTGGCCTCCGTGCCCGTCTGCACCAGCACCGGCCGCCACCGCTGTCCCTGCCGCGCGTGGTTCTTCGCCAGGTTGAGGGCAACGCGCACCAGCCAGGCCCGGAAGGGCGCGGGCCCCGCGGGCGTGAAGCGCGAGAACACACGGCGTGACGCCTCCAGCGCTCGCAGGAAGGCCGCCTGTACCAGGTCCGCCGCGTCCTCCGGGCGAGACACGTAGCGCCGCACCAGCGAGAAGACGAGCGAGCGGTGCCTCGTCACCAGCGTCTCGAAGGCCGCCGGCTCTCCGTCCAGGAAGGCGCGGCACAACTCCTCGTCCGTCGCCCGCGCCAGTCCCGGCCGGGCGACGCGCGAGGGCATCGCCACCACCCGTCCACCTGTGTCCCCGGTACCCACGACTCCTCCAACCCCCAGACCGCCGAAAGGTTATTTACAGGGCGGTTTTGTCCCCGAGTTTACAGATTGCGCAGGAAATCCAGCATGTTGGAGGACAAGGAGGCAGCCGCCGCGATTGCTGCCCTGGTGTCGCCACTGACACAATGAGCGCATTGCTGACACCAGGGACGGGGCATGGTGACGGAAGGCTCTAGCTCTCGCATCAAGGGTGGAGTGCTCATCTCCCGGCTGAACATGCTGCGCCACCACGGCGGGCAGTCGCGGGTGGACGAGGTGCTGCGGCGGCTTCCGCCGGAGGACCAGGCGCTCTTGCGGAAGATGATCCTCCCCATCGCCTGGTATCCGCTGGAGCTCAACCTGCGGCTGGACACGGCCATCGCGGAGGTGATGTCGCCGGAGGACAAGCGGCGGGCCTTCATCGACATGGGCCGGGCTTCCGCCGAGGAGGCGCTCCACGGCGCGCAGCACGTCTTCGTCCGTCCCGGGGACCCGCAGTTCCTGCTGAGCCAGGCGCCGCAGATCTACCGTTTCTATTACGCGGTGGGCTCGCGCACCTACGAGCAGAAGGGACCCAACGCCGCCGTGCTGCGCACCTTCGGCGCGGAGAACGTCACCGAGACGGACTGCCTGACCATCATCGGCTGGCACGAGCGGGCCATCGAGCTGTCGGGTGGCCGCGCGGTGAGCGCCGCGCACCCCGTGTGTCGCGCCCGGGGCGGGCCGCACTGTGAATACCACTTCGACTGGAAGTGAGGCGCGTGGCCTCCGGCCCTCAGGCGGGTGAGGCGGGCAGCGGATTGGCGCGCAGGTAGCGGAGCACGTCGTCCAGGTGCCGGTACACGCGCACCTCGTGGCGGATGATGTGCTCGATGCGGCCGTGCGGGTCGATGATGAAGGTGATGCGCCGGTCCACGTTGAGCACGGGCCAGAGCGCGGCATAGGCGCGGCTGATGTCGCGGCTCTCGTCGCCGAGGAGGGGGAAGTGGATGTCCTCCTTCTCGGCGAACTCGCACTGCGTGCGCTGCGTGTCCACCGACACGCCGACCAGCTCCGCGCCCAGCTCCTTCACGAGCAGGTGGTTGTCGCGGAACGCCCGGTTCTCGATGGTGCAGCCGATGGTGAAGGCCTTGGGGAAGAAGAACAGCACCACGCGCCGGCCGCGCAGGGAGGACAGCCGCAGGGGAGCGCCCCGGCAGTCGGTGGCGGTGAAGTCCGGAGCGGGGTCTCCGACGGCTGGCATTCCGGTGGGTCCCTTCCTGATGGGCCGGGGGCGGCCCACCCCTACCATGTTTTGAAGAGAACCCGCTGCCCGGGTTGCCTCGTTCCGAAGTGCCAGCCATGCGCGTCGTGAAGTGCCTTCATCGTGTCCGAAGACATCAAGGATGCCTTGGAGCAGGCGGGCATCACGGGCACTCGGTTCGTGGATGTCACCGGCCCCAACCCAGCGGCGAGTGAGGAATCTTCATCCGACCAGCGGCACCTCGCCCGCCTGCGGCGGATGGACGAGGCTTGGCGGGACGGGCGAGCTGGCGCGTCGCTTCGCCCGGGAGAGTGATGCCCCGCACCTGTCCCGCTCGTGGCGCAAGCCCGTGGTGTGAGCACTCCATCCACACCGGTACGCGCGCCGGTTTCGAGATAAGGTCCGCGCCCGTGAGGCCTACCAGGGACGTCTTTTCCTCGAAGGAGTTTCCCACCCGCCTGGCCCGGGCGATGGGCGTGACGCGGGTGGCGCGTGTCACGGGACTGGACCGGACGGGTGTGGAGGTGGCGTGCGCCGTGAGGCCCGGAGGCCACGTCCTGCAGGTGTGCAATGGCAAGGGCCTGACGTACTCCGACGCCTTGTGGGGCGCGCTGCTGGAGACGGCCGAGCTATGGGCGGCGGAGACGGTGGTGCCGGGCCGGCTGTCATGGGGCTCCCGGGCCGAGCTGGACGGCCGGTCGGGCTCCTTCTGGGGCGCGGAGTCGCTCGGCTCGGCGGGTGCGCTCGTGGAGCCGCGCTTGTGGGGAGACGGGGTGCGCTGCGCGTGGCGCGAGGCCACGGAGCTGCACTCGGGACGGCCGGTGTGGGTGCCGGCCCAGGGAATCCACGTCCCGCCGCCGGGGGGCCCTTCGCTGGGCCCCGTGGCCGCGGCGTGGACGAGCAATGGCTCCGGAGCGCATCCGGATGCGAGCCAGGCCCTGCTTCACGCGCTGCTGGAGGCCACGGAGCGGGACCAGCTCGCGCGGGCGCTGCCGGAGGGGTGGACGGAGGAGGTGGTGCGGCGGCGCCTGCTGCGGCCGACGGAGCTTGCGAGCGGGGCGCCTCGCACGGCGGAGCTTGCGGGCCGGCTGCGGGAGCGGGGCTTCGGCGTGTACCTCTTCGATGCCACGCCCTCCCTTCGTGCACCGGGCACGGTGGGGCTGCCGGTGGGCGCGGCGGTGCTGGTGGACCTGGAGGAAGGGCCGGTGCCGCTCACCGCGGGTTATGCGTGCGCCATGGGGCGGGACGAGGCGCTGCTGAAGGCCCTGCTGGAGGCGGCGCAGTCGCGGCTGACGGACATCCACGGTGCGCGAGAGGACGTGGCCTCGGCGGACCGTGAGGCCGCGCGGGGCTTCGCCGAGGCGTGTGCCCACGTACGGCCGAGACGCCGGGCCGAGGACATGCCCGACCTGGGCGCGCGGGCCCGGGCTCCGGCCGGGCGGAGGGTGCGGCACGTGCTGGAGTTGATGAAGCGCGCCGGCTTCGCGAGGGTGGCGGCGGTGGAGCTGGACTCGCCCGTGGCGGGCCTGCACGTGAGGCGTGTGGTGGTGCCGGGGATGCGCATCTCGGAGCTTCTATGAGGCAGCGAGCGGACGCGCGGAGGCGCCTCCCGGGCCCGCCAATGCCCGCGAAGGAGGCGAGGGTGGTGGTGATGAAGCGAATGTGCATCTCGGAGCACTCATGAGCCGGCGAGCGGATGAGCTGGTGGTCTTCCTGGGCCCCTCGCTGTCTGCGGACGAAGCGCGGCGGCTGGCGCCGTGTACCGTGCTGCCTCCCGCGCGTCAGGGCGACGTATGGCGGGCGCTGAGCCTGCGACCCCGGGCCATCGCCCTGGTGGACGGCGTCTTCGAGGCGCAGCCGTCGGTGTGGCATCACGAGGTGCTGGCGGCGCTGGAGGCGGGCGTGGCCGTCTTCGGCGGGGCGAGCATGGGCGCGCTGCGCGCGGCGGAGCTGGCACCGCACGGCATGGTGGGCGTGGGGCGCATCTTCGGGTGGTACCGGGACGGGGTGGTGGTGGACGACTCGGAGGTGGCGCTGCTGCACGCCGACGCGGAGCACGGGTGGCGGCCGCTCACGGTTCCGCTCGTCAACGTGCGGCACGTGGCCGAGTGCGCGAGGGCCGCCCGGGTCCTCGGCCGCGACGCCGCGAGGATGCTGGTCGAAGCGGCGGAGGCGCTGTTCTACCAGGAGCGCACGTGGCCCCGGTTGCTGGAGCAGGTGCGCCCACGCTGGTCCGAGTCCGTGCGCGCCGCCTGGGAAGCGTGGTTCCCGCGAGGCGCGGAGGACCTGAAGCGGCTGGACGCCATCGCCTGCCTCCAGGCCGCGGCGGAGCTGGTGGCCTCGGGAGCGCCCATGCTGGTGGGGGCGCGGCAGTCGCCCTCGTCACTGGTGCGCCGCCGGCGGCTGGTGGACGACGTGACCCGGGTCCGGGGAGGTGAGGTGTCCTCGGGGCGGGTGCTGGATGCGCTGCGCGAGGCCCCGGATGCCGTCGAGCTGGCCGAAGCGGGCCTGCGCAGGGCGCTGCTCGCGGGCTGGGCGCGGACGTTGGGGTTGACCGTCACCGCCGACGAGGTGGCGGAGGAAGAGGCCGCGTGGTGGGAGCAGCGCGGCGTGGCACCGGAGCGGCGCGAGGCGGTCCTGGCCGCGAGCGGGCTGGACGCCATGGGACTGCGGCGGCTGTGCGAGGAGCTCGCGCTGGAGCGGCTCGTCCTGGAGCACGCGCCCCGGCTGCTTCCGGACGGCCCCTCCTGGGACGAGGCCCTGGCCGCCGAGGCCCGGCTGAGGGGCCGCTGGGCGAAGGCCGCGCGGGACGTGGCCCGGGAGGACGCGGAGGAGCCGACGGGGGACGTCGGGTCGGACTGAGACGGGGCACCCACCTCGCGGGTGGGAAGATTAGTGACAGACCCGCGAGAATGGGTAGAGTCAACCTCGGAGGTTGCCCTTGTCCAGCCCCGCGCCCTGGGTGGTTCCGAGTCCTCTCGTGCTCCTCACGCCGGTGACGGCCGTGCCGTCGCGCCGTGACTCGCGCGCGGGGTGGGAGTCCTTGGCGGTGGTGCGAGAGGGACCGACCTGCCAGGTGGTGTCGGTCCAGGAGGCGTGGACGTGAGGTCTCCGCCGTTCCACCCGGACCAGCTGGTGCCGGACAGCGAGGTGGGGCCGTGGCGCGTGGTGGCGTCACTGGGGGCGGGAGGCTTTGGCCGGGTCTTCAAGGTGGAGCGGGGAGGGCGCTTCTACTCGCTGAAGATGGCGCTCCGTCCTGCCGGGCCGCACGCGGCGGAGGAGGAGGACGTCAACGGGCGGCTGGCGCACGAGGTGGCCGCGCTGCTGGCCTGCGCGCCGCACCCGAACCTCCCTCGGCTCCACGCGGTGGACCGGTGGCCTGAGCCGCCCGACGGCTACCTGTACTTCGTCACCGACTACATCGACGGTGAGACGTTCCATGAGTGGCGCTGGCGGGTGAAGCCCACGGCGGCGCACCTGCTCTCCGTGTTCACGGAGGTGGTGCGCGTGGTGGCGGACCTGCACCGGCGCGGGATGCACCACCGCGACCTGAAGGGCGACAACCTGCTCATCCGCCGCGAGGACGAGCGGCCGTTCCTCATCGACCTGGGCACGGTACGGGTGCCGGGGGCGACGGCGCTGACGGTGGGGGTGGCTCCGGCCTCGCCCCACCTGCTGCCTCCCGAGTGCGTGGCCTTCCTGCGAGAGGGGGCCTGGCAGCGGGGGGCGTACTTCGACGCGGGCGTCCCGGGGGACCTCTACGCCCTGGGCGCGCTGCTGTACGAGGCGCTCACGGATGGCTACGCGTTCGATCCGAAGCTTCCGTATGACCGGCTGCTGCCGGCGATTGAGACGGTGACGCCGCGGGCGCCACACGTCGTGAATCCGAAGGTGCCACGAGCCCTGGGCGACGTCGCCATGCGCTTGCTGGCGAAGCACCCTGATGACCGCTATCCGAACACGGAGGCGCTGCTCCAGGCGCTCTGGGACGTGGCGAAGGAGAAGCGCCAGCCCGCGTGGAGGGTATCGCTGGACCGGCCTCCCGAGGTCGAGGCGCAGGGGGCGAGTGAGGACACGCCGCGCGTGCGGATGGTGCCGGAGTTGGTGCGTGCGCCGCCGGACACGTTGAAGCCGCCGGAGTCCGACGCGCTCGTGGAGTCCGGACATGCCGCGGGGCTCACGAGCGCGCGGGAGCCTTCGTCGCCAGTCACCGTGGATCCGCTGGAGACCTTCGCCTCCACGCCGCTTCAGGGGCGCGGAGACGCGGCGCCAGCGTCCGTGCTGCCCAGGGGGGGGGGAGAGGAGTCTCCCGCATCCGTTGCGGCGCCTTCGCGGCGAATGAGCCGCGGTGCCGTCGTGGGACTCGGGGTGGGCGTGCTGATGGTCCTGGGCTTCGTGGCCTTCGGGCTGACCCGTTCTGCGCCGTCGCCGGAGGGGGCGACGGCGCCCATGCAACCTCCCTCTTCCGAGAAAGGAAGTTCCGCTGTGACGAGCCGTGCTCCGAGTTCTCCCGATGCGTCAGTTCTCGCGGTCGTGCCATCTGTCCCCGATGCGGGGGCTGCCCTGGAGGCGGGCCTGCAGGCCTCAGCGCCGACGACGGGCGCTGCCGAGAGGGCCGCAGTCGCGCCTCCCCCGTCGAAGCGACCGTCGGCGCGCAGCACCCTGGCCAAGGCAACCGCTGTGGCCTGCATCGCAACGGCTTGTGCTGGAGGCCCCCAGGTTCGCACCGGGCCTCCCGAGATGCCGTGCCCCGAGGAGCGCCTGCCGATCATGCGGGAGCTGGGGCTGGCGCCCCCCCGGCTCATCAGCAGCATTCAAGATCTCTCGTTGTTGGCGGATCGTAACAAGGCTCCGATTCCGGTGCCGCCGGATGGACCGGTCACCGTCCATGTGATTCAAGATATTCCACATGTGGATATCCCGAAGGGGTCCGTCTTCCACGGCGAGCTCTTCCGAGGGAAGGACCGCGTCTATGCCTGGGTGACCGAACTGGTGATGCCTGACGGCAGGCGCCTCCCCATCTGCGCTAACCTCGTGGAGGACCCAAACAGGGAAACCCTGGGGGTCCCCTTTGCCAAGGGCAGTACTCCTGAAAGGCCGATGATGTCTCCTCGAGTCGACCTGGCGACGTCCTTCTATTTCGGAAGACTCAGGTGATGGGCGCTACGAGCCCGATGCGCCATGGATGTGCTCCTTATGAGAGGTCCCCATCTTGTCTGTCTCGCCTCCCTTCGCCTTGCTGACATGGGGACTGCTGCTGGCGTCAGGGGCCTGGGCCGCTGACTCGGAGGTTTCAGCTCTCACGTCTGGGGTTCGCCGTATCGAGCTGCGTGCTGCCCCGTCTTCTTCGCTGCCCGAAGTTCGCATCGGTCCGGGACTGTCCACGACAGTGTTCTTCGATTCGCGGATCGCACCCGAGTATGTGGTGCTGGAGGGACGCGAGCGCTTCCAGCGGGTCGGAATCGCGGATGACCACCTCGCGCTCATCCCCTCGGGGACCTTTCGGCATGGGGAGCGGCTGCGGCTGGAAGTCCGTTTCCATGATGATGCGGCTCCAGAGCGTGCCGCCGTCATGCTGGTGGTGGATGCCTCTCATGTGGAGCGTCAGGTCGAGGTCTACCGCCAGCCGCGCTCTGCGGAGTCCTACCGACAGGAAGTCGAGGAACTGAGAGCGGGGGGACTACGGCTCCAGCGTGAAGTCGACAGGCTGCGGTTGACCCGGGCTCCCACAGGGGGGATTGAAGCGCTGGTGGCCTCAATGAGAGGGTCGGATGTCTTCCAGTTGAGGAGGGTGTCCTACCAACGGGTGGAGAGTCCGGCACCGCTCTCTGTTTTTTTCACGGACGTCGTCACCCTGGCCGAAACGTGGGCTGGACTTCGGGTGTCCCTGGAGATGTGGGAGCCAGGGCCGGACTGGACGGCGGCGGGGGCCTCACTCGTGGATGCTCGGGGCCACATCGTGAAGGTTCTTCGTCCGTGGCAGCAGGAACCTCTCCGGTTCAAGGAGGACCGCATCATCGTGATTCCCGGGGAGCAGGCGAAAACGCTTCCGCGGGGGCGCTATACCCTCAAGCTATGGGACGAGGGCGGCGGCAGGCCCGTGACCATCGAGGGCATCGAAGTGCCGTGAGCTGCCGCGCGGAGTCAGTCGAGGAAGCGGCGCTCCCAGCGGAGCCTGTCCGCCGAAGAGAAGTCGTAGTGGACGAAGTCCTGCGGATTGCAGTGGTAGAGCCAGGGCTCCAGGACATGGGCCAGCTCGCGGTAGGCGGGGAGGTCCTTGCCAGCCTCCAGGTCGCCGGCCTCCGGCCACTGCCCGAGTGTCACCACTGCGCGGTCATCAGCGAGTTGCTGGACAGTCGTACCTGGCGAAGCCAATCGAGCCCGAAGACCTTCCGCGCCACCCAGTTCACCCAGGACGGGATTGCTCAGGAAGGTGAGCCAGTACGCACCGGGGACCCGCGTGCCAATATCCCAGGAAGCCCTGCTCTCGAGCATGTCCATTCCCGGGTAACGGAAGCAGTGTTTGTAAAGCTGTCGAGAGACATCTGCGGATTGAGCGAACAGGTTGAATGAAAGGCTTGCGTAGCCCGAGTGGAAGGGAAGGTGCGAAGCCACCTGCAAGGCCAGTTCGCGCACCTGTCCTGGTCCTCGCTGCTCCAGGAACTCCACCGGGAGCACGAATGTGGCGACACTCGCGAGTCTCGGGTCGTCAAGCAGACCTGGCTCTTCCTTCGATATCCCGCAGTACTCGAACCGGAGGCTCCCGACGTCATCTGGACGGTCCACCAGGGTGGCAAAGAAGGAGTGGTGCTTGAGCAGGTCTTGCCGGAAGCGCTCCCACGCATTCGCGTCGAGTTTTTGCCAATTGCCCTCCAGTCCCGGATACCAGGCGAGTGCATCAGGGCCTGCTGCCTTCGTGTACGTGTCCAGTGCGCATAGCACGCCGGGCGCGAACTCCTGGTGAGATCGATGCATGAAGAATCGAAGGACGAGACTGTTCGGGACTGGCACATCCTGGCCTTGGACGTGGACCCGAATGCTTGGATATCGCTTGCTCATCTGAACACGCCCTTGGGAGTCACTCGAGCAGAGGATGCTCTGAGTACCTTCTCGTATGCGGCCCCCTGGTTCAGGACCTGGAGGGAGTTGCCTGAAGGGTAGTCTCTCCATTGAGGGTTGTTCCTCTCGGGGCACGGGAACTTGAAGTCATAAACCCTCTGTGCCTGGAGAGGATTGCCCGTATGGATGACGACGTCGGGCACTACCGAGCCCACGAGTTCCTTGCCTCCGTTGCGCAGCATCCTCAGCTCCGTCTCATG
>NZ_JAIQDG010000039.1 GCF_020037125.1 Myxococcus sp. RHSTA-1-4
CCAGGCGCTGGGCGGGGTAGGACGGGTCGAGCGGCACGTAGCAGCCGCCGGCCTTGAGGATGCCCAGCAGGGCGACGGTCAGGTCGAGCCCCCGGTGCAGGAAGACACCGATGCGGGACTCGGCGCCCAGGCCCAGCGAGCGCAGGTGGTGCGCGAGCTGGTTGGAGCGAGCCTCCAGCTCCGAATAGGTGAGGGTGTTGCCGTCGAACTCCACGGCCACGGCCGCGGGCGAGCGGCGGGCCTGGGCGGAGAACAGCGAGGCGATGGTGGCATCGGCCGGATAGTCGGCGCGCGTGTCATTCCAGGCCACCACGACCTGCTGGCGCTCCGCCTCGCTCATCAGCGGCAGCTCGCTGAGCCGGCACGCCGCGTTCTCCGCGGCGCCCTGGAGCAGGCGCTGGAGGTGCTCGGCCATGCGCCGCGCGGTGTCCGCGGTGAACAGGTCCAGGCTGTACTCGAGCTGCCCATCCAGGGCCCCGTTGCGCTCCGTCAGCGTCAGCGTGACGTCGAACTTCGCCGTCTCCGTGGCACTCGGGAGGAGCTCCACGCGCACACCCGACAGCGAGGGCGGCTGCATGGGCGCGTTCTGGAGCGTGAAGGCGGCCTGGAAGACCGGCGTCCGGGACAGGTCGCGCTCTCCACCGAGCGCTTCCACCAACCGGTCGAAGGGCACGTCCTGGTGCGCGAAGGCGCCCAGGGACTCCTCGCGCACGCGGTCCACCAGCGTGGTGAAGGCCGGGTCCCCGTCCAGCCGCGAGCGCAGCGCGAGCGTGTTGACGAAGATGCCAATGAGGCCTTCCAGCTCCGGACGCGTGCGGTGGGCCACGGGCGTGCCCACGCAGAAGTCCTTCTGCCCGGAGTAGCGGGACAGCAGCGCCTGCCACCCGGCCATCAGCACCATGAACAGCGTGGCGCCCTGGGCCTGGGCCACCTTCTCCAGGGAGGAGAGCAGCGCCGGAGGGAGGGTGAAGTAGTGCGTGGCCCCGTGCTGGCCGCGCACGGCCGGACGCTGCGAGTCCGTGGGCAGCTCCAGCGCGGGAGCCCCCTGGAGCCGCGAACGCCACCACTCCAACTGCGCCGTCAGCGCCTCGCTCTCCAGCGCCCGGCGCTGCCACACCGCGTAGTCGGCGTACTGCACCGGCAGGGCGGGCAGCGCGGCCTCACGGCCCTGGACCCGCGCCTCGTAGAGCGCGGCCACCTCGCGCACCAGCACGCCCATGGACCAGCCATCCGAGACGATGTGGTGCATGCACAGCACCAGCACGTACCCGTCCGCGGCCGTGCGCAGCAGCACGGTGCGAAGCAGCGGGCCGTGCTCCAGGTCGAAGACGCGGTGGGCTTCCTCGGTGAAGCGCCGCTGCACGGCGGCCTCACGCGCGGACGGCTCCAGCGCGCTCAGGTCCTCCACGGGGAGGAGCCACTCCGCCGGAGCCGGCTGGATGCTCTGCACGGGCCGGCCATCACGGGTGACGAAGGTGGTGCGCAGCGCCTCGTGGCGGCGGACCACCTCCGCGAAGGTGCGGCTCAGCACGCCCACGTCCAGGGCCCCCGTCAGCCGCAGGGCCACGGGGATGTTGTACGCAATCTGTCCCGGCTGGAGCTGCTCCAGGAACCACAGCCGCTGCTGCGCGAAGGACAGCTCCAGCGTGGCCTCGGTATCGGACCCACGCGGCAGCCGCTCCAGCGGCGGCCCCTCGGTGGTGGCCTTGGACGAAGCCCCCTGGATGCGCTCGGCGAGGAGCGCCACGGTGGGGGACTCGAAGAGGGAGCGCAGGGACAGCTCCACCTCGAGCTGGGTGCGCAGCCGCGTCACCACCTGCGTGGCCAGCAGCGAGTGTCCACCCAGGGCGAAGAAGTCGTCATTCGCGCCCACGCGCGTCTGGCCGAGCACCTCCGCGAAGATGCGGGCCACCGTCTCCTCGGCGGGAGTCCGCGGCGCGACGTACTCGTCCTCGATGACGATGCGGTCCGCCTCGGGGGCGGGCAGCGCGCTCCGGGCCACCTTGCCGCTGGGCGTCAGCGGCAGCGAGGGCAGCACCACGAAGGCGGAGGGCACCATGTGCGGCGGCAGCCTCTCCATCAGCGCCTGCCGGATGCGCGCCACCTCGCGGGCGCTCCGGGCCCCGCGCAGCGGGTCATTCGCCAGCCGGTCCAGCGGCACCGCGGACTCGCGGGCCTCCGGCATCAGGTCCACCGCCGCGATCTCACCGGGACGCGTGAAGACCACGTCCACCGAGCCGTCGGCGTACGCGGACGCCCAGCTCACCCGCGTCTCGTACCCGAGCGCCCCGCCGAGCGCGTACAGGTCCTCCGGCTCCACGCCCCGGGGACCCGGCCAGTCGCGAAGGACCTCACGCAGCGCGGCCACGGTGGGCGGCCGGCCCGTGCCGGTGAGCAGCTCGACCAGGCGCGTGTCGTCCAGCACGCGCGCGTTCGGCAGCCGCCGCACCGCCAGCATCGCGGGCCTCGACTCCAGCCGCTCGCGCAGCGCCTCCAGGGTGAGCGTGCTTCCATCCACCCACTCGGGCTGCGCGGGCTTCCGGGCGCTCTCCGCGTTCCCCACGTGGAGGATGACCTCGTAGCGGAAGCGGCTCAGCTCGTTGTCGTAGCGGGCGTGCTTGGGCAGCACCTCCACGCGGGTGATGCCGGGCACGTGCTCCACCAGCGAGGTGAAGAACGTGGGCGAGACGACCAGCTCCTCCTCGGCCAGCACGTCGCGCTGCACGCGGTACAGGAGCTGCGAGGAGGACAGGTTCGACGGCGCCCGGTGCAGGCGGATGGACGCGCGGAAGGCGTTCAGCAGCGCCAGGTTGCGCACGTCGCCCAGGAAGATGCGTCCGCCGGGGCGCAGCACCTTCACGGCCCCGCGAATCACCTGGAGCAGGTAGTCCGCGCTCGGGAAGTACTGGAGCACCGAGTTGCAGATGACGGTGTCGAACGAGCCCGGCTCGATACCGGACAGGTCGTCCACCGGCCGGTGCAGCAGCTTCACGGAGGCGAGCGACTCGCCCAGGCGCTCGCGCTGGCGCTCGATGCGGTCCAGCGCCGGCTTCGCGAAGTCGAGGGCCCAGTACGCCTCGCAGCGCGGGGCCAGCCGGTACAGGAGCAGGCCCGTGCCGCACCCCAGCTCCAGGATCCGCCGGGGCTTCAGCCCGAGGATCTGCCGCACCGTGGTGTCCACCCACTCGCGCATCTGCGCGGCCGGGAGCGCGTCACCCGTGTAGCTGTCGTTCCACCCGGAGATGTCGAACGTCGGGTCCTCGCTGCGCGAGCCCTCCGTGTACGTCTCGTCGTAGACGGCCTTCCACTGCGACAGCTGGTCCACCGGGCCCGTGTCCTTCAGGTCGCCCAGCACCAGGTACGCCGCCAGCCGCTTGTCGCCGGGCGAGTCCTCGCGCGCCATCACCACCGCCTCGCGGACGGACGGGTGCGTGGTGAGCGTGGATTCAATCTCCCCCAGCTCGATGCGGAAGCCGCGGATCTTCACCTGGTTGTCGATGCGGCCCAGGTACTCCAGGTCCCCGTTCGGCAGGCGCCGCGCCAGGTCTCCGGCGCGGTACAGCTTGCGCCCGGGCACCGGCCCGAAGCGGTCCTCCACGAAGCGGGCGGCCGTCAGGTCGGGGCGGCGCAGGTAGCCACGCGCCACGCCTTGGCCACCGACGTGAATCTCTCCGGGCACGCCCACGGGCACCGGCTGGCCGGCGGGGTCCAGCAGGTAGAGCTGCAGGTCCGGAATGGGGCAGCCGATGACGCTGGACCACGGCCGGTCCAGGTCTGCCATCCGCACCGGGCGATACGTGACGTGGACCGTCGTCTCCGTGATGCCGTACATGTTGACGAGCGTCGGGCGCTCGTCGCCGTGCCGCTCGAACCACGGACGCAGGGCGGCCAGGTCCAGCGCCTCGCCGCCGAAGATGACGTAGCGCAGCGCCAGCTCGGGCGCTTCGCCACGGGCCACGCCCTGCTGCTCGGCGTGGATGAGCTGGCGGAACGCGGTGGGCGTCTGGTTGAGGACGGTGACGGCCTCGTCGGCCAGCAGCTTGTGGAACGACTCCGGCGAGCGGCTCACCCAGTAGGGCACCACCACCAGCCGGCCGCCGTAGAGCAGCGCGCCCCACAGCTCCCAGACGGAGAAGTCGAACGCGTACGAGTGGAACAGCGTCCAGACGTCCTGGGGTCCGAAGTGGAACCAGGGGTCCGTGGCGGTGAAGAGGCGCACCACGTTGTCGTGCTGCACCATGCAGCCCTTGGGGCGGCCGGTGGAGCCGGACGTGTAGATGACGTAGGCCAGGTCCGTCGGCGCGTTGCACCGGGGCGGCCTCGGCGCCGTGACGTCGTCCGCCGACGCGAAGACCTCATCGACGCGCACGACGGCGGCGCCGCCGGACTCGGGCACCCGGTCACCGAGCGAGGACTGCGTCACCAGGACGGGGGCCTGGGCGTCCTCCAGCATGAAGGCGAGCTGCTCGCGCGGGTACGACGGGTCGATGGGCAGGTACGCGCCGCCGGCCTTGAGGATGCCGAGCAGGGTGACGACCAGGTCCAGGCTGCGCTCCAGGCACACGCCCACGAGCACGTCCGGGCCCACGCCATGGCGGAGCAGTACGTGCGCCAGCTTGTTGGCGCGCCCGTCCAGCTCCCGGTACGTCAGGTGCCGGCCCTCGTAGGTGACGGCGAGCGCGTCCGGCGTGCGGTCCACCTGCGCCTCGAAGCGTTCCACCAGGGTGCCGTCGCGCGGCGCGTCCATGCGCGGGTTCCAGGCGTGGAGGACCTGCTGGCGCTCGGCCTCGGGCATCAGCGGCAGCTCGGTGATGCGCTGGGACGGTGCCTCCACCATGCCGCCGATGACCACCTCCAGGTGGCCCAGCAGCCGGTCGATGGTCTCCGCGTCGAACAGGTCCGTGGCGTACTTGCAGCCGATGAGCAGACCGTCCGGGCCGTGCTTCGCCTCGAAGGTCAGGTCCAGCTCGGTGGTGCGGTTGTCGAGCAGCGACACGTCCACCGTCAGCCCGCCGCCCGCGGGCATGGCGTGCGGGATGTCGTAGTCATCGAGGACGAAGACGACGTTGTACAGCTCGCGCCGCTGCGAGCCGGGCGCCACGGCCGCGAGCACGTGGTCGAACGGGACGTGGCCGTGCGTCAGCGCGCCCAGCGTGCTCGCCTTCACCGCCGCGAGCAGGCCCGTCACCGTGGCCTCGGACGGCAGGCGCACGCGCAGCGGGACGAAGTTGCTGCAGTCACCCACCAGCGCGCGGGTGCCGGGCACGTCGCGGCCGGAGATGGCCGAGCCGATCACGAAGTCCGCCTGGCCGCTCCAGCGGTGCAGCACGGTGGACAGCGCGGCCACCACGCTCATGAACGGCGTGGCGCCCTCGCGCCGGCCGAGCGCGTGCAGCTTCGTCATCAGCGACGCGGGCAGCAGGCGCGAGCGCCGGGCACCGTGGAAGGAGAGCCGGGGCGGCCGGGGCCTGTCGGTGGGCAGCGCCAGCAGCGACGGCGCGTCCGAGAGCGCCTGCCGCCACCACGTCAGCTCCTTGCCCAGGGCCTTCGGGGTGAGGTGCGCGCGCTGCCACGCGGAGAAGTCCGCGTACTGGAGCTCCGGCTCGGGCAGGGGAGAGGGGCGCCCCTCGGCGAAGGCCGCGTGGAGCGTGGCCAGCTCCCGCACCAGCAGTCCCACGGACCAGCCGTCCGCGACCAGGTGGTGGACGGACATGACGAGCACATGGTCATCCGGCGCGAAGCGCAGCAGGGTGCAGCGCAGCAGCGGGCCGGTGCCCATGTCCATGGGCGTGCGCCCGTCCAGCGCGGCCTGCTCGTCCAGGACGGCCTGGCGCGACCCGGGCGGGGTGCCCGTCACGTCCACCCGGGGCAGGGGCACGGGGGCGGGCGCGTGGACGTGCTGCCGCGGCTCACCATGGTGCGAGGAGAAGGTGGTGCGCAGCACCTCGTGACGCCGCACCAGCTCAGCCAGGGCGCGCTCCAGCGCGGACACATCCAACGGCCCCTTCAGCGAGAGCGCCAGGGGGATGTGGTACGCGGTGGAGGCCGGCTCGAGCTGCTGGATGAACCACAGCCGCTGCTGGGCGAAGGACGCGGGAATCGCGCTGGCCGAATCCTGCCGGCGGCGCAGCGGCGGCAGCGCGGGAGCTCCGGCGCCACCGGAGCGGGCAATCGCTTCCGCGAGCCCCTTCAGGCTCAGGTCCTGGAGCAGCGCGGCGGCGGAGACGCGCACCCCGAGCCGCTTCTCGATGCGGCCCTGGAGGTCCGCGGCGCCGAGCGAGTCCATGCCCAGCAGGGTGAGCGGCGCGTCCGCGTCCTGGCGCGCGGCGTCCGGGCCGAGCACGGCCACCACTTCCTCGCGCAGGGCCTGGACGAGCTCCTCCGTCGCGGCCGAAGGAGCCTCCGGGGCTGCGACAGGCGCGGCCTGCATGGGCTGCATGGGCGCGGCGGGCTGTGACACCGCCGCATCGAAGCGCCACAGCACGGGCAGCTCACCCGAGGCGAGCGCGGCGCGGCAGGCGAAGCGCTGGATCTTCCCGCTCGACGTCTTGGGCACGGAGCCCGGGGGCAGCAGTGCCAGGGTGTGCGGCTGCACCTCCAGCTCGCGGGCAATGGCCTGCCGCAGGGTGTCCGCCACGGCCTCCAGCACCGACGGGTCCGCGGCCTCGGCCAGCTCGCGGCCCACCTCCGCCACCACCGCGAGCGCCTCGCCTCCCGCCGTCTCCATGGCGAAGGCCGCCACACCGCCGGGCCGCACGCGCTTGTGCGCGCGCTCCACCACGGCCTCCACGTCCTGCGGGTACAGGTTGCGGCCGCGCAGGATGATCAGGTCCTTGCGCCGGCCGGTGACGATGAGCTGCCCGTCCTCCAGCAGCAGGCCCAGGTCGCCGGTGCGCAGGTACTTCGGCCCGTCCTCCGCGCCGGCAGGAACGGCCTGGAACGTCTCCACGCTCTGCTCCGGCTTGCGCCAGTAGCCGCGCGCGACGCTCTGCCCGGACACCCAGATCTCACCCACGTGGCCGGGCGCGCACGGCACGCGCGACTCGGGGTCGACCACCAGCAGGCGCTGCTCCTGGAGCGTCGCGCCGCAGCCGACGTGCGCCCGCGTGCCCGCCGCGCCGGGCTCCGCGCGCACGGCACGGCCCTTCGACAGCGCGGCGTCCTCCAGCAGGTGCACGCGCGGGACGCGGCCCTTCTCCTCACCGGTGACGATGAGGGTTCCCTCGGCCAGCCCGTAGCACGGGTAGAAGGCCTCGCGGCGGAACCCCGCGGGAGCGAACACCTCCGCGAAGCGGTCCAGCGTGGCGGCGCGGATGGGCTCGGCGCCGGTGAAGGCCACCTCCCACGCGCTCAGGTCCAGCGCCTGGATTTCCTCGGGCGTGGTCCGGCGCGCGCACAGCTCGTACGCGAAGTTGGGGCCGCCGCTGACGGTTCCACGGAAGCGGGACACGGCCTCCAGCCAGCGCATGGGGCGCTGGAGGAAGGACATGGGAGACATGAGCGCCACGGGGAAGCCCGCGAACAGCGGCGTCAGGATGCCGCCGATGAGGCCCATGTCGTGGTACGGCGGCAGCCAGATGACGCCCACGCTGTCGTCGCGCACCTGGAACGCGTGGGAGATCAGCCCCAGGTTGTGCAGCAGGTTGGCGTGGCTGAGCATCACGCCCTTGGGCGTGCCGGTGGAGCCGGAGGTGTACTGGAGGAATGCCAGCGAGTCCGGGCCCACGTCGGGCGCGCGCCAGTGGCGCTCGTCACCCGCGGGCAGCTCGTCCGTGGCCAGCCACTGGAGCGCGCGGAAGTCCGGCGCCTGCTCGAAGACGAAGTCCGCGAGCGAGAGGATGCCGGACGTGGTGAGCACCACCGTCGCCTCGGCGTCCTGGATGATGGCGCGCAAGCGGGGCAGGGTGCGCTCCAGCCGCACCGGGTCCGGCGGATACGCGGGCACCGCGATGGCGCCCGCATAGAGGCAGCCGAAGAAGCCGGCGACGTAGTCCAGTCCCGGCGGGTACAGCAGCAGCACGCGCTGCCCCACGGCCCCGCGCGCCTGCAATGCGACGGCGATGCGTTGCGCGCGCTCGTGCAATTCGCGCGCGCTGAGCGCTGCTTCCTCGCCCTCGGACTCACCGAGGAACGTGTACTGCCGCTCGCCGGCCTTGGCTCCAGAAGCGCGGTGGATCAGGACGTCGTTGAGGGATCGGAAGGTGTCGGACATGGGGGGCCAGCGCTCTTGCGTCCAGATGAACGAGGCCGGGGCCTATATCAGGCCCCGCCGACGTTTAAAGATTGGACAGAAAGAGCGCAGAGTTACCCCTGCTCTGGATTTGCATCGAGAGCGAAGCAATCCGATTCGCTAGCAGGCGAGGAGGCTCAGGCCCGTCCGAACAAGCCCTTGAGCCAGCTCATGAAACCTTTTTGTTTCGGAGCCGTCGCGGCCGCGTCAGGCACCGCGTGTACGGGCGCCGGTGCCTGGGTGGTTCCGCGTGCGGGCGTGTGCTTCGGCGCCGTGGCATGTGCGGTGGCGACGGCGGAGGTGCCATTCGCGGCGGGCGCCCGCACCGGGGCCGCGGGGCCCGTGGCCATCGCTCCCGCATGAGCCCCCGGGGCGTGCGCGCCTTCCGCTGCGAGCTGAGACAGCTTCGCCTTCACCGCCTCGGGCGTCGCGCGCGTGGTGAAGGTGCTCGACACTTCGCGCCCGGTGGAGGTCTCGCGCGCGGTCACCTTCAACAGCGACTCGTTGTTCACCTCGAAGGTGATGGACACCTGCACGCCACCGCGCGGCCGCTTCGGCAGGCCCGCGAGCTTGATGGTGCCCAGGAACTCGTTGTCCGCTGCCTTGTCCGAGTCACCCTGGAACACCGTCAGCTCCAGCTCCGTCTGCTCATCACGGTGCGTGGAGACGGTGTAGCTCTTGGTGGAGGGCAGCGAGATGTTGCGCTCCAGCACGGGCTTGAAGCGCCCACCCGGCAGGCCCACGCCGATGGCCATGGGCAGCACGTCGATGAGCACCACGCCCTCGAGCTGTCCCAGGCTGTGCGCCAGCAGCGCCGCGCCCAGGGCCACCGCTTCATCCGGGTGCACGCCCTTGCTGGGCGGCTTGCCGAAGAACTTCGTGATCTTCTCGTGCACCAGCGGGAAGCGGCTCTGCCCACCCACGAGGATGACCTCGTCCACGTCCTTCGGGCCCAGCCCCTTCGTCTTCAGCACCTCGTCGCAGACCTGGACCGTGCGGTCCACGAGCCCCCCGGTCAGCTCGATGAGCTTCTGCCGCGTCAGCGTGACGTCCAGGTCGTACGGCTTGTCGTCGATCATCGTCACGAAGGCCACGTGCACCCGCATCTCCGAGCGCTCGGACAGCGCGCACTTGGCGCGCTCCGCCGCGTCGTTGATGCGCTGCATGGCCACGCGGTCCCCCTGGAAGGGCCGGCCCGTCTTCTTCTGGAACTCCTCCAGGAGGTACGCGACGATCGCATTGTCGAAGTCGAGGCCGCCGAGGAACGTGTCACCGCCGGTGGAGATGACCTCGTAGACGTTGTCGCTCAGCTCCAGCACCGACGCGTCGAACGTGCCGCCGCCCAGGTCGTACACCAGCACGCGCTGGTTCAGCTTGCGGCCGTAGCCGTACGCCAGCGCCGCCGCCGTGGGCTCGTTGAGGATGCGCTCCACGTACAGGCCGGCCAGCTTCCCCGCCTCGCGCACCGCCTGGCGCTGGTTGTCGTTGTAGTAGGCGGGGACGGTGATGACCGCGCGCGACACCGGCTGGCCGAGCTGGTTCTGCGCCACCTCGCGGACCTCGCGGAGGATGAGCGCGGAGATCTGCTGCAGCGTGTAGACGTGGTCTCCCAGCTTCACGCCCGCGTCGCCGTTTTCGCCGGGGATGATCTCGTAGTGGAACCGGTCCTTGATGTGCTCCACGACGGGTGACGCATAGGGCCGCCCCACCAGCCGCTTGGCGCCGTACACCGTCTGCCGCGGGTTGGTGAGCATCTGCCCCTTGGCGGGGTGGCCCACCACCAGCTTGCCGCGCGTGTTGACGGCGATGATGGAGGGCACGGTGTTGTGGCCCTCGCGGCTGGGCAGCACCCCGGGGCGTCCGCCGCGCACGTACGCCGCGCAGGAGTTCGTCGTCCCCAGGTCGATGCCGATGACCGGCCCCGCGCGCTTGGGCTCCTCCGTGCTCAGGCCCAGTGCCGCGTCCGTCATCATCACCGGCCCGGAGGCCGGAGCCGCCCGCCCCGGACCACCGCCCGGAGTCCCGGCCCCCGGAGCCGCCGCTTGGGCAAGGGAGGGCGCCGCGACGGGCGGGGCCTCGGGTGGGACGGTGTAGTCCGCTGCTCCCACCCCGTTGGGAACCGGGGGAGCGTCCGACTGGGCGTGGGGCAGGGTGACGACGGCGGAGTCGAGGAACCGGCGGGTCGGCGGGTCCACGTTCAGGAAGCGCAGGCCCATGCCCACGACGCCCTGGCCGCCCTGGCCGGTGACGAAGTGGACGACAGCAGAGGCATAGATGAGCCGCTCTCCGCCCGCCAGGCGGAGGTCCAGGGTGACGGGGGTTCCGGGGGCTTTTACCGCACGGGCGCGCAGGTAGATGCCGCCACGGGTGATGTTGGCCCCATATTTCGCCAGGAACTCCTCGGGGGTCGCGAAGGGCAGCTTCACGACCAGCCCGACCGCCCCCTGATTCGATTCCGTCAAAGCCGGTTCCCTAGACGAGAGGGTAGAGACGTCGGAAGTATCGCCCGAACTCCGAGGGAACGGGCGTCAAAAACACAACCGTTGCGCACTGGAAGCGTACCTCGTATGGAACCGCACCCGCAGGCGCTGGTGCCCGGCGGGTATTTCATGCCCCGGGAGCGCCGCTCATGCTGAACCCCGATATCCGGCTCGCCCTCACCTTCGATGACGTCCTGCTGGTGCCGTCCGAGAGCTCGGTCGTCCCCAAGGACGCCGACCTGACGACCCGGCTTACCCGCAACATCCGCCTCAACATCCCCCTGCTGTCCGCCGCGATGGACACGGTAACGGAATCCCGTACCGCCATCGCCATGGCCCAGGAAGGTGGGATTGGCGTCATCCACAAGAACATGACGCCCGAGCAGCAGGCGCTCGAGGTCCTCAAGGTCAAGAAGTTCGAGAGCGGCATGGTGGTGGATCCGGTCACCATCGATCCGGAGGCACCGCTGGGCCGCGTGCTGGAGCTGATGCGGCAGCACGGCGTGTCCGGCATCCCCGTGGTGAAGGGCCGGCGCCTGGTCGGCATCGTCACCAGCCGCGACGTGCGCTTCGAGACCAACTTCACCCAGAAGGTGGAGGCGGTGATGACGCGCAAGCTCATCACCGGCCGCGAGGGCATCACCCAGGACGAGGCCCAGAAGCTGCTCCACGAGCACCGCATCGAGAAGCTCCTCATCGTCAACGACGAGTTCGAGCTCAAGGGCCTCATCACCATCAAGGACATCGAGAAGCGCAAGACGCACCCGAACGCGGCCAAGGACGCGAAGGGCCGCCTGCTGTGCGCCGCCGCCGTGGGCGTGTCCGCGGACCGTGAGGCCCGCATCGACGCGCTCCTCCGGGCCGGCGTGGACGTCATCGTGGTGGACACCGCGCACGGCCACTCGCGTGGCGTGTTGGACGGCGTGCGCGACACGAAGAAGAACTTCCACGGCTTCGACCTCATCGCCGGCAACGTGGCCACCGCCGAGGCGACCCACGCCCTCATCGAGGCGGGTGTGGACGCGGTGAAGGTGGGCATCGGCCCCGGCTCCATCTGCACCACCCGCGTGGTGGCCGGCGTGGGCGTGCCCCAGGTGACGGCGGTGGACGACTGCGTCCGTGAGGCGGAGAAGCACGGCATCCCCGTCATCTCCGACGGCGGCATCAAGTACTCGGGCGACATCGTCAAGGCGCTCGCCGCGGGTGCCAGCACGGTGATGATCGGCTCGCTCTTCGCGGGCACCGAGGAGTCCCCCGGTGACGTCATCCTGTACCAGGGCCGCAGCTACAAGAGCTACCGCGGCATGGGCAGCCTGGGCGCCATGAAGCAGGGCGCCAAGGACCGCTACTTCCAGTCGGACGTGGAAGCCGTGAAGCTGGTGCCCGAGGGCATCGAGGGCCGCGTCCCCTACAAGGGCACGCTCGCCATGAACGTGCACCAGATGCTGGGCGGCATCCGCAGCGGCATGGGCTACGTGGGCTGCCGCACCATCGACGAGCTCCGCCACAAGGCCACCTTCGTGCGGATCACCTCGGCCGGGCTCAAGGAGAGCCACGTGCACGACGTGATCATCACCGAGGAGGCCCCGAACTACCGCGTGGAGTAGCGGCCCGGCGCGCCCGGAGCGGGGCCCGCCCCATGGGCCCGTTCCGGGCGGGACGCCTGCAGGCCAGACCGGAGGCGCCCCGGAGCCCCGAGGTCCGGCGGCACGAAAAAGGGCCCGCGCCTCGCGGCGGGGCCCTGGGAATCACGGGCGGCGGGGAGGGCGGGGAACTACCGGCTACCCCGCTTCTTGCCCCCGGAGGCCGGCTCCTCGGAGGCGGGCGCGGAGGCGGGCGCCACCTTCTTCTCCGCGTTGGCGACCCGGGTGAGGAGCGCATCCTTGTCGTCCGGCTCCAGCGTCTCGATGGCCTGGCGCAGGGTGTTGAAGTCGAGCCGGGCGATGGTGACGGTGTTGCCGCCCTTGATCTCCTGGACGGTGGGTACGTCCACCAGCTCGCGGATGTAGGTTTCGAACTCCACGCGCACGTCGGCCGTCTGCTGGACGCAGGCGTCCTTGGCGTTGACGATGTGCTGGCTGCCCTCGCGGTAGCTCAGGTCCGGGTTGCGGTTCATCGCCTCCTCGAAGGTGGCGGTGCGCTTGCGGAGCGAGGAGTACAGCTCGATGTAGTCCACCAGCCGGTCCGTCTCTGGCCGGTTCACGTTGCGCGCCTTGCCCAGCGCGTCCGTGGTGTCGTCACAGTTGAGCTTCTGGAGTTCCGCGGCACCGGGCGTGTCCTTCACCGCCAGGTTCTGGGTCTCGCGGTCCAGCCGCTCGTCCGAGGAGATCTCCTTCACGCATCCAGGAGTGCACAGCAACATCAGGGTCGCGGCAGTGGGGGCGGACAGGCGGCGAAGCATCCATACCTCGAACAATTGAGGGTACTTGGGCGTTGATTTCCGGAAGTTTGTAGCGATAAGGGCCCCCAGCCGTCAACGCCGCCCCCCCATTTGGAGACCCCCGGTGGACCTGCACGCCGAGAAGATCCTGATCCTCGATTTCGGGAGCCAGTACACCCAGCTCATCGCGCGTCGCGTGAGGGAGCTGGGTGTGTACTGCGAGATCCACCGCCCGGACCTCCCGGCGGAGGACATCCGCCGCTTCGCTCCGCGCGGCATCATCCTTTCCGGAGGCCCTGCCTCCGTGGAGGCGCCCGACTCCCCCCGCTGCGACCCGTTCGTCTTCGAGGCGGGCGTGCCGGTGCTGGGCATCTGCTACGGTCTCCAGCTCATCTCCAAGCTGCTGGGCGGGCGCATCGACCGTGGCGCGCACCGCGAGTTCGGCAACGCGGAGGTGGAGGTGCTGGACCGCCGCGGGCCCTTCGCCGAGTTCAACACGGGCGACCGGGTCCAGGTGTGGATGAGCCACGGCGACCGGGTGGACGTGCTCCCGCCCGGTTTCAAGGCCATTGGCCGCAGCGGCAACTCGCCCTTCGCGGCGGCCGCGCATGAGAGCAAGCCCTTCTACGGCCTCCAGTTCCACCCGGAGGTGGTCCACACGCCGCAGGGCAAGGCCATGCTGCGCGCCTTCCTCTTCAACGACTGCAAGGTGAGCGGCTCGTGGACGATGAAGGGCTTCATCGACGAGGCCGTGGAGACCCTCCGCCGCCAGGTGGGTGAGCACGGCCGGGTCATCTGCGCGCTGTCCGGCGGCGTGGACAGCTCCGTGGCCGCGCTGCTGCTGCACCGGGCCATCGGTCCGCGCCTGCAGTGCATCTTCGTGGACAACGGCGTGCTGCGGCAGGGCGAGCGCGCCCAGGTGGAGGCGCTCTTCGTGGACCGCTTCCACGTGCCGCTGCGGACGGTGGACGCGCGGGCGCGCTTCCTGGAGAAGCTCGCCGGCGTCACGGACCCGGAGAAGAAGCGGAAGATCATCGGCCGCGAGTTCATCGCCGTGTTCGAGGAGGCCTCCCGCGACGTGCAGGACGCCGGGTTCCTCGCGCAGGGCACGCTCTACCCGGACGTCATCGAGTCCGTCTCGTACAAGGGCCCGTCCGTCACCATCAAGAGCCACCACAACGTGGGCGGCCTGCCGGAGACGATGAAGCTCAAGCTGGTGGAGCCGCTGCGCGAGCTGTTCAAGGACGAGGTCCGCGCCCTGGGCCGCGAGCTGGGCCTGCCGGAGGAGATGGTGTCCCGGCAGCCGTTCCCCGGCCCGGGCCTGGCCATCCGCGTGCTGGGCGAGGTGACGGAGGCCCGCCTGGAGCTGGTGCGGCGCGCGGACGCCATCGTCCAGGAGGAGGTCCGCAACGCCGGCCTCTACAAGGAGGTCTGGCAGGCCTTCGCCGTGCTGCTGCCCGTGCAGAGCGTGGGCGTCATGGGCGACGAGCGCACCTACGAGTCCACCTGCGTGCTGCGCGCCGTCACCAGCGTGGACGGCATGACGGCGGACTGGGCCCGGCTGCCATTCCCCCTGCTGGAGCGCATCTCCAGCCGCATCACCAACGAGGTGCGCGGCATCAACCGCGTCGTCTACGACATCTCCTCCAAGCCGCCCGCCACCATCGAGTGGGAGTGAGGCGGTAGGGAAGGGCGGGGCCCTCCGCTTCGAGGGCCCCGTGTGTGGCGGTGACGACTACCCCGCCGGGTTGGCCTTCACGGGCGGCACCTTGGTGCTGCCGGGGCGCAGCTCCTCGAGCACGCGGGTGGCGCCGTAGATCTTCCGCAGCGACTCGATGATGGCCTCGCTGTGGACGGCCACGGTGCGGTTCACGCTCTCGTCGAAGCCGTACTCGCCGCCGAGCGACTGGATGTTGCCGTCGAACACCAGGCCGACGATCTCGCCGTCCTTGTTGATCATGGGCGAGCCGGAGTTGCCGCCGATGATGTCGTTGGTGGTGACGAAGTTCATCGGCGTGGTGCCGGTGATGACGTTCTGGGACTTCAGCCAGGACTTCGGCAGGGCGAACGGATCCTCACCCGTGTGGCGCTCGAAGGTGCCGGCCATCTGGGTGAGGGGCTCCACCTTCTTGCCGTCCTCCAGGTAGCCCTTCACCGCGCCGTAGGACAGGCGCAGGCTGAAGGTCGCGTCCGGGTACTGGTTGGTGCCGTAGACCTCGAACTTCGCCTTGGCCACCAGCTCGCTGTTCTTGCGCACGACGGACTCGATGTTCTCCTCGACGTGCTTGCGGATGGCGCGGGCGTCCGGGTCCACCAGCTTCGCCAGGGCGATCATCGGGTCCTTGGAGGCGTCCACGGCGGCCTTGCCACCGTCGAAGAGGGACTGGCGCAGCTTCACCTCGCGCAGCTTCGTGCCCTTGATGACGCGGGTGGCCAACGTCTCCGGGGACTCCTTGCCGAGGACCTTCTTCACGAACGGGTGGTCCGCGCCCAGCTCCTCACGCATCTTGGTGAGGCCGAAGGTCAGGCGGGCAATCTCCAGCTCCGGGTAGATGGGGGCCGGGCTGAAGAGCCGGGCCTTGAGGGCGGGAAGGCCCGCCTGGCTGAACTCGCGCAGGCGCTGGCCGTTCTCCTTCGGCAGCTCCTCGGCGCCGCGCACCAGCGTGCGGGCGATGCCGAACAGCTCGGAGGACTGGGCCAGGATGTGCTCCTGGAAGACGAGCTCCGTGCGGACGTTGCGGAACTCCTCCTGGGCCTTGGTGATGGCGTCCCAGGCCGCGCCGTACTTCTTCTTCATCTCCGGGTTGGACTCGACCTTCTTGCGCAGCTCCTGCTCGGCGGCGGCCTTCTGCGCGAAGAACTTCTTGTCCAGCAGCGCCTCGTGGCGGCCCTTGGAGGCCTTCAGCGCGTTCTCCACGCCGAAGAGGATGTTGTTGGAGATGCGCTTCTGCTCGGGGCCTCGCTTCTGGAACTCCGCGAGCATGCCGCGCATCTCGGAGAGCTGCATGAGCGTCTTCGGAAGGACGAAGTCGCGCTGGAACTCCAGCTCCGCGATGGTCAGCCCGCGCGAGGTGCGGCCGGGGTGGCCGGAGACGAAGGTGAGGTCGCCCTCCTTGGCGCCCTTCTCGGACCACTTGAAGTAGTTCTTCGACGTGTCCGCCGGCTTGCCGTCCACGTAGACGCGGAGGAACGTCATGTCCAGGTCGTAGCGGGGGAACTCGAAGTTGTCCGGGTCGCCGCCGAAGAAGGCGATGGCGTGCTCGGGGGCCATCACCAGGCGCACGTCCTGGAAGCGGCGGTACTTGTACAGGTTGTACTGGCCGCCCTGGTACAGGGTGACGATGTCACAGCGCACCTTGGCGTCGCCGGCGGAGCAGGCCTGCTCCAGCTCGGACATCTTCGCCTTGAGGGTGTCCGCGTACTGCTTGCCCGACAGGCCCTGCGTCGCCTTGTTCAGCTCCGCGGTGACGTCGGTGATGCTCTCGAGCTGGTTGATCTCCATGGCCGGGCACTGCGTCTCCTCGGCCTGCGTCTTGGCGTAGAAGCCGTTGGCGATGTAGTCCTTCTTCGCCGTGGAGAGCTGCTCGATGCAGCCGCGGGCGCAGTGGTGGTTGGTCATCACCAGGCCCTCGGGGGACACGAAGCTCGCCGAGCACCCGCCCGCGAGCCGCGCCGAGGACAGCCGCACCTTGTCCAGCCACTGCTGGGTCGGCTCGAAGCCGTACTTCTCCTTCACCTTGGCGGAGGGGAAGTTGTTGTACGTCCACATACCCTCATCGGCCAGCGCGGGCGCCGCACCGAGCAGGGTGGCAATCACGAACAAGCGCTTCATGAACAGGTCCTTTCCAGGGCCAGGGGATGCGCAGGGTTCTGCGGGAACCCCCTGTCTGGGTCAAGCCGCTAAAAAGCCGGGAAGAATTCCCGGCGCACGGAACATGCGAGCGGCCCTTCGATTCCTCGCCGCCGCACCGTGCTTCACGTCGTTTTCCCTCGGTAATTGCAGGTAATTGCGTGGAGTGCGGCGCGAATTCCGGACCTCGAAAAGAGGTAACGGAGGCAGGTGAAAGAAGTCGCATTACGCCGGGCCGGAAGTGCGCCGACGAGCGACCTGTCAGGGGCTGGCGCGGCGCGTCGTGAGCCGTGGAACGGGCCCCGTGATGGCGCTACCGGATTCCGGACGAACTCGGCTAACGCTCCCGGCTCACGGCTCGATCCACTGGACTGGAGACTCGCGATGGATGCGACGAAGCGCCCCTACGTCATCTGCCACATGGTTCCGTCGGTGGACGGGCGCATCGTGACGAAGCACTGGAAGCTCCCGAAGGGCGCCCTGGACGAGTACGAGCGGACGGCGGAGACCTTCGACGCGGATGCGTGGATCATCGGCCGCGTCTCCATGGAGCCGTATGCCGGGAAGTCGAAGGTGCCCGCGCGGAAGCGCCCGCAGCCGATTCCGCGGAAGGACTTCATCGCGCGGCGGGACGCGGACTCGTACGCCATCGCGTTGGACCCGTCCGGGAAGCGGCCTTCGGCATCAAGACGCTGCTGCTGGAGGGCGGCGGGCTCATCAACGGCTCGTTCCTCGCGGCCGGCCTGATTGACGAGCTGAGCCTCCTCTTCGCGCCCATTGCCGATGGCGGCACCGGGCTCCCCTCGCTGTTCGATGCGAAACCGGGCAGGGGGCCCACTCGAAATCTGAAGCTGCTTTCCGCGGAAAAGCGTAAAGGGGACCTGCTCTGGGTGCGCTACAGGGTGGCACAGGGAGGCTGAGTGGCGTTGCATGCTGTGACTCAGGAGGTGCGGCAGGCCCTGGCCGCTGCGGAGTCTCGCGCCTTCCTGCGCCGTGGCCCGGGATTTGCCCGGCGCGCCGAGGCCATCGAGTTCCTCGACACCCATGTTCTGGACCGCCTGGAGTTTCTTGGGGAAAACACGAGTCTTCCTGAGGACTTGCGGGTACTCGTGGCTCAGGCGCAGGGGTTGCGCCAGCGGCTCGAGACCGCCAACGGGCGGGTGATCCGGCGGCTCCGCGAACAGGTTGCCGCGGGCCGATACACGCCCGAAGCGCTCCGAAGCACGATGATCCGCCATGCCGGGCCGCCCGGGAGCCCCGGGAGCTACGACGGCCTGGACCTGATGATGGGTGGGCTGCTGGGGGGCAGCGCGCCGGCCGAACCGAGCGTCGAACGCGAGCCGGAGATGGTCGGGTACCAGCCGACGCCAGCCCGGGCCATCCTGGACCTGGTCGAGCGGGCGGAAATCCGCCGGGACGACGTTTTCTGCGACCTGGGCTCGGGGCTGGGCCAGGTGGTCATCCTGGTGGCGCTGCTGAGCGGGGCCCGTGGATGGGGCGTGGAGCTCGAACCGGCGTATTGCGAGTACGCGCGGCTGTCCGCGGGCCGCCTGGAGGTTCCGGGCGTCGAGTTCATCCAGGCCGATGCGCGCGTGGGGCCGCTGGCGGGGGGGAACGGTGTACTTCCTGTACACGCCGTTCCGCCGGGCGCTGCTGCGGCAGGTCCTGGGGCGGTTGGAAGCGGAGGCGAGGTCTCGGCCGAGCCGGGTCTGCACGTTGGGGCCATGTACGGCCGAGGTCGCCGGAACGCACTGGCTGGTGCAGGCGGACGGGCGCGAGCTCCACGAGCACCAGGTGGCCGTTTTCCGGAGCCGCTGAGGCCGCGCCGAGGGCAGCGGAGGAGGCCGCTGGAGGCCCAGGAACCGGGTCCGAAAACGACCCCAAAGTCCCCAGAGGTTTAGTTTACATAACGCATGTTATCGGACGTTATGTGCCCGTAATCACTAGGGATTTCGGGCGTTTGGTCGGCTGCTCGACACTGCCTGTCCGTTCACTGCGGCCAGTGCTTTCGCCTGGACCTTCCACGTTCATTCCGGCCGCCGCTGGAGCCTCCGAGCTCGCGCGCCGCTTCCGTCTCACCAGGCCCCGGGCGACAATCCGCGCGGGTCGCTCGGGCCTGTCGCGTCCCCCACGTGGTGCGCCTCCATTCAGGCGGCCACGTGGGGGCGCGGCGCAGTCCCACCCGCCGCGCGGGACCCGAGCCACGCCATGAGCCGCAAGCCCCATCGGCCCGTCCACCAGGACGGCGCCACGCAGTCCCCATCCACGCCCACGCGAGCGAACCCGCTGGAGCATGACGCCCCGTGCACGTGCGGACACTCCCCGGCTTGGCACTCGCCGACCTGGCCGGGGTCCTCGAAGTGCACGCACAACACCTGTCCCTGTGAGCGCTACAGGCCCGCCACGGGCCAGCAGGCGCCCAACCGCGCGGCCCTCGCCGTCGTGCGCTTCGCGGCCCTGCGCGCCGCTATCGCGCACGAGCGCCAGGCCGCGCTGATGTGCCTGCCCGGCGCGCGTCCGGACCTCCCCGAGGACCTCTGCCGCTCGCTCACGGCCTGCCACGGCGCCGTGGAGCGCGTGGGCCAAACCATGGCGTCTTACGCCGCGTGGCCCCGTTCGTTCGTCGCCGCGGTGGGCCATGCCATCCGGGCAGCGTTGGAGCTGCTGCCGGACGGCGCCGCCGTGGGCGTGTCGCAGGACCTCCGGGACGCGCTCCGGGGCACGCGGGATGCTCTGTCCCGCGCGGGCACGCTGCTCGCCACGGAGGGCGCCGCAATCCTCGACGGCCTCACGGGTGCTCACCCGGACCTGTCCACCGCGGCGCACCTGGGCGACGCGGTGAAGGCCCGCACGCGCAAGGCGTCGCCTCCGCCCACCTCGCACCCCCTCGCGGTCCCGTCGTTCCCCGACGTGCCGGCGGGCCTGGTTGCACAGCTCGTGTTCGCAGAGCGCGCACTCGGGCGCGCGTTGGACGCGCTGGAGCACGCTGTTTTTGAGGCGCAGGAGCTGCCCGGGCTGCCCCCGGACGTGGGGCCTCTCGCGGAACGCCTCGCCGCGCTCACTACCAAGGTCAACAGGCTTCGCCGCGAGACGCTCGCGGAGGCGCTGACCCTGGCGCCGCTGGAGCGCGCTGGCTTCTTCCGCTCGTCTGTGGCGGAGGAAGCGATTGCAGAGACGCTCGGGGGCCTGGGGGACTCCGAGGAAGCGGCGGAGGACGGGAACGCGAAGCCCGCCGGGGAGACCCTCGCGGCGCGTGGCAAGGGGGTGCACTGATGCTCGCCGCTGCTGCCTGCATGTTGGCGGCGCGGGCGTGTTCTCGCGTCATCCGCCGCGACCTGTACGAAGGAAGCCCGCTGCTCGCGTGTTCCTTCCGTGGGGAGGACCTCGCCGCCATCCGCACGTGGATGGAGCGCGTAGCCGCGGCCCTCGACGCGGTGGCCGTGGGCGCCGCGCCGCGCCTGCTGCCCGGCGCCCTGCTGGAGCGGCTGCGCGCGCTCCAGGACGCCGCGAAGCGCGGGGTGCCCCATGCGTAGGCCGTCCGTCCTGGAGTTGCCCCCGCGTGGTGCGCACCTGCCGCGTCACTGGCGGCACTTCACGCCGCGTCAACGCGAGGTGTTCGCGCAGCCGCGGACGGTGGCCACGCTGCTGGAGCTGCTGCGCGAGAGGCCCCGCGGCACGTGCGTTGTGTGCTGGCGGGACGTGCACGCGAGCAGCCTCGCCGAGTCGCTCGCGTGCAGCCGGCTCGACGTGCCCGGCCTGAAGGCGTCAGCGTGCTCCAGTTTTGTCCGCGCAATCGTCGTGAGCCGGGAGCGCAGCACGGAGAGGGCTAAGGCGTCGCTGCTCGCGGAGCTGCACGCGGCGGAGGTGCACCGTGCTGCCGCGTGACGGAATCGCGAAGGTGCGGAAGCACGTGGCGCACCTTGAGGCGGAACTCTCCCACGCAGACGAGCGGGAGCGCGCCACACGTGCGCACGTGCGGGACGCGTGGGCATCTCGCGCGGCCCGCTTGCGATACGAGCTGGCGATTGCGCGTGAGGCCCTCCGGCTCGTGCGTTTGCGCGCGGTGCACTCGCGGCTGGAGCAAATCCGCCAGCCGCGGCTGACGGCGCGGGAGCCGGTACAGGTGCCGTTGCTCGACGTGCTGCACCCAAACGCGGTGAGGTGCCAGCGCTGCGGCGGCCGCTGGTCGTCCGTGCGCTGGCTTCCGAAGCCGCGGGCGTTCCTGTGTGAAAGCTGCCTCGTGCGCTGCGGGCCCACGGTGCCCAAGGTGGGGCAGGTGCGTGTCAACCTGCGCACGCGGGCGCCGTCTGCGCGCGTGGCGGCCGCGGACCGTGAGGAGCTGACGCACGGGCCGGATGAATACCACCTGGAACCGGACGGCTTCCGCGTGGTGCTGCTCCCCCGCCCCACGTGCCCGGCGGAAACCCGGCCGCACCTGGTCGCCGCGCGAGGTGCCGCGTGACTCCGGCACAGGCGGCACAGCTCAAGGCGGCCACCCGGCACGCGACTGCTACCGTCAACCTCTGGCAGGCGCAGAGAGACGAGCTGGCGAGCAGCGAGGCGTGGGCGGGCGAGGTTGCGCGGCATGGCCCGGGCTCGCCCCACGCGGAGAGCGCGCGCGTTGCGTTCATGGCGCGCGCCTCTGACCGGGAGCTGCGCGCGAGGGAGCTGGACGAGGCGAGCCATGCCCTTTCCGCCGCTATGCTCGCCGTCCACCAGGAGGCGCGGCGATGAGCGTGCCGGCGCACCTGTTGTTGCCCGGTGGGGCTACATCCGCATGGGGCGGCCGGCCGGCTCGCACGCCGGCAGAGGTGGAGTACCTGCGCGCAGTGCTGGCGCACGCTCGGCACCGCTCGGAGCTGGGCACCGCGGCGAAAGCCGATGCGGAGGCTCGGCAAGCGCTGCTCGCGGCCACGGCGGAACACGGGCCGTGCCACCCGGTGACGGATGCTGCCTCTCGCCGCTGGGACGCGGCGCGGAAGGCCACGCAGACGGCCTCGGTGCTGGTGGCGAAAGCCGCGGAACGCCTCGCACGCGCGCACGCCGCGTGGGCGGCGGAAGCGGCGGCAGCAAGCGCGGCGGAGGCGGTTTCGCCATGAGCGCGAACCTCGACGAACACGGCGGGTGGTGCGAGAGCTGCCGTAAGAGGCGAGCCTCGGTGAGGCTGCTGTTCCGCCAGGGTCAGCCGGTTTGGCTGTGCGCCGCGGCACCGTGCCGGAGCGTGCCGGGCTGGTTTCGCGTGCAGTTGCGCCGCGAGAAGGACGCACGCGCGAGGCTGCTGGTGCCCGCCGACACCGTAGGTGGAGTGCAACCCCATGGCCTGGCCGGCGAAAATCGCCGGCTCCCTGTCATGGGCCCGTGACGGCGGCGCGGCCCGGCCGCTACCCGCGCTGTGAGCGCCTCCCCTGCCCCGCTGGCGAAACCTCCGCCAGTGCTTGGCACGGGAGGCGTGCGCGTTTCGCCATTGCGCCCACGGGGGCCGCCGCGCCGCCCGCGGTGCGCGAAACCCGCGCGGCGGAACGGAGCTGCGGCAGGTGGCGAGGAAGCCGAAGGCGGAGGAGCAAGGCACGCACGCGGTGCGCGTGCTCCGGGGGCAGTTGGACGGCGAGGGCTACCGGCTGCGGGCTGACGAGTTGCAGCGCGCGGTTGTCGCGGCCTCCCCGGGCCTGTGGGCCCCTGGAGTGCGGCGGGACTTGGCGCAAGCGGTGTTGTTGCTGCACCAGCTCGCAGACCTGCTCGACGGGTCCGCGGAGTGGCTCGACGCGGAGCCTCGCAACGGCTGACCTTTCGCCCGGGGGCGCGAAACCGGAGGCCCCCCACGGTGCGGCCGGCACGGCGGAACGTCGCCAGAGGCCCGCCCGCGCGGCTGTATCGCGCGAGGACGGGCCGATGCGGGGCACCACTGCCCCGGCCGGCAGGCGGCAGCAGCAGAGGGCTCGGCCGGAGCTGGTGCGCGCGGTGCCGGGGGCCTGGCGCCAGGCCCCCGCCGGCAATGTGGGTGGAAGTGCGCAACCCTTCCCCTCCGGTGGCCCCGAGGGCACGGCCCTGCGGGCTGCTGCTCGGCCCCGTGGGCGTGGTGGCGCTGGGGGTGGCCGGTGAGGGCTGCCCCCGTGAAACAGGCGCCAGAGGCCAAGGGCGCGCGTCCTGGAGGCCACGCCGAAACCGGGCACGGCGCGAGGGGTCCAGGGGGCGTCAGCCCCCGGCTTGTCTGGAGTAACGTTAAGTCGGACAACGGGGGGGCAGGCACGGCCCCCCCAGGCCCTGCGGCGCCGCGTCCCTACACCCCCCGTAGCTGTCAGGCGTGCGAGGCCCGGGAATGGCGGATTGCGCTGTGGCCGAAAGCGTCGCCAGGGGAGCGGAAGTTCCAGCGGTACGAGTGCCGAAACTGGCGCCACGCGGGGGAGTGCGCGCGGTTCGTTTCGCAGCGGGATTACGCGCGCATCTCGAAGGCGCTGGAGCCGTGCGCGCTGGATGACCTGGTGCTCATGGTGTTGACGCTGGACCCGGAGACGGCACCAGCGGGGCTGGACGACCAATATCGGCACATAGAGCCGCTATGGGGCGTGCTCCAGAAGTACCTCGTGCGGGGCTGGGTAGAGGGCAACGTACCGCCCATGCGCCGCTTTGATTACGTGACGGTGCTGGAGCAGCACGCGACGGGGAGGCCCCACGTCAACGTCATCGTGCACAGCCCCGCGCTTGCGGACCATCTGCGCTGCAACCCACCTACGGAAAACGACGTGCGGCGCGGGTGGGGCCCGCGGTGGTTCCGAACCCTCGTAGCTCACGTGGGATGGGGCCCCATGAGCTACATCGGCCACGCCAAGAGCAAAGATGACGTGGCCTCGTACGTGACGAAGTTCGACAAGGGCCGCGTGTCACACCCAACGCTCGTGGGCGAGGTGGTGAAATCGGCTCAGCTCCCCATCATGGCGCCGCGGCGCACGCGGAGGTTGCGCAGCTCCAAGAGATTCTTGCCCCCTGCGCGGCTGCCCACCCACCCGGACTGGACCGGGACCATGGAGCAGCTCCCCACGCCAGAGGACATGAAGGCGGTACAGGGCGAGCGACACGCGGAACTTGAGGCCCACTTGGGGGAGCCGTTGCCGGTGCGCCCCGTGGAATACGAGTGGCTCGGCCGGAGAGAGGTGAGGCTCTCTCACGTGGAGCGGCGAACGCTGCGGCGTGGCGTGCTCGGCTGGGCGGAAGAGACAACGACGCATCGCGCGGGCACGTGGCACGGGTGGCAGACGGCGAAGCGCAATGCAGCCGTGGCGCGCCCCTGGCGCGGCCGCGAACTACAGGCATACGCGCGTGCCCTGGGGCGACTGCGCGCGCACGAGTGGCGGCGCGCAGTCGCAGAGGAGAAACCGGAGTTGCGCGCGTGGCGCGAGGCGTGGTGCACGTGGCCTCACTTGCCGGCGCCTGAGTGGATGCGTCCCGTGCGGCAGCTTGACGGGCTCGCTTCACTGGAGCCGGTGACGTTGAGCACGGAGGACCGCTTCCAGCTCGCGCGATACCTTGCCGCGAAACGACGCGCGGAGACGCCGGAAGCGTGGGCCGCGGCGGACGCACTCCGCCCGAGTGCGGAGGTGCTGGAGCTGTGGCACGCGGAGGAGGACGACAGGGAGCGCGCCGAAGCTGCCGCGGGGCTGCCTGCGGTAGACGTGGGGACGGCGCAGTACCAGCCGCCGGAGCCACCGCGCACGAGCGACGATGACGGGCGTTACCTCTTCGGGAAGGACCTCACCGCGCGGTTTGAATACTTCCAGGCCGTTTCGGAGGCGATGGCGCGCGGTGAGGACCCGGCCAAGGTGAAGGCGCCGCGCGGCTGGCGTCTGCGAATGCCGCTGGCGTGAATCTCAGGCGTGTTGCGCGTCCGGCCTGAAAGGCTTTAACGAAATCGGCTTGGAGTGGGCGTTCAGGGCAATCAACCACTGCCCCACTCCAGACGCGAGCCGGTCCCCGAGAATGAGCCCCTCTTGCGCCCACCGGCTCAGCGTGCGTGCGGGAATCCCTGTCTTGAACGCAGCCTCTTTGATGCTCAGCCACTCCACCGCGGGGCCCGCGGTGGGAAGCGAATCAGCGAAGGGCGAGGCAGGAGGGCGCGGCGGTGGAGGGCAGCTCATCGCAGGAGATCGTAGAGCCAGGGCCTGACGGATTGCACGGCGTGGCGAGTCGTGGCGAGGCCCCCGGGGTGTTTGGCGAGGGGGCAGGGTCGAACCGCACCGCGTGGCGCAACCCCTACGTGTCGCGCGCCGCGTGGCGGGTGCTGGCGGCGGACCCCGATGCATGGCGGGCCCGAAAGCGTGACAACCACTCGCGTTGACGGCGGCGCGCATCCTGGAGCGAGCCACCAGCGCAAGGGCACCGTGCAAGGTAAGTCCGGCAGGAGCACCGCCGGCCCCCATAGACCGGCCTAGTGGACCCCGGATGCCCGATGCGCGCCGCCGTCTCAGTAGTTCTCGCAGCACCTGGTGAGTGAGGCCCGCGTGTCCCTGAGTGCCGACCATCCGAGCGTGGACGAGGCCCCCGTGGACGAGCTGCGCGACGACAGCAGCGAGGCACTCAGACCCGGCAATGCGCGCAAGGCGGGACGTGCGCGGAAGCCCGGAAGGAGGCGCGAGGCGGGCCGCGGCGCGAAGGGCGGCAGGCCCGCGACGAACCCGGGCCGCTGGCCCCGCACCTACCGGGAAATGCTCCGAAAGGCAGGCAGCGACGTGGCAGCCATCGTGAAGGCCAACGCATGGGGCCGCGCGCACGGCGTGGCGCTGGAGGGCGCGGCGGAGCTGGTGGAGCGCAACGCGCCCCACGCGCTGACCCCGGCCGCGGACGAGGACCCGGCCGCGACTGGCCCCGTGGTGGACGTGCCCTTCTCCCGCGTCGATGCCCCTCCGGCGGAGGACGGCACGCCCCCCACGCCCCCGGCGGATGCGGGGGCACCTGGTGCCGCGGCCCCGGAGCTGGTGGAGGTGGTTGACCCCAGCGTGTTCCCCGACCTCGCGCCGCCGGGCTCCCCTCCCCCGGACGTTGGCGCCGGCACCAGCTCCAGCACGAGCGAGGCCCCGGCCGCGAGCGAGGCGCCGCCGAAGCCGGCGGACAGCTTCATGGGCGAGCCGGCGGACCTCGTAGAGGGGTGCGCGAGGGGCCCGCTGTTCATCCTGGGGGCCATCGCGGAGATGACCCGAGGCTCCGTCATCGACCTGACGCGCCCCGTGGAACGCACGCTGTTCAAGGGCACGCCGGTTGAACGCACCGTGACGGCGGACCCGGTAACGCGAATGGGCGAGCTTGCCGGAGTGGCCATCGCCCGGCGCGTGCAGGCGGCCGCCGCGCTCGCCGCGGAGAAGGGAGACGCCGCCGGCGGCAAGCCCTCCGTCACGTGGGAGCTGGTGCCGCTCGGCCTCGCGTTCGGCGCGGCCGTCGTGGTGCCCTCCGCCGGCAAGCTCAAGGGGGCGGCCGCCGCGGTGGGCGGGTGGTTCATGCGCGGCGCCGCTGGCGCGGCCGCGGGCGTGTCGCGGCTGGTGAGGAGGGGCGCGCGGTGAGCGAGGCCACGTGTTGCCGCACCTGTCACAGGCCCTTCCCGCGCGGCGTGGCGCGGTTCGTCCGTCCGTGGCTCCCGAGGCCCTACGAGGTCCTCATGTTGCTGGGCATGACGGGGAGCGGGAAGTCTTTCCTCTTCAAGCAGTGGCTCGCGATGCTGATGGGGGCAAACCGCGCGGTGTTCGTCCTCGACGTGGGAGACGAGTACGCGGCCACGGGGAACAACCGCGGCGGCACGCTCCAGCTCGGCCCGCTCCGGACGCGCCTCACGGTGCCGGAATTCCTCGCGCAGTGGCGCAAGTCGAGCGCTTTCATTCGAGACCCGCGCGCCGCGGTGGCCATCGTCCCCACCGTGACGGACGCTGGCGAGGCCCTCGCCGAGCACATCCGCCCCGTGCTGCGCGTCCTCTACGGCCGCGGCCGGTGCGTCATCGGCTTTGACGAGCTCCAGAAGTACGGCGCTTGGCTGGAGTCGGACCTGTACCGCGCCGCGGGCGAGCTGGGGAAGGACGGGGTGACTCCCTTCTTCCTCTCGCAGTACCCGGGAGGCGTGCCCGAAATCGTGCGCAAGCAGGTGTCCACGTGCCTGTGTGCGGACATGGGGAAGGCGTCTGACCGCCGAATGCTCGCGTCGGACTTCGGCGAGGACTTCGGGCGCTCGCTCCAGGACCTCCCCGCGCGCACCTTCCACATTGGTTTCTCCCGCTCGCAGTTCGCGAGCATCCCCACGCGGTGACACCGCGGACAGAAAGGCGGCAGCACATGAGCGGCAGCGACAACCCCGAGAAGGACGGCAAGAGCTGGGGGCGCGACCTGGCCATCTTCGGCGCGGGCATGGTGACGGGCGCCGTGGGCACCGTGGTGGCCGGCCACTTCTTCCCGGCCGTGCCGGTGCCGAAGGTGGCGGCGGACGTGCTCAACGGCCCGGGGAACGACCCCGCGGCGAAGAAGTAGTCCGCGGCCCTCCCCCCTTCAACCACCACACGACAGAGGCAACCACGTGGCCACCGAATCGACCCTCAACACCCTCGTGCCCTTCAAGAAGGGTAAGCAGACCCTGGAGCGTGACGCCGGCTTCATCCAGGGCCAGATGATTGCGCCGGCCGGCACCGTCACGGATGCCATCGTGATGGAGGTGGAGTGCACCATCTCCAGCACGGGAGCAATCGGAGCCCTGACGCTCGCTCAGCGGCTCTCGGTGCTCGGGCTCTTCTCCGCGAGCCTGAAGCAGTACGCGGGGGAGAACGGAGCGGTCATCTTCGAGAGCTACCAGGATGTTTCGCTCGACAAGGTGCGGCTCGACGCGCTGCGGCTCCTGGAGCAGGAGGTGGAGGGCCTCGACGACGCCACGACGGGCCTGGCCCGCTCCTACGTCCTCGGAAACAACCAGGTGGTGTTCCGGGCGTACCTGCCCACGGGCCACATCGCGAAGGTGCGCGAGTCGGTGCTCTTCACGGGTCTCAGCCCGGAGCAGCTGCTTGACTGCGAATTCACACTCAAGAGGGGAGAGGGAGACCCGTTCACGACGGCGAATGTCGGCCTGGCGCTCGGCACCGTCAAGGTGACGTTCTCGCCGGGCACGAAGAAGGCGGAGGCGCGGCGCATCGGCATTCCGCCCTTCACCCGTCGAGTGGTGAACGCGGAAAGCGATACCATCACCACCCCCCAGGGGCTGGTGTTCGACCTCAGTCACGAGGGGCCGCTGCTGGGGACCGCGCTCGGCATCCTCACCGTCAAGGCGGGCGGCATCACCGTGACGGACGACCCGAGCACGCCGGCCAAGGTCTACGCGGACTTCCTGCGCAAGTACCCGTCCGCGAGCGACGCGGAGAAGACCATCACCTCGCACCGGACGCCCGTCTACCTGGCCGCGCCCAATGCGCTGACCCGGCACTTCTCCGGCGCGGTGGAGGCGAAGCAGAAGGACAGGACGGTGGAGTGGGCCGGGCGCGTGCTCTACCTGCCGCTGCTCAAGCACGAGGAAATCCTCGCGTTGGTGGAGGCGTACGCCGCGCGCATCGAGCCGGGGCGCCAGCTCCTGGCCGTCAATACCGCGCTCTACGAGGGCATGAACCTGGATGACAGGCTCCTGCCCTACGCGGGCATCACCGTGCTGCTCGACAACGAGGAAGGATTCGCGGACTACCCCGGCCTGTTCTGCGAGCGGAACGGGCGCGCGTACGTCCACATCCCCGAGCACCGCCAGCGCCAGGTCGTGGCGAAGGTGGCGGAGGCGATGCGCCCGGGGCAACGCCAGTTCCCGAGCGGCAACCTTCGCCTGGTGCGGTCCGCGGTGCTGGATGAGGTGCGCTGGATTCCGGGCGCGGTGACGGACCCGTCCGGGTTCCGCGTCATGTCCAAGGTCCGCCAGGACGCGACCACCATCCTGCGCGACGCGGCGCACGCCCTGCGGCCGGAGCTGGCGGCCGCGTTCTGACGCACCGGAAGCGGGGGCGCCACCGTGCGCCCCTCCCCTCCATCAACAGGTGACACCGTGATTGAGCTGCTTCTCTTTCTCGCAGTGCCCGCGGGCGCGGCGGCCGTTGGCCGGCGCGTGGTGCGCGCTTCCCCGCGGGGCACCACGCCGAAGGCGCAGGACGAGGAAGCCGCGGCCGGTGCTCACCAGGGGCCCGCGGCGGCCGAAAAGCCGCGGCCGCCCGACGAGGCGCCCCCGCTTCCACCCCCAGCACCAACCCCGGAGCCGGAGCCGGCCGCGCCACCTCCTGCGCAAGAGCCGGCGCTACCAGCTCCACCACCTCCGCCCCCTCCCCCGCCCCCACCAGCTCCACCGAAGCCGGCGCCGCCCGCGGCCGCGTCTGCGGTGGCCAACGGCGGCAAGCTGCTCGCGGCGGCACTCGCGGCCACGCCGGCCGCGCCTCTGGCGCCATTCGTGGGCCTCCTGTCGTCCATCTTCGGCGGGTGGATGACTGACCATGAGATGGCGAAGGTGGCGCAGCGCTACCTGCGCGACACGCGGAACGGGGCCCTGGCGCAGGGTTATTACGAGGCGTACACCGCGCTCTATAACCAGGGCGTCAACATCCACAACGCGGGCGGTGACGCGCAATGGCCTGCGCGCCTCAAGGCCGCGGACGAGGCCGGCAAGGCCGCGCGCCACAAGGTTGCCGAGCACCTCGACAACCTGGAGCGCGACTCGTACCGCGCATGGATGGCCAAGGGGCGCGGCCTCATGGGCAACGATGACGACCACCTCTGGGAAGGGTGGTTGCTCGGTAAGGCCGGCATCACCGGCCACCCGAAGACTTCCGAGTTCAACGACGGTAGCCCCGGCGGCTGGCTCCAGATTCGCGCCACGGACGGAATGTGTGTGCGGTGGAACTGGAAGCAGGGCCACCCGGACTATGAGGGCACCGTCCTCCCTCCAGTCTCCGATGACTATGCAGCGATGGTGGCCGCGCGCGCGGAGCAGCGGAACCGCGACAGGGTGCTCGACGAGCAGCTCGGGCGCGGCCCGGGACAGCGCAACGCGGCCATCAAGGACGACAAGCGCACGGGGACCCACTTCGAAGATGACTTTGACGGGATTCCCGAGCCTCCGCCGCGGCCGCGCGAGACGCCTCCGCCTGCCCCTCCGCCTGCCCCGCCGCCGCCGCCAACACCGCCGCCGTCTCTCCCCTTGCCGGCGCCGGACACCGCGCCGAAGCCCCCTCCCGTGGAGAAGGTGCCGCGCGGCGTCCCACCTGGCCGTAAGGGACGCAATTTCGAAGTCTGACAGGAGCCGCACGGATGAATTTCTCTCTCGTGATGACCGGCGCCGCGTCCCTCGTGCTGGGCGCGGGGCTTGCGCTGGCCGTGGACGCGCGCCGCGCACGCAACGGCCAGTGTGCGGCGCACGCGCCGCGGGCAGCCGCGCAGCCCCCGGCGCCCCCTCCGGCCCCGAGCACTCCGCAGCTCCCCGCGGTGGAGCCGCGCGCCTCGCTCCCCCCGCCCGGGGCTCCCGTGCTGTGGCGTGGCGGGCTCGCCGTGGAGGAAATCGAGGCGGCAACGCCGCGGAGCCCCCCGCCCGCGCCGCCGCTGGAGCTGGAGCGAGAAACACACCTCGCGCGGCTGGGCGCGCCGCCCGTGCGCGCGGCCCGGGACGTGGACCGTCCCCCCGCGCGCCCCTTCGACCTGAGAGAGCAGGACGCGCCCATTCTCGTCGCACTGCCCGAGTGGAGCTGAACCGACATGAGCGAGACGAAACAGACGAATTGGCTTCCGTGGGTGGTGGGCTTGGGGGGCGCGGCCGCGGTGGCCGTCACTGGCGGACTGCTCTGGAAGGGCGCCGCGGACAAGGCGGAAGCCGCGGAGAAGCAGCTGGAGGAGGAGAAGGCCGCCCGGTACGAGGAGCAGCTCCGGAAGCTCGACGAGGCGCGGAGGGAGGCGGAAGCCTCGCGCAACGCGGACGCCGCGCGGCGCGCGGAAGAGGAAGCCGCGGCGCTGCGGGACTACTTGCGCCAGCTCCAACAGGGGCAGGCGGCCGCGAAGCCCGCCGCGCAGCAGCCGCCCGCGCAGTACGCGCCGCCCGCTCCCCAGGCGCAGCCCCCCGCGCAGCAGCAGGGCGGCGGCATCTGGGACGACGTGAACGGGTTCCTGGGTGTCCTGGGGACGGGTATCGGCATCTATCAGTCGCTGTGGGAGTGAGGCCCGCGCCATGGCAGTGACGCGAGAGCAACAGCGGGTGATGGACGGGCTCCAAGCCAAGGTGCGCGCACTCGTGGCGCGTGCTGAGGCCGCGGCTCGGCCCGTGGAAGCGGCACAGAAATACCTCGGGTGGGTGCCGGACTGGAGCGGCACCATCGGCAACCCGGTGCTTGGAGTGCTATCCGCCGCGCGTGAGCTGCTCGGCAACGAAGAGCAGCAGAAGATTGCGGGCGCCCTGCGCGGCGTGGCCGACCTGGTGCCCCGGTGGATGGGGCCTGATGGTGCCCACTACCGCTGGGTGCAGCAGGGCAAGAGTGACGACGGCTCGGATTACACGCTGGCTGGGTGGCTGGACGAGGGCAACGCGATTGCCTCGGGGCTCGCGTATGTGCTCGGAGAGGTACACGAGGCGTCCACGGTGGCCGTCCTCGCCGACACACTTGACGCGACCTCGGAGGAATTGGCGGCGGCCGGCCGCGCCGTTGCGGAGGCGGCCGCGTCCATCCCCGAAGCCGTCACGGGCCCGTGGAGCTGGAAGGTCAAGGCGGCGCTGTGGGTCGGCGGGGGAATCGTCGGGCTCGGGGCGGCCTCCCTTGCGTGGCAGGCCGTGAGAGCTACGCCGGTGGGCCTCGCGCTGCGCGGTGTCGCCGTCGCGGCCAAGGTGGGCGCGCGTCCGTTGGGCGCGGCCGCGGAGAAGGTGGGCACGTCCCTGCGCGAGGGAATCGAGCGAGCGGAGAAGGGCACCACGCGCAAGGCCACGAGGCCGGCTCGGGGGAAAGCGTGAAGCCCGCGCGTCTACTCGGCGCGGTGCTGCTCACCGGCGGGGCCACTGCGGGCGCCGTGGCGCTTGCACGGCGAGCGGCGCGGCCTCCCCAGGTTGTCACGCTCCCGGAGCTGCGGCAGCTCACCCCGCGACTCACGGAGGCGCAACGCGCGCAGTACCTGCCGCACCTCAACGCGGCACTCTGGCGGTGGGACATCACCACGTTGCCCCGCGTGGCGGCGGCGCTCGGGCAGTGGTTGCATGAGTCGTGGCAGTTCTCCGCGCTCGTGGAGATTGCTCCCAACGTGGACGCCTACGCGGCGAACGCGCGCCTGGGGAACGTGGGCGCCACGGACGCGGCCCGCTACGTCGGACGTGGCGTTACACAGCTCACCGGGGCGTACAACTACAAGCGCGCCGCGGAAGCCCTCGGGATTGACCTGGTGAGCCGCCCGGAGCTGGCGGCCGACCCGCGCCACACCTTCGAGGTTGCCGCGTGGTTCTGGCGCAAGGGCACGTCTGCGGACCTCAACACGCTGGCAGACGGAAGCGACTTCGACGGCATCACCCGACGCATCAACGGCGGCATGAACGGCGCCGAGGATAGGCGGAAGTACCACGCGCAGGCGCTGGCCGTGCTCGGCCCCCGCCTGGGGAAAGGCACCACGTGAACCCGGAGACGATGAAGGCCCTCGAAATCCTCGTGACGGCGATTGCGAGCGGCGCCGCGGCCGCGCTGGGCAACAGCCGCGCCGCGCGCCGCGCCCTGCGCAAGCTCCGCGCGCGGGTGGCCACGCTGGAGAAGGGGCACCGTGAGTTGTCGGTGCGCACCGCGGCGAGCGAGACGCAGCACGCGAGGACGCGCGGCGCGCTCGCCCACCTCGCCGGCGCCGTCCACATCGTGGGCCAGCAGCTCGGCCTGAAGTTTGGCGCGCGCAACCGCGCGGCCACCGCGAAGGCCCCCTGAGGGGGAGAAAGAGAAAGTAAGGTGCCCATCTACACAAAGGAAGTAACGGCAAGCACGGCACAGCCGGTGCCCGCTGGAAGCGCCGGAGCGGGATTTCGAGTGAGGCCGGACCCTGCTGGGTTCAAGACGTGGCCGCCTGCAAACTACCCCGTCACGATTCGCGCCTTTCTGGATGACGTGACGTATCGCGACCACCTCATTCTGGATTCAGGCTGCCGATTCCCGTCGGAAGGATTCATGCGCCTGGAGCTGCTCGGCGCCACTGGCGCGATGTGGCTGGTCACGACCTTTTCGACCGTGAACGACTGGGAGGAGCCGACCGCGCCGCCCCACGCGACCTATGCAGACGGAGGCAGTTTCCCCGGCAACGGGCGAGTGCCCATCGTCCTGCCCACAATGGTGCCCTCGAACGCGGACGGCTCGACTGTGCCCGGGGTGCGTGTGCCCCTGTGCACGCTGACGAACGTCCCGAAGCTCGCGGAGAGCAGCGCCGGGTTTCCGTCGCCTCTGGCGCTCGACTCTGGCGGGCGTCTCCGCGTGGCGGTGGAGTCAACGTCGGGGACCGCGCAAAGCGTGTACGTGGCGACAACAGGAGTCGGGACCTCCCTGCTGCGACTCGACAGCAATCAGCGCCTGCGCGTGACGGAAGAGAGCGGCCTCGTGAAGCTCGCGAGTGGAACGCTGACGAGGGAGAGCGGGGGGCTGTCTGAGGAGCTGCTGGGGGCCGCGCTCGATACGTCGGCCTACCGCTTCCTGTGTCTGCGCATCGGGAACGTGACCTTCACGGGCGGCACGGGCCCCACCGCGACGCCGGCCCTCCGGAGCGTCACGCCGTCCACGCTGGGTGGGGCCGCGGGGGACCTGACTCTGCACTCGTACCTGGGGGGCACCAGCTCTGCCGGCGGCGCGGCGGAGGTGATGGTGGGACAGTGGCTCATCAACACCGCTGTCACGGGCTCGACGCGGGGCTACTGCGGCCGCATCCTCCGCGCGCAGTGCGTGGTGACGTTCGGCGGGACGCCCACGGGCTACAGCGTGCCGTGGGAGCTGTGGGGCGAGCCGTGAGCGGCCTTTCGCGCGTGGCTGCCTTCCTGTGTGGCCTGGTGCTGCTCGCGGTGGGGGCGGACCTCATGGCGACGGGCCTTGTCCCCGAGCCTGCTACGCCGGACTGCGACAGGTGCGGCCGGAGGCGGTGTTCCCGGCTTCGCGTCGCGGAGCTGTGTGTCTCGTGCTGCCTCACGCACGCGGACAACGCGGGCGCGGCGGAGCTGCACGAGCACGCGCTCCCGGGCACGTGCGCCGGCTGCGGCAAGGTCGCGGAGGTGGTGCCGGTGCGAATGCAGGCGTGTGACTCCTGCGCGGTGGACGTGCGCGAGGAAATGCGCGCGCACGCGGCGGCGAAGGACGCCGCGGAGAAGCCGCCGGAGAAGCCGGCGGAGAGCTGACGGAGTGCGCGGCGCGCGGTGGACGGCCGCGCGTCGCACTCCCCTCCCCTTCAACGAATGCAGTGGTGTCCCCCGCGCTGGCGTGCACGTGCACGCGGTGACGGGGGACGTGTTGCCGCAAACAGCCCGACTCCACCGCGGGGCGTGGAGAGCGGGCCCTCACGAGCCCCGGACGAAGGACACAGCGACATGGCGAGCAGAAACGGAATCGTGGCGTGGGTGCTGGCGGGCGTGTGCGCGGTGGCGGGCACGCTGGCGACGTACCTCCCCGAGGGCCAGGTGCAGCAGGGCGCGGACACGGCCGCGCAGGTGTGCGAGGCCAGCGGCTTCACGGCGTACCCGCGCCAGCCGGACGGCGGCATCGTTCCGCGCCCCGAGGCGGAGGACGACGGCCGGCGCGTGGGCCTCGTGCGCCAGGGCAACGGCTTCGCCCCGGTGCTGGTGCCCGCCGGCAGCGGCCCGCGGGCGTCCTCCACCGTGGAGGACGTGGGCGAGGCGCAGTGAGTGACGCGCACGCGGCCGGTGCCCTCGTCCTGCTCGTGTGGGCCGCGGGCCTGGCCGCGTTGCGCTGGTGGCCGGTGCGCGAGGACCTCGAAGAGCGCAGGTGAGGAAGAGCGGAGCCACGCGCCCCCGTGCTACGTAGGCGTCATGTCCACGCACGCCGCACCCTGGGGACTCTGGTTTGAGTGGTTCCGCGCCTCCGAGCGAGTTGGCGCGGCCCGCATTGCGATGACGGATTTTGTCATGCAGCCGCGCACGGTGTGCGTGGTGCTGGAGCCCCTCCCCGTCCCCTGTCCCCATTGCGCGGTTGGCTGGGCATGGCTCGCGGCGCGGTTGGCGGCGGCCCGCACCGCGGAGAGGTTCGCCCGCTGGCGGCTGGAGCGCAGCAGCGCCGCCGCGTGAGGTAGCGTCTCCATGACCTGCCCCCAGCCACCACGCCGGCCGTATCGCCCCCAGCGCGAGGACCTCGACGCGCACCCGCCCGCGCGGAAGCTGCGGCGCGGCGCGGTGCTGCGCGACCTGGCCAGCAGGCCCGGCCCGTGGGGCGCGCTGCTCGCGCTGGTGATGCTGCTCGCCGGCACCGCACTGCTACACGTGGAGCCCTCCCCGGAGCTGGAGCACGCCGCGGTGGAGCTGCTCGACGCGGGCGAGCCTGACGCGGGCGTGGTGGTGGACGTGCACCAGGACCAGGCCGGCAGCTTGCGAGCCCAACGCATCCCGGAGAAGCCTGACCCACGCTGGGAGCGGGCCCCCTGCCCGGGCGGCTACGTGGAGGTACGCGGGACGTGCTGGGCGCGGCTCGACAACCGGCCCCCCTGCCCCGTTGCGACGTACGAGCACGCGGGCCGCTGCTACGTGCCGCTGCTCAAGGCACCGAAGCTGCCCAACTCCATCAGCGAGTGACCCGCTGGTGCCCGCTCATGGCGGGCAGGGACACGCCGGCCGCTGGATGACGCTTCCCTTGGCACGGCGGAACCGCTCCCCGCACCGCCGACAACGCAGCACGTCCGGGGAGGGCGCGACCTCCGCCAGGTGCCCGGCGGAGTGCCCCTCTTCACCAGGACGCGGGACGACGTAGAGCCCCGCGGCGCGGCGCTCTTCACGGTCCGCGTCGCGGGCCTCGCGGACCATCGCGGCGAGCTGCTCAGCGGGGCACGTGAGGCACCGCCAGAGGTGCCCGCTTCCGGCCCGGTGCGAGCGGCACACCGGGCGAAAGCACACCGCGCAGTGGCGCCAGCACCAGGCGCCGCACGCATCGAACCGGCAACGGCGAGCCTGGGGACGCGGGCAGTAGGCCACGGGGTCAGAGGGGACACAGGCGGGGCGGGATTGCGCCGCTTGCAGAGGAGTGGGCAGGCGCCTTACTCTCACCTCCGCTCGCCCGCAAAAAGGGCGGGCCCGGTGAGTGTTGGAGCACTCGCCCGGGCCCTAGGCACGTCAGGTGTTCTCAGGCACCTGCGGCATGTCGGTGGTTCCGCGTTTCTCAGCGTGGGCCGCGCGGCAGAGGCCCCGGAACCGGAAGCTTTGAGTGTCGCCGCTCCAAGGGCGCGTTGTAGCGACTCGGCCTGACGGCCGGGGCGAAACGGGTGCGCCGTGCGAGTGCGAAACGGACAGCGACGCTACTGCATAAGGCGACAGAACACAACCGTTATCGGACATTCCGACAGAGGGAGGCCAGGGGAGTTCGGGCCACCGCCGGCTCGGTTCCGGAGCTGCTCCTGGCGTGGCCTGCGGAGCCCCACGGCGGCGGTTCGCGGGACCGGACTCCCCTGATGCTGGAACCCTGCTGATGGCTGCCCGCGTTTCGTGCTGGGCAGTTCGCCTGAGGCTCGGTTGCCTGCATGGCAGTCCGTGCTTTCCGGAGCCCCTTCCGGCGCATACCGTGGCCGCCCCATGCGTTTCGTTCGCTTTGGATTCGCCGTGGTCGTCTGCTGTGGAGCCCTCGTCCTGACCGGCTGTCCCGACAAGCCCGCGGCCACGACCGACGCCGGCACGGCCGAGACCGCCCAGGCCCCTACGATGCCTCCGCCCGCGCGGTTCTCGCTCAGTTACCAGGCCCCCGATGCGGGCCTGGTCGAGATCTCACTCGCCCCCGACGAAAAGCCGCTCATCGAGGCTACGTCGGTGCTTGAGCTCCGCAGTACTCCCGGGCTCCGGAACTACCGGGTCCGGCTGTTCGATGAGGCCGAACGCGCGATGGTCTCCGACGATGACGTCGAGGAATCCGAGTCCGGGCTCGTCTACCGCATCAACCTTCCTCAGCCGCTCAAGACCGGCTTCGAATACACCCTGGTCGTCGACGCCCAGACCGGCTCGGCCTTTACCGACTCCTTGGGCCGCGAGGTCGAGGAACTCCGGACCACGTTCCAGATCGCCGGCGAGAAGGAAAAGCCGGCTCCGCCGCCTCCGCCCGCCAAGAAGAAAAAGCGTAAGTAGCTGGCCGGATGCGCCCCTCTGGGCCATTCAGCCGGACTCCCCGCGCGAGTCATCAGAGCGCCCGGGCTCGGGCGACGCCCTCTGGTAAGTCCCCGAAAACGGCCTGCGGACATTCATGAATGTTCCTGGGCGCACTGCTGGGGCCACGGGAATGTTCTTTGGAGGGAAAAGAATATTCTCGGATGTTGGTTGGTCGTGCCGGAATATTCCTGTGTGCCTCCGCAGTCTCCGGAAATGTTCTTTTGATCATGAGAATGTTCTTTGGGGCGAAAAGAATGTTCTTGGGCGCCCTTCCGGATCAGCCCAGGTCTCCTGTGGGCCCTGGGGCATCTATAGCCTGTCGAGCCACGCCCTTTGCGCCAGGGTATCCGGAACGGGGCAACCGCGGACCTTCTCGATCTGGCGCCAGGCCTCATCAGAGGGCACTCCGCTCAGCCGCAGCAACGAGGCGGCGAACAGGCAGGAGCGGCCAATTCCCATCCTGCAATGTGCCGCTACCGCCGCCCCGTCCTCGACACGCTTGGCGAGCCGGGCCAGTACAGGGCGCACCTGCTCCACGTCCGGCACGTCTCGGTCAGGAACCGGGAGTGAGACGAACTCCAGACCGACGCGGGCCGCTGTTTCCGCCTCCCGAGTGAGCTCGAGCGCCTCCTCTTCATCCGCGCAGAGCATCGACGCCAGGACATCGAAGCCGTCTGCGCGGAGGGCGGCGAGTTCATCCGCCAGCCAGTCTCCGCCGCGGGGCCTGCCGACGACAGCAACGCGCCCCCGCCCGATCGGGACGGGGAAGATGCGACGCAACATATGAATTCCCCCTTCGAAGTTGCGCGTCTCCGTGACGCGCTGAAGTCTCTGTCGCGGTAGTGCCATGGCGCCCGCGTCCGCCTCCGAAGGGGCCGCGCTGTCAGCGCTCCGCCACGGGCGGCAGCCCCAGGGCGCTCTGCAGCTCCCGGAGCTTGCCCTGGATGATTCGCATGTTCTGCGGCCCCATGCGCAGCAGGTGCTTCTGGGCGGCGCTCAAGCCCTCCAGTTCCGGCGAGGCATAGGCGTACAGCGCCCCCCGGGGCTCCACCTCCACCGCCCCCTCCTGAACCGGAACGGCCAGCAGGTGCTGGATGGCCCGGCTGAACGTCCCGTCGAACGTCTGTGCCGGCGGCGCAATCTCCCGGTGGGCCTGGTCGATCAGCGGCTTCAGCTCGCGGTACACGCTGCCCGCCGCCTGGGCATCCAGCGACCCGAACACCCGCGCCACCGTGTCGTACCGCGCGTAGCTCCGCGGTTCGATGGTCGTCTTGCCCTTTGCCCCGGCCACCTCGAAGCCCCCGGCCGGAGCCAGGAAACCCAGGACCATTCGCGGGCTGGCGCCTTCCGCGACGTTGTTCACCGCCGCCGTGAAGCGCCGGACCAGGTCCTTCTCCTGCAGCCACTTCGCGAACTCGGGCTCACTCGATAGCCGGCCCACCGAATCCCGCACCCGGCCATCGCTCTCCGGGAGAGAAACCTCCGGCGGCGGCGCCTCGGCCAGTCCCGCGTCCACCACGGGCGTGGCGGTGACCTCGGGCGGACGCGCCTCCTCCTGCCGCCGGAGTCCGAAGTACGAGGCAATCAGGGCCAGTCCCGCGAGGCCCAGGACCACGATCAGCGTCTTCGCGCGGTTGCCTCCCGGAGACGGCGGCGTCGGCGGGACACCTGGGGACGGCGGGTTCATCGGTTCGCTCATGCGTTCCTCCGGTCGTGAACGCTACAAGCTACAAACGGACCCTCGACGCATTCCATGGGCTCACCGCGGATCGGCCCCACGGGTGTTCAACGTCGGAACCCCAGCGCCCTACCCGCTCCTCAGGCGTCCTGCTCCATGGCCCGCACCCTCGCGAGCGTCTCCAAATCCCTCTCGGTGGGGCCCAGCTCCAGGATGATCCGGCTCACGTCGTAGAGCACGTCACCGCGCTCGAACACGGGCAGCCGGGGGACGTCCTGATTCAAATCGTCCGCGCCCCGGTTGTACGCCACGTCCATCAGCGTCCGGAGCTGGAAGGAGTCGTAGAGGTTGTACTCCACCAGGAACCTCAGCGCCTCCACGTCCCCGCGGCGCTGGTAGGCCCGCCACAGCAGCACCGCGTCGTACCCGTTGACGCCCTTCAGGTGCGGCGGCCGCTCGGCGCCAATCTTCGCTTCAATCTCCTTCAGCCCGCCGCCCATCCCCAGCCGCCGCGTCACGAAGCGCAGGTCGATGTGCGCGTCCGGCAGCGGGAAGCGCCCCGGCCCGAAGTAGTCCCGCAGCACCGGTACATCGAAGACCGAGCCGTTGAACGTCACCCACAGCCGCCGCGCCGCCATCGCCTCCGGCAGCGCGTCCATGTTCCGGCCCTGGATGAACACCTGCAGCCCGCCAGCCTGGTCGAACAGGCTCACCACCGTGGGCGCCTGCGCGTCCCTCCCGTCCGTCTCGATGTCGAAGTAGACGGCGTCGTTCTGGAACTCGGGGTACAGCCGCCAGTGCTCCCGGGGCGGAAGCAGCTCCGTCAGCTTGCGCAGATCCCTCCGCGCCAGCGCGTCACGGGCCTGGGCGATGCGCTCGCGGGCGATGTCGTCCGTCTTCTTGCTGATGGCCACCCCGGTGCCGGCGGCCGGGAAGTCGTCCCAGGTCTTGATGCCCCGCGCCCACAGGTCCTTCTCCCTCCAGGGGCCCACGCCGGGGATGTGCTGGAACGTGCGCTGCAGCATCAATCGAGCGAGCCCAGCCTTCCCGCCACCAGGTCGTCCAGCAGCGGGATGTCCGCCTCGCAGAACGGCAGGGCCTGCATCTCCGCCGGCGTGTGGAACGCCAGCGCATTCGCTCCCAGGGGCCTGGGCTCACCGGACACCAGCCGCGCCGCGTAGAGCACCAGCTCCACCGTGAGGTCCGGGTACCTGTGCCGGCCTTCCCACAGCCGCTTGCCCACGGCGAGCTCCACGTCCAGCTCCTCGCGGCACTCGCGGGCCAGGGCGGCCTCGTCCGTCTCGCCCTTCTCCACCTTGCCGCCGGGGAACTCCCACAGCAGGGCCCGGCTTCCGCCGGGGAGCCGCTGCTGCACCAGGAACCGGTTGCCGTCCTCGGGCTTCGGAATCAGTGCCGCGACGACGCGGACCGTTCGGGTCGCCACCACCGTCACCCGCGAATCCCGTTCACGTCCAGGGCGTACAGGTAGCCGTTGTTGGACAGCACGAACACCTGCTTGCCCCGCACGAAGGGCGTGGCGGTGATGCCGTCGCCCGGGTTCCACGCCACCCGGGACTTGCCCGTCTTCGGGTCCAGGAACAGCAGCGAGCGCTGGATGGGCACGAGCAGCATTCCCTGGGCGAACACGGGGGCGAAGGCCGCCCGTTCCCCCAGGGGGAGCGACCAGAGGAGCCGCCCGCTGTCGCTCAGGTAGGCGTCCACCCGGCCATCACCCGAGGCGAAGAGCAACTGCCCCCGCGAGAGCAGCGACGTCACGCCGCCCACGGCCGTGTTCCACACCATGTCGCCCGTCTCCGCCTCCAGGGCGAAGATGCCGCTCTTGTACGAGGCCACGTACAGCCGCCCGGCCTCGTCGATGGCCGGCTGGGTGTCCACGTCCAGGAACTCGGTGCCGCCGCCAGACAGCGACTTCTCCCAGGTGACGCTGCCATCCGACAGGCTCAGCGCCACCACGAAGCCGTCCGAGAAGCCGACGTAGGCGGCGTCCTCGCGCACCAGCGGCGTGGAGGCGCCACGGACGGTGAAGCCCGGCGGCGGGTCCCTCCGGTACTGCCAGGCCCACACGCCATCCGCGGCCTTCACGGCGAAGAGCGTGTCGCTCTCCGAGGCTACCAGCACCAGGCCGTTGGCCAGCACGGGCACCGTCGCCAGCGACTCGCCCGCCGTGTACTTCCACTTCACGTCACCCGTGGCCGAGTCCAGCGCGTACAGCACGCCGTCACCGCCCGGCACGTAGGCGATGCCCTCGCTCACCCGGGCTCCCGCGTTGAAGCGGATGGCCGTGCGGAAGGACCACTTCACCTTGCCGTCCGCCCCCACGGCGCGGACATAGCCGTCCCGCGTGAGCGCGATGACGTGCTTGTTGTCCGCGTCGTAGGCCGGAGTCGCGACCTCGCGCGGCGCGTACTCCAGCAGGCCCGGCGGGGCCAGCGGCGCCCACCAGTTCACCGAGAAGTAGTCCACCGGCGGGTGCGTGGGGCCCCGGGGAATCTCCGGGTTCGTGTAGTACTGCGTCCTACCGCAGCCGCCCAGAAGCCCCACCGACGCGGCGCCGACCAGCCAACGCTTCCAGCTCACGAGCCCCTTCTTCATAACGTGCGTGCCTACCCCGCGTCCTGGCCGGTGGTGGCCGCCGCGGGCTGCGCCGGGGCGGGAACCTTCACGCCCTCGGAGGCGAGCACCGCCAGCCGCTCACTGGCCATCCGCGCCGCCGCGGTGTTGGGATGGTCCGTGGAGATCTTCGAGAGGACCTGCGCCGCCTCCTCCTTCTTGCCCTGGAGGATGAGCATGCGGCCCTTGTGGTAGGCGCCCATGCCGGCCAGGAACTCGCCGCCGCTGGCCGCGTCCATCTGCTCGAAGGCCTTGATGGCGCCGTCGTAGTTCTTCTGGGCCTCGAGCGCGTAGCCCTGCCCCTCCAGCGCGCCGGCGCGGAGCGGCTCGTTCTGGGGCGCGTCCTTCAGGAAGGCCGCGAAGGAAGCCTCGGCCTCCGGGTGCTGGCCGAGCCGGAACTGGGCCTCGCCCAGCGTCAGGGCCGCCGTCGCGGCCGAGCGGGTGCCGCCGTGCTCCTTGCGGAAGTCGGTGAGCGCCTTCACCAGCGCCTCGTCACGCTCCTTCACCGTCTTGAAGGGGGGCTCGGTGTCTCCGGGCTGCGCGGGCTCCACGCCCTCCACCGGGCGCTCCAGGACGGTGAGCGCCTGGCCCAGCGCCTGGGCGGCCTTCTCCTCGCCACGCTTGGACACCTCGTTGGCGATGGCCACGCCCAGGCCGCCGACGATCACCACGGCCACGCCGATGCCGATGATCTTCTGCCGCTGGGCGAGCCAGTCGCTCGCCTCCGCGCCAACCTTCTGGAAGCTGTCCGGCGCACGGAGCTCCTGCTGGCGCATCTTCTCGGTCTTGGTTCCGGCCACGTCTGGCAACCTCTCTCGTCGCTTCGGTGCTGTACCCCGACAAAGGGGGAAAGAGCGGCGCACTGTATGGAGCGCACGCCGCGAGTGTCAACGCACGGACGCTTCAGCGCTTCCCCTGGAGGTGCGGCTTCTTGCGGGCCTCCCGCTTGGCCTTTCCGGGGCGCTCCCGGAAGTGGAGGCGGATGGGCACCCGCAGGTCGAAGGTCTTCCGGATCTGGTTGGTGATGTACCGCTTGTACATGTCCGGGACCTCCTCGGGGTGGTTGCACATCAGCGCGAAGGTCGGAGGCGCCGCGGCCACCTGGGAGATGTAGTACAGGCGCAGGGGCTTGCCCCGGACGATGGGGGCCGGGTGGTTGTCCACCATGTGCTCCAGCAGCCGGTTGAGCTGGGGGGTGGGCGCCCGGAAGCGGAACTGCTGGGCCAGCTCCACCGCCACGTCCACCACCTTCTCCACCTTGGAGCCCGTCAGCGCGGACGTGAAGAGGATGGGCGCGTAGCCCACGAACTTCAGCGCGTACTTGAGGGACTCGCGGTACGTCTCCTGCCGGCGCTGGTCCGCGCCCACCAGGTCCCACTTGTTCACCACGATGACCAGGGCCCGGCCGCGCTCCTCCGCGAGCCCCGCCAGCTTGGCGTCCTGGTCCACCGCCGGCTCCGTGGCGTCCATCAGCAGCACCGCCACGTCGCTGCGCTCCATCACCTTCAGCGCCGCCACCACCGAGTACTGCTCCACGCGGTGGGCAATGGTCTTCTTGCGCCGGATGCCCGCCGTGTCCGTGAGGATCAGCTTGTGGTCCTTGTACGTCAGCGGCGAGTCCACCGGATCCCGCGTGGTGCCCGCCACCTCGCTGGCCACCACCCGCTTCTCCTTCAGGATGGCGTTGACCAGGGTGCTCTTGCCCACGTTGGGCCGGCCGATGATGGCCACGCGGATGACGCCGTCGTCCGGAGGCGCCTCGGCGCCCTCGTCCTCCTCCTTCGGAGGGAGCTTCGCCACGACTTCGTCGAACAGGCCGGGCACGCCCAGGCCGTGCTCGGCGGACATGGGCTGCACCTCGCCCAGGCCCATCTTGTAGAACTCGGCGGCAAGCGCCTGCATCTGCCCGGACGTGTTGTCCAGCTTGTTGGCGGCCACCACCACGGGCTTGCCGCTCTTGCGCAGGTAGGACGCCACCGCGTCGTCCGCGGGGGTGATGCCCTCGCGCCCGTCGACGACGAAGATGATGACGTCGCACTCCTCCACCGCGAGCTGGGCCTGCTCCCTCACCTGCTGGAGCAGCGTGTCCTTCTCGCCGGGGACGAAGCCGCCGGTGTCGATGAACGTGAAGGTCCGGCCCTCCCACTGCGCGTCCGCGTAGTGGCGATCCCGCGTCACGCCCGGCAGGTCCTCCACCAGCGCGAGGCGCTTGCCGACCAGCCGGTTGAACAGCGTGCTCTTGCCCACGTTGGGGCGTCCGACAATCGCTACGAGGGGCTTCATCTCAGTCGTATCCCAGCTTCTTGAGGCCTTCGGGGCGCTCGCTCCAGCGCGGCTCCACGCGCACCCGCAGGTCCAGGTACACGTGCGCGCCCAGCAGGCGTTGCACGGACTTGCGCGCGTCCGTGCCAATGGTCTTCAGCATCTGCCCCTGCTTGCCAATGATGATGGCCTTCTGGCTGTCGCGCTCCACGTAGATGGACGCCGCGATGCGGATGAGCCCGCCCAGCTGGTTCGGCGGCGTGCCCGGCCGGGGCTCCCGCTCGGACTCGTCGAAGATGTCCACCAGCACCGCCGTGGAATAGGGGATTTCCTGGCGGCAGTGACGCAGCACCTGCTCCCGGATGTACTCGGCCACCAGCGCGCGCTCCTGCTGGTCGGTGAGCATGTCCTCGTCGAAGACGTTCTCCCCTTCCGGCAGGTGTCCGAGCACCGCGTGGAACAGCCGCTCCACCCCGTCCTTCTCCCGCGCGGAGATGGGGACCACCTCCGCGAAGGGGAACTCCTTGCGGTACAGGTCGATGAGCGGCAGCAGCGCCGCCTTGGGGATGGAGTCGATCTTGTTGATGACCAGGAAGGTCGGCTTGCCGATCTTCTGCAGCCGCTCGAGGATGGTGCGGTTGCCCGGGCTCACCTCGAGCTTCTCGCCCGCCGGCGGCTCGATGAGGAAGAGGACCAGGTCCACCTCCTCGGCCGCCTGGAGCGCGACCTCGACCATGTAGCGGTTGAGCTCGCCCTTGGCCTGGTGGATGCCCGGCGTGTCGATGAACGCCACCTGCCCCTCCGGGCGGGTGACGACACCGAGGATTCGGTTGCGGGTCGTCTGCGGCTTGGGCGAGACGATGGCGATCTTCTCGCCCGTCAGCGCGTTGAGCAGCGTGCTCTTGCCGACATTGGGGCGCCCGATGAGCGCGGCGAAGCCGCTGCGGTGTGTCTTGGGGGAGGCCATGTGCTTCGAAGGTGATCTGGGAGCCCCAGGAAGTGGGCGCCCCGAAGGAGAAACGTCTGGAATGCCCTATAACAACCCGCCGCCCCGCCATTCAGCATGGCCGGGCGGCGGGCGGGCAGACTACGGCTGGGTCGTCGAGATGGTCAGCTTGTTGATGCGCACTTCCGTGCGGGGGCGGTCGCTGGCGTCGCGCGCCACGTTGCCGATCTTCTCCACCACGTCGTAGCCGCTCACCACCTCGCCGAAGATGGTGTGCTTGTTGTTGAGGTACGTCGGCTTGGACGTGGTGATGAAGAACTGGCTGCCGTTGGTGCCCGGGCCCGCGTTGGCCATGGCCAGCAGGCCGACCTTGTCGAAACCACGGCCGCTCTGGAACTCGTCCTCGAAGCGGTAGCCGGGGCCGCCACGGCCCGTGCCGGTGGGGTCACCGCCCTGAATCATGAAGCCCGGAATCACGCGGTGGAAGATGACACCGTCGTAGAAGGGCCGGCCCTTCACCTTCTCCCGGGTCCGAGCGTCCTCGTACTCCCGCTCACCCGTCGCCAGGCCCACGAAGTTCGCCACCGTCTTCGGCGCGTCCTTCGAGAACAGGCGCACGACAATCTGCCCCTGCGTGGTGTCGAAGGTGGCGTACAGCTCCTTGCCCGCCTGGGCCTCGTCCATCATTCCCATGCTGCCCTCCCGTCTGCTGGGGGCCCGGCCGGATGGACGGGCCCGTGTCAGGTCCTCTGCCCCACGTGCGCGGGGCTCACGGCTTCGGTGTAGCCGGCGCCTTCGCGCCCGTGTCCTTCTTCGTCGCGCCCGGGGCCGTCACGCCCGCGGGGGCCTTGTCGCTCAGCACCACCTGGTTGAGCACCACCGCCGTCCGCGGCCGGTCGCGGTTGTCGCGCGGCACGTTGCCAATCTTCTCCACCACGTCGTAGCCCTTCACCACCTCGCCGAAGATGGTGTGCCGGTTGTTGAGGTGCGCCGGCGCGGAGGTGGTGATGAAGAACTGGCTGCCGTTGGTGTTGGGCCCGGCGTTGGCCATGGCCAGCAGGCCCGGCTTGTCGAAGGCGCGGCCGCTCTGGAACTCGTCCTCGAAGCGGTAGCCCGGGTCACCCATGCCGGTGCCGGTGGGGTCGCCGCCCTGAATCATGAAGCCCGGAATCACGCGGTGGAAGACGGTGCCGGCGTACAGCGGCTTCTTGGACGTCTTCCCCGACTTGGGGTCCCTCCACTCCTTCTCGCCCGTGGCCAGACCCACGAAGTTGGCCACCGTCCTGGGGGCGTCCTTGGAGAAGAGGCGGACGACGATGTCGCCCTCGCTCGTCTTGAGGGTGGCGTAGAGGTCCTTGCCGGCCTCGACCTTCTGGGTCCACTTGCCGGAAGCGGCGGAGGCGGTGCCCGCCAGGAGGCAGGCCACCAGCGCGAACGTCATTCGGAGGGTGGAGGGGCGCATATCGGCCGGGCACCTTATGCGTCACCCCTCCTGCCTCCAAGGGGTTTCACGCCGGGGTGTCGTCCCGGGACGTTTCGGGCGGCGGGGGCGTGTCGGACGTGGGGGCCGCCGGGGCCGGTGTGGGAGCGGCGGCCTGGGCCAGCCGCTGATGGAGCATGTCGAGCGTCATCCGGGCGGCGGCCTGCTCCGCCTCCTTCTTGCTGCGGCCGGTGGCGCGCGCGTAGGCCTCCTCGCCGATGATGACCTCCACCTCGAAGATCTTCGAGTGCTCCGGGCCGGACTCCGACACCACCCGGTAGCGCGGCGGCATCTTCAGCCGCTCGTGGACGAGCTGCCCCAGGGCCGTCTTGTAGTCCTTGTCCAGGCTGGAGGCCGCCTCGTCGATGAGCTCCACGAAGAAGCGGTCCACCAGCTGGAGCACCGGCTCCATGCCCGAGCTCAGGTACACGGCCCCGAAGACGGCCTCCAGGGCATCCGCCAGCAGCGAGTTCTTCTCGCGCCCCTTGTACTTGTCCTCACCCCGCCCCAGCAGGAGCAGGTCCCCGAGCGGAATCCGCCGGGCCACCAGGGCCAGCCCCTCTTCGTGGACGAGGCGGGCGCGGACCTTGGTGAGGAAGCCTTCCGGCACGTCCGGGAAGCGCCGCCACAGCCGGTCGGCGACGCCCAGGTTCACCACCGCGTCGCCGAAGAACTCCAGGCGCTGGTTGTCCTTGAGGCGCAGATCCGGGTTTTCGTTGACGTACGTCTTGTGGGTGAGCGCTTCAATCGCCAGGTCCTGCCGGGAGATGGTGACTCCCAGGCGGGACTCGAGGAGCTGCACGCGCTCGGCGAGGGTGGGCTTCTCCACGGCGTTACTCCCGGAGCTGGCTCGCGAGCTCCTCGGCCAGCGCGTACGGGTCCGCCTGCCGGTCCGCGATGCGGCCGGCCACCTCGTCCAGCCGCCCGCGCTCCCGCTCCAGCCGCTCCAGGGCGCTGCGCAGGAGCCGCTCGCGCAGCAGGGCCACGAACTGCATGGCCGCCCGCGCCCGCTCCTTCTCCTTGCGCTGTCCCGTCTTGTCCAGGAAGGCCTGGTGGTCCTCCACGGCCTTCACCAGCGCGTCCACGCCCTGGTCCTTCGCAGCCACCACCTTGAGGATGGGCGGCTCCCACTCCTGGGGGGCCGGGGCGGTTTCCTCGTGGCGCCCTTCCGCCTTGGCCCGCACCATGCGGTGGTGCGCGTCGTGGTCCATGGGGGGCGCCTTCACCGCGTGGCGCAGCTCCAGCATCATCCGCAGCTCACGCACCGTGCGGTCCGCGCCGTCCAGGTCCGCCTTGTTCACCACGAAGACGTCCGCCACCTCCAGGATGCCCGCCTTGATGGCCTGGATGTCGTCCCCCATGCCGGGCACGGTGACGACGAGCGTGGTGTGCGCCATCTGCGCGATGTCGATCTCGTCCTGCCCCACGCCCACCGTCTCCACGAGGATGACGTCCTGCCCCATGGCGTCCATGACGCGGATGCAGTCGCCGGTGGCGCGGGACAGGCCGCCCAGGTTGCCGCGCGTGGCGAGCGAGCGGATGAAGACGCCCGGGTCCGTCGCGTGGTCCTGCATGCGGATGCGGTCGCCCAGAATCGCGCCGCCGGTGAAGGGACTGGTGGGGTCCACCGCGATGACGCCCACCTTCTTCCCCTGCTTGCGGAACGCGGCGATGAGCCGGTCCGTCAGGGTGGACTTGCCCGCGCCCGGCGAGCCGGTGATGCCGATGATGTAGGCCCGCCCCGTCTTCGGGAACAGCGCGCGCAGGTCCTGGGTGGCGCTCTCCGCGCCGTCGTCGATGTTGCGCATGAGGCGCGACGCGCTGCGCACGTCACCCTCGAGCACCTTCTTGGAAAGACTGCTCACCGTCGTTCACTCCTGTGGCGCGTCCGGACCCACCAGCCTCACGGCCTCGGGGGGGACCTTCAGCAGGTCCGCCACCATCCGGACGATGCCGGGAAATTCATCCAGCTCGAACCGCCCCGCCCACACCTTGCCCCGAGGCCCCGCCAGCAGGCCCCGGAACGTGCGTCCCGCCACCCTCGCGGCGGCGAAGCGGTACGGCCTGCCGTCCACCTGGAGCTGCGCCAGCAGCTCCAGTCCGCTGCGGGGCGGCACCAGGGCCTCCGCCCCGAACTTCTCCACGATGTCCGCGAAGCGCACCAGCCCGGCCCCCACGGGCGCGGGCTGCGGCCGGGCGGCCGGCTCGCCGAACAGCGCCGCCAGGTAGCCCGTGAGCGCCGCCCGCTCGCGGAACTCCGACAGCTCCAGCGTGTGCCCGCCGTTGGTCGGCAGCTCCTCGCGGCCCCGCACCACGCGGGCCACCCGGAAGTTGCCCAGCCGGTCCGCCACCAGCGTGACGGCCAGGTCCCCGTCCACCACCTCGGTGGACAGCTCCAGCGTCTGCGGGTCCACGCGGGGCGTCAGGCCGAGCACCTGCAGCTCCGCGGAGCGCCGCTGCACGTGGAAGATGTGCTCGTTGAACGCGTCCGACAGCAGCGCCTCGATGTCCGAGACGTCGCTGAGCGCGCCCACCAGGATGGGGGCCAGCCCCACCACCGCCGCCGGGGCGATGGGGATGAGCCGATCTCCCATCACCTGGAAGGTCACCTCGGGGATGAAGGCCCGGGTGACGGGATTCACCAGCGGGGACGACTCCAGGTCCAGCACCGCTTCGGTGCCGGCCGCGTCTTCCCTCACCTGCAGCCCGAGTCCCTCCAGCCTCGCGGTGTCCATCACGCCCCTTTGAAGATCTCGCGGGCGATGATCGTGCGCTGGATCTCGCTCGTACCCTCGCCAATCTCGCAGAGCTTGGCGTCGCGGAGGTAGCGCTCGACGGGGAACTCACGGGTGTAGCCGTAGCCGCCGTGGATCTGCACCGCCTTGTTGCAGGCGCGCATGGCCGCCTCGGAGGCATAGAGCTTCGCCATGGAGGCTTCCTTCGAGTACGGCTTGCCCTCGTCCGCGAGCCGGGCCGCGCGGTGCACCAGCAGCCGCGCCGCGTCCATCTCCGTCTTCATGTCCGCCATCATCCAGCGCAGGCCCTGGAACTCGCTGATGGGCTGGCCGAACGCGGTGCGCTCGCGCGAGTAGCGGATGGACTCCTCCAGCGCGCCCCGGCCCAGGCCCACCGCCAGCGCGCCGATGGTGATGCGGCCCTTGTCGAGGATCTTCATCGTGTCGATGAAGCCGTGGTCCACCTCGCCCACGCGGTTGGCGTCGGGCACCTCCACGTTCTCCATCACCAGCTCGGCCGTGTCCGACGAGCGCATGCCCAGCTTGCCGTGGATGGCGCGCTGGCTGAACCCCGGCATCCCCTTCTCCAGCAGGAAGGCGGTGATGCCCTTCTGCCGCTTCTCCGGGGACGTCACCGCCAGCACCACGAAGACGTCGCCCACGGTGCCCTGGGTGATGAACATCTTGGAGCCGTTGAGCACCCACTTGTCGCCGTGGCGCACGGCCGTGGTCTTCATGCCGGAGGCGTCCGAGCCGGAGCCCGGCTCGGTGAGGCCCCAGGCTCCGAGGTACTCGCCGGTGGCCAGCCTGGGCAGGTACTTCTTGCGCTGGGCGTCGTTGCCGAACACGCGCAGGTGGCTGGTACCCAGGCCGTTGTGGCTGGCCACCGTCAGCGCCAGCGAGCCGTCATAGCGGGCGATCTCCTCCACGGCGACCGCCACCGCGAGTGAGTCCATGGCGGCCCCGCCGTACTCCTCGGTGACCAGCATGCCCATGACGCCCAGTTGCCCCAGCTCCCGCACGACCTCCATCGGGAACTTCTCCTCCTTGTCCCACTCGCGGGCATGCGGCTTCACCCGGCGTTCGCAGAAGTCTCGGAGGGAGGACTGGAGGGCGCGGTGGCTTTCAGGAAGTTCGAAATCCATGGTGTCGGCAGGATCTATAGCAGAGCGACCCGGCGCGGGCCGGGCCTTACGAAAGGAGGAAGTTTTCCTACTCAGACGGGATAGACACCGTGCTTCTTCTCGGCACGGGGGGCGTTGCGCTGGGAGTACAGCTTGTAACGCTGGGCCAGCTCCTGACGCAGGCGGTCACCGGGGACGATCTCGTCGATGACCAGCTCGCTGGCCAGCTTGTAGATGTCCACGTCGGCCTTGTACTCGTCGCGGAGCTTCTGGACGAAGGCCGGCCGCTCGGCCTCCGGCAGCTCCTGGATCTTGTTGTAGTAGACGGCATTGACGGCCGCCTCCGGGCCCATGACGGCGATCATCGCCCCCGGCAGGGCCAGGGTGGCGTCCGGGGCGAAGCCCGGGCCGCTCATGGCGTACAGGCCGGCGCCGTACGCCTTGCGCACCACCACGCAGATCCTGGGCACGCTGGCCTCGGACACCGCGGAGATCATCTTCGCGCCGGCGCGGATGATGCCGGCCCGCTCCACCTTGGTGCCGATCATGAAGCCCGGCACGTCCGCCAGGTAGAGCAGCGGGATGTTGAACGCGTCACACAGCCAGATGAAGCGCGCCGCCTTGTCCGCGCTGTCCACGAACAGCACGCCGCCCTTGTACTTGGGCTGGTTGGCGACGATGCCCACCGGCATGCCGTCGATGCGGGCGAGGCCCGTGATGAGCTCCTGGGCGAAGAGCTTCTTCACCTCGAACCAGCTGTCCTCGTCGATGAGCTCCTTGATGAGCGCATGCATGTCGAAGGGCTTGTTCTGGTCCGCGGGGACGATCTCGTCCACGCGCTTGCCGCTGGCCCTGGGCGCGAGCGCGGGCGCCTCGGGGGGGCGCTGGCTGAAGTTCTCCGGGAAGAAGCCGATGTACTTCTTCGCCGCGGCGATGGCCTCCTCCTCCGTCTTCACCAGCACGTCGCCGACGCCGGAGATGGAGCAGTGCATCTTCGCGCCGCCCATCTCCTCCAGCGTCACCTTCTCGCCAATCACCATCTCCGCCATGCGCGGGCTGCCCAGGTACATGGAGGCGTTGCCGTCCACCATGATGACCAGGTCGCAGAACGCGGGGATGTACGCGCCACCGGCGGCGGAGGGCCCGAAGAGCAGGCACACCTGGGGCACGAAGCCGGACATGTGCACTTCGTTGTAGAAGATGCGGCCGGCGCCACGGCGGCCGGGGAACATCTCCACCTGGTCGGTGATGCGGGCCCCGGCGGAGTCCACCAGGTAGAGGAGCGGGCAGCGGAGCGAGCGGGCCGTCTCCTGGATGCGGAGGATCTTCTCCACCGTGCGGGCGCCCCAGCTTCCGGCCTTCACCGTGGAGTCGTTGGCCATGATGGCCACGGTGCGGCCGGCCACCTTGCCGAGGCCGATGATGACGCCGTCCGAGGGCAGCTCGGGGTCCTGGTTGTTGGCGAGCTTCGCGTCCTCGACGAAGGAGCCCTCATCCACCAGCAGGCGGATGCGCTCGCGGGCGAACAGCTTGCCCGCCTCCTTGTTCTTCGCGTGGTACTTCTCCGCACCACCCTTCTCTACCTGGGCGATCTTCTCCAGCAGCTTCGAGTCTTGGGACATGGCCCGGGCGACATAGCAGAAAGGTCCCCGCCTGGCTGCCATCTCGCCGAGGGCGCACCGCGGCATGACGTCCAGCTTACGACGCAGTGTGTGAACGAGGGGGCGCGGGGGGTGCCGCTGATGGCTCCCCTGCCTACCTTGGAGCCTCACGGGGGCGTCACACGCGAGCGAAAACGCCTCCGGCAATCATCTGGCCCTGGAGGGACGCATGTTCGCAGCGAAGAAGACCACGTGGATGGCGAAGGGGTTGGCCAAGAGCGACCTCGCCCGGAAGTTGGTGGCACGGAAGCTGATCAGTGACCTGCCCCGCGCGGCGAAGGAGCGGTGGGAGGACATGGACGCGGATGACGTGCTGCGTCTGGTGGGGCTCACCACCTACAAGCCCGCGCGCGTCGGCCTGGGCGGCATCGGCGTCTTCCTCATCGGAGTGGCCGCCGGCGGCGTGGCCGCGCTGCTCCTGGCCCCGAAGACGGGCACCGAGCTGCGCACCACCGTCAAGGACAAGGCGATGGGCTACATGAGCAAGCAGAACATCGGCATCGGCGGCGAGAAGACCGCCAACGCCTGAGGCGCCTGGAGCTTCCGGCCAAAAGCCTGACGTCAGTGCTTCGGGGCGGGGCCTGGGTCAACCGGGCCACCGCCCCGGGTGTTTTTCCTACCGGCCCTTGTAGACGGGAGGCCGCTTCTCCGCGAAGGCGCGCAGGCCCTCCAGCCGGTCCTCCGTCTTGAGGACCTCCTCGTACTTGCGCAGCTCCAGCGCGAGCGCGTCGTCCAGCTCCAGGCCGGTGCCCTCGTCGATGGAGTGCTTGGCCGTGGCCACGGCGACGGGGGCATTCTCCACCACCGCCTCGGCGAGCCCGAAGGCCACCTCCAGCAGGTGCCCCTCCGGCGCCAGCCGGTTGACCAGCCCCACGCTGAAGGCCTCCGCCGCGTTGATGCGGCGCGCGGTGAGGATGAGGTCCTTGGCCCGGCCCGGGCCAATCAGCCGCGCCAGCCGCTGCGTCCCTCCGCCACCGGGAATGATGCCCAGCTTCACCTCGGTGAGCCCCAGCTCGGCCGCCGGGGCCGCCACGCGCAAGTCACAGGACAGCGCCAGCTCCGTGCCGCCGCCGAAGGCCGCGCCGTTGATGGCGGCGATGAAGACACAGTCGCTCTTCTCGATGGCGCGGAAGGTGCGGCGCAGGCCGTCCAGGAAGGCCCGGACCTCGTCCTCGGCCATGCCGGCGCGCTCCTTCAGGTCCGCGCCCGCGCAGAAGGCCTTGTCGCCCGCGCCGGTGATGATGACGGCGCGCACCTGACGGCCCGAGGACACGCGCGCCACCAGCTCGCCCAGCTCCTTGAGCATGGCCCGGCTGATGGCATTGCGGCGGCCCTCGCCGTCGATGGTCCAGATCTCGATGGCTCCCCGTGCGTCGACCTTGAATTCCGGCATGTGCGCTCCCCTCTCCGGGCCCGTCCGGCGGGCCGCCCTGGGACGCGGCAGAGTGCGGCGGGAAGCCCGGTCTGGCAAGGCGGAAACGGTTACGATTGGGGACATGCTTTCGCGCACCGCGCACCTTCGGCTCTCCCGGTGGACCCCCTGGCTGCCCACCGCCCTCGCCCTGCTGGCCCTGGCCGCTCCCCTGGACGCCCTGGCCCGGGGTGGTGGCGGCGAGCACTACACCCGCCCCTCGTCCGACGACGGGGACGGCGGTGGGGGCCTCCCCCTCTGGCTCATCCACGAGCTGTTCATGCTGGTCATCCGCTACCCGAAGGTGATGCTGCCGCTGATCGCCATCGGCTTCGTGGCGTACTGGCTCTACAAGCGCAACCTGCACCCGGACGCCACCACCCGCCGCGCCCTCGAGCAGCGAGAGGCGGAGCGTCGCACCCAGGTCTCCCAGGGGGACGTGACGGGCTGGGTGAATGCCCTGAAGCTGAGGGACCCCGCGTTCGAGCTCCAGCCGATGCTGGACAAGTCCCGGTGGCTCTTCCTGGAGCTGCAGAAGGCGTGGTTCCAGCGCGACATGACGCCGGTGCGGCCCTTCCTGTCGGACGCCACCTGGCAGCGCTTCAACGTGCAGCTCCAGCTCCTCGCGGCCCAGGGCGTGCGTGACGCGATTGCGGACTTCCAGGTGCTCGACGTCCAGCTCATCGGGCTGGAGCAGAGCCAGTGGTTCGACAGCATCCACGTGCGCATCCACGCGCGGATGCGCGACACCGACGTGCCCGCGTCCTACAGCGATGCGCAGGCCACGGAGGCGGCCCGCCAGGCGCGGCCGGAGTCCTTCACGGAGGTGTGGACCTTCGTGCGCAAGCCCGGCGCGCAGACGCGCGTGGGCGCGGACCTGTACCAGGGCAAGTGCCCCAACTGCGGCGCCCCGTACGCGGGCGGCGCGGCCAACCGCTGCGAGTACTGCGGCGCGGTGGTGAACTCCGGCAACTACGACTGGACGCTGTCCGAGATTACCCAGGGCGTGGAGCACGAGCACTTCCTCAAGCCGGTGGACGGCCTGCTCCAGGCGCGCGAGGCGGACCCCGCGCTCAACCTGGAGATGCTCGAGGACCGCGCCTCGCTGCTGTTCTGGAGGTGGATTGACGCGCAGAGCCGCGGGGACACGAAGCCCCTGGCCAAGGTGGCCAACGCGGAGGCCCTCCAGCGGCTGGGTGGCGAGCTGGAGGACCTGCGCCGCAAGGGCCGTCGCCGCGTGTTCCTGGAGTGCGCCGTGGGCTCGGTGGACGTCCGCACCTTCGAGGTGGACCCGGCGGGCCATGACAGGGCGCACGTGGAGATCCGCTGGAGCGCACGCATGGGCGTGGGGCCCGCCAACGAGAGGCCGCCACAACTGCCCACGGTGCCGCAGCGCTTCGTCTTCACCCTGACGCGCAAGCATGGCGCGCGGACGAACACCGACAACGGCATGTCCACCGACCGCTGCCCGCAGTGCAACGCCACGCTGACCGACAGCGCGGCGAGCACCTGCGACTTCTGCGGCACGCAGCTCGGCAGTGGTGAGCGGGACTGGGTGCTGGAGTCCGCCCTCCCCTACGAGGCGTGGAGCGTGGCGCGAGACCAGCGGTACCAGGCCGTCGTGCTCCGCGAGGCCGTGGCCGCGGAGAAGGCCCTGGAGCATGCCGCCGCCCCTCGCGCCGACGTGGTGATGGACGTGCAGGAGCGCCAGCGGCTGCTCTACATGATGGCCGCCATCGCCGCCGCGGACGGACAGGTCAGCGGCGGCGAGCGCAAGCTGCTCAAGCTGTGCGCGGAGCGCTGGGGCGTGGAGTGGGCCAACGTGGAGATGGCCCTGGGCGCCGGCCCGCAGCTCTTCGAGCGGCTGGTGCCGCGCGGCACCCCCGAGGCCGAGGTCTTCCTCCGCAACATCGTGGAGATGGCCATGGTGGACGGCCGCATCGACCGCAAGGAGCGGCGCATGCTGGAGTCCGCCGCCAGCCACCTGGGCATGCGGGAGCGGCTGGACTCGATGCTGAGTGGGCAGTAGGCCCACTCAGGGGGCGTTGCCCTCTCCCGCCCCATGCGCCGCGAGCTCCAGCGTGAGCTGGGGCCTCTCCTGGCCGAGCAGTGACAGCCGCTCGAGCAACTGGCCGCGGCTCGTCTCGGTGAGGTCCAGGTGCAGGTAGAGCAGGTGCAGCCCCGGGCGGATGGCGTCCTCCACCGTGCGGTCGACGCTGAAGCCCAGGCGTGTGTAGAAGCCCACCGTGTCGCTGCTGGTGTTCAGGTGCACCTCGCGCGCATCGGGAACCTCACACGCCTGGCGGAGCCGGAAGGCGGTGAGGGCCAGTCCAATGCCCTGACGGTGCAGCGCCTGCTCCACCATGCCCCAGCACAGGTCCACCCGCCCGTCCTTCCAGGCGATGCCGCCGCAGGCCACCACGCGCCCCGCCTCCTCGACCACCCAGTACGGACCGGGGGCCGTGTCCACGAAGCGGAGGAACTCCGGCTCCTCGTGCGGCTCGAAGGAGCCGGGGATGTTGCTGCGGAAGACGGCGAGGACCGCGTCACGGTCCTCACGGGTGTAGGGGCGCAGCTTCATGGGGGCTCCTGAAACATCCAGCGCGGTATTCCAGGGCCCCCACGTAACGCGGCGCTCAGGTCCGAGCGCCGCGGGAGGCCTTCTTCTCCCGCTCGCCGAGCGCGGCCTGCAGGTACTTGCCGGCCAGCTTCCGGCCAATGAGCTCCTGGGCGATCTCCCCGGCCTCCACCAGCTTGTCCAGGTTGATGCCCGTCTCCACGCCCATGCCGTGCAGCATGAAGACCGCGTCCTCGGTGGCCAGGTTGCCCGCCGCGCCCGGGGCGTAGGGGCAGCCGCCCAGCCCGCCGATGCTCGCGTCGAAGGTCGTCACCCCGGCGGACAGGCCCACCAGCGCGTTGGCCAGCGCGGTGCCACGCGTGTCGTGCAGGTGCAGCGCCAGCTTCTCCACGGGGATGTGCCGCAGCAGCGCCTCGAGGATCTCCTCCGTCTGGCGCGGAGTGCCCACGCCAATCGTGTCCCCCAGGCTGAGCTGGTAGATGCCCGCGTCCACGAGCTGGCGGCAGATGTCCACCACCCGCTCCACCGGCACGTGGCCCTCGTACGGGCATCCCCACACCGTGGACAGGTAGCCGCGCACGCGCATGCCGGCCTGGAGGGCCGCCGCCGTCACCTCGCGCGCGCCCGCCAGGGCCTCGGCGATGCTCTTGTTGATGTTCTTCTTCGAGTGGGCCTCGGACGCGGAGATGAAGATCGCCGCCTCCTCCAGGCCCGCCTCCCGGGCGCGCTGCAAGCCCTTCAGGTTGGGCACGAGCGCGGAGAACACGACGCCCTCCCGCCGTCCCACCAGACGCAGCAGCTCCTCCGCGTCCGCGAGCTGGGGAATCCACTTCGGGGACACGAAGGACGTGACTTCGATGCGCTTCTCGCCCGCGGCGACCAGCGCGTCGATCAGCCGAGCCTTGTCCCGGGTGGGCAGCGTGCGCAGCTCGTTCTGCAAGCCGTCCCGGGGGCCGACCTCATACACGTCGACCCGCTTCGGGAGCTGGCCCAGCCAGCCTAGACGCGCTCGGGGATGTTGGTTCGGATCCACTGGACGATGTCCTGCGTCGAGCTTCCGGGCGTGAAGATCTCCGTCACGCCCATGCCCTTGAGCTTGGGGATGTCGTCGTCCGGGATGATGCCTCCGCCGAACACGCGGATGTCGTCCGCCTTGTTCGTCTTCAGCAGATCAATCACCGCCGGGAAGAGCGTCATGTGCGCGCCGGACATGATGCTCATGCCGATCGCGTCGACGTCCTCCTGGATGGCGGCGTTGACGATCATCTCGGGCGTCTGATGCAGCCCCGTGTAGATGACCTCCATGCCCGCATCGCGCAAGGCCCGGGCGATGATCTTCGCCCCGCGGTCGTGCCCGTCCAGGCCAGGCTTGGCCACCAGAATCCGCAGCTTCCTCTCAGCCATGTTGAAGCCCTGCTCCCACAATCAGGTCGGTCGACTGCCGTGCCGGCGACTCACCTTCCAGCCCACCATGCACCCAAGCGATTGAAAAGCCCGTGCTTTCCAACAGTCGTCTCAGTTCCGCAAGCGGATAGTAGCGGATGGAATATGACGCGGTGAGACGCCGACCGGTCGGTAGGGTGAGTGTCCGCCGCCCCTCATCCCTTCCAGTAACGGGGTCGAAGCGGCTCTGCTCCTCCAGCACGCTCCCATCCGGCAGCGTCTGTTGGAATGCCGCGCCGGGCGACTCCGCCAACCGCTCGTACGGCACCGTCTGGAACACCAACCGCCCTCCCGGCCGCAGCACCCGCGCCACCTCGCGGAGGATGTGCACGTGCTCCTCGTCCGTGAAGGCGAAGAGTGTCGAGTACCAGGCGTAGGCCCCGGCCAGGGACGCCGGGCGGAACGGCAGGGCCCTCAAGTCCCCCTGCACCGCCGGAAAGCCCGGCCGGCGCATGGACAGGGACAGCGCGTCCAGCTCCAGGCCGATGATGCGCCCGGCCAGCGGGCCTGACGCATTGAGTCGCGAGGCGTGGCGTCCATGGCCACAGCCCAGGTCGACAATGGGAGCCGGGCCGGGCACGTCGGCGAAGGCCCGCGCGAGGTACTCCGCCTCCCGGGCCGTGACGGCCTCGGAGAGGAAGGGCAACGTGCTGCGCAGGTAGAGTTCGCCGAAGAAGCTCACCGGGAGGCTCGTCCGTGGGGTGTGCTGCTTCCGTGGACGGGAAGCAGCGTCCCGCCGGAGCAGCGCCTAGAACGCGCCGCCCTCGCGGTACTGGCCCCAGACCTTGCGGAACACGTCGCAGATCTCCCCGAGCGTGGCGTAGGCCTTCACGGCCTCCAGCACCGGCGGCATCAGGTTGTCCGTGCCGCGGCACGCGGCCTCCACCTTCGCCAGCGCGGCCTCCACCGCGGCGCCGTTGCGCTCGGCCTTCACCTGCGCCAGCCGGGCCTTCTGGTCCTCCGCCACCTTCTCGTCGATGTGGAGCAGCTCGATGGGCGTGTCGCTGTTCGACTTGAAGGCGTTGACGCCGACGATGAGCCGGTCGCCCTGCTCCACCTCGCGCTGGAAGCGGTAGGCGCTCTCGCCAATCTCCTTCTGCGGGTAGCCCTCCTCCACCGCGCGGATGATGCCGCCCATGTCGTCGATGCGGCGGATGTAGTCCATCGCCCGCTTCTCCATCTCGTCGGTGAGGTACTCCACGTAGTAGCTGCCCGCGAGCGGGTCCACCACGCGGTCCACGCCCGACTCGTGGCCGATGAGCTGCTGGGTGCGCAGCGCAATCGTCACCGACTCCTCGGTGGGCAGCGCGTACGTCTCGTCCAGCGAGTTGGTGTGCAAGGACTGCGTGCCGCCCAGCACCGCGGCCAGCGCCTGCAGCGCGGTGCGCACCACGTTGTTGTACGGCTGCTGCGCGGTGAGGCTCACGCCCGCCGTCTGCGCGTGCGTCTTGAGCTGCATGGAGCGCGCGTTCTTCGCGCCGAAGCGGTCCTTCAGCACGTTCGCCCAGATGCGGCGCGCGGCGCGGAACTTGGCGATCTCCTCGAAGAAGTCGTTGTGGACGTCCCAGAAGAACGAGAGCTGCGGCGCGAAGGCGTCCACGTCCAGGCCGCGCTTCACGCACTCCTCGACGTAGCCGAAGCCGTCCGCCAGCGTGAAGGCCAGCTCCTGCACCGCCGTCGCTCCGGCCTCGCGGATGTGGTAGCCGCTGATGGAGACCGGGTACCACTTCGGCATGTGCTTCGTGCAGAACTCGATCATGTCCGTCACGATGCGCACGGCGGGCCGCGGCGCGACGATCCACTCCTTCTGCGCGATGTACTCCTTCAGCATGTCGTTCTGGATGGTGCCGGCCAGCTTCGCCATCGGAACGCCCTGCTTCTCACCCACCGCGATGTACATGCACAGCGCGACAATGGCGCTGGCATTGATGGTCATCGAGGTGCTGACCTTGTCGAGCTGGATGCCGTCGAAGAGGATTTCGAAGTCGCGCAGCGAGGAGACGGCCACGCCCTCCTTGCCGACCTCGCCGCGGCTCATCGGGTGGTCGGCGTCGTAGCCCATCAGCGCCGGCATGTCGAAGGCGGTGGAGAGGCCCGTCATGCCGTGGCTGATGAGGTACTTGAAGCGCTTGTTGGTGTCCTCGGGCGTACCGAAGCCCGCGAACTGGCGCATCGTCCACAGGCGGCCCCGGTACATGGTGGGCTGCACGCCGCGGGTGAACGGGAACTGCCCGGGCAGGCCGATGCGCTCGGGGCGCTCGTCCTTGCGGTCCGCCAGCGTGAGGAGGTCCGGAATGGGGATGCCGGAGTCGGTGACGAACTGCTTCTTGCGCAGCGGCATCTTCGCCGTCGTCTGCGCCAGGTCCTCCTTCGCCCACTTCTCCGTGGCCCTGGCGACGGCCTTCACCGTGGCGGCCTCATAGACGCGCGACGTGGAGTCCTTCTTCGAGGCCTTCTTCACGCGGGCCACCACCTTCTTCACCGCGGCCTTGGCGGACTTGAGCGCCTTGCCCGCCTTCTTCTTCGCGGCGGGCGCGGGGGCGACCTTCAGCTTGGGTGCCGCCTTCCCGGACGTCTGGGCGGGGGCACGACGGGGAGCAACGGACCGGGCATTCTTCTTGGGAGCGGTGCGCGCAGGCATGGCGCGGGGGATGTAGCACCCGCCCCCCACCCTCGCAAGGCACGCGGCGTTGACGCCGTTGCTCAGCGACGCGGCGCCAGCTTCGCACGCAGGCGGCGCACCGCTTCATCCAGCACCGCGTCCGTCTTGCAGAAGGCGAAGCGCGCCAGCCCGTGGCCCAGGTGCCGGTGCTCCGGGCCGTAGAAGACGCTGGGCGGAATGGCGGCCACGCCCACCTCGGACACCAGGTGGCGGCAGAAGGCGATGTCGTCCGGGAAGCCGTACCGCGCGATGTCCGCGAGGATGAAGTAGCTCCCCTGCGGCGCGTACGCCGTCAGCCCCGCCTCCCGCAGCCCGCCGAGCAGCCGCTCCCGCTTCGCCGTGTACGTCGCCGCCAGCTCCGCGTAGTACGCGTCCGGAAGCCGCAGCGCCGCCGCCATGGCCGCCTGCAGCGGCGAGGCCGTGGCGAACGTCACGAACTGGTGAGCCCGCTGCACCGCGTCACGAAGCGGCGGCGGGGCGATGATCCACCCCACCTTCCACCCGGTGAGGCTGAACGACTTGCCGGCGCTGCTCACCGTGACGGTGCGGTCCGCCAGCACGGGCAGCGTGGACGGCCGGAGGTGGCGGGCGGGGGCGAAGACGATGTGCTCGTACACCTCGTCCGACAGCACCTTCACGTCGTACTCGGCGCACAGCCCGCCCAGGAACTCCAACTCCTCGCGGGTGAAGACCTTGCCGGTGGGGTTGTGCGGCGAGTTGAGGATGAGCAGGCGGGTGCGCGGTCCGAACGCGGCGCGCACCTCGTCCCGGTCGAACCACCACTCCGGGTGGGAGGCGTCCGGCGGCCGCAGCGGCACGTAGCGCGCGGTGGCGCCCACGAAGGTGATGTTGGCGTCGTACGAGTCGTAGAACGGCTCGAAGGCGACCACCTCGTCGCCCGGGTCCACCAGGCCCAGCAGCACGTCGAAGATGGCCTCGGTGGCGCCGCTGGTCACCGTCACCATGGTGTCCGGGTCCACCTGCTGGCCGTAGAAGCGCGCGGCGTGCTCGGAGATGGCCTGGCGCAGGTCCTTCGCGCCCATGCCCATGGCGTACTGATTCACGCCGTCGCGGATGGCGCGCTGCGCGGCCTCCTTGATGGCCTCCGGCCCGTCGAAGTCCGGGAACCCCTGCCCCAGGTTGACGGCGCCGTGCTTCGCGGCGAGCGCGCTGAACTCGGAGAAGACGGTGGTGCCGAACCGGGAGACGCGCTGCGCGGACACGGGCCTGGACATGGAAGGAGGCTCCTCATGGCCGGGCCCGGTGGGGGTGGGAAGGGACGACGTGTGGGCCGGCCAGCTCTCAGGGCCGCAGGATAGCGTCCACCGGAACGGAACGCGCGGCCCTCTCGACCTCGCGCTGGCGGGCGGCGCGGGAGAGCCCCAGGGCCAGCCCCACCACCAGCATCACCAGCGGAACCGCGCACACCAGGTCCGTGGCGTAGTGGAAGCGCCCGGCCAGCGTGGCGACGATGAGGCCAAGGCCCGGTGCCAGCATGACCCAGAAGACCCGCCGGGAGAACCGCCACGCATAGAAGAGGACCAGCAGCGTGGTGCCGGTGTGGCCCGACGGGAAGCAGTCCCGCGCGTACAGCGGCGTGCGCATCACCGAGTCCAGCAGCGGCGTCAGCACCACGCCCCGCAGCGGCCCGTCGAACGCGTCGATGAGGAAGTAGCGCGGCCCCACCGCGGGCACCAGCGAGTAGGCCGCGTAGTTCAGGAAGAACATCAGCCCCAGGCCGGTGAGGTACTCGTCGAACTCGGACATGGGCCCGCGCGCGCGCTTGTAGAGCGCCACGCCCAGCACCAGCGCCCAGATGAAGTGGCCGTAGTAGCAGACCATCAGCACGTCGTTGAGCCAGGGCGGCACCATGCGCTCCAGCTCCACCGCGGCCTGGAACCCGAACAGCCGCTGGTCCGCCGCCACCAACTGCGCGTCCATCAAGATGGGGTTGAGCGTGTCCACCACCGGGGACAGACAGCCGTGTGACATCACCGCCACGGGCAACAGCCACCAGTCCGCCAGCACGGTGAGCCACCGGCGCGATGGGTACGTGGCCTCGAGCGTGCGCAGCACCAGCGGGCCCGCCGCCATGAAAGCGAACATGCAGGCATTGCCTGGCGCATCCGGCGCCCAGCGGCCCGGGCCCACGAGCACCAGCGCCGCCAGCGAGCAGGCAATCACGACGATGATGTCCACCGAGCTGAGGTGGACCTGCACCGCACGCTCGCGCCTGGCGACCACGATGCCGCGCGTTCTCTGGAAGGGCCAGGTACTCACGCTGACTTCCGCTCCCCCGGCGCCTCGCCGCCCACGCCGAGCTCGAGGCTCCGAACGACAGCCATCTCCCCCTCCGGGGCGGCCTTCCGCCCGCTCCACCGCTCCAGGAGGGCCAGCATCGCGGGGAAGAAGACCGTGGTCCCCAGAAAGGTGCACACGACCCCGAGCAGCGCAATCTGACCGATGCTGCGCAGTCCCTGGTGGTTGGCGACGAGCAGCGCGCCATAACCGGCCGCGTTCGACAGCGTGGCCACCACCGCCGCCAGCCCCGTGTGCCGCACCACCTTGCCGAGCGAGCCGGGCCCCTCTTCCTCATACCGGTGGAAGAGGTGCACCGAGTTGTCCACGGCGATGGCGAGCAGGTTGGGCAGCACCACCGCGTTGATGAAGTTGAGCTGCACGTCGAAGAGGTACATGCCGCCCGCCAGACACGTCATGCCCAGGAACAGCGGCCCGGTGACGAGCAGCGCGCGCTTGAAGCTGCGCAGGCTCAGGAGGATGACGAAGAACACCACGCCCGCCGCGGACCAGAGGATGAGCGGCCCGTCCCCGCGCACCAGCGCGAAGATGCGCGCGGCGATGCGGTTGCTGTCCAGCACCGCCATGTCGATGCCGCGCGCCTTCGTCGCCTCCACCACCTGGTCGATCTGCGCCGCCCAGCGCCGCAGGTCCTCCGTGTCGTAGTTGGACACCGAGGGGAAGAGCAGCAGGAAGGTGCCCTTCCCGTCCGTGGCCTCGAAGCGGCGGCGCGCCTCCACCGGCAGCGAGTCCAGCCCGTAGGGCTTCGCCTCCAGCATCCGCTGGAAGTCCTGCAGCCGCGGGTCCTCCTCCGCAGCCGGCGGGAGTCCATGGAACAGGGTGCGGATGCCGGAGATCTCCGCCTCGCGCCGCTGCAGGTCCGACGGCACCAGGTCATTGAGGGACGCGGTGCGAAGGAACACGGAGCCGGCGCCGTTGCGGCGCTTCACCTCCGCGATGACGTCCTCCACCTGCCCCGCCTGCTTCAGGTCCTCCACCAGGAAGATGGCCGGGTTGAGCGGCTGGCCGAGCTGCGCGGTGACGTGGTCGTCCAGGCGCGAGGCCGGCGAGTCCCCCTTCAGCTTGCGCATGTCCGTCTCGAACCCCAGCCGGGGCGCGATGACGGCGGAGAACACCGCGAAGGCCAGCACCGACAGCGCGATGGTGACGATGACCGGCGTGGGCCAGCGCTTCCACTCGCGCTCGGGCTTCGGCGCCGGGGGCTCGGAGGCCGAGGCCGTGACGGGCGCGGAGTCGGGGCGCGCGGGGCGCAGGCGCTCGGCGATGGCCAGCAGCGAGGGCCCCAGCGCATACGCGGCCAGCACCGCCAGCAGCACGCCCAGGCCCGCGAGGAAGCCGAACTGGTTGAAGGCCTGGAACTGCGCCAGCAGCAGCACGAAGAAGGCCGCCGCGTTCGTCACCGCCGAGGTGAGGGCTCCGCTGAAGGTGCCCCGCACCGCCGCGGCAATCGCGTCACGGGCGGACAGCGTCTGCCGCTCCTCCCAGTAACGCATGCACAGGTGCACGCCGTACTCGATGCCCAGGCCGATGAGGATGGCCACCAGGAAGCCCGTCACCACGTTCAGGTGGCCGATGGCGAGCCAGGCGATTCCGAACGTCAGCACCAGGCCCACCATGACGGGCATGCCCACCACCGCCAGCGCGGCGATGCGCCGGGTGGCCAGCAGGATGAGCCCCACGGCGATGAGCGCGGACAGGAGGCCGGCGCGCGCCAGGTCCCCGCGCATCACCGCGTCCTCCTCGATGCGGTTCTGGAAGTTGCCCGTGGCCTCCAGCTGGACGGAGGGATGACGCTCCTTTGCCAGCGTCCGTCCGGTGCCCATGGCCAGGTCCACGAAGCGCCGCGCGAAGTCCAGGTCCCCCGCCGTCCCCGACGGCTTGATCATCAGGTAGACCTCGGAGCCGTCCGCGTTGGCCAGGTACTCGCGCATGGGCGCGTTGGGCGCGTGCTTCTTCGCGATCTCCTCGAACGTGGGCGGCGGCGGCGTGGCCCCCAGGTCGATATAGAAGGGATTGGCCTGCTGGCGCTCGTAGCGGACCCGCGCCTCCAAATCCTTGCGCAGCGCGGCCAGCTTCTCCGCCGGCAGTAGCAGCAGGCCGTGTCGGCGGAAGAAGTCCACGTCATAACGGTGCTCGACGTAGCGGACCTCCGGCAGCGCCTCCAGGCGGGTCTTCAGCTCGGTCGCGTAGGCCTTGAGCCCCTCCGGGGTGTCCCCCTTCGCCAGGATGACGAGGTACCCGTCCCCCCCCGCCTTCTGTGACACGCGTGTCAGATCTTTCACTTCCCGGGCGCCCTGGGGCAGCAGCTCCACGAACGAGCCCCGGAACTCCAACCGCGACGCCAGCGCCATACCGCCGGCCGCCAGCAGGACGAAGGCGAGCAGCACCTGCCAGGGCCACGACACGGCCAGGTGGATGAACCGCTCGAACCAGCGTTGCCGCAGAGACCTCGCCACCGTCCACTCCTCGATGAAGGGCCGGAACAAGCAAGTTCCCGGCCAGTCAATGGTCCCCGCAAACACCCCGCGCGGAAGAAGCCTTCCAGCGCCTCCGGCGGGTGTGCAGCCACCTGCACACGATGCATTCCACTATCTACTGGAGAACGCTCTCGTGGCGGCGGGGTGCCACCAAAGTCGCGGTCGTGTCAAGCCGAGGGGGCCACAGGGGCCCTCGCAGGGAATGCAAGCAACAGTCCGCGCCTTGACACTGCCGCTAACCCTCTTTATTCACCGCCCCGCGTCCCCCGAGGGAGGTCGCCGGACGCAGGTTTCCCAGGTCGGAACGCGCCGTGCATGGCCGTTGGCGACTGGAGATCCGCAGTCCCCCCAGAGGTTCGCCCTCCCGACGCAGCCTCGAGAAAGACCACCCATGAGCGACGTCTTCGAGAAGTGCCATAACTGGAAGGACTACCGCATCGCGAAGGCCACGGGGCTCTACCCGTACTTCCGAGCCATCGAAGCATCGCACGGCGCCACCGAGGTGGAGATCGAGGGCCGGCGCGTCATCATGGTGGGGTCCAACAACTACCTGGGCCTCTCCGCGGATCCGCGGGTGAAGGAAGCCGCCATCAAGGCGGTGGAGAAGTTCGGCACCACGTGCTCCGGCTCGCGCCTGCTCAACGGCACGCTGGCGATGCACGAGGAGCTGGAGGCGCGGCTGGCGAAGTTCCTCAACCGCGAGGCCGCCATCGTCATCTCCACCGGCTTCCAGACGAACCTGGCGCTGGCGTCCATCCTCGGCCGGCACGACATCGTCTTCAGCGACCGGCAGAACCACGCCTCGCTGGTGGACGGCATCCGCCTGTCCTTCGCCACCGAGCGCAAGTTCCGCCACAACGACATGGACCACCTGGAGCAGCTGCTGTCCCAGGCGGATCCCAACGCGGGCAAGATCATCGTCACCGACGGCGTCTTCTCCATGGAGGGCGACGTCTGCAACCTGCCCCGCATCGTGGAGCTGGCGAAGCAGTACAACGCCCGGGTGATGACGGATGACGCCCACTCCATGGGCGTGCTGGGCGAGAAGGGCCGCGGCACCTCCGAGTACTTCGGACTGGAGAAGGAGACGGACCTCGTCATGGGGACGTTCTCCAAGAGCTTCGCGTCGCTGGGCGGCGTGCTGGCGGGCCCCTTCGAGGTCATCAACTACATCCGCCACAAGGCGCGCTCGGTCATCTTCTCCGCGTCCATGACGCCGGCCTCCATCGCCGCGGCGCTCAAGGCGCTGGAGATCATCGAGGCCGAGCCGCAGCGCCGCGAGCGGCTGCTGGACATCGCGGAGAAGATGCACAACGGCTTCCGCGCCATGGGCTTCGACACGGGCGTGTCGGTGACGCCGGTGGTGCCGGTGCACATCGGCGACCAGGTGAAGTGCTTCCGCTTCTGGCGCGCGCTGCACGAGGCCGGCGTCTTCGCCAACCCGGTGATTCCGCCGGCGGTGGAGGCGGGCCACGCGCTCATCCGCACCTCGTACATGGCCACGCACACGGACGCGCAGCTGGACCGCGTGCTGGACATCTTCGAGACCATCGGCCGCAAGCTGAACGTGATTCCGGAGACGCGCCCCACCGTGTACGAGCCGGTGAAGATCGCCCGGCCCGGCACGCGCATCCTCTCCAACAAGGCGAGCGAGAAGTGGGCCGCGGGCTCCGCGGGCCTGCTGGCGGACAAGGGCGGCATCACCCTCGAGCAACTGTCGCGCATGTCGTCGCGCGAGGTGGCCGGCAAGCTCTTCGACGCGGTGGAGCAGCTCACCTGGCGCGCCGCCAACCTGCAGCCGGACGACCTGCGCAAGCTGGGCACCGCCCCCATGAAGCTGTGGGAGAAGCGCGGCGAGCTGCCGGGCCTCCTGCTGGAGAAGGGCGCCCACTTCTTCATGCGCAACGGCTCCAACGGCGTCAACGGCACACAATCGGAAGACAGGAACTGAGCACCCATGGCCCTCCCCGCCGAGCCGTCCGCCTCCGCTCCCTCGCTTCCTCCCCTGCCCTCGGACGTGCAGGTGACGCCCGTGCGCGGCTCGGCGGAGAAGATGCAGTTCATCCGCTTCCCGTACGGCATCTACAAGGACGACCCGAACTGGGTCATGCCCCTGGAGATGGAGCGGAAGGACTTCCTGGACCCGAAGAAGAATCCCTTCTTCGAGTACGGCGAGGTGGAGCTGTTCCTGGCCCGGCGAGGCAGCGAAGTGGTGGGGCGCATCGCCGCCATCCGCAACCCGCGTCACATGCAGGAGCACGGCACGAAGGAGGGCTTCTTCGGCCTCTTCGAGTGCGTGAATGACGCGGGCATTGCCCGGGCGCTGCTGGACACGGCGGCGGCGTGGCTGCGCGAGCGGGGCATGGACTCCATGCTCGGGCCGGCCAACTTCTCGTCCAACCAGGACTGGGGCCTGCTCATCGACGGCTTCGGCACCCCGCCGGCCATCATGATGCCGCACAACCCGCCCTACTACGCCGCGCTGATGGACGCGTGCGGGCTCACCAAGGCGAAGGATTTGTACGCCTTCGAGCTGTCCTCGTCCGCGGAGCCGCCGGAGAAGGTGGTGCGCATCGCGGAGAAGCTGCGCGTGCGCGAGGGCGTCACCGTGCGCCCGGTGAACATGAAGGACCTGGACGCGGAGGTGCGGCGCATCCGCGACATCTACAACTCCGCCTGGGAGAAGAACTGGGGCTTCGTGCCCTTCACGGACGCGGAGTTCGACCACCTCGCCAAGGACCTGAAGACCATCGTCCGCCCGGAGCTGGCGCTGATGGCCGAGGTCAAGGGCGAGCCGGTGGCCTTCTCGCTCACCGTCCCCGACGCGAACCAGGCCATCAGGGCGGCCAACGGGCGCCTCACCCACTTCGGCCTGCCCATCGGTCTGGTGAAGCTGGCGCTGGCCTCGCGGCGCATCAACCGGCTGCGCCTCATCATCCTCGGCATCAAGGAGGGCTACCGGCGCCGCGGCCTGGACGCCATCCTCTACCTGGACACCCTGCGCACCGCGAATCGGCTGGGCTACGTGGGCGGGGAGATCTCCTGGACGCTGGAGGACAACCACCTCGTCAACCGCGCCATCGAGTCCATGGGCGCCCAGCGCTCCAAGACGTACCGCATCTACCAGCGCGCGCTGTAGGCGCTCGCGCTGGCCTCGTCGTTTCCACCCTTCGCGAGCTAGTTTCCAGCGCCCTTGGCCGCGCCACCCTTGGCGGCCTGCTCGGCGTTCTCCTTCTCGAGCTGGGCCCGCTTGCTCTTCAGGGTGGAGAGCAGCCCGTCGAAGCCCTTGTCGTTGAGGAGCTTGCGGAACTGGCCCTTGTACGTGTCCACGAGGGACACCTCGTCGGTGATGACGTCGTAGATGCGCCACTCACCCTTTCCGGCGCGGTACAGCCGGTAGTCGACGGGAATCTGGTCCTTCTTCACGGTGAGCAGGGTGTTGACGGTGGCCTCGCTCCCCTGGACGGACTCCTTCCCGTACTTCACCTGCGCCTGGGCCTGGCCGATGGCCTTCTGGGCGTAGGAGGCGCGCAGCAGGCCCGTCATGGTGGTGGTGAACTCCTTCTGCTGGGCGGGCGTGAGGGTGGCCCACGTCTTGTCACCCAGCGCACGCTTCGCCAGCTCCTCGAAGTCGACGAACTTCTCCACGACGCCGGCGAGCGACTCGGCGGTGGCGCCGGGCGCGTTGGCGGCCTTCTGCACGTCCGCATTCCCGGACTTGACGACCGAGAGCGGGCTGGCAGGGGCGGCGGCAATCAGGGCGGCTGCGAGCAGGGATGCAATCATTGTGTTTTTCGGCTCCGTGATTGGCGAACGATAGAGACGACAGCAGCGCGGTGCCCGTTATTCACCCGGGACGGGGGGCATTCCGGTGACCCGGGCCAGCGCGGCCATTCCCACCCGGACGTCGTGCCAGCTCTGCGACCTGTCGCCTGACGCCTGGGCGTAGGCGGTGAATGCCTCCACCAGGTCCCGCGTCTCACCCGTTCCCAGGTCGAACGCGGCGAAGGCGGCCGTCACCCAGCGGCGGGCGTTCTTCTCCGCCTCCGTGAAGGCCCGGGCGCGGGCCCAGGCCGCCACCAGCTCGCCGTGCACCTTCGTCACCTCCAGGCGGATACCGGCGCGGATCTGCTTCTCCTGGGCGCGAAGCTTGTCCAGCTCCGCGAGCGCCTGCTCGAGCTGCGCGTTCTTGAGGGGAACGTCGAAGGTGCCGCGCAGCACCAGGCCCAGCCCGCCGGTGCGCTCGTTGAAGGGGTCATACGCGAAGGGGTTCGTCTGGCGCTGGGCGCTGGTCGTGAAGCGCAAGTCGTAGAAGCCGGCGAGCCCCAGGTCCGGGAAGAAGCTCCGCTCGCGGATGAACACCTCCGCCTCGCGCGCGGCGATGCCCGCGGTGATGGCGGTGAGCTCCGGCCGGTGCTGCTCGGCGAGCGTCAGGGCGCGCTCCAGGGAGGGCGGCTCCACGTCCTCCTCGAGCGGCAGGTCCTCCTCCACCACGGCGACCGTCTCCCCCGGCGCCGCGTTGGCCAGCAGGCCGATGGCGGTCAGCGCGAACTCGCGCCCCTGCCGCGCCGCGGCCCTGCGCGCCTCGACGATCTGCCGGAAGTAGCGGACCTTGTACGCGTCCACCCGGGACACCTGCTCGGACTCCTCCTTCAGCAGCGCGTCGATGCGCTCGGCGGCGTCCTCCAGCCGCTTCGACACGTCCTCGATCTGCACCAGTCCGGAGCGCGCGAGCTGGTAGCCGAAGTACGCCTGCGCGGCCTGGAAGCCCGCCTCGTTCCGGGCACGCTCCCGCAGCGCCTCGCCGACGATGGGCCCCTGCGCGCCCGCCTTCTCCAGCGCGGTCAGCTTGCCGAAGGTGTAGAGCGGCAGCACGGCGTTTCCCGTGGAGAAGACCGTCACGCCCACGCGGCCGAAGTCGAAGTCGCCCTCGCGGGACGCCTCGGTGAGGACGCCGTTGGCGTCGTAGCGCGCCTCCGGCACGGGCCCTCCCAGGCCCACGGTGACCTCGAACCGGGGGAACCAGGCCCACTTCGCCTGCTGGTAGAGCGCCTGGAACTTCCGCAGCTCCGCGGTGGCCTCCTCCACCCGCGAGTCCGTGGTTCGGGCCCGTTCAATCAGTTGCGCCAGCGTGAGCGGGGCCCTCCCGGCCGGAGCCGCCTCCCCGCCGGGGGTGGCCTCCACCGACTCCCGGGCCTGCTGGGCCTCCCGGGAGGGCTCGAGCGCGGGGGCCGGAGAGATCGTCCGGCCCTGCGCGGCGCCGCTGGCCGCCGACCCCGGCGTCTCCGGGGCAATGGCGGGGGTGCCCGGGGGCAGGTTCTGCGGCGTTGTGCGGGGAAGGCCCGGGCTCTCGCTGGCGGCCCCCGTCCCAGGCGTCGTCTGCGTGCCCGTCCCCGGCGAAGGCGTGGCCGGGGTGCCCGTCCCGGGCGTCGTCGCGGAAGTCCCCGTGCCGGTGGTGCCCGTCCCGGAAGGCGTACCGGTGGTGCCCGTCCCGCTCGTCGTCCCCGAAGTCCCCGTGCCGCTGGTGCCTGAAGCGGAGGTCCCCTGCCCCGTCCCGGGCGACGGGCTGCTGCCCGGCCCCGTCGTCCCCGGGGTGAGCTGTGCCGCCGAGAGCCCGGCCGCCAGCACCAGCGCCACTGTCACGCCTCGATCCAGGTGTCCGCGCATCACTCCCCGCCTCGGGCGGGTCCATATCCGAGTTGCCCGCGGCGGCGCAGCATCTCCGTTCCGGGGGACGCCGTCATCGGCCTTGTTCGTTCCATTTCCACCGTCCGCGCCCCTCGGGAGCCCTGCCCTGGCGGCGCGGGGGCCGTCCTACCGGGGGCGGTCCTCACAGACTCGCGTAGCACCGCTGACACTCCGGCGAGAAAAGGAGTTGGTCCGGCGTTCCGCATGCAGCAGATTGCGGCTGTTCCCGAGCCGGGCCACAGAGGGCCCGCATACCGAGGACCCCCACAATGGCCTATACCGATCGCGTCAAGCAGATCCTGTCCTGGTACACGTCCGACAACCCGGGCACGCTGACCAACCTCGCCCGCCTGATGAACACCGGCACGCTCGCCGGCACGGGCAAGTTCGTCATCCTCCCCGTGGACCAGGGCTTCGAGCACGGTCCCGCGCGCTCGTTCGGCCCCAACCCCGCCGGTTACGATCCGGACTACCACGCGCAGCTCGCCATCGACGCGGGCTGCAACGCCTACGCGGCGCCGCTGGGCTTCCTGGAGGCCGTCGCCGGCAAGTTCGCGGGCGAGATTCCGCTGCTCCTCAAGCTCAACAACTCCGACTCGCTGGCCAAGGTCCCCAACCCCATCTCCGCGGTGACGGCCTCCGTGAAGGACGCGGTGCGGCTGGGCTGCGTGGCGGTGGGCTACACCATCTACCCGGGCTCCGGCGCGCGCAACGAGCAGTACGAGGCGCTGCGGGAGATCATCAAGGAGGCCAAGGAGTACGGCCTGCCCACCGTCGTCTGGGCCTACCCCCGCGGCAACATGTCCAAGGAGGGTGAGACGGGCATCGACGTGGTGGCGTACGCGGCGCAGATCAGCGCCCAACTCGGCGCGCACATCATCAAGGTGAAGCCGCCGCAGGACCACCTCGAGCAGCCCGAGGCGAAGAAGGCCTTCGAGAAGGCCAACATCCCCACCAAGACGCTGGCGGACCGCGTGCGCGAGGTGGTTCGCTCCGCCTTCAACGGCAAGCGCATCGTCATCTTCTCCGGTGGCGAGGCCAAGGACACCCCGGCGCTGCTGGAGGAGATCCGGCAGATCCACGCGGGCGGCGGCTTCGGCTCCATCATGGGCCGCAACGCCTTCCAGCGTCCGCACGGCGAGTCCGTGAAGCTGCTCAAGGACGTGATGGGCATCTTCGCCGGCAAGGCATAGTCAGCCCCACCCGCGGGCCCCCGGCCCCGGACAGTCCCAGGCCCGTCAGGACTCCCCTGGCGGGCCTTTTTCATGGGCGCCCGGGCATGGAAGCCGCCCCCCGCAGGCCGTGGGACACCGGCGCCGGAAAACAAAAAGGCCCGCCGGGTTTCCCAGGCGGGCCTCTTCATTTCAGAGTGGAGCTAATCGGGATCGAACCGATGACCTCTTGAATGCCATTCAAGCGCTCTCCCAGCTGAGCTATAGCCCCGTCTTTTCCTGCTGGCCGCTTTGGGGATCGGCCCCGACGTCGAAAGTGGGTGCCTTCTACCGCTTCTTTCCGCCGTTGGCCAGAATTGTTTGTGGCTTCGTGGCGTTTTTTCCAACCTTCAACCGCTCCGCCACCTCTTCTCCTTCCCGGAGGATGTCGGTGAGCTCGCGCGCGTGGGCCTCGGCCGCCTGCTCGGCCGCTTCCACCGCCTTGAGCACGGAGGCGAAGCCGGCCGGCAGCTCCAGCTTGCCCTTCTGCACCTGGCGCCACACCACCTCGCCCAGCTCCTTCAGGGCCCGTTCCTTCTGGTCCTTCAGGACGGTGGTCCTGGCGTTCGCCCGGGCCAGGTCGGTGTTGCGCTCCACGGCCTCGCGGAGCTGGGCCAGCCGGGCCTGGGCCTCCTGGAAGGCCTGGTTGATCTGCTTCACCACCTCGGACTGCTTCGGGTCGGCCGCCAAGTCGGTGTCACCCCTTGAGAAAATCCACGTTTGCGTAGCGTGTGGCCTCGGCGACTGTCAACCCCGTGGCGCCGTCTTCCGCAGCCTCGCCGCGAAGAAGCCGCCCCCCGGTACCCGGGGCGGCAGCGCCTTGAGGTAGGGCCCGGACGCGGCCAGCGCGGCCCGTTCCGCTCCCAGCACGTCTCCCACCGGCTCCAGAGTGAAGTCCGGGTGTTTCGCCAGGAAGGCCTCCACCACCGCCTCGTCCTCCTCCGGCATCACCGAGCAGGTGGCATAGACGACGAGCGTGCCCGGCTTCGCCTGGCGCGCCACCTCCTCCAGCAGCTCGGACTGGGTGGCCTGGTACTTCGCGATCTCCTTGGCGGTGAGCTTCCACTTCTGGTCCGGCTCGCGCGCCAGCGAGCCCGTGCCGCTGCACGGCGCGTCGATGAGCAGCACGTCCGCGTCGGACAGCGGCAGGGGGTGCGGGAAGGCCACCTGCTTCAGGGACAGGTGGCGCACGCGCTCGCGCGCCTCGGCCAGCCGCCGCCGGGAGCGGTCTCCGGCCAGCACCCGGCCCCGAGGCCCCACGAAGTCCGCCAGGGCCAGCGTCTTGCCACCCGCCCCCGCGCAGACGTCCGCCACGGTGAGCCCCTCCAGCGAGCCGCCCGCGGGCCGGCACACCTCGGAGATGAGCTGGCTGCCCACGTCCTGGACCTGGAGGCGCCCGGACTTCATCACCCTCGTCTCGAAGATGCGGTGGCTGGCGTCCACCACGCGCACCGCGTCCGGAGCCGCCGCCACGGCTTCCGCGGCGACGCCCTCCTCCGCCAGCGCCGCCAGCACCGCGTCGCGCGTGCCGGGAGGCCGCACCCGGAAGTGCAGCGCGGGCTCCTCGTCCAGGGACGCAAGCAGTCCCGCCAGCACGTCCTCCGGGTACACCTCCGCCAGCCGCTGCACGAACCAGGTGGGGAACGAGTACCGCACCGCCAGCCGCTCGGCCGGCGAGTCCGGCAGGGGGGCCTCCGGGAGCGGCGTCTCCACCACCTCCTGGAGGAGGGAGTCCTTGATGGTACGGGGACGCACGGGCCCGGGCAGGCGCACCTCGGGGCCGATGCGCGTCCAGCCCTCGCCACAGAAGATGCGGCGCCAGAGGGCATAGCGGACCAGCGCCTGGTCCTCGGTGAGCCCCACCTTCCCCATGGTGTGCCCGAGCAGGCGCGCCGCCAGGTCCAGCAGCCGCTGGTGCCGGGACAGCTCGCGCACGGCGAAGGCGGTGAAGCGCCGCTCCTGCCCACCCAGCCCGTCTGCTTCGCGCAGGGCCTCGGCCAGCGCGGCCTTCAGCGGCTCACCGCGCAGCACCGCGATGTGCGCCTGGAGGGCGGCGGTCGCCCCGCGCCGGGAAGGACGGCCGAGCCGGGCCGCGTCCAACGGTGTCGAAGGCCACACGGAGTCCACGCAGCGAAACCTCTACTCTTTCAGCACCAGGGTGACGGCCAGGCACCCCTCGCGGGTGCGGGCCTCGGGCGCCTGTCCGGCCCCCACGAACAGGTACCGGGGCGCGGTGTGTTGCTCGCCGTCCACCTCCAGGTCCCCCTCCACCAGCAACACGCCCTCCCGCCCCGGGCCGTCCGGCCGCCACGCGAAGCCGCTGCCTGGCGTCATCCGCACCCAGTTGGAAGTGCCCTGCGCCTGCATGCCGGAGGAGCCGGCGGCCATCCGCACCCCGGGCGACGTCTCCGTCCAGGCGCCCTCTCCAGGGACGCCCTGCTCCGAGGCGATGCGCTCCAGCTCCCTCCGCACGCCCAGGAAGCGCTCCACCAGGGTGAGCATGTCGTCGAGCTGGAAGGGCTTCACCAGCATTGCGTCCGGAAGGTAGGGACGCAGGGCCCGGGAGAGGTCGTCGGGGGCCGCGGCGCTGACGAGGGCCACCGCCTGCTGCCGGCGCCGGGCGGCCTCCAGCACGGCGCGCCCACCCTGCTCCCGGCCGGCGATGCGCAGGTCGGTGATGACCAGGTCGAACCGCTCCGCAGTCAGGGCCGCCAGCGCCTCGTCCTCGGTGCCGGCCGCCCGCACCTCGGCCAGCTCGGCGATGATCTCGCCCATGCCTTCCCGGAGGCTCGCGTCGTCCTCGACCAGCAGAACCTTCATTGTCTGGGAGCCTCCGATGGCCCTGCCCTCGCGCGCTCTGCCCTCCTGGGACTCGGGCATGGCCGGCGCGGTCACTCACGCCGGTCCATATCCCCTCGGATTATGGCCCTCCCCGGACTCGAACCGGGACGCGGGGTCAGCCGCAGCGGATTTTGAGTCCGCCTCGTCTACCAATTTCGACAGAGGGCCGCTTGTTGCGGAAACAGCCAGACGTATACCGCGACCCGCGTTCGTGTGCATCCGAAGATTGCGGTGTCGCACGCACATCGCTAAGAGGGGCCCGCCATGTACAACCTTCTCATTTCCCTGGCCGTGGGGATCGTGGTCGCGCTCCTGGTGAAGCTGGCCGGCTTCTCCCTGTGGGCAGGCCTCATCCCCGGGATCATCGCCCTCGTCGGCACCTTCGTCCTGCTCGCCCGGCGGGTGGCCGGCCGCATCCAGGCCTTGATGACGGTGGTCCAGCAGGACCTCCAGTCCCAACCCACCAACCAGAAGGACGCCCAGGCGAAGGTGGACCGGGCGGTGAAGACGCTGGAGCAGGGGCTGGTCTACGACAAGTGGCAGTTCCTCGTCGGCCCGGAGATCCACGCCCAGATCGGCATGCTGAAGTACATGGTGAAGGACCTGGACGGCGCCAAGGCGCACTTCGACAAGGCCAGCGCGCGCAACTACATGGCCAAGGCGATGCAGGGGGCCATGTACTACCAGCGCAAGGACTTCCCGGCGATGAAGGCCGCCTTCGAGGCCGCGGTGAAGAGCGGCAAGAAGGAGTCCATCGTCTGGGCGGTGTACGCCTGGTGCCTCCTCCAGAACAAGGAGAAGGATGGCGCGCTCCGGGTGCTCGCGCGCGGCGTGGAGGAGAACCCCAAGGACGAGAAGCTCAAGGCGAGCCTCACCCAGCTCCAGAATGACAAGCGGCTGAAGATGAAGCCGTACGAGCCCATGTGGTGGCAGTTCGGCCTCGAGGCCCCGCCGATGATGCCGCCCATGGGTGGCGGCCGCCGCATGCAGTTCATTACGCGACGCTGAAACCCCTGCGCGAGGCGTGTGAGCGTCCGCCCGCGCACGGGAATTCCTACCGGCCTGCCCATTCCCACGCTGGAACGTCTTCCGACCCGTTAAAACGGGGGGACGGAGAGGGCACGCAACTGCCCGGAAACACTCCGGCTGGCATGTCTCCGTGCGGGGCATGCAGCTTGCTCCAGGACCGTGCGCGCGTCGGGCGGAGCGCGAGAACCGCCACGCGGAGGCGGACGGGCTTGGCAGCCGGAGGTCTCGGGTGAAGGTTGCGGGAGTCGGCGGGTGCTTGCTGGACCGGGCGGCGGCGGATGCGCGTGGGGCGCAAGGGCGTCGGGGGCACTCGGAAGGGCGTGGCACCCGAGACTTTCGGCCTGCCATTTCGCAGCAGGCGAGCGAACCGGAGTGGTCCATGGAACGGCGTGGCCGTACCTCGGGGCGATCTCTCCTCCTCATCATCGAGGACGATGCGGGCGTCCGTGAGAGTCTCATGGACCTGCTCGCCTCCCGCTTCGACGTGCTCGCGGCGCCGGACGCGGACGCGGGGGTGGAGCTGGCGCGCGAGCACCGTCCGGACCTGGTCCTCCTGGACAGGTTCCTTCCCAGCGGGGACGGCCTCATGGTGCTGGAGTCGCTCCAGCGGGACGCGCGCACGGAGGCCGTCCCGGTCATCTTCCTCACCGGCGACGCGGACGAGGCCACGCTGGAGCGCTGCCTGGAGATGGGAGCAGTGGACTTCATCCACAAGCCGGCGAGCGCGCGCGAACTGATGGCGCGTATCGACCGGGCGCTCCGGCAGAGCGAGCAGCAGCGCCGGCTGCAGATCCTCGCGCAGACGGACGCACTCACCGGGCTGGCCAACTTCCGGGCGCTCACCGTGCGGCTGGAGGAGGAGTTCCGCCGGGCCCAGCGCTACGAGTACCCGCTGAGCGTGGTGGTCATCGACCTGGACCACCTCAAGGCCATCAACGACGGCCTGGGGCACGACGTGGGCAACCGGGCCATCCTCGCCCTGGCCTCGCAGCTCAAGGGCAACCTCCGGGAGTCCGACTTCGCGGCCCGTTTCGGCGGGGACGAGTTCGTCGCGCTGCTGCCGCACCAGACGGCGCTGGAGGCGGCCGTGTTCGCCGAGCGCATCCGCGCCGGGCTGCGCACGGTGGGGGTGCAGAAGAGCGACGGCCGCCCTGCCCCCTTCGGGCTGAGCGTGAGCGTGGGCATCGCGGACCATACGTTGGAAGGACCGAAGGAGGACACGGACGCGCTGCTCAAGGCGGCGGACGCGGCCCTCTACGAGGCCAAGCGGGAAGGCCGGGATCGGGTGGTGGTGTTCGGCCGGCCGGCGCTCTCCCCGCCGGTGCAGCGGCATTGACGGCAGGCGCGGCGAGGCAGGCAACGGCGGGGCGGCAACGAGGGCGCGGATGATGCAGGGCAACAGGCTGGCGAGCGGTTCGAGGGTGGCAATCGTCGGGGGCGGCATTGCCGGCGCGGGGCTGGCGGCCTCGCTCCTCTTCAACGGGCGGGCGCGGGGCCTGTCGCTGGACGTGCGGGTGTACGCGGGCGGGCTGTCGGAGCGCACGGCGCCTCCCGCGGTGCTGACGCCGGAGTGCCGCTCGCGCCTGGCCGCGCTCGGCTGCCGCGTCCCCACGGAGTGGCGGGCACACGAGCTGCGCGGCGTGGAGGTCATCGCCGAGGGCCGCCGGGAGCTGCTCCCCGCGACGGCGGGCGGCCTGTGGGTGGTGGATGGCTGGCCGCACGGCGACGGCGGGCTGGCGCAGGTGCGGGACGTGCTGGCCACGGCCGCGAGCGCCCAGGGGGCGCGCTTCATCTCGCGCCACGTGGAGCGGGTGGAGCGGCAGGCGCCGGCTCCTGACGCCCCCGCGTCGGTGCGCGGGGCCGGGCCGCTGGTGGTGCGCGCGCAGGGCAGCGGCGAGCGCTTCCACGCGGTGGCGCTGGCGGCCGGCGCGGGGCCGTTGCTGGGCGAGGCCTTCTTCAAGGGCTTCCGTCCGGCACCCACGGTGGCGGCGGTGCAGGCGCGGCTGCGGCACGCGTCGCCCCGGCTGGAGCTGGCGCCGCTGGCGAGGCTGTGGATTGCCCCGCTGCCGGCGGTGGACGGGCTGTTCCTGCTGCCGGGAGCGAGTTCCGTGTACGCGCTGGCCTTTGGCCCGGCGGTGACTCCGGCGGACCTGTGCCAGGCGCTGATGATGGCGGCGCGGGACGGGCTGGTGGAGGAAGGCTTCGAGCTGGCGGCGCTGGAGACGACACGCCTGCCCTACGGGCCGGGGCGCACGCTGGTGGCGCCGGGCCAGGTGGTGGTGGGGCCCGCGGCCTTCGGCCACCCGCTGCAGGTGGGGCTGTCGGAGACGCTGGCCTCGTGCAGCCGCGCGGCGGTGGCGCTGCTGGACGGGGGACTGGACGCGTCCATGCTGGAGCGCCGGTACGTGCGCGAGGGCCTGGGCGAGCTGATGGAAGACGCGGCGGCCGGGGCCCGGGCGGTGACGTGGCTGCGGCGCGCGGGACGGCGGGCACCGGCGGCCTTCATCGCGGCGAGGGGCCGGCGGACGTCCGGAGGCGTGTTCGGCGGCGGCGTGCTGGGGCTGAGCACGCCCACGCCCATGGCGCTGCTGGGCGCCGCGCGGTGGGCCGGACTGCGCGAGCTGGTGGGCTCGTGGATGCGGTCCACGATGGAGCCGGTGCCCACGGTGGTGCCCGAGCTGGAGCCCGACCTGTACTACGTGGTGGACGATGACCCGGACGCGCGCGAGGCGCTGACGGCGCTGCTGGAGAGCACGGGCGCCAAGGTGGTGGCCTTCGCGGACGAATTGGCGCTGTTCTGCGCGGTGGCGCGGCGCCCGCCCACGGCGATTCTCCTGGACGTGGTGCTGCACTGGGTGGATGGGCTGCGGCTGGCCGAGGGGCTGAAGCAGCACCCGCTCACTCGCAACACCCGGGTGGTGGTGATGAGCGGCCTCAACCGGCCTCACGTGCGGCAGCGGGCCCTGGACGCGGGGGCGGAGGCCTTCCTGCCCAAGCCCGTGGACCCGGAGCGGCTGCTGCGAATCCTCACGGGCCGCGTGCCGGCGGCGCCCGTGGCGGAGCCCGCCTCTCCCGCCGCGGGGAGCGTGCAGGACCTGGGCTCGGACCGCTACGCGTCCTGAGCGGGGCACGGGAGCCGCGCGGCCGTGGCGGCTCCCGGTCCGCCGGGGACTACGCGGTGACGGCGCGCATGGCCCGCCGCAGGGTCAGGGAGCCGGCAATGAGGGAGACGCCTCGGAAGAGGATGCCGATGCCCACCATGGTGCCCACCAGCCACACGGCGGAGATGGGCCACTGGGACATGACCACGACGCCCAGGAAGATGGAGACGGCGCCGTAGAGGAAGTCCCAGCCCCAGCGCGGATAGCGGTCCACGAGCGAGGTGATGGCGTGGAAGAGGCCGCTGGCGAAGAAGTAGCCGGCGAGCAGGAGCGTCAGCGCGGCCAGGCCCGCGGCCGGGTACACGAGCACGAACAGGCCCACCACGGTGGAGAGGATGCCGCCCAGCAGGTAGAGCCAGAACGGCCCGCCCGAGCCGCGGACGCGGAACGCGGCGACGATTTCCGCGATGCCCATCATCGTCAGCATCGCGCCGAAGAAGATGGCGGAGACCAGGCTGGTGAGGTAGGCGGCCCCCAGCGCGACGATGCCGAGGAGGGTCACCAGGATTCCGAGGACGAAGAGTCCTCCCCAGGCCGCCGAGGTCACCCTCGACGGGCCGCCCGTGACAGGCTCCCGATTGCGCTCGATGCTGATGGCCATGACGTCCGCTCCCGCGTTGTAGGCACCACGGCGACCGGAAGGCCGTGCGTCCGGCTGACGCGCGGCGGGCGCTGGGAGTGCCGGGTTTCCATTCAGCAACGAACATGGGCGCACGGGCCGGTGGGGACAACACGGGCCCTTCCCGCTCTGTCCCTCCCCTGCCCCGCCCCGAGGAACGGGGAAGCCGGACTGGCGCTCAGCTCCACGGCGCCCGAGCCGGTCAGCCCTCCGCGGGCCAGGGCACCTCGTACGGCGGCTGCACGAACACGGCGCCGGGCTCCTTGCGGAACCACGTGAGCTGGCGCTTGGCGTAGCGGCGGGTCTCCTGCGCGGTGTCGTGGATGGCCTCGGCCACGGTCATCCGCTCCTCCACCACGGCGCGGGCCTGCACGTACCCGACGCTGCGCATGGGGGCCGCGTCCGTGTAGCCACGGGCCATCAGCTCGCGCGTCTCCTCCACCAGCCCGCCGGAGAACATGGCCTCCGTGCGCGCGTTGATGCGCCGGTAGAGCTCCTCGCGCGGCGGGTCCAGCACGTACAGCCGGAAGGGATACCGGTCGGCGGAGAACGCATGCGCCCTCCGGAACTCCGAGGCGGGCACGCCCGTCTGCGCGTGGATCTCCAGCGCCCGGACGACGCGGACCAGGTCCTGGGGAGGCAGCTTCGCCGCCGTCTCAGGGTCCACCTCCGCCAGCCGGCGGTGCACGGCCTCGCGGCCCTGGGCCGCCGCCAGCGCCTCCAGCTCCGCTCTCAGCTCCGGGAGCGCGCCGGGGGCCTCCACCACGCCGTGCAGCAGCACGCGCAGGTAGAGGCCCGTGCCCCCCACCACGATGACCGGCCGGCCCCTGCCGGCAATCTCGGTGATCGCCGCGTCCGCGCGCCGCTGGTACTCGGCGGCGGAGAACGGCTCCAGCGGATCCACCGCGGACACCAGGTGGTGCGGCACCGCGGCCAGCTCCTCGGCCGAGGGCTTCGCCGTGCCGATGTCGAAGTAACGGTACACCTGCTGAGAGTCCGCGCTGACAATCTCTCCGCCCGCGCGCCGCGCCAGCTCGATGGCGAGCGCCGTCTTCCCTGACGCCGTCGGCCCGGCAATCACCGTCAGCCGCGGCCTTCCCTTCGGCGCCTCACCCATGTCCCGCCGCCTCCAGCGCGCACTGACCGGCCTCCGCGGCGGACGCATCGCGCACGAACACCCGCCATACCGCGAACGCCTCACCCATGCATCGACTCCAACGCTCCGCGAACGACCTTCGCGGCGGAGGCATCGCGCGCGAACACCAGCCGCACCGTGGACACCTCCGACAGCAGCCGCCCCGCCGCAGCGAGCAGCCCGCCTCGCCCCGCGGCCGTGGCCTCGGGCAGCAGCGCATTGAGCATCAGCATCCGCCCCACCTCCCCCGCCGCTTGCGGCTCCCACCGCGAGCCCATGTCCCACGCCAGCGTCCCCACCGCCTTCAACACGGCCTCACCGGGAAGTCCCACGTTCCACGGCGTCCCCGCGGCCCGCCACACGGCGCGAGCCCCGTCCGCCGTCGCCTCCGGCCACACGGCCACCAGCTCGTCGGACAGCACCTCACCGCCCGCGCCCGCCCACAGCGCGCCCAGGGTGCTCTTCCCCGCCCCCGAGTGCCCCACGAACAGCGCGGCCCGCCCCAGGTGCGCCACCGCCACGCCATGCACCAGCAGGCCGCCGCGCCGGGCGAGCGCCCCCGCCAGCATCACCTTCAGCACCGTCTCCACGGGAAAGCGCCCCTGCCCCACCACCGTGGCGCGCAGGCCGTCCGGAGAGAGCGTCGCGGAGTAGTCCTCCCCTTCCAGCCGCAGCGTGCCGTCCGGGGCTCGCCGCACGAGGGGAAGCTCGCGCGTGGTGGGAGCGGGACGGGGCACCTCGGGCGCGATGACCTGCAGCCGGGCCACCGCGCCACCCTCGGGGGCGGCGGGAGCCACGAACCGGGAAAACATCCGCCGCAGCGAGTCCCGCAGGTCCGCGTCGGCGACCTCGAGCGCCACGGACCACCCGGCGATGCACAGGGACAGTCCCGTGGCCGCCGGGAGGCCGTCGGGACTGCCGGAGCCACCGGAACCGAGCCGTCCGGTACCGCCGGTGCTCAGGGGCAGAGCTCCGATTCACCCGGAATGGTGCACTGGGACGTCTGGGCCAGCGCCACGAAGGGCTGCTCCCAGAGGATGGCGGGAGCCTCGTAACGCGGGCTCACCTCGGGGGAGGTGGCCGGCTGGGGCGCGTCTTGCGTTTCGGACCGTGTCGGCATGGAAGAAGGGTCCTTTCTCATTGGAAGGGCACCGGGAAGGCGCAGATGCGGCCGTCTTGCGAGCCCACGTGCAGACGCCTCACGGTGCTGGTGTTGTCGATGGTCGGAGTCCCGATGAGCTGCGCGCCACCCAGCGAGACCTGCGCCGAGTCGGTGCCATCGGTCAGCTCGAGCTGGTGCACCCGCCCATCCGAGCTGCCCACGTAGAGGCGGGCCACCGCGTTGAGGTTGAAGGAGAACACACCAGACGGGTCCGCGATGGGCGTGGTCCACTTCAGCGTCGGCGCGACGCTGGCGGAGGCCGTATCCCAGAACTCCACCCGGCCCGCGGCGATGCTGGCCACGAAGCCCGCGCCCTGCGGGCGCACGAAGTGGGTGAACGCGGGCGTGTTCGCCCCCGGCGGAGTGGCAACGGGAATGCTCCACACCGGCTGCAGCGTGGCCACGCTCACCGCGTGGACGGTGCCGTCGTTGGCGGTCGCGAAGATGAGGTTGCTCACCGCGTTGCGCACCAGGCTCACGTCGACGTCACCCACGGGGAGCCGGGCGACTTCCTGCGCGGCGGGGCCGGTGGCCAGCGTGTTCAGGACGCGGAGCGTGTCCGAGGAACCCGCGCTGCTCCGGGTGCCGATGAAGAGGCGGTTGTTGACGTAGTCCACCACCATGCCGCCGCTGACCATGCCCAGGTCGCCGGGCTGGTACGTCCAGACCAGCGCACCCGTGGCGGCGTTCAGCGCCACCACGCGGTTCTGCGCCGGGTCCGCCAGCCGCGTGGCGAAGAACACCAGGTCGCGGCCGGGGTGCGCGGCCTGGTAGGCCGCGTTGGCGTAGTCATGGAGCTGGGTGACGGGGAAGGACTGGATGGTGCCAATGGGATTGCCGCCGTTGTCCCAGCGCCACAGCACCTGTCCGGAGCTGGCGTTGATGGCGTAGGCGACGCCATTCTGGTCACCCACCAGGATGTACTGGCCGGACAGCCCGCGCAGGGGCACCACCGGGAAGCGGCTGCCGATGAGGCCCGACAGGGGCAGCGGGCGCCAGCGCTCGGCGCCGTCCTGGGACGGGTTGCTCACCTGCGTGAGGTTCGCCACCACCGAGTTGTTGAAGGAGCTGAAGATGCCCACGCCCAGCTCGGTGATGGGCTGGAGGCGCGCGTCCAGGCCCACCGAGTAGCACCAGAGCGGCTCGCCGCTCACGCGCGCCCGAGGGGTGGCGATGAGCGCCTCCGACGTGGGCCGGTTGCCCGCCGAGTACCAGCGCAGGTCATCCGCGTTGAACACGCGGTAGTAGTACGTCGTGCCGTTGGTGACGGTGGTGTCCGTGAAGGTGGAGGCCGAGCTGAAGGCCTCCGTGTAGACGACGGTGGCGTTACCCACGGTTTCGCCCACGGCGTAGCTCCGGCCCTGCTCGGGGGGCGTATTCGGGGCCGCGCCCTCCGCGCGCAGCACCAGGACGCCGCCATGCAGCGCCGGGTTGTCCCAGGTGAGCGTCACGCTGGCATCGCGGGCCACGCCGGTGAGGCGCTCCACCTCCGGCGCGGTGCCAGTCAGCAGCGTCATGTGGCCATCGATACGCAGGGGCGGCCCGTTGAAGTCATCAACGAGGTGCAGCCGGTGACGGAACGCGGTGGGCGCCGTGACGGCGCCGAAGTTCGCATACACCACGGAGAACGCGAGCTCCTCCCCCACCGGGATGCCCGCCGCGTCGGCCTGCCAGGTGATGCGGGTGGAGTCATTGCGAATCACCGTCCACCCGGCCGGCGCCACGGGGTTGCCGGGCTGGGTGAAGTAGTTGGACGGGGGCCGCAGCAACTGGACCTCGAGGATCGGCTGCGTTCCGCGGTTCTGCACGGTGTAGACGACGGTCTGGTTCGTGGCGGCGGCATCCAGGGACTCGGGGCTCACCCGCACGCGGTGCGCCGCGATGGTGCCGCGCGCCGAGTCCACGAGGTCACCCGCCAGCGCCGAGCCGTTGCGGGTCGCATCCACCTGGGCCTGGAAGAAGAAGTCCGACCCCGCGGCGCCGGAGACCTGGTAGCTCCAGACGAAGTGGGCCGAGGCCCCTGGATCGAGCCGGCTCACGCTGGCCGGGATGGGACCGGACTGGGGCGTGAGCGTGGCGGTGCCTTGAGCGACCAGGGCTCGCGGCTGCACGTTCGCGAGGGTGTCGGTGGTGGACGTGTTGGTCACCGTCATCCGTACCCGGACCATTTCACCAGGGAACGCCTCCACGGTGTCCATGTCGACAGCGGCGGCCAGAGGGCCCACGTTCACCATCCGTGCACTCGCCGCCCGTGAGGTGACGCTCGTCGCGGCATTGGTACCCTGGACCTGCGGCACCGCGGTGCCGGCGGCGGTCGCCCGCGCGCGCGCCACCAGGACGCCCGTGCCCCGCAGTGGCACAGTCACCTGGAACGGAGTGGGGTCCCTGCTCACGACGGTGAACGCGGCACCGCCGGAGCCGGTGGACGGGTCCGTCGCGGTGATGCCGCTCTGCGCGACCGTGGTGCGGTTCTCGACGACGATACGGGCCTCGGTCTCCCCGTTGATGGCCAGGCCTCTCGGCTGCATCGAGACGTACGTGATCAGGCCCAGACGCCGCCACTGGGCGGCAGTCGCGTTGAGGGTCGTGCTGAACGTGCTTCCCGTGCACTGGTTCCTGGCGACGGTCCCCCCCGCGAACTGGTCATTCGTCCGGTCCACGTTCTGGGCGGACGGGATCAGCCGGAGTGTGAAGCGCGCCGTCTCCCCCGTGTCCAATCCATCGAACGCTCCCGCGCAGTTGACCGGCAGCGAGAAGGTGATCTGCCGCGTCGCCATGGCGTAGTCCACGGACCACCCCGCGGGCGCGGTGGTCCGCAGCGGCACGTAGCCCGTGGGCAGCGTGAATGTAATGTCGGTGATCGGCTGGTACTGGGGCGAGTTGAGCCGGGTGTTGTTGCGCACGTCGACGGTCAGCTCGGAGACCTCGTCCATCACCACCTGCGCCTGCGTTTCACCCGGCGCGGCGATGGTGGTGATGGTGAAGCTGCGGGTGGTGGTCTGCGCCGCGGCGACCACCGGTACCAGGGAGGCGAGCAGCACCGCGAGCCGGGTGTTGAAGGATTTCATGGCGGGCCTCACGTCACGGCTCCAGGGTGAAGGCGGCCGTGGTCAGCGGCGCACCGTCGAGGAAGAAGCGCGCCTGCCACGTCCCGCTCATGCCGGAGGTGGTCACGGTGGTGCCGGCCACGGGCAGCGAGAAGCGCACCGTGCGCGACTCGTCGGGCCGTGCCTCCACCACCGAGGAGCGCCGCTCATAGGGAAGGCCGGACGGCGGCACGAACTCCACCTCCACCGTCCCGCGTCCGCGCACGCCGCGCACCGTCAGGTCCACGTCCACCTGGGACACCGACGCGAGCCCCCGGGCGCCCTCCTCCAGGCCCACCACGACGGCGCTGCCCGTCACGGGCGCGGGCGGCTGCACCACCACCACCGCCTCCTCCGGCGTGGGAGAACCCGGGTCCGTGGACGGATCGTCCACCGGCACCGGGGCGAGGGGCGCCTTCCCCTCCGTGCACGCGGACAGCAGCACTGCCGCCGCGAGGAACGCCATACGCGCTCGCATCACCGTACCTCCTGAAGCTCGTCGATGAGGCCCAGCCGGGCCAGGTCAGTCAGGAATCGCAGCGTATCCGTGAGGACCTGCCGCGCGTCCATGCGATACTCCCGCGCCACCTGATCCGCAATGGCGCGCGCCGTGTGCTTCCCGTCGCAGAGTTCCCACACCCGGATCGCCGTCGCGTTCAACCCGCGCAGCGTGCGCCCCTCCGCGTCCAGCACGATGAAGTCCGAGCCGAACCGCTGGCCCGAGACGCCCTCGCGGTGGCGGGGAACGCGGTCCACCCCGAAGCCCTCGCTCATGAGCGCCGCCCTCCCCGCCCCAGCAGCGCGGCCAGGCGCCACTTCACCGCCACCCGCAGGCGCCCCAGCCGGGTCGGGCCCCGGTCCCACCCCTCCTCCAGCACCACCCCGCCCCGGCGCACCCGCAGCACCCGTCCCAGCACGCGAGACGGCGGCAGCAGTGGATCCTCCGAAAGCGAGTTGTCCCCGCGCAGCGACAGCACGCCGGCGTCACACCACCGCACCCGGTGCAGCACCAGCGCATGGTCGAAGCGCGCCAGCACCACCTCGCCGGGCCTCGGTGCCCCGTGCAGCGGCTCCACACCCGCCAGGTCTCCCGAACGCAGCGACGGCCACATGCTGTCCCCGTGAACGGGAATCCAGCGCAGCGCGGGCGGCACGGCGGAAGTGGAAGACTCTCGTGACATCGTAGACCGGGCAGTCTACCCGACCTGCGGTATCACCGCGAGTACACCCCACCCCACGACCCCAGGTTTTCCCAGGGGTTACACGCCTGCCTGCTATTCACGGTGATTGCGGGAAGTCCCCGGGTTTCCCGGCGCCTCCCGCTCCGTCACCGGAGGCTGGGAGGCACCGGAAGCCCGCGGAACCTCAGGCCGGACCCGCCGGGGTGGCGGCCGGCTGGGCGCGCAGCGTCTTCGCCACGTCGTCCAGGGCCACGGGGATGGGCTCACCCCCGGCCATGGGCTTCAGCTTCGCCTGTCCGCTGGTGCGCTCGGCCTCGCCCAGCACGAGCGTGAAGCGGGCGCCGCTCTTGTCGGCGCGCTTCATCTGGCTCTTGAGGCTGCCGCCACGGGTGTCGAAGTCCACGCGCAGCCCCTCGCGGCGCAGGCGGCTGGCCAGCGTCAGGGCATCCGTCTGCGAGCCCTCGTCCGCCACGGCCACGAACAGGTCCGGCGACGAGGTGAACTTGCGGCCGCTCTCCTTCAGCAGCAGCACCAGCCGGTCCAGACCGATGGCGAAGCCCACGGCGGGCACGTCCGGCCCGCCCAGGCCCTTCATCATCTTGTCGTACCGGCCGCCGCCGCACACGGTGCTGGCGGTGCCCAGCGCGGGGTGCGAGGCGATGACCTCGAAGACGGTGCGCGTGTAGTAGTCCAGGCCACGCACCATCCGCGGGTTCTCCACGAACTTGATGCCCAGCGCCGTCAGCTTGCGCTTCAGGTCATCGAAGTGGGCGCGGCACGGCTCACACAGGAACTCGAGCACGTTGGGCCCGGCCGCGGCGATGGCCTGGCACCCCTCGTTCTTGCAGTCCAGCACGCGCAGCGGGTTGGTCTCCAGGCGCCGCTGGCAGTCCGCGCAGAGCGACTCGCGCTTCGAGCGCAGGTACTCCACCAGCTTCGTGTGGTACGCGGGCCGGCACGCCTCGTCCCCCAGGGAGTTGAGGTTGAGGGACACGTCCTTCAGCTCCAGCGCCTCCAGGAACTGGACCACCATGTCCATCAGCTCGGCGTCCTGGGCGGCCTCCTTCGCGCCGTAGGCCTCCGCGCCGATTTGATAGAACTGCCGGTAGCGGCCCGTCTTCATCCGCTCGTAGCGGAACATGGGCCCCATGTAGAACCAGCGGGTGATGGGCTCCTGGTTGATGACGGAGTGCTCGATGTACGCGCGCGCCGCGGGCGCGGTGCCCTCGGGTCGGAGCGACAGGCTGCGGCCGCCCTTGTCCTCGAAGGTGTACATCTCCTTGCCGACGATGTCCGTCTCCTCGCCCACGCTGCGCACGAAGAGCGCGGTGTCCTCCACCATGGGCGTGCGGACCTCGCCGTAGCCGAACCGGCCGAACAGCTCGCGCGCCAGGGCCTCCACGTGCTGCCAGATCTCGATCTCCCCGGGGAGGAGATCATTCATGCCCTTCACACCGGCGATCTTCTGGCTCACGAAATCACTCCAATGCGCTTGCCCATGCGCACCTCGGCCTCCTCCCGGAGGCTGTCATCCCAGGTGACGCGCTTGGGCTCGAACAGCAGGATGACGGTGGAGCCCATCTCGAAGCGGCCCAGCTCGCCGCCCTTCTCCACCGGCAGGCCCGAGTCGTACTTGTGGACCTTGCCGGGCTTGCCCGCGTGGGTGAGCACGTCGTCGTACGACGCCTTGATGCGCGACACGCAGGTGGCGCCCACCTTCACCACGGCGCACCTGCCCGCCACCGTGTCCAGGTACGTGACGAGCCGCTCGTTGACGCAGAACAGGGACTGCTTGTTCTTCACCGACGCCGGGTTCACCGGCCAGAACTCACCGGGGATGTACGCGTAGCCCGTGATCTTGCCGCCCAGCGGCGCGTGGATGCGGTGGTAGTCGCGCGGGGACAGGTAGATGGTCGTCCAGGCGCCGCCGTGGAACGGCTTCGCGGCCTCGGTGTCGCCCAGCAGCTCGTCCACCGTGTACTCGATGCCCTTGGCCTGCAGGCACCGGCCCTGGTCGGAGTAGCCCACCTGGGACACGCGGCCGTCCACGGGGGACACCACCACCTTCTCGCCCGGGTCGATGGGGCGCAGGCCCGGCTTGAGGCCGCGGGTGAAGAACTCGGCGAAGGTGGGGTAGCGCTCGAGGGCGTGCTCGGCCTCCTCCATGTCCACGTTGTACGCCTTGGCGAAGGCGCGCATCGCCATGTGGTGGACCGGCGCCGGCGCGGGCAGGCGCGTGGCCATGCCCACCACGGTGGAGAGGGCCGACTTGGGCAACAACTGCATCAACTTCATGAAGGTCTGGTCGTTCATTCGGCTTCGTACGCGAAAGAAGTCGTCAGGGGCCGCCACGCGGGCGGAAGGGCTGTGTCTCTTAACGGCCGGCGTCCGGCACCGTGCCGCCATCGGCCGTGACTGTCACGGTCCGGACAGCGCTCTTCGGTAACAGCGTCAGCACCCGTCCCTCTTCGATGAGCAGCAGCGAGTCCACGTGCCCGGGGTATTCCAGGCGGCAGGACGTGCGGTCGGCCAGCTCCCAGGTCTCCCGCATTCCGCGCCCCTCCACGTCGATGGGCACGCCCCGGCGGAAGCAGCCGCGGAACCCGGCCACCAGCTCGGAGGCGGGGGTGCCCGCCTGGGGGCCGGTGAGCCCCGCGTCCGGGGGGCCGGCATCCGGGGCCTCCTCCACCGGGGGTGGCGCCTGCCGCTCGGGCGTGGACGACGGGAGGCTCGTCCCCGGAGGCACCTCCCGGGCGGAGGAGATGGCCTTCTCCCGGGCGCTGGCCTCCTGCTGCATGCGGGCGCGGCCCTCCTGGATGCGCTGGAGCAGCGCGCGGGCGCCCTCCGCGTCCAGGCTGTCGGCCGGCACGCGCTGGAGCTGCGCCTCGATTTCACCCATCTGCGGGTCGAGGTACGCGCCATCCAGCTTCTGCGCGTACAGGGCGCGGAAGCGGCGCGAAGCCTCTTCGTACTCGGCGGACGGGCCCGAGTCGCGGCGGCAGGCCGCGGGCGCGAGCGCGAGCAGCACGGTGATGGCAATGCCCACGAAGGGCCGGAGGGGGACTCGAGGGACCTGGGTGCGCACGAGCCCGGGTTTATTTCATTTCCCCGCGCCTGTGCCGACTTTTGTGCTTGCGGTGCGTCAGACCCCGAGGAACAGGCGCTTGCCGAAGTTGAGCGCCAGGTCCGCGTCGAAGATCTTCTGGGCCGACGTCTCGATGTCGTACTCCACGCGGACGTACTCCACCGTGCGCGCGTCCGTGTCGCAGATGACGAAGCAGGCCCGGTTGTCGTAGTCGCGCGGCTGGCCCACGCTGCCCACGGAGATGATGTACTTGTAGCCCTTCCGGATGCCGAACTTCTGGGCCACCACGTCGTTCACCTCGCCATTGCCGATGGCGAAGGCGCGGCACAGGTGGCTGTGCCCGATGAACGTCACCTCCGGCAGCTCCGCCACGTACGGTGTCAGCTCCCGCGCCTGCTCCAGCGCGAAGATGTACTCGTACGCCTTCGGGTCGATGGGCGAGCCATGGCAGAAGCCCACGTCCCCAATCCGGTAGGTGTACGGGAGGCTGCGCAGCCACAGCATGTTCTCGTCCGTGAGGACGTTGGCGGACCAGTCCAGCGCGTGCCGGGCGGCGTCGTAGTAGTACGAGTAGTCCATCCGCCCCGCCACCGCCGCGTCGTGGTTGCCCAGCAGCGTCACCTCCGCCACCGAGCGCACCAGGTCACAACACGGGTTGGGCGAGGCCCCATATCCGACGATGTCCCCCAACGAGACGAAGCGGTCCACCTTCTGGTGCTCGGCCACGCGGAGCACCTCGGTGAGCGCCTCGATGTTGGAGTGGATGTCGGAGATGACGGCGATGCGCATGGGGGCCTCGGTGGGGGACCGGCTTTAGCCGGCCCAGCCGACCTTCACCTGGTTCGTCTGCTGCTGGGCTATCATCTGCCGGAGCCGTCCCAGGGTTTCGCCGTCGAGCGACTCGAAGCGCAACCCCATGCCGGGAGGGAAGGCCCGCTCCTCTTCCTCCCGCAGCCATACGACAACCGCGTTCGCGTGGATCGCCGGATCACCACCGGGCGTCAGCCGGACAACAGCTCGCGCCCCACGGGCCAGGGGCGTGCGCGTGCGCAGGAAGAGGCCTCCCTCGCTCAGGTTGGAGATGCGCGCGTAGAGGGTGACGTTGTCACCCTCGCACCAGCAACGAAGCTGGGTGGGAATCCGCGTGTGCTTTCGGTTTTCGCTCAACCCGCTTCCTTCTTCCGGCACTGGATCAGCAGCCTACGGAGGGGGTGAATCCACCGTCAAGTTCGAGGGTGGGATTCTCCCCCACCCCGAGGCCGTCCGACTCAGCGCTCCAGCGGGCCCAGGTCGTCGAAGTGGGTCAGCTTGCGGAACTCGGCGAAGCGGGCGTGGATTTCCGGCCGGGTGACTTCACGCAGCCGCTCCAGGCTGAACTTCTCCACGGTGAAGGAGGCCATGACGCTGCCCATCACCATGGCGCGGCGCAGGAGCGCGCTGTCGAGCGCGCCCGTCGAGGTGGCGAGGGCGCCCATGAAGCCGCCGGCGAAGGTGTCCCCCGCGCCGGTGGGGTCGAACACCTCGGCCAGGGGGAAGGCCGGGCAGGCGAAGACGTGGTCCTGCTCGAAGAGCAGCGCGCCGTACTCGCCGCGCTTGATGACCACGCGCTGGGGGCCCATGGAGAGGATGGCCCGGGCGGCCTTCACCACGTTGTGCTCCCCGGCGAGCTGCCGCGCCTCCGCGTCGTTGACGAAGAGGAGGTTGACGCGCTTGAGCGTCTTCAGCAGCGCCGGCTTGCTGCCCTGGATCCAGAAGTTCATCGTGTCGGCGGCCACCAGCTTCGGGGCCCGCACCTGGTCCAGCACCTGCGCCTGGAGCTCCGGGTGGATGTTGCCGAGGAAGACGTAGGGCGTGTCCCGGTACGACTCGGGCAGCTTCGGCGAGAAGGCCTGGAAGACGTTGAGCTGGGTGTCCAGCGTCTGCGCCTCGTTCAGCTCGTAGCCGTAGCGGCCCTTCCAGCGGAACGTACGGCCGGACTCACGGGTGAGCCCCTCCAGGTCGATGCCCCGCCCCTTGAGGAAGTTGAGGTGCGCCTCGGGGAAGTCCTCGCCCACCACCGCCACCACCCGCGCGGGCGTGAAGAACGAGGCGGAGGTGGAGAAGTAGGTGGCGGAGCCGCCGAGGATGTCCTCCTTGCGCCCGAAGGGGGTCTCCACGGAATCCAGGGCGACGGAGCCGACGACGAGAAGGGACATGCGAGCTTCCTGGGAGATGGCCGGAAAAAAGGCACGGCGCTCCCCGGGAACCCCGTGCCGTAGCCGGGTACGCTGTTTCCCGGCTTCCGTCAAGAGTCGAACGGAGGGAGCAGGCGGATCAGAGGGCCGGCACGCCCGTGACGGAGAGGATGGCCTTCAGGTCGTCGTCTGTGAAGAAGAGGCCGCCGCCCACGAAGAAGTCCCGGCCGGCGATCAGCCGCTGGGTCGACAGGTCGCGCTGCTGGGCGTTGAGGATGTCGTCCATGCCCGCCACCACGAAGAGGTGGTCGAACGCCTGGGCGCGAAGGGTGGCGCGCAGCCGGGGGTAGCGCAGCTCGTCCGCCGCGAAGTTGAAGGCATCCAGCTTCAGCGTCAGCGCATCCTCGAAGAAGTGCAGGTCGCCACCCACGCCACCGGTGGACTCGATGAGGCCCACGCGCAGGGTGGCGAAGTACCAGCGCTTGGCGAACTGGGCGCTGAGCTTCAGGCTCTCCTTGGTCACCTTCTGCGTCTGGATGACCGGGTCGCCCTCGGAGGGCGGGTTGGTCTGCACCACCTGGGTGGACACGGTGCCGCGCGGGTCGTCCACCAGCTCCAGCAGGTAGTACTTGTCCGGCTTGGGGATGAGCCGCAGCGACAGCAGGTTCTTCGAGCGGCCCTGGGCGGCCAGGTAGGTGCTCTGGATGCCCACCTCCGTCTGGAGGTCGGTGACCCGGGAGGCCAGGCGGGCCACGTCCGTCACCGTCTCGCGGATCTCCCGGCCCACGCTCTCGTCGGCCAGCAGCACGCCCGCGGCGCCCTCGCCGTTCTTCACCTTGGTGGTGATCTCCTCCAGGTTGCCCAGCGTGCTGTCGAGCTTGTTGAGCGTCTCCTTCAGGCTGGCGACGGTCTCCTTCACGTCGCCCTCGCCGGTGCCGACGATGTTCTTCACGCTCGCGAGCACCTCGCGCACGTCGCGGGTGATCATCTCGATGTTGTCGACGATGCGCGTGACTTCGGCCTGGTTGCTCTGGGTGATGCCGCGCACGTCCGAGGAGATGCCCTCGAAGTTGACGAGGATGGAGTCCAGCCGGTCCGCGTTGCGGCGCACGGCGGCGTCCACCGAGTCCGACAGGCGCACCAGGTTCTCCACGATCCGCTGCAGCGAGCCCTGGCCCTTCTCCCCGCCCAGCACCTCCCGCAGCGCGCCCGTCACCTGCTGGATGTCCGAGGTGATCTGCGACAGGGACTCGAACACGGCCTCCATGCCCGCGGTGTCGATGACGCGGCGGATCTGCCCCCCCTCCTCGAGGCTGGGGGCGCTCTCCGTGCCGGGGTTGAGGTCCAGGAGGTAGTCGCCCAGCAGCGACTCGGAGCGCTTGGTGAGGACGGCGTCCTCGCGCAGGTCCACCTCGTTGGTGATCCGCAGCCACACCTTGGCGCGGGTGCCCTCGAGCGTGATCTCGTCGATCTCCCCCACGGGAATACCGGCGATCTGCACCCGGCCCCGCACGGCCAGGCCGGACGCGTCCCGGAAGTAGGCCCAGACCCGGAGGGACTCGCTTTCGCTCAGTCCGCCCTTCTTGGCGAACAGGATGAAGGTGATGAAAAAGGCACCCGCGGCGATGACCAGCAGGCCAACACGGAAGGGCGTGACGAGCTTCTTCACCTGATGTGACTCCGAGGGCTACCGGCCGGCCGCGACTCTAACGTTTTGCATCCGGAGTGCCACCTTTTCCTGGGGGCCACTCCCCTCCCCGCGCTCCGGCCTAGTTCTTCCCGAACCATGTCTGTAGGAACACCTTCACCGCGGGATGCTGGGATTCCCGGAGCTGATCCGGGGGCCCGTTCTCCACGATGACGCCCTTGGACAGGAAGGCGATCTGGTCCGCCACGTTGAAGGCGGAGGCGATGTCGTGGCTGATCACCACGCTCGTGACTCCCAGGCCCTTCTGCGCGGCCAGGATCATCTCGTCCACGTAGTCGGTGGTGATGGGGTCCAGGCCGGTGGTGGGCTCGTCGTAGAGGACGATCTTCGGACCGAGAATGGTGGCGCGCGCCAGGCCCACGCGCTTGCGCATGCCACCCGACAGGTCCGACGGGAACTTGCCCTCCACCTCGGGCTTGAGGCCCATCAGATCCAACCGCGCGCGCACCTTCTGGTGGATGACGTCCTCGGGGTCCTTCGTGTGCTCGCGCAGGGGGAAGGCCACGTTCTCGAACACCGTCATGGAGTCGAAGAGGGCCGCGGCCTGGAACACCATGCCGAACTTGTTCCGGACCTGCTGGAGCTGCCGCGCGCCCATGGGGACGATGTCCTCCCCGTCGATGATGACCTTGCCGCTGTCCGGCTTGAGCAGGCCGATCATGTGCTTCATCAGCACCGTCTTGCCGGAGCCGGAGCCGCCGAGGATGACGCACGTGCTGCCCGCGGGCACCTTGAGGTTGATGCCGGTGAGGACCTTCGTCTCTCCGAAGGTCTTGTGCAGGTCCACGATCTCGATCATCGGCGTCGCGGACGTGCCGGGGCCGGGCCCCCTGGAGGTGGACTCGGGCGCGGCCATCAGTGCCAGATGATTCCGAGGATGAAGTCGAGGATGAAGATGGACAGGGCGCTGGACACCATGGCCTCCGTGGTGGCCTGGCCCACGCCCTTGGCGCCGCCGGACGCGTTGAAGCCCTTGTAGCAGCAGATGAGGGCCACGGAGAGGCCGAAGACGGCCCCCTTCGAGAGGCCCTCGTAGATGTCCGCGGGGACGAGCCACTGCTGGGTGCGGGAAATGAAGGTACCGGGGGAGATGCCCAGCGTCCCCACGGCGATGAGGTAGGCGCCGACCATGCCCGTGGTGAGGAAGAGCATGGTGAGGGCCGGAACCATGAGCAGGCCGGCCAGCACCCGGGGCACCAGCAGGTACTGCACCGGGTTGACGGCCATGGTCTCCAGCGCGTCCACCTGCTCGGTGACGCGCATGGTGCCCAGCTCCGTGCACATGGCGGACCCGGCGCGCATGGTGACCATCAGCGCGGAAAACACGGCGGCCAGCTCGCGGGACAGGGTCAGCGCCACCGTGGGGCCCACCAGGCTCTCCGCGTCGAACAGCGCGAAGGCCTCGGAGGTCTGCAAGGCGAACACCATGCCGGTGAACGTGCCGGTGAGGGACACGATGAAGATGGAGCCGACGCCCACGAAGTCGAGCTGGGCGAAGAGGTTGGCCATCCGGAAGGGACGCCGGACGCTCCAGCGGGCCACGTCCGCCAGCATCATCATCAGCCCCCCGAGCGTGTTGACGCCGTCGATGAGGCCCTTGCCGAAGTTGGAGATGGACTGGGTGAGGATTCCAGGCTCGCGCGCGGGGGCCGGGTTGCTGGGGGTCTGCGAAGTCATTCGGTCGTGAACCTACTCTTAACTGCCCGGCCCCCGGGCACAAGGGAAGTGATGACTCCCGAGGCCGTGGGCGGTATGCGCACCTCCTCCCCGAGGGCACGGAGAGGAAGCGGGCGTCGAAGACACTTCCTCCCGTTGGAGCGAAGCCGTTATGTTCCGCGCCCCTTTCCTTCCATGCCCGCGCTCCGGCGTGGGCCGAGAAACAGACGAACCCATGGCAACTCATAAGGTCGGCGGCGAGGTGGACGCGCTCTGCACCCGCTGCAAGCTCACCCTCGCGCACACCATCCTGGCGATGGTGGGAACGAAGATCGCGCGGGTGCGCTGCAATACCTGTGGCGGCGACCACGCCTACCGTGCCGCGCCCGGCGTCACGGATCGCCCCTCCTCCAGCAGCACCACGCGGACCGCCCGTACGTCCAGCAGCGGCTCCTCCGCGACCCCGAAGGCGGAGAAGGTCATCATCTCCTTCGACGAGCAGCTCGCCGGCAAGGACGTGGCCAGCGCGCGGCAGTACAGCCCGAAGGAGACCTTCCAGGTGGACGAGGTCATCCGGCATCCGACGTTCGGCACCGGCTTCGTGACGGCCGTGCGGGGCGACAAGGTGGACATCACCTTCCGCACCGACACCAAGACACTGGTGCATGGCCGTGGCGGCCCCCCGGCGGAGAAGCCGGCCTTCAGCCCGCCCACCGCCAGGGCCACCGGCCCGGCGGACAAGCCCCTTCCGGCGGAGCCCGCTCCCGGCTCCGGAGCGGACGGGGAAGCGCCGGCGCCGGGCGGGGATTGACCCGGTGAAGGCGGAGGGGTGAAGTCGATGCCACGGCCCGTGAGCATGCGTCCGCTGCCCCTCCTCCTGCTCCTCCTCACCGCTCCGGTGGTGCTCGCGGCCCCGCCGCGGGTGACGGCATCCTGGTCCCCGGAGCGCGTGGTGCTGGGCCAGGACTCACGGGTGACGGTGGAGGTCCACGTCCCCCCGGGCTCCGGTCCCGTGCGCGGAGCCGCCTCGTCGGGCGGCTTCGCCAGCGACCGGGTGGAAGGCGGCGCGGTGCGCACCTTCCAGTGGACGCCCCCTTCCGTGCGCTACCCGCTGGTGGCCGTGCTCGCCTTCTGGGTGGACGACGGCGCACAGCCGCCGGAAGTGGCCGTCCTCCGGATTCCCCTGCTGGGCAAGACGCAACTCGAGGTGTCCACCGCCGCCGGGGCCGACGTGGTGGTGGAGGTGGGCGGCGCCCGCTTCGGCCCGGTGCGGGCCGATGCCCGTGGCAGGGCCCGGGTTCCGGTGGAGGTGCCTCCGGGCGTGCGCGTCGCGCAGGTGCTGGCCGCCCGGAACACGTTGAACACCCACGCGACGATTCGGCTGGACCCTCCCAATGAGGCGCCCCTCGTCGCGGCCCTCACCCCCTCCCCCCTTCCGGCCGGGACGGGAGGCTGGCTGCTGGTGGCCGGCGAGCCGGAGCTCCGCCAGGACGGCCTGGTGCTGTCCGTCGAGGGCGCGAAGCTGTCGCCCGAGGGCGGCGGCCCACCGTCGCGCTATCGCGTCACGCCCGACGCGGACGCCACCACCGTCGCCGTGACGGTGCGGCGGCGCAAGGGGCACCAGGACAAAGCGCGGGCCGCGGCGGACGTGTCCCGGGACGAGGCCTCGCGGGTGGAAGCCTCCTCCGTCCCCGGGGCGAACCCGTCCGCCCTGGCGCCGGCGGCAAGCGCGTGGCGCCCCTCGGTGTTCCTGCTGGCGGGCGGTGCCTTCGCGAGCGGCGCCAACACGGGGCCCACCGGGGCGGTGGGTATATCGCTGGTACCGCCGGGCCGGTGGGAACGGTTCGCGGTGGAGGTGGAGGCGGGCCTGCGCCGCGCAACCCTCGACGGGCGGGTGGAGGTGCTGGGCGCGGTGCGCTCGCGGGTGCTGGCGGTGCCGGTGCTCGCCTCGGTGCGCGCCAGGCTGCTCCGGGGCTCCGCCTTCTCCCTGTACGGGCGAGCAGGAGGTGGAGTGCTGCCTTTCCAGCACGTGCTTGGCAGTGACTTCCAGGAAGACCTGAAAGAGAGCAAGCTGGCGGGGATGGGGTTCCTCTCCTTACAGGGAGCGTACCGGTTCGGCCGCTGGAGCGCGTTGGCGGAGGCGCGGGGCGCGTGGGCCCCCGCGCACACGCCCTGGCTGGATGCGCAGCTCGGCGGGCTGAGCGCGCTCCTGGGAGTGAGGTTCGAGCCATGACTCGTGCCGCCGCGCTGCTCGTCACCCTCCTGCTCTGCGCCTGTGGCGGTGGTGGGGCGCTGCCCGCTCCGGAAATCCTCTCCGTCTCGCCCAACCGGCTCACGCTGCCCGAGGGCACTCCCGCCGCGGACAACAAGAGGACGGTCCGCATCTCCCTCGACGCGGTGATTGCCGTCCACGTGGACTACGGCAAGGAGCAGGTCACCGCGGATGCCGTGCGCGTGTGGATTGGCGCCGAGGAGGCCACGCTGGAGGAAGTGGACCCGGACGGCACCCTGACCGTCGGGGTTCCCGCGTCGCTCGGAGATGGCACGTACGATGTCCGCGTCACCCTGTCGGACGGGCGCGAGGCGGTGAGGACCTCCGCGCTCACCCTCGTCACGGTGGGCGTGCGGACGGGCGGAGAGCCGGGCCCGGACGCCGGCATCCTCATCGAGACGGATGGCGGCGTGCTCCTGGATGGGGGCTCGCCGGTGGAGCCCGGGCCCGGGGACCCGATGCGAATGGGCGACGTCACCGGCTTCGAGCTGACCACCGTGGGAGAGCAGCAACAGGGCGTGCCCTTCCGACTCACCCTCCGCGCCATGGGACCGCGGGCGGTGCACTTCAAGGGCGCCGTGGAGCTGACCATCAACAAGCGCAACGGCAGCGTGAGCCCCTCGAAGCTGGGCCCGTTCGTCAACGGGGTCTGCGAGCATCTCGTCACCGTGGACGCGCACGGTGGCAACGTGAAGCTCACGGTGACGGACGCCTTCGGCGCCCAGGGCACGACCAACGGCTTCAGGGTGAGGCAGTAGCCACCGCGCGGCGGAGCAGCTCGCGGGCGCGCGCCATGTCCGGGGGCAGCGGTGCCTCCACCGCGCGGGCGGGCACGCCGGGCAGCGCGGGCCACTCCACGCGCGCGGCGTGCAGGGGCGTCCGGGCCAGCACCACCGCGTCCCCCTCCCCGCCCAGGTCCTTCTCCGTCAGCGGCTCCTCGCGGCCGTACTGGTGGTCCACGAGCAGCGGGTGCCCCAGGGACAGCAGGTGGACGCGAATCTGATGGGTGCGCCCGGTGAGGGGCTCGGTCTCCACCAGCGTGGCCTTGTCGAACGTCTCCACCGGACGCACCCGCGTGCGGGACGCCTTCGCCTCCGGCTCTCCCGGCCGGGCCACGCGCATGCGTCCCTTGCGCGCGGCCACCAGGGGCGCGTCCACGAGGCGTGGCGCGTCCACCCGGCCCTCCACCAGGGCCAGGTAGCGCTTGCGCACCTTGCCGGACTCGAAGGCGACGGAGAGGGCGCGGTGCACCGCCGCGTCCAGCGCGAAGACGAGGACGCCGGAGGTGTCCCTGTCCAGCCGGTGCACCACGAACACCTTCTGTCCCCGCCCCGACTCCAGGGCGTCGCGCAGCGAGGGGCCGCCGTCGCGCCCGGGGATGACCGGCACCCCGGGCGGCTTGTCCACCACGAGCACGCCCCCGCCCTCGAAGAGGATGCGGGCGTCCGTCACTCGTACTCCGACGCGGGCACCACGGTGATGGGGCCCAGGCCCTTGAGCAGCTTCTTCACGGCTTCGGCCCGGCCCAGCACCACCACGGCGGGCGGCTCCGCGTAGCAGTACTTCTTCGCCGCCGCGGCCACCTGCTTCGGCGTCACCGCGCGCAGCCTGTCGCGGAACTTCTCCACCCAGTCATCGCCCAGCCCGTGCAGGCGCGTGTCGGCGATGCTGCCGGCGATGGACTCGTTCGTCTCCGTGCGCAGCGGGTAGAGGCCGGCGAGGTAGGTCTGCGCGTCCGCCAGCTCGCGAGGCTTGAGGCCCTTCTCGCGGACGCCGCCAATCTCCGCCATCGCCACGTCGATGATTTCCCGGGTGGAGGCCGTCTTGGTGAAGGTGGACAGCACGTAGGCGCCGCCCGCGTTCATCGCGTCGAACCAGGCGCTGACGCCGTAGGTGAGGCCGCGGTTGACGCGAATCTCGTTCATCAGGCGCGAGGTGAAGCCGCCGCCCAGGGCGATGTTCATCGCCGTGGCGGGGAAGTAGTCCTCGTGGCCCATGCGGAAGCCGGGGCCGCCCAGGCGCACCTGGGACTGCGTCTGGTCCGGCTTGTCCACCACCAGCACCCGCCCGGCCCCGGGAATCTTCTTCAGCGGAGGAACCACGGGGGGCGCGTCCGGCCCGCCCTCCCAACCGGCGAAGGCCTCCTCCGCCGCGGCGGCCACGCGCTCCGGCTTCACCGCGCCCACCACCACCAGCATGGCGACCTTCGGGCCCATGCGCTCCTGGTGGAAGCGCACCACGTCGTCGCGGGTGAAGGTGCGCACGGTGCGCGTCGAGCCGCCCACGTCGTGCCCGTACGGGTGGTCACCCCAGAGCGCGCGCACCAGGGCCCGGTCGGCGATGACGGACGGGTCGTCCAGATCATTCGCGAACTGCGCCAGGGCGCGCTCGCGGGCGTCGTCCACCTCGGCCTGCGGGAAGGTGGGCTCGCGCACGAGCTGGCCCAGCACGCCCAGCATCTGGGCGAAGTGCTCGGCCGGGGTGGTGAGGGAGATGGACATCACGTCCTCGCTCACGCCCACGCCGAGGCTGGCGCCGACGAACTCCACCGTCTCGTCGACCTGCTGCGCGCTCAGGCGGCGCGTTCCCCGGCGCAGCAGCCGGGCGGTGAAGTCCGCCAGGCCGTGCTTGCCCTCGGGGTCGGTGGCGCTGCCGGCGCGCAGCACCAGCCGCATGGACACCAGCGGCAGCGGGCCGCGCTCGGCGGCAATCACCTTCAGCCCGCTGGACGTCGTGCTCTCGTGCAGCTCGGGCAGCTTGAGGGCGCTGCTGGACGGGGCCGCCTTGCGGGACGGCGTGGCGGTGCGCCCGGAGGCCGGGGGCTTGCGCGTGGCGCGCTCGAGGGCACGGGCCGGGGCCTTCACGGCGCGGGCCGCGGTGGACTTCAGGGAGGACTTCACGGACGACTTCAGGGAGGGGCTCTTGCGAGAGGCCATAAAGAGTAGGGCTTTCCTTTCAAGCCTCGGACGGCGCGGGCAGCAGCGTCACCACGGAGCGGCGCTCGGGGGCGAAGTACTTCGCGGCCACCGCCTTCACCATGTCGTTGGTGATGGAGGAGTAGGTGGAAGGCAGGGTGAGCAGGCGGCGCCAGTCACCGAGCAGGGCCTCGTAGTGGCCCAGGGCATGGGCGCGGCCGTTGTTGGTGGCCAGCTCGCGCATGTGGTCCGCGCGGAGGTTGTTCTGCGCCTTCTGCAGCTCGCGCTCGGTGACGCCCTCGCGAGCCATCTTCTCCAGCTCCGCGTACAGCGCGGCCTCCACCTTCCGCGGGTCGGAGTCCGGCTTCAGCTCCAGGTAGAAGAGGATGGTGCCCGGGTCGATGCGCCAGCTCCAGTCCAGCATGATGGAGACGGCCAGCTTCTGCTCGTACACGAGCGAGCGCACCAGCCGGCTCCCCTCCCCCTTCGTCAGCACGTACTGGGCCACGTCGAGGGTGAAGGTGTCGTCCTCGCGCGCGGCGGGGCCGCGGAAGCCAATCATCAGCGCGGGCGACTGCGCGGGGTGGCGCACCAGGGCGCGGCGCTCGCCCTTCTGCTCCGGCTCGGCGTCAATCACCTTCACGGGCGCGGGGCCGCGGGGGATGTCGCCGTAGTAGCGGCGCACCAGGGCCAGCGTCTTCTTCGGGTCGATGTCGCCCACGATGTAGAGCACCGCGTTGTTCGGGGCGTAGTACGTGCGGAAGTACTCCTGGCAGTCCTCGCGGGAGATGTTCTCGATGTCCGCCATCCACCCGATGACGGGCCAGCGGTACGGATGCGCCTTGTAGACGAGCGTGCCCAACTCCTCGTCCATGATGCCCGCGATGTCGTTGTCCACGCGGACGCGGCGCTCCTCCTTCACCACCTCGCGCTCGCTGGTCAGCGTCTCCTGGGAGATGCGCAGCGAGCGCATCCGGTCCGACTCCAGGTCGAGCACCGTCTCCAGCGCGTCGGCGGAGAAGTCGTCGTAGTACACCGTCATGTCGTTGGACGTGTACGCGTTGGAGCGGCCGCCGTTGGACTCCAGCGTCTTGTCGAACATCTTGGGGCCGTACTTCTTCGCCCCGTTGAACATCATGTGCTCGAAGAGGTGGCTGATGCCGGTGATGCCGGGCCGCTCGTTGCGGCTGCCCACCTGGAAGAAGGTGTAGAGGCTGACGACGGGCGCCTGGTGATTCGCCAGCAGCCTCACCTGGAGGCCGTTGGAAAGGGTGGCCTCGTGGACGTCGAACAGGGACTCGAGGGCCGGGTCGGCCACGCGAGCAGGGACGTTGAGTTGGGAAGCCTTACGCATAGGGCCCCAACGTATACAGAGGGCGCGGCTATAGATCCACGACACCCGCGCGCAAGGCCATCACCACGGCTTCCACGTGAGAGTTGACCCCCATCTTCCGGTAGATATGTGACAGGTGGGTCCTCACGGTGCGCCGCTCCAGCGTCATCACCTGCCCCACCTCGGCGTTGGACAGGCCCTTGGCCACGTAGCGGAGGACGTCGAACTCGGTGGGGGTGAGACTCCAGGGGTTGTCCGCCTTCTTCTCCGGCGTGGCCGGCTTCGCCTGGACGGACTGGAAGTAGTTCCAGAAGCGGCGGGCGATGATGGGCTCCAGGACGGTGCCGCCCTCCATCACCTCCTGGATGCCGGAGCGGATCTTTTCCGGGCCCACGCGCTTGACGAGGTAGCCGGACGCGCCCGCCTGGATGGCCTCGTACACCTTCTGCTCGTCGTCGAAGGACGTGAGGATGAGGATCTCCACCTCGGGCGCCCGGCGCTTCACCCGCTGGGTGACCTGGATGCCGTTGATGCCCGGCAACTCCAGGTCCAGCAGCACGAGCTGCGGGCGCAACTGGAGGATTTCCTCCACCGCGGCCTCGCCCTCCTGCGCGGTGCCAATGACCTCCAGCTCCGGGAAGGTGCCCAGCACCTTGACCAGGTTCTTGAGGAGCTGCGGTTGATCCTCGACGACGTAGATGCGGGTCCGCTCCATGGTCACCGCCTCGGAACGCTGCTGAAGGAGTCCACCACCACCTTGCGATGCTGGCCCCGGGTGAAGCGCAGCTCCATCTCCTGCGGCTCGCCGGTCGTCACGGAGACCAGCCGGATGAGCCGGGTCCCCGCCTTGATGGGGAAGCGCGTCAGGGGCGTGCGGCGGTTCACCCGCTCCCCGTCGATGTACACCCGCGCGGGCACGTTGGTGGTGATGGTGACATAGGCGCGCTGGGACTTCGGAGGCGCCTTCATCTCGGGCGCGTCCTCTTCCTCGGGCGCGGCGTCGGCCGCGTGGGCCGGCGGGCCGGGCTCCGGCGCCGGAGGGGGCTCGACGGGAGGCGTCGCCGGCACGGGCTCGGCGGGGGGCGGCACCTGGGCCTGGAGTGGCGGGGGGCCGGCGGGCTCCTCGACCGGAGCCTCCGTGCCGCTCTGCCCCCCGAGCTGCCACGCGGCGACGACGAAGCTGAACACCCCCACCAGGGCGATGGCGCCCGCGATGGCGACCATCCGGCCACGCCGGCTGGCGGCGCGGGACAGGTTCTGTTCCTCCGTCATGAGGCGCCGGGAGGCCGCGGCATGGTCGACCCCGGACGGCGGAGGCAGCGCGATGTCGTCGCGCTCTCGCGAAGTCCCCCGGCGCGAGGGGAACGGCTCCGGCAGGGGGCGCGGGCCGCGCTCCTCGGCGGGCTTCGGGCGCCGGGGCCGGACGGTGCGGCGGCCGGAGGTGGAGATGGAGACGGACAGCTCCTCGTCCTCCTCGGACGGGCTGGGCCCGGAGAAGTCCTCCACCACCTTCACGCGCGGGTTGCGGGCGCCGACGCGGGTGGGCTGCTGCCCGCCGCCGGTGCCTCCCTGGGGTACGAGCTGCCGGCGTGGCTTCGGAGGCGCCGCGCCCGGTGGAGCCTCCCAGCCCCGCTCCAGCGGGCCCGCCTGACCGGGGCCGGTGATCTCCCCTTCCCCTACGGCTTCCGGGGGCTGCGAGGGGGCACGGGTGCGCGTGGCGGGAGCAGGCTCGTAGTCCTCGGGGCGGTACTCCTCGAAGGCGGGCTCGGCGGCCTCCTGGGTTTCGGCGCTGGCCTCGTCCTCGGAGAGCGAGCGGCTGAAGGGCGCGCGCTGGATGATGGAGGCCTCGGGCTCCTCGGCGTGCAGGTCGTCCATCTCCGCGCCGGAGATGGGCTCCAGCGTGAAGGGCTCCTTGAAGGGCGCGGGCCCCAGGCTGGCGAGGCTCACCTCGTTGGGGAACAGCTCGCTCACGAAGCGGCGCACGTCGTCCGGCCCGGGCATGCCGCCGCTGGCGGAGAGGAAGTTGCGCAGCGACGAGGCGAACTCGCCGCACGAGCGGAAGCGCCGCTGGGGGGCGGACTCCAGCGCGCGGAGGATGAGCGGATCCAACCGCCCGTTGATGCGCCGGTCCAACCGGCTGGGGGGAGGCAGCGCCTCGCTGCGCCGCGTGGAGACCCCTCCCCCTCCGGCCACCACGGGCTCGCGCTGGGTGAGCAGCTCGTAGGCGATGGCGCCGAGGGAGTAGACGTCGGACTGCTCGGTGTACGCCTCGCCGCGGGCCACCTCCGGGGAGCGGTAGGTGCCACGGCCCCGCCCCGCGAACGAGCGCCGGAGCTGCGGCACCGCCATCAGGGCGCGCAGCGCGCCGAAGTCACAGACGGCGGGTGTGCCGTCCCGGGACAGCACCACGTTGCCCGGCGTGAGGGCGCCGTGGAGGACGCCCGCCTCATGGGCCTGCTGCACGGCCTCCAGGAGCTGGATGACGATGTAGAGGGCCACGGGAGGCGGCAGCACCACCTCCTTGGTGTGGAGGCGCTGCAAGGCGGTGCCCAGGGTGAAGCCGTCCAGGTCCTCCCGGATGACGGCGAGCCGCTGGCGCACGACGCCGATGTCCACCACGTGGAGGATGCCGGGGTGGCGAACGGGCTGGAGGAGGCGCGTCGTCTCGGCGAGGTCGAGGGCGTAGGCCGGGTCCGACGTCTTGGGGTGGAAGAGCTTCACCACCACCTCGCCCGCGGGGAGCTGGAGGCCCTCGTACAGCTCCGCGAGCTCGCCGGACTCGATGCGTCCCGTCAGCCGGTAGGTGGCACTCATCGCTTCTTTCGGGCCGGGCCGCGCCGGGACACGGCGGAGAAGACGAAGCCGCACCAGACGCACGACTCACCGCGTCGGCCAGGCGGCAGCTCCAGCGTACAGCCGGGGCAGCGCGGGCGGGCGCGGGCGGAACGGGCGGGCTCGCTGGCCCGGGTGGAGGGCAGCCGGGCGACGGGCGCCGGGGTGCTGGTGCTCAGGCGGAGCCGGGCCTCCAGACGGCGCACCCGGTCCTCGAGCGCGGCAATCCTGGCGGACAGGCGCGCATGGACCTCCTCGGCACTCTCCGAGGGCTGACGTCGGGCGGGCGAGCGCATTGGGGGTGGAGAGCGTGCCACGCTCACTCGCAAGCCCGCAAGGAGAGAGCCGGGGCGGGACGCGCGTGGTATGTGTTGATGTCCCGTGGCTCCGACTCTCTCTCCCTTCCGTCCCATCCCTGGCGGGCCCTTGCAGGACCCGCTGCACGGGAGCTTCCGTTCCCCTCTCAACCGCGCGCGAGCCGAGGACGCCTCCCGGCGGGCCCATGAGCTGCTGGCCGACGAGGGGCTCACCCGGCTGCTGACGTTGCCACGCGAGCGGCGCGACTTCGTCCCCCGCGCGCGGGAGGTGTTCGTCAACCGCAACCTGCGCATGTCGAGCATCGAGATGGTCGGCTTCGACATGGACTACACGCTGGCCATCTACCACATGCGCCGGCTGGAGCAGCTCTCGTTCGACATGACGTTGGCGAAGCTGGTCAGCGAGTACGGCTATCCGCCGGTAGTGGGCGGCCTGCTCTACGACCACCACTTCGTGATGCGCGGGCTGGCGGTGGACCGGGTGAACGGGAACATCCTGAAGATGGACCGGTTCGGCCACGTGGGGCGCGCGTTCCACGGGCTGCGGCCGCTGAAGCCGGAGGTGTGGCGCGAGCTGTACCGCCACAAGCGGGTGCGGCTGCGCAACCCGCAGTTCGCGTGGAACGACACGCTCTTCGCCTTGCCGGAGACGTGCATGTTCGCGGGCATCATCGAGCTGCTGGAGTCGCTGGGGCAGCGGGTGGATTACGGGAAGCTGTACGACGACATCCGCGAGGCCATCGACACGGTGCACCGGGACAACTCGCTGAAGCGCGAGGTGCGCAAGGACCTGGGGCGGTACGTGTTCCAGGACCCGGAGCTGGGGCCGGCGTTGCACAAGCTGCGCTCGGGCGGGAAGCGGCTGTTCCTGCTGACGAACTCCGCGTGGGACTACACGGACGCGGTGATGAAGTACCTGCTGGACGGGCAGCTCGCGGAGTACCCGAGCTGGAGGAACTACTTCGACGTGGTGGTGACGGCGGCGGGCAAGCCGGGCTTCTTCACGGAGGGGCGGCCGTTCCTGGAGCTGGACGTGTCCACGGAGGCGGGCCCCGCGGTGGGCGAGGCCACGTCGCTGGACCGCGGCAAGGTGTACTCGGGCGGCAACCTGGCCCGGTTCGAGGAGCTGACGGGGTACCGCGGGGAGAACATCCTCTACGTGGGTGACCACATCTACGGCGACATCTTGAAGTCGAAGAAGTCGTCGCTGTGGCGCACGTGCATGGTGGTTCAGGAGATCGAGGACGAGATCATCTACACGGACTCGCGGCAGGTGGAGATTGGCACCCTGTCGCAGGTGGAGGTGGTGCGCGAGCGTCTGGACGACGAGGTGAACCACCACAAGACGCTGCTGAACACGCTGGAGCGCCGGCTGGAGCGCGAGCCGCTGTCGGCGGAGGAGCGGAAGGAAGCGGAGGAGCTGCGGCGGCAGACGAAGGCGGAGCTGGACCGGATGCGCCGGGCGCTGAAGAACGCGAACGACATCGCGGACACGCTGGAGGAGGACGTGGAGGAAGGCTTCAACCCGTACTGGGGGCTGTTGTTCAAGGAGGGCAACGAGAACAGCCGCTTCGGGTACCAGGTGGAGCAGTACGCCTGTCTCTACACGAGCCGCGTGTCGAACTTCCTGCACCACTCGCCCATGCAGTACTACCGCTCACCGCGCGACAAGATGGCGCACGAGCAGGCCGGCGCGCTGTCGGCGCGGCTGTCGCCCATGGGTGGCGAGGGTCCGCCGAAGGGGGCTGGGAAGGACTGATGGCTCATTCAACATGCTCACTGCGCGAGTGACGAGTTTCGCCTGATTGCTTAACATCTGGGACATGGGCTCCACGTATGCCAACGTTAAAGGTGTCGATCTATTTGGGGCGCCGGAAACAAACTCCCTTCCAAAGCACGTCCATTCCTCAATCACTGATTAGTTTGGGGCAGGAACTCATGAGCGAGCACGAGGTGCTCGACATGGGGGGGCACGACCGCTTCTATGCCGCTAGAAAAGCGACATCATTACCAAGTCCTGCCCGTGGCATGTCGCTTCCGCGCGGGTTCGACCGTCAAACCCACAGGAGCATGTCTAAGGACGTGATTGGCAACCTGGGAGAAGGAATCGGAATCGCCGCACTCATGCATTTGGCCGGAGTCAATCCACAAAGGATTGTGCGCGCCAAACGGGCAAGAAACCGCGTCCGCGCAAACCAAGGCCGTCGCATGCCCGACTTCGTAGCAGCCCTTCCAGTTGGCGAAGGCCGCAACAGCATCCACAGGCTCATTGCGCAGATGCAGCCCAGCCTTCCCCGGCGCAACGCTCTAGCGCAGCAAATCTCAGCGTTCCCCGACCGTTTCCCAGTCGAAGCAAAGGCAAGCAGCAGCGGCGTGGGCGGAGGCTACTGGAGCGGCCTTTGGCAGCTTATTGAATACTGGCACACGATTCAGGCCTTCAAGGCCGATCCGGCCACAATTGGCTTCGGCATTCTCTTGTACACAAGCCAATTAACTAGAGAGCACCGCGACCTCAAGATTCATATTTTTTGTCCGCTTCCCAACTCCCCACTAATAGGGAGGCTCCGCACGTTGCCATCCCGGCGGCTGACAGCCACAGATTTTAAGTCTCACTTTGGGAATGGAGCCTGCTTTGTCGGCGACTAGCCCGGATCGATCACGGGTAGAGGGAACACCGCGTAGCGACCGACCGATAAGTGGAGAGTTCTCAAGGCTTT
>NZ_JAIQDG010000003.1 GCF_020037125.1 Myxococcus sp. RHSTA-1-4
CCACCGCCTTCGCTCCTTCCGAACTCTGGCTCGGCCCAGGCGGCCTCCGTCGCTGCCTGAGCCGGTGAACAGTTACCACGCTCTTTCGCTCCCCGTCCCCCAACAGCCCCATGGCGTAGAGGGCGAACGAGCCACGCCGGCTCTCCTCGCCGAGGACGTCGCCGACTTGCTGGAAGTACCTCTCAAGCCGCTGCACCGCGGCTGCATCCATGAAGGAGTCCATACCTACTTCATGAGTAGGGCGGATGGCGGACAACGCAATAGTGGCCAGGGCGCACAGCCCTCACTTGCCCGCTCCCCCCTGCCTACCCCTGACGCAGTAGTGTTAGGTCTCACCCAGCAAGGGCTGGCTCGTCAGCAGCGCCTCCTCGAACTTTCGCTGATGCCCCATGAACGAAGTTTCTTCGTTAATGAAGGCTGCGAGTGCCGCAACATCAGACTCGGGTGGTAGCGGTAGGTTAAACGTGATTGACAGGAAAGAAGTTAGCGCGAGCCTGTAGAGCGGGGCTGCGTACTCGATGACGTGGTGATTCGAACCTGGCACCTGCAGTGTCGCCTGCAATACCGGGTTGCCATGCAGGAAGTCGTTCCGGGCCTTGTAGAGTAACTCATAAAGCCACGACGCCAGTGTGCGGTCCTCCTTCTCGCTGCCTTTCTTGTGCTTCCTCGTCGGGTACTTGCGTTCCTTACAGCCACGAAGTTCCCAGGGAACGAGCTCCAGACAATCGAAGACCTTGAACAGGTCCGATGTTCCGCCGACACCGGGATGCACGAGAATCTCGAAGGCGCTAATCCAGAGTGCAATCAACCGTCCCTGGTCATAGAAGACGGCGTCGCTGCCGGCGGGCAGCATGGAGGCGTGGAGAGCCATGTTCAGGGACCGGAACAGAGCCTCGTCCTCGACTGCAGGCGCTTCGCTGCCGGACCAACGACGCCAGCGCTCGAGCAGTCTCTTCAAGAGCGGCATGTCGAGGTCTGAGGCATGGACCCTCAAGACTGGCACTTCAGGAGTGGATTGCCCCCGGAACTTCATCAGTTCGTGAATTCCACCGAACGCGGGCGTCGTGGCGACCACATACTTATCGTTCTTGCCGACCATCCACGGGTGGAACGTGAACGAGTTTCCGAAATAGATGCCCTCCTGGCGGGAGTAAGCGAGCCGCCGCGCATGGGCGTGCGGGATGACTGAATGCGCAATGAGATTGCGGAACCCCACAAGGGCCGTGTGATTGAAGAAGTGCTTGGGCGCGTCCGCGCGAACGAGCAGCACGGCAGGCTCGATGGGCACCTCGAAGGCGTCACTGAATCGCCGGAGGAACTCCGCGAAGCTCGGATGCTCCCGCCGAAGGTCCTCGATGCGCTCGTCATCAGCTGGCACCAGCGCGACCTCTCCACCTTCGACGGCGCCTTCGAGCTTGATGTTCGGCAGGACGAAGACGGGATTCCATTCCACGGACATTTCCGAAACCTCCACCGCCATCATGCGGCAGGGAGAGAACGTGCCAGAACGATAATCGTCACCTTTCCCATGAATTCGTGCGCGGTTGGGAGACGCTCTGGAACTTCCCAGCGCAGACGTCTGCGGGAGAGAGCTGAAAGCGGACCTCGCCTTGCCGAGGAACGGTAGCCAGGAGGCAGGGAGGGGCTGACGCAGTCAAGTTAAGCGGTTTGGGCATGTAAAGCCTGGATGCTGGTCGTGCCAGCCTTCATTCCCTCGGCCATGGCCGGCCTGCGTCTCCCCGTTCCGGGTTCGGGTCCTCGAGCAGGGCGGCGGCCCTCAGCCCGGCGTCCGAGCTGCCCCAGACCAGCGCGCGCGGGCCACGCGCGTACCTCCGCCTCCAGGACTGCGCGCTCATCACCAGGTTCAGCGCTCCCGTGGCGGCGCCCACGTCGCCGCAGCTCCGCACGGGCGTGTGGTAGGCGGAGGCGTCGCGGAACGCCTGTCCGAGCCGCAGCGCCACGAAGCCCCACTCCTCCGCGCGGTAGCGGTCGCCGTTGATGTCACAGAGGATGTTCTCCACCGTCTCACGCGTGCCGTCGAGCGGCGCGAGCGCCTCGCTCACGGCGGAGGTCAGCCCCTCGCCCAGGTTGAGCGCGTCGGTATTGATGAGCCTGCGCTCCCGGGCGGTGGCGGCGGTGCGCACGGTGGCCGCGGGCGTCAGGCCCAGCCGGCGCGCCTCGGACGCGTCCATCAGCGCCACGAAGGCGGCGGCCTCGCCGGGCACGAAGCCGGTGCGCGACCCCGCTTCGAGCCACTGGTTGTTCTCTCGCAGCCAGTCCAGCGTCTCCAGGTCATGGTAGCTGTCGACACCGCCCACGATGACCAGCGGGCAGCGCCCGGTGCGTCCAATCCGTGTGACGGCCTCCCGCAGCGCCTCCAGCGCCGCGGCGTGGCCGGCGAGACGGGGCTCGATTCGTGGGCGCAGCCGTCCTCCCTCGACAGCGCCGAGCGCGGCGGCCACCCGCGAGGCGTCCGCCGCGTCCCAGCCGGGGCGCTCCTCCGGGAGCCCCACGAGCACCGGCACCTCGGCGTCCAGGTGCGCCGCCGCCAGCTTCCCGAGGACCTCCTCCAGCGCCGCCGCCCCCAGCAGGGCCATGCGCGCCGCGCCACTCCATTCCCCGGCGTCCAGCAAGCCGTCCCGGGCGATGAACGAATCGGACTCGCCGCCCAGCTCCGGCACCGGCTCGCGCCGCACCCGGCTGATGCCCGCGCGCACGGCCGCCGCCACGCTCTCGGCCGTCGTCCCCACCGGCGCACGCGCTCCCGCCGCGACAAGCTGCACCTTCGCGCTCATCTCAGTCGCTCCTCAGGGTGATGACGGTGAAGTCGAGGTGGTCCGTCTCTCGCGGGCCGACCCGCAGGCCGGTCTGGTACACCATGCGCAGCTTCTTCAGCTCGGGCTCGATGACCACCGTGCCCAGGGTGGCCTCGTGAGAGCGCCGGACGGAGCCGAAGTGGGTGTCGAACCCGAAGCGCCCAGCTCGAGCCGTGGCGACCAGTGGCTGGCGATGGGGCCGAACCCGGCGGGGCCCCGCTCGGCCGGGTCGCCGTGCGGGTACTCGATGCGGTGGGCGGGCTGGTCCACCCGGTGCGCGTCGCGCGTGGCGAGGCCGCGGCCCACGGGGTTGCGGCTGTCGGCGCGGTGCTTGCGCGGGTCCGGGTCGGTGGTGTCGGTGCCTCCCCAGGCCCACTCGTAGGTGATGGGCTGGCTCACGAACGGCTTGGGCGCCGATGGGCTCACGCCCAGCACGCCGCGCCTGTAGAAGCGCTCGCCGTGGACCACCAGCAGCTTGTCGACGTCGTGGATGCGGACGGCGACCTCGACGCTGGGGGCGGGCCGGCCGCCGGGAGCGTGTGCGCTGGCCTGGAGGACGACGTCGGTGTGGGGCTTGGGGGCGACGAGGTCGGCCTCGTAGCGGAGGCTGGAGCGGCCGGGCTCCCCCAGGTAGACGGGCTCGCGCAGCGGCGGTTCCTGCTCGTCCGAGGGGCGGAGTCGACCCGCGTCGTCGAGGTCGAACGTGGCTTTGACCGCGACGACCCAGACGTGGTGGCCATCCTTGTCACGCACCCAGGTGCGCTCGGCGGCGTGCGGGGTGCGGTTGGAGAGGGTCCACATACGAGGTCCGGTGTGGAGCTCACTTTACGAGCGCGTCTGACATGGGCTTTGCCTACTTCACGCGTTTGCCTTTCAGGCCGGTGCGCGCCTCGAAGTCGCGGGCCAGGCGCTCCATTTCTACCGGGTCCTCGCAGCCCAGGCTGAAGGAGAAGGTGGGCTCTGTCGGGTGGCGGTAGAGCAGCAGGCCGGCGTCGCCGCGCTCGTAGAGGGCACAGTGCTCCGCGGGAGGGAGGCGCTGGAAACCCTGCTCCTCGGCCAGCGCGGGCACGAGGTCCGCGCGGTACTGGGCCGCGGCCTTGGGGTCCTCCGGGGAGGAGAACTCCCAGCGGTGGGGCAGCAGGGGCAGGCGAAGCTCCTTGAAGGCCGAGTAGTAGAGGAACTCCTCCAGGCCCACGTGCTTGGGGCGACTGGCTTCTGGAGGGAAGTTCTCATCCAGAGGCATGCGGACGAGCATGCAGTCGTCGGCGCCGTGAGGCCTTGTCCGGTCGAGGAAGTAGTCCCAGCCGGCGAGTCCGTCGTCTCCCGCCACGTAGATGTAGCGCTCGCGCTGTGGCCAGTCCATGACCAGGTAGGTCCCAATGTTCCCCTCGATAGCGAAGTCAGCCTCGGCGAGTTCGAGGCCTCCCATGCTCGCGCCCATCGTCTGCAGGAAGCGACGGTACGCGCCCGGCAGAGGCCCCGCGTACTTTTCCATGTGCGCGATGGCCAACTCGTCCGCCGGTACGACCTCTTCGGAGAAGCCGGGGCGGTACTTCTCGATGAATTCGACGAGTGCCTTCATGGTCCCTCCTATGAATCAGCCGCACTTCGTATCGCAATAGAGGGCGGGAAGCTTCTCCTGGCACTTCGAGCATGAAGGCACGTTCTCACCGGTCTTGAAGCGCTGGGTGCGCTCCTCCAGGGTGAGTTCCTTCGTTACCGGGTCCTCTACCAACGCCTGGAAGGTTATCTGGGGGCCCTTTCCGGGTTTGAGTCCCTTCACCACCGGGGAGAACCACCGCTCGATGAGTTGCTTGGGCTTGTGTCCCTTCGTCTTCTCCATGACCTGCCTGGCGGCACAAGGCCACTCATCCGTTTCGCCTCTGGTTTCCCAGGCGACGGGGGGACTTGCACACTCGAAGCCTGCCGATGAAACAGACATCGCGAAGGCTGGAGGTGCGTTGCCGGAACATGCCGCGAGCTTCTTGCCTTTATTGCCTTGGCAAGTGCAAACGCAGATCATGACACCGAGCATGTATCCCTTGGAGAAGGTGTCGTTTGCCTTGTCCCATCGAAGCACGGCGTTAGCCTTGAAGAACGACTTGAGGGCATCGACTTTCGCCTTGAACCCCGGGATTTCGCCTGTTAATGCGGCTAGTTCTTGCTTCTCGGTGGAGTTCAACCCGCGTTTGTCGCGCTTGGTCTCCAGGTCGATGAGTCTCCGCTGCTTTGCGATTAGCTCCGCTGTCGCCTTGCTCAGTTCTCGAATCTTCTCCTTCTGAGCGTCGAACGACTTGCGCACCGCCTTGAACAGCGTGCGAATCATCTCCAGCGTCTCCGCCCCTGCCTCCAGCGGGTGCGTCTTGCCGCAGCGCCCACAGGGCTTGTCGTCACCGTAGATGACGGCCATCATCCCGGGGGCCTGGATGATGCCCGTCATGGTGGCGGCGTTGGCGGGGCCGCCGGAGGGGCCGCAGTTGTTGAGCATGGGGTCGCCCAGCAGCTGGACGTTCTTGCCCTCAATCTGGACGTTCATCGAGCCGGGGCCGATGAACTTCGTGGGGCCGAGGGTGTTGCCGGAGAGGAGGCCTCCGCCGGTGCCCTTGCTGGCGAGGTCGCCCTGGCTGCCGAAGCTGGCGCCGGTGATGGCGACGGGCTGGCCTTCAATCGTCACCGTCTTGGAGTAGCCCTTGGGCGAATCCCCGCTGTTGCCGATGTTGGGCAGGGGCGTGGGGACGAAGGGGGCCGGAGGGCCGGGCATCTTGCAGACGTTGGGGAGGGTGGCGGCGGCGATGCCGGAGCTGCCCTTTGTGACGGGAGTCCTGGGGAAGTTGACGGTGACCTTGGCCATGGCGGGTTGACTCCTTCACCATCCGGATTGGGCTCATGGAAGTGCTTGTGGTGGGCCACCAGCATCTTGCCGCCGTCTGACATACGCTCCGGCTACTTCACGCGTCTGCCTTTCAGGCCGGTGCGCCACCTGAAGCATCCCCTCATTTTCGAAATCCCCTCGGCGGACGCTCGGTTGGCCGGCTGTGGATCTCCGAGGGAAAGGTCCAAATAAAGGGATGCCTCATGTCTGCCCGAGCTTCGCTTGGAGGAAGGCTGGAAGTTCGATTCTACATGAATCGGCGTGTCCCGTGCGCGCGGTCCGCCCTCGCCGCGAGTTCGCGCAAGGCGTGCGTGTCACCTCTTGTCCGCACGAGCCGTCTCCCGGCAGCATCCGCTCCGGAGGGAGAACCCCATGAGCAGCCTTGGCAATACCGACAAAGAAGCAGGAGCCGTCCGGCCTCACAGCAGCCTCCGCACCTACGCTCTCGCCGGCCGCCGCGGCCTGCGAGTCTCTCCCCTCTCGCTCGGCGCCGGCACCTTCGGCGATGGCTGGGACCCGGCGTGGCAATCGCCACCCGATGAAATCGAGCGCATCCTCGGTGTCTACCTGGACGCGGGCGGCAACGTCATCGACACGGCGGACCGCTATCAGAATGGCCGGAGCGAGGAGCTCGTGGGCGCCTGGTTGCGCAAGTCGGGCCGGCGCGACGACGTGGTGCTCGCGACGAAGTGCGGGTATGGCGCGCCCGGTGACGTCCACCAGGGAGGCAATGCCCGCCTGACGATGCAGCGCGCCCTGGAGGCGTCACTGCGAAGGCTGGGCACGGACGTCATCGACCTCTACCACGTACACCTCTGGGACACCTTCACCCCCGTGGACGAGGTGATGGCGACGCTCGACACGTTCGTGCGGGCGGGGAAGATTCGCTACGTCGGGATGAGCAACGTGCCCGCGTGGTACCTCGGGCGGGCGCAGACGCTCGCCGAGTGGCGCGGCTGGGAGCCGGTGGCCGTGGTGCAGGTGAACTACAGCCTGCTGGCGCGCACCATCGAGTACGAGTTCGTCGATGCCGCGCAGGAGCTGGGCATCGGCCTCACGGCCTGGAGCCCGCTGGCCAATGGCCTGCTCTCCGGCAAATACCGGGTGAACGAGCAGGGCCAGTTCGAAGGAGACGGGCGCGTGACGAAGACGTGGGTCACCGACACCACGGTGGAGCCCTCCGCCCAGACGAAGCGGATGCTGGACACGCTCGTGGCCACGGCGGCCGAGCTGGAGCGGACGCCCGCCCAGGTCGCGCTGAACTGGGTTGCGAACCGTCCGGGCGTCGTCTCCACCGTCATTGGCGCGCGGACCGAGGCGCAGCTCCGCGACAACCTCGCGGCGTTGGACTTCGCGCTGCCGCCGGCGCTCGCGGCCCGGCTGGAGGAGGCGGGGAGGCCCCCCGCGCAGTACCCCTACTCGTTCTTCACCGATGCGTTCCACGACGCCACGGTCCGCTCCGGCCTGCCCGTGCAACGCGAGCCCCGTGGGTATCGCGGCCGTGGCTTCCGCTGACGGAGCGCTCGCGCGGAGGCCGCCAGGTTCGACGCCGGCAAGGAATTGACAGACAGCCCGGGCCCCGAGGTGAGGAGGCCCGGGCTGTCAGCCCGCCGTGCCGGGCCTGTTACTTCACGCAGGTCGTGTACTTGTTGTTGTACGCGGTGCCGCACGAGTAGCTGGTGCCCGTGCCCGTCGCGTAGTAGCCGCTCGGGCAGCCCGTGCCGCACGAGTAGATGGTCGAACCGCCCAGGGCCTGGCACGTGGTGTTCTTGTTGCTGTACGCGGTGCCGCACGAGTAGCTGGTGCCGGTGGCCGTCGGGTAGTAGCCGCCCGGGCAGCCCGTGCCGCACGGGTAGATGGTCGAACCGCCCAGCGACTCGCACGTGGTGTACTTGTTGCCGTACGCGGTGCCGCACGAGTAGTTGGTGCCGGTGGCCGTCGGGTAGTACCCGCTCGGACAGCCCGTGCCGCACGGGTAGATGGTGAGCTCACTCTCCGCCGTTCCCAGTGCCTCTTCCTGGACCGGCTCCGCCTCCTCCTGGACGGGACCACAGCCCGTGCTGGCCAGCAGCGCGATGCAGGCGACTGCACTCAGTACGGAGATTCTGCTGCTCTTCATGGTGTCTACCTTTCGTTGTTCAATCTCAGTTGGTTTGTCTGAGATGTTTTGGTGCATGTTTCGGGCATGCGGCGCGGGCCAGGAATGCGATTGCGAACCCGCCGGACATGGGGGTGCCGCAGCGCCCCCGGCCGCCATCAAGCGAGCCGGGGTGCTCTCCCGGATGCGTGCTCGTCCGTCAGGCGGTCAGTACGTCGTCGTGTTCGCCATGTTGATGGTGAAGGCAGTCGTGCCGTTGATGCCCGTCAGGCGGAACTTCGAGACGCCCGTGACCTTGGGCTGGCTCAGGTTGGAGCCGTTCAGCAGGATGTACCTGGAGCGGCCGGCCTGCATGCTCCAGGACGCGACGTCCTTCCAGGTGTTGGTGGCGGAGTCGAACGTCGAGAGCATCACCGAGCCGACGTAGAATGAGCCATTGAACGTGGTCGACTGGTTCACGGTGAGCACGAGGATGCTCAGGTCGAGCTTGCCCGTGGGGGCCATGGCGGGCGTCGGACTGACGTCGACGTAGGGCGCGTCGACCCGGAAGCCGCTGGAGGTCGGACCGGAGAGGGGAGAGGTGTTGGGGAACTCGAGGGTCAGCGTGCCATCGCTGGTGAGCTGCGTGCAGGTCGTCCCCGCGGCACAGTCGACGCTGTCCATCGCCGTGAACGTCTGCTGAATGGCGAGGGCACTGAAAGAGGCCACGAGCACCGCGGCGAATGTGAGCTTTCTCATGATGCGTTCCCGGGGAATGGAGAGCGGAGGTCTGCAAAACAGACAAATGATGCAAAGGCAGGAAACGTGCCATTCCTGTCTCCTCTAGAACCCCATGGATGCTGCGCAATTTGTGCGCACAGTGCGCATCCACTGCGCCTGGCCGTGGTGGTCAGGTTGCGTGATAGGGTGTCCACCCAGGAGGTAGTGTCCGGGTGTCACGAGCGTCTCTCGTCCAGCTCACGCTGCTGCCGTTGATGCTTGCCACCGGCGCCCAGGCCTGGCAGGTGGACGGCGACGCGCGGCGAATCGACACGGCCGGAAGGGCCGGGGACACGGCGCGGGAGCTGCGGGTGGCGCCCGGGGTCGTCACCTCCCTGGTGTTCGACACGCCGCTGGACCTGGAGGCCATGAAGGCGGAGTTGGAGGGGCTGGGCGCGCGCTTCGGGCTGGTGGACGTGGGCCAGAGCCGGATGACGATGCTGCTGCGCCCGTCCGCGGGCTTCTCGCCGGGCTCACGTCAGCGGGTGGAGGTGCGCTTCTCCCGGGGCGAGGAGCCCCGGCGCGCGGTGCTCGAGCTGGTGTCGGTGCCGAAGGCGGAGGCGGAGCGGCAGGTGGAGGTGACACGCCAGCGTCCGCCGGAGGAGGGGCGGGTGGCCGCGCTGGAGGCTCGCGGCGCCGCTTGCGAGGCGGAGCTGGAGGCGGTGAAGGCACGAAGCGCCATGCCGCTGGCCATGCTGGTGCTGGAGGGGGGCTTGAAGCCGGAGCACCCTCGTGGAGGTCGGCTCCTCAAATCCAACGAGGACTGGCCGCACCCGGAAGATATGGAGCTGACGCAGGCGGCTTTGTACCGCACGAAGGGACGAGCTGCTCTCTCTCTGCGCCTAAGTCTCGCGCTGGGCTCGCAGCGCTGGACGCCGGGGGAAGCCGTGGTGGAGGACGCGCGCACGGGGCGGCGCCGGAAGGTGCACGGCGTGGCCATGAATCAGCCGGCGCTTGAGCCGGGCGCGGAGGCGCTGCTGGTGGTGGAGTGGGAAGCGACTTCCGAGGCAGGCGGCATCGTGGATGTGCGGGTACTGGAGCGGGAGGGCGCGCGCCACGTCGGTGTCGGCGATGTGGAACCGGGCCCTCCCTGAGCATGAACGCGCCGGGCGCCCGGATTCCGGGCGTACGTGCCACGACGAGGCCAGGGTGAGACGAGCATGAGCAATGCGGAAGAGCTGGGGCCAGGAGTGCGGGTGGGGGACTTCCTGCTGGCGCGCAAGCTGGGGGAGGGGGGCTTCGGCGGCGTGTGGCTGGCCCACGGCATCCACGAACCCCGGGTGCCGGTGGCCCTCAAGCTGGGCTGGGAGTCGGAGGCGGGGCGCAAGGCGGGCGGTCGTGGCCGCAGGGAGTTGCGGGTGCTGCTGGAGTTGGACCATCCCCACATCGTGCGCCCGCTGGCGTATGGCCTCTGGCCGGCGCGTCCCGGAGGCAGGCCCTACCTCGTCATGGAGTATGTGGAAGGGGAAGCGCTGGACGCGTGGGTCCGCCGCGCCAACCCATCGTTGGAGGTGCTGGGGACCGTCTTCGGCAAGCTGCTGTCGGCGCTGGCCCATGCGCACTCGCGTGGTGTGCTGCACCGGGACCTGAAGCCCGGCAACGTGTGGGTGGATGCGGCCACGCAGCCGACGCTGCTGGACTGGGGCGCCGGGGACGCGGTTGGGGCGCTGACGCTCACCGAGCGGGGACTGCCCCCAGGCACGCCGGGTTATCGCAGCCCCCAGGCGGAGTGCTTCGCCGGCCCGGGCGCGTACGCCTGCACGCCCCTGGACGATCTGTACGCGCTGGGCGTCACCTTTTATGTGGCGCTCACCGAGGTGCACCCCTTCCCCTTCGAGTCGCGCGAGCAGCTCTCGCTTGCGGTGGCGCACGTCCGGCCCGTGGCGGCGCACGCCCTCAACCCCCGCGTGCCCGAGGTGCTGGGCACATGGGTGTCTCGGCTGATGGCCTCCCGGGTGGAGGAGCGCTTCTTCAGCGCATCCGATGCTCTGGACGCGTTGCGCGCGGTGCTGACCACGCCCGGGGGGGACTGGGGCACCCGCGTCTACGAGCACCAGGCCCCCAAGCCGCATCGAGAGGCGCCCACCCAGCCGCCGACCACCGGGGACGGCCCGCCGGCGGAGGATGTGGAGGTGCTCGCTCACCATGCACTGAGCGCTTCGTGGGCGCGGGACGTCGACGAGCGGCATGAGGCCGCTGTGGCGCGCCGGGATGCGCTGCTGGCGGTGGCCGCCGCACGCGCAGAGGTGGTTGCGGTACCCGCCCGGAACGAGGTGCCCCCCGCTATACCGGAAGCGGGCCCTCCCGTGCCGAAGCGCCCACGGGTCCGAGTGGCACGCGGGTGGGGTTGGGTCCTGGGTGGCCTGCTCGTCCTGACCGTGGGCGTGGGGCTGCGGTGGATTGGGTGGGAGATTCCGCGCGCCGATTCGGTTGCGCGCCAGCCCTCGCCAACCACGAAGCCCGTGGCACCCTCCCGCCTCGAAAGCGCTCAGCCCGAGGCGGTGGTGCCCGCTACGTTGACTCCTGCATCTTCGCTCCCCCTGCCGCTACCAGCCAAGGAAGGCCTTTCCGTGAATCCGTCTCCGCTGCTTGCTCCTACTGCCTCCGCCCCTACCAGCCGCCGATCGCGGCTCGTCGCTCGCGCCGCGCAGTGCGTGGTGGGGGCTACCCTCGCGGCCACGCAAGCGGCCTGCCCGGGCATTCCCCTGCGTCCCGCCGAAGAGAAGTGTCCGCTTGGCGCCTTTCAGACCATCAAGGACCTGGGTTTGCCGTCCGATGAGACGCTGGCCATTTGGCTCGACGCCAGTTTGCCCCACCACATGAGGAAGGGCCTCTACCGCGAGGGGCCCCTCACGAGTGAGGTCATCAGCCCCCTTGCAATCCGGCATGCCTTGATCTCCGGCCAAGTCATCTTCGGAGGCAACGGGCGGATGTTCGTGCGCTACACTGCGATTACGCCCAGGGGCGGCAGGACGATGCCCTTCTGTGCCCAGCTTGGCGATTCATTTGACGCGGGAGGGGTTGGACTACCCATGGATGATGGCTCCACACCTCAGGCCATCAAGATGGGCTCACGGGGGACTGGCTACTTGGTCGACCACTTCTATTAACCGAGCCTCTTCAGCAAGGTCGGCTAATGCAGGCCTCTCGGAGAGGGTGTCCGCCCTCCCTCAATTGGGCTTGCGCCTCTTGCCGCGCTTGAATCTGGTCAGCTTATCGGCAGCGGCTGCAACGCGTTTGCGCACATTGGCCTTGCCGTCCGGCTTCCACTGCGCGGCCTGACGGATGAAGTCCTCGTCCTGCGTGCGGCTGCTGAGCAGATCCTTGTCGAATTTGATTCTGACCAGGAGCGGGAACCGCACCGCCTGACCACTGATGAGCCCCTGTCCAGGGCCGAAGCCAGGAAGCATGCGAGCGTCGGACTCGGAGAGGTTCTCCATGACGGACCGTACGAAAGCCTGGTCCTTGGGGTTCACGAGTCGCAGCACAAGGAAGCTGTTGCACTGGGCCAGAATGGTCTCATCGACACGGCTGGGGCGCTGAGTTACCAGCATGAGGCCCACTCCGAACTTTCGTCCCTCCGTTACCACTTTCCGCAGTGTGGCGAGAGATGGGGTGTCGTCCGTTCCCTCTCTGCCGGAGGGGATGAAGTTGTGGGCTTCTTCGACTACGGACAGGAATGGAGCGATCCTGTCGGAGAGCTCGGCACGGTGAGCGAAAAGCGCCTCCATGAGCAGTGACACAATGGTGCTCTGCGTGAGGTGGTCGTACCCACCGAGGTACAGGATGGATACCTGACTGGGGGCGACGATCTCCTCAGGTTGTTCATGAGGATCGGGCAACTGCTCGAACTTCAACGAGGGGTGGAGCTGACGGAGCCGCTTGTTGCTCGACTCCATCTTTGCGAGCTGTGCGACCACGAGGTTCAAGGCGCGACGCGTTGCGAGCATGGTGGGGCGTCGGTGAGGACCGCTATTGGCGGATTGACTCCCGATCTGCCTCTCCACGTGGCCCAGCAGACGCCGGATATACCCGATGACGGACTCGCCCGCCTCGGGCGCCTCCTGCGCCATGACTGCGTGCATGAACTCGAATTGAGGCTCGGTCAGGCCCTCAGTCATCTTGGCGATGAGTGTCTCGACAATGGCGCGGTTCTCCTCGGCCATGACCAGGTGTGGGTAGAACAATCGGACCTGGGTGTCGGGGAACAGGTCCCGCTTCTCCCAAAGTCCGATGTAGTCGCCGTGAGGATCGAAGATGACAAGGGGGTAGCCCTGGTCAATGAGCTCGCGAAGGATTCTCCGGGCCGCAACCGCCTTTCCACCTCCTGTCATGGCGAGAATGGCCATATGACGGGCAACGACTCGCTCAGCGGAGATGGCCACAGGGACATCAGAGCGGGCGATGAGTGTCCCGATCGGAAGTTGGGTCTGTCCCTCCAGTCCTCCGGCGAGAAGCTCCCGGATGGCTTCCGCGGGTGGATAACGCACGTCAGCGGCGGGCGGGATGGGGTACGTCAGTGGGAAGAGGTCCAGACGCCCTGTTTCTTCCGCCCACGTGAACCCAAGCACGAGCACGCGAGCCTGGAGTTGGTCCCTGCTGTTGGACAACACCGTGTCCACGAGAGAAATGGACTCGTTGGCCAGCTCCTGGGCTGCTTCGTAGGGGAAGAAGGGATTGTACCGGTCGATCGACGTGATGCGTCCCCATGCAATGATGTTGGACCGGTCGGTGTAGTCCTCGTTGGGAATTTCCATCGGCACAGCCACTAGGTCGCCGACTCGTGAGCGAAAGCTCTTGAGGATGAACGAGAACTCAGAGGTCGAGGCATCACCGACGATGGTGCCAATCGAGTCCCAGGTGCTGAGGGATTCCATGGTCTAGGATCTCCGGAAGTCGGGCCTGAAAAGCCAGTCGCGAGTGTTTGCGCTGACGATACGTCGAGCCATCCGAATGACAGCCGGATTCCCGCTATCCATGGCCCTACGCATCAACTGGGCGGTCAGCATTACGTTCATCTGTCGGGACATCCACTCGGGCACCTTGGCGTGCTTGTCCACGATGTCGAGCCCCACCGGGAAGGAGTATCGGGGCAACAGGCGCGACATGTGAACGATCAGTTGCAGAAGCTCGCTGAAGTCAAAAGGCCCGGTGCGGAACGCCTCGACACGGATGGGCATCGTCTCCGCGTGTGGCTTGACGTACGTGGTCAGTGGGCGCGGGAAGCCCTTGATGTCCATCGCCCACGAGGTGGGAATCTTGTTGTCGGGCCCCTGCTTGTCCAGAGCAACGGGTGCGATGTATTCGGCCTCGTCGAGCACGCACTCCAGCAGGATGGGATCGGTGATGCGGTATTCACGAAGCTTCTGGAACATCGTCCGCATGCTTGTGCCGTCAAGGTAGCCGTCCGCCTTGAGCTGCTCGAGGAGGGCCATAGTGAGGATGCCGGGAGTGGCGGATGTAGGTCGCTCTACCACGCCACAAACGGTGGCCGTCGCCTGCTCCAGCATTCGGAGTTGCTCCCGGTAGACGGATACGAACTGAGCGGCCCTCCCCTCGCGACGCTTCCCGCCGCCCGGCAGCAGCTTCTGGGCGGTGGAGGACGTGAAGGAAGGAAAGTCCTCCAGCGCATAGGGAGAGACCGGGATGACCAGGGGGCCGTGCAGGATGCACATGGAGGGTTTCTCACTCTGGAGCATTGCCAGAGCACCCGCAGCCTCACAGCAGTAGCGGGCAGCATCCCGCAGCTTCATTACGTCGTCGAAGCCCTCCTCGTACACACCTGTACCCGCGGAGTCGTAGAGTTCGTCCACGAGCTGTACGTCAAAGGCGAACCGCTCGCGCTGCTGGCTCCGACCCCCGGGAGTCACTACATAGGAACCCACACGGATGGCGAGGGGAGCGCTGCCAAGCGAGGTGACATTCGCGACCCCACCATCGACAAAACCAATTTTATGGCCTTGGAACTTCTGCCATGTCGCCCGATGGTCTACATGGACCTTCTGGAGCTTTCCCGCCTCCATCAGGGTCTGCCGGAGGGTGTCCGCGAGCGTATCCAGCACATCCATGAACTCGGCCTGTGCGTTGGCCGAGAGTGAGAGGCCAGACTTGAGAATCTCCGTCAGGATGTGCGGCCGGACGAGCCGCTTATCCAGGCGCTTGCGTTTGGGACGTGCGGGTTCGGATGGGGGCTGCGGAACGACGCGCAGTGGCGGCCCTGACCTCGGAGGTTTCAGTGGCTGCGGTGCATCGTGCGCTTCAGGGGGCGGGAGCGTGCTGTCGCGGCGGAGACCTATTGCCTGCTGGAGACTCAACGCGAACGGGTCCGCATGAGACCATGCCGCCATGCCGTCCGGAAGCGCCCCTGCCGCAAGCCCCCGAAGCGCTGCATGCTGCACCGGGCTGCCCGAGCGGGTGACGACATCCCAGTCCAACGCACAGGCGCAGTCATTCTGGACCGTGATGAGGCCCCAGAAGAAATCGCCAGCCTGGACTCCCTCCAGCCCACGGCCTTCGACCTTGTTGCCTACGAGCCGCCAGTTCTTCTTTTGCCGACGAAGGGGACGCCGGGTGACGTTCCGGTCCGAGTGCCTCCGCGTGACCACTTCGATTTCTTCCTGGTCGAGCCCCTCTGGAAAGAGGGTGTCCATGACGGACGCGTTGAAGTTGATGGCCCGCTGCTTTGCCCCACCTTCTCGCCCTTCCCGCCTGACTGCAGCGAACCACCCGAGCTCCGACGAGCGCAGCTCGCGAAGCACGAAGAACTGCCTTGGGAGTGTGGTCTTGCTCACGGGTGCCTCGCATCAAGCGCTGGAACGTCCTAGCGCCCCCCTCACATCTGCGTCAGGCGACAACTCTTACCACTGAGTCCTTCCCTGATTGTAGAGATTCCACGTAATCCGGGAAGGGGTGCGCAACTCTTGCGCCGAGCGTGGCGAGCAACTCGTGAGCGATGGCCCAGGCCAGGAGCGGCGGAACGCTGTTGCCGATCTGCCGGAAGGCGGGATTCATCGTGCCGGAGAATCTGAACCCATCTGGGAACGACTGAAGGCGCGCCGCCTCTCGCACGGAGATGACCCGCTGTTGCGAGGACTCGTAGTGGATGTGGCTGTAGGTGTCCTTGCCCAGGTGGGCCATCAACGTCCTGGCGGGCTCGTCCTTGGCCATCTTCCGCCACTTGTTGGGGAATTTCTTGGGGTCATACGGAGGAACGTAGTCGGCGCGGCGTGGGAGCGGCTGCCCTGACTTTCGGCACTTTTCGACCTGTTGCTCGTACAACTTCTCGGCGAGCGCATGGGCCTTGGGATAGTCGTCTCCAGGCTTCATTCTCTTGAAGAGCCGGTAGTCGCGTTGGGTGAGGCAGCGTGTGACGTGGTCCCTCAGGTATCCCGCAGATGGAAAATCGGGCCACTCCTTCATGAGTCGCGCATAGGCGCTAGGCGGATTGTCCCCATAGGGCAGCTTGCCGTTGAGGCGTCGGGTCCCACGGCGGTCCAGTCCGTGGATATGGTCTTCCAGGGGGGGGAGGTCCGCTAGGGCCTCTTCGACGGTCACCCAGGGGCGAGCATTTAGGGGGGGCGCCGCTGGGGCGCGGAATCGACTGTGCTGGGTCTCGCTCGTGTGGAGGATGTGCTTCAAGGCGACTTTGCGCGAGCCCTCGTATCCGGGGGGGAAGTTGCCCCTCCGGGTTGGTTCCGGAAATGAGGGCTTGAGACCCAGCTTTTCGTGGATGGCCACGAGGAAGAAGCGCTCGCGCAGTTGGGGAACTCCATAGTTGGCGGCGTTCAGCAGGGTGTAGGCGCACTTGTAGCCCAGCTGTTCCAGCGACTCGCAGATCTCGTCCCCGAGGTTGTGTCCGCCCCAATTGAGGATGTCGGGCACATTCTCCATGACCAACGCGAGGGGCTTCAGCTCATCCACGTACTCAAGATAGGGAACGTAGAGCCTGGCACGTGGATCGTTCTTGAACGCGACGGGGTCCTTCGCGACTTCCCGCAGCTTGGCACGCCCGACCCGGGTGAAGGCCGGGCAGGGGGGACCACCCACGATGATGTCGACGCCCCTCTCCGTTCGCCACCTCAGGTCGTCGAGAAACTCACTGGGCTTTACCCGCAAGATATCCTTGGGGTTGGCCTGCAGCTCGTCAGGCTCACCGTCCTTGTGGTGATGGAAGTTCAGGGCGTAGGAGCGGGAAGCATCCTTGTCGATTTCGATCCCGCCGATGCTGAAGCAGCCCGCGGTTACGAAGCCGAGCGCCATCCCTCCGCAACCGGAGAAAAGGTCCAGCAGCCGTGGTGGTTCTCCCAGCTGAATTCTCTCCCACTTGTCCTTGATGCGCGCGCCCATTCCGCTGGGGCTTATAGCCCATGAACCGGGGGGCGCCCACTTACGATCCGCCCCTCTGGGGCTGCCGCGCCGGCCTCTTCCACTTGCGCGTGCTCCGCTGTGCGACGACGGACCTGCGTTCCATCGGGCTCCTCAGGTCCTCCATCCAGCGTTGCTCCATGTCGCCCTCGCCCGGTAGCGCATCGACCTGAACGACCCTCCAAGAGGGAGGCGGATTCCACTCCGCGTCCTGTAGCGCTGCTCGGACGGTGTCGACGACTTCGGGAAGTGCCTCGAAGACTTGATGCTCCCAGATGCGGCAGACCCGCCAACCGTCGGCTTCGAGCTGGAGCGTCTGCCGACGGTCGCGTCCAACGTTCTCCTGCAGCTTGGCCGACCAGAAATCACTCCGCGTTCTAGGCCGCACGTAATGCTCGGGGCATCCGTGCCAGAAGCATCCATCAATGAAGATAGCGACCCGGGCTCTGGCGAAGACTACGTCCGGGCGACCCGAAGGCGTCCTGGCCTGAAGTCGAAAGCGCAGACCGGCCTGCCACAGGGCAGAGCGCAGAAGTCGTTCGGGAGAGGTGTCCCTGCCTCGGATCCTCGACATCTGCTCGGAGCGAGTAAGCGCCATACCCTCCCATTCCCTGGTTGCTCGCCTGGGGTGCGTATGCCCCGAGCGGTGTCCTGAATATCCCGACTTCAGAGGTTATTTTCAAGAGGTCCAACTGGGGGAGTCAGTAAGCAATTTCTACGACTGGGTTAATGTGCGCTCATTGACACTGGGGAGCGCATTCGGTGGGGACTCCCTTTCGCGAGGAACCGATGGCGGACACGAAGTGGTTTTTCCCCTCGACCCAGGGGGGAGAAGAGAGTGGCCTCAACGAGCCCGGAATCGAATTCTTCCGGCAGCCTGGAGCTCTAGCTCGTGAGACGCTCCAGAACAGCGGTGACGCGTGGGATGGCGGCAGCAACCCGGTAACGGTCACGTTTGAATTGCTCGATCTGCCCATCGAACAGTTCCCGGGTGTCGACCGGTTGCGTGAGGTCATTCAGAGTTGCCGCAACTACGTGCTGACGCCCTATAAGGACGAACGTCAAAAGATTGAAAATGGACGCGACTGGTTTGAAGAAGCGCTCAAGCTTCTTGCCGGGACGCATGTACCCGTGTTGCGCATCCGCGATGAGCACACGACGGGACTGGAAGGGAGTGAGCACGACGAGGACAAGGCCTGGGTCCGCCTGATCAAGAAGCAGGGAAGCGCCGCAATGCATGGTGCCGGCGGCGGCACCTATGGCATCGGGCAGCGCGCGCCTTTCGCATTCTCGCGGCTGCGGACAGTTTTCTACTCAACGCGTACTCGCGATGGGAAGAGCGCGTTCATAGGTAAGACAATCCTCAGCTCATTCCGAGAAGGGGAAGAGGTCTTCCGCCCCATCGGATTCTGGGGCAATCAGGTGGAGAGGGGGAGAGGAGTCTATGCGGTGCGCTCCGACGAGCACATTCCCGCACCGTTTCGACGCTCGACGGTAGGCACCGACCTCTACATCATGGGATTCAGTCCGGAGGGTTGGCGGGTCCGAGTGGTGGATTCAGTCATCCGGAACTTCTTTGCTGCCATCCATGGAGGACGCTTGGTCGTCCGGCTTGTTGGAGGCGGAGAGCCAATAGAGATCAGCGCGAGGACGATTGAACAGGTGGTCGAGACGCGGCTCAAGGAAGCCCTTCAGGCTGCAGGCTCTCGGAAGGGAGCTCAAAAAGAAGTTCGGGATACACTGGGCGCCACGAGGCATTACCTGAAGGCTCTTGGCAGCCCGGTAGGGGGCAAGCCATTCGAGTTTTCGCATTCGAAACTGGGACGCGTGCAGTTGTATGTTGCAATGGACGACGATGCGCCGTCGCGCACCGCATTCATGCGCACACCGCGCATCCTCGTCTATGAGCGGACTCAGAATCTGCTTAATGGTTATGCCGCTGTCTTCCTGTGTGAAGATTCCGTCGGCAACGAGGTGCTTGCCCGTATGGAAGATCCGGCTCACTCGGAGTGGAATCGCGAGAGAATTGAAGAAGGCGATCGCATCATCTCTGAGATCAACTCGTTCGTCCGGGGGTCCCTGAAGAAGCTGGCGGAAAAGGATCCCGACGAGCCCCAGGACCTTCCCGACCTTGGCCGCTACCTTCCCGAGGACAGCGCCATTCGTCCCGGAGCACGGCAGAGAGGGGCTCGTGTGCGCACCGACCGCGTTACCGAGGACGAAACTGCTCGGCACCAGCAACCCAAGGGGGCAAAGCGCGCCAAGCGAACTCAGAAGCTACCCGGTGGTCCACAGGTGCTGCTTCTTCCCATCGAGTCAGGCGATCTGGGAGAGTCGGACAACCTGTCGGCTGCGCAAGACGGTGAGCCTGTGGGCGCGAATGAAAGTGGCGCGTCGCATGAGCGGACCTCTCAGGGGGGGGCTCAGGGGCATGAGGAGGCTGTGACCACTGCGGGAGTCGGGCTCACCGGTGCTGAGGGCCCGGGCGAACTGCCTGGTACGTTGGGAAGGGAGAGTTCGGTGCCCGGCAACCGGGAGGGCTCGCGCGGTGGACCAGGTCCGTTCGGTCCAGAGGGGCCCGGTTCGATTGAGTGGCCCGAAGCTCAACGTGGCGCAGGCCCCTCGTCTGAGGAGGGAGGCTCAGCCTCTGCTCAGGTTGGAGGACAGGATGCCACTACAGGCTCCGATACTGCTCCCGGGAGTCGCGGCTCGGGGCTTCGTGCACTGTCCCCCTCTCGCGTGTCCTTCCGTGCATGGTTCTCTCCAGAGGAACGAACCACTCACTTGCTACTGCGGTCGACGCGTAGAGGGCGTGCGACGTTGAGGCTTGTCGCTTCAGGCGAGGATTCGGACTACGAGTTGCAGATTTCCTCAGCGTTCGATGTTCGTACGGGGGAGCAGTTCAAGTGCGTTGGCGACCGCATCCTGGACTTGGCATTCGAGGCGGAACAGCGCCGGGAGCTGCGTCTCGATCTTCGCCCCGCGCGTCGTGTCGCGCTCTCCATCGAGGTGGACCATGGCGCGTAGGCCTCGGACAATTTCGTTTCCGCATCCGGTTGTAGGTGTTGGCGATGATGTCGACGGAGCCCTGAGCTGCAACGAGCCCGAACTCGATTTTGGGGTCGACACCACGGCCCTCATTGTCGATGGGCTCCAGGTTGAGAACCCGACAATTGCCGGTCTCATCCGACAGGGAGAAGCCGCATTCACGGTCCGCGTCACCTGCGGAGCCACGTACTACCGGGAGACATTCCAGACGCAAGAGGGGCAACTGCGACACGTTCTCCCAACCTCGAAGTTGTTGGGGGACGTGAAAATCCAGGTTCGCGTATGTACGCTAAAGCGTCTTGAGAGCTACCGTCCTGAGGGGTTGCACCCGGACTACGAGGGGCGCTCCTTCGCCGTGCAAGCAGGTGATGTGCTCGCGGTAGGGGATGATTTCACTGTTCGCGCGGAGAAACAGTTTGACCCGCTTGCAACGGATATCCCATCCATCATGCGCATCACTCGTGGCAAGGAGAAACAGGGGGCGTTTCATGTTGATTTTACCAGGGAACAGATTGTTATCTCCCTGTCGCATGAAGATTATGCCCGTTATGGAGTTGCCAGCAATGTGGCTCCAGGTGTCATCCATTCTGCTGTCGTGTTTCCTGTCCTGTGTGAGGCGATTGCGATTCTTTGTCGTCCGCCCGAGGAGAATGAGTTCCTGGTCGAAACCCGGTGGTTTCCACGGTTGAAGGAGATGCTTGAGGCGCGAGGTATCGACGCAAGCGAAAGTCTGGTGATTGCAGCTCAAAAGTTGCTCGACGCGCCACTCGCACGGGCGCTTGCAGACACACTGAAGGGTCGCGAGGACGACTGAGATGTCACGTATCCATGTGCTCCGTAAGCAGACGCTCGATGAGTTGGAGAATCGCGTGGTCAGCGGTGAGGGCATCCCAAGGTATCTACAACCGGGGCCTTTTGATTTTCTACCCGAACAGTTGCTGGAGTTCCCACACGAGCCCCAGCAGGATGCGCCGACGCTGATGCTCGAGGATGGTCGCCGGGGGCGCGCTTCTACGGATATCGAGAATGCACTCAAGATATATGAGTGGCTTGGGCCTATGTCCGAGACAGAGGCGCGCGATGAGCGATTGTGGGCGTGGTTGGCTCACGTTCCATTTGCGGATTACACGCGTTCGCGCTGGCCGGTTCCCACCGACGCCAAACAGGCTCGAGACTCCATCTTTGATCATTGGTTCGTCTACCACGAAGGCCGGAGGTCGCTGCGTCGCCATGCAATTGGACGCCTTTGGTGGGCGGTCCATCTGACGCGTGCGCCCTGGGAATACGACGATGCGCTCGCTCCGCTGCGAAAGGACGACCCGTACGCCTATACCCGGATGCTTCTTGGTAATCAGGAGGTCTTCTTTCATACGCTCGAACGTGAGTTTGGTAGTAATAGGCGCATTCTGATTGCTCTGCTTGAGGTGATTGATCGCTTCCGCGCTCGCCGGGCTCCGACCCCTCTCGTTAAGTGGTTGGCGAAAGAGGTCAATCTGGCCTGTCGCTACCGTGAACTCGACCTGCTGCCCATTGAAGAACTCCTTGCGTTCATGGAGGCGATGGCGGCGCTGGAGAGGGAGTCCACTGCAGGCACCTGAGTGCGATGTCGAGGTGGTCGACCGGGAGTTCCTCTGCCTTCCCTCATGAGCATGGGGCACCGACTTGCCTGAGGGGAGCGCCATTTCGCCTTCTCTCCTCGCGCCACCGGTGCGCAAGTGCGGTTCCTGACACCGCCGCGCTCGCCTAGCGCTCAGTTCCCACCAAGCCTCCGGTAGCCTGGGCCTTCCTTGTCTCAGGCTTCATGGAGGGGCAGGGGCTTCCGGGGGGATTCGCATGGCCAGGGACGAGAAGAACAGAGCCCTCATCGACGGCATGAGCCCGGGACCGGCAGCACTCAGCGCTGTCCATCAACGAGGATGATGGAAGCGTGCTGGGCATCGACAAGTTGGTGCTCGATGAGAAGGTGCTCGGGGAAATCCCGTTGGAGCAGCGCTTGGTATTTGTGCTCGCTGAGTCCACCTCCACCTACCTCTTCTGCCAGTCCGTGGCTGAGCGGGTGCTCGCGCTCCACTCGGAGGGCCCGCGCTGACCGGAACGGCGCCGCGGGCCTCACTCCGTGGCGCTTCAGGGCCGGCGCGCCGGTGGCGGAGTCCCCGCCTTCGGCGCGGGGCGCGTGTCCTCGTCCGCCTCCCGCTCGCGCGGCGTCTCATTCCCTCGCGGACGGTGGGGGAGGGCGGTGGCTATCATGTTCAGCAGCCGCAGCTCCGAGCGGGACATGCCCTCGAGCTTCTGCCTCAGCTCGCGCAGCGCCGCGGGCTCCTTCTCGGGCGCGGCCAGGGGCTTGCGCCGCCTCCCCGGGGCCATGTCAAAGGCCATGTCCAGCGCCAGGGCCTCGTGCGGCGGCACCCGCAGCACCTTGCACACGGCGCGCAGCGTGGTGAGGCTGGGTAGCATCTGGCCGCGCTCCAGCCGTGCGTACACCTCCCGGGCGAGGCCGAGCTGCTCGGCCACGTCCGCCTGGGTGAGGCCCAGCAGCTTGCGGGCCTCGCGCAAGCGCATGCCCAGGTGAATGCCGAGTTCAGTCTTCATTCCGTGCCATCTCGCGAGGCGGCCCTCTGTAGCACGGCCGACCCGGGAGGTGATGGAGCCACGCGGCGGATTCAACGACCCGGGCCGAGGAGGCGGGGCGTACCGTGCGCGTGGAGCGCTCGGGGTAGTAGGCTAGGGAGCGGCAACCTCGGGAGGGCTCGTCCATGTCCACGTTCGACCGGAAGCCACGCCCTGCCTTCTCCTCCTCCCCGGCCCCGGACGCGAAGCCGGCGTCGCTGAGCCAGGGGAAGACCCCCCTGACGAACCCGCTCCAGCCCCAGGCCGCCCCGGCGGGTGGCACCGGAGCGGTGGAGCTGTCATCACCGGGCGCCAGTGAGGCCGGGGAGTCTCCTCCCGCTCCGGCCCTCCGGTTCGACTTCTCCCGCATCCCCCTCTACCCCCCGCTTCGGGAATCGCTCCAGCGGACCTTCGGTCCCGAGGCGGCGCGCATCCCCATCCACCCGCGCTCATCCCTCGCCACGGGCGCCAGGGGCCTCACCGTGAACGGCGAGGTCCACCTCGCGCCGGGCTTCGATGACGTGCGGAGTGCCGACGGCCGCGGGCGCGTGGGGCACGAGGTCGCCCATGCGCTCCAGCAGCGTGCCGGCGCCGGAGGCGGACTGACGGGAGCGCGCCGGGCGAATCTGGAGGCGGAGGCCGGCCTCGCCGCCCGCTCCTTCATCGAGGGAACGCCCTTCGCCATCCGTGGCCAGGCGCCGGCACGGCTCGCCCTCTACGATGGGGACCCTCCCAACGGGCTGCCTCCACCGCAGACCGTCCGGTGGGGAGGAGACCCCTTCACCATCACCTTCGAGCGCAGCCAGGAGAACGGCTCGGACTCCCTCTCCGCGAGCATCGAGTACACCGGCCCCTTCCCCCTCGAGGGGCCCTCGCTGGAGGGCCGGCGCATACGCCTGCGCGTCACGCTGGGCTCCGCGCCGCTGCGGGCGGTCCTCCTGCCTCCGAACGAGTTCGCTCCCGGCGAGAACGCGCTCTCCCTGGACCTCTACGGCAACGGCGCCCGCGTGGTGAAGCTGCTCGACCGGGTCCGGGTCGATGCGAGTCCCGGCAAGGGCCGGCACCACGACCTCTCGTTCGGTTTCAGCGGTGGCAGCACGTCGTACCTCTCCGTCTGGGTGAAGGACCCGAACGCCCGCCCGGCGACGGAAGCGCCCTCACCCGCGACGCAGGGAGACCTCCCCGGCGAGAATCCAGCGTCCCTGATGGACCTGCGCACCCTCGGCGCCGAGCTCCGCATCGACGGGGATGGGGACCAGTCCAAGGAGCTCCTGCTGCACCTGGTGCCGAAGGACCAGTGGCCCGACCCGACATTCAAGGACGTGCCCCGGAACATGCAGCTGCGCGTGATGCAGTTGTCGTCCCGGCAGGAGCGGGCCTTCATGTTCCAGCTTCCCGCTCCGGCGCCCCACGCCCGGGGCAGCTTCTTCCCCCTCTTCCGCGAGGCCACGGATGGGAAGGCGCCGTCCCGCATCTCCCTGGTCCTGCCCACCGACTCCCAGCCGCTGCTCATCTACCCGCCCACCCGCGACACGAAGGGTGTCACGTACCGCATCACCGTGGCGGGCCAGCAGCTCACCGCGGTGTTTCCCCCGGAGAAGGTCGTGCACCGCATCGCCTCCGCGGGCGAGGTGCGGACGGCGGGCGGCATCTCCTCCGTGGACATCACCCTGGGGGCCTACCGGGACCGCTTCCGCCTGACCGTGACGCGCAGTGGCGGGAGCGCCATGCTCGGCATCTCGGCGCTCGGCCCCCAGGGGCCCTCGGGGGGCACGGGCGTGCCGCTCCAGTTCGCGGGCGTCCCCTCCCTGGAGGTCCTCGACGGGGACGGGCTCTCCCTGGCACTCGACCTGGACCACGACCAGCAGGCCGACCTGCGCCTCCATGACCGGCTCGACTCGCCGGCTGAAGTGGATGGCGGAGGCAACCCGGAGCAGAACCGCAACCACCAACTGCGCGTGGTGGGCCCCGCCGTCGGCGGCGAGAAGCTCTTCCACTTCACGGTGCGCCAGGGCTCCCTGCGCGGAGGGGCTGCCCGCCCGAGCCGTGAGGACCAGCTCGCGGCCTCCAGCGCGCAGGCCATCACCGGCCTGGGGGAGCAGGCCGCCCTCGGGTCCGTCAGCGACGAGCTGAACGCCTACGAGGGCGCCATGCGCGCCGAGCGCCACAAGGCCGCCAGCCGCGGGCTGCTGGGCAAGGGCACCTACCAGGCCTGGACGGAGCTGTCCGCCGACATGGTCCGCCTGGAGCCGCAGGCGAATGCCAACAACGTGCAGCCCGCCCTCCGGGACCAGGCCAGCGCCCATGCCGCGGCCTTCTACCAGGCACTCGCGGACGAGACGCGCGGCGAGGTGCGGTTCCGGGCGGGGCATGGCTGGTGGAGCACGAGCAACCCGTACACGGGCGCGAACATCAGCCCGGCGGGGGAGCGGGGGGCGGGCCCGGAGCTCGCGGGGAGCCTGAAGAACGGAAGGTGGCAGGCCGCGCTGTCGCAATACCGGTTGCTGGTCCAGGGCATGGACCAGTGGATTGTCGAGCGGCTCCGCAAGGCGGGCCGCACGCAGGACGTGCAGGATGCGCAGCGCGTCGAGTACCTGGGCGCGATGCGGGAGCAGCTCGAGGCGCTGCGCGGGAAGCCCGGCATCCGCCGCGTGCAGGCCGTCTTCCACCCGGATGAGCAGTACAAGTCCACGGCCCGCATCTTCGAGGTGCCGTTGTCGCTCCTCCTCTGGTCGGAGGGCGGCAAGTGGCACCTCAAGGACATCACCAACCCGAAGAACACCTTCGAGGACACGGAGGACGCCGCGCGGGGACAGAGCGAGCCACCGCGGTCGCTCTTCGAGAAGCTCGACTACAAGGTCCACTTCCCCAAGGGCATCATCCACTACCAGGTGCCCGGCGGGAGCGGCGGGCGCATCGAGACGACCGAGCGGCGAAGCTGGCACGAGTACCTGAGCTACATCGGGCTCGGGGCCGCCGCGGTGGGCGTCTCGCTGGCGACCTTCGGTACGGGCACCGTGGCGGTGGCGGGTGCGTGGGTGCTGGCGGGCTCGGGCGTCATTGGCGCCGTGGCGGCCGCCGGCGACGTGGAGGAGCGGCTGCGCCATGGCAACCGCGACTGGTCGGCCATCTCGCTCGATGTCGCGGCCATCCTCGCGGGGCTGGCGGGCGCCTCGGCCCTGGCCGCAGGGCGCATCACGCTGGGCGCCACGGCCGCGGCCCGGCAGGGCCAGGCCTGGTCCGGACTGGCGGCGCGGCTCGCCGTCTTTTCGGAGCGGCTCTACCTGCCGCTGAACCTCGGCAAGGGAGCCGCGGACGCGCTCACCCTGGTCGTCCTCACGGACCAGATTGCCGGGCAGCTCGACCAGATTGAACAGGCGCCCGGGAGCCGCTCGGACAAGGACAGGGCCAAGGCGCTGGTGCTGGCGCAGTTCCTGGCGACGGGGGGAATCCTCGCGCTGGGCATCAAGGGCTCCCTGCCCCGGCCCGGGCGGGGCCAGCGCCTCTACCTGCACTTCCCCGCGGAAGGTCCTCCGGTCGCCACGCTCCTCCAGCACCTGGAAGAGACGACGCAGGGGCTGCGGGGCGTGCGGCCCCACCTCACGGACACGGACTTCCTGGCGCGGGCCGAGCGCGCCAACAACCTCCAGGTGAGCCTGACCAACAACAAGAAGGTGCCGGCGACGAAGATTGTCTTCCTGGAGCCGATGCCGGGCTCCAGCCCGCTCAAGGTCGTCGAGGTGCTCGACGACACGGGCGCGGCGCTGGGCAAGCTCAAGGCCACCGCGGATGGATTCCAGATTCCGCTCCAGCCCGCGGCGCGGGTGCGCGTCACGCTGGCCGATGGCACCGTCTTCGAGTGGATTCCCACGCAGGCTCCGCACCCCGGCTACCGGCTGGCCATCAAGCCGTCGAAGCCCTTCCAGGAAGCGGGCTTCTCGGGGGGACATACCCGGGAGGCCTGGGCCGCGACCATGCGGGCCTACGGAGACAAGATAAAGGTCACCAGCCAGCAGAAGCTCGGCTTCCGGGTGCCCGGCGACAAGGTCGATACCGAAATCCGGGGCATCCGCTATGAGTACGACGGCAAGGCCGTCAACGTGCCGAAGACCTTCTTCGAGGGGCAGGGGACGGGCTCGCTCACGAACTTCGAGAAGCACCTGTATGCCCACGCGTCGTACGCGCTGGAGAGCGCCGCGCCCACGGACCGGTTGGTCGCGGTGAAGGTGCCGGTCGTGGACGGGGCGGGCAATCCCGCGGTGCTCAAGGTCATCATCGCGCGGGACGTACCCGCCGCGGGGGACCGCATCGGCACCATCCGGAGCTGGTGGATTTCCGAGGAGAACTTCACCAACCCACAGCTCGTCCGTCCTCCCTGAGCGCCCGGCGGCTCAATCCACCTCGAAGCGGGAGGAAGCCCTGGTACCTTCGAGCCATGCGCACCGTCCGCCTCGAAGGTCCGAGCATCCGCGTCTCCGAAGACCCGAATCGCGTCATTGGTGAGTTCCTGGAGTTCGCGCTCTCGCTGAAGAACATCTCCGGGCGCCCACCGGCCGAGGAGTTCGCCGAGCGGTTCTCTCCGGAGGGGCAGGGGATGAGCCTGCCCGACGTCTTCATGGCCTACCGTCCCGAGAGCCCGGATGACCTTCCCCCGGAGTCTGGCGAGGAGGCCCTGGAGGCGCTGGGCCGCGAGGAGCTCTGGGTGCTCTCACGGCTCCAGTATGGCCAGGGGCCGGAGTCCGCCATCGTCGAAGGGCCCGAGCTGCGGCACCTCTTGCAGGAGGCCCTCTCCCAGCGCGGCGCGGCCTCCGTGTCCTGAGGCCTCGGGGCTCAGGGGACTCCACGCAGCCGCAGTCCCACGCGCGCGAGCAGGGGCGGGCCCAGGGTGTCCACGCCGGCGCGGCCCGCGAGGTACTCGCGGTCGAAGAGGTTCTCCACGGTGGCGAAGCCGTCCACCTTCCAGAAGAGGCGGCGGCTGGCGGACACGCCGACCACGGCGTAGCCCCCCAGGGCGCGCTCGTTGAGGTCGTCCTCGTACTGGATGCCGGTGACTCGCAGCTGCACCGTGGCGGTGACGAGGGCCGGGTCGTCGAAGGTGACGATGGCCGTGCCCCGGTGTCTCGGGTCCTGCGCGAGCTGCCGGCCCACCAGCTCCGGCTGGCCCGGGGCCCGGGTGACGGCCGGGTCCACGAAGGTGTACGCGAGCAGCGCCGTCCACCGGCGCGACAGCCGCCAGTCCACGCTCGTCTCCACGCCCCGCACCCGGGCCTGGCCCAGGTTCTGCCGCTGGCGCGTGGAGCCATCCGGCAGCGGCTCGGCGAGGGTGACGTTGGTGATGGGCTCGTCGAGCACGTTCCAGAAGCCGGTGACGCGCGCGGTGAGGCCGCGGGGGGACGCGGCCTCCACGCCGGCCTCGGCGCCCCACAGCCGCTCGGCGCGCAGCTCCGGGTTGGCGGCGGTGAGCACGGTGCCCACCTGGAAGGGACGGTACAGCTCGTTGAGCGTGGGGGCGCGGAAGGCGCGGTAGCCGGAGGCGCGCAGCGTGAGCCACTGCACGGGGCGCAGCCGCAGGCCCAGGCGCGGGCTGAGCTGCTGCTCGCCACGGTCCTCGAAGGAGGTGGTCTCCACGGCGCCACTGGCGCGCTCCACGCGTTGCTCGCCGTCCAGGTTGCGCCAGACGTCCAGGCGGAGCGCGGCGGACAGCTCCAGCGCGGGAGAGACGGTGTAGAGGTCCTGGAGGTAGAGGCCGCCGGAGAGCTGGGTGCCGCCGGTGGTGCGCACGCGGGTGGAGGTGGGCGTGGGCTCGGGCGGGAAGAGGTGCTCCTCGGAGGTGCCGGCCATGCGCCGCGCGTCCAGGCCGGCGGAGAGCACGTGGGTGCCGCCCCACGTCCACGAGGGCGCCGTCCAGAAGAGGGACGCGCCCTGGTCCTCCGCGGGCACGTCCTGGAAGGCGGCGCGTGACTCGCTGGCGCGGTCCGGTGCCACTCGCGCGCGGTTCTGTTCGAAGCGCTGCACGCGGCCGAAGAGGTCCAGGGAGAAGGTGCCGCGGTCCTCCGTGCGAAGGCGCGCGCCCGCGCCGAGGTGGGCCAGCCCCACGCGGGCGGTGGTGGAGGCGGTGCCGCCGTTCTGGTTCTCCCGGAAGACGCCGGCGCGGGCGGAGAGGGAGAGGGACTCGGAGACGTCCGCGTCCACGCGGCCGTTGAGCACGGCGTGGTTGCTGGGCGTGGCGGTGTCGATGGGGCCGCGCTGCGAGGCGGCGACGATGGGGTAGCCGTCGCTGGTCAGCAACTCCGTCTCCAGTGAGGCGCGCACAGCGCCCCAGCGCTCCGTGCCCCGGGCGGCGAGGAGGCCGGTGTCGAGGTTGCCGTAGCTGAGGTCGGCCTCGAGGCCCGGCCCGGTGATGGGGCGGGAGAGGAGCTGCACCACCCCTCCGAGCGCGCCGCTGCCGTAGAGGGCGGAGCCGCCGCTGGGGACGACCTCGATGCGCTCCAGGCCGAGCCGGGGAAGGGAGCGCCAGAACACCCAGCCACCGAAGGGGTCATTCACCGGGAGGCCATCCTGGAGCACGAGGCCGCGCGCGACGCCCGAGGGCGCGAGGCCCCGGAGGTTGACTCCCTGCGCGGTGGGGTCCGAGACGAGGCTCGGCGTGCGGCGGAAGGTGGCGGCGGAGGGCAGGGTGCGGACGAGCGCGTCCTGCGTCAGCGTGGGGCTGCGCTCGATTTCGTCGCGGGGAATGACCACGATGGTGGCGGGCACGTCGCGGATGGGACGTGGCAGCCGGGTGCCCGTGACGACCGTGCCGGCGGGAGCGCGGTCCTCCTCGCTGGGGGCGTTGCTCGGAGGCGCGGAGGCTCCCGCATCGGCCTCCCTGGACGAGGCCATGGCGGGGACGTCCCGGGTGGGGGCCGCGGAGTCACCTGCTCCGCCGTCTGGCGCCTGTGCGCGGGCCCCTGTCGAAGACAGCAGCACCCTGAGCACGGCCCACGGGAGGAGCGCACGGGAGCGGGTGGGGCGCGGCATGAAGGTCCAGGGAGTCCGAGGGGCGCGCGGTCCAGGCATATGAGCGCTCTAGCGGATGCCCGGGCAGGCAGGCACGTGAAGCCGTCCGGCGTCCTGGGGCGCGGAGGCCCTGAGCGTCGCGTGTTGAACGGCGCCCGGCCCGGGGCGGGTCACCCGCCGGTGTGGCTCCCCGCGACGCCTCGCACCGTGTGCACCGCCGCGTCGACCTCGGCGAGGATGCGGCGGGCGTGGAGCAGGAAGGCCTCGCCCGCGGGCAGCAGGCGCATGCCGTTGCGGGTCCGCTCGAACAGGCGGGTGCCGAGCTCGTCCTCGAGCGCGAGGATGTGCCGGCTGAGCGGAGGCTGCGTCAGGTGCAGCCGCCGCGCGGCCCGGCCCACGTGGCCCTCTTCGGCCACGGCGATGAAGGACTGGATGTGCGTGAGGCTCACGCTCCGCAGTCTAGCGTGCTCCCGGCGGCCGGTACACGCGGGGCCGGCGGTCATTCCGAAACAGCATTGGACGCCACGCCGGGGTGGACGCCACCTTGGCGGCCATGACGATTCCCCTGTTCAAGGGCTCCGACGTGGAGCGCCTGCGCCGCGCGAGCCAGGCGGCGGCGGGCACGCTGGCATATGTCGCGTCGCGGCTCGCGCCCGGCGTCTCGACGGCGGACATCGACGCGTGGGTGCGGGAGGACACGGCGCGCCGGGGCGGCAAGCCCAGCCAGTTGGGCTTCCACGGCTTCCCCGCCACCGTCTGTACCAGCCGCAACCAGGTGGTCTGCCACGGCATCCCCCGCCCGGATGAGCACCTCGCCCCGGGCGACATCATCAACGTCGACGTGACGACGTTCCTCGACGGGTTCCATGGGGACACCTCGGCCACGTTCCTCATTGGCGACGTGTCCGCCGAAGCGCGTCACGTGGTGGACGTGGCGCGGCGGTGCCGGGACGCGGGCATCGCGGTGGTGCGCCACGGCGCGCGGCTGGGGGACATCGGCGCGGCCATCGAGGAGCTGGCTCGGAAGGAGGGCTGCAGCGTCGTGGAGGAGTTCGGCGGGCACGGCATCGGCCACCAGATGCACGCGCCTCCCGTGGTGCCCCACACGGGGAAGCGCGGCACGGGCATCAAGCTGCGCTCGGGCATGGTCCTCACCGTCGAGCCCATGGTGAACCTGGGACGCCCGGGCATCCGCGTGATGCCGGACGGCTGGACGGTGGTGACGGAGGACGGGCGCCTCTCCGCCCAGTTCGAGCACACGATTCTCGTCACCCGTGAGGGCTGTGAGGTGCTCACCCGGCAGGAGCTGCCGCTGACCATTCCCGTGCTTGTGAGTCAGCACTTCGGCACCGGGGCGGAAGCGGCGCACGGCGCCTGAGCACGCCCCGCGTGGAATGGAGGTTCCGTTCCACGTCTTGCTGGAAGAGGCGCCCGGCGCCCGGGCGTGTTCCACATGGAATGGAAGTTCCATTCCACGTCTTGCTGGAAGAGGCGCCCGGCGCCCGGGCGTGTCCCGCGTGGAATGGAGGTTCCGTTCCACCGGGCGGGCTCCCGAGCGTCCGCATGGGCCGGCTGCCGCGCGGAGCTCATGGACCCCGCCGGACGAGGCGGGCAGGCAGCCAGTCCTGCCGTGGCCCCGTGGGATGCACACCCTCATCGTCAGTGCCAGGAGGGCGGGCGATGAAGAGGGAGATGTTGCTGCACGAGCTGCATCCGGCGGTGGTCCACGCACCGCTGGCGCTGCTGCCCACGGCGGCGGTGGCGGACCTCATCTCGGTGACCACGGGGGACAAGGCCTGGGGGAAGGTGGCCCGCCGGGTGTGGGTGGCGGGCACGCTGGGCGGGCTGTTCGCGGGGGTCGCGGGACTGGCGGCCAGTCAGGAGGTGCGGATGGATTCTCCGCGCGCCCGGGACATGGCCTTTCTGCACGGCACGGGCAACACGCTCATCGTGCTGGGGGCCCTGGGGGTGACGGCGTGGCGGCTGCGGCGCGAGCCCACCCTCACCAGCGCACTGGTGGGCCTGGGCGCGTGCGGGCTGGCGCTCTACACGGCGGCGCTCGGCGGGAAGCTGGTCTACGAGCTGGGCGTGGGCATCAACCCGATGCCTCAGGACGCGGCGCAGGGCACGCTGAGGGGACCACCGCTGCTGTCGCGGAACGCGCCCGTGGTGCTGGTGAGGGACGCGCTCCGGGGCGTGAGGTGGCTGGTGTCGCGAGCCCGCGAGCTGCTCACCGGGGAAAGGCCGCTCGCTCCTGGCTCCGAGGGACTCCGCGCTGCCGAGGACGCCACCCTGCCGCTCCCGCTCGACGAGGTGCACCCGCCGGGCAGGCCCGTGCCGCGGGCCTGATGGGGGCCGCGCGCACTGAGTGGACGGGGGCGGGCCCGGTGCCCGCGAGTTGGAACGTGAACGGCATCGGCGCCCGGAAATGGGACCGCTGTTCCCACTTCCGGTCAGGCCTCCCGGGCATCCGGGCAGGCCCACCATCGTGGCAGGCGTGGCATCCTTGTTGCTGCTGACGGCGTGGCGGTTGCTCCCCACTCCCCCGCCCGTCCCCACAGCATGACTGCCCTCCTTCAGGAGCTCCGGCTCGCGGTCCGCGCGTTGCTGCGTGAGAAGGCGTTCACCGCCGTCGTCGTCACCACGCTGGCGCTGTCCATCGGCGCGACCACGGCCGTCTTCAGCACCGTGTACCAGGTGCTCTGGCGGCCCCTCCCGTACCCCGAGGCCTCCCAGCTCTACCGTCTCTTCCAGACCACCACGCCGGGCGCGGGCGCGGGGCCGCACCGGGACCGGGCTCGGGTGTCGACGCCCGTGTGGAACGCGTGGCGCGAGGGCGCGCGGAGCTTCTCCGCGATGGAGGGCTTCCAGGGCGGACGGCAGCAGCTCCGAGGAACGGAGTCCGATGAGCGGGTGATGGTGGCGCGGGCCTCCGCCGGGCTGCTGCCGATGCTCGGAGTCCAGCCCACGCTGGGGCGGCTCTGGGGGGCGGACCTCGAGGTGCCGGGGCGCGACCGCGAGGCCGTGCTCTCGCACTCGCTCTGGCAGCGGCGGTATGGAGGAGACCCCTCCGTGCTGGGGCGGAGCGTGGTCCTGGACGACGAGGTGCACACCCTCGTCGGCGTCCTCCCCGCGAGCTTCCAGTTCGAGCCCGAGGTGGAGGTCTGGAAGCCCCTGGCGCTCGACCCGGCCACCGAGAAGAACAGCGCGCTGCGCGTCTTCGGGCGGCTCCGCCCGCACGCCGCCCCGGAGCAGGGGCACGCCGAGCTGCTCCGGCTCGCGATGGACGCCGAGCGCGTCCCGGACGTGACGCTGACCGGCGTGAGCCTGGAGCCCCTGCATGGGCTCTGGGTGGAGCAGTCCCGCACGCAGCTCCAGGTGGTGACGGGGGTGGCGGTCCTGTTGCTGCTGCTCGGGTGCGCCAACCTCACGAATCTGCTCCTGGCGCGGGGCAGCGCGCGGATGCACGAGATGTCGGTGCGCATCGCGCTCGGCGCGAGCCGTGCCCGGCTCGTCCGGCTGGTGCTCGTGGAGAGCCTGGTGCGGGCGCTGCCCGGTGGCGCCATGGGTCTGCTCGTCGCCCTGTGGGGCCGCGAGCTGCTGAGCACGCTCATCCCACCCCAGCTCGTGACGGGGCCGGGCCTCGAGCCCTTCGTCCTGGTGACGGCGTTGGTGACCTCCATGGCGACCGCGGTGCTGGTGGGCGTGCTGCCCGCGCTCCACGCGTCCCGGGGCGGGGGGCGGGGCGTGCTCGGCCGGTTGACGCGCGGCTCCAGGGCGACGTCGATGGGCCTTGCCCGGCCGGTGCTCGTCATCGTCCAGTTGTCGCTGGCGATGGTGCCCCTGGTGGGCGCCGGGCTCATGCTGCGCACGGTGTGGAAGCTGCAGCATGTCCCGCTCGGCTTCGAGCCACGCGAGGTCGCCGTCGCCGAGCTGTTCGTCCCCCTGGAGAAGTACGCCGGGGGCGAGGCCGCCGTGGCCGCCACCCGGGAGGTCCTCGCCCGGCTGGAGGCGATTCCGGGGGTGACGGCGGTGGGCCTCACGGGCAACCTCCCGTTCTCCGGCAGTGTCTGGCGGCAGACCACGGGCTTCCACGTCGTGGGAGCGCCCGCTCCGGGCGAGGAGACGGCCCAGGCGGGGTACGTGCCCGCCACGGAGGGCTACTTCCGGGCGCTGGGAATCCCGCTGAAGGAGGGCCGCTACCCGAGCGCCGCGGACACGGCCGGCAGCCCGCGCGTGGTCGTCGTCACCGAGGCGTTCGCGCGCCGCTACCTCCCGGGCCGGAGCGCGGTGGGCGCCCGCCTCCAGCTGGACCTGACGGACGCGTCGCGGGGCTCCCACGAGGTCGTCGGCGTCGTCGGGGACGTGCCGATGGAGCGGCTCTCGACGGTGCCCCAGGGGGACCTCTACGTGCCCCTGGGGCAGGAGCCGCGCCGCAACCTGAGCCTCGCGGTGAAGTCCACGCTGCCCCTGGGGCAGCTCACGCCCTTGTTGCAGCAGCAGGTGCGGGCCGCGGACCCGAACCCGCGGATGGTGAAGGTCCGCCCGCTGGAGGGCGCCGTGGAGGACAGCTATGTCCAGGCGCGCGTGGTGGGGTGGCTCCTCGGCGCGTTCGCGGTGCTGGCGATGGTGCTGGCGGCGGTGGGGCTCTACGGCATCCTCGCCTTCTGGGTCGCCCAGCGCACCCGGGAGCTGGGGATTCGGAGCGCCCTGGGCGCGACGCCGGGCGGCCTGCTGCGGATGGTCGTCGGGCAGGGGCTGCGGCTCGCGGGCGTGGGGCTGGCGGTGGGCTTGCCAGGCGCGGCGCTGATGGCGGGCACCCTCTCCGCGCTGCTCTACGGTGTCTCCCCGTACGACCCGCTCATCTTCATCGGTGCGCCCGCGGTGCTGCTGCTCACCGCGCTGGCGGCGAGCTGGCTCCCGGCGGCCTCCGCCATGCGCGTGGCCCCGAACGAGGCGCTCAAGCGGGACACCTGAGCCGGTGGGGCGCGCTCACCGCCGCCAGAGCGCTGCCGTTGTTCTGGCGCCGTGCCGTGAAGGTTCGCCAGTGTTCACCTCGGACCTGGGGGGACTGCCCGAAGGGGCGGGGAGCGCCTCCCGCCACGGGACAGTCGCGGCACGCGGGTGTCACACGACGAATCTCCTTTCCCCCCGGGAGGTTTGATGTCGCCCGGAAATGGCGCTAGAGCTGCGTGGCAGCGAGCGGGGGACGCATGCGCGCACGGGTGGACATGGCGGGGCTGGGCGGACTGGTGCTGGGCATCGCGCTGCTCGCGGCCGGAGTGCCGCTGCTGGTTCCCAAGTGGGTGCTGGAGGACACGCCGAAGCGCCGGGAGCCCTCGGCGGCACCCGAGCGGGCGGCTTCCGCGGTGGCGGCGTCCGCTCTCAAGGAGCGCAAGGACGCACCGGAGCCGCGGCTCCAGGTGGAGCTGGCCCGGGGCAGCGAAGGCGTGGCGGTGGAGGTGGCGCGCGCGCGTTCGGAGCCGGCGGCGCTGGCCCGGTTCGCACAGCAGGCGCTGGTGCCGCTGACGCCGGACGAGGAGGCGCTGCTGCGCGAGGAGCCGGTGGATGACATCGCCGCGCTGGTGGTCCGCACGGAGCGCGCGTTCCTGGACGCGACGCCCGCGACGCGTGTGGAGAAGGAGCGGCGCTACCTGGCCGCGCTGAACCTGGCCGCGAAGCTGGCGGCTCCACCGGAGCCCTCCGCCGCGGACGTCCGGGCGCGGGAGGTGGACGCGCGCTACCAGCGGGCGCTCGCGGAGGAGCGGGTGAAGTGGCGGGGCCTGCCCCCCGAGGAGCAGGCCCACCAGCAGGACGCATTCAAGGAGTGGTTCTTCAGCGGGGAGGAGACGCGATGAAGGCGTTCATGGGGGCATTCCACGCGCTGGTGCTGCTGGTGCCCGCGGTGGCGCTGGCGGTGCCGCACTACGTGGCCCCGCGCGACTGGGGCAGCTTCATCTGGCTGAGTACGTACCTGGACGCCGGCCAGTCCTACACCTTCGAGACACGGGATTTGACGGGCACGGCGCCGGACACGGTGCTGCACGTGCTGCGGGACAGGAGCGGCTGGAGCCAGGTGGCGGTGAGTGACGACTGCGCGGGGACGACGCGCTCGTGTGTCACGTTCACTGCGCCCGACTCGGGTTACTACCGCGTGTGGGTGCGCGCGTACGCGGACGGGCGCGGCGGCACCGCGAGCGTGTACCGAAACGGTACGCTGCTCGTGGCCAACCAGCCCTTCGGCGGCGTGCCCATCTCCTTCGCGTGGAATGCGAAGGAGACCTTCCGGGCCACGTCCACCACGCCCAATGCCGGCGACCACCTCGTCTTCCTGCTGCGCTCCAACACGGAGTACCTGCAGCACGACGATGACAGCGGCCCGAAGCACTACCCGCGCGTCGTGGCCTCGAGCACGCAGAACGGCGGCAGCCAGCGGGTGGTGGTGGGGCGCTACCCGGGCAGCTCGGGCACGGCCAGCTTCGTCCATGACGAGGAGCTGTGGTCCACCATCTTCGACGACAACGATGGGGACGAGGACGGCATCTCCGACGCGCTGGAGCCGCTGGCCGGGTTGAGCAAGGACAACGCGGACTCGGACGGGGACATGGTGCCGGACACGTGGGAGCTGTTCGGCAACGATGGCTTCTCCTTCTCCGAGTGGGGGAGCCCCACGGCGCGGGACGTCTACGTGGAGGTGGACTGGATGCAGCACCCGACGAACCCGTACCTCACGCGCCAGCCCTACCCGGCGCTGGTGGCGGACGCGGCGGCGGTGTTCTCGCGGGACTCCGGAGTGCGGCTGCACGCCTTCATCGACGGGGCGCTGCCCTGGCACGAGGTGGTCTGCTTCGGCGCCTGTAGCGGCGGGGTGGACTTCTACTCGCTGAAGGGGAGCGGGTTCTCCTCGGCGAACCCGGAGCGGCGGCCGTACTTCCATTACGTGGTGTGGGCCAACAAGCACTCCAGCAGCACGAACTGCTCGTCGGGCCGGGCGGAGATGCTGGGCAACGACGTCATCATCAGCATGGGGTGCTGGAGCAGCCCGAGTGCCGCCGAGCAGCGCGGCACCTTCATCCACGAGCTGGGGCACAACCTGGCGCTGGACCACAACGGCAACGACGTGGCGGGGCAGTACAGCGAGGTGCACAACAGCGTGATGAACTACCGCTACCAGCTCACGGGCGTGAGCCACTCGGGGTGGCACTCGTACTCGTTCGGAGGCAACGGGTGCGCGGCGTGCGGCTCGTCGCCGAAAGCGGAGTGCATCGAGTGCCGCGACGGCTTCCTGGGCTGCGGCTTCCCCGGGTGCGGCTCGTGTGACTGTGACGTGAATGAGTGGGGCTCGCTGGCGGTGGACTTCTCGGACGACGGCGACGCGGATGACGGCGCGGGGCGCACGTTGCTGGCGAGCTACGCGCCGGATGACAAGGGCGGGCCGGCGCGGTTCCAGCCGCTCGTTCCGTATGTGGAGCGGCCGGAGGCGATGCGGCGCGAGGCGGTGCTCCGCAAGCGGGAGCGGCTGCTCGCCCGGGGACAGGTGGAGGGCAGGGACTTCCACGTGTCGCCGGACGGCACGGTGCTGTATGCCGAGTGCCCGTGAAGGGGCACGCGGCTGACACGGTGCTCCGGCGGCCCGGTGGATGCCGTGCGGCTGGACGCCGGGCGATGGGGGGCTTCCTCCTCGTCCTCGGACTCGCGGGCTGCCGGGCTCGCTCCGATTCCACTCCCTCGGAGGCGGGCCCGGCCGCGGCGCCTCCGGGGACGGCCGTGCTGGCAACGCCCTCCGGGGCGCGTCCCGGTTCCAGGACTCCGGAGGTGGGAGCGGGGGAGCTCCCTTCGCCGGAGCCTGTCTCCACGGAGCCCCGAGCCGGGGCCGTGAGTCCCTGTTCCGAGGTGTGGCGCGCCGCGCAGGTGGACGTGGCCTTCAAGGAGGAGCCGGAGGACGCGGCCGGGCAGCGCACGGGCCCCCGGCTGGAGCGGCGCTTCACGGTGGCCCGGCAGCTCCAGGGCGCGTACCGCTACCAGGACCAGTGGGCCTCGGTGCTGGAGTACGAGTCCGGCCCGGTGTGCGGAGGCGTGAGCTTCAGCCTCACGGTGCCGGACGTGCTCGCGGACCTGAGGGGGCGCGCGGTGACGTGGGCGAGCCACCGCGAGCCGGCGGGCTGCCTGTCGAGCGACGGCGAGGAACCGGTGCTGCTCGCGGGCGACACGCTGCGCGACGGGAAGGGGAAGCTGCTGCTGCTCACGGTGCCGAGCGGACCCACCACGCCTGGAGGCGAGGTGCTGCTGCCCCCGGGCCTCGTTCCGGAGCTGCGCGTCCAATGGGAGGAGGCCGGCTGCGCGGTGGAGCAGGGCGCTCGCACCCGGGGCGTCCGGCTGCGCTTCGAGGACGCGCGGGCCCGGAACGGAGCTTCCATTCCAGTCGTCGCGAGGGTCGGCGAGACGGTGCCGCTCACGCTGAACGGCACTCGTTACGAGGTTCGCGTGGCACGTGCCCGGGCGGACACGTCCGGCCGCTGCGGGCAGGCGGTGTTCACGCTGTTCCGGGAAGGACTGCGCGAGCAGCGGCCTGTCCGCTGATGCCCCGTCCCTGGGCGCCGCGACTGGCGAGGGCGCGGGGCGGGGATTCACTGCCCGTGAGCGCCTGCTGCCTGCTATTTTCAGTATTGTTGCTTTCTCGTGATTCGAGACAGAGTGCGCCCCCAGTTCCTTGGAGGGGAGTCAGCTTTGTCCAGACGCGTGGGTCTCGCTCGCGGGCTGTGTCTCGCGATGTTGCTATGGGGTGCGGGGGCGTTCGCCCAGGGCACCTCGGTCATCACCGGAACCATCTCCAACGCCGCGGACCAGAAGCCGCTCGCGGACGCGGTGGTGACGGCCACGTCGCCGAGGCTGCAAGGAGAGCAGGTCGTGGTGACGGACGTCACCGGCCTGTACCGCATCCCCCAGCTTCCGCCCGGCACGTACACGCTGCGCGTGGAGCGCGACGGCTACGAGCCCTTCGTGCGCACCGACGTCGTGCTGCGGCTGGACCGCACGGTGCGCGTCAACATCCAGATGCTGCCCTCGTCGCTGGGCGAGACCCTCACCGTCACCGCCGCGCCCCCCACGGTGGACGTGGGCTCCAGTACCGCGGGCCTGAGCGTGGATTCGGACTTCATCCGCAACATCGCCGTCGTCCGCCCGGGCTCCAAGGGCTCCGCGTCGCGCTCCTTCGAGTCCCTGGCCGAGCTGGCCCCTGGCGCCGTGGAGGACCGCTACGGCGTGAGCGTCAGCGGCAGCAGCTCGCCGGAGAGCCAGTACGTGGTGGACGGCCTGTCGGTGAACGACCCGAGCGTGGGCACGCTGGGCACGCCGCTGTCGGTGGAGTTCGTCCAGGAGGTCAACGTCATCACCGGTGGCTACATGCCCGAGTACGGCCGCTCCACGGGCGGCGTCCTCAACGTCGTCACCAAGTCCGGCTCCAACGAGTTCCACGGCTCCGTGTTCGCCAACATGGCGCCGGGCTTCCTCCAGCGCTCCGGCACGGAGGTCCGTCAGGCGGGCAGCGTCATCTCGGCCCAGGGCACCCCGTGGAACCAGGGTGACTTCGGCTTCGACCTGGGCGGCCCCATCGTCAAGGACAAGCTCTGGTTCTACGTGGGCGTGGCGCCGTCCTTCAACCGCATCCGCGTGGACCGCCAGCTCAGCAAGCTCGAGTTCTGCGACACGGTCGACCCGGCGAATGGCTGCGATGCCGTGGGCGCGCGGCGGAAGGACCCCACCACCGGCTTTGGCGTGGCGACGCCCATTGAAGGCACTCGCGTCAGCCGCTTCGCGGACGAGCGCAGCGTGCAGTACATGACCAAGCTGACGTACCTCTTCAACCCCGACCACAACCTGTCGCTGTCCGTCTTCGGCACCCCGCGCTCCTCCGGCGGCGCGGGCAAGTACTCGTTCAGCGACGACGGCGACCCCGAGGTGTGCGTCGGCCTGTCCTGCACCGCCTTCGTCCAGGGCTCCTACGACTCCATCGCCACGCGGCGCTCCAACGGCGTGCTGGACATCGTCGCGAAGCAGGCCTCGTCGTTCTTCGACAAGAAGCTGCTCGTCGACGCGACGCTCGGCTGGCACCACCAGGCCGACGACATCCTGCCGTCGGACGGCTCCGCGCTGGGCTCCAGCGAGGGGCTGGCCGGGCAGTCCAACATCGCCTGGCGCCGCACGCGCAACCCGGGTCCGCACTCCATCACCGAGTTCGAGTCGCTGCCCGACCCGTCCGTCTGTGGCGCCACGCCCGCCGAGCAGTCCCGCAACTGCCCCGTCACCAGCTACTCCACCGGCGGCCCCGGCACCATCAGCGTCCAGGAGCTGGACCGCGTGCAGGGCAAGGTGATGGGCACGTTCCTCCTGGAGGCGCTCGGCCACCACATCTTCAAGGCCGGCTTCGACGCGGAGCGGATGAGCTTCTACAACAACCGCGCGCGCACGGGCCGCACCCCCTGGCAGGAGTGCACGGACGGCTCCTGCTTCTTCAGCCTCAACGAGTACGGCTACCTGGCCGGCCCGGACACGCCGGTGTTCCTCGCCAGCAAGGAGGGCACGTCCACGTCGATGACGGTGGGCGGCTTCGTGCAGGACAGCTGGTCCGTGCTGGACAAGGTCACCGTCAACGTGGGCCTGCGCTACGACGTGCAGACCATTTGGGGCCTGGACAACCAGGTGGGCCTGCACCTGCCCAACCAGTGGTCGCCCCGCGCCGGCATCATCTACGACTTCACCCAGCAGGGCCGCTCCAAGGTGTTCGTGAACTTCGCGCGCTTCTACGAGAACGTGCCCCTGGACCTGGCGGACCTGTCCTTCCCGCAGCAGCAGCTCCTGTCCGCCACCTACGACGCGCCGGCGTGCAACCCGAGCGACCGCGAGTCGCTGCTGACGGGGTGCAGGGACAGCCGCAACCGGCAGCCCCTGGGCAACCGCGAGAGCCCCAACCAGCTCTGGGACGCCCAGGGCGGAGACCGCGTGCCGGTGGACCCGGACATTCGCGCGCAGTCCGCGGACGAAATCATGGTGGGCGCGGAGTACGAGCTGCTGCTGGGCCGCTTCGGCGCCACGTACACCCACCGCAGCCTCAACGACGTCATCGAGGACATGAGCCGGGATGACGGCAACACCTTCTTCCTCGGCAACCCCGGCAAGGGCTACTCGACGGACTTCCCGCTCGCGCGCCGCGAGTACGACGCGGTCAACGTGTACTACCAGAAGGCCTTCGCCAACGGCTGGCTGGCCCAGGCCAGCTACACGTGGTCCAGGCTGCGCGGCAACTACTCCGGCCTGTTCCGCGCGGACACCGGGCAGCTGTCGCCCAACCTGACGCGCGACTTCGACCTGCTGTCGCTCACCACCAACCGCGACGGCCCGCTGCCCGGAGACCGCGCGCACGTGCTCAAGGCGTTCGGCGCGCGCGAGCTGAGGCTGACCCAGGACACCAGCGTCGTCGTCGGTGGCAGCTACCGTGGCCGCTCGGGCACGCCGCTCAACTACCTGGGCGCGCACCCGCGGCGCAGCGGCTCGGAGACGTTCATCCTCCCCCGCGGCAGCGCCGGCCGGCTGCCCTGGGTGCACACCATCGACTCGCACGTGGGCGTCAGCCAGAAGCTGGCCGGTGACTACACGCTGGACCTGTCGCTGGACGTCTTCAACCTCTTCAACTTCCAGCAGTACACCAACGTGGACCAGACGCTGACCTTCACGCGCGTGTACGCCATCGAGCAGGGCGGGAAGCCGGCGGACCTCTCGGCGTGCCTCACCGCGCAGAACCCGGAGTGCCGAATCATCGCCACGTCGAACAACCAGCCCATCAACCCGGCGGACATCAACCCCAACTTCAAGCGCCCCACGGCGTACCAGGCGCCGCGCTCCATCCGTCTCGGCGCGAAGCTGAGCTTCTGAGCCCCGGCTCCCGACAGAGAGGACACCTTCCATGAAGCTTCGACTGATGGGATTGAGCCTGGGCGTGGCGGCGGCCGCCGTCACGGTGGGGGCGTGCAGCATGGAGGAGCCGGAGCCGCAGTGCGTGGTGGCACGCGCGGTCATCGACGGCTCCACCGGCTCGTTCGCGACGACGTACACCCTGAAGGCCGGACAGAACCCGGACCGCGCGTGCGCGCAGCTCAAGCCGGAGGCGCTGGGCCTGCAGAAGTTCTTCGGCGAGGACCCGGGCGCCCCGGACACCGTCGCCGTGCGCAGCGCGCGGATGGGCAAGCTGCTCGAGGACTTCGCGTCCCGGCCGGACCCCGACCCCACGCACCAGCCGTTCTCGGTGGGGCCGTTCGCCAGCGAGTCGCCGGGGCCGGACAACTTCTGCGACGTCCCCACGCTGACGCCCGCCCGGCTGGACGTGCCCGCCTCGGCCGCGGGGCTGCCGGACGGAGGCACGCTCCCGGACGGCGGTCCGCCTCCCGAGCTGCCTCCGCAGAGCTTCACCTACGAGTGGAGCAACCTGCGCATCTACAACACGCCGGGCATTCCCGGCACGCAGTTCACCGCGGAGCTGCGCTACACGGAGAACGGCTGCACCGCGGAGTACACCGCCAAGGGCATCTGGCCGGTGGTGAGCTGCCGGGGGCGCGACGGGAAGCCCAACGAGGCCGCGTGCGACCCGTACGCGGACTACGACGCCGGCCGGCTGCGCGGCTCGGGCATCAACCCCATCTTCCCCGTCAAGTGCGACCCGGACGCGCTCATCTGCGTGCTCACCGGCGAGGTGCCGTCGGAAGAGCAGCAGCCGTGACGCCCGCGCCGCGTTGACGTGAGCGGCCCCAGCGGGGACCGGAAGCCCGGAACACCGGGCAACCGGTCCCCGTTGACGTCTGGGGGAGTGCTCGCGCGTTCAGGACCCATCTCGACATTTCGCGCGCGGGACGCTACATCGTCGCGCCGCGCCGCCGGGGGCGAGCGCCACGGCGGTCCACGGCACGGTCCTGCGCAATGCTTTCGGTTCCCTTCTTCGGCACCGCGACGGAGCTCTCCAGGTTCACCCACCGGGCCGGTACCTCGGTGGTCCTCGCGAGCACGGACGGCGCGGAGAGCGCCTTCCCCCAGGACCTGGCGGAGCGCATCTGGGCGTGGTCCGCGGACGTGAGGCTGGCGTCGGCCAGTCCCGAGGCACTCCAGTGCGTCGCGGGTGACGCCATCCACCCCGGTGACGTCTTCATCTTCGCGGATGGCAAGCTGAGCTGGCGGAGCGAGCCGGCGCAGAACCTGGACACGCAGGCGCTCGCGGCGCACGCCGTCTCCGTCTTCGTCAGCGCGCTGTCGCAGCATGGCTACGTCCGGCTCAAGCAGCGCGAGCGCAACGAGGCCATCTTCACGCGCGTGAAGCTCGTGGCCATGGAGCGGCTCCTGAAGAACCGGGCGAAGCGGGCCGCCCGCGCGAAGCCGGCGCCCGAGCCGGTGGAGGACCCCTACACGCTGCTGGGGCTGACGCCGCAGGCCACCTTCGAGGAGGCCCGCGCGGCGCGCAACGCGCTGCTCCAGCAGTACCACCCGGACAAGGTGGCCGGGCTGGGGCCGAAGCTGCGCGAGGTGGCGGAGGTGGAGACGAAGCGAATCAACGCCGCCTTCGCGAGCCTCCAGGCCCCGGTGCGCGGCGGCCGCCGGCGAGGGTAGCCCTCACCCGCGACGCCGCGTCCGGGGCCCCACACCCGCGGGAGGACAGGGCTCCCGCGAGCATGGGGACGGCTCAGGAGGGACTACTGGGGCTTCGGCTGGCCGAACGGGAAGATGTCGTAGCCGATGCCGCCGAGGCTGCCCTGCTTCGGGTCGGCCTCGTCGAACTGGACGACCTCCAGGTGGTAGGGCGCGGGCTCCTGCGGAGCCTCGGGCGAGCGCTCGAAGTACAGGCCCAGCTCGTGCTCCTCGTTGAAGGCCACGGGGAGGTTGTAGAGCGTGCCGCCCATGGGGTTGATGACCTCGAAGGTGCCCTCACCCGTGCGCTCCAGGCCCTCGGCCCTGGCGCCGCCCTTCATCCAGGCCTCGACCAGGGCCGGGGGAAGCCGCAGCACCACGCGGCCCGCCTTCGTCGGGAAGGGACGCTGCTGGTCCGCCAGCGGCGTGCGCACCACGAAGCGCAGCGCCGTCACCTTCTCGTGGACGTTGCGGAGGATGAAGCGCACCTCCTGCTTCAGGGACTCCAGGTCCACGATGTTCACGTTGCGCCAGATGATGTTGTTGTTCTGCCGGACGTTGTAGTTGATGTCCGTCGTCTCCGCGAACGTCATCGGGTCCGTGGCGGACTCCCAGCGGGCCACGAGGCAGTAGTGGCCGGTGCCCGGCAGCGAGGCCCACGGCACCTGGATGATGGTGGTGTCCGGGGTGAAGCCGTTGACGGGCACGTCGCCGAACTGCGTCCAGTTGCTCTGCCAGTTCAGGCCGGTGGAGGCGTTGGCGTAGTACAGCTTCAGCCGGCCGCTGGCGCCCGGGCGCGGGCCGCCGTGCATCTTCACGTAGACGTAGTTCGTCTGGCCGAACTCCGGGTTCTGGTGGACGTGCGGGTTGGCGACGCCGTCCGGCTGCTTGCGGACCCAGATGTACGGGCTGGCCCACATGTCCTGGGTGGCGGTGGCCGGGTCCGGCTCCAGGCCGGTGTCGGACCAGGTGTCGCGCATCCAGACGTCATACGGGTCCGGGCAGGAGGCGCTGCGCAGCGCGCAGGTGGGCAGGTTGGCGCCCAGGTGGCTGATGATGGAGGTCATCGGCACGCCGCGGTTGGGGCAGTTGGCGCAGTGGTGCAGCGCGACGACGCGGTGGTCCGAGTAACCGATGACGGGCGAGCCCGAGGAGCCGCCCTGGGTGTCCGCGTAGTAGCCGACGTCGGCCGGGCCGCCGGACTGGCACGCGGGCTCGGTGGTGCTGAAGATTTCAGCGAAGCCCGAGGCGTCCGTGGAGTGGGTGGAGTTGCGGGCGATGCGCTTGCCCCAGGCCGCCGCGTGCTGGGGAATGTAGATGCGCTCGTTCACCACCGGCGCGGAGTTGCGGAGCTGGAGGTAGCCGTAGGTGTTGGTGGGGTTGGTGGGCAGGAGCACCAGCGCGTAGTCGCGCGGCGCGTTCACCGCCACCAGCGTGGAGGAGGTGGCCACCACGGTGCCGGGACAGGCGAACCAGCTCGAGCAGTTGGTGGCACAGGTGGCACCCTCGGCCATGAACTCGAAGTCGGTGTTGGCCGCGTCGGACGCGCTGCCGATGCAGTGCTCGTTGGTCATCACGTGGCCCTGGTTGCCCACGAGCCAGCCGGTGCAGGCGCCGGAGCCGTTGATGAGCAGGCGCGCCACGGCGCGCGAGTGCTTGTAGGCGCGCGGGTCCGAGCCCTGGTAGCAGCGCGCGTTCGCCGAGTCGTCCGGGCCGCACAGCGCCTCGGTCTCACCGCCGAGGGCGGAGAGGTCGGCGATGCCGCGGGCGAACTTGTCGATGGTGTAGCCGGACTTCGCGCGGCCGCCCACGCTCCACAGCTCGACGATGGCGACGTCACCGGAGATGTGGCCGCTCCAGAAGCCCTCCTTCACGGGGCCCGTGCCGTCGCCCTTGCCGAAGCGCTCGTAGCGGTACTCGCGCGAGCCGTCCGGGGCGCGGATGATGACGTAGTCGCCGGGCGCGAGGTTGAACTCGCTGAAGTGCGGGGCGATGTACGTGGCGCCGGGGCTGCTGATGCGGTCCGTCCAGGACAGCACCGCCTCCTTGCGTACGCCCTCCGCCCGCGCCTCGGGCTGGCGCGACTTGAACGTGGCGACGACGTCCTCGCCCACCTTCACGCGGCCCTGCGCGTCCTTCTTCAGCTCCGGTGTGGACTTGCGACCCTCGCAGACGGCGGCGTCTCCGGCGCTCGCGCCAGAGCCGACCAGCAGCAGGCCCGCCAGCAGCAGGCCTCTCAGATTCACTCTCAAGTGACACCTCGGGATGGATGGAATCGGGGAATGGGCGGCGCGAAGACGCGCCGGCCCGGCCGAGGCAGGAGCAAGCAACGAGCCAGGAAACCGCCGGTTCCAGGGCTCGCGCCATCCCAGAGGAGGTGCACCGGGAGGGTAGGGCCGCACCCCGGGCGCCAGGCCTTCCCGGCTGTGACCTTTCATGTCACAGCGAGGGGCGTGCTGTTGCCTGCGGGGCCACTGCGGGGTGGCCCTGTCGAGCGTGGGGAGGCGGGCGCTGGAGCGCCCTCAGGCCACGGAGGCCAGGGAGGGCCCGTCGCGTCCTCCGCCGAGGCTGAGGGCCACCTGGTGCTTGAAGCGCTCCAGGTCCCCATCCTTGTGCAGGAAGATTTCGCCGCGAGGGGCACAGAAGAAGGGCTCGCTGCTGTGGATGATGAGCGGGGTGTGACGGAGCCGCTCGTCCGCGCGCAGCCGCTGGCACAGCTCCAGGCCGTTCATCCTCGGCATGCGCACGTCGGTGATGATGAGGTCGGGCCGCAGCGCGAGGGCCAGCGCCAGCCCCTCCTGTCCGTCCCTGGCGGTGGTGACTCCGCAGCCCAGCTCTTCGAGGGTCAGCGTGTAGATCTCCAGCAGGTCTCCATCATCATCGACCAGCAGGACCCTGGGCTGTGAGTTCATGATGCGCCTCGTTCAAGCAATGGCCGCTTTCGCGCCCCGTTCATATAGACAGGTCCACGAGAGCGAGGATGTGAACGGGCGTTTTTGCCCGTGGGTCCGGGCGGCGCGGTGGCTTTCCTCGCCATCTTCCCGCCGGTGGGCTCCTGCCCGGTGGGCGGACGGGGGACTTCCCGCCCGCCCGGCGCCTGGCTGGAGTCACGCGGGCGGGAGGGACTCCTGGCCTCAGGCGGGGACGAGGTCCACCGGCAGGCTCTGGGGCCCGCGGATGGTGAGGCCGGGGAGCCACTGGATGTCCGGGGAGCGGAGCCGGAGCGCGCGGATGCGGGGGATGAGCGCCTCCAGCGCGAGCCGGGCCTCCATCCGCGCGAGCTGGGCGCCCAGGCAGAAGTGGATGCCGTGCCCGAAGGTGAGGTGCTGGGTGCCCTTGTCCCGGCCCGGGAGGAACCGCTCCGGCTGTTCGAAGACGCTCTCGTCGCGGTTGGCGCTGGCCACCAGCCCCATCACCAGGCTGCCCGCGGGCACCGTCGTGCCGGACAGCTCCACGTCCGACAGGGCGATGCGGAAGGCGAACTGGGTGGGGGGCTCGTAGCGGAGCACCTCCTCCAGGAAGCGGGGGATGTGCGTCTTGTCCGCGCGGGCGTGCTCGAGGTGCTCCGGGTGGCGGGCGAGGAGGATGGCCGCATGGCCGATGAGCTGGGCCGTCGTCTCCATGCCCGCGGGCAGCAGCAGGAATAGGAACGACAGGACTTCTTCGTCGGTGAGCTGGCGCCCCTCCACCTCGGCCCGGAGCAAATCACTCACCATGTCGTCACCGGGAGCGCGGCGGCGCGCGGCGATGACGTCTCCGAGGTAGGCCTCCATCTCCCTCACCGTGGCGCGGACGCCCTCGTATTGCGCGGGCACGGCGGAGCTGAGGAGGCCCATGTTCACCGACCAGCGCTTGAACTCGGTGAAGGTGGACGGCTCCAGGCCGAGCATCCGGCCGATGATGTTGCGTGGCAGCGCGAAGGAGAGCGCGTCCACGAAGTCCACCTCGCGCCGGCGGACGGCGGCCTCGGCCAGCGTCTCCGCCTCCTGGCGCACCTGGGCCTCCAGCCGCGCCATGCCGCTGGCGCCGAAGGCGCGGCTGAGCAGCGCGCGGAGCGGGGTGTGGCGCGGCGGGTCCTTCGTGACGAGCGACTGGGCTATCGGGTTCGGACCCAGCCAGGGCGGCTCGGCCGTCACCGCGAGCGCCTCGGACGAGAAGCGCTGGGCGTCCTTGTAGAGGGTGCGCACGTCCTCGTAGCGGGCGGCGGCATAGGCGCCGAAGGGCTCGATGCGGCAGAGCCCGGGCTCGGCGCGCATCCGGGCGTAGAGGGCGTGGCGCTCCGCGTCGGTGGTGGGGGCGAACAGGTCGTACGTCTGCAACGGCGTCTCCGTGGTGGTGGCCGCGGCGTCGAAGCCTGGGCGCGGCGGCCCGCTGGCCCGTGAGGGTTGGGGCTCTTGATGGAGATACGGACGGTGCCGGGCGGGCTGGCTACTCGGGCGTCGAGTCGATGACCTTCTTCGCGATGCCGAAGGAGAACCCGGCCCTCGCGAGCGCGGCGAGGTCTCTCTGTCGGTTCTCCTCCCGGGAGGCGGCATTCTTCCGGAAGGGGCCGAGGCGCTTCTTCCGGGCCCAGATGCGCGCGGCCTCCTCGTCGGAGACCTCCGCCGTCGCGTCCGCGAGCTTCTGGGTGACGAGCTCCGCCGCGACGCCCTTCATCCGCAGCTTCTGGGCAATCACCCGGGTGCTGCGGCCCGAGGCGCGCAGCGAGTGGGCCTTCATGCGCGCATAGGCCTCGTCATCGAGGAGGCCGTTGCGGATGAGCTTGGCGACGAGCGCGTCCAGCCACCCGAGCGCCTCGGCGCGGTCCCCACCGTGGAACTTGAGGGACCTGTCCACCCGGCGCATGAGCACGCGCTTGAGCTGGCTCTGCGTGGCCGCGTACCGCTTCAGGTAGTGCAGCGCGGCGTTCTCCAGGTACGTCGGAGACACCTTGCGAGGTCGTTTCGGCTTCCGGGGGCCCGCCGCCTTCCTGTCCTGTCCTCCCTGCGCCTCGTCCATGACGGGGGCGGGTCTACCACCCGGGTCTGACGGTCAGAAGCGTGGGTTTGCCCCCGGGGAGGTAGGGGGCGCACGGCCCGGGTGGCCCCCGTCCGGCCGTCTGCTACTTCGCGGACTCGAACAGCGCGGACACCGTGCCGGACGGGTCCTCGATGACGCAGAAGCGGCCCATGGGGCCCGCGGAGCGCACCTTGCCGCGGACCTTGCCTCCCAGCGCGGTGACGCGCTCCAGGCTCCGGTCCAGGTCCTCCACGGTGATGTAGACAATCCACCCGGTGGGCATGTCCGCGTTCGGCCCGCGCGCGTGACAGATGCCGCCCGCGGGCGTCTCGCTGCCGGGCGGAGTCATCACGAAGTCCTCGTACCCGCCCATGTCGATGCCGGAGACCGTCCAGCCGACCACGTCCCAGTAGAAGTCCCTCACCGCCACCGCGTCCTTCACCGTGAGGTCCATCCAGCCCACTGTGCCTACCGCCGGCTTGCCTGACTCGCTCATGTGCCCCTCCCTTTTCGGTGGGGCACTCTAGCGGCGCGCAGCGGGGAGGCCGAGCCCCTCACAGCGACTTCAGCGACTCCGGCACCTCCCACTCCGGCTTGAGCCGGGAGATGACCTTGGCGAGGTTCTCCTTGTCCTGCGCCTTCTCCAGCGCGGCCTCGGGAGTAATCACGCCCTCCTTCACCAGCCGCTCCAGGTGCATGTCCAGCGTCTGCATGCCCTGGCTCTGGCCGGCCTGCATCTTGGACGCAATCTGGAAGACCTTGCCCTCGCGAATCATGGAGGCGATGGCGCTGCCACCCACCAGGATTTCCAGCGCCGCCACGCGGCCCTTGCCGTCCGCCGTCTTGATGAGCTGCTGCGCGACGATGCCCGCCAGGCTCTCCGCCAGCATGCCGCGCACCTGCGCCTGCTCGTCCGCCGGGAAGGCGTTGATGATGCGGTCGATGGTGGCCGGCGCGCTGTTGGTGTGCACCGTGGCGAACACCAGCACGCCGAAGCTCGCGAGCTGCAGCGCCAGCTTCATCGTCTCGTTGGTGCGAAGCTCGCCGATGAGGATGACGTTCGGGTCCTCGCGCCCCGCCGAGCGGATGGCCGTCGCGAAGCTGGACGCATGCGGGCCCACCTCCCGGTGCGTCACCTGGGCCTTCTGCGACTCGTGGACGAACTCCACCGGGTCCTCAATCGTGAGGATGTGCGCCGGGCGGCTGTGGTTGATGTAATGAATCATCCCCGCCAGCGTCGTGGACTTGCCGCTGCCCGTGGGGCCCGTCACCAGCACCAGCCCGCTGCGCCGGTCCGCCAGCTTGCGCACCACCTCCGGCGTCTTGAGGTCCTCCAGCGACAGCACCTTGCTGGGAATGGTGCGGAAGACCGCCGCCAGCCCCGTCATCTTGTTGAAGTAGTTGGCGCGGAAGCGGGCCTTCGTCCCGTAGCCGTAGGCGAAGTCCAGGTCCAGGTCCTCCTGAATCTGGCGCTTCTGCTCCGGGGTGATGATTTCGAAGAGCAGCGCCTCGATGTCCGCCTGCGTGAGCGGCATCTCGTGTAGCGGAATCAGCTCGCCGCGGATGCGGCCCAGGGGCGGGTAGCCGACGCCCAGGTGCAAGTCACTGCCCTTCTGCTCCAGCAGCGCGTCGAAGAGGGTGGCGATACGAGGGGTGGCGTTCATCTCACGAGCCCTTCCTGCCCATCAGCGAGCCCATCTTGCTCAGGAGCCGCGCTCCGTCCTGGGGCGTCTCCGGCGCCGCCACCGTGGCGCCCGGGCGCTTGCCCGTCACCATGGCCTCCAGCTCGTCCGGGTTGTCCGCGAAGCCCTTCGCCACCTCCAGCGTCACCTTGCCGGCGCGGACCAGGTCCGCCAGCGAGTCCTCGAAGCGGATGATGCCCAGGCTCTTGCCGCGCTGCTGCAGCGAGGGAATCTGGTACGTCTTGTTGTCGCGGATGAGGTTGCCCAGGCCCACCGAGCCCGGCAGCAGCTCCGCCGCCGCCACCAGGCCCTTGCCGTCCGCGCCGGGCATCAGCCGCTGGCTGACGATGAGGCGCAGGCCGCTGGACAGCGACAGGCGCACCTGCTGCTGGTCCGCCGGCGGGAAGAGGTCGATGAGCCGGTCGATGGTCTTCGCCGCGCTCGGCGTGTTCATGGTGCTGATGAGCAGGTGGCCCGTCTCGCTGGCCGCCAGCGCCATGCGCACCGTCTCCGTGTCGCGCAGCTCGCCCACCACGATGACGTCCGGGTCCTCGCGGAGGCTGCCCTTGAGCGCGCTGGCGAACGTCTTCGTGTGCGTGCCCACCTCGCGCTGGCTGATGAGCGCCTTCTTGCGCGGGTGGACGAACTCCACCGGGTCCTCCACCGTGAGCACGTGGTGCGTCGTCTCGCGGTTGATGATGTCCACGATGGCCGCCAGCGTGCTCGTCTTGCCGTGGCCGGACGGGCCGGTGATGACGATGAGGCCCTGGTGGTGGTGCGTCGCCTTGGCGATGTCCGCGGGCAGGCCCAGCGACTCCAGCGTGGGCACTTCACGCGCAATCACGCGGAAGGTCCCCTTGAGCCCCGTGCGCTGGCGGCTCACGTTGACGCGGAAGCGCCCCATCTCCGGCGACTCCAGCGAGAAGTCGCAGCTGCCGTCCTTCTCCAGCACCGGCCGCAGCCGCTCGGGCACCACGGGGTGCAGCAGTTGCTCCACCCGGGCCGCCTCCAGCGGCGCGCCCTGGGGCACCAGGTCACCCACGAGACGGAAGAGGGCGGGGCGGCCCGCCACGAGGTGCACGTCGCTGGCCCCCATGCTCCGGGCCTCCTCGAGGAGCACGGCCAGGTCTCTCGCCGTGCCGGTGAAGGCGCGCGGCATGGGGGCCGCGCGGGCCTGCACCGGGGCCGCCGCCTCCGCCGGAGCCGGACGCGCGGCGGCGGGCACGGCAGCGGCGGCGGCCTGCTCGGACGCGGGCGCACGAGCGGAGGGCGCGGATGCCGCGGCGGGCGTGGACACGGGCGCGCGCGCGGCGGCGGCCTGCGCCGTGGCGGCGGGAGCCGCGGACACGGGCGCGCGAGCGGCGGCCTGCGCCGTGGCGGCGGGCGCGGCGGTGGAGGGCGCGGGCGCGGCCGGCGCGGCCTCCGAGGCGCGGCTCAGCCGCAGGTGGACGAGGTCCCCCCGGCGCATGGCGGCGATGGAGAGCGCGCCCAGGCCGGTGGCGTTGACGGACCACTGCACGGGCGTCTCCGTCACGGTGCCGGCGCGCGCCAGGCCCACCATGGCCTGGAGGGCGCGGGTGACGTCCTCGGTGGTGACGGGGGAGGGGTCCACCGGCTCGTAGCCGTTGCTCCCACGGATCATCGGCGGGCGGCCGGTCGCCAGGGTCAGCTCGGTGACTCCGGGGCGGGCCAGGTGCCGCAACAGCTCTGCGAGGGGTTTCATGCGGGGGGATGTCCAGACCGCGGGGGACGCGGGGAGCGCAGGATAATCGACATTCCGTCCGAAGCGCGTCACCCGGCGGATGACGCCGGGCCGTCGCGCCCGTCATCCCGACCTCCGGGCAGGCGCTCCCACACCCACCGTCCGGGCAGGCGGCCGCCAGGCGGCGTCGCGCACCGCCTGGAGGACAGGCCTGGAGGGAGGGGGAACCCGTGTGGGGGAAGTCATGCTCCGGGGCCGGAGTGCCGGGCCCACGCGGAGCGGGGGCAGGAGGGGGACCTCCCGCCCGGGGACCGCGGGGCCGCCTACAGCTCGCGGGACATCAGGAGGCGGAGCTTCCCGGACTTCTTGGACACCACCGTGGCCACGGTGGTGAAGCCCGCCTTCCGGTAGAAGCTCACCGCGGCCGAGTTGGACGGATCCACCCGGAGGGCGATGGTCTTCCGGTACATGTCCCGGGCCGCCTTGAGGGCCTGCTCCAGCAGGACGCCGCCGAGGCCCTTCCGGCGCAGCTCGGGCTTGACCACGATGTTGCGCAGGTACGCCGCGCCCGGCACCGGGCCGTCCCGCTCCACCGTCACGTAGCCGACCCCCTGGCCCTGCAGCTTCGCCACGTGGATGTAGGGCCTGAGCTGGGTGAGCGCCTTGAGGCTGTCTTCCTGCGTCTCTCCCCGGCTCTTCCAGGGCTCGGAGCCGGCGCGCAGGGCCGCCACCGCCGTCATGTCCTCGTCGGTGGGCGCGGTGAACTTCACCGCCGTCATCAGGTCGTTGGGGACGCCCGCCACGTCCAGCACCGGCGCTGGGGCCGTCTCCACGCCCGGGTCCACCTGCTTCATCGTCATCGCCTTGCTCCTCCGTCGAGCTGAGATCCTAACCGCTCCCCCGGCACCCGTGCACGCGGTGATTCCGCGCACATTGTCCTCTCAAGTGAGGAGACTGTCTTCCCCAATTGTGAGGAGCCGGACTCGGCCAAACCCCCCATGCGCTCAGCCCATTCCAGGGATGAGCCCTGCTTCCACGCCCGGAATCCGACCGGCCTTCCGTGCGAGCCTGCTTCCCACTATAAAAACCGGAGCCGTGTACGAGGGTTGGACCGCCGACCTCGACCGGCCCCCGCCCGAGTCCCGCCCTTGCAACTCAACCACGCCCAGCGAGAGCTCACGCTCAAGATCGTCTACTACGGGCCCGGGCTGAGCGGGAAGACGACGAACCTGCGCCATCTCCACGCCCGGGCCTCCGCTGAGATTCGCGGCCGCCTGCTCACCGTGGAGACCCACGACGACCGCACCCTCTTCTTCGACCTGCTGCCGGTCTTCTTCTCCACGTCGTCCGGCTTCAAGGTGAAGGTGAAGCTCTTCACCGTGCCCGGCCAGGTCATCCACAACGCGACGCGCCGCATCGTGCTCCAGGGGGCGGACGCGGTGGCCTTCATCGCGGACAGCCGGCGCGGCGCCACGGCGGAGAACAACGCCTACTGGCGCAACCTGCAGGAGAACATGAAGGAGATCGGCCTGGACGCGGACCAGGTGCCGGTGGTCATCCAGTTCAACAAGCGGGACCTGCCGGACGCCCGGACGGACGAGGAAATCAAAGCGGCACGGAAGCGGGGCGGAGAGGCGGTGGTGGGGGCGGTGGCGCTCAAGGGCGAAGGGGTGCTGGAGACGTTCCACGCGGTGGCGCAGGCGGCCTACCGGCGGCTGGACGCGCGCGCCCACCTGGCGCGCAACCTGGGGCTGACGGAAGAGGAGTTCCTGGGGCAGATATTCCGGCGCATGGACGTCACCGGCACGGAGCTGGAGGCCCGGTACGGGCAACCGGCCGGCGGTGAGCGGAGCGGCACGGGGGGCGGGCGATGAGCATGCCTCCGGAGGGGCCGGGCTCCCAGCGCCGCGAGTCGGTGCTGCAGCGGCGGCTGACGCTGTCGGACATGCTGGATTTGCCCTCCTTCACCGAGGTGGTGAAGAGCTTCAGCGAGCTGTACCGCGTGGGCATCAAGGTGCTGGACACGCGAGGCACCCGGCTGGCGGACGTGAAGGTGGGGCACGGCGAGTTCTGCTCGTATGTCTTCTCCTTGCCGGACGGGCGCTCGCACTGCACGGCCACGGTGGCCCGGGTGAAGGACGGCCCGGTGGCCCCGGTGCACGGCGCGCGGGTGGCGTCCGGCGACGGCGCGCGGGAGGCGGGCATCGTCGCGCTGCCGTGCTTCACCGGCCTGCGCTACCTGATGATGCCGGTGGCCTGGGAGGGCGAGGCGCTGGGCCGGGTCATCCTGGGGCCCTTCTCGCCGGAGGAGCTGGTGGACTTCCCGCCCTCCCTGACGGACCTGCCCGGGCTGGACCTGGCGCGGGCGCACGAGCTGGTGGGCAAGGTGCGGCGCGCCCCCGAGCGCACGGCGGCGCAGGTGCTGACGCACTTCGGGCAGGTGCTGGCCGCGCTGGTGGCCAGCGGGCAGCGGGCGTACCTGGCGACGCAGCTCCACATCGAGACGATGCTGGAGACGCACCGGGACCTGGAGGCGCAGAACGCGAAGCTGGCGCAGGCCAACACGCGGCTGAAGGAGCTGGACCGGCTGAAGTCCACCTTCCTGGGCACGGTGAGCCACGAGCTGCGCACGCCGCTGGCGTCCATCATCGGCTACTCGGAGATGCTGGCCGAGGGGCTGGCCGGGGCGCTCAACCCGGAGCAGCTCCTGTACGTGCGCACCATCGTGGAGAAGGGCGAGTCGCTGCTCAACCTCATCTCCTCCATCCTGGACCTGAGCCAGATTGAGGCGGGCAAGCTGCGGCTGGCGATTTCGCCGGTGGACCTGGGCACCGTCATCCAGACGGCCGTGTCCAGCGTGGCGCCGCAGGCGCAGCGCAAGGGCGTGGAGCTGGAGGTGCGGCTGCCGCCCGGGCCCCAGCCCCGCCTGACGGGGGACGCGGACAAGCTGCGGCAGGTGATGGTGAACCTGCTGGCCAACGCGGTGAAGTTCACCCAGTCCGGAGGCCGCGTCTCCGTGGTGATGTCGGAGGCGGGCGCGCTGTCCGAGCTGGGCTCGCAGGGCTACCGGGTGTGCGTGGAGGACACGGGCGTGGGCATCCGCCCGGACCAGTTCGAGTTCATCTTCCAGAGCTTCTACCAGGTGGACGGCAGCTCCACGCGCGAGCACGGCGGCGCGGGGCTGGGGCTGGCGATTGTAAAGAGCCTGGTGGAGGGCCACGGCGGCCGGGTGTCCGTGGAGAGCGAGTTCGGCCGCGGCTCGCGCTTCACGGTGGTGCTGCCCCTGCGGCCGCCCCTGCCCGAGCACGGCCTGCTCACGGCCGTGCCGCCGACGTCGAAGGAGCCACCTTCCGAGCCGGACCGGTTCTGAGGGCCGGCGGGCCGGAGCGGAACCTCCATTCCGGGGCCACGCTCCGGGCCCGGGCGGCGGGTGTTGCTCGCGGACAGAGGGCGTGACTTTCAGTCCGGGGCCTCACGCAAGTCCCCCCGAAGCTCGAAGCGCCGCGTATGGTGCGGCCCCATGCTCTCCGGACGTCCTCCCGCCGCCTCCTACGTACTCATCGACGCAGAGAACATCGACTGGGCCGTGTCCAACGTCGTGGGACGCAAGCCCGAGTCCCAGGACCGCGTGCAGTTCGACCGCCTGGTGGCCTTCTGTGAAAGCAACTTCCCGGCGCCCGTGCGCTGCATCGTGGTGCTCAACGCCCGGGGCGAGCAGCTTCCGGACGTGATGATTGGCTTCGTGCGGGCCCTGAAGTCCGCCGGCTGCGAGGTGGCGCTGCTCTACGGGCGGCCCGAGCAGAAGGTCGTGGACCTGGGCATCCTCAAGCTGCTGGAGCACATCCGCACGCAGCGGCCGAACACCGCCGTGGTGCTCGCCAGCCATGACGGGACGGACTTCGCCGACGCGCTCAAGCCCATGCTCGCGGAGAAGCGGCAGGTGGCCGTGCTGGGCCTGCGCGAGTACATGAGCCAGCGCTTCCGCGAGCTCGTCCCCTCGGGGCTCAAGATTCTGGACCTGGAGATGAACGCCCGCGTCTTCCAGCGCCCCCTGCCGCGCATGCTCCCCGTCAACGTGGACGAGTTCGACCCCACGGTGTTCATCTAGCGCTCCTCGTGGGTCCGCGCGGCTCGGGGAGGAAGCTGAGCGGGGTGTCCCTGCCCAGCGCGATGAAGGGGGCCCAGTAGTAGGGGTGCGGCCGGGTCTTCCGCAGGACGCGCATGGCGTCCCGCAGCCCGTCCGCGCGCCCCCTGCCGGCGGCCAGGCGGCGGTAGTAGTCCTCCATGAGCAGGCGCGTGCCGTCGTCGTTCACCTTCCACAGGCTCATCACCACCGTCTCGGCGCCCGCGATGATGAAGGCACGGCGCAGGCCGTAGATGCCCTGGCCGTGCTGGACGTCCCCACGCCCCGTGTCGCAGGCGGAGAGGACCACGAGCTGGGTGCCCCACAGGTCCAGGCTCGCGAACTCGAGGGCGGTGACCGGTGCTCCTCCGGCACCGCGGGCCGGGCCGCGCGCGTCCGCGAGGACGAGGCCGGAGCGCAGCAGCGGGTCCGCCGGACGGTGCAGCGGAGCGCCACCTCCGAAGCCTCCGAAGTAGCCGACGGCGCGTGAGCCCCTGGGAGCCGGCGCGTCGTCCAGGAAGAAACCGTGGGTGCCGATGTGGAGGATTCCGGGCGCGGTGAGCTCGAGGAGCCGCTGCCAGGTGGCCTCGGGCCCCAGGTAGAGCCGGGCCTGGGGCCACAGGCGCTGGATGGCCTCGGCCTCCTTCCGGGTGCCCGGCAGGGGTGTCCATTGCCGCCCGGTCAGGCCGGCGTCCCGCATGGAGGAGAGACGCTCCGCTCTGGGAGGATGCCGTGCTTCCGAGCGGGGCAACGCCTGGGCCGCACCCATGGGCGCATCGAAGGCGGGGTCGGCGAGGACGACGACGGAGCTCGACGGAGCGACGCCCTCGGGGCGCGGCAGCAGGTCCTTGCCCGAGGTGAGATAGGTGAGGCCGAAGACGTCCAGCAGGAAGCGGCGGCCGTCGTGGAGCACCGCGAAGGGGACGAGGCCGAGCTGGCCGTCCGGCGCCAGGAAGAGGCTGCGCACCCCGCCGAGGAGCGGCAGGAGGGGCGCGAAGGCGAAGGAGTAGAGCGCCCGGGCACGGCGCAGGTAGTGGGCGTCGCGGCGCGCCAGGGCGTCGCGCAGGTGGGTGGCCGCGCGGTCGATGGGCTCCGCGGGACCGAGGTCGACGGTGCGGATGCTCGCATCCGGGAAGAGCACCAGCGCCAGGTAGCGGAGGTGCGCGGGTGACTGGGAGCCAGGTGCCCGGGACGGGCGGTCGAACGGCCGGTCCGTGTAGGCAATGAACTCGACGAGCGCGCCGCGCGGCGGCAGGGTGGCGGCGACCCGGTCGACGATGTCCTCGGGGAGCGGGAGCGCCGTGAGGGCGCGCAGGGAGGAGGAGCGCCTGGCGAGCTCCTCTTCGAGCGCGTCTCCCTGGCTGGCGAGGTCCTTCAGCCGCCGCGGGGAGTCGGTGGGGGAGAGGGTGCCGGGGCCCTGGAGCGAGAGCGTGGCGAGCTCGGTGCGAAGGCCCCGCAGCCGCTCGAAGGTGGCACGGTCCTGCTCGCCGAGCCCGCGGTACACGGCGCGGGAGGTATTGGCGATTTCGTCCACGGAGCGGCCCTTGCGCAGCAGCACGGCGGTGAGGGCCAGGCGCCGCGCACCGGCATCGCCGGGATGCGCGCGAAGCAGGGAGTAGAGGCGCTCCTCGTCCGTCCGGAGGAGCTGGAGGAAGCTCGCGAGACGCGGCTCGGAGAAGTCCAGGGCCTCCCGGCGCAGGCGTTGCTCGGAGATGGCGAAAGCGCGCGAGAGGAGGGGGACGGCCTCATCGAGGCGATGCTGGGCGAGGAGGAGCCAGCCGAGGTTGTTGAGCGCGCGGGCGACGTCGGGATGGTCCTTGCCGAGCGCCGTCTCTTGAAGGGCGAGCGCACGCGCCTGGAAGCTCTCGGCCTGGGAGAGCGAGCCCCGCGCCTGATGCAGGAGGGCGAGGTTGTTGAGCGCCGTGGCGACGTCCGCATGGCCCTTGCCGAGCGTCGCTTCCTGGATGGCGAGGGCGCGCAGGTGCAGTGGCTCGGCCCAGGCGTACAGCCCCTCACTGGAGTAGAAGAGCGCCAGGTTGTTGAGCGCGCGGGCAACGCTGGGGTGGTTGCCGCCGCGCGACGCCTCCAGGATGGAGAGCGCGCGTTGATACAGGGGCCGGGCCCGGGAGTTCTGACCCTGGCGCGCATGGAGGGCCGCGAGATTGTTCAGCGAGCTGGCCACCTCGGGATGATTCCTTCCGAGTGCCGCCTCGCTGATGGCGAGGGCCCGTCCAAGCAGCTCCTCGGCTCGCGAGTACATTCCCTGGCCGGCATGGAGCGCCGCGAGGTTGTCGAGCGTCGTGGCCACCGCGGGATGATTCCCGCCGAGCGCCTTCTCCTGGATGGCGAGCGCGCGCTCGTACAGCGGCTCCGCCCGGGCATGGAGCCCCTGGCGGGAGTAGAGGCGGGCCAGGTGATTGAGCGTCCTGGCCACATCGGGGTGGTTCCCGCCGAGCGCCTTCTCCTGGATGGCGAGCGCGCGTTGATGCAGCGGCTCGGCTCGCGCATGGAGGTCCTGGCTCGCGTAGCCGAGGGCGAGGTTGTTGAGAGACCTCGCGACGTCGAGGTGATTCCCGCCGAGCGTCGCCTCTTGAATGACGAGGGCGCGCTCGAGTAGGGGTCTCGCCCGCGCGTGGAGGCCCTGGTCGTGGTAGAGGGCCGCGAGGTTGCAGAGCGCCCTGGCGACATCCGGGTGGCTCCCGCCGCGGGTCCCTTCGAGCAGGGTCAGTGCCCGCTCGAACAGGGGCTCCGCCCGTGCGTAGTCCCCCCGGGCGCTGTAGCCGAGCGCGAGATGGTTGAGCGACTGGGCGACGGCTGCTCCATCGGGTGCCGGCCGTGCTTCCAGCAACCCCGCCTCCGGCCCTGTGCCGTCATTCGTCAGGCCCGCGATGCAGCAGAGGACGACGACTCTCGTCACTCCCAGCACACGCCACATAGGTCATCACTCCGTGGCCGCCCTCGGACCCGGCCCCCTGCGCCGAGGTGTCGGTGGCTCTGGAGTGTCCATATGCGCGGCGGTGCGGCGGCGCTGTTACGGAGTTCACACCCGCGTGCCTATTCGTCTGAGATGGAGCGTCCCGTGTGCCCGCCGGCGGCATAGGAACGGTTGCGAAGCAGCACCGTGTCCGGGTGCATCCCCTGGCGTCGCACCATGCAGCGGTCTCCGCCGCCCATCTCCGCTTCGCCCGGGTGGAAGCGGCCGGGGCACTCCTGGAGGACGTCCTCCAGCGCGCGTCCGTCTCTCGTGCGAGCGAGGCAGGCCGCGCCGTCCGGTGCCCACGCCGCCTCGAACGAGGCCCGCTCGGTGTTCCAGGCCGCGGAGGATTCCGTCGTCCGGGACTGCACCCCGAACCCGTCGTACATATCGATGAGGGTGTGTTCCTGTGTGTGGCTCCGGCCGTTGCCGCAGTAGTCCGCGCGAGCCATGCGCGTGCAGGCCTGGTGCAGGTCGGCCAGTGACTTGCCAGCACGCTCTGCCCAGGGCTTGTAGCCCCAGCGGATGCACTGGCTGATGGCGCCGCTCTCACACGCCAGCGTCAGCTTTCCAGGCACGTCGTGGCGTGCGCCGCTGGAGTCCCAGACACCTCGCACCGCCAGGGCGCGAGGGTCGGGGACGGTGCCGGTGGACGCGCAGGGGTTCTCCCACTCGCGCGCCACCGGGTTCCAGGCCTCGATGCGGTACCAGTGCATGGCGGGGTCCTCGGGAGAGGGCTCCGCGCCGCAGATGGCGACGTCCACGGGCCTGCCGTCACTGGAGATGCCCTGGAGCACCGTGCCCACGAGATTGCCGGGGGCCTTCGGGGTGGCCACCAGCCGCCCACGTTCGAGCCACACGGCCTTCGGCTGTCCGTCGGCCGGGCGCAGGGGCACGGCGCTGACCGAGACGAGCACACTCTGCCGCTCATCCGTCCGCTGCTCGGAGCTCCAGGCGCGCTTCGTTCCCCACAGGAGCGTCGCGCCTGGCATGAGGCCGCGCTCCGGGGCATGCCCCTGACACCGGCGTGCGTACCGGTCCGTGCCGGGACGCGAGGCGAGCAGCCGATTCGAGCGGGCGCTCCGAGCCAGCGAGCTGGCCGGAGTCACGGCGAACGCTGGCTGGAGGGACATCAGACACAACGAGGTGAGCAGGAGCTTCTTCATCGCGTTCATTGGAGGACCTCCCCCTGGAGATGAGGCGGCCGGCACCGGGGCCGGCGCCCTCAGCGATGAAGAGCGCCCGACGTAACGTTTTATGCAGGAATTCTTACCCCGAGCCCGCGTGCGGCCTGGATTCCGCATGAGAAACGGTAAGGCACCCTGGAGGATGTTCTCCAGCGCGCGTCCATCCCGCGTGCGAGCGAGGCAGGCCGCGCTGTCCGGCGCCCACGCCGCCGAGGACTCCATGACGGTGTTGTCGCGCGTGTGGCTCGAAGGTGGCCACCAGGCGTCCACCTTCGAGCTGCACGGCCTTCTTCCCTGCGCCGGTCAGGCGCAGGGGCACGGTGTCGACCGAGTAGCGAGGTGAGCAGTGTGAGCGCTTTCAGCGCGGTGGAAGGACGGGAGCGATGGATTGCAGAGGGGCGTCGCGGCCCAGTGCGATGAAGGGGGCCCAGTAGTGGGGGTGAGGCCGGCTCTCTCGCAAGGTGCGCATCGCGTCGCGCAGGGCTTCCGCCCGGCCTCCGCCAGCCAGCAGGTGACGGTAGTAGTCCTCCATGAGGAGGCGAGTGCTGTCGTCGTTCACCTTCCAGAGGCTCATCACCACGGTTTCGGCACCCGCGATGACAAGGGCGCGGCGCAGGCCATAGACGCCCTGCCCATGCTTCACGTCTCCGCGGCCCGTGTCGCAGGCGGAGAGGACGACAAGCTGGGTGCCCCACAGGTCGAGACCGGCCAGCTCCAGGGCGGTGACGAGGGCGTCTTCGGCCGTGGCCGCGTCCTTTCCGGGAGCCTTTGCGCCCGAGAGGACGAGGCCGGAGCGGAGCAGCGGATCCGCCGGGCGAGGGGGGGCGGCGTCACTGCTGAAGCCGCCGGAGTGTCCCAACCCGCGAGAGTCTTTGGGGGCGACGGAGTCCTCGAGGAAGAAGCCATGGGTGGCGACGTGGAGGACACCGGGCGTGGAGAGCTGGAGGAGCCGCTGCTTCGTGGCCTCGGGGCCAAGGTGGAGCTGGGCCTGGGGGAGGAGGCTCTGGATGGCTTCGCCCTCCCGGCGGGTTCCCGGCAGTGGCGCCCAGGCTCCACCGGACAGGTCTCTGCGTCGCGTGGAGAAGAAGCGCTCCAGGGAAGGGGAACGCTGTGACTCCGGAGTGGCGTCTTCCAGGCGGGCGCCGAAGTCGGGGTCGGCGAGGACGACGACGGAGCGCGCCGGTGAAAGCTGCTGGGGTCGGGGGAGCAGGTCCTTGCCGGAGGTGACGTAGGAGAAGTCGAAGGAGTCGACGAGGAAGCCGTGGCCGTCGTGGAGCGCGGCGAAGGGAACCAGTCCCAGCTGGCCGTCTGGCGAGAGGAAGAGGCGGCGGACCTCGCCGAGGCCCGGCAGGAGGGGCTTGAAGGCCAGGGTGTAGAGCTCCTGCGCCACGCGCTGATAGTTGGCGTCGCGGCGTGCCATGGCGTTGCGCAGATGGGCGGCGGCACGGTCGATGGGCGCGGCGGGGCCCAGGTCGACGGCGTGGATGCGGGCATCCGGGAAGAGCACCAGCGCGAGATAGCGAAGCTGGGTGGGGATTCGTGACCTGGGCGTGCCGGGGGGGGGGAGGAGGGGGGAGTCTTCATAGGCGATGAACTCAATGAGGGCTGCGTTCCCGGGAAGGGAGGCGGCGACACGGTCGACGATTTCAGCGGGGGGCGGTCGTGCGGTCTGCTCACGCAGGGGGGCGGAGTGCCTGGCGAGGTCGGCTTCGAGTGAGTCACCCTCGTCGGCGAGGGCCTTCAAGCGCTGCTGATAATCAGCGGGAGCAAGCGAACCCGGGCCGCTGAGAGAGAGTTGGGCAAGCTGGGTGCGCAGGTCGCGCAATCGCTCGAAGGTGTCGCGCTCCCGCGCACCAAGGCTGCGATAGACGGCGCGAGAGGTATTGGCGATTTCCTCGACGGAGCGGCCCTTGCGCAGCAACACGGCGGTGGCGGCGAGGTGCCGCACGCTCGAATTCTCCGGATGCGCGCGGAGAAGGGAGTAGAGACGTTCCTCCTCGGTGCGGAGATGCTGGAGGAAGTCCGTCAGGCGCGATTCGGAAAAGCCGAGGGATTCCTGACGCAGGCGTCCCTCGGAGATGATGAAGGCTCGCGTGAGGAGCGGCACGGCATGGGCGGGACCGTGCAGGGCCAGTTGGTTCAAGGCGAATTCGTCGAGCGATTCGGCAATGTCGGGGTGGCTCTGGCCGAGGGCGGCTTCGAAAATGGCGAGCGCCCTCTGGAACAAGGGCTCGGCGCGAGCGTGCTTCCCCTGGTCGCGGTAGAGGTTGGCGAGGTTGTGGAGTGAGGTGGCGACGTCGGGGTGGCCCTGGCCGAGCGCCGATTCCCAGATGACGAGCGCCCGCTGGTACAGCGTCTCGGCGCGAGCGTACTGCCCCTGGTCGAGGTAGAGAATGGCGAGGCAATTGAGCGAGGTGGCGACGTCGGGGTGGTTCTGGCCGAGGGTGGCTTCCCGAATGGCGAGTGCGCGTTGAAGGAGCGGCTCCGCTCGTGACACGTCGCCCTGCCGCCGAAACAGATCTCCTAGCTGATTCAGGCTGGTGGCCACCTCGGGACTTGTGGCTCCGCGCACAGCCCCTCGTAATGCGAGGGCATGCTCGCTTTCTTTGATGGCGTCGGTGTACCTGCCAGCCTCTTTGAGTCTTTGCGCTTCGTCGAACGCCGTCTGCGCTTCTAACAGCCGCGCATCCGATTGTTCCTCGCTGGCCAAGGCACCCGTCGCGCAGCACAGGACGACCACGCACAACCATCTCAGCACTCGCCACATATCAGCACCCATGAACGTTGAAGGCGGTGGACTCGCGCACTGCAGGCGGGTCCACTCGCGATGCGGTCAATCGGCTGTGTCTCAGCGGCTGCACTGAGAGCGGTTGCGCAGCAGGGCCGTCCCGGGGCTCATGCCCTCGCGCCGCACCGTGCAGCGGTCTCCATCACCCAGGTCCACCGCCGCGCCCGTGCGGAAGCGGCCGGGGCACTCCTGGAGGATGGTCTCCATCGCCCGTCCATCCCGCGTGCGCGCGAGGCAGGCCGCGCCGTCCGGCGCCCACGCCGCCTCGAACGCGGCACGCGCCATGTCCCAGGCCGCCGAGGACTCCGTCGTCCGCGACTGCACTCCGAGTCCGTCGTACAGGTCGATGACGGTGTTGTCGCGCGTGTGGCTCCGGCCATTGCCGCAGTAGTCCGCGCGAGCCATGCGCGTGCAGGCCTGGTGCAGGTCGGCCAGCGACTTCCCGTCACGCTCCGCCCACGGCTTGTAGCCCCAGCGCACGCACTTGCTGATGGCGCCCGTCTCGCACGCCAGCGTCAGCTTGCCCGGCGCGTCCCGCCGTGCCCCACTCCCATCCCAGACACCCCGCACCGCCAGCGCCCGGGGCGCGGGCACACGGCCGTCGGCCAGGCACGGGTTCTCCCACTCCTGGGACACCGCGTTCCACGCCTCGATGCGGTACCACACCAGCTCCGGGTCCTCGGGAGAGGGCTCGGCGCCGCAGATGGCGACCTCCACCGGCTGGCCGTCACTGGCGGTGCCCTGGAGCACCGTGCCCACCACGTCGCCGGACGCCTCGGGCCAGGCCACCAGGCGCCCCTCCTCCAGCCGCACCGCCCTCACCCCGGCCTCGCTCTTCCGCACGTCGTCACTATCGACGGAGACGAGCACGCTGCTCCGCTCGTCCGCGGCCTGCTCGGAGTCCCACGTCCGCTTCGTGCCCCACAGCGCCGTGCCCTGCGGGTTGTTGCTCCGCTCGGGCGCCTGGCCCTGGCACCGGCGCGCGTACCGCTCCTCCGCGGACAGCGACGTGACGGCCCGCTCCGGCCGGCTGCCGGGAGAGGGCGCCGGTGCGGCGGCGAACACCGGCGTCGTGAGCAGCAGGTACACGGAGGCGAGCAGGGACTTCTTCAGCGCTTTCATGGACGTACCCCTCCCTTTTGACGAGGCGGCCGGCAGGTGCCGGTGCCTTCACTGAAAAGGAGCCCCCGGGTCGGAGCGCTATGCAGGAATTCGTACGTGCCTACCGGGGGGGATACGAGGCACAGACACGCACGCCCGTCGTCATGTCGCGGAGGGTGGGTGTGCCCGCGGTGCGGTTGGCCGTGAGCGCGGTGGCGGACTCGTAGTACCAGGCGCCCCCCTTCAGGACGATGCGCCCCAGGTCCGCCGTCACGGACCGCGTGAGCTCATACGCGTTGCCCGCCATGTCCATGAGGCCGAAGGGACTCGCCGACACCGGGTACGAGCCCACCATGTCGGGGCCAAAGGCCGAGGGCTCCCGGCCGTAGGTCGTGTCGAAGTTGGCGTCGTCCGGCAGCAGCCGGTCGCCATGCGGGAAGGCCCGGCCGTCGGCCCCGCGCGCGGCGTACTCCCATTCGTGCTCGGTGCACAGGCGCGCTCCCGGGAGCCGCCCCGTGCGGTCCAGCCAGTAGAAGTACCCCGCGAGGTCCTCCGTGGAGACGCCGGACAGCGGCAACCGGCGCCAGTCGGCGCTCTGGCGTCGAGAGCGGCCCGGGTAGTGGATGTCCTCTCCTTCCCGAGCGGAGAGGACGTCGTCCCCCGCGACGTGGAAGGAGAACGTCCAGCCCGTGCGCGCCTGGTGCTTCAGCGTGACGGCCTTGCCGCTGCCGTTGAAGCGCGGCTCCTCGAGGATGCGCCGGGCCGCGGCCTCCGGAGGCAGCGAGTCCAGCCAGGCCACCCAGTCGCCGAACGTCACCTCCGTCCGGCCGATGACGTACCCCTCCGTGAGACAGTGACGGTGGAGCGGCGCGGCATGCAGGAAGTCACGCATCCGCTCGGGGTCGGCGCTGCCCAGCAGGAAGCACCCGGGCGGGATGTACACATAGCCGTCAGGCACGGAGGCTGGCAGCGAGAGCCGGACCTTCTCGTGCGTCCCCCGCGTGAGGAGGACCGGCAGGTCGACCGTCGCGTGGCCGGGATGGCTGATGCGCAGGTGATACGAGCCCGCGGGCAGCCGCGTACCGGTGAGGGGCGTCGTGCCGAGCGGAGGCCGGGGCTCGCGGCGCAGCACTCCCTGGGCGTCCTTCACATAGCGCCCGAGCTCGACGCGCGCGCCCGGAGGCTCCGTCTCCACCTGGAACTCCGCCGGGAGCTGGAGCCGGTACAGCCAGGCGCCCTCGTCCGTCTCGTCCACCAGCCGCTCCAGCCGCCCCCGCAGCTCGGCGGCCGGTGGGTCCTGATGGAAGTCCTCGGCGAGCCGCATCCGCTCGTGGAGGACCTCCGCGAGGAGCCGGTGCGCGTCCCCATAGCCACGCTCGCGTTCGAGCGCCCGCTCCAGGAACTCGGTGGCCCGGGCGAAGGACGCATCGGTCTCCTCGCGCAGCCGGAGGGCCTCGGCCCAAAGCTTCTCGGGAAGGCTCCAGGCCAGGTGCGTGGGCGCGCTTCCCGGGGGCGGAGAGACACGGCCGCTGAACAGCGCGAGCGCCTCCTCGCGGCGCGCCCGGGTCTTCTCCGCCAGCTCGCGGCCTTCGGCGAAGTCTTCCCGTGCTGCCGCGACATGGCCGTCGATGAAGCGCTGGTCCTCGAGGTGCCCGTGCAGGCGAAGGCCGCCATAGAGGCCCGCCAGCGCGAGCACCCCCCCGAGCGCGGCGAGGTAGCGGCCCCACCGCTGAAGCCTCACGGCCCGCTGGGACGCCGCGAGGAAGGCCCGCTCGCGGGGGCCCAGCAGGGCGGAGTCCAGCGGGCGCGCCTCGTCGACGTGCCGCTGGCCCCACAGCGCCTCCGGGGCACGCGACAGGCGCTCCCACTCGGCGCTGGCCGCCTCCAGGCGCTGGCGCACCGCGCGGTGGCCGATGTCCCGGTCCCTCCAGTTTCGCAGCGTGCCCCAGCTCTCGATGAGCGAGTCGTGGGCAATCACATACCGGGCCGCCCAGCCGACCGTATAGGTGTGGAGGATGCGGCCCTCGGTGAGCGCGCGCAGGGCGGTGCGTGGCGCGGCGTCCGGCGTCGGCAGGAGCTCCGCCTCGCCCAGCTCGAGGCGTGTCCCCTCGGCCGTCACCAGGTTCAGCAGGAGCCGCCGCGCCGCCTCCTTCTCCGTCGGCGTCAGCCGCGCGAGCACCCCGTCCGCGTGCCGCGACAGCGCTCCGGCCACGCCGCCCATCGCCTCCAGCGCCTCCTTCGTGATGCGGCTGTGCGCCGGGTTGCGCCGCTCCCACAGCTCCGCCAGCGCGAACTGGAGGAGGGGCAGGCTGCCCGCGCCATGCGCCATGGACTCGACGAGCGTCTGGATGAGCTCCTCGGACTCGAAGCTCACCCCCCGGCCGCGCGCCGGGCCGATGATGGCCTCGCGCACGCCCGCGGGCGTCATCGGGCGGAGGATGTACAGCGCGCGCTCGGCCTCGTCTCCCAGGCCCGGCAGCGAGGACACGCTCGTCAGGAAGTCGCCGCGCACCGCCATCAGCACGCGCACGCCCGGAGAGGGCAGGGCCAGCTCCCCCAGGAGCAGCGCGAAGCGCGCCGCCTGTGCCGGCTCCGCCTGGGTGAGCAGCTCCTCCAACTGGTCGATGAAGATGAGCAGCCCCCGCCGCTCCTGGTACGCAGTGCGCAGCGTGGGCCCCAGCCAGTCCGGCACCGCCGTGAGCGCATGCACCACGTCCTGCTCCTTCATGCCCAGCACGGGCACGAGCGCGGCGGCGAGCGCCTGCAGCGGACGCGGGCCGGGCCACAGCGTCACCGTCACCATGTGCCGGCCCCCGTCCAGGGCGCCGGCCTCCACCCGGGGCAACACGCCCGCCCGGCACAGCGAGGACTTGCCCACGCCCGAGTCGCCCGCGACGAGCACCATGGGCAGGCGGCGCAGGCGCTCGATGACCGCGCGGATGTCCGCGTCGCGCCCGAAGAAGAGCGAGCGGTGCTCGGCCTCGAAGGGCGCCAGTCCCCGGTAGGGATTACCCGCCGCGAGCGGCGTGGCCGCGTGGAGCTGTTCGAGCCGCTCCAGCGCCTCGCGCAGGAGGTCGGCCGAGCCGGGCCGCTCGGCCGGGGCGGGCGCGAGGCAGTGCATGATGAGCGCCGCGAACTCCGGGTCGACGTCCGGCGCGAGGCCGCTCCCGGGCGTGTCGGCCCCGGGCGCGCCGTGTGGGAGCCCCTTGACGGGAGTGCCCGGCGGCGTGCTGCCCGTGCACAGCTCGTAGAGGGTGACGCCGAGCGAGTAGATATCGCTCTGCGGGGACGCGGGCTCGCCCTGGAAGAGCTCGGGCGCCATGTAGCGGGGCGTGCCCGCCGCCTGCCGCGCCCGGGAGGCCGGGGACAGGGTGCCCGGGTCGAAGTACTCGGCCAGGCCGAAGTCCAGCAGCTTCACCACGTCGTCATCGGTGACGAGGGCATTCGACGGCTTGAGGTCCCGGTGGAGCACGCCCTGGCGGTGCGCCGCCGCGAGCCCGCGCGCCAGCCCGAGTCCCAGCGTGAGCACCCGCCGCCACGGCAGCGGCACGGGCAGGTGCGCGAGGCTCCGCCCGACGACGTACTCGGAGACGATGTACGGCTGCCCATCCACCGTGCCGACGCGGTACACGGTGACGACGTTGGGATGTTGCAGCCGGGCAATGGCCCGCGCCTCCGTCTCGAAGTACGCGCGCACCATGGGCCGGGGACGCGAGGAGGCGATGAACTTCACCGCCACCGCCCGCCCCAGCGAGGTGTCCTGCGCGAGGTACACGAGCCCCATGCCCCCACGGCCCAGCAGCGGCCCGAGCCGGAACTCGTCGAACTCGGCGGGAGGTGTCCAGGGCGTCGCCGGCTCCGGCGCTGGCTCCTCGGCCACCTCGGCCGGGGGCGGCCGTGCGGGGGGGACGGGAATGGACTGGGTGCTGTCCTGGACGGGCACGGCCGCGGCTCCCATGGCCAGGCCGCCCCTGGCGACGGTGGCCATCAGCTTGCGGCAGGCGTCACACCCGGCGGCGTGCCGGTGGAGGCGGGCCAGTACGTCCGCGGACAGCCGACCCTCCATCAAATCCACCAGGAGCTCGTCGGATAGACACTGTCCTGCGCCCGCCCCCTCCTGGGCTGCGTTTGACGAAGTCATGGTGAGTGGTGCGAGAGTCTCTCAGACGGGTTGAAGCGGTTTCAACATCCAGACTCGAAAGAGACAGTGGAGGGATGAGGCTCACATGGGGAACGGTCCGGGACTGGTTGCCACATTCGTTACACATGCCAGGGTGCGCCTTGCCCCACCCGGCGACCCCGCCCCCCTCGAAAGCCTGCTCAGCCACGCCTGGAATTCCTCTCGCGCGCGGTGGCCCGGCGTGGACGTCTCCGCGGAGACGTTCGTGCGTCACCTCGCCGAGCGGTTCCCCGAGGTGGGCCCCGGGAGTCCGCTCGCGCCGGTGCTGGAGTCGCTCTCCGTGGAGGAGCTGTACCTCGCGTGCGCCTGCGCGCGGGGACTTCCCCTGGCCACGGAGGCCTTCGAGGTGCACTACCTGGCGAAGCTGCCAGGAATGCTCGCCTACCTGAAGCAGCCCGCCGCCGTGGTGGACGATATCTGTCAATTGACTCGCGTGAAGCTCCTGGTCCACACGCCAGGGAAGGGTCCGCGAATCAATGACTATACGGGCCGGGGCGCGCTGATGAGCTGGGTGCGCGTCACCGCCGTGCGCATCGCCCTCAAGCTCCAGGCCGCCGGCAGGCCCGAGTCGGACGAGGACGTGGCCGAGGTGCTCGAAGCCCTTCCGGCGCCGGGCGGGGACGCGGAGCTGGAGCTCATCCGGCAGCGCCACCAGGCGGAGTTCCGCCAGGCACTCCGCGACGCCTTCTCCGCGCTGTCCTCCGACGAGCGGCACCTGCTCCGGCTCTACTTCCTGGACAGGCTCTCCACCACGGAGCTGGGCGCGCTGCTGCGGGTGAACCAGTCCACCGTCTCGCGCTGGTTGAAGAGCGCGCGAAAGACGCTCCATGACGAGACGAAGCGCCACCTGCAGGCGCGGCTGAACCTCTCCGCCGCGGGCTTCCAGAGCTTCCTCTCCATCCTCGACAGCCAGCTCGACCTGAGCATCAGCCAGCTCTTCAGCGAGGAGGACCGGCTCGGAGGCGTGTAGCCCTTCCCGTCACTCTCACGGACGGCCGCCCGGACTTCGAGGCCAGCGGCTCCGGGTGGCGGACCGCGCCGCGGTGGGGCCTGGGGCTGCTGGAGACTGTTCCTGCGCTCGCCGTGAGGCGGGCCGGGCCCTGGGGCCCGTGATGAAACGATGATGAAGTGCGGAGCCCGCCGTGCGGCTGGGAGGGGGCGGCCCGTGGAACAAGAGAACCATCCCGATGACGGAGGTCCTTCCGGATGAAGCCCGCGCTCCGAAAAGTCCTGCTGTGCGTCCTCTTCCTGCTCGCCCCGCCGGCCCTGGCGGATGACGGGTTCGGCGTCCTCATGGGCACGGTGATGGATGGTGAGTCCCGCTCGGTCATAGAGGGCGTGGTCGTCACCGCCACCTCTCCCAGCCTCATGGGGGAGCGGACCGTCGTCACCGACGAGAACGGCCTCTACTGGTTTCCGCAGCTCCCCGCGGGCCTCTACACGCTCCGCTTCGAGGCCGTGCCGTTCAGGCCCGACGCCCGGGATGTCTATGTGCGCATCAACACCACCTACCGGTTGAACGTGGAGTTGATGCCGGAGGGTATGACGGAGTGTGTGAGAATCGTGGGAGGCTCCGCGAGCGTCCCCTGGAACCCCGGGCGAATCCGCGCCGGCTCGCGGAGTGCCTACAGTGACGTGGTCAGCTACACGCCGGCGAGCCCGTACGCGCTCGCGCAGATGCCCGGCCAGTACGGGAGCGGCACGAGGGTGGCGCCGCCCCGGTCGGGCACCACCGAGAAGGCCTTCCTGGAGATGTACTTCCAGGGCTACGGGGTGAATCCCACGGTGGAGACGGAGGAGGAGCGCTTCTCCACCTTCTCCGTGGACGTGGACACCGCCTCGTACTCGCTGGCGCGCGGCTACCTGGAGCGCGGCGTGTTGCCGGATGAGCGGGCCGTGCGCGTGGAGGAGTTCGTCAACGCCTTCGACTACGGCTACGAGAGCGGCCCGGACGTGCCCTTCGCCGTGCACGTGGAGGGCTTCCCGTCTCCCAACCGTCCCGGCTACCACGTGCTCCACGTGGGCCTGAAGGCGCGCGAGGTGCCCCGCGCCCAGCGCAAGCCGTCGCACCTCATCTTCACCATCGACACCTCCGGCTCCATGGACGACCCCAAGAAGCTCGCGGTGGTGAAGCAGGCGCTGCGGCTGCTGGTGGACGCGCTCGATGAGCGGGACCGGGTGTCCATCGTCACCTACGGCCCCTCCGCCTGGCTGGTGCTGCCGCCCACCAGCGTGCTGCGGCGGGAGGTGCTGCTGAGCACCATCGACGGGCTGGCGGCCGAGGGTTCCACCAACGTGCAGGCGGGCCTGGACCTGGCCTACTCGCTCGCCTCGAGCCACATGCTGGAGGGTGGAATCAACCGCGTCATCCTCTGCTCGGACGGCGTGGCCAACAACGGCGTCACCGACGCGGACGGCATCTGGGCGCGGGTGAAGGACTCCGCGGCCCGGGGCATCACCCTGTCCACGGTGGGCTTCGGCATGGGCCACTACAACGACGTCCTCCTGGAGCGGCTGTCCCACGTGGGGGAGGGCAACTACGCGTACGTGGACCGGCTCGACGAGGCGCGCCGCATCTTCGTGCAGAACCTCACCGGCACGTTCCAGGTGGTGGCCAGGGACGTGAAGGTGCAGCTCGAGTTCGACCCGCGCGCCATCGCCCGCTACCGGCTGGTGGGTTACGAGAACCGCATCCTCGGCAAGGAGCAGTTCACGGACGACGCGGTGGACGCGGGCGAGGTCGGCTCCGGCCACACCGTCACGGCCATCTACGAGGTGAAGACGCGGGGCGAGTGGACGGGGGGCGACTTCGCCACCCTGCGCCTGCGCTACAAGGCGCCGGAGGGCGGAAGCTCCCAGGAGGTGGTGAAGGCGCTGCCCTCCCGCGTCCTGCGCGCGTCCTACGCCAGCGCCGCGCCGCCCACGCGCCTGTCCTATGTGGCCGCCGCCTTCGCGGAGAAGCTGCGGGCCTCCTACTGGATGCGGCCGCTGACGTGGGAGCAGCTCAGCACCCTGTTCGAGGGCGTGGGGGAGCCGCTGCGCAACAGGCCCGAGGTGGCGGAATTGGGCTCGCTCATCCGCAAGTCCGCGTCGCTGGACCAGCGCACCGACCGCTTCGAGACGATTGCCCCGGTGCGCACGATGGACTTCGACCGGGTGCCGCGCATCGAGTAGGGCCACACGCAAGTCCATTGCTCCCGGGCACCGGCTGGTCTTTCCTCCGCCGCGATGCCCGGTGAGTTCGACTTCATCCGCCTCTTCCTGAGCCACTTCCCCCGGGCCCGCGTGCCCGTGGGGCCTGGTGACGACTGCGCCGTGCTTGCCCCGCAGCGCGGCGCGCTCTGTGTCACCACCGATGCCGTGGTGGAGGACGTGCACTTCACCCGCGCGGCCTTCTCGCCCGGGGACATCGGCCACAAGGCCCTGGCGGTGAACCTCTCCGACCTCGCGTCCATGGGCTGCACCCCGCGCTGGTTCGTCTGCGCGCTGGCCATGCCCAGGGGCTTCCCGGAGCGTGAGCTGTCCGGCATCGCGCGTGGCATGGCGGCCCTGGCCCGCGAGCACCGCATCGCCCTCGTCGGTGGCAACTTCACCTCCGCCCGCGAGCTGTCCATCACCATCACCGCCACCGGCGAGCTGTCCCGCCCGCCGCTCACCCGCGCCGGCGCCCGTCCCGGGGACCTCCTCTATGTGTCCGGCACCCTCGGTGAGGCGCGCCTCGGACTGCAACAGCTCCTTTCAGGCCTGAAGCGCGGCGCCGCCGTGCGCCGCCAGCGCCGCCCCGAGCCTCGCGTGGCCCTGGGGCGGCTCGCCTCGCGCTTCGCGTCCGGCGCGCTGGACATCTCCGACGGGCTCGCCCAGGACCTGGGCCACCTGTGCGCCGCCTCGCGTGTGCACGCGACGCTGGAGCTGGAGCGGCTGCCCATGACGGCCGCGGTGCGCAAGGCGCTCGGACCCGAGGGCGCGCTGGCCGGCGGCGAGGACTACGAGCTGCTGCTGTCCGTCCCCCCGGGACGCGGCCGGGCATTCGAGCGCGCGTGCGCCAGGGCGGGACTCCCCGTCACCCGCATCGGCCACTTCTCAGAGGGAAGCGGGTGGGTTTGCCGGGACATGACAGGCCGCGTTCTCCCACCGCCAGCCGGGTTCGACCACTTCCGGGCACCGACCGCCGGATTGACCCTGCGGAACAGCAAGGCTAAACCCGTGGCGCTTCTCCTCCCCTGAAAGCATCCCGTGCGCCGTCCCCTTCGCGACGACACATCCCCCGGACTCACTCCCCGCCGCGAGCCCGTGCAGCGACTGCTCCGGGCCGTGGACAGCCCCCGTGCCACCCGCGAGGTCTCCCTCCACCGGAAGATTCTCAACGGGTACGTCGTGCTCGGGCTGCTGCTCATCGTGTGGATGTTCTCGTCGGACATCCTCTTCCGTGAGCTGAGCCCCGGGCCGGGCCTCTGGAAGGACCTGGTGCGCGGCGGCGTCGCCGTCTTCATCACCGGCGCGGCCGCGGCGCTGCTGCCCTCGCTGCTCGCGCGCGTCACCCGCGTGAAGGTGCTCAGCCGCTCCGCCTACGAAATCTCCCAGGGCGACCTGTCCAAGCCCGTGGCCGCCGAGGCCGGCAGCACCCGCGACGAAATCGACGAGCTGACCGGCGCCATCACCCGCATGCAGGAGAACCTGCGCGAGCTGGTGGGCAAGATTCAGGAGACCGCCAAGAGCGTCGCCGACACCGCCATCGACCTGCAGCGCTCGGCGGAGAACGTCAACGGCTCCACCGAGGAGGTGGGCTCGTCGATGCACAAGATTGCCTCCGGCGCCGAGTCGCAGTCGCAGCTCGTCTCCAAGGCGTCCAAGGTCATCACCGAGATGGCCGGCAGCATCCAGCGCACCACGGCCAGCGCCGAGGACGCGGCGAAGACGGCGCTGGAGACCAGCGGCGCGGCCGACGACGGCTCCAAGGCGGCGCGCCTGGCCGGCGACAAGGTGAAGAAGGTCTTCAACCGCATCGAGTCCGCCAGCCAGCAGGTGTTCGCCTTCGGCGAGAAGACGCAGGAAATCTCAAAAATCGTCGTCGCGATTACGCAGGTGGCGCAGCAGACGAACCTGCTCGCGCTCAACGCCACCATCGAGGCGGCGCGCGCGGGTGAGTACGGCCGCGGCTTCGCGGTGGTGGCCGACGAGGTCCGCAAGCTGGCGGAGAGCTCCGGCCGCTCGGCGGAGCAGATTTCCAAGCTGGCGAGCGACATCTCCGGCCAGTCCACCTCCGTCGTGAGCGCCATGAAGGAGGGCATCGCGGAGCTGGCCGAGGGCCGCGAGGACCTGGGCAACATCGTCCGCTCCATGGGCGCCATCACCGACACCATCCGCAAGGGCGCCGAGAAGGTGCACCTCATCTCCGAGACCACCCGCGAGCAGCTCAAGGGCAGCGAGGAGATGGTGAAGGCCATCGAGGAAATCAAGCTGGTGGCGCGCAACAACGCCGCCTCCACCGAGGCCATCCAGGAAGTCATCCAGGAGCAGACGGCCGCCGTGTCGCGCATGACGTCGCTGGCCAGCGAGCTGACCAACCTCTCCGTCGAGCTGCAGAGCGTCGTCCGCAGCTTCCGCCTGAGCCCATGAGCACCACTCCCGCCTCCAAGCCGGACGCGAAGCTGAAGGCCGCCGAGGCGCGCCTGCGCGAGGTGATGCTCGCGCTGCCCGAGGTCACCGAGGAGTTCCCCTGGGGCCACCGCACCGCCAAGGTGAAGGGGAAGATGTTCGCCATCCTGGTGCTGGAGGACGGCGGCCTCACCGTCACCACCAAGCTGCCGGACTCCAACGAGGCCGCGCTGATGCTCCCCTTCGCCACGCCCACCGGCTACGGCCTGGGCAAGAGCGGCTGGGTGACCTCCAGCTTCAAGCCCGGTGACGCCGTTCCCGTGGAGCTGCTGAGCCAGTGGATCCACGAGAGCTTCCGCGCCGTGGCCCCGCAGAAGGTGCTCAAGGCGCTCGACGCGGGCCCGGCGGCGAAGAAGGCCGCCACGAAGGCGAAGACACCGGCGGTGAAACGGGCCGCCACGAAGAGGGCTCCGGCCGCTTCGACGCGGCGTGGCACGGCCCCTGCGTCCCGGTCCAAGAGGTCCACGCGGTAGCTCAGCGGCCGGTGGGTCCCGGCCATTTCAGAGCGGATAGAACGTTACTCCTGTGCGGCACGTCATCTTCCGGGTGGAAAAAGAGCGCTACGGGCTGCCGCTATCGGCGGTGCGGGAGGTCGTCGTGCCTCCCGCGCGCTTCACCCGCGTGCCCCGCGCCCCCTCGGCGATTACCGGGGTGATGAACCTTCGCGGCAGAGTGGTGACGGTGGTGGAATTGCGGCAGCTCCTGAACCTCCCGGACAGCCCCACGCCCCCGGCACGGGTCGTGCTGCTGGACCGCGGGCGGCGTGATTTGGGCCTGCTGGTGACGGATGTAGATGGTATCGAAGCAGTCGAGCGGGTGAGCACGGCACCGGGGAAGTTGACCCCCGCCATCCGGGGGGTTGCCCGGCTGGGAGGTCTGGGAGTCACCGTTCTGGACCCCGAAGGGTTGGATGCCGCGGTGGTTGCCTTGTTCACCCACTCCAAGTGAGTAGCCCCCTGGAAAGCGCGGATGCTAGTGTCCGCGCTCCTCTAGGTGATTCGGAGGCGGAGTTCTTCACATGGCTAAGCGGGTCCTGGTCGTCGACGACGCCATCTTCATGCGCAACATGATCAAGGACATCTTTGCGTCTGGAGGTTTCGAGGTCGTCGGCGAGGCCGCCAACGGCCTTGAAGCGGTTGAGAAGTACAAGGAACTCAAGCCCGACCTCACGACGATGGACATCGTGATGCCGTTCAAGAGCGGCATCGAGGCCACCCGGGAAATCATCAAGGCCGACAGCAGCGCCGTGGTCATCATGTGCTCGGCGCTGGGGCAGGAGAGTCTGGTGATGGAGGCCATCGAGGCCGGGGCGTCCGACTTCATCGTCAAGCCGTTCCGGGCCGAGGACGTGCTCGCGGTGGTGAAGAAGGTACTGGGAGAGACGTGAGCGGTATCGCCTCGCGGCGGCCGCTCCCTTCGTGTTGACGAGGCCGGGCCATGACCATGGACATGTCCCGTTACCTCGGGCTCTTCATCTCCGAGGCCACCGAGCACCTGGAGTCGCTCGGGAGGGACCTCGTGCAGTTGGAGCGCGAGGGCACCGCCACGGTGGTGGACTCCATGTTCCGCCATGCCCACTCCGTGAAGGGCATGGCGTCGTCGATGGGCTTCGAGTCCATCGCCATCCTCGCCCACCGCGTGGAAGACCTGGTGGACGCCGTCCGGCAGGACCGCGCCCGGCTGGACCGCGACGTGGTGGACCTGCTCCTCACCGCCGCGGACACCATGCTCGCGCAGGTGCGGGCCGTGGCGGAGAACCAGCAGCCGGATGAGGCCTCCGCGCTCCTGACGCAGCTCGGCAATCGTGTCACCGCGATGACGGGGAAGGGCCTGGCCACCACCCGCGTCGCGAAGGTGACCGCGCTCAAGCCCGCCGGGACGGAGGCGGGCGCGGCGGGTACGGCGCAGGCGGGGGGCGGCGCGGCTTCCTCCTCGCAGGTGGCGGGTGCTCCGGCTTCGACGGCTTCCACCACGGGCTCCGCGGCGGAGGGGGTGAAGTCCGCTGACGCGGGAGCCTCCCCGGGTTCCGCCCGCTCGCCGGGCGTGGTGGGGCTGGCGGGGGCCACGGTGGATATGGGGGCCCAGGGCCTGCCGCTGCCGCCGGACCTGCTCGCGCCTCCGGGCACGTCTTCCGACACGGCCTCGACGTCCGGTGCGCCCTCGGGCGCGGCGGCCGCCGTGGCGGCGGCGATGGGGCTCGTGGCCCCGGCCTCGACGGACCTGGGAGACGGGCTGAAGGCGGCCGCGAGCGCTCCGGTGCCGGAGGCCGGCCCGGTCCGGGGGGCCTCCCCGCCACGCGCCGAGCCCGAGGTGCGCGGCGCGATGCAGCGCTGGGCGGTGCGGCTGCGAATCGCCCCCACATGCCAGGTGCCCGGCGTGCGCGCGTTCCTGGTGCACAAGCGCCTCACCAACCTGGGCACGCTGGTGGACCTGCGGCCCGCGCTGGAGGAGCTGAAGGCCGGCCGGATTCCCGACGGCTACATCCAGCTCGAGCTGGAGACGACGGCGGGCGACACGGGCATCCACGCGTCGCTGCGGAACGTGGCGGAGGTGGAGGTCGTCTCCGTGAAGCCGGCGGTGGCCGCGCCCGCCCCGGCGGTGGCCGCGCCCGCCGCCTCCGAGGCCGCTCGCGCCAGCCCCGACGCCACGGCGCGCACGGTGCGCGTGCGCACGGAGCTGCTCGACTACTTCCTGGACACGGTGGGCGAGCTGATGCTCGCCACGGCCCGCCTGCGCGAGGTGGGCAAGGTGCTGCCGGAGAATGCCCGCCCCGCGCTGGAGGAGGGCGTCTACCGGCTGCACACGCTGGTGAAGGACCTGCACGACAAGGTGATGACGGCGCGCATGACGCCGCTGTCGCTCATCACCGACAGGCTGCCCCGCGCCGCGCGTGACATCGCCCGGCGCAAGGAGCGCGAGGTCGACCTGGTCATCACCGGCGCGGAAATCGAGCTGGACCGGGCCATCCTCGACGAGCTGGCCGACCCGTTGATGCACCTGCTGCGCAACTGCATCGACCACGGGCTGGAGTCGCCCGAGGAGCGCATCGCCGCGAAGAAGGGCCCGCGCGGCCGGGTGCTGGTGGCGGTGAAGCGCGCCAGGGACCGCGTCATCATCGAAATCGAGGACGACGGCCGCGGCATGGACCCGGGGAAGCTGAAGAGCGCCGCGGTGGCTCGCGGGCTGCTCTCCGTGGAGACCGCGGCGCGCATGACGGACCGCGAGGCCTTCCTGCTGTCATGTCTGCCGGGCGTCTCCACCGCCAAGGACATCACCGACATCTCCGGCCGCGGCGTGGGCATGGACGCGGTGAAGCGCGTGGTGGAGAACGTCGGCGGCACGCTCGAAATCGACAGCGAGAAGGGCCGGGGCACGCGCTTCACGCTGCGGCTGCCGCTGACGGTGGCGGTGGTGCATCTGCTGCTGGTGGAGGTGGGCGAGGAGGTCTTCGGCCTGCCCATCGCCAAGGTGGTGGGCGCCACGGAGGCGGATGGCGAGGCGCTCAGCCGCAGCCGCGAGACGGCACTCCTGCCCCATGGCAACTCGCTGCTGCCGGTCCATTCGCTGGACACGCTGGTGGGCGTGCCCGCGCCGCCGCGACAGGGCGCACGGCCCTTCGTGGTGATGGACGCGGACTCGGGGCGGGTGGCGCTGGCGGTGGACCGGTTGCTGGGCCAGGAAGAGGTGGTGCTCAAGCCGCTGTCCCGTCCGCTCGACCTGCTGCCCGGGCTGTCGGGAGTGACCATCCTGGGAAGTGGCCGTCCGGTCTTCATCCTGGACGTGCCGAGGTTACTGTCCGCGTGAGCCTGCCCCTTCCCAGCGACGCGCAGCTCGATGCCCTGCGCGAGGTGGCGAACATCGGCTGCGGCCACGCGGCCAATGCGCTCTCCCGGCTGTTGGGCGGGCGGAAGGTGGACCTGTCCATTCCCCGCGTGCTCGAGGGCGGCCCGGCCGACACCGTCGCGCTGGTGGGCGGGGACTCGCGGGTGGTGGCGGCATGGCTGGGCATCCGCGGTGGGCTGCGGGGCGCCATGCTGCTGGTGCTGCCCCGGGAAGACGGCGGCGCGCTGGAGTCGCTGCTGCTGGGCGGACAGCCCGCGGAGCAGGGCGAGCGCGACAGCGTCATGGCGGAGGTGGCCAACATCGCCGCCAGCGCGTGCCTGTCCGCCCTGGGCGGGCTGACGGGTTGGAAGCTGATGCCCACCGTGCCCACGGTGCGCCGCGGGGGCGCGCGAGACGCGGTGACCGAGGCGGTGGCCGGAGTGTCTGGCGACGCGGGCCGGCTGGTGGTGCTGGAGGCGCGCATCCAGGCGGCCTCGGTGCCCCCGGTGGGCGGGCAGCTCCTGCTGGTGCTGGAGCAGGAGAGCTCCCGGGCGCTGCTGGCGCGGCTGGGCGTATAGCCCGTTTCGCGGTAGACGGGCGCGCATGGACGAGAAGGCGCTGAAGCAGCTCCTCGGGAGCGTGAAGTCGGGCCGCGTGTCGGTGGACGACGCGGTGGGCCGGTTGAAGGACCTGCCCTTCGCCGAGCTGGGCTATGCGACGCTCGACACGCACCGCAACCTGCGTTTCGGCTTCCCGGAGGTGGTGCTGGGCGAGCCGAAGACGGTGGACCAGCTGCTGGGCATCGTCGGCGCGCTGGTGGAGCGCAAGCAGACGGTGCTGGTGACGCGGCTGCAGCCGGACAAGGCGGAGGCCCTGGTGGCGCGCTTCCCCAAGGGCGAGTACCACTCCGTGGCGCGCATCTTCCACCTGAAGCAGGGCAAGGTGCGCGCGGGCCGCGTGGCGGTGGTGACGGCCGGCACCAGCGACATCCCCGTGGCGGAGGAGGCGGCGCTCACCGCCGAGGCCATGGGCGCGGAGGTGCGGCGCGTCTACGACGTGGGCGTGGCCGGCATCCACCGGCTGCTGCGGCGGCGCGAGGAAATCCAGGAGTGCCACGCCGCGGTGGTGGTGGCGGGCATGGAGGGCGCGCTGGCGAGCGCGCTGGGCGGACTGGTGGGCATCCCCGTGGTGGCGGTGCCCACGTCCGTGGGCTACGGCGCCAACTTCAAGGGCGTGTCCGCGCTGCTGGCCATGGTGAACTCGTGCGCCTCCAACGTGGCCACGGTGAACATCGACAACGGGTTCGGCGGTGGCTTCTACGCGGCGCTGATTTCCCGGACGAAGGGACGGCGGTGATGCGGCGCATCCTCTACCTGGAGCCGGTGGGCGGCATCGCCGGCGACATGTTCCTTGCGGCGGGCATCGACCTGGGGCTGGCCCCGGCCGACCTCGAGCAGGCGCTGCGCGGGCTGAGCGTGCCCGGGTGGAAGCTGGCGGTGCAGCGCGCGGTGCGCCACGCCATCAGCGGCACGCACCTGGACGTGGTGCTGGACGCGCGCGAGGCGCACCCTCACCGGGCCTACGCGGACATCCGCCGGCTCATCGAGGCGGCCCCCACGCTGCCGCCCCGCGCGAAGGAGCGGGCCCTGGCGGTGTTCCGCGCCATCGGCGAGGCCGAGGCGAAGGTGCACGGCGTCTCCATCGACGACATCCACTTCCATGAGGTGGGCGCGGTGGACTCCATCGTGGACATCTGCGGCGCGGCGGTGGTGCTGGAGCTGCTGGGCAACCCGGAGGTGTACGCGGCCCCGCCCCCGCTGGGCAGCGGCACCATCCGCGTGGCCCACGGCAACATGCCCATTCCGGTGCCCGCCACGCTGGAGTTGCTGCGCGACGTGCCCGTGCGCTTCGAGGGCGTGGGCGAGCTGACGACACCCACCGGCGCGGCGCTGCTGAAGGTGCTGGCGCACATCGGCCACCCGCCGGACTTCATCGTGGAGAAGGTGGGCTACGGCGTGGGGACGAAGGACTTCCGCGACCGGCCCAACGTGCTGCGCGCGTCGCTGGGGCGGATGGAAGAGGCCCGCGCCGAGGGCCTCTGGGTGGTGGAGGCCAACCTGGACGACGCCACGCCGCAGCTCCTGGGACACCTGGTGGACCAGCTGCTCGCCGCGGGCGCGCTCGACACGTGGGTGGCGCCGGTGGTGATGAAGAAGAGCCGGCCCGGGCACCTGCTGGGCGCGCTGGTGGAGGGGGGCAAGCGCGAGGTGGTGGTGGACGCGGTGCTGCGCGAGTCCACCACGCTGGGGGTGCGCTACCACCGCGTGGAGCGGCAGGCGCTGGAGCGCGACTGGGTGGAGGTGGAGACACCGTGGGGGAAGGTCCGCGTGAAGCGCGGCCTGCGCGGGGGCGCCGTGCTCAACGCGCACCCGGAGTTCGAGGACTGCCGCAAGGTGGCCGAGGCCGCGGGCGTGCCCGTGAAGCAGGTGATGGCCGCGGCGGTGGCGGCGCTCGGCCAGAAGGGCTGAGGCTCAGCGGTAGCGGGCGGACCTGCCGGGCAGGAACAGCACGAGGAGGAGGAGGCACATGGCTCCTCCCGCCGTCCGCGTCCGTCCCGCCCCGTAACGCCAGAGCCCCACGGCGAGGCAGAGGACCGCCGCCAGCGTCAGCCACCGCACGAGCGGGTGGGGGATGAGCGCCAGCAGCCCCGTGCCTATCGTCGAGTGCTGGGAGTAGATGCGCGCCCAACGGCCTCCGCCTTCCTCCCGGCGGAGCTGCTCGAGCTGCTGCTTGAAGCGCTCGTCCTCTTCCCGCCGCCGTGCCTCGAGCTGGCGCAGCGCTTCCACCTCGTCCGCGTGCGTCCGGCTCAGCCCCTGCCGCCGCTGCTGCCAGAGCCGCTCGTTGTATTCGCGCTGCTCGGGTGTCTCCAGGTCGGCGCCGCACACGCCGCATGCCTTCGCGAAGCGGCCATTCTCGGACTCGCACACCCTGCAGCGGGGGAAGCGCCGCGTCTCCTCCGGGTTGTCCGCGAGGGCCAGGGGGGCATCGCCCTTGAAGCGCTCCAGGTGGGCCTCGGGGACGGCGGCCTCCGCGTGCGCCTCCTTCCGCTCCTCCAGGGACTCGAAGCGGCCACCGTCCCGCAGCGGGGCGGCCGTTTCATCGGAGCGCCCACCCCGCGCGCGCTCCAGGTGCAGGAAGCGGGAGAGCTTGGGTGTCATCGGGGGCTCCCGGGGGGGGCGGGAGCCGAGGCGGGACGGGTGCGGCCCCGGGCCCACTCCCGCAGCCGGTCGATGTCGGCCGCCATCGTCACCGACAGGGGGAAGGTGTCCTGGATGGCGCGCACCAGGTGTCGCTGCTCCAGCTCCTTCCCCTCGGCGAAGGCCTCGTACAGCGCGGCGATGATGCCCTGCTCGATTTCCGCGCCGCTGAAGCCCTCGGTGAGCGTGGCCAGCTCCTCCAGGCCGAAGCCCGAGGGCTCGCGCTTCCGGCGCTTGAGGTGGATGCGGAAGATGTCCTGCCGCTCGGCGTGCCCGGGCAGGTCGATGAAGAAGATTTCGTCGAAGCGCCCCTTGCGCAGCACCTCCGGCGGCAGGCCGTCGATGCGGTTGGCGGTGGCCACCACGAACACCGGCGCCGTCTTCTCCTGGAGCCAGGTGAGCAGCGTGCCGAACACGCGCGCCGAGACGCCGCTGTCTCCCGTGCTGGAGGAGGCCACGCCCGACAGGCCCTTCTCGATTTCGTCCACCCACAGCACCACCGGCGCCACGCTCTCCGCCACGCGGATGGCCTTGCGCAGGTTCTCCTCCGAGGAGCCAATCAGCCCGCTGAAGATGCGCCCCATGTCCAGCCGCAACAGCGGCAGGTTCCAGTGCGCGGAGACGGCCTTGGCGGTGAGGCTCTTGCCGCAGCCCTGCACGCCCAGCAGCAGCAGGCCCCGGGGCTCGGGCAGGCCGAACTGGCGGGCCCGCTCCCCGAAGGCGGCGGTGCGCTGGCTCAGCCACGCCTTCAGGTTGGAGAGCCCGCCCACGTTCGCCAGGCTCTCGTCGGGCGGGTAGTACTCCAGCAGCCCGCTCTTGCGGATGACCTGCCGCTTCTCGTCCTGGATGCGCTTGATGTCATCCGAGCTCAGCTTCCCGTCGGTGGCGATGGCCTTGGCGAAGGCGTTCTCCGCCTCCGACATCGTCAGCCCGAGCGCGGCCTTGATGAGCTGGTCCGCGTGCTCCCGGGACAGCTCGACGGTGGCCTTGTTGTTCCTGCGCACCAGCGCGACGATTTCCTTCAGCAGCTTCAGCAGGTCGTTGTACCCGGGCAGGGGCACGTCGACGACGGAGATTTCCTTCTCCAGCTCGATGGGGATGCTGAGCGCGGGGGACAGGAGGATGACGGTGGTGAAGGTGCTCTTGAGGAAGTGCGCCAGCTCCCGCAGGGCCCGCACCACCTGCTTCTCTTCCAGGTAGGGGTGGAAGTCCTTGAGCACCACCAGCGCGGGCTCGCCCAGCTTTTCAATGGCGGCCAGCGCCTCCAGGGGCGAGCGCGTGTCCTCGGGCAGGGCCGCGGCGCGCGAGTTGCCCACGTTGCGCAGGCCCCGGGTGACGGACCAGTGGAAGACGGCCTTGCCGTGCGCGCGGGCCAGCTCGGTGAGGATGGCGTCCACCCGGTGCTCCTCCCAGGAGACGAGGTAGAGGAGCGGGTAGCGGGCCCGGATGAGGACGTCGAGCTCCTCGAGCCACGGCTCGGTGGGACGGGAGGCGGGGACGGAGGGGGAGGACGACATATCGAGCATCATCTCCCAGGTGGCGCCCTGCTCATAAGCGCGTGGCGGCCGGGGCGAAAGCGGAAGGGGCCCGGACAGGCAGGCAGGCCCGGCGCGCGGGGCGCCCGCGTCACATCCACTTGAGCGAGAAGCGCCGCGTGCCGCCCCGGTGCGTCACCTTCGCCTCGGTGACAATCTTCCCGAAGCCCATGAGGAAGCCCCGGAAGGTGCCCAGCAGCAGCGCGCTGGGCAGGCGTGAGTGGCTCTCCAGCTCCGCCGCCAGCGGCGTGAAGGACACGGTGCGCGTGGAGTCGGACGGCGGCAGCTCCCGCACCATGGCGCGCAGCAGCGCGTCGAAGTCGCCGAACACCTTCTCCACCGAGTCGAAGCCCAGCGAGCGCGCCAGCGGGAGCGTGCGCATCGCCGAGCGCTGGGCGATGGCCTCCACCGCCCTGTCCCCCAGCGCCACCTGCAGCTCGCCCGTCATGCGGACATAGTCCTCCCACGCGTACCAGGTGTCGTCGCGCATGCTGTTGATGCGCTGCTGGTGCTGGGGGAAGCGGGACGAGGCCGCGGTCATCGAGCCGAGGATGGCCTTGAACCAGGCGCCCTGAATCTCACCGGACATACGAGGCTCCTCCCTCGGTGACGCGGACGGCGGCCCCCGGCGGGTCCTCGCGGGCCGGGACGCTGGAGGCTCCCGACACTCCACGCCCTGGGGCCTTCGCCGGCCATCGGCCCGGCGGCCGCGCGTGAAGGGGCAGACGCTCCGGCCGCTCCCGCGCGGGACTTCCGTCGCCAGGTGGATGGTGCAGCCGTGGGGAGCCGGACATCGGAGCGCCTGTCACGACTTCCAGGCTACACGGGAAGGCGTACCTGCACACGCGTGCCGCCCGGCTCGGACAGCACGCGGAGGTCGCCGCCGTGCCGCTCGATGATGCGGCGGCTGATGTCCAGGCCCAGGCCCGCCGCGTGGGGTTTCGTGCTGAAGAAGGGCTCGAAGAGGCGCGGCATCAGGTCCTTCGGAATCCCCGGCCCGTTGTCCGCCACCTCCACCACCACCCGCGAGGGCTCGGCCCAGGTGCGCAGCCGCAGGCGCCCGCCGCCCTCGCCCATGGCCTGGAGCGCGTTGAGCACCAGCTGCGTCCACACCTCTTCCAGCGCGCCGCCCTCCGCCTTCAGCCGCGGCAGGCTCCGCTCGTACTCGCGCTCCACGGTGAGGCGGCCGCCGGTCAGCCGGTGGCCCAGCACGGCCAGCGTGGCCTCCAGGCCGTCGTGCACGTCCACGTCCTCCGCGGGGGCCGGGTCCAGGAAGCTGTACGTCTTCAGCGCGTCCACCAGCGCGGAGACGCGCGCCGTGCCTCGCTCCACCTCGGCCAGCAGCACGTCGCCCGTCACCGCTGCCACCAGCCACGCGAGCACGTCGCCCAGCAGCGCCGTGCCCACCCGCGTCGACACCGACTCCAGCCAGGGCACGTCCAGCCCCGAGGCCACGAGCACGGGCGCCGCCTCCCACGCGTCCGCCACCCCGCGCGACTCCAGCCAGGAGCCCATCGCCTCCTCGCGCTCGGCCCGTGCCATGGGCTCCAGCGGAGGGGAGGTCCTTCCACGCTCGGCGGCCTCCCGGGGCAGGGCGAGCAGGGCCCCGCGCTGTGCCGAGCTCAGCCCGTGCTCGCCGAGCGCCATGGCCCGCGCCGACACCGTCCGCAACGTCTCGCGCAGCCGCGCCGCGCTCCGGCGCGCCGCCGAGGCGGGATTGTCCAGCTCACCGCCCAGTCCCGCCACGAGCTGGCCCACGGGCAGCAGCGCCGCCTGCTGCCGGGAGTCCACCTCGTTCGGCGCGGAGCGCTGCGAGGCCACCTCCATCAGCCCCCGGCTCAGCACCGGCGCCACGCGCAGCAGCTCCCAGAAGGTGGCCGGCTCCAGCCGGAACAGCCGCACGTCCGTCACCGCGTGGCCCGTGGAGGGGTGGGGCGAGTTGAGGAAGAGGATGAGCTCGCCGAAGAGGTCGCCCGCCTCCAGCGTGTCGGCGTGCACCTCCTGCGTGCCCACGCGGCGCGTCCACTCCGTGCGCCCCTCCAGGATGACGGACAGCCCGTCCGCCGGGTCTCCCTGCGCGGCGATGCGCGTGCCCGCCGCGAAGTGGAGCTGCCGGCCATGCCGGGCCATCCACTGAAGTTGCTCGCCGGTGAGCCGGGCGAACAGCGGCACCCGGCGCAGCGCTGTGACGATGTCCTCGCTCTCCATACGCTCCCGCTGCCGCCTTTCCCCGGGAGGGTGTCCATCTCCCAGTCACTCGTGCCCGCCCGGGAGGAGGGCCGCCCGGCCACCCACCTTCTACCGCAACGGCTGCCGCTCCAGCGCCCGGGCGAAGGCATCCGTCCGGTGCCCGGCCACGCACACCGGCAGCCCCTCCAGCATGCCGCAGCGCGCGCCCTCCCGGAGGAAGGACGCGAGGTGCTCCGGCGCCACCACGTAGGCCGTGTCCGCGTCCACCCCACCGGGCCGCAGCGGGGCATTGCACTCCCTCGCCAGCTCCGGCGGCGTGCGCGACGCATAGCCGCTGTTGAAGGTGAGCTCCAGCCGGTAGGCGAGGTAGCCCAGCGCGTTCACCACCGGCTCGTCGTAGCGGCACACCCACTGGACGTGCGGCGGGAAGAGGGCGAGGTGCTGGTAGGGGCCCTTCAGCTCCGCCCACTCGGGGGCCTGGAGCCGGCGGAACGGGGTGGGCCGGTGCAGCGGGCTGCGCTGCGCGCGCCAGTCGTACGCCTGCACCGCCACCGCCACCACCAGCGCCGCCGTGCCGGCCCACGCCCGCTCGCGCCACAGCCGCAGCCACAGCAGCACGGCCCCGGCCACCAGCAGGTAGCACAGCGGCCACACGAAGCGCCCGGACGAGCGGAACGCCGCCGTCAGCCGGGAGAAGGGCTCGTACAGCGCGCCCAGGTCCGCCACCTGCCGGCCCATCCACGTCACGCGCCAGGACAGCGCGTAGATGGCCATCAGCAGCACCACCACCGCCAGCGGCACCCCGCGGCGCCAGGGCACGGCGCGCAGCGCGCGGAAGCGCACCGCCGAGGACGCCAGCGCGAGCGCCAGCAGCAGCAGCGCGCCGGCGCCCAGGTAGCCGAAGCCCTCGCCCTGTCTCGGCGCGGCCCTCAGGTCGGGCAGGAGCCGGGACCAGCCCATGGGGTTGAACAGCGTGGCCAGGTCCGCGGAGAAGTCGCCGAAGCCCTCCGCGCCCAGCCCGCTGCCGCCGAAGTAGCCGAAGAGGGCGAAGACGAGCACGTCCAGCAGCACCACGCCCACTGCCGCCACCATGGCCGCGCCCCACCCGAGCACCCGGCCGAGTGCCAACCGCACGGCCAGTGCCACGGCGAGCGGCGCCAGCATGGCCACGAGGTACGGGTGCGTGCCCGCGCCCACGGCGTTGAAGAGGGCGGCCAGGGCGAGCGTCCGCCTCGCGGCGCCGGCCTCCGGTGCGTCACGCAGGTGGAGCCACAGCATGGCCACCAGCAGCCAGTGCGCGCACAGCGTCGGGTGGCCGAAGCGCGCCGCCATGGGCGGGGCCAGCGCGAAGAGCAGGCCTCCCAGCACCTGGTGCTCCGGGCGCGATGACACCTCGCGCACCAGCCGCGCGCCGAAGTACCCCATCAGCGCGAAGCACAGCCCGAGCCACAGTCCCGTGTATTGGAAGTCCGCCGGCAGCAGCGCCTCGAAGGGCTTGAGCAGCACCGCCACCAGCGGGTTGCCGTCCGTGAGCGCCACGGACGTGCCGTAGGGGTGGAGCTGGTTGGGCGAGGCCGACAGCGGCAGGCCCCACGGGGCATTGCGGTAGAAGAGCCAGCCGAAGATGTGGCCCGCCCAGTCCTCGCGCATCATCCAGTCGATGCGCGTGGGCGGCAGCACCTTCCCGCCGCCCAGCCACAGGAACCAGCCCAGCCCACCGAGCGCGGCCACCCAGGGCGCAAGCCGGCTCGCGCGAGAGGGCGTCGAGGCGGTGGTGGGGGCGGGCTCCATCAGCGCCGGCGGACTCAGGTTCGACATGACGGCCTTGGCACGGCCGGCACTGTAGGGCCGCGCTTCCGGCACGGGCAAGCGTGGAGGCCGGGCCTCCACGTATCCGCCGGGCTCATGTGCCCGCCGCCCGGTCAGTCGAGGGCGCTACGGTCCGCAGGCCGTCTCCGCGTTGCGCGCGATGTCGAGGTCCTCGGCGCGCCCGGTGTACACGCTGCTCGCGAGTGTCGTGGCCAGGCACCCGGGGAGCTTCGGATTGTCCGTGGCGATGAAGTAGGTGCCCACCCGGACGAGTCCGCTCAGGCCCAGCTGCGTCAGCTCGGGGTTCTCCTTCACGAGCAGGCCATCCAGCTCGCGCAGGCCGCTGAAGGGAGACAGGCTCGTCAGCGCGGGGCTGCGCGTCACGTGCAGTCCTTCCAGGCGCAGCAGCCTGCCGAAGGCCGACAGGTCGGTCAGCAGCGTGTTGTCGCTGAGCTCGAGGATGCCCCCCACGCTCACCAGGAGGGGGAACTCCATCACGGCCGTCAGCTTCGGGCTGTTGGAGATGCCGAAGTCCTTGTCCACGGACTTGAGGGACAACATCGGCCCCACCGTCGCCAGCGAGGCGTTGCCGTTGATGATGATGGAGCCCGCGCGGGAGAGGAAGGAGGTCCCGAAGTCCTGGAGGCTGTCGTTGCCAATCACCTGGAGGGCGCCGCCAACGCTATGCAGGCTCCACAGCCCCGAGCTGCTCGGCAGCGCGTCGTTGTCGGAGATGAGGAAGTCTCCGCCGACGGTCGTCAGCACATTCAGTCCCTCGAGCGAGGTGAGCGCATCGTTGTTGAAGAGCTGTACCGTGCCGCCCACCGTGCGCAGGTGGGTGAAGGGCAGCGTTTGCAGGGTGGGATTTCCCCAGATGCTCAGGGTGCCCGAGAGCTCCTCGAGGTACGGGAACCGGTCCCCTCCCATCAGGAGCGCGTTCTCGGTCACCGTGAAGCTGCCGCGCGGGGACACGGCGGCCAGCCCGAACAGCGTCTGGAGCTTCGGGTTGGTGCTCAGTCCCAGGTTGGTGCCCACATGGACCGCGTGCTCCGGAGCCGGGCCGGCCGGACCGATGGTCAGCAGCTCGAGGTTGTCGTTGTAGCCCACGAACAGGGCCTCTCCCACGGAGCGCAGGCCCATCAGCTCCACGCGCGTCAGGGCGGCGTTGCTGGTGATGCTCAGCGAGCCCTCCACCGATACGAGGCCGGGGAGCACCACCTCCGTGAGCTGCGTGTTGGTGATGGTGAGCCCGCCCCGGATGTGGGAGATGGCCCCGAGCGCCGCGAAGTCCGCCGCATCCTGCACGAGGTACGAGCCGTCATAGGTGGACGTGGGCTGGCACACGTAGGCGGTGCCGAGCACCTCGTTGCTGTCGAACACGCCGTCCCCGTTCATGTCCCTGCCGGCCTCCACCGCGATGCCGCCCATGGGGCAGCGCGTGCCCGCCGGCTCCGGCCGCTGGCGCACCCGGACCAGGGCGGGGTCCACGCAGACGCGGGTGGAGGCTCGTGCCTCCTCGTCGTCGAACACCCCGTCGCGGTCCAGGTCCAGGGCCGCGTCGACGATGGAGCTGGTCTGCTGGCAGACGAAGGGGGCCCTCGTGAGCAGGCGCACCCGCGTCAGCACCGGCGCCGGCTCCGAGCAGCCATACACCTCGCGCGTGATTTCCGCGTCCCCCAGCAGCCCGTCTCCGTTCAGGTCCTTCCCGGCGTGGGACACGACGCCGCCATTCGGGCAGTGCTCTCCCGGGGGCACCTGCCGCGTGCGCACCAGCACGTCCGGGACGGCGGTGGCGCAGACATACTCGGTGGCCGTCACCTCGGCGTCGTCGAGCTCGCCGTCCCCATCCAGGTCCGGGCCGGTCCGCACCGCCTGCCCGCCATGCTCGCAGTGGGCCCCCGCCGCCTCGGGCTGGCTGTACGCGAGCGCCGTGGTGCAGGCGTACTCGGTGTTCGTCACCTCGCTGTCGTCGAGCACGCCGTTCTCATCGAGGTCCAGGCCGGACAGCACCGCCTGCCCGCCATGTGGGCAGTGGGCGCCGGCGGGCTCCGGGGCCAGGCGCGTGAGCGCCGGGTGCTGCTTCACGAGCTTCTCCAGCTCGATGCCGTTGCAGCCGGCCGCCAACGCGAACACCGCCATCCAGGTCCAGCGCATGGTGCAGTTCCTCCGGGGCAGGTCGTGCCGGCCCCGTCCTTCAGTTGCCACAGGTGGCCGTGTCGTCATTGTCGCTGATGCGCAGCTGGGCCGGCGCGCCCGTGTAGACGGCGGCGGCGAGCCCGGTAGCGAGGCAGGTGGGCAGCTTCGTGTTGCCGGTAACGGTGAACTCATGGGGCACCCGCTCCAGCGCGGTCAGGTCGAACCGGGTGAGGTTCGCGTTGTCCAGGACGCTCAGCATCTCCACCTCCTGGAGTCCCGCCAGTTCCGCCAGGCTGCTCAGCGCGGGGCTCCGCCGCACGGACAGGCTGCTCAACCAGCGCACCCGGGTCAGCCCTTGCAGGCTGGCCAGCAGCGGGTTGTTGTCGATGGACACCTGGGCGACCTGCTGGAGGCTGCCCAGGTTGCGCACGCCGAGCAGCTTCGGGTGGGAGTCGACCACGAGCCGGGAGCCGATGCTCTGGAGGGAGGGCAGGTCTCCCACCCACTCCAGCTCGGCGTTGAAGCCGAAGGAGAGGCCGCCCACGTGGCTGAGCTCCGGCAGTCCTTCGGTGGTCCGCAGCGCGTCGTTGCCGGCGACGGTGAGCCAGCTGTTGATGGTCTCGAGCAGGGGCATGCCCGACAGGCCTTGCAGCGCGTCGTTGTTGGAGATGGAGAAGGCCCCGCCCACGGACCTCAGGCTCGGCAGCGACAGGCTCCGCAGCGCGGTGTTGTCGTCGACGTACACGCTGTAGCCCACATGGCGGAGGACCGGGAAGGGGAGGGCGCCCAGCGCGTCATTGCCCGAGACGTAGAGGACTCCCGTGAGGGCCTTCACGTTGTCGAAGCCCGTCTGGCCCGGGATATACTCGAGCGCGCCGTTCTCCCGCAGGTAGAGGCTCTGCCGGGGGGACACGCGGCTCAGCCCGCTCAGGCTCTTCAGCTTGGGGTTGGAGATCAGCCACAGGTCCAGCTCCACCAACAGTTCCTCACCCTGGGCACCGCCAAGCACCAGGGTCTCCAGGTTGGCGTTGGACTCGACGGAGAGGTCGTACTTCACGAAGCGCAGGCCGGGCAGTTCCACGCGCGTCAGGGCCGCGTTGCCGTAGATGGTGAGCTGCCCCTCCACCGCCATGAGGCCGGGGAGGACCACTTCGGTCAGCTCCGTGCCCATCAGGAAGAGGGAGCCGTGGATGTGGGAGATGCCCTGGAGCGCCGCGAGGTCCGCCGCGCTCCGCACCACGTAGCTTCCGTCGTACGTGTGCAGGGGCTGGCATACGAGCGCCCACGAGGAGCGCTCCTCGTTGCCCAGGTTGCCGTCGCCGTTCACGTCCAGACCGGCCACCACCAGCGTGCCACCCGCCGGGCACCGCGTGCCGGCCGGTTCCGGGCGCAGCTCCACCCGCACCGGGTCCACCACCGACGCGCAGAGGCTCACCCGCGCCCGGGCCTCGCCGTCATCCAGTTCGCCGTCCTGGTCCATGTCCGGGCCCGCCTCCACCGCCACCGACGCCAGACCGGGGCACTCCTGGGCCGGCTGCGGGATCGCGCTCAGGCGGGTGACCACCGTCTCCGGCTGTGTGCAGCCATACACCTCGCGGGTGACCTCGCCGTCCTCCAGCTCGCCGTTGCCGTTGGTGTCCTGCCCGGCGCGGGAGACCTGGCCGCCAAGCGGGCACTCCGCGCCGGGCGGCACCTCCCGGGTGCGCACCAGCACGTCCGGGACGGCGGTGGCGCAGACGTACTCGGTGGCCGTCACCTCGGCGTCGTCGAGCTCGCCGTCCCCATCCAGGTCCGGGCCGGTCCGCACCGCCTGCCCGCCATGCTCGCAGTGGGCTCCCGCCGTCTCGGGCTGGCTGTGCGCGAGCGCCGTGGCGCAGACGTACTCGGTGGCCGTCACTTCGCCGTCATCGAGCACGCCGTCTTCATCGAGGTCCAGGCCGGACAGGAGCGCGCTGCCGCCGTGCGGGCAGTGGGCGCCGGGCGGCTCCGGCGTCACCCGCGTGCGCGCCGGATGCTGATTCACGAGAGGCTCCAGCTCGATTCCACCGCAGCCCGCCGCCAGCGCGAGTACCGCCATCCAGGTCCAGCGCATCCGTGCCTCTCTTCTGCCGCTCCTGAAGGGGGACGCTCGTCCCCGCCGGGAGGGGCTCAGTCGCAGGTGGCCGTGGAGTCGTTGCCGGTAATCTGGGCCGCGATGCCGGTGAAGGTCCTCGTCGCGAGCGCGGTCGCCTGGCACGTGGGCAGCACCGGGTTGTCCACGACGGTGAAGGTGCCGGTCACGCTCTCCAGCGCGGGCAGGTCGAGCCGCTTCAAGGTCAGATTGTATGTCACCTCCAGCCCCTCCAGCGCCCGCAGCCGGCTCAACGCTCCCAGACTCGTCAGGGAGTTGTTGCTGTCCACGTTCAGGAACCTCGCGGTCTGTAGCGTGTCGAGCCCCGTCAGGCTCGTCAGCCGCGTGTTGTTGCCCACGTGCAGCAGCTCCAGGTGCTGGAGGAAGCGGAAGTCCCCCACGGACACCAACGATGGATTGTTGTTGATGTCGAGGGCCGTGGTGATGGTCCGTAGGACGGGGAAGGGGCCCGCGTCCGTCAGCTCGGCGTTGCGGTAGACACGCAGAGAGCCCAGCCGCGCGAGCGACTGCATCCCCGCCAGGGACAGCAGGCGGTCATTGTCCTGGACGATGAGGTTGCCGCCAATGGACTCGAGCTGAGGCATCCCCGACAGGTCCATCAGCGTGTCGTTGTCTGAGATGGAGACGTCCCCGCTCACGCTGGTCAGGACGGTGCCTGTCAGGGAGGGCAGGGCGGCGTTGCGGGTGATGTCCAGGCTGCCGCCCAGACGCTCCAGCTTCGCGAATGGCAGCGCCAGCAGGCCGTCATTGTCCGAGATGAAGATGGAGCCCGTGAGCTCGACGAGGGAGTCGAACGTCCCCGGGAACCGGAGCGCGTCATTGTCCCGCAGGGTGATGCTCCCGCGCGGAACCACCGGGCTCAGGCCGGAGAGGGTGGCCAGGCTCGGGTTGGTCTCGATGACCAGTTCCTTCTCCACCCACACTTCGTTTCCGGCACTGCCCACCGCGAGGGTCTCCAGGGCCGCGTTGAAGCCAATGCGCAGGTCCTGCTCCACGAAGCGCAGCGACGGCAGTTCCACGCGCTTCAGGTCCATGTTGCTGTCGATGAGGAGCTGGTCTTCCACCATCATCAGCGCGGGCAGGACGAGCTCCTTCAAGGGCGTGCCGACGACCTGGAGCGAGCCGCGGATGCGCGAGATGCCCTCGAGCGCCGCGAGGTCCGCCGCGCTCTTCACGACATAGTGCCCGTCATAGGTGCGCAGGGCGTTGCACACCGCCATGGTCGCGCCTACCTCGGCGTACTCGAACTCCGTGTCGCCATCGTCGTCGGCGCCGGCCTCCACGCGGATGCCGCCGCTCGGGCAGGTGACGCTGGCGGGCTCCGCGACCTGGCGTACCCGGACGAGGGCCGGCGCCACGCAGACGATGGCCATCGCCCGGCGCTCCGGGTCATCCAGCGCGCCGTTCCGGTCCAGGTCGAGGCCCGCCTCCACCAGGGTGCCTTCCAGGTGGCAGGGGCCCGGAGGCGACGGGAGCGCGCTCATGCGCGTGACGACCGCCTCCGGCTCCGTGCAGCTGTACACCTCGCGGGTGACCTCGCCGTCCTCCAGCTCGCCGTTGCCGTTCACGTCGAGCCCGGCGCGGGAGACGTGGCCACCGAGGGCGCACCGCTCCCCGGGAGGCACATACCGCGTCAGCACCAGCACGCCGGGCATGGCCGAGGCGCAGCTGTACGCGGTGCTCCGCACCTCCGTGTCGTCGAGCACGCCGTCGTCGTCGAGGTCCAGGCCCGTCAGCACCGCGCTGCCGCCGTGGGCGCAGTTGGCGCCCGCGGGCTCCGGGGTGATGCGGGTGAGCGGCTCGTGCTGCTTCAGGAGCTTGTCCAGCTCGATGCCGTCACAGCCGGCCGCCAGCGCCAGCACCGCCACCCAGGTCCATCTCATGAATCCGTGCCTCATCACCCGCTTGCCTCAGCGCCGCAGCGCCAGCTCCACGCCGTAGGAGGGGTCCCAGTGGTTGTTTCCGTCGAGCGTGACGAGGTCCGCGGACAGCGTGGCCCCCAGCCGCAGCTTCAGCCCCGCCAGCGTTCCCGTGACTCCGGCCGCCGCGTGAGTGGTGAGCAGGGTGGAGTCGCCCATCCGCAGCGAGTCCTTCGTCAAGGCCAGCAGGCCCAGGCCCGCGCCCGCCTCCAGGAACAGCGGCGTGCGGTACAGGCCCTCCGTGCCCACCAGCCCCTGCACCGTGGCACGGTGCAGGCGGAGGCCGTCGAGCGCCTCCGCCGTCAGCGCGTAGGTGCCGCGCACGCCGTAATAGAGGAAGGGCCGCAGCTCCATCCGCAGCGCCACGCTCGGGCCGGCGGCGATGGTGCTCAGCCCCAGCGGGGCCCGCAATGCCGTCAGGCCCCAGTCCCACTGCCGCGTCTGGGGGCCGCGCAGCATCAGGTGCGGCAGCGTGCCTCCTTCCGCGGGCGGGAAGGCCCGGGCCAGGTCCACCGGCACCAGGCCGGCGGCGGCCACGTATTGCTCGTAGTAGTGCTTGTCCAGCGGCACCGCGAACAGGCCGCGCCGCAGCGCCTCCTCCGCGGGGCCGCGCTCCTGCATCTCGCGCGAGGCCATCCGCGGCACCCCGGTGGACAGCTCCGCGAGGGTGATGCGCGCCTCGGCGGTGGGGGTGCGCACCCAGTACACGTCGCGCTCGGGCAGGCGCAGCAGCACGTACTGGTCCTCCGAGCGCCGCACGTCCGCCAGGCGCCGGCCGTCCGCGTCCTCCACGGAGATGCGCGAGTGCTCGAAGCCGGAGGGCAGGGTGAGGCTGGGGCCCCGTGGGGCGGGGCCCACCAGCGGGCGCCGGGGCTCGCGGGTGGGTGCGAAGGCGTGGAGGGTCAGCCGCGCGGGCAGGCCCTTCACACCCTTGAGCGACGCGGAGACGAAGGCCCCCAGCTCGCTGTACTCCACCCGCCCGTCGCCGTTGATGTCCGCCGCGCCCATGAGGCCCGAGCGCGCCACGTGGCTGAACACGCCGGCGCGGATGCGGGACCACTCGTGCGTCTCGCCGTCGTCGCTCTCCGCGAAGACGGCGCCCACGGTGGGCCGGGTGGCGAGCTGCTCGCGCGCGAGCATGCCGCGCAGCTCCGCCAGCACCGCCGCGTCCGTCTGACCGCCGCGGCTGCCCACCACGCCGGAGGCGCGGCACGCATCCACGATGACGTGCGTGAAGTCCGCGGCGAGCGGGTCCACCACGTCCGAGTAGAGGGTCGCCTTGTCCAGCCGGCCGCCCGCGAGGGTGAAGTACGCGCGCCCGGCCTCGTCCGTGTTGCCGTGGCCCACATAGATGACGAGCACGTCCGTCTGACGTCCCAGCTCGTCGTCGGCGAGGCTGGCCGCGCGCAGCCGGGCCACCTCGCGCTTCACCTCGTCCGGCGTGGGCGGGCGCGCGCCCGCGAGCACGGGCCGACTCCCGGCCCGAGTCGCCTCGTCCGGGTCCACCAGCAGCGTCGTCTCCACGCCCAGCCGCTGGAGCGTCTCCGCCCACAGCACGCCGTCGTCATCCGCGAAGCGCAGGTCCGGGAGGGAGGGGTCGTCGCTCCCGTTGTGGGCGATGACCAGGGCGCGGCGCACCACCTCTTCCGCCGAGGCGCTGCTTCCGGAGAGCAGCGCGAAGGCCCCGAAGAGCAGTCCCAGCTTTTTCATGGGCCTTCCTTTACCTTGACCTCCTGCTTGAGCACCACGACTCCCCCGGTCTGCTCACCGCGCAGGGCCGCCAGTGCCACTGCCGGGTGGTCCGCGAAGGCAGCCGTGACTTCCACCACGCCCGCCTGCTGGGGCATGGGGACGGTCAGCTCCAGGGGGCCTTCCCGACCCGGGGGACCGGACAGGACGAAGGGACCTGCCGTCACCTCGGCCTTCTTCGCGCCGCGGACCTGGACGGCCACGTGTGAGTAGGGCGCGGTGCCACCGGCGGCGAAGGCCAGCATCGCGCCTGCCTGGCAGTCGTCCCCCGCGTGCAGCTCGCGCATGGGCTGGCCGGCCGCCGCGCAGAAGATGCGCAGCGCCACGCCCGGAGGGGGCGTGCCCTCGCCGCGGGACGTGAACTCACGCGTGTCCGTGGCGGGCGGAGTCAGCACCACCGCCAGGAAGACGGCGGCCACCGCGCCCGCGAGCATCGCCAGCGAGGGCCAGCGCGCCCGCGCTTCTTCCGCGGGAGCCGCCGCCGCCAGGGCCGCCGCCAGGCCGCCCTCCGTCAGCGCCTGCCGCTCCATGGAGGAGGGCATGTCCAGGTTGCCGCCCTCGAGGGCTCGGTGGGCCCGGGCCCATTGCTCGTACCGGGCGCCACAGCGGGCGCAGCCATGAGCGTGGCGCAGCAGGCGGGCGGACTCGCTGGGGGACAGCTCTCCCAGAGACCAGCGCGTCAGACTGGCGTCGATGTGTCTCTCGTACCACCTCATGATGGCATGCTCCCTATTGCGCACAGGGCCATTGAGGCCAGGAGGACTCCCAGCTCCATCCGCCCGGGCTCGGCCGAGGCCTCCAGCCAGCCCGAGGCCTTCAGATGCTCGGTGAACTGCGTCCGCAGCCGCTTCTCGCGCACCCGGACCTCTCCTCGGGTGAGCTGGAGTTGCTCGGCGGCGGATTCCTGCGACAGCCCTTCCACGAAGCGAAGCTGTGCCAGCGCGCGTCCCTCTTCCGGCAGCGCGTCCAGGAAGCGGCGCACCAGCGCGCGCACCTCCGTGCCCAGCGCCTCCTCCTCCGGGCTGCGGCTCTCGGTGGGCAGGTGGCTCAGCTCGGGCGCGTCGTCCATGGGGACGGCTTCTCGCGCCACGCGCCCGGAGGCGCGCATCAAATCAATGGCCGTCGAGCGCGCCACCGTCAGCAGGAAGCCCAGGTAGGGACGGACCCCGTCGTAGGCCTGCCGCATGTTGGGCCGGAAGGCGCGGACGAAGGTCTCCTGGTGCGCCGCGTCCAGGTCCAGCGCGGAGAGGGCCACCGTCCGCGTTCCACCGTCCCCACCCACCGCGAACCGGCGCGAGAGGTAACGCAACACCTCCGGCGAGTACTTCCGGTACACCTGCGTGAGGACGGCCGCATCCCCGCGGCGGAAGGCCTCCAAGACGGACCTGTCATTTCCTGGCAGCACGGACACTCCCGGTCCCAGTCGAGCGGCCCGGGCCCCGTGCCCTGCCGTCCGTCTCCCTCACAAAAAGAGATACGGAACGTGCTCGAAATCTGGGTTGTGCCAAGGAACGACGAACGGTTGATTTATTGAGCGATTGGGCGGAATTCGTTGCGCGGGCGGGGTTGTACGGGCGCGAACGACAGTCGCCTGGGGGGCTTCCGGCCAGCCGGAGGCAGAGTCAGGGCGGCCCCATCCTTATATAGGGGCCACTCCGGAGCGCTCCGCCCGGACCCGTGGAGCGTCAGAACGCCGAGCCGTTGACGCGCTTGCCGGGGGAGGCGGTGAGGGTGGAGGACAGGGTGTTGTGCAGCACCCAGCTCCCGGTGGCGCTGGCGTCCGGGCTCCGGTTGTAGGAGACGCCCTGGTAGGTGTCCTGGTAGTTGTGGCTGTCCTGCACGCTGCCGTCCGGCAGGACGAGGTACACCGTGTCCCCGCTGCCACTCACGTTGACGCCGCGGTTGAAACGCAGCCCCTGATAGACTCCGTTCAACAGGCCATTGGAGTAGTCGGCGTTCGTGGCCCCGGCGGGGACGGCGGAAGCCCCCGAGTAGACGACGTACACCTTGCCTGGCTGCAGCACGGTGCCGGCGGGGAAGGTGTGCCGGGCGGGCCTGGCGCCGCTGTACGACTCGTCATCGTGAATCTTCCAGCCGCCCAGGTCGACGGTGGTGGTGCCCGTGTTGAGCAGCTCCACGAACATCTGGTCGTAGTCCGGGGTGCTCGTCCCCGGGGCGTTGTTCGGCTGGGGCAGGTACTCGTTGATGAAGACGGCGTGTGGGACGCGGTTCAGCACGAAGGCGCCATCGCTGGCGTCGGAGAGGGTGGCATCCAGTGCATCGCTCACCCGCACGCGCGCGCCGCTGGACGCGTCGTAGGGCACCGTCCACGCGTAGCGCCCGGAGGCGGCGGACACGGAGGCGGCCACGTCGCGCCAGGTCGTCCCGTTGTCCACGGAGTACTGCAGCCGCACCGAGTTCACGCCGTTGGAGACCCAGGTGATGTTGTACGGTGTCCCCGCCAGCAGCGTCTCCCCGCCGTTGGGTGCGGTGAGCCGGAGGGCTCGCACGTTGCCCTGCCCGAAGTCGTAGCGGCTGAGGATGGGGTAGTGGTCGGACGTGTTGTCCTTGTAGCCGGTAATCGCCGGGCGAATCACGGTGGTGGAGTTGGCGACGTAGGCCGCGTACACCTCGTTGGTGGCGAGCTGGTGGTCGATGAAGGTGCTGCGTCCCACCGTACTGCCCACGTTCGCCAGGGACAGGGCCTGGGTGGCGAAGGTGTAGTCGGCCGTGTCGCTGACGAAGTCGCGGAAGGGCGTGTCCCGCTTCTGCTGCGTCACCGGGTCCGTCACGGTGGACACGTCCACGTCGTCATTCCAGTCGCCCACCACCATGACCCGCTGCGTGGGGAGCTGGGTGTCCAGGTAGCTCTTGAGCCTTCCGGCCGCGGCGACGCGCTGGTTGTAGTCGTCCGTGGGGTCGGCGCTCGTCGTGGCCTTCAGGTGCACCACCAGGACGGTCATGTCCACGCTGGCGCCGCCCCGGGTGACGCGCAGGTCCACCCGCAGCGGAGGCCGCCCGGCGAAGTCATTGTCGTACTGGGTGAGGACGACGTCCGCCCCGAGCACCCGCACCACGTCCGACTTGAAGAGCACGCCCAGCTTCTGCTCGTTGGTTCGGTAGTAGCTCGCGCCCGAGGGCACGCGCGTGGCGTCGTCCGCGAGGAAGCCGTCGTAGCCGGGCAGCTGCGCCTTCAGCTCGTTGAACTGCGACGTGCTGACGATTTCCGCCAGGCCCCAGATGTCCGCGCCCGCGTCGGCGATGACGGCCTGGGCGTTGGCGAGCTGCAGCGGCTCGTCGCTCGGCCCGTAGGTGGTGTCCCCGAACCACTCGATGTTCCAGTTGGCCACCGACACCGGGAAGGTGCCCGTCGGGAGCGGGCCGCCGTCTGGCTGCCCCCCGTCTGGCTGCCCCCCGGAGTTGCTCACCCCCAGCGACAGCCGCGCCTCGGCCGTCGCCCCGCTGGCGTCCTGCACGCGCAGGGTGAACGAATAGATGCCGGCCGCCTGTGGGACGCCGCTCAGCACTCCGTCCTGGCCGAGGCTCAGTCCCAGGGGCAGCGAGCCGTCCGCCGATGACCAGCGCAGCGGCGGGTGGCCACCGCTGGCGACGAAGGTGTGCAGGTAGTTGCCGCCCACGGTGGCGCTGGGCATGGCGGCGCCCGACACCGCGAGCGCGGGCCATACCTTCAGCCCGTAGGTGCGGACGTCCTCGTGGCCCTCCGCGTCCTGCACGCCCACGGTGAGGGTGAACTCGCCGTCCTCGCTGGCCGGGCCCGTCAGCTTCCCCTCCGCCGTAAGGAAGGAGAAGCCCGGCGGCGGCGCGCCCATGAACGAGTAGCGCAGCGGCGGGGTGCCGCCGGTGGCCGTCAGCACGGCCTCGTAGGCGGCTCCCACCGTGGTGGCGGGCAGTTCAATGGCGGGAAGCCTGGGACCTTCCGACGGGTCTCCACGACCTTCGGAACAGGCACTCAGCAGGACGAGGACGGCGAGCGTCCCGGCCACTCGGGCGGACAACATGTCGGCGGGCTCCAGCGCGGGCCCTGGGGAGGGGGCTCGGCGCGCATACTCTAACGCCTTTCACCGCTCGCTTGCACGAGCCGCGTGACAGATGTTTCACGCGACACGCCCAGGGCAATCGTCGCGTTTCTCATGCGTGTGTTCAGAAAGCCCAGGAAGGTTTTGCGCTCCCGGCGGGCGTGGAGTGGAATGCTTCGAAGGGGGGCCCCGTCGCCCCACGGAGGACACAGCACATGGCCGAGAAGTGGGACAAGCAGCTGATGGACTTCCTCAAGCGCACCGGTGACGAGCTCAAGCGCACCACCGAGGACCTGCGTGGCGAGGCTCAGCGCCTCCTTCATGAGGTGAAGGACCCGCGCAACCAGGCCAAGGTGAAGGAGGGCCTGGAGCAGCTCCGCACCTGGGCCACCACCACCAGCAAGGTGGCGACGGAGAAGATTGAGTCCGCCGTGCGCCAGGTGGAGGGCGCCGTGGAGCGCGCCTTCATGCCGGAGGAGGGCGGCCAGGAGCCCACGGGCGCGAAGGCGGCCCCGGCTCCGTCCGGAGCGGCCACCACGGGCGCCACCGAGGCCCCGAAGGCGGAGCCTCGCGCCGCCAGGAAGGCCGGAACCAAGTCCATTGGCCGAAAGAAGGCCGCCGCCAAGGGGGCTGCCTCCCGCCCGGCCGCCAAGGCGGCGAAGAAGGGGGCCTCAGCTTCCAAGAAGACGATTGGCCGAGCGAAGAAGCCCACGTCCTGAGCGTGAAGTTCCACCCCGCATGGAGCCGGTCTGCTCGCACTCCAGGGTTGGGCTCCGGCGGGTGTTCGCTCCAGTTGGAACGGTCCGCGGTGCGTGAGATAGTGCGCGCCGTGGCCGGCGACAATGAGAAGGGCAGCATCCAGACGGACATCGGTCAGGACGTCATCGACGCGGCGGTGCGCAGCGTGGAGCGTCATATGAGCGAGGACGAGGAGGTGACCGTCGTCGAGGTGCAGGCTTCCGAGCCCGCCTCCGAGGCCCCTCCCGCGGGGGAAGGTGACTCCGCCACCGCGACGCCCGGGGAGGTCGCGGCGCTGCGCCAGGAGGTGGAGTCGCTCAAGGCGCAAATCGAGTTCAGCCAGGCCAGGGCCCGCGAGACGATGGAGCGGCTGCGCGAGGCGCACGAGCGCGCCAAGGAAGCGCAGGAGCGCACCGTCCGCGCCGCCGCGGACCTGGAGAACTACCGCAAGCGCGCCCAGAAGGAGAAGGAGGAGGTCCAGCGCTTCGGCTCGGAGAAGCTGCTCAAGGACCTGCTCCCCGTCATGGACAACCTGGACCGCGCGCTGGAGGCGGCGTCGAAGTCTCCGGACATCGACAGCTTCCAGAAGGGCGTGGCCATGACGCGCAAGTCCTTCGAGGACGCGCTCGCCCGCCATGGCGTGAAGTCCTTCAGCGCCAGGGGCCAGCCGTTCGACCCGCGCATGCACGAGGCCATCCAGCAGGTGGAGACGGCGGAGGTCCCCGCCGGCCACGTCGTCTACGAGGTGGTGCGCGGCTTCTTCCTCAACGAGCGGCTGGTGCGCCCGTCGCTCGTCGTCGTCGCCCGCGCGCCCGCGCCGGCCGAGGCATCCACCATTACCCAGCCGGCGGAGGTCGAGGGGACCTCCACGTCCGGCGCGGAGGGGGCCCCCACGCCCCCGCAGTCCGAGAACTCTTCCGGGGGGAGTCAGTAAGCGTCATGGGCAAGGTGATTGGAATCGACCTCGGGACGACCAACTCCTGCGTCTCCGTCATGGAGGGCGGCGAGCCGGTGGTCATCCCCAACAGTGAAGGCAGCCGCACCACGCCTTCCATGGTGGGCTTCACCGACTCCGGCGAGCGCCTCGTCGGGCAGATTGCCAAGCGGCAGGCCATCACCAACCCGGAGAACACCGTCTTCGCGGTGAAGCGGCTCATCGGCCGCAAGTACGACTCCCCCGAGGCGAAGAAGGCCATCGGCGTCAGCTCCTTCCGCGTGGCGCCCAGCCCCAACGGCGACGCGTGGGTGGAGATTCGCGGCAAGGGCTACAGCCCGCCGGAAATCTCCGCCATCGTGCTGATGAAGATGAAGCAGACGGCGGAGGACTACCTCGGCGAGCCCGTCACCGAGGCGGTGATTACGGTCCCCGCGTACTTCAACGACAGCCAGCGCCAGGCCACCAAGGACGCCGGCCGCATCGCGGGCCTCAACGTCCTGCGCATCATCAACGAGCCCACGGCGGCGGCCCTGGCCTACGGCCTGGACAAGGTGAAGGACGGCGGCACCGAGCGCATCGCCGTCTACGACCTCGGCGGCGGCACGTTCGATATCTCCATCCTGGAGCTGAACGCCGGCGTCTTCGAGGTGAAGAGCACCAACGGCGACACGTTCCTCGGCGGCGAGGACTTCGACCAGCGGCTCATCGACTACCTGGCCAAGCGCTTCTCGGAAGCGAACAACGGCCTGGACCTGCGCAGGGACCGCATGGCGCTCCAGCGCCTGAAGGAGGCCGCCGAGCGCGCCAAGCACGAGCTGTCCAGCGCGCCGGAGACCGAGGTCAACCTCCCCTTCATCACCGCCGACGCCACCGGCCCCAAGCACCTCACCGAGACGGTGGACCGCGCCACCTTCGAGGCGCTCGTCGCCGACCTCATCGACCGCTCCATCGAGCCGTGCCGCATCGCCCTCAAGGACGCGGGCGTGACGGCGCAGCAGATCAACCAGGTGCTCCTGGTGGGCGGCATGACGCGCATGCCGCGCGTGCAGCAGAAGGTGAAGGAGTTCTTTGGCAAGGAGCCGCACAAGGGCATCAACCCGGATGAAGTCGTGGCCGTCGGCGCGGCCATCCAGGGCGGCGTGCTCAAGGGCGAGGTGAAGGACGTCCTCCTCCTGGACGTGACGCCCCTGTCGCTGGGCGTGGAGACGGCCGGTGGTGTCTTCACCAAAATCATCGACAAGAACACCACCATCCCCTGCAAGAAGAGCCAGGTGTTCTCCACCGCGGTGGACAACCAGCCGCTGGTGAGCGTGCACGTGCTCCAGGGCGAGCGCGAGATGGCGGCGGACAACAAGACGCTGGCGCGCTTCGAGCTGGTGGGCATCCCCCCGGCGCCCCGCGGCGTGCCGCAGATTGAAGTGTCCTTCGACATCGACGCCAACGGCATCGTCCACGTCGGCGCCAAGGACCTGGGCACCGGCAAGGTCCAGCAGGTGCGCGTGGTGAGCAACTCCGGCCTGTCCGAGGCGGAAATCCAGGCGATGATTTCCGACGCCCAGGCGCACTCGGCGGACGACAAGAAGAAGAAGGAGCTGGCGGAGCTGCGCAACAACGCGGACGGGCTCATCTACACCACGGAGAAGAGCCTGGAGGAGTACGCCAGCCTCCTGTCGGAGAAGGACCGCGAGGAAATCAAGGCGGACCTGGAGCGGCTGAAGGGCCTGCTCAACACGACCGATGCCGCCGCGCTGAAGGAGGCCTTCCAGCGGCTGGAGGGCAGCGCCTACCGCATCGCGGACGCCATCTACACCGGCCAGGCGAGCTGAGCCCGGGCTCCGGGCCCACCCCGGGCGCGTGCAATCGTTTCCGCGCCCGGGCGTAGAGGGACGCACCACCGCAGTCCGCTGAAAGGCGTCCGCCATGGATACCACCGAAGCCGTCGTCACCGTCCTCATCGTGACCATGACGATTGGCATCCCCGTCGCGGGGCTCACCCTGCGCTTCTCCCTCAAGCCGCTGGTGGAGGCCTTCATCCGCATGCGCGAGGTGCAGCTCGGCGCCTCCGACACCCTCCTGCTGCGAGAGCGCGTGGCCCACCTGGAGCGTGTGCTGGAGGCGCATGGCCTCCTGGACGCGCGCCAGCCCCTCAGTCTTCACCAGGGCCCGTCCGAGCGGCTCCCCGCCGGCGTCCCCCTGAAGGACCGGGAGCGCGTCTAATACGGGTTTACCCGTCTTCCAGGGGCAGTGGCCGCGGGTGTTGAATGCACCCGTGGACTTTCCCTCTCTGCAGACGGAGGTCGCGTTCCTGCGCGGCCTGGTGGCCGTCCACCGGATGGCCGACGACATCCTCGAGGACTGCCTGGAGCGCGGCCTGGACCTGGACGCCGGGGTGGACGTGTTCCTCACGCAGTGCGCGCGGATGGTGCACGCGCCCGCGGGTTTCGTGTCGCTGCGGGGCACTCGCGGGCCGGTGCTGACGCGCGTGCTGGGCCACCTGGGTGTGGACGTCTTCGAGGCGGCGCACTGGACGGGGCCCCGGCGGTTGCCGGACGGGCGGATGCTCTTCTGCACCCGGCTGAAGCTGGGGAAGCTGGAATTGGGGGGCATGGGGCTGGTGGTGGAGGGCACCTTCGAGGACGGCGGCGGACTGGTGATGAAGCTGGTGGAGGCCATCGGCGAGCAGCTCGACACGGCGGTGCTGAGCTTCCTGGCGCTCACGGACGGGCGGAGCGCGCTGGAGCGGCTGGACGAGCTGGAGCTGGACGACGCGCAGGAGCCCCGCGGGCGCATTGGCCGCTACGAGGTGGTGACGCCGCTGGGCACCGGCGGCATGGCGCAGGTGCTGGTGGCGCGGGCGCGCGGGCCGGAGGGGCTGGGCCGGCTGGTGGCGCTCAAGCGCATCCTCCCGCACCTGACGGCGGACCCATCCATCATCCAGCAGTTCCTGGACGAGGCTCGCATCGGCCTGCGGCTGTCGCACCCCAACCTGGTGCACGTCTATGACTTCGGCGAGGCGCAGGGCGCGTACTACATCGCCATGGAGCTGGTGCGGGGCGTGGACCTGGACCGGCTCATCCGCTCGCTGAAGGGCCCGCTGGAGCCGGCGCACGCGGTGGCGGTGGTGGTGCAGGCGCTGCACGGGCTGCACGCGGCGCACACCCTGCGGGGCGAGGACGGCGCTCCGCTGCGGCTCGTGCACCGGGATTTGTCCCCGCACAACCTCATGGTGGGGTTTGACGGGCGGGTGAAGGTGCTGGACTTCGGCGTGGCGAAGGCGCGGGCGCAGCGCACGGTGACGCTGCCGGGCATCGTCAAGGGCAAGCCGCTGTACATGTCCCCGGAGCAGGCGCGGGGGCAGCGGCTGGACGCGCGCAGTGACTTGTTCGCGATGGGCCTCATCCTCTACGAGGCGCTCACGGGCCGGCGCGCCTTCGACCGCGGCGACGAGCTGGCCTCCATGCAGGCCATCTGCGACGAGCGGCTGCCCCGGCCGGACTCCATCTCCAGGCCCCTGTGGGACACGCTGGAGGTGGCGCTGGCCAAGCGGCCCGAGGCGCGCTTCGGCAGCGCGCAGGAGATGGCGGACCGGCTGTCGGAAGTGTGTGCCCCGGCGCGCGAGGTGGAGCTGGCGCGGCTCACGTCGAGGCACTTCCCGGACCGGCTGCGCCAGTTCAACCAGATGGACAGGACGGAAGCCGCCGGGAGGCCCGGTGTGCGCGACGGGGCCGAGGAGGAGACGCAGGTCCGCCCCCCCGGCCCCCGCGCGCGCGCTCAGTAGCCGCGCTTGTTCGGGTCCTCGCCAGGCGCGCCCAGTGGACGCGTGCCGCCCTCCACGTCGCCCTCGGTGCGGATGTTCACGTCCTCGCGGCGGACGCTCTCCGCGACGCGGCGCTCCTCCTCGATGGCGTCCTTGTGGATGACGACCTCCTCATCCACCACGGCGCGCTTCTGGACCTCGACCTCCTCGGCGCGCAGCGGCACCACGACAGTCTCCTCCTGGAAGGAGGCGCCCATGGCCGGGCGGTCCGGCGTCACGTCGCGGCGCTCCACGCGCACGCGCTCGCGGCGCACCGGCACGTCCATCACCTTCTCCTCCTCGATGACGTCCTTGCGGACGCGTACCTCACCGGCCTGCTTCTCCCGCTTGAGGACGTCCAACTCCTCCTTGTGCACGGGGATGGAGATGTCCTCCGAGCGCCCCGTCATCGTGCGCTCGCCGCCCATGCGGGTGTCGGTGCCGTAGCCCGTCGCGGTGGTCCCCGTGGCCGGCACGCCCACCGCGCCGGGGCCCACGCCCGCGCCACCGCCCAGGCCCGCCGTCGTGCCCGGCGTCTCCTCGTAGCGCTCCTCGCCCCTCAGCGCATGCAGCGTCTCCTTGCCGTGGTTGAGGATGATTTCCCCGCCGCGGATGTCGCTGATCTCCGAGTACCGGACGAGATAGTCCTTCGGGAAGAAGAGGCCCTTCTCGATGTGGAACTCGCCGTCACCCACGGCGAACACCTTGCCGAGCTTCTCGCCGTCGATGCTGCGGACGGCCATTCCCTCTCTTACGTCGCTGCGCTGGAACATGGCTGGCTCCTTTAACCAGGGTGGGGTTCGCCGAAGCGGAAGGTGCCCCGTGTCCCTGGTGCGGTGACTGCCTGGCCCGTGCGCATGCACGTGGCCTCGGGTGGGTTCCGCTCCGGTCTTATCGGGAAGGTGGGAGCGGGTGGGCCAAACGGCAGTGGCCGGGCGTCGGTGCCAGGGGGCTCGGCACCGCGCCTGCCCGCCCGGACGCACGCCCGCCTCCCCGCCTCCCCCCGAGCCGAGGAGCGCGACGGCAGGCGGGTGTCCCAGCCTGGGACTTCTCACCATGAGAGGGCCCACCCCACCTTCCGTACGCGTGCCGACAGGCCATGAGTGCCCGCGCGGGAGAGGTCCATGCGCACCAGTCAGGCGAGCACGCGGCAGGGGCGCTGAGCGACTCGGGAGGAGCACGGCATGCGCTGGGACGTACGGGAAGGGATGCGGGTCTTCACGGCGGACGGTGCGCGGCTGGGCACCGTGGTGGGCTGCGGCGAGGACACCTTCGTCGTCGAGCGCGGGCTGCTCCGGGCACGGGACTACGTGGCCCGCTACGGCGATGTGGTGGCGGTGCGCGACGGCGAGGTGCACCTGGGCCTCACTCGGTACGAGGTGGCACCCGGCCCGGGTACGCGCGAGGAGGCGGCCGCTCGCCGTCCGGAGGCCGTGCGGGCGGGGACCTTCGGCGAGTCGCAGGACATCGTCGTCCCCCTGGCCCGCGAGGAGGCACTCCCGCGCACCGTGCTGCACGAGGTGGGTCAGCTCCGCCTGCACAAGGTGGTCCGGACGGAGGTGAAACATTTCTCCATTCCCGTGCGGCGCGAGGAATTGGTGGTGGCGCGGGTGTCCGCCGAGGAGCACGGGGGCGAGGCCGCCCGGGGGGCGGAGGGCCGTGCCGTGCCGGGTGGGGCGGCGCCCTTCGAGGAGCACACGCTCGTCATCCCCCTGTACGAGGAGCGGGTGGAGTTCACCAGGACGGCCCATGTCTGGCAGGAGGTCTCCATCTCCAAATCCACCGTCGAGGAGATGCGCCAGGTGCACACCACCGTCCGCCGGGAGACGGCGGAGGTGGAGGAGCAGGGTGAGGTGCTTCACGACGGCCCGGTGGATGGGTTGCACTCCTGACTGACGCAGTGCACGGCGCATGTGGGGCATGGGGCGGCTCGGTTGTGAGCTTGACCCATGGAGAGGGCTCCCCTAGAAAACCGGGGCTTTGCCGTGTCCCCCCTGAAGAGGGAAGCCCCGCATGCGACGACTTGCCCCGATGCTGCTCGCCGCGCTCGCCTTCCTGGCGGCCGCTTGCGAGAAGAAGACGCAGCCCGCCCCGTCCGGTGAAGGAGGCACGCAGGCCACGCAGCAGGGCAAGCCCGCCACGCCCGGTGGCGAGGCCCCGGCCGGCGCGGACGTCATCCTCCTGGGGCAGGTGGGCGCGCTCACCGGTGGGCAGGCCACCTTCGGCATCTCCACGCGCAATGGCATCGAGATGGCCATCAAGGAGGCCAACGCCGCCGGTGGGGTGAAGGGCAAGAAGCTGGCGATTCGCGTCTACGACAACCAGAGCAAGCCGGAGGAGGCCGCCCAGGCCACCACCCGCCTGATTACGCAGGACAAGGTGGTGCTCATCCTCGGTGACGTGGCCTCGTCCAACTCGCTGGCCATGGCGGAGAAGGCGCAGGCGGCGGGCGTGCCGATGATTACGCCCTCCTCCACCAACACCACCGTCACGCAGAAGGGCGACTACATCTTCCGCGTCTGCTTCATCGACCCGTTCCAGGGCTATGTGATGGCGAAGTTCGCCCGCGAGGACCTGAAGCTCAACAAGGTGGCGGTGCTGCAGGACAACAAGAGCGCCTACTCCATCGACCTGTCGGACGTCTTCACGCGCAAGTTCACGGAGATGGGCGGCAAGGTCACCACCACGGAGAGCTACAGCCAGGGTGACACGGACTACCGCGCGCAGCTCACCGCCATCCGCAAGACGCAGCCGGACGGCATCTACGTGCCGGGCTACTACAGCGAGGTGGGCGTCATCGCCCGCCAGGCGCGCGAGGTGGGCCTGAAGGTCCCGCTGATGGGCGGCGACGGCTGGGACTCCGAGAAGCTCTTCGAGCTGGGCGGCAGCGCCATCCAGGGCAGCTACTTCTCCAACCACTACTCGCCGGACAACCCGGATCCGCGCGTGCAGAAGTTCATCGCCGACTACAAGGCCGCCTACGGCAGCGTGCCGGACGCGCTGGCGGCGCTCGGCTACGACGCGGCCCGCGTGGCCCTCGCCGCCCTGGAGCGCGCCAAGGACCTGAGCGGTCCGTCCGTGCGTGACGCCATCGCCCAGACGAAGGACTTCCCGGGCGTGGCGGGCACCATCACCCTGGACGACAAGCGGAACGCCGTGAAGTCCGCCGTCGTCCTGAAGGTCGGAGACGGGAAGACGGAGTACGTCACCACGGTCAACCCCTAATGGCGCAGCTCCTCCAGCACCTCATCAACGGTCTGGCCGCCGGCACCATCTACGCGCTCGTCGCGCTCGGCTACACGATGGTGTACGGCGTCCTCAAGCTCATCAACTTCGCCCATGGCGACGTCATGATGGTCGGCGTCTACATGGGCTACGCCACCGCCTTCGTGCTGGGCCGCGAGGCGCGTAGCTCGTTGCTGGGCGTGGCGCTCATCTTCGCCGTGGCCATGCTGGGCTGCGCGCTGCTCGGCTTCCTCATCGAGCGGTTCGCGTACCGGCCGCTGCGCGAGAAGCCCCGGCTGACGGCGCTCATCACCGCCATCGGCATCTCCTTCGCGCTGTCCTACGGCTTCCAGCTCGACATCGGCTTCCTGCCGGGCGCGTCTCCCCGGGCCTTCCCGGAGGTCATCGAGCCGACGGAGTGGCTCATCATCGGCGACCGCGACGTCGTCGTCTGGAACTGGCAGGTCATCAGCTTCCTCATCGCCGTGGCGCTGATGGTGGGGCTGCAGTACCTCGTGTTCCGCACGCGCTTCGGGCGGGCGATGCGGGCCGTGTCCTGGGACCACCGGGTGGCGGCGCTGATGGGCATCCCCACCGACCGCGTGATTGCCCTGACGTTCATGCTGGGCAGCGCGCTGGCGGCGGGCGCGGGCCTGCTCTACGCCATCAAGGACACGTCGGTGAGCCCGCTGATGGGGCTGTACGTGGGCCTGAAGGCCTTCGTCGCGGCGGTGATTGGCGGCATCGGCCACGTGCCGGGCGCGGTGGTGGGTGCGCTGGTGCTCGGGCTGGTGGAGGAGTTCGTGGTGGGCTACGCGGCCAGTACCTGGCGTGACGCGGTGGCCTTCGGCTTCCTCATCCTGGTGCTGCTGGTGAAGCCGGGCGGGCTCTTCGGCCGCGTCGCCGCGGAGAAGGTGTGATGATGGAGACTCCGGCGCTCCCCGTCCCCGAGGCCCGCTCGCCCATTCCGGCCAGCCTGCGCGGCATCTTCCCCGTGCTGGTGGCGCTGCCCGTGCTGGCGCTGTTCCAGTGGTTGCTCAGCGAGTCCCCCTTCGCCGTCTACCTCCTGTCGGTGATGGGGGTGAACATCATCCTCGCGGTGAGCCTCAACATCGTGAACGGCATGACGGGCCAGTTCTCCATCGGCCATGCGGGCTTCATGGCGGTGGGGGCGTACATCTCCGGCGTGCTGTCGCTGAACCTCAAGGAGGTGGCGCTGTCCTTCCTCCCGGTGGCCGCCAGCGACCAGGTGCTCTTCACCGTGGCGCTGCTGGTGGGCGGGCTGGCCGCGGCGGCGTGCGGCTTCCTGGTGGGCCTGCCCTCGCTGCGGCTGCGCGGTGACTACCTGGCGATTGTCACGCTGGGCTTCGGCGAAATCATCCGCGTGGTGGTGCAGAACACGGACGCCTTCGGCCGCGCGCTGGGCCTGTCCGGCATCCCCCAGTACTCCAGTCCGTACATGGTCTACTTCTGGGTCTTCCTCGTCGTGCTGGTGGCGCGGCGCATCGCCGGCTCCAGCCATGGCCGCAGCCTGTGGGCCATCCGCGAGGACGAGGTGGCCGCCGAGGCCATGGGCGTGGACACCACCGGCTACAAGGTCCGCTCGTTCGTCATCTCGTCGTTCTTCGCGGGCATCGCCGGCGGGCTGTTCGCGCACTTCGTGCCCATCATCAACCCCGGCTCCTTCACCTTCGTGAAGTCGATGGAAATCGTCGTCATGGTGGTGCTGGGGGGCCTTGGCTCCACCACGGGCGCCATCGTCGCGGCCATCTTCCTCACGCTGCTGCCGGAGGGCCTGCGCTCGCTGTTCAACGCGCTGGGCACCGAGGGCACGCTGGCGCAGAAGGTGGACCAGATTCGCATGCCCATCTACGGCCTGATGCTGGTGGCGCTGATGCTGTCGAGGCCGCAGGGCCTGTTCGGCATGCGTGAAATCTGGGACGTGCTGCCGCGGTGGATTCCGCGCCGGCGCAGGGGGCTGTCGTGAGCGCGGCGGTGCAGGCGAGTGTCGGGTCCGGGGCCCCGCTGCTCCAGGCGGACGGGGTGAGCATCCAGTTCGGCGGCCTCAAGGCGCTGACGGACTTCTCCCTCACCATCCGCCAGGGAGACCTGCAGGGCCTCATCGGCCCCAACGGCGCGGGCAAGTCCACCGCGTTCAACGTGCTGACGGGCGTGTACCAGCCCACCCGGGGCGAGGTGCGCGTGGGCGGCCTGCGGGTGAACGGGCTCAAGCCTCATCAAATCAACCACCTGGGGCTGGCGCGCACCTTCCAGAACATCCGCCTGTTCCGCGCGCTCACCGCGCTGGACAACGTGAAGGTGGCGTGCCGGGCGCAGGGCGCGCTGCACCCGCATGACACGGGGTTCGGCGGGAAGGCGAAGAACGCGCTGGCCAACTACCGCGACTGGTGGCGGGCGCTGCTGCTCACCCCGCGCTTCCAGACGGAGGAGCGGGAGCTGACGCGGCAGGCGGAGCACCTGCTGGAGGTCATGGGCCTCTCCCACCGCCGGGACGAGGAGGCGCGCAACCTGCCCTACGGCGAGCAGCGCCGGCTGGAGATTGCGCGCGCGCTGGGCACGAAGCCGAAGGTGCTGCTGCTGGACGAGCCCGCGGCGGGCATGAACACCCGCGAGAAGGCGGACCTGATGGTGCTCATCCGCAAGCTGCGGGACGACTTCCAATTGGGCGTGCTGGTCATCGAGCACGACATGAAGCTGGTCATGGGCATCTGCGAGCACATCACCGTGCTGGACCACGGGGAGACGATTGCCCGGGGCGCTCCGGCGCAGGTGCGCAGCGACAGGAAGGTCATCGAGGCCTACCTGGGTGACAGCTACCTGGAGAGCCACGGAGGGGCGGCGTGAGCGAGGCGCAGGTGAAGACGCTGGGCGAGCGCCGGGCCTTCCCGCCGCTGCTGGCGGTGGACGGCATCAAGGTGCACTACGGCGCCATCCAGGCGCTCAAGGGCGTGTCGCTGACGGTGGGCAAGGGCGAGGTGGTGGCCCTCATCGGCGCCAACGGCGCGGGCAAGACGAGCACCCTGCGCGCGGTGAGCGGCATGCTCAAGCCCAGCGCCGGGCGCATCACCCTCGACGGCAAGGACACCACGAACCTGAAGGCGCACCAGCTGGTGCCTCGCGGCATGGCGCACGCGCCGGAGGGGCGGGGCGTCTTCCCCAACCTCACCGTGCAGGAGAACCTGGAGCTGGGCGCGTACCTGCGCAAGGACACGGCCGCCGTCCAGGAGGACATGGAGAAGGGCTTCACGCTCTTCCCGGTGCTCAAGGAGCGGCGCAGGCAGCTCGCGGGGACGCTGTCCGGCGGCGAGCAGCAGATGCTGGCCATCGCCCGCGCGCTCCTGAGCCGGCCCCAGTTGTTGCTGCTGGACGAGCCCTCCCTGGGCCTGGCGCCGCAGGTGACGGAGACCATCTTCCGCACCCTGCGCGAGGTGAACGCCACCGGGGTGAGCGTGCTGCTGGTGGAGCAGAACGCTCACCTGGCGCTCAACTCGGCCCACTACGGCTACGTGCTGGAGACGGGCGAGGTGGTGATGGCGGGGCCCGGCAGGGCGCTGCTGGACAGCCCCGAGGTGCGCCGCGCGTACCTCGGCGAATAGGGCGCTGGACCGGGGGGCGGCTCCCGGATGTCTTTTCGTCAAGGGGGACTTGAGACGTCCTCCCGCTGACGATGTCCGGTGAAACAAGTCGCAAGGAAACTGGCGAGCCCCCCAATCTCGGGTAGTCAGCAGGCAATCAATTCGTCTAGTTTATTTCGACGCGCCGCGTTCAACCACACTCAGGAAGCGTGCCCATGCCCCCGTTGTCCCGTCTTCTCGCCGCCGTTGCCACCCTCGCGCTGATTGCCGCCGCGTGCGCCGGTCAGCAGAAGCCCGCCGACGACAAGCAAGCCACCTCGACGATTGAGGAGCTTCCCGGAGAGGGTGGCGACACCGGCGCCCCCGCCGCCGACACCGCCTCGATGATGAACACGGTGAACGCGGAAGAGGGCTTCTCCGTGAAGATGCCGGGGCAGCCGCAGGTCCAGCGGCAGAAGGTCACCATCCCGGCGGGTGACGTGGCCACGGCCGCGTACTCGCTGCAGACGCCCGAGGGCGTCATCTTCTCCATCAGCACCGCGGACTACCCGGAGAAGGTCGTCGCCGCCCGTCCCCCGGAGGCCTTCCTCAACGAGGGCCGTGACGGGCTTACGAACCAGCTCAAGGGCACCGTCAGCAACGAGCAGGAAATCACCATCGACGGTTACCCCGGGAAGTCCTACACGGTGTCCTCGCCCAACGGCGAGGTGAAGGCGCGCAACTACCTGGTGGGCCCGCGCCTCTACACCATGCTCGTCCTCTACAACCCGAGCATCGGCGCTCCGGGCGCGGACGAGTTCCTGGGCTCGCTGGCGCTCGTCAACCCGCCGCCCCCGGTGCAGCGCGCCGGCGCGGCTGGCGCGGATGCCGGCACGGCCGACGCCGGGATGATGACCGAGACCGGCCCGGCCACGGAGATGGGCGCCGCGGACGCGGGCGCCGCTCCCGACGCGGGCACCCGCCGCCGTAAGGGCACGAAGTAGTCCGCTCCTCGCTCCGGGCGCCCTCTCCCTGAGGGAGCGCGCCCGGAGGAAGGCAGCCTGCCGGGCCCGGTTTCCCTTCCAGCGCGCCGAGTGCCGCGGGTGAGGCGCTGAGCCACCCGGCGCGTTATGCCTCCTGGCGCGCGGTGCCCGCCGCACCGCCTGGAGGTGGCCGTCATGTGGGACCCGGCGCGGTACTCGCACTTCCGTGACGAGCGGAAGCGCCCCTTCTTCGAGTTGCTGGCGCGCGTGGACGTGGACGCGCCCTCGCACGTGGCGGACCTGGGCTGCGGCACGGGAGACCTCACGCGCGTGCTGGCCGAGCGCTGGAAGGGCGCCCGGGTGTACGGCGTGGATTCGTCCGCCGCCATGGTGGAGGAGGCACGCCGCCGCCCCGCGCCGGAGTCGCTGCGCTTCGAGGTGGCGGACCTGGCGGGCTGGGAGCCGCCCGCGCCGCTGGACGTGCTCGTCTCCAACGCGGCGCTGCACTGGGTACCGGACCATGGCGCGCTGCTGCTGCGGCTGGTGGCGAAGCTGGCCCCGGGAGGGGTGCTGGCCTTCCAGGTGCCGGCCAACTTCGACGCCCCCTCGCACCGTCACATCGACGAGGTGCGGACCCTGCCGCGCTTCGCGGCGAAGCTGGCCCAGGTCCGCCGCGGCCATGCGGAGTCCATCGCCGCCTACGAGGAGCTGCTGTCCGGCCTGGGGCTGGTGGTGGACGCGTGGGAGACGGCGTACCTGCACGTGCTCCCGGGCGAGGACGCGGTGCTGGAGTGGCTGCTGGGCACCACGCTGCGGCCGGTGCTGGCGGCGCTGGAGCCCGAGGAGGGGCGGGCCTTCCTGGACACGCTGCGGCCGCTGCTGCGCCAGTCCTACCCGGCGCACGCGCGCGGCACGCCGTTCCTCTTCACCCGCCGCTTCGTGGTGGCGCGGCGGGGACGCTGAGCCGCGTCACTGCGGCCAGTGGAGGATTCGGCCTCCATCGCCCACCACCCACAGGTCCGCCGGGCTGGTGCCGGCGATGTCGTTGAACCGGGCGCCCGAGACCGTGTGGATCTGCTGCCAGCTCTGGCCGTTGTACCGGTAGATGTGGCCACTCGCGCAGGTGGCATAGGCCGAGGACGCGCCGAAGGCGACGACGGAGGTCAGGTCGTGGGTGTTGGGGAAGGTCAGCTTGCTCCAGGTCGTGCCGTTCCACCTCACCGCGGAGCCGGAGTCACCCACGGCGAAGGCGAGCTTCGCGTTCACCACCCAGACACTCACGAGGCGGGCCACGCCTGAAACGCTGTTCTGGATGTTCTCGTTCACCCACCGGTTGTTGGCGGGGTCATAGCGGTAGGCGCGGGCCGAGGGCGTGCTGATGTACCCGCCGACCAGGAAGAGGGTGTCCCGCGAAACGCCGTGGACGTCGTACACGGGGAGGATGGGGTTGGTGGAGGTGTCGTTGAAGGTCACCGCGTCGACGCCGCTCCAGGTGAAGGCCCGTCCCTCGCCGGAAACCGAGCTGTCGCTCGCGCCGTAGATGAGGAGGCTCCCGGTGTCTCGCAGGCCCACCATGCCGTAGGTGGCCACTCCGGTGAGGGTGACCTCGGTGCAGCCCGAAGCGGTGGGGTCCTGCCAGGCCTGCCGGCCTCCGACGGAGCCGAACCAGGCGCGGCCGCTGTTGTCCGGGTCTGACCACACGCTGGACCAGGCCGTGGAGTTCGAGGCGTTGGGGCCGACGTTGCCACACCCGGCCGTGGTGACGTTGAAGGTGGTGCCACCCGGCGACACCACGGCGCGGCGGTTGTTCTCACCCACGGCCCAGACACCCCCGGCCGTCCAGGTGGAAACCGAGTTCCACACCTGGCTTCCCGAGCCGACGGTCTGCTCACTCCATGCATGCGTCCCGTTCGGGCACGTGGCCGCGGACTCGGGCTGGGTGTCGCAGTCGTTGTCGAGCTGGTCGCACAGCTCCGTCGCGCCCGGGCGGGTGAACGGATTGCCGTCATCGCAGTCTCCGGCCTGGGTGACGTACCCGGTGCCCGGGGAAACACAGGACTGGATGGCCGTGCCGCTGCCGTACCCGTCACCGTCCGCGTCGAGCACCCAGCTCGCCGGGCTCTGCGTCAGCTGGCAGACGGCATTCCCGGTGACGGTGTCGCACGCGTACTGGCCGCCGCACTGGGTGGCCGCGTCCGTGCAGGCCGAGCCGGGCGTGGGGAAGCCCTCGTTCAGGTTGCCATCGCAGTTGTCGTCCAGGTCGTTGCAGCGCTCCTGCGCGCCGGGACGCACGCTGGCGCGGGTGTCGTCGCAGTCATCCGCCGCGTTCGTGGTGTAGCCCGCGGGCACGGCATCGCAGAAGGACACCGAGGGAGCGTTCTTGTCACCGTGGCCGTCCTGGTCCACGTCCGGGGATGCGACGATGGCGTTGGGGACGGAGCAGACGACCTCGCCGTTGCTTCCGCAGCGGAAGGTGCCCGCGCAGCTCTGGGCATTGGTGCAGCCCTGGCCCAGCGACAGCTCCACCGCGTCGGACTGGCCGTTGCAGTTGTCGTCCTCGTCGTCGTTGCAGCGCTCCGCCACGCCCGGGTTGATGGTGGACGCGTTGTCCCGGCAATCGGTGCCGCCGCTGAGGACATCCACATAGCCGTCATGGTCCGCGTCAGTCGCGAGCAACCGCAGCGTCACCGGGGTCGACTGGCCGCGCGTCATCGTGACGCGCTCCGAGTTGCTCACCACCGGCTCGCCCACGCAGGTCCGCTCGTAGGCCTGGGCCACCACCTCCACCACGCTGCCCCAGCCGTCAGGGGGCAGCACGCCCACCACGAGGGAGCCGCCGGTGGGTTCGCCCTTGCCTGGCACTTCCTGGGAGAGCTCCTGGCCACTGGCCGCGTCGCGGGCCACCACCAGCACGCAGCCGGGACGGAAGCCCTGGTACGTCACCGTGAGCTTCACGGCACCTTGAGGAGTCTTGTCCTTGCAGCCAGCAAGCGCGAGGAGGGGGAGGAGCCACAGGACGCGTCGCATGGCGCGCATCCTATCCGTCCACCCCCGCTTCCGCGCAGTCCCCGTCCCCGTGGGAGCCGCGCTCACATCCCGGGGATGGGTCCCCGGAGCCCTACCGCACCGACGGGAAGTCCGAGTGCACCACCTCCAGCCGTGTGTCCACGGCGAGGCTCGCGGGTGTCACCAGCTCCAAATCCATGGGCACCTTCCCCCCGTAGCGCTCGCGCATGGGCTTCTCCAGCCCCGCCACCTTGAGTGAGCCCAGGCGCTCCATCTTCCCGTACTCCACGCCCGCGCTCCGGGCGTACGCCTTGTGCACCAGCTCCGAGCAGTACATCGCCTCGTCGCCCCAGCCGAAGCGCCAGTCATACGGCTTGCCCAGGTGCGCCTTCGCCGAGGCCACGGCCTGCTGACGTTGCGTGTCGTTCAGCTCCTTCGGCCGCAGCACCAGGATGTGGCCCTTCACGCCTCGCGCCTTCCACTTCGAGAAGGGCACGCGCTGCACCGGCTGCACCGCCTCCACCACCCATGCGCCCTGGGGCGTCACCTCCACCATTCCCACGTGGGACAGCGGGCTCTCCGTCGCCGCCTGGATGAACTGGGACTGCCGCGAGCGCGAGGTGTGGAGGACGATGTCCCCCGTCCGCAGCAGCTCCTCCAGTCCCGCCCGTGGCGCCGCGACCGCGCCGTGGGCACCGAGCCACACCGCCAGGAGCACACTCCACCGCATCGTCGAGTCCTTTCCGGCGCTTGTCCGCGCCCTCACCCTGGCTTTGCAGGCAGGGTGCCAGCGCCGCCGGAAGCGCCGTCACCCCGCGCGCGTGAGTGGCACCTCCAGGCGGGGCAGGTAGTGCCCTGCCTTGCTCTCGAAGAGGACCAGCCGGTCCACGCGTCCCTCGCCGAAGTCCGAGCCCTCCAGGGCCTTCGCGCACCGGGCCAGCGCCGGGTCTCCGCGCGGGTCCTTGGAGCGGGCCAGCGTGAGGTGCGCGGTGTACTCGCGGTGCTCGGGCTCGAAGCCCAGCGGCTGGAGCGCGGCGGCGGCGTCCGCCTGGAGCGCCTTCAGTGCGTCCGTCGCCCCTCGCACGTCCGCCCAGAGCACGCGCGGGCGCGCGGGTGAGCCGAAGCTGCCCCCGCCGCCCACGGACAGCACGAAGGGCGCGTGGCGCGGGCCCAGGGGCTCCAGCGCCTCTCGCAGGGACGGCAGCCGCGCCTCCTCCACCTCGCCCAGGAACACCAGCGTGAGGTGGACACCCTCCGTCTTCACGAAGCGGGCGTGTGGCGCCACGGCGCGCAGCCGCTGCAGCTCCTCGATGGCGCGCTGTTCAATCGTGGCTCCCAGCGTGACGGCGGTGAACAGGCGCATGGCTCAGTTCTCCTGTCGGCGCCCACGCGGCCAGAGCGCGTAGGTCCAGAAAGGGATGAAGGCGAGCAGCTCCACGCCGACGACGTACAGCCCGCGCGCGGACAGCATCCCCGCGCCGATGGGGGACACGGGCAGCGGGCGCACGGGGGCGAAGAAGCGTCCGTGCGAGAAGGGCCACAGCAGCGCCGCGCCCAGGCCGCCGTTGGTGAGTGCATCCAGCAGGCCGTGGCTGGCCACCGCGACGAAGGTGAGCGCGCCCCACCGCGCGGCCGGGGCGCGCAGGGCCCGGGCCACGCCCGCCGCGAGGAGCGCCACGCCCGCCGCGAAGACGAGGGAGTGCGACGCGCCCCGGTGTCCCCAGGTCGCGGAGTAGGGGATGCCGAGCCGGAAGGCCACCACGTCCGCGTCCGGCAGCAGGGCGAGCAGGGAGAACAGCGTCATGGCCGCCGCCAGCCGGCCAGGGGACATGTTTCCCGCCTCGTACCGCCCCAGGGCCATGCCCACCGCCACGTGACCGATGCTCGCCATGAGCATGAAGATAGCCCACCTGGCGGCCCCGGCCCGCCGTGGACAACCTGCCTGGAGGGGGCGGGCCGGGTTGGGCTACCGTCCTTCCCGCATGCGGAAGCGCCCCCATATCGAGGACACGCTCCAGCGCCGCCTGGAGGGTTGGCGCGCGCAGGTGGGTGAGTGGCTCAACCGGGTCCGGTTCGCGGGCACGGCGGGCTGGTTGTTGCTGGCCTGGCTGGACGAGTGGCGGGTGCCCCTGCTCGCGCTGGCCATCTATCTGTCCCTGGCCTTCATGCTGTGGTTGGGCGCGCGGCGCTTCCCGGCGCTCGGGAGCCGGTCGGCCCTGCTGCTCGCCATTGTCGACATGCCCGCCGTCTTCATCCTCCAGCGGCTGGCCATCCTCGAGGCCTTCGCGAGCACGGACGTCCCGGCGAACACGGTGCCCATCGCGCTGCTCACGCTGGGGGCGTACATCGTCCTGGTTGTCATCGTGGCGCTGGTGACGCTGTCGCGCGCGAGCGTGGCGGCGGCCGCGGTGCTGGCCATCGCCCTGGAAATGGGGCTGGTCGCCGTGGCGGGCCTGGACTGGAGGCCCCTCTTCTCCGGCATCGCGTGGGTGCTGTTGCTGGCCGCGCTGGCGGCCATCTTCATCGGCCGGCAGGTGCTGCGGCTGGTGACGGAGGTGGCGCAGGAGGAGCTGCACAACGAGCGCCTGGGCCGCTACTTCTCCCCCGAGGTGGCCCGTCAAATCTCCGAGCGCGGCGGCGAGTCCAGCGACGGCGAGCACCGGGAGGTGACGCTGCTCTTCTCCGACATCCGCGGCTTCACCTCCATGTCCGAGCGGATGGACAGCCCGCAGGTGGTGGCGCTGCTCAACGAGTACCTCTCCCGCATGGTGGAGGTGGTGTTCCGCCATGGGGGGACGCTCGACAAGTTCATCGGCGATGGCATCCTCGCCTACTTTGGCGCGCCGCTGGAATTGCCCGGGCACCCCCAGGCCGCGGTGGCCTGTGGCGTGGCCATGCTGGAGGCGCTGGAGGCGCTCAACGCGGAGCGCGCCGCGCGAGACGAGGAGCCGCTGCGCATCGGCATCGGCATCCACACCGGGCGCGTGGTGGTGGGCGACGTGGGCAGCGAGCAGCGGCGCGAGTACACGGTGATTGGTGACGCGGTGAACCTGGCCAGCCGGATTGAGGGGCTCACCAAGAAGGTGGGCGTCCCCATGCTCGTCTCCGGAGCGACGATGCGGCAGTGCCAGGGCCGGTTCGACTTCGAGCCGGCGGCGCCCCTGCCGGTGGCGGGCAAGGCCGAGCCGGTGGCCACCTTCGTCCCCCGGGCGCCCGCCCTGCGCGCGGTGAGCTGAGCGCCGGGCTCTCCGCCTCCGGCCGTCACAACTCCAGGAGCGGCACTCCCTCCGGCGAACACGGGAGGAGTGTGACTCATGGCGCAGGGATATTCGTTGAACATCGGTCTGAACTCGGTGGACCCGGTCCACTACGCGGGATGGGACGGAGCGCTCCTGGCCTGCGAGGCGGACGCGGAGGACATGGAGCTCATCGCCCGCGCGCAGAACTACTCGGCGGTGCGCAAGGTGCTGACGAAGGAGGCGACACGCGCCCGGGTGCTGAAGGAGATGGACGAGGCGGCCCGGGTGCTGCAGCCCGGCGACCTCTTCCTGCTGACGTACTCGGGGCACGGCGGCCAGGTCCCCGACAAGAACAACGACGAGTCGGACGCCGAGGACGAGACGTGGGTGCTCTATGACGGGCAGCTCATCGACGACGAAATCTATGGCGCGCTGGCGAAGCTGCGGCAGGGCGTGCGCGTGCTGATGTTCTCCGACAGTTGTCACAGCGGCACCGTGAGCAAGCTGGCCTACGCGGCGCTGCGCAACAGCGGCAGCCTGGGGATGCTGGCGGAGGAGGTGCAGGGCACGGAGGGCGCGGAGCAGCGCTTCAGGAACATGCCGCTGCCCATTGCCCTGCGCACCTACCGCAACAACAAGGCCATGTACGACGCCGTCATGGACGCGCTGCCGAAGGAGGACCCGAAAGCGACGATGAAGGCGACGGTGCTCCTCATCTCCGGCTGCCAGGACAACCAGCTCTCCAGCGACGGCACCTTCAACGGCCTGTTCACCGCCAACCTGCTGCGCGTCTACAACGGCGGCAAGTTCCGCGGCAGCCACCGCACCTTCCACCACCGCATCGGCCGCCGCATGCCGCCGCTGCAGTCGCCCAACTACTCCGTCGTCGGCGTCCCCAGCCGCGAGTTCGAGCGCCAGACGCCCTTCAAGGTCTGAGCGCGCGCACCCATGCACTGAAACGGCGAGAGGGCCGGAGGCGGGGAGACCCCCCCGCGCCCGGCCCTCCGTCAACCGCTCACGTGCGGCTCAGTACGCCTTGGAGAACACGATGCGGCCCGGCGACGGCTCGCCGGTGACGACGCACTTGCCCGGCTCCTGCTTGAGGCTGAAGGGCCGGCAGCGCGTGGTGAGCCCCGTCTCCTCCTTGATGCGGGCCTCCACCTTCGGGTCCAGGTTCCAGTGCGCCAGCAGGAAGCCCGCGTCCGCCTTCTCCTTCATCTCCTCGTAGGAGTTGACCTCGAAGGTGTTGGCGTCACGGAAGGCCTTCGCCTTGTTGAACAGGTCCTTCTGCATGGCGTCCAGCATGGCCTGGGCCCTGGACACCGCCTCGCCCAGCGGGATGAACTCCTTCTGCTTCAAGTCCCGGCGCACCATGACGCACGAGTCCTTGGCCAGGTCCTTGGGCCCCAGCTCGATGCGCAGGCACGTGCCGATGAGCTCGTGCTCGAAGTACTTGAAGCCCGGGCCCTTGGACTCGTCGTCGTCCACCGTCACGCCCAGGCCCGCCTTGCGCAGGTCCGCCGCCAGCGCGTGGCTCTTCTCCAGCACCTGCGCCTTCTCCGCGTCCGACGCCTTGCCGAAGATGGGGATGATGACCACGTGGTTGGACGCCAGCTTCGGCGGGACAATCAGGCCGTTGTCATCCGAGTGGGTCATGATGAGGCCGCCGATGAGGCGCGTGGACACGCCCCACGACGTCTGCCACACGTAGTGCTGCTTGCCGTCGCGGCCCTGGAACTGCGTGTCGAAGGCCTTGGCGAAGTTCTGCCCCAGGTTGTGGCTGGTGCCCGCCTGCAGCGCCTTCTTGTCCTGCATCATCGCCTCGATGCTGTAGGTGCGCAGCGCGCCGGCGAAGCGCTCCGACTCCGACTTGCGGCCCGGCAGCACCGGCATCGCCATGTAGTCCTCGGCGAACGTCCGGTAGACCTCCAGCATCTGGAGCGTCTCCTTCTCCGCGTCCTCCTCCGTCTCGTGGCAGGTGTGGCCCTCCTGCCAGAGGAACTCCGTCGTCCGCAGGAACAGGCGCGTGCGCATCTCCCAGCGCATCACGTTCGCCCACTGGTTCAGGAGCAGGGGCAAGTCCCGGTAGCTCTGAATCCACTTGGCGAACGAGCGGTTGATGATGGTCTCACTGGTGGGCCGGATGACGTAGGGCTCCTCCAGCTTGGCGCCGCCCGCGTGCGTGACGACGGCGAGCTGCGGGTTGAAGCCCTCGACGTGCTCGGCCTCCTTCTTCAGGTAGCTCTCGGGGATGAGCAGCGGGAAGTAGGCGTTCTTGTGGCCCAGGTCCTTGAACATCTTGTCCAGGACCCGCTGCATGTTCTCCCAGATGGCGTAGCCGTTGGGCCGGATGACCATGCAGCCCTTCACGTCCGAGTAGTCGGCGAGCTTCGCCTTCTGGACCAGGTCGACGTACCACTCGGAAAAGCCCTTCTCGCGGGGCGTGAGCTTCTCGGCCATGTGCGGAGCACCCTTCGTAAGTCGTTGAAAGAGGACGGTTGCCTACGCCGGGCCCACCCGGAAATCAACGGCCCCGTCGCCCCTTGCGTCACCCGCCCCATGGAACGGGTTGCGGATTTTTCGACCGGCGGTCAAAATGAGGAGCGAAGGTTGAAAACAGCTCCCGGGAGGTACCCATGCTTCAACCCGTGGCCGAGGGTGTTCACGTTCTCACCGTCGACTTCCGTATGGGAGGCTTCGACCTGGGAGGCCGGATGACAGTCATCCGCCTGCCGGACGGCGGGCTGTGGGTGCACTCGCCCGTCCGCTTCGGCCCCGAGGTGCGCGCCGCGGTGGATGCGCTGGGGCCGGTGCGCTTCCTGGTGGCGCCCAACCTCATGCACCACCTGGCCCTCCAGGACTGGGCGGCGGCGTACCCGGAGGCGAAGGTGGCGGCGCCGGCGGGCCTGAGGCGCAAGCGGCCGGAGTTGCGCATCGACGTGGAGCTGGGGGACACGCCGGACGCGGGCTGGGCGGGCGCCATCGACCAGGTGCTCGTGCGGGGCATGCCGAAGCTGGACGAGTGCCTCTTCTTCCACCGCCCCAGCCGCACGGTGCTCGTCACGGACCTGGCCTTCAACATCCACCGGACGGGCTCGTGGTTCACCCGCGCGTACCTGAAGCTCTGCGGCGCGTGGCAGCGGCTGTCGCCCACGCTCATCACCCGGGCCGTCATGAAGGACAAGGCGGCAGTGCGCGCGTCGCTGGACAAGGTGCTGGCATGGGACGCGGAGCGGGTGGTGGTGTGCCACGGCGACGTGGTGGAGCGCGGTGGCCGGGAGGCGCTGGTGGATGGCTTCCGCCGGCTCTAGTGGAGGAGGGCGGAAGTCCCCCGCCGGCCGCCGCCGTGCGCCGCCCCGGGACGAGGTGCCCGTTTCGGGTGAGGAGGCACGCGAGGCCCGCAAGGCGCGCCGCCAGGAGGGACGCCGCAAGGCCATCCTCGCCGCCGCGCGCGCGGTGCTGGTGCGCGGAGGTGTCACCGGGCTGACGCTGGAGGCGGTGGCCGCGGAGGCCGACCTGAGCAAGCCGTCGCTCTTCTACTACTTCCGCTCCAAGGAGGAGCTCGTCGGGGAGCTGGCGGTGGAGGGGCTGGCGCGCGAGGTGGAGGTGCTGGAGGCGGCGGTGGCCTCCGCCAGCGGCGGGGTGGAGGCCCTGGCGGCGCTGGTGCGGGCCAAGGTGGACCTGTACGCGGAGGACCTGGACGCCTTCCGCGTCGTCTACCTCTGGCCGCAGTTCCTGGGCCGCCAGTCCGGCTCGCAGCGCGAGCGCGTCTACGCGCTGAGCGCGCGGCTCAATGACGCGCTCGAGGCCCGGCTCCAGGCGGACGCGCGCGCGGGCCGCCTCGCTCCGGGCTTCCAGCCGCGCCGGCTGGCCAACGTCGCGTGGACGGTGGCACACGGCCTGCTGTCGCTGGTGGCGGGATTGGAAAATGCCGGTGGGAACACGCGCTACACGCTGTTGCAACTGCGTGACGAGGCCTGTGCGCTGCTGCTGCGGACCGGCGTGCGCTGAGGGTGCTGTGAACCTTTGCCGCGCCGCGCTAGAAAGGGGCTCCTTCCCAGTCGTATGTCTCAGGAGGCTTCATGCGGTCGTCTCTCTCGTCTCTCCGGGCTGCCGGCGTCATGGCGGCGTGCCTCGTCTCGGGTTCCGCGCTCGCCTACTCCACCGGTCAGAGCGGCTACAGCGGCAAGCCGCCGGCCCAGTCGTGCATGAGCTCCACCTGCCACTCGGGGGGCACGACGCCCACGGTGACGCTGGAGGGGCCCGCCAGCCTCGAGGCGGGGGCCACCGGAAACTACAAGCTCGTCATCACCGGCGGCCCCGGCGTCCGGGGCGGCTTCAACGTGGGGGTGGACAACGGCACGCTGCAGCCGGGCTCGGGCCAGAAGAAGGATGCGTCGAGCGGCGAGCTGACGCACTCCCAGCCGAAGGCCTTCAGCAACGGCCGCGTGGAGTTCGACTTCACCCTCGTCGCGCCGTCCAGCGGCGGCACCATCAACCTCTACGGCGCCGGCAACTCCACCAACTACAACCAGGATGAGTTCGGTGACGGCGCGGCCCAGTCGCTGAAGGCCATCACCGTGACGGGTGGCGAGGATGATGGAGGCGGGTGCGCCGCGGCCGGTGGCGCGCCGCTGCTGGGTGCGGTGCTGATGGTGCTGGGCGCCCGCCTGGGCCGCCGCCGCAAGTAGTCGCCTGCCTGCCCGCCGGGCGGGCCCGGGAGGGTGGGGCGACAGGGCGGAGGGACGCGGCCTAACATCCGCGCCCTTCCGACAATGCACCTCCGCCGACTCCTTCCCATCCTGTTCCTGATGGGGCCGCTCGCGTGTGCGAGCGGTCCCGGCCTCCGTCCACCGGAGGCCCCGGTCGCCTCCGTGCAGCGCAAGACGGGGGAGCTGCGGGTGATGACCTTCAACATCCAGTCCGGAGCCCGGGGGCTGGAGGGCGTGGCGCGCGTCATCCGCGCCTCGGTGCCGGACGTCGTCGCGCTGCAGGAGGTGGACGTCGGCTCCACACGCGCGGGCGGGGTGGACCAGGTGGCGGAGCTGTCGCGCCTCACCGGCCTGCCGTACCGCGCGCACTTCCGCACCACGAAGCTGTACGGCGGTGACTACGGCATCGCCCTCCTGTCCCGCTTCCCGCTGGAGGCGCTGGCGCAGTATCCGCTGCCGGTGCCCGCTGGCGCGGAGCCCCGCACGCTGGCCCACGCGGTGCTCCAGATGGACGGGCGCGAGGTGAGCGTCTACCTCACCCACCTCATCCGCCGCCCCTTCAACGGGGACGCGCGCGTGCGCCAGAGCGTGCGGGTGGCCCGGCTGATGGCGGCCGACACGCGGCCCAAGCTGCTCCTGGGAGACCTCAACGACGACCCGGGCTCGCGCCCCATCCGCCTGCTGCGGCGGAGCATGCAGGACGTGGTCGCCACCACCGGCGGGGCCGGGGGCACGTACCCGCTGCCGCTCTTCCTGCCCACGCTGCGCATCGACTACGTGCTGGCGTGTGACGCCTTCACGCCCGTCTCCAGCCGGGTGCTGCGCGTGGACGTGTCGGACCACTACCCGGTGGTGGCGGACCTGCGGCTGAAGGAAGAGGCCGCCCCGGCGGTGGCCGGGCGCGCCGCCCCGGCGTCCCTGCCCGCCAGCTCCGCGCCCTGAGCCGCGCCGGCTCCGCGCACCCGGGTACGGAGCGCCGTACCCGGAGCCGCGGTGTCCGTCAGCTCACGTTGAAGCGGTAGAGCACGTCCTGGTCGCCCCGGGTGTAGCCCTTGAGCACCTGGTGCGAGAGGTTCTTCGCGCCCAGGTAGTTGAGGCCGCCGAAGGCGAAGCCCATGACGGACAGCTCGAAGTACACGTGGGGATGGGGCACGTTGGTGATGCTCAGGTCCGTGTAGCCCTGGCCCGGGTGGACGCTCAGGTCTCCCTCGGTGAAGTAGCCCTTCCAGATGCCGGGCGTGAAGAGGAGGAAGCGCCGCAGGTCTCCGGGGCCGAACATCGTCTTGAGCTGGCCCTGGCTGAGCGCGTACTCGGCGGACTTGATGCCGAACTGCCACCAGGCGTCCGGGTTGCCGCCGTAGAAGCGCTTCAGCAGCTCCTCGTTGAGGCGGAGGAAGGCCGAGGCCGGCATGCGCGTCACCGGCATGATGGCGCCGGCGAAGAACGGCTCCTTCTTCGCGAAGTCGCTGAGAAAGGCCTTCCAGGCCGCCTCGCCGTGGGACTGCACCATCATCTGCTGTCGCGCCAGGAATGCGACGCCTTTGACTTCCATACGAGTGCCCTCCTGAGTGGCCCCTGCCTTGCTGCCTGATGGGATGCTCCGGCGTGCTCCGGGCACTTCCATTGTGCTTCGGGTTTCCCGGGGATGAAACGAGCGCGCGGCGAAAAGCGCCCGCCCGCCCGGTTATTCCAGCTGGAGGCCGCAGTCGGCGCAGGCGCCCGCCACCAGCGGGGCGGCGGTGCCGCAGGCCGGGCAGGGCAGCTCGCCGTCCTCACTCGGGGCCGGCAGGGCCGGGGCGCCATCCGGCAGCAGCCCCTCGCGCTGGAGGGTGTCCACCCAGCGCTGCTGGAGGAGCGCTGCCACGCGGGGGCCGTCTTCGGGGCGCACCAGCACCTGGAACTTCGGGCTGCACCCCATCTTCCCGCACGCCTCGCGGTGGACGAGCGCCGGCACGTCCGCGCCCAGGCAGGCCTCCACCAGCCGCCGCGCATCCATCAGCGGCATCTCCGCGCAGGGCACCAGCTCCGCGCCCGACAGCGCCTTCGTCGCTTCTTGCTCGGTCATCACCCCGGGATTGGAGCGCAGGGGGATGGGAGCCGTCCAGTCCGCTCGTTCGTTCGCCTGCCCTCCCCGATGCCCATCAGACGCTCTTCCTACGCCCCCGCCTCTCGCGCGGTTCGACTACCCTGGGCCGGTGCCTCCTGCGTCCCTGTCCGCCCGGCCCGGGCGCCTGCGTCGCCTCCTGCTCGTGGCGGGAGGCGCGCTGACGTTCGGCGTCTTCGGGCTGGCCTGGGTGGTGGACCGCTTCGGCCAGCGCGAGCGGGCGGAGGCCGCGGACGCGGTGGTGGTGCTGGGCGCGCGGGTGCTTCCGGGCGGCGTGCCCTCCGGCGCGCTGCGGGCGCGCACGGAGAAGGCGGTGGAGCTGTACCAGCGCGGCCTCGCGCCCCGGCTCGTCTTCTCCGGAGGCGTGGGAGTGAATCCGCCCTCCGAGGCGCGGGTGATGCTGGCGCTGGCGACGCGGCTGGGCGTGCCGGAGGCGGCATGCACCCTGGAGGAGGAGAGCCACTCCACGGAGGAGAACGCCCGCCTCGCGGTGAAGCTGCTGCGCGGGCTGGGCGCGCGGCGCGTGGTGGTGGTCTCGGACCCGTACCACCTGCTGCGCGCGCGCCAGTACTTCCGGCTGAACGGACTGGACGTGGCCACCAGCCCCGCGCTGGAGACCGAGCGCAACCTCAGCCCGGTGGACCGCTTCTACTGGACGGTGCGCGAGGCCATCGCCCTGCTGCTGCACCCGCGCGTGCTGCTGGCCCGCGCGCCCGCGCCTACTCCGCCGGCACCGTGAGCGCGCGCAGCGCCCGCTGGCCACCGGGCGACACCACGCGCAGCAGCACGGGCTCGCCGGGCTCCGCCTCGCGCAGCGCGCGGACCAGGTCACGCGCGCGGCGCACGGGCTGACCGCGCGCCTCCACCACCACCATGCCCGGCGCCAGCCCCGCGCGCTCCGCCACCGAGCCCGCGTCCACATCCGTCACCAGCGCGCCCGAGCCAGGCAGCCCCTGCGCCTGTGCGAGCCGCGCGTCCATGTCGGAGATGACCAGGCCCACGCGCTGGTCCGGCGGCATCTCCTCCGCGCCGGGGCGGCCGCGCGACGCCACGCCCTCCAGGTCCGGCCGGGTGCCCAGCGTCGCCTTCACCTCCTCCCGCTTCCCGTCGCGGTAGACGGAGAGGGTGAGCGCGGTACCGGGCGCCTTCAGCGCCACCGCGCGCGTGAGGGCGCCGCCGGACGCGATGGGCTGCCCGTCCACGGCGATGATGACGTCATCCGGCCGGAGCCCGGCCGCGGCGGCGGGCGTGTCCTCGCTGACGTCGGTGACGACGGCGCCCTCGCGCGTGGGCAGGCCCAGCGCCTCGCCCAGGTCCGCCGTCAAGTCCTGCACGGCCACGCCCAGCCAGCCGCGCGTGACGGCGCCCTCCTCCTCGAGCTGGGGCAGCAGCGCGCGGACGAGGTTGCTCGGCACCGCGAAGCCGATGCCCGAGCCCTGGCCGACGATGGCCGTGTTGATGCCCACCACCTCGCCCCGGAGGTTGAAGAGCGGGCCGCCGGAGTTGCCGGGGTTGATGGCGGCATCCGTCTGGAGGAAGTCGTCGAAGGGGCCCGCGCCGATGTCGCGCGCCTTGGCGGAGAGGATGCCCAGGCTGACGCTGGAGCTCAGCCCGAAGGGGTTGCCGATGGCCACCACCCAGTCCCCCACGCGCAGCGCGTCCGCGTCGCCCAGGCGAACCACCGGCAGCGCCTTCGCGCCGGGCGGGAGCCGGAGCTGGAGCAGGGCCACGTCCGTGAGCGGATCCGTGCCCAGCACCTTCGCGCTCAGCTCGCGGCCGTCGGGGAGCCGCACCTGGATGTCCGTCGCGTCCTTCACCACGTGGTGGTTGGTGAGCACCAGCCCCCGTGCGTCGGTGATGAAGCCCGAGCCGAGCCCCTGGCGCGGCGGCTCCTCCCGGGGGCCGAACGGCGTGAAGGGGCCCCACGGGCCGCCGAAGGGGGACTCCTCCTCTTCGCCCCAGGGCGAATCCCCGCGCGAGCGGCGGGCCGGTGAAGCCGCGCGCACCTCCACCTGGACGACGGCGGCCCGCACGGAGTCCACCAGCGGCGCGACGGACGCGAGCGCGGCGCCCATGTCCGGTGGCATCACCTGCCCGGAGGGCAGGCGCCGTTCTCCGGCCGGGGTGTCCGGGGCGGCGGGAGGCGGAGCGGGTGGGGGCTGCTCGCTCTCGCGCCGGCAGCCCGCCAGCGCGAGCAGCAGCCCCAGGCTCGCGGTCCGCAGCCGTGTGCTTCGCTTCATCACGCTCCTCCCACCCTTCAACGCCCGGCTCCGTGGAGGGCCACCCCGGTTGCTCGCGTCTCCGGCGGAAGGGCGGCCCGGCGCCTACAGGACAAGCCTGCCCACGTACTCGTACAGCAGCAGCGCGGCGGCGCCGACGTACGCCAGGCCGAGCAGCGCGAGGAAGCTCTCGGTCCCGACGCGCTCCTCGATGCGGAGTGCCTCCACCATGGACCTCCCTCCTTTCCCGGGCCTTGAATAAGGCGGCGGGCAAGGGACGCAAGGCCCACGCGAGGGCACGGTGTGGGGACGGGAGAGCCCCGGTGTGCCCTCAGCCCGAACGCTCGCGAGCGGCGGGGCTCGCGGGAGGCGCTTCGGTGCGGCGCAGCAGCTTCTCCAGGATGCGGAAGAGGGCCTTGCGGTCGCTCGCGTCGAGGATGCCGAGGAACTGGCTCATGCCCTGGTTCATGGAGCGGTCGAGCTTCTGCCAGGTCGCCTGCCCCTCGGGCGTGAGGCGGCAGTGGACCACGCGGCGGTCGGAGGCGCTGCGCTCGCGCATCAGGTAGCCCTCGCGCTCCAGCCGGTCCACGACGCCGGTGACGGTCTTCTCGGTGACGCCCAGGCGGCGGGCCAAATCACCCATGGTGAGCGCGCCGTCCTGGCCCAGCCACAACAGCGCATGCACCTGCGGCGGCGTGAACTGGAGCTGCTCGCAGGTACTGGCGATGGGGTCACGGAGCGAGCGGCGGCGGCCCAGCGCCACCAGGAGCTGCTGGAGCTTCTGCACGTCGGCCGAGACGTCTTCATCTTCTTTGTGGAAATTCCGTGACACGGAGTATCCCTTAGCGGCCTGGGGTAGGCGGGTCAACCTGTTGTCTCGCTGGAAGCGGCCATGTGCACAATGTGCCCCTGGCTGCCCTGGAGCGAGCGGAGCGTCCCATCATGCGTGCCTTCCCACCGACATGTGCTCTTCTTTTTCTGCTGCTCGCGGCCGGGCCCGCCCGCGCGGAGAAGGCGCTGGTGTTCGCCGCGGCGAGCACCACGAACGCGCTCCAGGAGCTGGCGCCGGCCTTCACGAAGGCGACGGGGCATGGGGTGGAGTTCGCTTTTGGCGCGTCCAGTGACCTGGCTCGGCAGGCGGCCGCGGGGGCTCCCGCGGATGCGTTCCTCTCGGCGGATGCGCCCAGGCTTGATGCCCTGGAAGGGGTGGGGCTGGTGCAACCCGGCACACGGGTGGACCTGCTCTCCAACCGGCTGGTGGTGGTGGTGCCGGTGGGGGCGAAGGGCAAGGTGGCGGAGCCGGCGGACCTGCGGGGAATGAAGCGGGTGGCGCTGGCGGACCCGGCGGCGGTGCCCGCCGGGGTGTACGCGAAGGGGTGGCTGGAGAAGGCGGGGCTGTGGAGGGACGTGGAGCCGAAGGTGGTGCCGGCGCTGGACGTGCGCGCGGCGCTGTCGGCGGTGGAGGCGGGGCGCGTGGACGCGGGCGTGGTGTACGCGACGGACGCGGCGCAGTCGAAGAAGGTGAGGGTGGCCTTCGTGGTGCCGGAGGCGGAGGCGCCGCGCATCGTCTACCCGGTGGCCGCGCTGGCGAAGGGGAAGGCACCGGAGGCCGGGCGGGCCTTCGTGCGCTTCCTGCGGACGGACGCGGCGCGCGAGGTCTTCACGCGGCACGGCTTCGGGGTGCTCGGTGTGGAGGCGGGGAAGCGCGTTCCGTGATGGAGGGCACGGCGGGGCTGGTCTTCTTCACGGTGGCGGTGGCGACGGTGGCCACGCTGCTCATCCTCGCGCCTGGGGTGGCGGTGGCGTACGCGCTGGCGCGCTGGGACGGGCCGGGCAAGGGCGTGGTGGAGACGGTGCTGGCGCTGCCCATGGTGCTGCCGCCCACGGCGGTGGGACTGGTGTTGTTGGAGCTGCTGGCGGCGAATGGCCCGCTGGGGCGGGTGCTGGACGCGTGGGGCGTGGAGGTGGTGTTCACGCCGAAGGCGGTGGTGCTGGCGAGCGCGGTGATGGCATTCCCACTGCTGGTGCGCTCGGCGCGCTCGGGCTTCGAGGAGGTGGACCCGAGGCTGGTGGCGGTGGCGCGCACGCTGGGAGATTCTCGGGCGCGGGCGTTCTTCCGGGTGACGCTGCCGCTGGCATGGCGTGGGGTGCTGGTGGGGGCGCTGCTGGCCTTCTCCCGGGCGCTGGGTGAGTTCGGCGCCACGGTGCTGGTGGCGGGCAACATCCCCGGGCGCACGCAGACGCTGTCGCTGGCCATCTTCCACCGGACGCAGCTGGGGGAGGACGCGGAGGCGCTGAGGCTCGCGGGCGTGGCGGCGCTGCTGGCCTTTGTCGCGGTGTACGCGACGGAGGTGGTGACGCGGCGGCGGGGACGGCGGGTGCGGGCGTGAGCATGGCTCTCTCAATCCGGTTGCCCCTGGCGCGCTTCACGCTGGAGGTGGAGACGCGGCTGGAGGGCGCGTCGGTGGCGGTGATGGGGCGCTCGGGCTCCGGGAAGACGTCGCTGCTGGAAGTGCTCGCGGGGCTGCGGCGTGGAGCGCGCGGCCGTGTCGAGGTCGGCGGGCGCGTGTTGCTGGACAGTGATGCCGGCGTGGACGTGCCGCCGGAGGCACGGCGCATGGGCTACGTGCCGCAGGACGCGCTGCTCTTTCCGCACCTCACCGTCGAACAGAACGTGCGCTACGGAGTGCGCGGGGCGAAGCACTCACGGGCGGACGAAGCCGTGTCGCTCCTGGAGTTGAGCCCGTTGCTGCGACGCTACCCGGCGACGCTCTCCGGAGGGGAGAAGCAGCGCGTGGCCCTGGCGCGGGCCCTGGCCACGGACCCGGCGTTGTTGCTGCTGGACGAGCCGCTCGCCGCGCTGGACGTGGCGCTGAAGGAGCGGGTGCTGCCGTACCTGCTGCGCGTCCGCGACGAAGCAAAAGTGCCGATGCTGTACGTGACGCACCAGCTCGGTGAGGCGCGGGTGCTGGCGCGCGAGGCGCTGCTGCTGGACGAGGGCCGCGTGAGAGCCGTGGGCCCGGCCGCCGAGGTGTTGGGCCCGGCGGTGCGCGGGTTGCTCGCGGCGGAGGGCGAGGCCGAGGAGAACATCCTGGAGGGCGTACTGGAGCGCCCCGAGGGCGGGGGCCTGCGGCTGCGAGTGGCGGAGGGGCTGTCGCTCTGGGTCCCCGACGCGCCGGAGTTGGCGGCGGGAGCGCGAGCGGCCTACTCGGTGCCGTCGGAGGACATCCTCCTGTCCACGGGCCCGCTGACCGGAGTCTCCGCGCGCAACGTCCTCGCGGGCACGCTGGCGCGGGTGGAGCCCGCGGCGGCGGGAGAGGACGCGGCCTACGTGGACGTGGGTGACGTGCGCTGGGTGGTGCGGCTCACGACGGCCTCGGTGCGCGAGCTGGGCGTGGCGCCGGGCGCGCGTGTCTACCTCGCGGTGAAGTCAGCCGCGTGTCGTAGGCTGCGGTGAGAGGTGCGGCGGGCGCCTCGTGGCGAAGCAGTACCAGGGTGGGGCGAGGGAGGGGACGGGCGTGGAGCGGAAGATGTGATGCTCAGGTGCTCGACGAGCAGGAGGGCCAGGAACTCGAATTGCTCCGGTCATGGCGTGTCGCAGCGGATTACCATGAGGACGAAGTGATGATGGAGCAGGCACGCGAGGCCCTGAAGGTCGCCGAGGCTCTTGTGCATCGCCTGCTCGGGGAGAGACCTGAATGGTAGCGGAGCGGGACGCCATTCGTGACTACGTCTCACGCGTCACGGGAGGAAGGCCCGTGCGCTGGTTGGATGCGCGGATTTCGAAGGGCGACTTTGATGGGCGAGACTGGACGCTCGAAATCTTCGATGTCCCCCACCGGGAGCACCGCGCCCTGCACTCGCGGCTGTGGCCCCTCAACAGGCGTGTCTGGCAGGAGTTGCACCAGTCGCTAACCCTGGTTTTTCACACCCCCGAAGAGACGACTCGGCTCTATGTCTGGGTTCGTCAGGAGCGTCCGTCCGGTCTTCTCGATTCAGTGAGCCCCAGGACCTTTGTGTCTCCGCCCGGGAGCCTGACCGGTTTCTGCCTGCGTTGCCACCAGCAGCGGACGCTCCGTTCGGAGGGCGCGGGGCACCGATGTGCCTCCTGCGGAAATGAGCAGCAGACAAACGGCCTCTGGGTTGCCTCGCTGCAGTAGGTCTCGCCGGCACCAGTCACCTCGGCACGGATGGCACGGCGCGCGGCCTCCCGCCTACGGGAACCTGATGCCGTTGATGGTCACGGTGCGGGCGCCACTCGTGTCCCACAGTCTTAGCGTGAAAGTACCCGCCGTCACGTCCGGAGTCGCTTCGGCTTCCACGCTCACACCGCCGCCAAACACGAGGGGAGCGATGGGCTCCGGAGACCAGCGCGTGACCACCTTCAACTCGGCACCCTTCCTGCCTTGAAGCGTCAGCGTCGCGTTTTCTGGCTTCCACGGCGGTGTGCCCTCTGGAACTTTCAGGAACACCTCCACGACCACGCGCGCAGCGGAACGATACGCAGTGACGCGCGACACAGGGAACGCGTTCGTCGCGGTCTCGGTAATGCTCTTGGTGATGTCATGGGAGGGAACGCCCTTGCGGTCCATGACCCCCGAGGCGAGCAGTTCGGTGAGTCCCCCTGGCCCGTCTCTTTCGACACGCAACCGCGTGTTTTCCTCCGTGAGTTGCCGGACCTTCGCTTTCGTCTCCGCCAGTTCCTGTTCGTATGACTCCGCGGAGCGTGCCTGTCGGTAGACGTTCACCAGTGGCGCCGCCTGGGCCGCCTGCACGACCAGCGTGATCGCCGCGCTTGTCGGGGCCGCGTTGTCCTGGAATGTCACCGTCAGCCGCAGTCGCTCACCTGCCGCCACCTTCACGGAGGGAATCAACTTGAGCGTACTCGGACCGGGTTCCACCTTGGTGAATCGGTCCGACCCTTCCACGGTGACGGACCCGGGTATCAGGTCCGTGTCGAAGTTGAACAACGTGGCCCGTCCTGGGCTGATGCAGACCGTCGGAGTCTCCCCCTGGGGGACCGCAGGAAGCTCGACATGACGCATGCCTGTGTCGCAGGTGTCGGCATCCGGTTGCGTGGGAGCGGACCCGGAGAGGACGAACGCCATGAGGATGGCAGGTAGGACTGCGGTCACGGAGGAAACCTCGGAGGGGGCGGGAAAGGCGGGGACCTTTCACGTTGCCTCTATCACGCCTTGCTCCGCGCCGTTGTCCGCGCTCAACGCATCTGCTTGCCCGGACGGCTTCACTCGAACTTGCGGACCGCTACCACGGTGACGCTGCTGAACACCTTGGCGGTGTCGGCGCTGCCGTTTGGCTCTCGAACGAGGCCTCGTACACGTTCTGTCAGATCCTCCAGCTCGAAGCAGACCGGAGCGGTACGTCCGTTCACCTTGGCTCCAGTGAGCCGACCGTAGATTCGATCTCCAAAAATCAGCCGACCCGACAGCTCCACCGCGGGCATATTCTTGAACTGGCCTCCCGTAATGTAGAGCGTCGTCCTGCCCTCGCTCACGGCGATGACGCGGGCGCTGTGCTCGGTTTCGAACGTCGCAAGGTGATCGTGTCCCGGCTTGATGCCCCAGTTCGCCATCGTCTCCACCGCACCCGGCGGGCACTCCTCCGAGGGAGGCGCTGGACGCACCTGCGCTCCTGGGCAACCCGTGAGGGCTGAGCAGGTGATGGCTGCACCGACCACTCTTCTCGCGGTGCGGATCGCGGTGGAGGGCTGCTTGGGTTGCACGTTGGTATGCGTCGTCACGGAAGCTGAGTCCTCGGAGAACATCGCGCGTGCCGCGATGCTCACAGGGTTGGGAGCAGCCTCGGGTGAGGCTGCGACGGCCCTAGCTTCTGGCGACTCCAGTGGACTCGCCACTTCCTGACCGGGTCCTTCCTGCTCCTGCGGCGCGGAAACGTGAGGCGCCACCGGCGGCGGAGCATCGGGGCGAGTCATGCTCCACCACGCCACTGTCACAAGACCGGCCATCAGCGCACAGGCCGTGGCCACTTTCAGCAGCGGGCGGCGAACGCGTTCCCAGGTCCGGATGCTCTTCGCACGTCGCGCGGCAGCCGCGCTCGGGTGCGCGAAGACGTCTTCTGTCAGGGGCACATCCGTCGCATCGTCCAGCGGCTTCTCATCTCCCTCCCGCTCGCGCGCTTGCGCGGCACGCGGGGCCTCCACTTCCGCCAGCCTCTGCTCCCGCATTTCCTCATCGGTCACAGGAGCAGGACCGCTCTCCGGCAAGTCCAGTGGCACCTTCCATTCTCGTGACGTACGCGCCTTGTTGGCCTCCCACAGAGCCGTGTAGAGGGACTCCGCGCTTTCGAACCTGTCTTCGGGGCGCTTCGCCAGGAGCCGCATGGTGATGAGGCTGAGGCTCTTCGGAACCTTGGGATTCACCCGATGCGGCGCGCGGGGCACGCGCAGGGTGATGGCCGCTACCAATCTCTCCGGTGGCAGTTCTGGATTGAAGGGCAGCCCGTCTGTCAGTGCTCCGTAGAACAGCACGCCGAGCGCATAGAGGTCCGCTGTCGGTCCGCCCCGGAATCGCGCGTCCTCGCCCTGCGCATGGAGCTGCTCGAAGGCCTCCGGTGGAGCGACGGAGAGGTCCACCGGCGGTAGTCCCTGGGTGAGGGAGCGCGCTCCGGGGAGCGACACGCTTCCGTAGTCGAGCACGAACGGCGTGTCGTCCTCCTTCCGGATGACGACGTTGTTGGCGTTCAGGTCACGGTGGTGAACACCGCTCTTGTGCAGCTCCGCCACCGTGCGGACGATGGGAAGCATCACGTCCACGAGCCGCGCCGCCGTCGGATGCGTCTCGTATCTCCAGTCGTGAAAGCGCCATCCGTCGATGAACTCCATCACGACGTAGAGGTATCCAGCTTCGGGGTCGGGCCATCGGCCGACCTGGAACAGGCGCGGAATGTTGGGATGGGGTGTGCGCCCCAGCAACATCGTGGCCTCGCGCGTGCACCTGCCGTCCACATCCTCCTCGCCGGGCATCTTCTGACCCGGCAACCGCGTCGCCATCTTCAGCGCGCAGAGCATTCCGTCGTGCTCGACCTTGAACACCCGGCCGAGTCCACCAGCGCCGAGAACTTCCAGTATGCGCCAAGGGCCGATCATGTCGCCCGGTCCAAGCCGGTCGGGATGGGGGATGTCGGTGCTCATTCGGAGGTGCCCTGCTCGGTCGGACTGGAGGAGAGTGACGCTGTGGGTTGACCCTAGCAGAAGCCGCGTGCCGGAGTCGGGCCCATTGCTCCGCACTCGCTCCTGACGAGGCGCGCGCCCCGGAACCCCGGCCTCATGCGAGGCTTCCCCTCAGCGAGGAGGATGGGGAGGGGATTGTTGTCTTCTCCTGTTGGAGCGAGCTCACCCTTCTGTGCCAGGTTCGATAGGTGCTCCAGTTCGTTTTCTATCTTCAAGACCCTTTTGGTTGAACAGCGGCCAGCCATATCTCATGCGCCAGGCCATTTCGACGGCCACTCGCGAACGCGCATGCTGGGTGCCTAGTTCTTTGAATACTCTCTTTTCATCAGCGGTCAGGCCCTCGATGCCGTCGATCATCCCGATGTGGAATATACGCGCGGACCAACGGTGTTCCTTCACGAGGTCAGGGTAGAAGTTGAGGCCGATGGAAAAGGGCCCTTTCTCAGTGGTCGCCGTATGATTCCTCAGTCGAGAGAACACCATTGCTGTCGTTCCATTGTAGACCACCCGGAAGTTCTCGGCGGGTGTGCTACATAGGACTTCTGGAGGCAATGTTTCCTCGTTGAATGAGACCACCTCGGCAATGTTGAGCGCCTTCTTGCATCCGCTGGTGTTTGTTTGAGTGTGCAGGGTATTCAAGGGGCATCTGTCAGAATCCAGTACCAGCCCGCTTGGTTGTCCCACTTGCCCGGAGCATTTTTTTCTACCCACTGGGTTGTGAACATGTCGGCGGGGCAGGGTGTGTTTTCTTTGAATGAAATTTCAAATGCGTGTTGCCATGCTGATTCAGCATATTCAATCAGTGTCTTCATGTGTGTCGGAATTGCTCTGTTTTTGATTTTCATGGGGCGATGCGGCTCTCTTCTTGTCCTGTTGGAAAGCTATCTCGGAATCCGGCAGGCGGACGACGGAGAAGAGTGCTTCGAGGAGTAACCGGGGACTGAACTGGCCAGTGTGGGCGCCAAAGAGGCTGCGGCTGTGGGGGCCCGCCCCATGGCTCCGGTCGTGTCAAAGCCCAGCTGCACTCTTCCGTCACGGTGAAACCAGGCAAGCCAGCAGCCAATCCATCTATTCGCCGTCTGTCATTCATCCCCACCCGGGAGCAGATGCCAGCGCCCCGCGCTCGCCCAAGCTTCCGGCTCTCCGCGAGGGGCATCCCGCCCTGGCGGGAGGGGGAACGCATGATGCGCGGTTGGGGACGGAAGTCGTGGGTGTTGCTGCTGGGGCTCGGGCTGTCGGCGTGTGGGGTGGCACCTTCGGAGCCCGCGGAGGAAATCGGGCAGGAGGCGCCGGACGCGCTCGAGAACGGGGGCACGTGTCCCTCCGCCACCCGGCTCGCGGACTTCTCGGCGGGGGGCGACTTCCCGGGGCCCTACGAGCTGACCGGGGTGAAGGAGACGCTCTACTTCACCGTGGATGACGGCATCCACGGCCCGGCGCTGTGGGCCAGCGACGGGACGCCCGGAGGCACGCGGCTGTTCCGTGACTTCGACGTGTTCCCGCACAGCCTGACGGAGGCGCGGGGGCTGCTCTTCTTCATCGTGGACCTCACCCTCTGGCGGACGGACGGCACGGACGCGGGCACATTCCCACTGGTCACCGCGTCACTGCCTCCCTCCTTCGAGCCGCCGCTGGACGTGCTGGGAGAGTTCCGCGGCAAGCTGTTCTTCCGGATGTACACGCCTGAGTACGGCAACGAGCTGTGGGTGAGCGACGGCACGCGCAAGGGCACCCGGTTGTACCTGGACGCCAACCCGGGCCCCACGTCCAGCTTCCCCGGCGAAATGGTGGAGACGGCGAGCGGCAACCTCGTCTTCGACGCGCGCGTGGGCGAGGACCGGGACATGCTGGTGGTGCTGGAGGTGTCCCCCGAGGGCGTCGTCGAGGAGCTGTACCGCGTGGCGGGCTACGAGGATTCCTCCATCTTCCGGCTGTCCGTGGTGGGGGACCGGGTGTTCTTCCTGGTGGACCTGACGGACGGCAGGCCCGCCCTCTACACGAGCGACGGCACCCCGGGCACCGCGACGCTGCTCTTCGCCTGGGGTAGGGTCAGCACGCCGCGCCATTTCACCTCCTACGCGGGCCGTCTCTACTTCGCCGCCGAGGAGAACATCGGTGACCCCGACGGCAGGGGCGTCGAGCTGTGGGTGAGCGACGGCACGCCCGCGGGCACGGGGCGGCTGGTGGACATCTTCCCGGGAGAGGAGAACTCCGGCCCCCGGGAGCTGAATGTGTTCGAGGGTCTGCTCTACTTCACCGCGGATGACGGCGTGCACGGGCGCGAGCTTTGGGTGAGCGACGGCACGGCGGCGGGGACTCGGCTCGCCCGGGACATCCGGCCGGGGCCGGACGGCTCCTCGCCCTATGGCCTCATGGTGGCCAGCCGGAAGCTCTACTTCGCGGCGGATGACGGCGAGCACGGGCGCGAGCCCTGGAAGGTCTTCCAAGGCCGGGCGCGGCTGGTGGAGGACGTCGTTCCAGGCCCCGAGTCCTCGGCGCCCCGGGTGTACGAGTTCGACGTCGAGGATGACCCCGTCTTCGCCCGCGCCGGCAGCTACCTCTTCTTCTCCACCGAGTCCTTCGAGCTCTGGTCGATGAAGACGGGCTTCTACTGCCCGCCGTCTGGCAAGCGCTGACGCGGGCGGCCACCGCTCCCGGCCCGGTGGCGAACCGGACAAACCCGGTCCGCGCGGCCTATGCTGCGCGGCCGGAGGGACACGTACCGCATGGCCATGCGCATCCTGGGGATGGTTCTCGCAGGCGGGCAGGGGACGCGGCTGGCGCCGCTCACGTTGAGGCGTTCGAAGCCGGCGGTGCCCTTCGGGTCGAAGTTCCGCATCATCGACTTCGCGCTCAACAACTTCATCAACTCGGGCGTCTTCGCCGTCTACGTGCTGACGCAGTTCAAGGCGCAGTCGCTGACGGAGCACATCCAGCGCGGGTGGCGCTTCGGCTCGGTGCTGCTGTCGGACTACTTCATCACCCTGGTGCCGGCGCAGATGTACCTGTACGAGGAGCTGGGGCCCGTCTGGTACCGGGGCACGGCGGACGCCATCTACCAGAACATGCACCTGGTGGAGAACCACCGGCCCGAGCACGTGGCCATCTTCTCCGGCGACCACATCTACAAGATGAACGTGGCGCACATGCTGGAGCTGCACGAGTCGCAGCGCGCGGACATCACCATCGCCGCGTACCCCACGCCGCTCGCGGACGCGCACCGCTTCGGCGTCATGCAGGTGGACGAGCGTGGCCGCGTGACGGAGTTCCAGGAGAAGCCGAAGGACCCCAAGCCCATCCCGGGCCGGCCGGACACGGCGCTGGCCAGCATGGGCAACTACATCTTCCGCACCAAGGTGCTGGCGGAGCTGCTGGAGGTGGACGCGAAGACGGAGGGCTCACAGCACGACTTCGGCAAGGACGTGCTGCCCCGGGCGCTGCGCGACGGCTACCACATCCAGGCCTACGACTTCGCGAAGAACCCCATCCCCGGGCAGGCGGGGCCGAACACGTACTGGCGCGACGTGGGGACGCTGGACGCGTACCACGAGGCGTCCATGGACCTGGTGTCCGTCAACCCGGAGTTCGACCTGTTCAACCCCGAGTGGCCGCTGCGCACCGGCAGCGAGTACAGCCCGCCGGCCAAGTTCGTCCACGAGGCGGGCGACCGCGTGGGCCGGGCGCTGAACTCCATGGTGGCGGGGGGCTGCATCATCTCCGGCGGCGTGGCGCGCGAGAGCATCCTCTTCCGCCGTGTGCGGGTGAACAGCTACGCCAGCGTGCAGCGCTCCGTCCTCCTCGACGAGGTGGACATCGGCCGGCACGCGCAGGTGAAGAACGCCATCATCGACAAGGGCGTGCACGTGCCGCCCAATGTGAAGATTGGCTTCGACCTGGAGGCCGACAAGGCACGCGGCTTCACCGTCACCGACACCGGCATCGTCGTGGTGCCCAAGGGCTACCGGTTCGAGTGAGCCGTTCAAGCTTTGTTCGGGCTTCGCGGTGGATTCCTTCAGTGCGGCTGTGAGCAGTCCCGCGTGGGACGGCGCCGACCCGGCCACTTCCCTGGGCCGGGAAGCGCGTCCACCGTGTAACACTGGCGTCCGGGCCGAGTCCGGGGGCGTTCAAGTGGGGTGCGGCGCATATCGCATCGGGCCCGGCCGTCGGTTAATCCTGGTCCCCGACCTTCGCGAAGACCCGAGAACTTCATGCCCAGCAGCGCATCAGGCCCGGACAGCTCGCCCTTCATCCGCGCCGTAGGTCGTGCCCTACCGCCACACTACGTCTCGCAGGAGCAGCTCATCGCGGCCTTCCGCGAGCTGTGGGCCACGCGCCACTTCAACGTGGAGCGGCTGGAGGACCTGCACCGCGCCGTCCAGGTGGGGGGGCGCCACCTCGCGCTGCCCATCGACGACTACCGGGCGCTGGTCGGCTTCCAGCAGCGCAACGACGCGTGGATTCGCGCGGCCACCGAGCTGAGCGAGACGGTGGTGCGCCAGGCGCTGGACAAGGCGGAGCTCACCCCGGCGGACGTGGACCACGTCTTCTTCGTCACGGTGACGGGCGTCGCCACGCCGAGCATCGAGGCGCGGGTGGCCAACCGCGTGCGCTTCCGGGAGGACTTCAAGCGCACGCCCCTGTTCGGCCTGGGGTGCGTGGCGGGCGTGTCGGGGCTGGCGCGGGCGGCGGACTACCTGCGGGCCTTCCCCACGCACACGGCGCTCGTCATCGCCACGGAGCTGTGCTCGCTGACGCTGCAGCGCGAGGACCTGTCCATCCCCAACATCATCGCCTCCGGCCTCTTCGGAGACGGCTCGGCCTGCGCGGTGTTGCGGGGCGGCGAGGCACCGGGGGCGAGGGGGCCGCGGGTGGTGGCCTCGCGCTCGGTGTTCTACCCGGACACCGAGCGTGTCATGGGCTGGGACGTGGTGGACACGGGCTTCAAGGTGGTGCTGTCCGCGAAGGTGCCGAACATGGTGCGCGAGCACATCCGCGGCAACGTGGACCGCTTCCTCGGGGAGCACGGGCTGGCGCGCGGGGACGTGAGGCACTGGGTGGCGCACACCGGCGGGCCCAAGGTGCTGAAGGCCTTCGAGGAGGCGCTGGAGCTGGAGGCGGCCTCGCTGGAGCGCTCGTGGCGCTCGCTGCGCGAGGTGGGCAACCTCTCCTCCGCATCGGTGCTCTTCGTGCTGGGCGAGACGCTGGAGGGGCCCGAGCCACGCCCGGGGGACTGGGGCGTGATGATGGCCCTGGGCCCGGGCTTCTGCGCGGAGATGGTGCTGCTGCGATGGTGACCTCCACCCAGAGCCTCTTCCTGGGCTTCATGGCGCTGCTGGTGGTGGAGCGGCTGGTGGAGCTGGTGCTGTCCAAGCGCAACGCGGAGCGCGCCTTCGCGCGGGGCGGCGTGGAGACGGGGCAGGCGCACTACCGCTTCATGGTGGTCTTCCACACGCTGTTCCTGGTGGCGAGCGTGGCGGAGGTGCTCGTCCACCGGCCCGCGTTTCCGGGCGGCTGGGGCTGGGCGGCGCTGGGCGGGGCGGTGGCGGCGCAGGGCTTGAGGTACTGGGCCATCGCCACGCTGGGGGAGCGGTGGAACTCCCGCATCATCGTGGTGCCAGGGCTGCCGCCGGTGACGGGCGGGCCCTATCGCTTCCTGCGCCACCCCAACTACGTGGCCGTGGTGCTGGAATTGGCGTGTGTGCCGCTCATCCACGGCGCGTGGCGGACGGCACTCTTCTTCTCGGTGGGCAACGCGGCGCTGCTCTTCGTGCGGATTCGCGCGGAGGAGGCGGCGCTCGGCGACGCATACGCGCGTGCCTTCGCCCACCGTCCCCGCTTCATCCCGGAGGTGCCCCGTGACTGAGTCGGAACTGGAGGTGTTGGCGGAAATCCGCCGCATCGCCGCGGACGAGCTGGAGTGGAGCGGCACGGTGGAGCCGCGGCACGACCTCCTGAAGGACTTGCAGCTCGACAGCCTGGGGCTGACGGTGCTGGCGGTGGGGCTGGAGAACCGCTTCCGCATCCGCCTGTCGGAGGAGGATGCGCAGGGCGTGCGGACGGTGGAGGACCTGGCGCGGCTGGTGGCGCAGCGGGCCGCGGCGCCCCGGACTCCGGAGGTGCGCCCGTGAGGGGGCCGGAACTGCCCGCGCTGAAGCACCCGACGGTGAACGCGGCGCTCGCGGCGACGGCGCGCGACACGTCCCATGTCCTCACCTTCGTGGACGCGGCGGAGCGCGAGGTGGCGCTGCCGTGGACGGAGGTGCACCGCCGCGCGAGGCGCACGGCGGCGGGGCTGGCGCGGCTGGGCGTGAGGGAGGGGGACCGGGTGGCGCTGTTGCTGCCCACGTCGCCGGGCTTCATGGACGCGTACTTCGGGGCGCTGCTGGCGGGGGCGGTGCCGGTGCCGCTGTACCCGCCGGTGCGGCTGGGGCGTCTGGACGAGTACCACCGGGCCACGGCGCGGATGCTCCAGGTGACGGGGGCCGTGGTGGTGCTGACGGACTCGCGGGTGCGGCTGCTGCTGGGGCCGAGCGTGGAGCGCGCCCGGCCGCGCCTGGGCTGCCACACGGTGGACGAGGTGTCGCGAGGAGAGGAGGAGCGGGAGGTGCCGGTGCGCCCGGAGGCGCTGGGGCTCATCCAGTTCTCGTCCGGCTCCACGGTGGACCCGAAGCCGGTGGCGCTGACGCACGGGGCGCTGATGTCGCAGGTGGCGGCGCTGGAGGAGGCCATGCCGCTGCGGCCGGACTCGTCGCGGGTGGGCGTGAGCTGGCTGCCGCTGTACCACGACATGGGGCTCATCGGCTGCGTGCTGTCGGCGCTGTACTACCCGGGCAACCTGGTGCTGATTCCGCCGGAGGCCTTCCTGGCTCGGCCGGCGCTGTGGCTGCGGGCGCTGTCGCGGCACCGGGGCTTCATCTCTCCCGCGCCCAACTTCGCGTACGGGCTGTGCCTGAAGCGGGTGAAGGACGCGGAGCTGGAAGGGGTGGACCTGTCGTCCTGGAAGCACGCGCTGAATGGGGCGGAGCCGGTGTCCATGGACACGCTGCGCCGGTTCGCCCAGCGCTTCGAGCGCTGGGGCTTCTCCGCGCGGGCGCTGCGCCCGGTGTACGGGCTGTCCGAGGCGTCGCTGGCCGTCACCTTCCCGCCGGAGGGCCGGGGCCCGCGCTCGCTGAGCGTGGATGCCGGGGTGCTGGCGAAGGAGGGGCGGGCGGAGGAGGGGAAGCGGGAGCTGGTGAGCGTGGGCGCGCCGGTGGCGGGCTTCGAGGTGGAGGTGCGCGATGCGGACGGCGTGGCGCTGCCGGAGCGGAGGGTGGGGCGCGTCTTCGCGAGGGGGCCGTCGCTGATGTCGGGCTACTTCGGAGACGTGGATGCGACCGGGAGGGCGCTGTCGGCCGACGGGTGGCTGGACACGGGAGACCTGGGCTTCCTCGCGGAGGGGGAGCTGTACCTCACGGGGCGGGCCAAGGACGTGGTCATCATCCGGGGGGCCAACCACGCGCCGCAGGCGTTCGAGGAGCCGCTCCAGGCGGTGGAGGGCGTGCGTACGGGCTGCGCGGTGGCGCTGGGCTTCACGCCCGAGGGTGGCCAGGACGAGGCGCTGCTCATCCTCGCGGAGCGGGCGGGGGAGGGCGGCGATGAAGCGGTGGAGGAGCGGATTCGCGCGGCGGTGGTGGAGGCCACGGGCGTGCGGCCGCACACGGTGAGGCTGCTGGAGCCCGGAACGCTGCCGCGCACGTCGAGCGGCAAGCTGCGCCGGTCCGAGGCGCTGCGGCGCTACCTGGCAGGAGAGCTGACGCCGCCAAAGAAGGTGGGCATGGTGGGCATGGCGGTGGAGATGGCGAAGAGCGCACTGGCCATGGCGAGGGCGGAGCACGACTCGTGAGCGTGACGGAGAAGGTGGCGTGCGTCGCGTGCGGCGTTGCGTGGGCACGAGCCGCGACGAGGTGGGAGCGCGCCGCGTGAGGCGTTGCGTGAGCACGAGCCGCGACGAGATGGGAGCGCGCCGCGTGAGGCGTTGCGTGGGCACGAGCCGCGACGAGGTGGGAGCGCGCCGCGTGAGGCGTTGCGTGAGCACGAGCCGCGACGAGGGCGTTGCGTGGGCACGAGCCGCGACGAGGTGGGAGCGCGCCGCGTGAGGCGTTGCGTGAGCACGAGCCGCGACGAGGTGGGAGCGCGCCGCGCCAGGCGTTGCGTGAGCACGAGCCGCGACGAGATGGGAGCGCGCCGCGCCAGGCGTTGCGTGGGCATGTGTCATGGCGAGGGGGGAGTGCGCCGAGCGAGCCGGCGCGCGGTGGATGCCGCCGAGGAGCAGGCGGAGCACGCGCCGGTCGCGGTGCGGGCGGAGCGCGCCCCGTGAAACGGTACGACGTCGCCGTGGTGGGCGGAGGGCCCGCGGGGCTGGCGGTGGCCATCACCGCCACGTCGCGCGGGCTGAACACGGTGGTGCTGGAGCGGGCGGCGGTGCCCGCCGACAAGGCCTGTGGTGAGGGACTGATGCCCTCGGGCCTGGCCGCGTTGGACCGGCTGGGCGCGCTGCCCCACCTGGACCGCAAGGAGAGCGCGCCCTTCGTGGGCATCCGCTACGTGCAGGAGGACGGCACCACGGCGGAGGGCCTGCTACCGGCGCCCGGAGGGCTCGGCGTGCGGCGCGTGGCCTTGTCCTCCGCGCTGGTGGCGAGGGCGCGCGAGGTCGGCGTGGAGTTGCGCGAGCGCACCCAGGTGCTGTCACACCGGCGCAGCCCTGACGCGGTGATGCTGGAGACGGCGGACGGCCCGGTGGAGGCGAGGATGCTGGTGGCGGCGGACGGGCTGGGCTCGCCGCTGCGGCGCGCGGAGGGCCTGGACGTGGAGTTCGCCGGCCCGAGGCGCTTCGGGCTGCGGCGGCACTTTCAGGTGGCGCCGTGGACGCCGTACGTGGAGGTGCACTTCGCGGACGGAGTGGAGGCGTACGTCACGCCGGCGGGAGCGCGGCGCGTGGGCCTCGCCTTTCTCTGGGAGGACGGCGTGGTGGAGGGGCGCGTGGGCTTCGACACGCTGCTGGCGCGCTTTCCCCGCCTCGCGGAGCGGCTCGCGGGCATGGAGCCGGACTCCCAGGTGCGAGGCGCCGGGCCCCTGGCGCGAGTGGCGAGGGCCCGCGTGGCGGACCGCTTCGCGCTGGTGGGAGACGCGGCGGGCTACGTGGACGCGCTGACGGGAGAGGGGCTGTCCCTGGCCTTCGCGTGCGCGGAGTCCCTGGGCATGCTGTTGCCGGACGCGCTGGTGAAGGGCGCCACGCATGAGGCCTTGCGCCCCTACGAGGCGTGCTTCCAGCGCGTGTTCCGCAAGTACGCCTGGACGACGCAAGCCCTCCTCATGCTGGCGCGCCGTCCCAGGCTGCGCCGCCCCGTGGTGCGCCTGCTGGGGAAGGCGCCCTGGCTCTTCGAGCGCATCCTCCACGCGGTGGTGGCCTGAGCCGGCGAGCGCCAGCCATGACTCCTCAGTGATGTCTGGTTTGAGTGCGCTCCAGCGTGAACTCGGTGAGCAGCCTCTTGACCACGTCTTCCGAGCGGAGGTTCTTCATCCGCTGGTGGAAGAGCTCTCCATCCCGCTCCCATTGATCGGTGACCTGGACGGCGACCTTGGCGGGGGGGGAACCGCAGTTGGAGACACGGACGTGCAGTTCACCGAGGTAGACGACCTTTCCCGCCTCGACCTCGAAGGGGGCGTACAGCTGGGTTGCCAGGGGAGGGAGCTGGTCGATGCGGTGGGCGCCGGCATGGACCTCCCTGATGGAGAGGTACCCGGGCGGCTCCTGGAGGTCATGCTTGCGGAACGGGTCGTTCACGGGAATCACTCCCGTTCTCTTGTGCGCGTATGAGTCGTCCTCGTAGTGGAAGGCGACCGGAGGGGTCTCCCCTTGCTCGCAATCCGTGGTGAGCCGGGTGGAGACGACAATCAGCCCGCTCCCGGGCCTCTCCGAAAGGCTGTAGTCACCCGCGACATCCCGGGTGTTGTTCCTTCCAGCACCACAGGCCGCGCAAATCCACACGGACATCACCAGGAACAGCCGCGCATTCATGTTCGTCTCCAGAGACCAGACGGGGTGAGCTGTCTTTTAGTCCGGAACGAGCGCTCCCAGCCACGACCGCCGCCATCAGGCAGGGAGACTGAAGAGTTCCAGTGCCGGGCTCCTCCCTGAGCATGCGCACGGTGTTCGGTCAGTCGTGAGGAGCAGCTTCGTTGACAACCTGCTGGATTGCAAGCGCTGCTGAGGATGTCAGGGGTATGGTGCATGCTGGACACATGAGCGAGAACATCCTGGTGCAGGGAGAGGGGCGGCTTGCGAGGGGGCACGTGGGGCCGCATTCTGGGGACATGAGCGACAAGCCACGACCACCGGAAGACGCGTACGAGGAACTGGAGCGCCTCCCTCCGAACGTCGTCGGCGAAATCATCGCGGGGGAGCTGTACGTGAGCCCCCGGCCGCGCGTGGTCCATGGCCGGGCAGCAGGGCGGCTCTTCAAGCGACTGATGCCCTTCGATGAGGAGCCGGGGCAGGAAGGTCCTGGGGGCTGGGTGCTCATGATTGAGCCCGAGCTGCATCTGGGCCGCGACGTCCTGGTTCCCGGCCTCGCGGGCTGGCGGCGTGAGCGGATGCCCGAGCTTCCCGACGTCGTCGGCGTGGAGCTCGCGCCCGACTGGCTCTGCGAGGTGCTCTCCCCTTCGACGGAGACGCTCGACCGGGCCCGGAAGATGGCTGTGTACGCCCGGGAAGGCGTGAAGCACCTGTGGCTCGTGGACCCGCGCGTCCAGATGCTGGAGGTCTACCGGCTGGAGAATGGCCGGTGGCTCCTGCTGGGCACGCACACCGGGAACGACAAGGTGCACGCCGAGCCCTTCGAGGTGCTCCCCATGGACCTGTCCTCCCTCTGGGCGCGCTGACCCTCCGCGGGGCTCCATCCCTTCATTGGAGCGACTACTTGGAGCGACTACGCTGCGCCCGTGGCCTCCGTGGTCGGGGCCGGCCGGGGCTTCCCACGTCGACTTCCCTGGAGCGTCGTACCCATGCGGCACGTGCTGACGACGAAGCGCCTTCGCCTGTTCCTCCTGCTGTGCGCGCCGTGGCTGGGTGGCTGTCTCTTCGCGGGCACGCGCCACCAGGGCCCGGTGACGGACCACTTCGACGGCGAGCAGTTCGAGAACCTGGTGCCGGTCCGCCGGCTCACTCCGAGCGACGTGCTGGACGCGCTCCGCACCGAGCCTCGGGGCGTCTGGCGCGAGTACGAGGAGCATCCGCCGGGCAAGCCGCCGCCGGAGCGGGTGGGGCCGGGGCAGCTCCGGGTGACGTTCATCAACCACGCCACGGTGCTGCTCCAGGCGGACGGGCTGAACGTGCTGACGGACCCCATCTACTCGGACCGGCCGAGCCCGCTGTCCTTCGTGGGTCCCCGCCGCGTGCGCCCGCCGGGCATCCGCTTCGAGGACCTGCCGCCCATCGACGTGGTGGTGGTGAGCCACAACCATTATGACCACATGGACCTGCCCACGCTGCGCCGGCTGGAGGCGGCGCACCAGCCGCGCTTCATCGTCGGGCTGGGCAACAGGGCGCTGCTGGACGGCGAGGGCTTCGGACGGGTGGAGGAGCTGGACTGGTGGCAGTCCACCGAGGTGGCGCCGGGACAGACGGTGACGGCCGTGCCGGCGCAGCACCGCTCCAACCGGGGGCTCACGGACGTGTCCGCCGCGCTGTGGGCGGGCTACGTCCTGTCCACCTCGGGAGGGCCGGTTCTCTTCGCGGGGGACACGGGCTTCGGCCCGCAGTTCGCGATGATGGCCGAGCGCTTCGGGCCCATGCGGCTGTCGGTGCTGCCCATTGGCGCCTACCGTCCCAAGGCCTTCCGTCCCGTGCACATGGGGCCGAGGGAGGCGCTCCAGGCGCACAAGGTGCTGCGCTCGGCCACGTCGGTGGCCATGCACTACGGCACCTTCGAGCTGGCCCTGGATGGCCAGGACGAGGCGAAGTACCTGCTGCTGCGGCTGCTGGCGCGAGAGAAGGAACGCCCGCGCTTCTGGGCCCTGGGCTTCGGCGAGGGGCGCGACGTGCCCCCGCTGGACTGATTCAGGACGCGGATGAGTCCTGCCATGGAGCCGCCTCGGCCACGCGTTGGCCGCAGCGGTAACTCGCATGTTCGGAGTGCCGGGAGACCGAGGACCCGCGAAGCCCCAGGTCCTGTCTCCCATGCCACGACTTCTCGCCATGCCATTTCCCTGGGCCGCCATGCGCGGAATGGAGCGTCCGTTCCGCATGGCCCGCCAGGCACGCACCTCCCATGGCCCCCTCTCCACCTTGTCAGCTCCCCCGCCCGGGCCCCATGCCCGGAATGGAACTTCCATTCCGCGTGGCCTGCGCAGCCCTCACCGCTCCTCGGCCCTACCTCCCCGCCTTGTCACCTGCTCCGGGCCGCCATGCGCGGAATGGAGCGTCCATTCCGAGTGACCCGCCGGGTCCTCGCCGGTGGGGGGCCCCAGCCTCCCCGCCATGTCAGCCTCCTGGGGTAGCCACCCTGCCGCGGGAGGAGTGCTCTTTTCAGCGGAGCGTCACCCCACGGCGGGAAGGAGGGGATGGGGTATCTGGACGGTGGAGTAGCTGTACCTCATGCGCATGCGGGAGTCGGCGGCGGTGCTGGCGCCGCGGGGCTCCGGCACGCTTGCGCCTGGCGCGGAGCACGTCGAGACCGACATCGAGGGGCGCCCCGTTCGCGCCTTCTCCGATGCACCGCCATGGCCCAGGCACAGCCAGGCGGTGCCCTGCCTCGTGCGAATCCCTACGCGCCACGAGTGAGTGCGGGACGCCGGCTCACCGGTTGAAGGGGTACTCCTGAATCCAGTTGAAGCCGCAGTTGATGAGCAGGTGCTTGGAGTCGCCCACCTTCTTCAGTGCGCGGAAGAGTCTTCCTTGGACCTGCCCTGGCCTCAGCGCCTGTGCCCGACGGACTGCCAGAGCCAGCCCAGCCGGAGCTCCACGTCCTCGAACGGGGCCACGCGGATGAGCGTGTCCTCCTCGCCGTAGACGCCCGTCTCCGTCCAGAGTCCGTTCACCAGCATATCGACGGTGAGCGTCCGTTCCTCCAGGTCGACGAACCACAGGTGCTGCACGCCGATGCGCGCGTAGAAGGGGCGTTTGATGCGCCGGTCATAGCCGCTCGTCGAGGGCGAGAGGACCTCACACACCCAATCCGGGGCGGTCGTCCAGCGTCCCTCGGGCGGCTCGGGGACCCGCTCGCGCCGCCACCCGGCGAGGTCCGGGATGAACTCCGGCGAGCCCTCGACCTGCACGCCGGGCTCGACCCTGAGCCACCAGCCTCCTGGCCCCTTGGCCCCGAGCTGGAAGGGGCCATCCAGCTCACCGAAGAGCCGCAGCCCGAAATAGATGTGCCCGTCTCCTGGACGGACATGCGTATACAGCGTCCCCTCGATGATCTCGCCCACCACGCCCTCCGGCAGGGCCTCGAGGTCGGCAAGGGTTGCGGGACCCTCCTGCTTTCGCGCGCCGTAGGCCATGCTCGAAGTGTGGGCATATCAGCCTCGGCTGACAAGCGGCGCCCTATGGCCCGGGGGCTACAGCTTCATCCGCTTGAACATCCCCTCCGGAATGGTGCGGATGATGAGCATGATGAGCGCCCAGATGCCGGGCACGTAGACCTCGTTCTTCCGCGCATCCGCGGCACGCAGCAGTCCGCGGGCCACCTTCTCCGGCGAGGCGAACAGCTTGTTCTTCGGCAGGTGCGCCGTCATCGGCGTGTCCACGAAGCCGGGCTTCACGGTGACGACGGCGACTCCGGACTTCGCCAGCCGGTTGCGCAGCCCCTGGAGGAACACGTTCAGCGCGCCCTTCGACGCGCCGTACACGTAGTTGCTCTGCCGCCCGCGGTCTCCGGCCACGGACGAAATCACGACCATCGTCCCGGCCTTCTGCGCCTCGAAGCGGTTGGCCAGCACCGTGAGCAGCGACACCGCGCTCAGGAAGTTGGTGCGCAGCACCGCCTCCGTCGCGGCCCAGGACTTCTGCGCCTCGGCCTGGTCACCGAGCACGCCGTGCGCCAGCACCACCCCGTCCAGCCCGCCCAGCGCCGCGTACGCCGCGTCCACCAGCGCCTCGTGCGCGTTGAAGTCGTTCAGGTCCACCGCCCGCGACTCCACCTTCGCCGCGCCGCGCGTGGCGGCATCCTTCGTCACCGCGTCCAGGTTCGCCGCGTTGCGGCCGACGAGGTAGAGCGAGGCCCCGCGCGCGGCCAGGAGCCGCACCGTCGCCTGGGCAATGGCGCTGGTGGCGCCGAGGACGAGCACTTTCTTCATGGGGTGGGCAATCTCGAGGAGAGGTCAGCGAATCGCAAGCAGGGACTGGGGCCGTGACGCGGCCACGCCGCGCTCCGGCTCCAGGGAGAAGGGCAGGGCCACCGGGTTCACCCGCCGCCAGAAGGACGACGAGAAGGCCGGGTCGATGTAGCGCGCGAACTCGGCACGGCGCGGGAAGTACGCCGCGAAGCTCTCCGGGCTCATCCGCGCGTCCTTCGCCGGGTACACCGCGCCGCCCGCCTCGCGCGTCAGCCGGTCCAGTTCCTCCACCAGCTTCCACGTCTTCTCGCCCCGGTTGGCGAAGTCCATGGCCAGCGTCACGCCCTGGCGCGGGAAGGACATCCACCCCGGAGACGGAATGTCGCCGAACGTCTTCAGCACGGACAGGAAGCTGGGCAGCCCGCCGCGCGAGCTGCGCTCCAGAATCTCCTTCAGCGCGTCGCGCGCGGTGGCGTAGGGCACCACGCACTGGAACTGGAGGAAGCCGCGCTTCCCGTAGATGCGGTTCCACCCGTAGATGGCATCCAGCGGGTAGAAGAACGGGTCGTAGTGCGTCAGCCGCTGCTTCGGCTTGCCGTTCTGCCGGTGGTAGTAGAGCCAGTTGAACGCGGACACCGACAGCCGGTTGAGGCAGAAGGACGGCATGTCCATGGGCACCGCCAGCCCCACGCCGTGCGACAGGTGGCTCTTCGCCAACGGCAGCCCATCGAATTGCGGCGGCGCGAAGTTGCCCCGGTAGAGGAGGCCGCGGCCCACCTTCTTCCCCCGGGCCAGGCAGTCCACCCAGGCCATGGTGAACTCGTAGTCCGCCTCGGACTCGCGGGCCACCACGAGGAACTCGTCCAGGTTCCCGAAGGGCACCGTCTCCTGCAGCACGTACGGGTTGCTGATGGGCTTGAGCTGCACCTCCGCCCAGGTGACGAGCCCGGTGAGCCCCAGGCCGCCAATCGTCGCGCCGTACCAGTCCGGGTTCTCGTCCGGCGCGCACACCCGGCGGCTGCCGTCCGAGCGCGCCAGCTCGAATCTCCGCACGTACCGGCCGAAGGTGCCCCCGCGGTGGTGGTTCTTCCCGTGCACGTCGTTGGCGATGGCGCCGCCCACCGTCACGAACTTGGTGCCCGGCGTCACCGGCAGGAACCAGCCGCGCGGCGCCGCCAGCCGCAGAATCATGTCCAGCGTGACGCCCGCCTCGCAGCGCACCACGCCCGTGGCCGGGTCGAAGGAGATGAACCTGTCCAACCCCGCCGTCAGCAGCAGCGTGCCGCCCGCGTTGAGGCACGAGTCGCCATAGCTGCGGCCCAGGCCATGCGGCAGCAGCGGCGTGCCCTCGCGGGGCAGCGCGTCCGTGCGCCACACCAGCGAGTGCGTGCGCTGCTCGACTCGGGGGTAGCGCCCCCAGGACTCCAGTGACTTCATCGCGCGAGTCCTCTCACTTCGCGGCCCATAGCACCAAGGCCGACACCAGCCCCACCGCGTAGCTCACCCGGTCCCTCAGGGCGAAGACGAGCGGGTCCTCGTTCACCAGCCCGCGGTGCGCCAGCACCCATACCCGCCCCACCCAGTACAACATCACCGGGCACAGCAACCACAGCCGCTCCGGGTGGGCATACAGCGCCGTCACCTCCTTGGAGGTGATGTAGAGCGCCAGCACCAGCACGGACACCTGTCCGGCGGCGGCGCCCAGGCTGGCGAGCTGCTCGTAGTCCTGCGCCAGGTAGCCGCGCCCGTGCGCCGACGTCTCGTTGGACAGCCGCAGCCGCCGCACCTCGGAGAGCCGCTTCACCAGCGCCAGCGACAGGAAGAGGAACATGCTGAACATCATCAGCCAGCTCGACGTGGGCACGCCCACCGCCAGCGAGCCGCCGAAGATGCGCACCGTGTAGAGGCCCGCGAGCACCAGCACGTCCAGCATCACCACCTGCTTCAGCCGCAGCGAGTACGCCAGCGTCAGCGCGTAGTACGTGGCCAGCAGCGCGGCGAACGCGGGCGGCAGCAGCAGGCACACCGCCGCTCCGGCCAGCAGCAGCGCGGGCGCCAGCACCACGCCCGTGCTCACCGGCAGCGCGCACGCCGCGAAGGGGCGCTTGCACTTCGTCGGGTGCCGCCGGTCCGAGTCCAGGTCCAGCAAGTCATTCAGCACGTACACGCTGGAGGCGCACAGGCTGAAGGCGGTGAAGCCGAGCACCGCGTGCAGCAGCATGTCCGGCCGCGTCGCCTTGTGCGCGGCCAGCAGCGGGACGAAGACGAGCGCGTTCTTCGCCCACTGGTGCACGCGCAGCGCCTTCACCCAGACACGAGGGCCCACGCGGGGGCGCTCGAAGACGCGGTGCACCTGGCGGCCCAGCCCATGCGCCTGCTTCAGCACGCCGGCCGGTGCATGCACCACCACCACCTGCCGGGACTCGCGCCACAGCGGCACGTCCACCGCGTCATTGCCCGCATAGTCGAAGGTGCCCAGCGACTCCTTCAGCCGCGCCAGCTTGCGCGCTCCGGACAGGTTCACCGTGCCGTCGCTCGCGAACACGTCCGAGAAGAGTCCCAGGTGGGCGGCCACGCCGTCGGCGATGCGCCGGTCCGCCGCGGTGGCCAGCACCAGCCGGCGTCCCCGCGCCTTCTCCTCCTTCAGCCAGGCCAGCAGCTCCTCGTTGTACGGCAGGAGCGAGGCGTCCAGCGCCGCCCGCCGCGCCACCTCCGCCTTGAAGAAGGCCTTCCCCTTCAGCACCCACAGCGGCACCAGCAGGAGCAGCCACGGCGCCTGCTTGAAGAGGACCAGCAGGCTCTCATGCAGCGTGTCCGTGCGCACCAGCGTCCCGTCGAGGTCGACGGCGAGCGGCACGTCCGGTGGGTCGGCTGGAAGCGGTTTTTCAGGAAGCATCGGAAGAAGTGACAGGCTAGCGCAGCATGGCCGGGCATGGGACGGGCCGCCCCCGGGTGTGACGGCCTCGCCGCCCAGGAGACACTCTGTCCGGCCAGGGGGCCGCGCTCAGTCCGGCCGGGCCAGCAGGAGCGTCTGGAGGGGGAGGTGGCGGATGGGGCGGGTCTGCTCGATTCGGAAACCCGCGTCGTCCAGGAAGCCCTCCACCTCCGCGGGCGTGTAGGCCGCCGCGCCGGACGTCAGGAAGTAGTGCAGGCCGATCAGCGGCGCCGAGCTGGCCGGGGCCTCGATGTCCTCGCGCAGGTACTCCAGCACGGCCAGCGTCCCCTTGGAGCCCAGCGCGCCGCGCACCCGCCGCAGCAGGGCCACGTTCTGCGCGGGGGACAGGTGGTGCATCACCTGGAAGAGCAGTACCGCGTCATACGGGCCCCCCAGCTCGGCCGTGAGGATGTCGCCCTCGCGGTGGGTGACGAGGTGGCTCAGCCCGGCCGAGGTGATGATGTCCCGGCCCACCCGGGCGCTGCCCTCGAGGTCCAGCACCGTGGCCTTCAGCCCCCGGTGGCGCAGGCACAGCTCCGCGGCGAACCAGCCGTGGGCGCCGCCCAAATCCAGCAGGCTCTTCGCTCCGCGGGGCAGGGGGATGGCCGCCGCCACCTCCGGGGCCGCCAGCCGCGCGAGCTGGTGCATGGCGTGGATGTAGTCGCGCCAGCGCGGGTCCCCCGGGGCGAAGTGGTGGATGTCCACCGCCTGCCCGGAGCGGACCACGCCCTCCAGCCCCGTCCACCAGTCCCACTGCGTGTAGTTGAACTCCAGGAAGGCGCCCACGTACTTCGGCGAGCGCGGGTCCAGCCAGCGCTTCGCCCGGGGGGCCAGCCGGTAGCGCCCGTCGCGCTGGCGCTCCACCGCCTCGCACGCCACCAGCGCCTCCAGCAGGGTGCGGGTGCCCTCGGGTGACAGCTTCAGCCGCTCCGCCAGTGCCTCGGCCGGGGCCGCGCCCTCCGCGAGGGCCGCGTACACTCCCAGCCGCACGCCCGCCATCAGCGTGCGTGAGGCCATCATCCCGAAGAAGGCGTGCGCCAGCGGCTGGGGGGCCAGGTTGAACCAGTCCGCCACGCGCTCCAGCAGGTTGTCCGCCTTGAGCCCCAGCCTCATGCGCGAATCCCTACCGCTTCTTCCGCCGGGGCGCGGCCACCGCGGCCAACCCCACCAGCAGCAGCGCCGCCTCGGGGCCGAGCAGGCAGCCCGTCGTCTTCGCCTCCCGCACACCCGTGTAGCGGCACGTCCCATCCTGACAGGTGAAGCGGGGCGAGCAGTCCCGGGTGCTGCGGCAGACGGTGTGCACCCGGCCGGTGCCGTCCTCCCCTTCCTCGTTGTCCCGGTCCGCGCCGCCCTCGCCCGCCGAGGCATCCGGCAGGTCGATGGGCAGACCGCCATCCGCCCCTGCGTCGGCATCCGACTGGGCGAGGGACGTGGCGGGCAGCAGGAGGGGGAGGCAGGCCAGCAGGCCCACCAGACGGGAGCGCAGGGGGTGACGGGTGGAGGACATCACGGAGCAGCCACCCTAACCGCCCGGCGGCACGGATGCATCCTCCACGGAACCGGGGCCAGAATGTCTGACCCTTTACCCGGCATCTGGTACGGTACGCCCCGCGATGGCACCCCGAATCCTCGTGGTCGATGACAACCAGGAGCTCTTGTCCCTCCTCACGCAGCTCTTCGAGGAGGCGGGCTACGAGGTCGTCGGCGCCAATCGCGGCAAGCAGGCCGTCGACGTGGCCCGGGCCAATCCCCCCGCGGCGGCCGTGCTCGACATCCTCCTGCCGGACATGATGGGGTACCACCTCGCGGACGCGCTGCGGAAGGACAACCCCCAGCTCCCGCTCCTCTTCATCACCGGCGTCTTCAAGGGCGGCAAGCACGCCGTGGAGGCGCGCGCCAAGTACCAGGCCGCCGGCTACTTCGAGAAGCCCTTCGAGGCCCAGAAGCTCCTGGAGGCGATGACCAAGGTCCTCCCCCCGGAGAAGAAGGCGGCCCCGGCCGCCTCGCTCCAGGACGCCTTCGAGGTGGAGCTGGACATCGACGTGGAGGACGAGGGCCCGCAGGACGCCATGGAGCTGACCGGCCGCATCAAGGTGACGGGCGGCGGCAACATCACGGCGGAAATCCGCGGCGCCAACCTCACCGCCAGCCCCATGCAGAAGGTGCCGGCCACCCAGGTGCGCCCGCCCACCCCGGGCCGGCCGCCGGACCCGCTGCCCGTGGGCGCGGGGGCTCCGGGCAGCCGCCGTGGCGAGCTGAAGGACAACCTGCCGTCGCTGCTCACCGCCTTCTACCTGTCTCGCGAGACGGGTGAGCTGGGCGTGCAGAAGGGCAAGGTGAAGAAGGTCGTCTACTTCGAGAAGGGCACCCCGGTGTTCGCCCTCTCCAACCTGCTGGCGGACCGCTTCGGCCAGTTCCTGGTGCGCGTGGGGAAGATAAAGCCCGAGCAGCTCCAGGACGCGTCCGCCGTGGCCGGGCAGACGAACCGCCGCACCGGCGACGTGCTGGTGGAGCGCGGCCTGCTCAAGGACACCGAGCGGCTCTACTACGTGGGCCAGCAGGTGAAGGCCGTCATCTACTCCCTCTTCGCGTGGGAAGAGGGCACGTACGTGATGAGCTTCAAGGAGAAGGCCTCCTCGGAGTCCATCAAGCTGGACGTCCACCCGGCCAACCTCATCGTCCGCGGCATCAAGAAGCTCTACAAGCCGGAGCGCCTGCGCCGGCTGCTGCAGCCGGAGGACCGGCTCATCCCCGCCGTGGCCCCGGCCTACCAGCTCAACGAGGTGGAGCTGGAGCGGTGGGAGGCGGAGCTGTTGCCGAAGATTGACGGCAACCGCACCGTGGCGGAGCTGCTGGCCTTCGCCAACCGCCCCGAGCACGTCGTCTACGGCTTCCTGGTGGCGATGATGTCGCTGGGCATCCTGGACAAGCGCTCGTAGCGCGGCGTCCACGCGGCGGGTTGTCAGGGGAAGACGTCCACCACCTTGAAGAACATGGCGTGGCCGACGGCGGGGGCCTCCAGAGTGGACTCGGGATGACGGGTGCAGCCGTCCTCGTCGCACAGCACGAGGCAGACAGGGTAGCGCCGTCCGTTGGGCAGCTCCAGCGCCGTGTAGCGGCCGATGACCGTCTCTCCCTTCGTCCACAGCCGCCCCATGATGAGCGTGTCGTCTGGTAGTGAGGAACTGCTGAAGACTCGGCTGACGATGTCGCCGTCGTGCACGAACAACGGTCTGGCGCCACCCGGCTTGTCCGTGCGCACGTAGATGCTGATCTGGCTTCCCTGCTGCAGGCCGAGCTCTCGCATGGCCTCGAGCGCCCCGTCGGGGCAGGGGGTATCGGGCGTGGGGCGCACCTGGGGGCCGGAGCAGGCCAGGGCGGCCGCGGCGCCGCAGGCCACGATTCCGCGCTTGAGGGGGGAGACGAGGCCCGTCGCGGAGGGACGGGGGGCTGAAGGAGTGGGCATGGGGGGTTCCTGGGGCGGGGGTGAAGCAAGGGCCGCCCCGGCGTCGGGAGAATGGGGGCGCCCGAGGGCAGGCGCTACTTCGGGGCTCACGGCTTCCGTTGCGCCGGACGCGGGTTGGAGCCGGATGCGCTCCAGCGCCAGCACGCCCGCCAGTCCCGCCGCTGCCAGCATCGCCACGAGCTCCAACCTGCGCCGTGTCGTCCGGTGTCTCGGTACGGTGGGGGCAGCCCCCGGGGCCTCCTGCTTCGTCAGCAGGGGCTCCTCGGGAGGGGCTTGCCTCGCGTTGCGAGCCGGCTGGGGCACCGCTGCTTGCGCCACTCGGGGAGCTTCGGGCGAGGGCGCTTCCGGCGGCATCACTCCTTCGGCAGCCACCGCCTCTCGCACCTCGGCGGGGTCGTGCACCTTGGCGGGCCGCGTCGCCACGTCCACCATGGGCACCGCCTCTCGCGGCTCGATGGGGCCCCGTGCTTCGGTGGGCCGCACCACCATGTCCGCTGCTGACGCCGTCATGGCCTGGGGATGGCGCCGCCGCAGCCAGCGCACGGCGGCCTTGTTGGCTCGCACGTCGGGTCGCTGCATCCTGTCGCGCATCAGGGCTGCTTCGTGGCCGGGCGCCAGCGGCCCCCACGCGCCATCCTCGGTGGTGGTGGTGCGCGAGTGGCTGCCCGGGCCCGCGTACCATTCGAAGAGGGGCGCGTCCCACGCCTCCCCCGCGCCCTCCAGCGCCCGGCGCACCTCCGCGGCCAGCGTGGCCAGGTGTGCCGGACGCGCCTCGGGTCGAAACGCCAGCAACCGCATGACGAGCGCCGCCAGTGGCTCGGGCACACGAGGGTTGAGGAGGGCCAGCGGTTCGAGCGCCAGCGCCTCCAGCCCCTCCTCCGCGATGCTCTTGCCCCAGCCCAGTTGCAGCGGCGGGTATTCGTCGGCCAGCAGCCGGTAGAAGGTGACGCCCACCGCGTACGCCTCGTCCGCCACCGTGTACGGGTAGCGCCCGCCCCCGCCCCGCAGCGCACGCGTGCGCCAGGCCATGACTTGGGGGCTGTAATACAGGGGCGTGCCCGGAGGCATGCGCGCGGTGCAGGTGAGGGCGGCGGCCTCCGGGTAGACGCCCGCCCCCCAGTCCAGCACCACCACGCGTCCGTCCGGGCCGACCATCACGTTGCCGCCCTTGAAGTCGCGGTGCATCACGCCCAGGGCGTGAGCGGCCGCCAGCGCCTCGGCCACCTGAGAGAGCAGCCCGCTCACCTGGCGCGCGGTGGGGTTGCGCAGCTGGGCCCAGCGGTACAGCTCCTCGCCGTGCACGTACTCCAGCACCAGGTACGGGTAGCCCGCTGCTTCCGCCTCCCACCGTCCCGCCTCCACCAACCGCGCCACGCCCGGGTGCCGCACCCGCCTCAGTGCCTCCGCCTCCCGGCCGAAGCCCGCGTCCTCCGGCGTCCGCGCCAGCTTCAGCGCGTACAGGGGGCCGGTGGGCGCATCCACCTCTCTTACCGCGTACACCGTGCCGAAGCCGCCATGGCCCACCTGGTTCTCCACCCGCCAGCGCCCGACCTGGGTCCCTTCCGGCAGCGCCAGCGGTGAGAGCACCCGCGCTTCGGCACCCTGTCTGGCCCCCTTCATGGGCGGCCCTCCTTCCGGCCACGCGGCGCACGGGGGACGTTCACCACCGGCGGCTGCAACTCCAGCCGTTCCCATTTCAGGCCCCGGCCGCTCGCGTCCACCACCTCCAGTCGCACCGAGGTGGCGTGGGTTTGGGATGGCTCTTCCCACTGCACCGCTATCCGCGCGCTTCTTCCGGGCGCCAGCCGCTCTGGCTCCATGACCACGGGCAGCAGCCGCGTCTCCTCCAGCGGCTCGCTCCGCGCGTTCAGCCTCACCAGCCGCGCGGAGTCCGCGAGCCATGGCGTACCTCCGGACGGGTTCTTTACTTCCGCGCCCACCATCACCGTGGCTCCCGTGCGGAAGAGGGTGGCCCGCATCCACTCGAGCCCCATCTCCGTGGGCATCGCTTCCGGACGGTGGGCCCGGACGCCGTTGTCCGCGTCCATCTCCCCGGAGACGAAGAGGCCGCCCAACCCCGCCCGGGCGCACCGGGCGCGCAGCGGGGCCAGCCCGGCCTCCGTCGCGGCGCAGAGCCCACGCAGCCTCGCCAGCTCGGAGACGAGCTGTTCCTCGGACCTTCCCTCGCGTACCACCTCCACCTGCAGGTCCGGCGCGTCCGGCTGTGAGGTGAGCACGAACTCCACCTGCCGCGGAGCCTTGCCGTCCGCGAACCGCACCGCGAGGCGCAGCGCCGGGTTCACCGGGAACTCCACCGCGGGCCTGAGTACGAGCAACTCCTCGTTCACCTGGACGCGCGTGAACAGCCCCTGCAGGAGCCTGGTGTCCACGGACTCGCGCACCACCGGCGAGTCGAACAGGACCACCGTCGTCGTGTCCGGCGCCATCCGCAGCACGTGGGGAGTCGGCGCCTCGTCGCCCTTCAAGAGGATGACCCGCGCCTTCTGCCCGACGCTCTCCGGGGGCTGCGCCATGGCCACCGTGCCCACCAGCACCATCCACACCGCCACCACCAACGATTCAGGTAGGGACATCCAATGAAGACCTCCTGAGTTGGAAGCTACCAGAGGTGGGTGACACGCGGGAGGCACCGGAACGCACGCTCTGGCGAGCCCTTCCGGCCACGTTCATCTGAAGCGCCCCGTCTCTCCACGACGGGCTCGACCGGTCGTCGGACGTGGAATGGAACCTCCATTCCGCCTCCCCCTGGTTGGGGAGGGCTTCCGGGAAGCGTTCCAGGCCGAGTCTCCAGGCCGTCTGGGGACGTGGAATGGAACCTCCATTCCGCTCTCCCCCTGGTTGGGAGGGCTTCCGGGAAGCATCCAGGCCGAGTCTCCAGGCCGTCAGGCGGAACGTGGAATGGAACCTCCATTCCACTTTCCCCGGGGCCGGGACGGGGCGTCAGGGAGGAGTCCAGGCCGAGGCACCAGGGTGCTGCCCGGGTGTCCGACCTGGAATGGAACCTCCATTCCGCTTTCCCCGGGCCGGGCCGGGGCTTTCAGGGAGCAGTCCAGGCCGAGTCACCGAAACAGGGCACCCTGCCGCCATCCCGGTCGATTCCAGGGAGCCGCTCGCCGGGAGAGGAACCACGTTGGAGCCAACCGCTCACCCGGCTCTCTCGCGCCGCCGAGCGGCACCGTGCCCGGGCGCGGGCCGCTTCAGCCGCCCGCGAGCCGGGAGCCAATCCAGTACAGGCCGAGCGCGCCCGACCCCAGCGCCACCACGCGGTGCACCCATGCGGTGAGGCGCTCGTTCAGACGGGACAGCCCTTCCGCGAAGAGCAGGCCCACCGCGCCCATACCGATGAGGATGCCCAGGGCGAAGCCGGGCAGGTACGTCCACGCGGCCAGGCCCGAGCTGCCGCCCATCAGCAGCGGGGGCAGGGCCAGGAGCAGCGAGCGCACGCCGCTGACGGCCATGAAGGCGCCGGCCGCGGTGCTCACCGTGTGCACGTGCTGGTGCGGCTCCTTCGAGTGGCCGGGCAGGTGCGGGTGCCCGTGGGAGAGGCTGTTGGGGAAGATGAGCGCCGCCGCCGCGAGGGCCAGCAGCACCGTGCCGCCGAACACCTCGGCCCAGCGCTCGAAGGTCTCCGACAGGCCCACGCCGGCCAGGAGGCAGAGGGCGGCGATTCCGCCCAGCATGGCCGCATGGCCCAGGGCGAAGCGCAGGGCCGTGGAGATGGCGGCGCGCTTGCGGCCCCCGCCCAGCGTGCCGAGCGTGGCCATGGCGGCGCAGTGGTCCGGCCCCACCGCGTGGAGCAGGCCCTGGGAGACACCGACCAGGAAGGCGAGGAGGATGGGTGACACGACGCGGCACCCTACTCGTGCTTCAATCGGGAGGCCAGCAGGACAGGAGGACCCACGTTTCATGAGGATTGCCACCCGACGGTTCGCGGCCGCCCTGCCGCTCACGCTCTGCCTGCTCGTCGCACCCGGGTGCGACGAGGGCCCCGAGCAACTCCGGGACGCCGAGACGGAGTACCGGGCGCTCATCGACCGCAAGGTGCCGCCGAAGGACCCCGCCTGGGACGCCGTCATCGCCGCCCTGGAGGCGGTGCCCCGCGACTCGAAGGCCCGGCCCGAGGCGGAGCGGCGGCTGGCGGCCATCCGCGCCCTCCGGAGCGAGCTGCCTCCACGTCCCCTGGCGACGCCGGGCGCGACGGGCCCGGGCACGGACGCGGTGGACGCCAAACGCGCCGCGTGCGAGGCGCTGGCGCAGAAGCTGGGACAGGCGCGCGACGAGAAGGCGCGCGAGCCGCTGCAGCAGGCGCTGGCGCAATGCCGCGCGGACCTCACCCGGCTGGAGGCCCATGGCCATCCCCCGGGGGAGCAGGGCCACGAGCACGGCGGGGAGACCCAGGGTAGCGGCAGCGGGAGTGACGACGCTGGACGTTGAGTGACGCCCGGGTTTGTGCTTGATGAAGGGGCATGCCCATGCCCCAAGCAGGTGACCCGGCCCCCGGTTTCCAGCTCCCCGACCAGGACGGCAACTCCGTGACGCTGTCCCAGTTCGCGGGGAAGAACGTCGTCCTCTACTTCTATCCGAAGGACAACACCCCCGGCTGCACCACGGAGGCGTGTGCCTTCCGCGACGAGCACTCGGCGCTCGGCGCCGCCGGCGCGGTGGTGCTCGGCGTGTCCATGGACAGCGCCGCGAGCCACCAGAAGTTCGCGACGAAGTACAGCCTGCCCTTCCCCCTGCTGGCGGACACGGACCACAAGCTGGCCGAGGCCTATGGCGTCTGGGGCGAGAAGTCGCTGTACGGCCGCAAGTTCCTCGGCATCACCCGCGCCACCTTCCTCATCGGCCCGGATGGACGGGTGAAGCAGGTGTGGCCGAAGGTGAAGGTCAACGGCCACGTGGGTGAGGTGCTCGCCGCGCTGGGCGGCCAGGGCACGGCTCCGGCCGCGAGCGCCGCCGGGGCTCCCGCGCCCGCGCCGAAGAAGAAGGCCGCGGGTGGCAAGGCGGTGAAGAAGGCGGCGCCGGCGAAGAAGGCCATGAAGAAAACCGCACCGGCGAAGAAGGCCGCCGCACGCAAGGCCCCCGTGAAGGGTGCTGCCCGCGCCCGCCGCTAGAGCTATATCTGTCTGTGCACGGGCGGCCGAGCGGGCCGTCCTGGAGTCGCCCCGTGGTTCGGACACCCGGCGTGCCCATCCCTCGGGTGACGGAAACCCGGTTGCGGTATTTCGGAGGAGTGACATGCGCGAGGGGAGTTCGAAGCGTTGGTTCGCGGCGGCGGTGACGGTGGGGCTGCTGCTGGGCACGGGCTGCGGTGGGTTGCCCGAGACGGGTGGCAAGCTGCCCGAGGAGTCGCGGGGCAATGCCTTCGGCCAGCGGGGCAACCAGCCGCCGGCCCTCAAGGACATGGAGGGCGGCCAGACCCAGGAGCAGCTCCCTGCCTGGACGATGACGGCGGGCCGTGGCTACAACGGCACCATCCGCCAGATTGGCTCCAGCATCGACCCGCGCACGCCCCAGACGAGTGGCCAGGAGAACAAGTCCCTCTGGGATGATGCCGGGAAGATGATGCAGCACCGGCAGTCCACCCTGGGTGCCAACTATGCGCCGGCCTCGCAGGGGCTGGGCGGCGAGGACGGGGCCGAGCAGGGCAACGGGACATACCGCAACCGCGGCGCGGGCTACGCCCCGCTGGAGTGGCAGGACCGGAACGAGCGGAAGCGGCGCTGAACGGGCCAGGGGGCGCCTGTCCGCCCCCTCGCCAACTCCCTGCGGCCCTCGCGGGTGCCCATCCCTCTGGGGAGCACACGGCTCCACCAGAGGAGAGGGACAGGGACATGGACCAGGGACGTTTCCGCCGCTGGCTGTTGCTGCCGGGCGCGCTGGCCGCGGCCGCGCTGCTGGGCACCGCCTGCGAGCGTGAGAAGCCGCTGCCGAGGGTGGGCAGCGACTACGAGGGCGTCGCCAACGATCAGCAGCCCACCGAGAGCTTCAGGCCGGGCCAGCAGCAGCCGCAGCCGAAACAGGGCGGCTGGGAGGACCCCGGCTCCGGGCAGCCCGCCACGGGCGGCGCGGGACACGACGACGAGCAGCAGGGTGCCGGCACCACGCCCGACGAGTTCCGCCGCTCGCAGCAGGTGCCTTCGCCGGGCCAGGAAGACCAGCCGGGACCGCAGGACCGCTCCGGTGCGCAGGGCAGCCAGGGTGGCATCGGCGCGCCCGGATTCACCACGCCCCAGGAGCAGCCCACGGACCAGGGCGGCACGCGTCAGTTCGAGGAGTCCAGCGGTACGAGCAGCTCGACGATGCAGCGGGGCACCGAGCAGGGCCCGCGCAGCCCGCCGAAAATCGACACGGAGGAGGCGCCGAAGCAGTAGCGCCCCCGCGTCCCTCAACGGGACGCCAGCATCACCTCGGTGGGGTCCTTGCCAACGAAACCGCTGGCGAGGCCCTCGGCGAGCGCGTGGTGCTCGGCGCCGCCCAGCGTGGCGAGCCGGTCCTCCGCCGGGTGCGCGAAGCGGGCCGCGAGCGCGTCCAGCCGCCGGTGCGCCTCGGTGATTCGCTCGCGCGGGACGCGGCCGGACTCCACCGCCTTCACCAGCGCTTCAATCGCCCGGCGCTGCACGTCCGCGCGGTGGCACACGAGGAACAGGTCCACGCCCGCGAGCGTGCCCTGCACCGTGGCCTCCTCCACGGAGTAGTGGTCGGCGATGGCCTTCATCTCCAGGTCGTCGCTGACGAGCACCCCGTCGAAGCCCAGCTCCTCGCGCAGCACGCCCTTGAGCACGCGCTGGCTCATGGTGGCGGGCACGCCCGGGTCCAGCGCGTCGAAGAGGACGTGTGCCGTCATCAGTGAGGCCAGTCCCGCCCGGGCGAAGGCGCGGAAGGGCACCAGCTCCACGCGCCGCAGCCGCTCCAGGTCATGCGGCAGCCGGGGCAGCGTCAGGTGGCTGTCCGTGGTGGTGTCGCCATGGCCGGGGAAGTGCTTGCCACACGAGGCCACGCCGCCGGCCTCCAGCCCGCGCGCCAGCGCCACGCCCAGCCGCGCCGTCTCCTCCGCGTCCCGGCTGAAGCTGCGGTCGCCGATGACGGGGTTGGCCGGGTTGGTGTCCACGTCCAGCACCGGCGCGAAGTCCCAGTCGAAGCCCACCGCGCGCAGCTCGTGCGCCAGCAGCCGGCCCACGCGCTCCACCAGGGCCGCGTCCCCGCGCTGTCCCAGCTCGCGCATGGGGGGCAGCGTGGTGAAGGGCGCGCCGCGCAGCCGGGCCACCCGGCCGCCCTCCTGGTCCACCGACAGGATGAAGGGCCGGCCCGCGCGCGCCTTCAGCTCGCGGCACAGCGCCGCCGTCTCCTGGGCGGTGCCCACGTTGCGCTTGAAGAGGATGGCGCCGTAGATGCCGTCGTCCATCAGCGCGGCGAGGTCGCCGTCGATGCGGGTTCCGGGGAAGCCCACCATGAAGAGGCGGGCGCAGTCGCGGTAGAGGGCGGAGGCTGTCACGGCGCGCAGTCTGGCAGAACCCGGGCCCGCGCTGGGGGCCGGTGAGGGTGGCCGTCGTCGGCTGCCTGTCAGGTCGCGGAGCGCGGAGCCAGGCACTCCAGGGTCACCGCTGCCCCGGTCCTCCCGCGCCGTCCGGTGACGGAAGGGGCTCGGCGCGCGTGACCTGGGTTGCACGGTACACCTTTTATTCTGGACCGCTTCGTGAGCTGCTTCGGGGCTTCCCCCTCACGGAGGTTCCATGCAGATGTCTTCCAGAAAAGGCTGGGCGCTCGCGGCCGCCTGCGCCGTGTTGCTCGGCGCGAGTGGTGACGCGCTGGCCACGGCGGGTGTCGTGTTCGTCCACGGCACGGGTGACCAGTCGCCGAGCTCGGCGGTGGGTTACTGGACGCAGCCGTCCATCGACACCATGCGCAACGGCCGCCCCTATCTCGTCGTGGGCTATCCCGGCGCGAGCTGCGCGGGCTACAGCCAGTGTAGCTGGGGCTCCATCGTCGACCAGATTGTCCCCTGGGTGAACGCCAACGGCATCACCAGCTTCACCGTCATCACCCATTCCAACGGCTCCAGCCCGCTGCGCTACATGCTGGGCCACACCGGCGCGGTGAGCGCGAAGGGCTACCCGGTCAGCGCGGTGACGAGCAAGATTTCGCAGGTCATCTTCTCCGCGCCGGACCTGACGGGCACGCCGCTGGCGGACCAGGTGACGACGAGCGGCTCCTTCCTGAACATCGCCAACAGCGTCGTCGAGTTCTTCGGCGGCGGCAGCTACAACAACCCGGCGGTGGTGCAGCAGCGCACGGACAACATGCGCGTGTTCAACTCGAACGGGACGTTCGCCGGCTCGTACGGGGCGACGACGGTGGGCGGCAAGCCCATCTCCGTGGTGCGCGGCAACCGCGTCTACGCCAACCTCTTCTCCAGCGACGCGCACTGCGGCGGCTACCTCTACACGATTGGCCTCAAGGCGGCGGCGCTGCTCGGCTGGGGCAGCTTCAACGCCGGCACGGACGGCTTCATCGGCAATGACAGCTCGGGGTACTTCGGCAACATCATCATCGACGACGGCCGGCTGAACCACCACCAGTCGCGCCGGAGCTGCCACAACAGCGGCAACATCATCGGGCAGAAGGTGGCGAACGCGCCCATCCCCGCGCCTTCCGCTCAGACGTGGACGCCCGAGACGAACGTGGCCGCCGCGGGGCAGGCCTGCAACAACTACTACTCGGGCTACGCGACGGACTTCATGACGGGCAACACGGTGTGGAAGTACGGGTGCTCGGCCAGCCAGCTCAACAACGGCTACGTGGAGCCGGACTGCCTCATCGCCTACGGCTACTCGAGCAGCTACCGCATTCCCAGCACCGCGAGCTGGAACCCGTACCTCAACGCCAACTACTACCCGACGTGGAGCCAGGTGTGTCCCGACTCGTGGGCGGGCGACGGCATCTGCGACGCGTGCCTCGTGGCGAAGTACGGCTTCGACGCCACCACGGGCGCGTCGGGCGCGAATGACTGCGTGCAGGCGCCTCCGGGCGGCTCCAACTGGTGCGGTGCCCTGGCGTACGACACGTACTGGGGCGTGCACAACTACGTCGTCGTCGAGGCGCTTCACTGATGTGGACCTGGAGAAAACACATGAACTTCCCTCACCGTTTCGTCAGGTCCGCCGGCCTCGCGCTGGCCGTCGCCATCCTCGGTTTCACCCCGGAGTCCGCCATGGCGGGCGACATGCAGCGCGCCTCGGGCGCTTCACTCGTGGCGGGTGACGTGGCCCCGGGCCGGCTGTTCGGCCGCGACGTGCGCGAGGGCATCGGCCCCGGGCGCGTCTCGGTGTCCAACCCGTCGTCGCCGAAGCTGCCGCTGGCGGAGCCGCTCGCGCCCGAGACGCGGCGCTCGAAGTCCACGGTGCTGCACGTGCCGCCGGGCTCGGTTCCCACGCAGCTTTCGCTGCCCATCGACACGCCGGACGAGGCGTGGGTGATGTTCATCCCCAGGGGCGACAACGCCAAGGCCGGCGAGGAGGCGCTGCGCGAGGTGACGATGCTGGACCCGCAGGGCCGCCGCGCGGACCTGAAGGCGGAGCGCGCGGCGAACGCGCAGCTCGGCGTGGATGCCTCGAAGCTCAAGTCCCAGGGCATCACCCGGCCCATCACGATGCTGCGGCTGGACCGGGAGATGGGGCGGGGCCGCTACAAGGTCGAGGTGGGGCGCAAGGCGGCGGAGCTGGGCATGGCCGTGGAGGTGCGCGTGCCCACGTCGAGCATCGAGCTGTCGCTGACGGCCTCCGCGATGCAGCTCTTCCCCGGGGACGACGGCTACGTGACGGTGGGACTCCAGTCGGACGCGAAGGTGGACCACGTGCGCTACGAGGCCGTGCTCTACACGCCGCGCTTCGAGAAGGACCGCGTGGTGCCGGTGGTGAAGGTGGGCAACGAGCACCGGGCCCTGGTGTCGCGGGTGATGAACGAGAAGGACGAGCCGGGCGCATGGGTGCTGGAAGTGCGCGCGGTGGGCTCGGCGGGCGGGCAGGACTTCGACCGGCTGGGGCAGACGTCCTTCGGCTTCGCGGTGCCGACGGCGCGTTTCGACTCGGTGGGCCGCGCGCGGCTGGTGCGTGACGCGGGCGGGAAGGTGACGGCGCTGGAGGTGGACGTGGTGCTGGAGAGCGCGGCCGTGGACCGCTACGAGGTGACGGGCACGCTGGTGGCGACGGACGCGAAGGGCGTGGAGCGCCCGGTGGCCGAGGCGCAGGTGACGGACCAGCTCGGCGCGGGGACGCACACGCTGACGCTGCGCTTCGAGGCGGGGCATGCCGGCCTGTCGAAGCTGGACGGCACGTATGCGCTGAAGGACCTGCGGCTCTTCTCGCTGGGCACCAACACGCTGTACCACCGGCTGGCGCAGGGGCTCGGCGTCCGCTTCCCTGCGGTGCGGGCGTCCGAGCTCGCGGCGGCGGAGGTGACGCCCGCCATCGAGAACCTGCTGCGCGAGGGTGAGTTCAACCTCGTGCCGTGATGCAACCGACGCTGGAGGCCCGTCACCGGGCCTCCGGCGTCCCCCGGCCGTTCTCCTGGATGGAGAGGCCCCTGCTTCGCCGGGCCTGCCCGGCTTGACCCGGCTGCCTGGGGTGACTATTCAATTAATCAATTGAATTGTTGAGGAGTCCGGGAATGGGGAGCAGGGCCTTCAAGGACGCGCTGTACGGGCAGTTCGCCCGCGTCTCCAAGTCGCTGGGGCATCCCAGGCGGCTGGAGCTCATCGACCTGCTTGCCCAGGGCGAGCGGCCTGTGGAGGCGCTCGCCAGGGAGACGGGGATGAGCGTCGCCAGCACCTCGCAGCACCTGCAGGTCCTGCGGGAGGCCTGCCTGGTGGAGGCGCGCAAGGACGGGCTCTACGTGTACTACCGGCTGGCGAACCCGGCCGTCTTCTCGCTGCTGCAAGGGGTGCGCGGCGTGGCCGAGGCGCAGCTCGCCGACGTGCGGCGCGTGGTGGACACGTACCTGGGCGGCCGTGACGGCATGGCTCCCGTGGGCCGCGAGGAGCTGCTCGAGCGTGCCCGCTCCGGCGAGGTGCTGGTGCTCGACGTGCGCCCGGCCGAGGAGTACGCGGCGGGGCACATCGCCGGCGCGCTCTCCATTCCCATCTCGGAGCTCGAGGCGCGCCTCAAGGAGCTGCCGAAGCGGCGCGAGGTGGTCGCCTACTGCCGCGGCCCCTACTGCGTCTACGCCGACGAGGCGGTGAAGCTCCTGCGCGGCAGTGGCCGCAAGGCGCGCCGCCTCCACGAGGGCTTCCCCGAGTGGCGCGCCGCGGGCCTGCCTACCTCCACCGTGAGGCGAGCATGAGGCCCGTCGAGCCGCGTCTCGGCCTTCAGGCCAACCTGGGGCAGTTCTCGCTCCTCGTCCTCGTGAATGCCTTCGTGGGCGCGATGGTGGGCCTGGAGCGCAGCATCCTGCCGGGGCTGGCCGAAGCGGAGTTCGGCCTTGTCGCGCGCTCGGCCGTCCTGTCCTTCATCGTGGCCTTCGGTCTGTCCAAGGCGGCCACCAACTACTTCGCCGGACGGCTGTCGGACGCGCTGGGTCGCAAGGGCGTGCTCGTGGGCGGCTGGCTCATCGCGCTGCCGGTGCCGTTCCTCCTCATGTGGGCGCCGAGCTGGAGCTGGGTGCTCGCGGCCAACGTCCTCCTGGGCGCGAGCCAGGGGCTCACCTGGTCCACCACCGTCATCATGAAGATTGACCTGGCGGGCCCGGAGCGCCGGGGACTGGCGATGGGCCTCAACGAGTTCGCCGGCTACGTCGCGGTGGCACTGTCGGCCCTGGCCACTGGTTACGTCGCCGCGCGGTACGGCTACCGTCCCGAGCCCTTCTACCTGGGGGTCGGCTACTCGGTGCTGGGCTTCGTGCTCTCCGCCTGGGTGGTGCGCGAGACGCGCGGACACGCCGAGGCCGAGGGGCTCCTCCACGCGACACCCTCGGCCGCACCGAAGGGCGGCGTCTTCGCGCGCACGAGCTTCACGGACCGCGAGCTGTCCAGCGTCACGCAGGCGGGCTTCGTCAACAACCTCAACGACGGCATGGCGTGGGGGCTCTTCCCGCTCGTCTACGCGGCCGCCGGACTGTCGCTCGCGGAGGTGGGGGCGCTCGCGGCCGTGTATCCGGCCGTCTGGGGGCTCTCGCAGCTCGTCACCGGCGCGCTGTCGGACAGGCTTGGCCGCAAGTGGCTCATCGCGGCAGGAATGTGGGTGCAGGCCGCGGGGCTCGGTCTCATGGTGACGGGCCGCGAGACGTCCGTCTTCGTCGTCTCGTCGGTGCTGCTCGGCGTTGGCACCGCGCTCGTGTACCCGACGCTGCTCGCCGCCATCGGTGATGTGGCGCATCCCTCCTGGCGCTCCAGCGCGGTGGGCGTCTACCGCCTGTGGCGCGACGGAGGCTACGCAGCGGGAGCCGTCGTCGCGGGCGTCACCGCGGACGTCCTGGGCGTGCCCGCCGCCATCGCGCTGGTGGCCGCCGTGACGGGGCTGTCGGGTGTCGTCGTCGCGGTGCGCATGCGTGAGACGCACGGGGCGCGGTCCGCCGTGAGCAGGCGCATGGGCCCGCCCCTGTCTTCTTCGTCGCCTCCATAGGGAGCCGCGAGGGGGCTCCACTCGAAGAGCGGCGCCGCTACCCGAGGTTCACGAAGAACGTGCCGATGTAGAAGCGGTCGGTGCCGGGGTCCACCCGGTAGCGATAGAGCACCGAGCTGCCTCCCACCATGATGCTGCGCTCACCGTTGGTGCCGTGAGCGGGCAGGGTTCCCGCCAGATACATCTCGGAGATGTCGCCCAGGATGGCGTCGGCGAACTCGTCCATGCTGCCGTCACGCGTGAGGTCCGGGGCGAAGACCTCCCGGGGCAGATGGTTGGGGCGGTAGCCGTGTCCGAGGCTCATCCGCACCTGCCACTCGAACAGCGTGTACTCGCGCCAATAGCCATCGCCTTCGCCTCCCGACGAGTGAAGGCTCCAGTAGGTTGGCATGATGAGGCCCCCGGGAAGAGCGCGCACGGGGAGTCGTGCGGTGCTCGTGCTCGGAAGCGTACCATGGCGGAACCGGACCGGCGGAAGCGCTAGGCTGGTCCGATGATGAAGAAACTCCTCCTGGGTCTCGGCGCGCTCATCGTGGTGCTGGCCGGGTTCGTCCTGAAGACGCTCGCGGACGCGGGCCAGTTCAAGCAGCTCGCCCCCCACTTCGCCGGACGCTGCACCCCGGTGCCCGGCATGCCCGGCGCCGAGGACATCACCTTCCACCCGACCCTCGGTCATGCCTACGTCTCGTCGGATGACCGGCGCGCCACCCAGACAGGGCGCCCGGTGGCGGGCGGAATCTATCGCTATGACCCCACGGGCTCCGCGCCGCCCGTGCTGCTGACCAGTGCCTTCTCCCGCGACTTCCACCCGCACGGCCTCAGCCTCTTCGTCGCTCCGGACGGCACGGAGACGCTGTACGTCATCAACCACACGGAGACGGGAACGAACCAGATTGAGCGGTTCGAGGTTGGCGCGGATGGGATGCTCGTCCACCGCCGGACGCTGAGAGACGCGGCGCTGGTCTCGCCGAATGACCTGGTCGCGGTGGACGCCGAGCGCTTCTACGTGACGAACGACCATGGCTCCCCACCCGGCACCGGGCAGGCGATGGAGGACTACCTGCAGCTCGCGCGCGGCAACGTGCTGTATTTCGACGGCGAGCGCTTCCGCGAGGTCATCCGCGGGACGGCCTATGCCAATGGCATCAATCGCTCCGCGGATGGGCTGACCGTGTACCTGGCGCAGTCCGTCGGGCGCTCCCTGTCTGTCTACACGCGGGACGTGGCCTCGGGCGCGCTGACGGAGCGGCGGAAGCTCCCGCTGGACACCGGGCCGGACAACATCGAACTGGATGCCCGGGGCCACCTGTGGGTGGGTTCCCACCCGAAGCTGCTGGGCTTCGCGGCCCACGCGCAGGACGTGAGTGGGAAGACGCACGCCCCCGCGCAGGTGCTGCGGCTGAAGCCTTCGGGGGACTCGCTGGAGGTGGAGGAGGTGTTCCTCGATGACGGAAAGCAGATTTCCGGCGTCGCCGTGGCCGCGGTCTCCGGGAACCGGATGCTGCTTGGCCCTGTCTTCGACAAGGACCTGCTCTCCTGCGAAGTGCCCTGATTCAGCTGCGCTGAAGCGCGCGCTCGCGGGAGGAAGGAATCCATGTTCGTGAGGTGGGTGGCACTCGTCGGGCTGCTCTGTGCGTGTGCCGCATCCACACCGGTAGGTGAGTCCGGGGAGGCGTACTCACCCTCCACTGAGTGGGCGCATGCTGACGCGGAAGGGGAGTGCGAGGACGCTGGCCTGGACCACTGCCTGGCGCCCGCGTGCACCGGGGAGCAGTGCGCGCTCTACCGCTGCGAGGACTTCGTACCCGAGCGGGGACAGGTGGTGCTCACGCGCGGCTCCCTGCCCGTGCGCCCGCCCTCCAACAGCCAGCGTTACTGGGGGACCCCTGGATTCTCCAGCGCAACGCGGAGCCGGTGCTCGTCTTCCAGTGGTATCGGCCGGAGGAACTGCCCAGTCAGCAGCAGGCGCGGCGCATCCTGGAGGCCTGGAGACAGCGCCCGAAGGAGCGGCACCACATCTTCCCCAGAGCGTTAGAGAGCTATTTCAAGGGCAAGGGGATCAACATCCACGAGTGGGTCTTGGTGCTGGATGTCGCGGAGCATAAGCGCATCCATCGTGGCCCGAACGGAGGCCCCTGGAATCAGGACTGGGAAAGATGGATCAAGGACACCAAGGGGATGGAGATGATACCGAAGCACTTCGAGCAAGCTGCGCTGATGATCCAGCGCTACAATCTTTGGGGGCTTCCCACCACATATTGGAAGCGGTTCGAGCTGCCACCGGCACCTCCTCAGGAATGACGTGCGCTATTACGAACTCGAAGATCCTCACCACTCGATTCCGCGTACCTGGACCGGAACCTGTCGCGTGGAGCGGCGGTGGGGGTTGCCCGGTGTCGAATGTTCGGCGTGCAGGCAGACCTGGAGCTCATTCAGGTCATACCCGGCTGTCGACGTGTCTCACCTGCCGGAGCGCAGAGAGTTGGAGGATGGCTGGCCGAAGCCGTACGCCGAATACGCGCGTCGCGCCGAACTGGTGCGCCCCTTGTGTTCTTCCGAGGTGGTGCTCACTCCGGGCAGCACGTTGGGCCCCCTTCATGGCACAGCCAGGGGGCGCTTCGGGCCACTGACCCTGGTTCCGCTGTGGGGCGTGCTGGTCCGGGAAGACCTGCTGCATGCCCTGCAAGCGGAGGGCATGAGGGGCATTGTTCCAGTTCGCCCGGAGTTCAAGAAGGCGCCATCGCCTGCCCTTTTCGAACTGCATCTTCTTCCAGGAGGGCGGCTGCACGCGGATGGCCGCTTCCCACCTCCGGCACCGCCTTGCTCCGTCTGCGGATGGCAGGACCTGAGCGCGTACTTCAGCTCCCGGGTCGAAGTTTCGTCATTTCCTGCCGACCTGGATGTGTTCTACCTCAGAGACGCCCCTCTCCACATCCTCGCGACGGAACGATTCGTCGAAATCGCGCAGTCTTGTGGCCCAAGCGATGTGGTGTTCAAGGAGGTAGAGACCGAACCGCCAGGCAAGCACGCACGCGGTTGAAGCGGGAGCAGTGAGTCGAGCCTCGAGCGCTGGGAGTGTTACCGGCGGCGTGACGGTGCGCATTCCTGGCCACGGAGGGCTGAGCAGGCGGAGCCCTTCGGCTGGGGTTCCAGAGGCTCGGAGGGAATTTCGAAGGTGAGGTCCCCGCCGCGCGGCGCGATGCGCGGGCTGGGAGACGTGCGCCCAGTTTGACTACGAGGGGGCACTCCAGTGGCCAACGCGCCCCCGGGAGGGTCCTATGGGTGACTGAATCTCCTCTCGCACTTTGTGCGCGGCCGGGCGCCTCTCGCGAAAGAAAGTACCCCTACATGAACCGCATTCTTCCGCTGGTGCTGTCCGCCGCTCTCGCCCTGGTTGGCTGTGGCGACGACCCGGTGTCGTACTCGGCGCCCGTCGGCATCAATCTCAAGGCCAAGTCCTCGGACACGACGGGGGGCACCGTCACCTCGCAGAAGGGCATCTCGACCGAGTCGGGCAACCCCTTCAAGGTCTTCGTCGATGCCGCGCGCAAGGAGCTGGACGGCCAGTCGCCCTCGCGCGTGGAGCTCACGGACCTCACGCTGACCCTGGGCGCGGGCAGCGTGGGCGTCAGCTCGCTTTCGGAGGTCTTCACCGGCCGCGTGGAAGTGCTCTTCCTCATCGAGGAGTCCAACAACACCTACGTCGCCGGCCACGTGGAGGACCCCACGGGTACCGGGCCGGTGCCGTTCGACATCGACTTCGACTCGGAGACGCTGGCGGACGCCGACTACACGCGCTTCCTCGACGGCAAGTTCAACGTCGTGCTGCGCGGCCCCGCCGCCTCCACCTTCACGAGCAAGGGCGCGGAGGTCGACTTCCAGGCGACATTCTCGTTCACGGCCCTCGAATAGGCGGGTGGCCTACTTCCGCAGCAGCGTGCCCTCGAAGAAGAACGCGAGGCACGCGGCCAGAATCAGCCACGTCCACAGCGGCACGGCCGGCTTGTCCACATCCCCGCTGGACGCCTTCACCGTCTCCTCACCGAAGTAGGCGGTGAGGGTGTCCTGCGGCAGCCGGCCCAGGTCACTCTCCGCCGGGTCCAGCGTGGCGGCGAAGGACAGGGCCGGCACCACCTTGCCGTCCGCGCCCAGCACCGAGTACGCGCCCGGCTCCGTCACCGGGCCCGCCACCAGCGAGCCGTCCGGCTGCTCCTTCACCTGCACCTCGCTGCCGTCCGGCGCACGCACCGCCGTCACCTTCTGCGTGCCCTCGGGCCGCAGCGTCGCGCCCTCGCCCACGCGCACGCGAATCTCCTCGCGCTCCTCCAGCGAGCCCGTGAGGTACGCCGCGAAGCGCTGCATCAGCGGCAGGAAGGACGTCCGGATGGCGAAGTCGCTCCAGTCGCGGTCCACCGTGCTCGTCAACAGCGCCACGCGCCCCTTGCCCTTGCGCATCACCGCCACCGCCGGCGCGCCGTCCTCGTACGTGGCCAGCACCTGGCTCGCGCCGGGCGAGCCAGGGTTGTCCGCCTCCAGCAGCATGTACTTGTAGAAGCGCGCCCCGATGAGCCCCTCCTCCGCGCGGCCCGTGAAGGGCGAGAAGAGGACGTGCTCCACCGAAACCTTCGCCAGCCGCGCCGTCTTCGTCTCCGCGTCCGGGTCCTCGCGCTCGGCGCTGGTGCGCACCAGCCGCAGCGGGCGCGGCAGCACCGCGCTCATCCGCTCGTTGTACTCCTCCGAGTTCACCCGGTCGCCCATGCTGATGAAGAGGCCACCGCCGTTCTCCACGAACTCCGCCAGCCGCCGCGCCTCGTCCGCCGAGGGCGCCGCCACGTTGAGCAGCAGCACCAGGTCGTACGCGGAGAAGTCCTCGCGCAGCCCCACCTCCGCGTCGCGCGTGGACACCTCCACCGGCGAGCCCGGCGCGGTGAGCGCCGCGTCCACGAAGAAGGCCTCGTCCCGGTACCGCGTCGCATGCGGCGACCCGTTCACCACCAGCGCCTTCAGCGCCCGGGGCACCGGCAGCACGAAGGCGCGCCTGTCATCCTCCGCCAGCGCGTCCGGCGCCAGCGTCACCTGCCCCACCACCGTGCCACCCTGCGGGAAGCGCACCGTCAGCGCCTTCTGCGTGGTGCCACCCGCGGGCACGTCCACGAAGCCCTTGGCCAGCGTGCTCTCGCCCACTCGCACCGCCGCTTCCAAATCCTTCACCGCCTCCGCGCCGAAGTTGCGCACCGTGAAGGTGAACTGGAACGCGCGAGGCCCCGCCTGCAGCGCGGGCTCCACCTTCAGGTCGACGATGGCGTGGTTGGCCAGCACGTCCTTGCCCTCGGCCGCGTCGCGCAGCACCACCTCCGGCTTCACCGGCGCGCCCGTGGGGCCCTTCACCGTGGGCGGCGGCGCCTCCAGCCGGAACGAGCCGGCCGTCATGTCGGAGACCACCACCAGCCGCTTGGCCGGCATCGGGTTCTCCTCCAGCGCCCGCGCCGCCATGTCCATGCACCGCGAAAGGTCCGCCGCCCCGAAGGTGGGCTTCGCCTCGTCCACCATGCCGCGCAAACGGCCCCGGTCGAAGCCGGGCGGCGGAGGCGCGGCCGGAGACTCCGTGCACACCAGCACCGTGGCGGGCTCCTCCGGCAGCAAATCTTTCAGCGCGTCGCGCGCCTCGTCCCGGCCGCGCTCGAACAGCGAGGTGCCGTCCGACCAGCGCATGGACAGCGAGGCGTCCAGGATGATGGCGGTGGCGGCGGGGCCCTTCACCACCTGCGCGGCCGCCGCGTCCCGGCGCAGCTCGGGCCGGGCCAGCGCCACCGGAATCGCCAGGAGGATGAGGGTGCGCAGCGCGTACAGCAGCAGGCGCTTGAGCTTGAGGCGGCTGGCGGTGCGCTTCTGGCTGCGCAGCACGAAGGCCAGCGGGCCGAACGGGTGCGGCCGGGGACGGCGCCGGTCGAACAGGTGCACCAGCAGGGGGATGAGGGCGCCCAGCGCGCCCAGCAGCATCCATGGATTGCCGAACGTCACCCGCGCCTCCCGCGCCGCGCCAGGTAGCGCAGCAGCACGTCGTCCAGCTTGTCGTCGGTGCGCACCAGCTCGTAGTCCACGTCCGCCTCGGCGCACGCCGCCTTCGTGCTCGCCAGGAAGGCGTTGAACTCCTCCAGGTAGCTCTCCTTGATTTCCCGCGGGTTCACCTCGATGCGGCCCTCGCCCTCCATGTCGAGGAACAGCGTGGGGTCATCGAAGGGGAACGTCAGCTCCGCCGGGTCCACCAGGTGGAACACGGAGACGTCGTTCTTCCGCTGCCGCAGCGCGAGGATGCGCTTGAGCGCGTCCTGCCTCTCGTCCAGCAAGTCAGAGAGGACGATGACGGTGGAGCGGCGCGGCAGCACCTCCGCGAGGTGGTCCGCCGCGCTGCCCAGGTCCGTGGCGCCGGCGGGCGCGGTGGACTCCAGCGTGTCCAGCAGCACGTTGAGGTGGCCCGCGGACGCGCGCGGCGGCACGTCCTTCCACTTCCCGCCCGCCATCAGCGCCAGGCCCGCCGCGTCCTGCTGGCGCACCAGCAGGTAGCACAGCGCACCGGCCAGCGTGGTGGCCACCTCCAGCTTGCTCAGCGCGCCGCTGCGGTAGCCCATGGAGGCGGAGGCATCCACCACCATGACGGCGCGCAGGTTCGTCTCGTGCTCGAAGCGCTTGACGTAGTACTTGTCGAACTTGCCGTACGCCTTCCAGTCGAGGTGGCGTATCTCGTCGCCCGGGGCGTACTCCTTGTGCTCGGCGAACTCCACGCTCTGCCCCTGATGGGGGCTCTTGTGGAGGCCGGACAGCACACCCTCCATCACCGCGCGGGCGCGCAGCTTCACTCCCCGGAGGCGGGCCAGCGTCTGGGCGTCGAGCAACATGCGTGGGCGCGCCTACCCCTTCACCACCGTGAGGAGCTGGTCGATGAGCTTCACGGACGTAATGCCCTCGCTCTCCGCGGTGAAGTTGGGGAGCACGCGGTGGCGCAGCACGGGGCGGGCCAGGGCGCGCACGTCCTCGACGGTGGCCACGAAGCGGCCGTTGAGGATGGCGCGGGCCTTGGCGGCGACCACCAGGTACTGGCTCGCGCGAGGGCCGGCGCCCCAGGACGCATTCTTGGCGATGAAGTCCGGCGCGCCCGGCTCCTTGGGACGCGTGTGGCGCACCAGCTCCACGGCGTAGCGCACCACGTGGTCCGGGACGGGGACGCGGCGCACCAGGTCCTGGAGGGCGAGGATGCGCTCGGGGGAGAGAATCTTCTCCAGCTTCGGCTGCGCGCCGCCGGTGGTGCTCTTGACGATTTGCACCTCCTCCTCGGCGGTGGGGTAGCCCACGTCCACCAGGAACATGAAGCGGTCGAGCTGGGCCTCGGGCAGCGGGTAGGTGCCCTCCTGCTCGATGGGGTTCTGGGTGGCGAAGACGAGGAAGGGCAGCTCCAGCGGATAGGTGCGGCCGCCGGCGGTGATGCGGTACTCCTGCATGGCCTGCAGGAGCGCGGCCTGCGTCTTGGGCGGGGTGCGGTTCACCTCGTCCGCGAGGATGATGTTCGCGAACAGCGGCCCTTGCAGGAAGCGGAAGGTGCGCCGGCCGGTGGTGCGGTCCTCCTCCAGGATGTCCGTGCCGGTGATGTCGGACGGCATCAGGTCCGGCGTGAACTGGATGCGGTTGAAGGAGAGGTTGAGGACGTCCGCCAGCGTGGAGATGAGCAGCGTCTTGGCCAGGCCGGGCACGCCGACGAAGAGGCAGTGGCCGCGGGCGAAGAGCGAGATGAGCAGGTGCTCCACCACTTCGCGCTGGCCGACGACGCGCTTCTCAATCTGGGCGACGATGGCGTTGCGGGCCTGGGCGAGCTCCTCGACGGCGCGGAGGTCGTCGCTCGAGGCGTCGGGCACGGGGAGTGGGGCAGGGGCGGCGCTTTCCATGGAAGGGTTCTCTTAATTCGCGGGCGGCGCGGGGACCAACGGATTCCGTCACGAGAGCGGCCGGGGCGTGCGCTGGCAACCGTTGGGGCGCAGACCTATTCCTCTGCCGTACATTCCGGCACGCCAGGGTACAGGAGGCCTGCTGATCCGTCCGCCTGCATGCCCTCCGGCCGTGTACAGGGGGACTCCGGTGCGGGGGGAATGCCGCGCCCGGGACACGCTGCTTAGGTTCCCCGAGGCCCTGCCGCCGATGCCCGGGAGCGGGCCTCCTTGGAGAGCGCATGCGGTCCGAGCGACGTGGCAACCGTTGGGTGGGGCTCCTTCCCGTGGCCCTGCTGTGGGTGGGGCCGGGGTGTGATGGGGCCAGCGTGGACGCCTCGGACCCGGAGGAGGCACAGCGGGGCGTCGAACAGGCCCCGGGTGGGCCCTCGGCACCGGAGACGTCCCACCCGGCTCCCGGGGCCGAGTCGCCCTCCACCCCGGAGCGGCCCGCTCCTTCCCCGGCCCGTGCATGGGAGCAGGGGGTGGGCGGGCCGCAGGATGACAGCGGCACGGGCGTGGCGGTGGGGCGTGAGGGGGACGTGGTGCTGGTGGTGTCGAGCACGCCGCGCTCGGACGAGGACCGCGAGCCGGTGGAGGGGGAGAAGCTCGCGCTGACGCTGGCCCGGTATGCGGCGGATGGGAAGGTGCGCTGGTCTCGCGAGTTCGTGCGCAACCGGCTGTCGGACACGCGCGTGGCGGCGTCGCCGGGGAGTGACGGGGCGGTGTTCCTGTCGGGCAATGCGTTCCTGTACTCGGCGGACTTCGGGCTGGGCGAGGCGCAGGACGGCTTCCTGGTGAAGTTCTCCGCGGACGGCGCGCCGGTGTGGCAGCGGCGCGTGGGGCAGAAGGTGTACGCGGTGGCGGCGGACGCGGCGGGCGGCGTGCTGGCGGCGGGGGAGGAGTGGACGCCGGAAGCGGTGAAGGACCCGGTGCTCACGCGCTACGGCGCGGACGGCTCGGTGCGGTGGACGCGGCGCTTCGAGGGGACGGGGGAGGGCACGGCGTTGCGCGCGGTGGCGTTGAGCGCGTCCGGGCGGGCGGTGCTGGCGGGGCAGCTCTCGGACACGCTGGTGGTGGATGGGCGGACGTTCGGGACGCCGGGCGCGCGGGGCTTCGTGGTGCTCGCGTTCGGCGAGGACGGGCGGCTGGCGTGGGGGAGGGAAGTGCCGGGCGCGAAGGGGCGTGTCACCTCGGTGGCGGTGGGGGCGGACGGCGCGGTGACGGTGGCGGGGGACTTCACGGGGGGGCTGGTCTGGGGGAAGGCGTCGCTCGGGCCGGCGGGGCCGTTCGTGTTCAACGTGGGCGCGGACGGGAGTGAGCGGTGGCTGAAGCAGCCGGCGTGTGGCCCGGTGAAGGAGCTGGGGCCGGCGGTGGCGGTGGATGGAGAGGGCACGGTGGCGGTGGCGTGCGGCAGCGTGCTCACGCGCTACGGGGCGGATGGGGCGTGGCGGGATGAGCAGCGGCTGGAGGTGGAGTCGTGCCGCAGCGGTCAGTGCTCGCTCGCGGCGGCGGGGATGGCGGTGGTGCCTGGGAAGGGTCTCGCCGTCACCGGGTGGCAGCGGGATGGGGCGGGCGACACGTGGAACCAGGACGCGTTCCTGCGGCTCGTGGTGCCGTAGTCCTGCCGGACAGGGGGACTTCGGGCTCGCGTGGGCCTCAAGTCCCTCTTGCGCCAGGCACTCCGGCAGTTACAGGGTGAGGGCCATGCCTCGCTGGTTCAACACCGCTGGCCCGTGTCGGCCGGACCGGAACTACATGCTGCCGGCTCTTCGGCGCCTGCCCGAATTGCGCGCTCTCATCGACCAGGAGGGCTACTTTGTTGTTCATGCTCCCCGTCAAGTGGGCAAGACGACCGCACTGCGCTCGCTTGCCCAGGAACTGACGGACGAGGGGCGGTACGTCGCGGTGCACTTGTCCATGGAAATGGGGAATCCCTTTCCCCAGGATGTCGGCACCGCCGAACTCGCGGTGCTCCAAGAGTGGCGAAGTGAGGCCCATCACCAGCTTCCGGCGGAGCTTCAGCCTCCACCTTTCCCTGACGCGCCCGCTGGCAGCCGTATCAGCGCGGCGCTGACTGTCTGGGCCGAATCCGCCCCCAGGCCCCTGGTCGTCTTCCTGGATGAAGTCGACGCCCTCCGTGACGAGACGCTGCTCAGCGTATTGCGCCAGCTTCGCAGCGGCTATCCCCGGCGTCCGCAGAACTTTCCCTCCTCCATGGCCCTCATCGGCCTGAGGGACGTGCGCGACTACAAGGTCGCCTCGGACGACCGTGACCACCTGGGCACCGCGAGCCCCTTCAACATCAAGGTGCGCTCGCTCACCCTGCGTAACTTCACAGCGGACGAGGTCGCCGAGCTCTACGCCCAGCACACCGCGGAGACTGGCCAGCGCTTCGAGCCCGAGGCCCTGGCCCTGGCCTTCGAATCCACCCAAGGCCAGCCCTGGCTGGTCAACTCGCTGGCCAAGGTCGCGGTGGAAGAGCTCGTCATCGACCGCACGCAGCCCATCCGCCGCGAGGACGTGGAGCGTGCCCGGTCGGTTCTGATTGCACGCCGGGAGACGCACCTGGACAGTCTCACGGAGCGCCTGCGCGAGCCCCGCGTCCGCGCCATCCTCGAGCCGGTGCTCGCCGGCACCTTCGCGGGAGGAGGGGACACCTACCAGGATGACCTCCAGTACACGCGAGACCTGGGCCTGTGTGCTCCGGATGATCCGGTGCGGGTGGCCAACCCCATCTATCAGGAGATGATTGCCCGGGTACTCGCCGGCAATGCCGAGCCCAAGGTGGTGGTCGCGCCGAGGAGCTTTGTCCTGCCGGATGGCCGGCTGGACTTCACGCGAATGCTGGAGGAGTTCGCCGCCTTCTGGCGCGAGCACGGCGAGGTGCTGGCCGCGGGAATGACGTATCACGAGGTGGCCCCCCAGCTCGTGCTCATGGCCTTCCTCCACCGGGTCATCAACGGCGGCGGCCAGGTGGACCGGGAGTATGGCGTGGGGCGTGGACGCATCGACCTGCTGGTGCGCTGGCCCTATCAGGAGGGCGGCCAGCGCCGGCTGCAACGTCACGCGCTGGAGCTGAAGGTCTGGCGGGAGGGTGAGAAGGACCCGCTGGAGAAGGGCCTTGCCCAGCTCGATGAGTACCTCACGCGGCTGGGACTGGATGAAGGAGTGCTCGTCATCTTCGACCGCCGCACGGAGGCGGGCGGTACGGAGTCGCGGACCCGCTTCGAGCAGGCCCGCTCGCCCTCCGGCCGTCAGGTGACGGTGCTGCGGGCGTGAGCCTAGAGTGCGCGCCCATGTCCGCTCCCGCCGCCGAGGTCCTGCTGGAGGTCGAGGGTGCCGTCGCGACCCTCACCCTGAATGACACCGCCCGCCGCAACGTGATGACCCCCGAGCTGGGGGCCGCGCTGCGGACCCAGGTCGAGGCGCTCAAGCTGCGCCGCGACGTGCGGGCGGTGGTCCTCACCGGCGCCGGTGGTGCGTTCTCCTCCGGCGGTGACCTGAAGATGCTGGAGCGGCTGCGCCAGTCCTCCTTCGAGGAGGCTCGCACCTTCATGCTCGACTTCTACACGCGCTATCTGAGCGTGCTGGACCTGCCCATGCCCACCGTGGCCGCGGTGGAGGGCCCCGCCATCGGCGCGGGCCTGTGCGTGGCGCTCGCGTGTGACCTGTGCGTCGTCGGCGAGGACTCGAAGCTCGCGCTCAACTTCGTGCAGCTCGGCCTGCACCCTGGCATGGGCGCGACGTACTTCGTGCCGAGGCGGGCCGGCGCGCAGGCCGCGGCCGAGCTGCTCCTCACCGGCCGCCGCTTCGACGGCAGGGAGGCCGTGCGGCTCGGGCTCGCGCTGGAGGCGGCCCCGGCCGGTGGGGTGCTCGCACGGGCCCGGGCCCTGGCGGCACGGATTGCGGGCAATGCGCCGCTGGCCACCCGTGCCCTCAAGCAGCGCCTGGGACCGGACCGCGTCGCGCTGCGCACCGCGCTGGAGGAGGAGGCGCGCTTCCAGGCGGAGAGCTACGGAAGCGCGGACCTGGGCGAGGGGCTCACGGCCGCTTCGGAGCGCCGGGCGCCTGTCTTCCAGGGGCACTGAGTTCATCCGCGCCGCGGGGATTGCACCCCGTGGGAGTCAGGGTGATGCGGCTTCCACTCGATTCATGGAGAGCGGGCCGCTTCGACGCTGATTCCATTCACGTCGTGGTCGCGGCGGAGGGCTCGTGCCATCAACGAGGCACGATCCTGACTCAGTACACGTTGTACTTGCGACGGAGCGCCTCGTGCTCCTCGGCATTGCGCGAGGGGTGCAGGCGGCGCTGGGCGTCGTGCAGGTAGTACCAGTACTCGCTCGGCTTCGGCGCCATGGCCGCCTGGAGCGACGCGACGGTGGGCGCGCCGATGGGGCCGGGCGGAAGGCCCTTGCGGTGCCGGGTGTTGTACGGGTCCTGCGGGTCTCGCAGGCGCTTGAGGAAGGCCACGCGGTCGTTCCACTGTGCAAGCTCGTAGCGCGACGTCGCGTCCACGCCGAGCGGGAAGCCCGTGTCCACGCGCTTCCAGAGGATGCCGGCGACCAGCGGCCGCTGGTCCGGCACGGGTTCCTCGCGCTCCAGCATGGAGGCCATCACCACCACCTCGTGCAGGCTGCGGCCACTCTTCGCGAGCGCGTCGCGGTTGGGCAGGTAGAAGCGCTCCGCGAAGGCGTTGAGCTGGCGCTGGATGAGCGCATTCACGTCCAGCTTCCCCGGCACCACGCCGTAGGTCTCCGGGTAGAGGTAGCCCTCCAGGGTGCCCGCGGTGGGCAGGGGGAAGGGCGCGGTGAAGTTCCCGGGCTTGCTGGCCGCGGCGATGTACGCGCCGGGGGTGATGAGGTTCGCGGCCGCGAGCGCCGCGTCGGTGTCACGCAGGCGCCAGCCCTCGACCACGACGAAGGGGATGTCCTCGGGAATGGGGTTGCCCTCCAGCGCCGTGGCCAGCTCCGCCACCGTCATGGAGGGGCTGACCTCATGCCGGCCCGCCTTGGGGGCGAAGGCGCCGCGGCGGAACAGGTGCCAGCGCCAGATGCGCGCGTCGCGGATGAGTCCCTGCGAGGCGAGCAGCGTGCCCAGGCCGCGCCCGGACGTGCCCTTGGGGACGGTGAACTCCACGGTGGCCGCTCCGGGGGGCGCCATGGTGCTCCGCACCTGCCCCTCGGCCCACAGGAAGGCGCCGGTTCCGGCCACGGCCGCCAGCACGACAACCACACACAAGACGATAGCGATGCGCTTCATTCGTGACGCAGGGTAGCACCGACCCTTCACTCCGCATCGATTCGTCTCTCTGGATGTCGGGTCCCGGGCGCTGCCCTGGCGAGTGGGCAGGCGGCAGGCACCCCTCTGATTCCTGGTGGACGGCTGGCCCCCTACGCCGTCGCCGCCGTGCCGAGCTTCAAGTCCTTGTTCAGGCCCGCGTCCCGGCTCACACGCCAGATTTTCTGGTCCAGGTAGTAGTGGTGCAGGGCGAAGCCCCAGATGAACCCTCCCACCAGGTCCTTCAGCGTCAGCCCCGCCGCCAGCGGCACGTGCCAGTCGAAGCCTCCACAGCCCGGGTGCGCTCCGAAGCCGCAGCCCAGCCCGCGATACAGCAGCGTGAAGACCACGCCGCACACCGCGTAGATGAGGAAGCGCCGGCTCACCTTCGGCGCCAGGCCGAACGGCGCCGGGTCCACTCCGGCCGAGTGGTAGCGGTTGCGGTGATAGAACCAGACCACGCCGTGGTACTGCACGTTGTGGAACGCCGTCACCGCCACCGCGAACATGATGAAGTCCATGCGCGCCGCCACCGACGGCCAGAACACCACCGCCGACAGCCCCAGCGCCGCCCCCATCATCATCAGCTTCGGCCCGTTCACCCGCAGCCCCTCACGCCGACGCTGTACCTGCCGGACCGCGTAGAGCACCACCAGCGCCAGCACCAGCGAGAAACACGCTCCCGCCACCAGGGGCTCCCACGAGGGCTCCCCCGTCAGCCCCAGTTGCCTGCGCGCCGCCGGGTGCGTCACCGCGAAGGCCACGAACGGCGCCAGCAGCCCCGCGTACAGCGTCACGCTGTCCAGCCGTCTGTCCAACGGCAGCGACTCACCTCCCTTGCGCTGGTACAGCACCATGATGCCGTAGTGCTGCCGCACCACGTGCCAGTACGCCCACAGCGACGCGAACGTGAGGAACAGCACGAAGGGCACCTTGCTCCCCATCACCGCCGCTACCCCGAAGCACAGCGGCCCCGACGCGAACCACCCCAGGCTGCCCAGCAGCAGCCTCCGCCGCGCCCGCCACTCGCGCGCGTCCAGGTACGTGCGCGACACCGTGGCGAACAGGTGCGGCCCGTCCAGCGCCAGCACCCACGCCCACCAGAGCACCAGGCTGCTCACGCCACCCCAGACGTGCAGCCCGACCAACGTGAGACTCGCGGCGAGCCCGCCCATCGTGGAAATCAGGTCGTGCCGCCGGTCGACGAGCCAGCCCACGCGGGCCGGCGCGGGGCCGCTGAGAGTGAGGCCACTCATGAAAGGCTCCTACGCAGGTCACCAAGATACAGGAGGGTGCAGGTAGGTCACATGCGCACCTGATGTCGTCCATTCGCCGGGCAACCATACGAGGGGTCAAAACCCTCTTGAGTGGCGGGTCCCGTACCGCGATTGTCGCGCGTTATGGATCAAGGCAGGCGCACCACGGACCGCAAGGCAGTGGGTCTGTTGGTGAAGCTCAAGCATGAAACGGTGGGGAGCTTCGCGGAGGAGTTCGCCACCAACCTGAGCCCGGGTGGGATGTTCGTCCGCTCGCGCACCCCACAGCCCGTGGGGACACCCGTCAAGTTCGAGGTGCAGATCGCCGGAGGCGTGCGCGTGCTGCGCGGCGCCGCCATGGTGCGCTGGGTCCGCGAGGTGGGAGACCCCGCCGGCCCGCCCGGCATGGGACTCCAGTTCCAGGAGCTCGACGAGGCGAGCCGCGCGCTCGTCGACATGATGCTCCAGCGCAAGCCGGGCGCCGCCGCGCCCGCCGTCTCTCCGCTGCCTTCCGTTGCTCCCGTGGTCGCACCCTCCGTGGCCCCCACGGTCGCGCCCGTCGCGCCCAGGGTGGCTCCCGTGCAGGCCCGGCCCGCGACGTCTGTCCCCACGGCGCCTCCCGCTCCCGCGCGTCCCGCCGCGATGGCCGTGCCTCCCGCGCGACCCGCCGCGCCTCCCGCTCCCCGCGCCGCGCCTCCCGCTCCCCGCGCCGCGGGGGGCGTGGCGCTCGACTCGCTCTTCGATGACCTGGAGTCCGCGGACGGGCCGGCGGCGCCCGTCGGGGATGAGCCGTTCAGCTTCCCGCCCCCGGTCGCCTCCGAGCCGCCCACGCCCGCGCCGTTCCTCGCGCCTGTCTCCTACACGCCGCCTCCGCCGGCCGCGGCCAACGACGTGGACATCCCACTCGACGAGCTCATCGCGAGCACGCCGCCTCCGCCCGCCTCGCTGGAGGCGGACGAGCCGCTGCCCGGGCTCGACTTCGAGCTGGAGGCCCCCGTTACCGGCACGCCCGTGGCCATGGGCATGCCGCTCGACGAGCCGCCCATCGAGGTCGGCGTGACGGTGGAGGTCGAGCCTTCCTCCTCCCATGCGGCCTCGCCCTCGGGCGGGGCCCTGGAGTTCGAGCTGGACCTGGGCGATGCCGTGGAGACGGCGCCCCCGCCCCGCGCCGCGGCCTCCGTGGCGCCTCCGCCCCCCGCCGCCTCCGCCGGTGGCAGCTTCGAGTTCGAGCTGGACATGGGCGACGCCATGGCGGAAGCGCCCGCGCCCCGCTCTGGTGGCGGCAGCATCGAGTTCGAGCTGGACCTCTCCGATGCGATGGAGGAGGCGCCCGTCGCGCCACCTCCGCCTCCGCGCGCGGCGGCGAAGCCCGTGGCCCCGCCGCCTCCGCCCGCCCCGGCCGCCGCGGCCCGCTCCGGCGGCAGCTTCGAGTTCGACCTGGACCTCTCCGATGCCATGGAGGAAGCGCCCGCCGTGGCACCTCCGCCTCCGCCCCGCGCGGCGGCGGTGGCCCCGGTGAAGCCTCCGCCTCCGCCCGCGCCCTCGGGTGGCAGCATCGAGTTCGACCTCGACCTGTCCGACGCCATGGAGGAGGCACCTCCCGCGAAGCCTCCACCGGCGCCCGCCCGGCCCGTGGCGCCTCCGCCCGCGCCGGTGGCCGCCGCGGCGGTCCGGCCTCCGCCTCCGCCGGTGGCACCGCCTCCCGCGCCACCGGCCGCGCCGGTCCTTCCCAACGTGCGCCGCGAGGCCCCTCGCGCGCCCGAGCCCGTGGGCACGCCCACGGTGCTCGCTCCGGCCGCGGCGAAGCAGGCGCCCGTGGCGCCCGCCCTCGACGAGCGCGGGCTCCCGAAGACCGTCTTCCTGCCGCCGCCTCCGCAAATCACCGGCACGGGCCCGGTCATCGGCATCGACCTGGGCACCACCAACTCGTGCGTGGCGCTGCTCACCAACGGCCGGCCCATCGTGCTGCGCTCGCGCGAGGGCTACAACACCATCCCCTCCGTCATCTCGCTCAACGCGCAGAACAAGCTGCTCGTCAGCCACCGCGCGAAGAACCAGCTCGTGCTGCGCCCGCAGCAGACCATCTACGGCGCGAAGCGGCTGGTGGGCCGCCCCTACGACAGCGCCGTGGTGAACCAGGTCCGCGAGCGCTTCCACTACGAAATCGTCCCCGACGCCGCGGGCCGCGCCGCCGTGCGCCTGGGCGACCACGTGCTGTCGCTGGAAGAGGTGCAGGCCATCATCCTCAAGGAGTGCAAGGAGATGGCCGAGGCCCACCTCAACCAGAAGGTGGAGCGCGCGGTGGTGACGGTGCCCGCGTACTACTCCGAGCCGCAGCGTGAGGCCGTCCGCAAGTCCGGCGTCCTCGCCGGGCTCAAGGTGGAGCGCATCCTCAACGAGCCCACCTCCGCGGCGCTCGCGTACGGCCTCAACCGCGAGCTGAACAAGAAGGTCCTCGTCTACGACCTGGGCGGCGGTACCTTCGACGCCACGGTGCTCAAAATCGAGAAGAACGTCTTCGAGGTGCTCGGCACCGGCGGCGACATCTTCCTGGGCGGTATCGACTTCGACAACCTCATCGTCGACTACCTCCTGGCGCGCTTCCAGGAGAAGGAGGGCATCGCCTTCAACGGTGACGGCATCGCCCTGTCGCGCGTGAGCGACGCGGCCGAACGCGCGAAGATGGCGCTGTCCGAGCGCAGCAGCTTCGAGGTCCACATCCCCATGCTGATGATGGACGACGCGGGGCGGCCCCGGGATTTGCGCGTCGTCCTCACGCGGCAGGAGATGGAGAAGATTTGCGACCCGCTGCTCAGCCGCACCGTCGACGTGGTGCGGGACGTGCTGCTGGACGCGAAGCTCAAGGCCTCCGAGGTGGATGACATCATCCTCGTGGGCGGCATGAGCCGCATGCCCCTGGTGCGCGAGAAGCTCAAGGGGCTGTTCGGCAAGACGGCGCAGGCCAGCGTCAATGCCGACGAGGCCGTGGCCCTGGGCGCGGCGCTCTACTCGGGCTCGGTGGACAAGGTGAGCAGCGTGGTGCTCATCGACGTGCTGCCGATGACGGTGGGCGTGGCCATGCCCGGCGGCGCCTTCAAACGCGTCATCGAGCGCAACAGCCCGCTGCCCGCCCAGCGCTCCTTCGCCATCAACACCACCAAGGACAACGAGGAGTTCCTCGAGCTGTCCATCTTCCAGGGCGAGGACAATCACATCTCCGCCAACGAGTACCTGGGCACCGTGCGCATGGAGGGGCTCCCCAGGGGGCCCAAGGGCTCCGTGCGCGTCGCGGTGACCATCAAGCTCGACTCCGAGTGCGTGCTGCACGTGGAGGCGCGTGAGTACTCCACGCGCAAGGAAGTGAAGGCCACGCTGGCCACGCGCTACTCGCCGGAGGAGCTCCAGAAGCAGCTCCAGGTGAGCAAGGAGTCCGCGAAGGCGGCGGAGGCGCGCCGTGGCGCCGACCTCAAGGAGCGCGCCGGCGGATTCTGGGGCTTCGTCAAGAAGGCGCTGGGCCGCAAGTAGCGCTCGCGCCCATGACGGCCACCGCGCCCCGGTACATGACGCGCTTCAGGTGCCTCGCGGAGAGCTGCGAGGACACCTGCTGCGCGGGGCTCGTCGTCACCGTGAGCGAGGCACGCTGGCGGCGCCTGCGCGACGCGGTGGCGGGGAGCCCGGAGGCGGCGCGGGTGGAGGACTTCATCCGGCCGGACGAGGGGAGTGGTCCCGGCGCGGAGGCCGCCGTCGTCGCCAAGCGCGAGGACGGGCACTGCGTGTTCCTCGACGCGAGCAAGCTGTGTGCGCTTCATCGCGCGTACGGGGAGGCCGTCCTTCCGGACGCGTGCGCCACGTTTCCTCGCGTGGCCACGCGTTGGGGCGGGCGGCTGGAGGTGACCGGCACGCTCGCGTGCCCCGAGGTGGCGCGGCTGTGCCTGCTCGCGGAGGACGCGCTGGAGCCCGTGCCCGTCTCCGAGGACGTGGCCGTGCGACCGGAGGTGGCGCGGCGGCTCGGGGAGGGCGCGGGGGATGCGTGGATGCGGCACGCGGAGTCAGTGCGCTCCGTCGCGATGGGGATGCTCCAGCGCCGTGAGCCTCCGTTCGCGTCCCGGTTGTTCGCGCTGGGACAGCTCGCGCTCCGGCTGGACGCGCTCCCGGTGCAGGAGGGAGCGGAAGCTGCGCTGCGGGCGGGAGCGGAAGCTTCATTCCAGGCGGGAGCGGAAGCTTCATTCCAGGCGGGAGGGGAGGCTCCGTTCCAGGCGGGAGTGGAGGCTCCATTCCAGGCGGGAGTGGAAGCTCCATTCCAGGCGGGAGGGGAGGCTCCGTTGCGGGCGGGAGGGGAGGCTCCGTTCCAGGCGGGAGTGGAGGCTCCATTCCAGGCGGGAGTGGAAGCTCCGTTCCAGGCGGGAGGGGAGGCTCCATTCCAGGCGGGAGGGGAGGCTCCATTCCAGGCGGGAGGGGAGGCTCCATTCCAGGCGGGAGGGGAGGCTCCATTCCAGGCGGGAGGGGAGGCTCCGTTGCGGGCGGGAGTGGAAGCTCCATTCCAGGCGGGAGGGGAAGCTCCGTTCCGGGCGGGAGTGGAAGCTCCGTTCCGGGCGGGAACGGAAGCTCCGTTCCGGCCGGGAGTGGAAGCTCCGTTCCGGTCGGGAGTGGAAGCTCCGTTCCAGGAAGTGCTGCGCTCCTTCGCCGCTCCGGAGACGCTGTCCGCGATGCACGAGAATTTCTCCGCGCTGGTGCTGCCCGGAGGGCCGTGGGCCGCCATCTGCGCCACCGTGCTGAAGGCCCGGCTGGGCTCGGTCCGGAGTGAGCGCTTCTCCTCCTTCGCGCGCGCGGTGTTGGCGTCCTACGGGGGCGCGGAGAATCCGGACGAAGCGTGGCGCATCCACGCCGAGCGGCGCGAGCGGCTGGCCCCGGCGCTGAGCGAGCGGGTGGAGCAGTACTTCCGCCACCACGCGGTGAACCACTGGCTACGTCACCCGTTCACCGACTCGCCCCGGCTGCTGGACTACGTGTTCCGCCTGGTGCTGCGCGCGGCGGTGCTCCGGTGGACACTGTTCGGGCACCCTGCCGTGGTGGCGCTGTGCGCGGACGCCGAGGACATGGCTGAGTCCCGGGCACGCCTCGACGCCGCCGCGGTGGAGTGCGTCCAGCTCCTGGCCAAGCACGTGGAGCAGGCGCCGGAGCTGCACTCGCTCGCACAGGGGCTGGCGGGGCAGGGCGGGGCGGAGACGCTGGGGCGGATGCTGGTGCTGCTGAAGGGGCTGTGAGCCGCTTCAGCGTGTGACACCGAGCAGCTCGCGGAGCTGCCGCAGCATCTCGATTTCCGCGCCGTGCAGGTGGCTGTCGCTGGACATCAAGTTCCGGGCCGCCTGGATGACGGCCTCGGGGTCGGCGCGCAGCAGGCCCAGGTTCGGCGGGGGAAGCGGCTCGCCGTTCTTCAGGCACCGCGTCACCTCGGCGAGCTCCTCCAGCGGCACGCTCATGGCCCGCGCGGCCGCCACGAGGTGCTCGACTTCCTCGCGGGTGATGTGGCCGTCACTGGTGGCGACCTGGAGCAGCAGCTTGACGACTTCGATGTGGAAGCGCGGGTCAATGCTGGAAGGGGTCATCGTGGCGTGAAAAGCTCCGGGCTCTCAGGGCGCCGGGCGCGGCTTCGCACCCAGCCGCTGCATGGCCTGCTGGAAGACAGCGTACTCCTGCGCGCCCTGGAGTCCGAATCTGTCCCCGATGATGAAGGTGGGCACCGCGTTGATGCCCCACTCATGGGCCTGCCGCACGGAGTCCTCCACCGACTTCTCGTAGCGGCCCTCCTCCACGACGCGCTGCACCTCATCCGGGTCCAGCCCCGCCTCCTGGGCCGCGCCCCGGAGCGTGTCCCACTGCCAGAGGTCCTGGCCCTCGCTCCAGTAGCGCCGGAGGATGGCGGCGTTGAAGGCCTCCAGCTTCCCCTGCTCGCGCGCGTACTCCGCGGCCTGGTGGGCACGCCGGGTGGAGGGAATGATTTCCCGCTCCACCATGGTCAGCCCGGCCGCCGCCGCGCGGCGCTTCAGTGGGTTGTTGGGGTCCTTCATGCGCTCGCGCACGTAGGCCGGTAGCGGCAGCCCCTCCGGGGGCGTCTCCGGGCGCAGGAAGAATGGACGCCAGTCCACCTGGACGTCGTACTCCTTCTTCAGCTTCTCGACCTCCACGAGGCCGACGTAACACCAGGGTCAGACGAAGTCGGACCAGACGCGGACGATGACAGGCTCGCTCATGCCCCTGCCTCTAACACCCTCGCGGCGCCGCGTCATGGGGACGTGCGGGGCCGGTGTGTGCACCCGCTCGCACCGGTGGTTCATTCCCGGGGCCGAGCCTCCGCCCGCCGCCGTTTGACGCACCGTGCCCGGGCTCGTGGCCCGCATCTTCCCGGTGACAGGCGGTGGACAGCGCCCGGCCGAGCGGGCAGCGTCCACCCCCGAAAGCACGCCCGCGCGCCGCGCTTCGTGGGACGGAGGGCGGACGCGGGCCCACCCAGGAGGAATCACCTTGCCGCTGTCGCTCATCGCGGCCCTGGCCCTTGGCGCCACCCCGGCGCCGGCCCGGCCCCAGCCGTACACCATCCAGGACCAGGTCACGTTGCGCCGGCTGAGCAACCCGCGCGTGTCCCCGGATGGCAAGCAGATTGCCTACGTCCTGCGCAGCACCGACATGGAGGCCAACCGCGGGCGCAATGACCTCTGGCTCGTCAACCTCGACGGCGAGAGCGCTCCGCGCCAGCTCACCTCGCACCCGGACTCGGACACCGAGCCCACCTGGGCCCCGGACGGCAAGAGCCTCTTCTTCCTCTCCTCGCGAGGCGGCTCCTCGCAGGTGTGGCGCCTGCCCGTGGACGGCGGCGAGCCCCAGCAGGTGACGAAGCTCCCCCTCGACGTGGGCGCCTTCCGCCTGTCCCGCGACGGCAGCCTCCTGGCCGTCGCCATGGACGTCTTCCCCGACTGCGCCACGCTGGAGTGCAGCACCCAGCGCGACAGCCAGCGCTCCACGAAGAAGGCCACCGGCCGCAGCTACGACAAGCTCTTCGTCCGCCACTGGGACACGTGGAAGGACGGCAAGCGCTCGCACCTGTTCGTCGTCCCCGTGGCCGGCGGCACGCCCGTGGACGTGATGAAGGGCATGGACGCGGACGCGCCCACGAAGCCCTTCGGCGGCGCGGAGGAGTTCTCCTTCACCCCGGACGGCAAGGGCCTGGTCTTCACCGCGCGCGACGTGGGCCGCGCGGAGGCCTGGTCCACCGACATGGACCTCTTCCTCGCCCCGGTGGACGGCAAGGCGAAGCCGCGCAAGCTCACCGAGAAGAACCGCGCCACCGACACCAGCCCCGTCTTCAGCCCCGACGGCAAGACGCTGGCCTGGCTCGCCATGTCCCGCCCCGGCTACGAGGCGGACCGCTACCGCGTCATCCTCCGCGCGTGGCCGGGCGGCCAGGAGCGCGTGCTCGCCGAGGAGTGGGACCGCTCCGCCGGCGGCCTCGCCTGGAGCGCGGACGGCAAGACGCTCTACGCGGTGGCCAACCACATCGGCCAGCAGCCCGTCTTCGCGCTGGACGTGGCCAGCGGCAAGGTGAGCCAGCTCACCAAGGAAGGCACCGCGGACTCGCCGCAGCCCGCCGCCGGGGGCCGCGTCGTCTACGTGCATGACGACCTGGACTCGCCCGCGGACCTCCACGTCATGAACGCGGACGGCACCGGCTCGAGGCAGCTCACGCGGGTGAACCAGGAGCACCTGGCCCGCCTCCGCTTCGGCGCCTTCGAGCAGTTCGAGTTCCCCGGCTGGAACAACGAGACGGTGCGCGCCTACGTGGTGAAGCCGGTGGACTTCGATGCGAAGCGCCAGTACCCGGTGGCCTTCCTCATCCACGGCGGGCCGCAGGGCTCCTTCGGCAACCACTTCCACTACCGGTGGAACCCGCAGGTCTACGCGGCGCGTGGCTACGTGGCCATCATGGTCGACTTCCACGGCTCCACCGGCTACGGCCAGGCCTTCACCGATGCCATCCAGGACGACTGGGGCGGCAAGCCGCTGGAGGACCTGAAGAAGGGGCTCGCCGCGGCCCGGGAGCGCTACCCCTTCATCCACAAGACGCGCGGGTGCGCGCTCGGTGCCAGCTACGGCGGGTACATGATCAACTGGATTGCCGGCAACTGGAACGACGGCTTCCAGTGCCTCGTCAACCACGACGGCATCCTCGACGAGCGCATGGGCTACTTCGACACCGAGGAGCTGTGGTTCCCCGAGTGGGAGCACAAGGGCACGCCCTGGGACAACCCGGAGGGCTACGGCAAGCACAGCCCCATCAACCACGTGGGCAAGTGGAAGACGCCGATGATGGTCATCCACGGCGGCCAGGACTTCCGCGTGGTGGAGACGCAGGGGCTGGGCGCCTTCACCGCCCTGCAGCGGCGGGGCATCCCCTCCAAGCTGCTCTACTTCCCGGAGGAGAATCACTGGGTGCTGAAGCCGGCCAACAGCGTGCAGTGGCACGACGAGGTGCTGGCCTGGCTGGACCAGTGGACGCGCAAGTAGCCCCCGTGAAGTGAGGCCACTGCCGGGGCCCTTGCGTCAGGCGCGGGCCCCGGGGCGGCACCGGCATCCCCCACTCAGGAGGGGATGTCGAAGCACTCGTCGATGCAGCTCTCCAGCACCTGCGCGCAGGAGCGGTCGTCGATGCAGCGGGCGCAGTCCTCGACGCGGTCCCGGCGCTCGTCCTCGTCTCCGTCATCAATCCAGTCTTCGATGCGCTCCGCGCATGCGCCGGTGTCGATGTCGTCGTTGAAGCAGTCCTTCCGCTTGTCGCAGATGGAGTCCGCGTTGTTGGAGCAGCCGCTCAGCAACGCGCCGAGCGCCAGGAAGGTGGCCAGGGTCAGGGTCTTCATGGCGCGGCATCATGCACAAAGACGCGCCTTCCGGAAGGGCCGGAAGGCGCGGTGCGTCAGGGATGCGAAAATGCAGCCGTGCCGTGCGTGTGACGCCGGTTACTGGCGGGGCGACGGGGTGGTGGGAGCGGTGGTGCCGCCCGGCGAGGAGCCGTGGCCCATGGAGCCGTGGTCCATCTCGCGGTCCATCTGCCCGCTGCCGCCCACGCCCATGGCTTCATCCAGCCTGCCGAGGATGCCGTAGGCCTGCTCGCGGTGCGCCGGCAGCCGCTGCATGAGCTCCTGCATCATCGAGGTCATCTGCGGGTCCATGGTGGTCATGGCCTGGCGGGCCGTCACCACCTTGCCAATCGCGGCGTCGTGGTCCCCCACCTGGCTGGCGATGTAACACGAGTCGAAGGCGGCGCCCTTGAGGGCCTGGAGTTCCTCCATGGTGGCCTTGTCCTGGGCCATCACCTTCTTCTCCACGTCGTTCATGGCCTTGGGCATGTCAGCCAGCTTCAGGCCCTTGCCCTTCGCATACGTCATCAGCTTCTGGTCCAGGGCGGTGTGGTCCTTCACCATCATGCCGCCGTAGGCCCGCACGTCCGGGTGCTGCGCGTTCTTCTCCGCGAGCTGGCCGAGCTTGATTTCCTGCTGGTGGGTGTAGTGCAGCCGCTCGAGCAGCGCCTTCTCGTCCGTGGGGGCCATGAAGCCCTGGTACTCGGCCATGCCCTTCTCCACCTTGACCTTGCCCGGCTGGCCCATGCCCTGGCCCGGCGGGCTGCCCGTCATGCCGCTCGGGGTGCCCTGGGCGAGCGCGACACCGCCGGTGAGGAGCGAGGCCGCGAGGATGACTCCCTGAATGGTGCGCTTCATGTCGTGCTTCTCCTTTCGTGCTGCGAAATTCTTGAAACTCCTGGACGTGCGGGCGCACCTTGGACCGGCTCCGGGGTGTGGCCCCAAGGCCCGCCCCGGCCGTCCGTGAGCCACCACACGCTCGGGGCGGCATGGGTGCGCCGGCCAACGGTGGCACTGCCCACGGGGGCGGGGTGGAGGCGTTCAGTGCGGCACGGCGTGCTCCTCTCCTGGGGGCGCGTGAGGCGGGCGGGAGGGAGGGGGAGGAGGACGGTGGACGGTCTCCGAGGACGTCTCGCGGTGCTGCCAGGGCCAGCGGCCTTCCAGCTCCACCGTGAGGGTGAAGCTGAGGAAGGTCCGGATGAGGACGATGAGGCCCAGCACGAGGACGCCGCGCATCGTGGGCTCCTCGCTCACGGTGCGGAGGATGTCGGCGGCGACGAGGAACTCGAGGCCGAGCAGAATCGCGCGGCCCAGGTTGAGGCGGAAGCGGCGGTAGGCCTCGCTGGGCCCGAGGCCCCGGCGCACGGCGAGCAGCACCGCGGCCAACAGCGCACCCAGCACCATGGAGCCCACGCCGGCCCACTCCATGAGGTGCGCGGACAGCTCGATGAGCGAGTCGGCCTCCATCCAACCTCCCCGCGCGTGAAGCTACGCACGGGGAGGGGAGCGGCCATGGAAGGACGGGCGCCCGGCTGGCCGGCCGCCCTGGACGAGGGGCTCAGCGCCCGGCGTCGGGAGCGGCGGGCGGCTGCGCCTGGGGCGGCGCGGCCTGTCCCCCGGCGGCGGGGACGTTCATCTCCGACAGCTCGCCCTCCTCGTTGAGGAAGGCCCGCGCGACGTGGTCCACCTCCTCGGGCTTGAGCTGGGTGAGCTGCACGGTGGCCTGACGCGCGCGCGTGGCCAGCGCCGTCTCGCCCAGCGCGCCGTGGATGCGGGTGAGGGCCAGGTGGATTTCCGGGTCGAACGGGTCCGAGGCCAGGGCCTCCAGGTACGCCGTCTTGGCCTTGGAGTAGTCCTTGCGGAACAGCAGGATGCGGCCCAGGTGCACGTTGGTGCCAGGCGAGCCCGGGTAGACGCGCAGGCTGCCGCGCAGCACGCTCTCCGCCTCGTCCAGCCGCCGCAGCTCCAGCAGCGCCAGCGCGTACTTGTTGGAGATGGACTCGTACTTGTCGCCCACCAGCTTGTGGGCCTTGGCGTACTCCTCCGCCGCGGCCTTCACGCGGTTGCGCTCGCGCAAGAGCTCGCCCAGGTGCGCGAAGCGGCGCGCCGGCACCTCCTCCACGTTGTCGAACTCGCCGAAGGAGATTTCACGGCCCTTCTTCTCCGACTCGTCCTTCACCTTGCCCTTGGCGTCCTCCTTGAGCACCACGCGCTCCTCGCGCGGTATCAGCTCCGGCGGGAAGGGCTGCTTCTTGATGTGGGCCAGCCAGGACTTCTCGAAGAGGGGGAAGGGCATGCCCATGGCCGTCTCCACCGCCTTGCGGTCCTTCTGTCCGTTCTTCAGCTCGTGGATGATGGCGCGCAGCCCCGCGGTGCCCTTCGTCTGGTGCACGTAGTCGATGGCGTAGAACACCTCGGCGAAGGCGGTGGCGGCGTCCTCCGCGGTGGGCAGCATGGCGATGGACGGGTGCATCTTCTCGAAGGGGACGAGCGTGTCCGCCTTCACGCGCTTGCCCAGCAGGGCCAGCGTGGAGGGCGTCATCGCCAGGCCCGCCTTGCCGCGCCAGCGCGACTCCAGGAACTTGGCCAGGCCCTCGTGCAGCCAGATGGGCACCGTGTTGCGGCTCATCTGGCTGATGACGAGGTGGATGTACTCGTGCGCGAGCGTGTCCTGCCAGTCGTAGCCCTGCGCCACCGCCTTGGGGCTGGTCACCATCAGCTTGCTGAACTTGCAGATGGCGATGGTGCCCGTGGTGCGAATCTCCTTCTCCTTCAGCGTGCTCACCCGCGCCAGCTCGCGCGCGTTGTTCACCACCTCGACGCGAATCTTCCCGCCCGGCGGCGTCCAGCCCAGGTCCTCCGCCATGGCGCGGTGGATGGCCTCCAGCGTCTCCAGGGCATAGGGCACCAGCACCTCCTCCTTCCCCTTCGGGTAGAGGAAGATGAAGTGCTCGCTCTCCGCGCGCTGGTGGTTCTTGACGATGTCGCGCGTGTCCTTGGCCAGCCGCAGGTAGCTGCCCGGCCGGTCCTCGATATTGGCGGCCTCCAGCAGCGTGGCCGCTTCCGCGTAGCGGCCCTCCTCGAAGGCCACGCGGCCCTGGTAGAACTTGAGCGGCTCCACGTCCGCGGGGAGGAGCGGCTCCACCTCCGCCAGCTCGCGCCGCGCGCCGGGCACGTCCCAGTCCTCCAGCGCCTGCTCCACCCGGCCCAGCCGGGTCTTCACCTCGTCCTTGAGCGAGGCGTCCTGGGCCCACGCCACCGGCGGGACGCAGAAGAGGGCCACGGCCAGCACCGTGAAGAAGGCCCTCACGGCATGCGGGGACTCGTGGGTCGACATGGCGGGGCTCACTTCACCAGCTCCTCGTAGTAGCGCTTCACCTGCTCCCGGTACTTCTCCGGAGCGCCCTGCTTCATCGCGTCCAGCAGGTCCTTGCGGAACTCCTTCGGCGCCTGGAAGGCCTCCTCGTCCGGCAGCTCCACCTGGTTGCGTGGGTCTCTTCCGTTGCCTTCCTGCCGGCGGGCGCCCGCGCCCATGGGCAGGGGCAGGCCGCCCTTGCCGCCGCGCTGGCCCTCCTGCATCTGCCGCTGGAACTGGCGCAGGCCCTCCAGCGCCGCCTGCTGCTCACCGTAGCCGCGGCCCGGGTCCTTGCCCTGCATCCGCTGCGCGGCCTCGCCCATGCGCTGGCCCACGCCCTCCATCTGCTGCGTGGCCTCCTCGCCGAAGAGGGGCGCCATCTGCTGCATCTCCTCCATCTGCTGGCGCAGGCCCTGGGCGCGCTGCTCCAGCTGGCCCTGCTGCTGCGCGAGCTGCTGGAGCTGCTGCTTCTCCTGCTGCGACAGCTGCGAGCCGGGCGGCGGGAAGAGCGACTGGAGCTGCCGGTTGACGTCCTCCACGTTGCGGGCGTCGCGCTCCAGGCGCTGCGCCAGCTCCGCGGACTGCTGCCGCACCTCGGGCGGGTTGCCGAACATCTCGTCGAGCTGCCGCTGCTGCTCACCCATCATGGAGAGCTGCCGGGCCGCGTCCTCCGCGCGCGCCGCGGCCTCCGCCGCCAGGTCGAAGTCATTCACCTTCAGCGCGTTCTCCACGTTCCGCAGCTCGGACTGGGCCTCCTCCAGCGGGCGGGCGGCGCGGCTGTTGAGCTGCTCCGGCTTGAGCGTGTCGTAGCTGTCCTGCGCCTGCTTCACCTTGCGCAGGAGGTCGTCCTTGGCGGCCTTGCCCTTCTCCGCCAGCCGCTCGCGGTTCTGCGAGCGGGCCTGGTCGCGGAGCTGGCGCGTCTGGTCCGCCACCTTCTGCTGCTCCTGCACGGTGCTCTGCAGCTCCTCCATGAACTTGCCGAACTTCTCCGCCAGCTCGGGGTACTGCTCGCTGCCGAAGTCGTCGCCCTGCTTGTCCAGGTTCTGGAGCATCTCGTCCATCTGCATGCCCAGCTCCTGGAGCTTCGCCAGGGCCTCGTCCGTCTTGCCCTCGCGCATCAGCTTCTCCACCTCGTCGAGCGCGCCCTGGAGGTCCTGCTCCTTCATCATCTCCTGCAGGGCCTCGGCGTTGAGGTGCTCGTCGCGGATGCCCTTGCGCATCTCCGCCATGCGCTGCATCAGCTCGTTGATGCGCTGCTTGAGCTGCTCAATCTGCTCCATCACCGCCTGGCGGGCCTGCTCGTCGGGGTTGTTCTTGAACTGCTCGACGAGGTTGGCCAGCTCGCGCCGCTCGTTGGCGAGCTGCTTCGCCAGCTCCTGGAGGGCCTCCAGCTTCTGCCTGTCGAGCAGCGACTCCAGGTAGAGGATGTCCTTCTCCGCCTCTTCAATCTCCTCGTTGACGGTGGAGGTGAGGCGGTTGCCGGTGCCCCAGTCCTCGCCGCGGGCGCGCTGGGTGCGCAGGTAGAGGCGGCGGAAGTCCGCGGTGCCGTTGATGTGGCTGCCCAGGGACTGGGAGATGTGGCTGAGGGCGGAGACCAGCTCGGTGGGCACGTCGCGCTCGCGCGACAGCTCCTGGGCGAGCGTGCGCATGTCGGTGATGAGCTGCTGGCCGCTGGTGTCCACGGAGGCCGCGGCGGCGATGGCCTGCGGGTCCTTCTGCTTCGCGCGGTCCGGGCCCTCGAGCCGGTCCGCGAGGTGGTCCACCATGCGGCCCCAGAGCTGCTCGGCCTTCTCCAGCGCGGCGCGGCGGTGCTCGGCGGCGGAGTAGATGCGCAGCACCTGGGTGCGGCTGACGCCCTTCTTGGGGCCCTCCACCGCGTCGTTGTCCCGCGCCTCCACGTAGTAGGAAATCCGGTCACCCGGGTCGGCCTCGAGGGTGCCGAGGTCCCACGTGTACGTGGCGCGGTTGCGGCGGCCGTCCTCCTTCGGCAGCGGCACGCGCGTCTCCTGCGGCGAGCCGGGCTTGCGGAAGACGAGCGACAGCCCGGACAGGCCGTAGTCGTCCGAGGCCTCGTACTTGAGCGTCACCTGCTGGCCGGGGTCCACCTCCAGCTCCACCGCGGGCGTCATCAGCGTCACCTGCGGCGCCTTGTCCGCCTCCACGTTGAGGGCGATGTCCGGGCCCCGCGCGAGCTGCTTGTCGCGCGCGCCGTAGAAGACGAAGTGGTAGTGGCCGGACTGCTTCGCGACGAAGGTGCCCGCGAGCTCGCGGTTGCCGGTGACGGTGAGGGGCAGCGCCTGGCCGTTGACGACGACTTCGGCGCGCTCCACCGGCCGGTCCGAGCGCGTCTTGAGGACGACCTCGGTGCCCGCGGGGGCGCTCACCTCGCCGTTGGTGCCGGGCACGGTGCGCTGGGCCAGGCCCATGTACGCGGGGTAGCGGTACGTCAGCTCGATGTCGCCCGTTATCGGCTCCACCAGGGCCGGCGCCTGGGGACGCGTCGCCACCTCGCGGATGCGCGCCAGGCCCGCGGACCAGCGCCCGCCCCAGAGCGCCATCAGCACCGCCAGCGCCAGCAGCACGCCCCCGGAGGCGAGCGCGGCGCGGCGCACGGGACGGCCGTCCACCACGGAGCGCACGTCCACCGTGCGCACGCGGGTGTCCATCTGCTGGAGGAAGGCGCCGGCCAGCTCCGGGGACCACCCGGTGTCGGCGCCGTGCTGGCGCTTCAGCTCCACGGCGGCCAGCACGTCCAGCGACAGCTCGGGGCGGCGCAGGCCCACCAGCCGCGCGGTGCGGGCGTCGTCTCCCACCTGCTTCCGGGCGAGCCAGAGGCCGAAGACACAGGCCAGCGCCACGCCCACCGGCAGCGCCAGCCACAGCACGGAGCCGCCCAGGCGCGGCGCCACCAGACCGAGGAAGCCACCGGCCGCCAGCAGCACCGCCGCCGCGGCCACGCCCAGCAGGCCGCCCTGCATCCACAGGTGACGGCGCTGGCGGGTGCGTACCGCGGAGAGGAGGGACTCCACTCCCGGCGTCCTCGGCCCGGGGACGGCCCGCGAGGCCGGCGCCGACGGGGGCGGAGGAGGCGGGGGCGGCAGCTCGGGGCCTGGGGTCTGCGGGGTATCGAGGTTCACGCTGTCCTGTCCGCTCAGTGGCGAGCCAACCCCCGGCGGGGCGGCCTATTTCCCGATTCTCTAGCAGCCGCCCTCCCGGCGCGAGGCGCCACGGGGCAGGGGCTCACGGGAGGGGCCCCGGGGTGTCCGGCGCCGGAAGGAGGTGGGAGGAAGAGGGTCCGGGAGGCAACGGGGGAGCCGGGCCCGGCCCTTCCCGGGCGCCCTCCAGGGCCTGCTCTCGCGGCCAGGGGAGGGCGCCGGACGGTGAAATCAGCGCGCGGCGGGCTTCTTGGAGCCGGGCTCGTCACCGGGCTCCTCCGTGGGGACGCCGCCCAGCTCCTGCGCGAGCGCGGTGAGCACGTCCTGGGTGCAGAGGATGCGGTTGCGCGTCATGCGCGCGAGGACGCGCTGCACGGCGGCCTCCACCGTGCCCTCGGAGGGGATGTCCAGCGCGCGGCCGGACTCCGTGAGGGCGAAGAGGGCCTTGCGCCCGTCGAGCGGGTCCGACTTGCGCTCAATCAGGCCGCGCTTCTCCAGCCGCTTGAGGACGCCGGTGAGGGTGCTGGGGTGGACGTGGAGAATCTGCGCGAGCGTGCCGGCGGTGATGCCGGGGAAGCGGCCGACCAGGCGCACGACCAGGCGCTGGGGGCCGGTGAGGCCGAGCGTCGCCTCCATCCGCTTGGACGTGGACTGGAGCCCGTGGTCCACGGCCCAGAGCAGGCGCATGAACTCGAGCACCTCTCCGAGCGGAGGGCCCTTGGGGCGCTCGCCTTCCTGGGGCTCCGGCTCACCGCCGGCCGTGTCCTTCATGGGTACATCATCCTTCACCTGCCGCCTCCCTGTCTCTGCGGTCGTTGGAGTCGCCATGGTCTACCGCCTCACCGGGTCCGCCGCTGAGTAAAATCCGTTGTCTGTGGGCCACCAGCAAGCTACGGGCCGGGCTTCCGCCCCTCCTGGAAGGCCCCCATGCGTCCCTACCGCGCTGCCCTCGAACAAGTCCCCGAGCCCGACACCTCCGCCGCCTCCCGCTGCCAGGCCCTGCTGGACGCGAAGACGAAGCCCCGGGGAAGCCTGGGGCGGCTGGAGGAGCTGGCCCGCCGGCTGGCCTCTCTTCGGGGCGAGGCGGCCCCGGGACTGCCCCACAAGGCCCTGGTGGTGATGGCGGCCGACCACGGGGTGGTGGAGGAAGGGGTGAGCGCCTACCCGGCCGAGGTGACGGGGCAGATGGTGGCCAACTTCGCCCGGGGCGGGGCGGCGCTGAACGTGCTGGCGCGCCAGGCCGGGGCGCGGGTGGAGGTGGTGGACCTGGGCGTGCGCTTCCCGGTGGAGGGGCTGCAGGGGGTGCGCGTGCACCGCCAGGGGCCGGGGACGGCGAACTTCACCCGGGGCCCGGCCATGACGCGCGAGGTGGCGGAGGACGCGCTGGACGTGGGGGCGCGGCTGGCGGTGGAGCTGGCGGACTCCGGGGTGACGCTGCTGGGGCTGGGGGAGATGGGGATTGGGAACACCACGGCATCCGCGGCGCTGACGTGTGTGCTGGCCGGGGTGGCGCCGGAGGTGGCGACGGGGCGAGGCACCGGGGTGGATGACGCGGGGCTGGCTCGGAAGGTGGCGGCGGTGCGGCGGGCGCTGGAGGTGAACCAGCCGGACGGGGCGGACCCGCTGGGGGCGCTGGCGGCGGTGGGCGGGTTCGAAATCGCGGGGCTGGCGGGCGCGGCGCTGGGCGCGGCGTCGCGGCGGGTGCCGGTGGTGCTGGATGGGTTCATCTCGTCCGTGGCGGGGCTGGTGGCGGCGCGGCTGTGCCCCCGGGTGGCGCCGTTCCTGATTGCGAGCCACCTGTCCGTGGAGGCCGGCCATGCGCGGGTGCTGGAGGCGCTGCGGCAGCGGCCGTTGCTGGACCTGGACCTGCGGCTGGGCGAGGGCAGCGGCGCGGCGCTGGCGATGGGGCTGGTGGACGCGAGCCTCCGCGTGCTGCACGAGATGGCCACGTTCACCTCGGCGGGCGTGGCGGATTCGGGGCGGTAGCGGGGAGCTCGCACCATGAGGCGCCTCTTCGCTGGCATCGCCTTCCTGAGCCGTGTCCCCGTGCCGGGGGCGGCCACCTTCGACGCGGCGGACGTGGGCCGCGCCACGCTGGCCTTCCCGCTGGTGGGGGCGTTCCTCGCGGGGCTGCTGGTGGTGGCCCGGCACGCGGTGTACCCGCTGCTTCCGCCCACGGTGGCGGCGTTCCTGCTGCTGGCCGTGTCCGCGCTGCTCACCGGAGCGCTGCACCTGGATGGGCTGGCGGACATGGCCGACGGCTTCGGCGGCGGGCGCACGAAGGAGGACGTGCTGCGCATCATGCGCGACCACCTCATCGGCGCGTATGGCGGGGTGGCGCTGCTCCTGGTGGTGGGGCTGAAGGCGAGCGCCCTGGCCGCGCTGCTGGAGCGGGGACAGGCCGACGCGGCGCTGGTGGCGTCCATGGTGCTGGGGCGGTGGGCCTCGGTGCCCATGGGGAGGTTCCTGCCGTATGCGCGCCGCTCCGGTGGGTTGGGCACGGCGATTACGGATTACGTGGGGTGGACGGAGCTGGTGGGCGCCACGCTGCTGGCGCTCGGGCTGGGGCTGGGCGTGCTGGGGCCGGTGCGCGGCGCGGCGGCGGTGGTGCTGGTGGCCTGTGTGTCCGCGCTCCAGGGCGCGTGGTGCATGAAGAAGATTGGCGGCATCACCGGGGACACGCTGGGGGCCAACACGGAGGTGTGTGAGGTGCTGGTGCTCGTCCTGGTGCTGGCGCTCGGGTAGGCGCGGCGGACGCGTAGAGCGAGCGGTGCTGTACGGGCGGGCGGGTTGCCACGGGCGTGACGCGCAAGGTGCTGGCACCTGGATGGGAGTGGGTGGTGCGCACGCGGGTGCTGGCAGTCGGAAAGGAGCGGGGATGGACTGGCGGTTGCCGAAGGGCGTGACGCGGGTGGTGCTGGTGCGGCACGGACAGCCGTCGGAGGAGATGCGCGGCCGGTGCTACGGGCGGCTGGACGTGGGCCTGTCACCGGAGGGGCGCGCGCAGGCGGACCGCATGGCCGCGTTCCTGTCTCGCGTGGAGCTGGGGCGCATCTACGCGAGCCCGCGCCTGCGAGCGCTGGAGACGGCGGCGCCGCTGGCGGCGGGGCGGGGCGCGGAGGTGGTGGTGGAAGAGGCGTTCCGCGAAATCGACTTCGGGCTGTTCGAGGGGCTCACCTACGAGGAGGCCGAGCGCCGCTTCCCGGACGTGTACGCGGAGTGGATGGCGCGTCCCACGCAGGTGCGCTTCCCGGAAGGGGAGAGCTACCCGGAGATGCGCGTGCGTGTGCGCGCGGGAGGCCGGGCGCTGCGGGAGCGGCACGTGGGCCAGTGCTTCGCGCTGGTGTCCCACGGAGGCGTCAACCGCACGCTGCTGGCCGAGGCGCTCGGCATGGACGACGCGCGCCTGTTCCGGCTGGGCCAGGACCACGCGGCGGTGAACGTCATCGACTACTTCGGTGACGAGCCCGTGGTGAAGCTGATGAACGTGGCGTTCTGACTGACGGGCGCCGCCAGCGTGGAATGGAGCTTCCATTCCACGCCGGAGGGCGGTGGCTTCGCTACGGCGCCGGAGCCACGGTGGGCTTCGACGCGGGCGGCTGGGCCGGAGCCGCGGGAGCAGCCACGGGCTTCGGCTCCTCCTTCTTGGGCTCGGGCGGCATCTCCAGCGCCTTGCCCTTCTCCTGGGCGATGCGCCGGTACCAGCTGTCCGGGTACTTCGGGTGGTTCACCTTGCCCTGCTCGTCCCGGACGTTGCCGTCGATGTACTTCACGAGCAGGTTCTCACCCAGCTTGCGCCAGCGGCTGTGGACCTTCTCGCCCTGCTTGACCGAGTAGTCCGTGAGGTACTTGCGAGCCTCCTCCGGGCTGCGCTTGTACAGCTCCATCGCGGCCTGCTCGATGGCGGCCTGGTCCGCGAGGAACTGTCCCTCCAGCGCGCCCTGCTCCTTCTGCACGTCCACGGACATGTCGCTCCAGCGCGCGTAGGCCTGGTTCGACACCCAGTTGAACACCCAGAAGGACGAGTCCCAGGAGAACTGGCCGCGGCTGGCCACGCCCTGCGCGAAGTTGCGCGGCACCTCGCGGATGCCCGCGTACATGGGCGTGTACACGGTCATCGACGTGTCATCCACGCCGAACCAGAGTACTCCGCCGATGGGCGCCGGCATCGAGCCGCGCATCTGCGCCACCAGCGAGAAGCCCGTCTGCTGCGTGGAGATGGCGCGCTCGTGGACGTACTTCTTCCCGTCCACCTCCCATGTCATCGGCCGCCAGCGGTAGGGCGCCGCGTACGGGCCCGCGCCCACGTCCTTCGTCATGTCCAGCGGGGTGCCCTCGAAGTGGTCCCGCATCAGCGTCATGGCGTCCTGCACGGACAGCTTCTTGTCCGGCTTCACCCACAGCGGCAGCCGCCTGCCCGGCGCCGAGCCGTCCGCGTACTCCACGCCCAGCTTCAGCGACGGCGCCGCGCGGCGGAAGATGCTCCACACGCGCCCCTCGGCGAAGCGCTGCCCGCCGAAGTCGAGCGGGTGGTACGCGTCCGCGAAGCTGAAGTCCTTGTCCGCGCCCTTGAACCAGCCCTTCTCCCGGGCGAACGAGATGACGTCCGGCGAGTAGAGCGTGTTGTCCTTGTCGTTCAGCGGGAACTGGGTGATTCGCGCCTGGTTGGCGTGCGCGGAGATGTGGCCCTCGGGCAGCTTGCGGGCGACCCACACCGCGCCCTTCTGGCCCTTGCCCTTGCCAATCATCTCCAGCAGCCACGCCTCCTTCGGGTCGGCGATGGAGAACGACTCGCCCGTGGAGGCATAGCCGTGCTCGGCCACGAGGCGGGTCATCACCTGGATGGCCTCGCGCGCCGTCTTCGCGCGCTCCAGGGCGATGTAGATGAGCGAGCCGTAGTCGATGATGCCCGCCGGCCCCTCCAGCTCCTCGCGGCCCGTGAAGGTGGACTCGCCGATGGAGAGCTGGTGCTCGTTCATGTTGCCCACCACCGAGTACGTCACCGGCGCCTCGGGGATGCGCCCGAGGAACTTGCCCGTGTCCCACTCGATGATGTCGCGCATGGCGCCCGGGCCATGGCGGCGCGCGGGCGTGTAGTACAGCTCGCCGTACAGTTCGTGCGCGTCCGCGGAGTACGTCATCAGGGTGGCACCGTCCGTCGTGGCTCCCTTGTTGACCAGCATGCTGGTGCAGGCGAGCACGGGCGGTGCGACCAGCGCCGCCGTGACGGGCAGCGCGGTGAGCAGATGGGAAAGGCGTCGGTTCATGGCGGCGGAGCCTACCAAGATGTCCTGGGTTGGCTACCGCTCCGGGAGTGTGCCTCCCCGGCTGCTCCGCGTTGACGCGGTGGGACACCGCTCGGAGGTTCCTCCCGTCGTGGCAGGGCGCCGGGCCCGTCCGCCCGGAGGGACGGCCTGCTTCCTCCGGGCGGCGAAGCGGGTGCCTCAGCCCAACTGCAGCCGGGTGCGGCGGGTGCGCGTGCGCGGGGCATTCTCGAGGTCCGGCTGCGGCGCCGGGAACTGGCGCTCGACGAAGGCCGCGGCGGCGCTCGCGCGGAACGTCAGCGGCGCGGCCACGGAGCTGCCGTCCCCACGCACCACGCGCAGCGCCTGCTTCTGCACCCACAGCGCGCCGGAGTGCTCGGCCGGGGTGACCAGCTCGGCGTCCACCGTGTCGGACCGCATCACCGAGATGCTGCGCGACGACGAATACCCCAGCTCCGTGGAGATGGTGGCCGACACCTTGGAGGAGAACACGCCCAGCTCGACGCCCGACTCCATCGTCACCGACACGCCCGTGGTGACCGAGAACGTCTCGGTGTCGCTCGTCGAGACGCCCGTGGTGGTGCTGGCGCGCTTCGTCTGGTCCCGCGAGGTGTTGTTGTTGTCGAACAGCAGCAGGTCGAACGACACCAGGCGCTGGACTTCGTAGAAGGGCGAGTTGTCCACCTGCCAGGCCAGCGTCTTGTCCGCGTCCGCCACCGCGGTGAAGGGCACCGTGACGATGCGGTCCACCATGGGATTCGTGTGGTCGGGCGGCGAGCTGCGGCTGGTGAGGTTGGGCTGCGCCTGCTCGCCCAGCTCCGTCGTGGGCAGCGGCAGCCTCAGCGTCCACGCCACCGGGGCGGAGGCCGGCTTGTCGTGCGAGGCGACGCCCACGAAGCTGTTCACCGCGAACACGCCATCCGGGGTGTCGCGGAAGGCGCGGCTCACGTCGAGCTGCCAGGCGCCGAAGTCCCGGTCGGCGCCCGAGCCCGCGTCAATCCAGATGCGGGTGCCGACGACGGCCTCGAACACCAGGCTCTTGTGGACGCACATCACCTGGGTGCCCTTGGGCTTGTCATGGCCGCGCACGAAGACGTCGCCGAGCGCCACGTAGTCCTGGCTGGGCGGCACGGGCCGCCAGCACGAGCCGTCCTCGTCCGCGCCGGAGCCCGCGTCGTTCCAGATGAACTGGAAGTCCTTGGGCGGCAGCAGCGCGGGCGTCGTGGAGCGCGGGTTGGCCGCCTTGACGCAGATGGAGGCGAACCGGTCATTGGGGCTGAGATTGTTCGACACGCCGATGCTGCCCAGCGCGTAGAAGCCCGCGGGAGGAACGGGATGGTAGAAGCCGACGTCGGCGTCCGCCCCACTGCCGGTGTCCAGCCAGCGCTCCTCGAACTTCTTGGTGAAGGTGATGATGAGGTCACCGAACTGCATTTCCTTGACGGCCATGTGAGTGCTCCGGGGTGGGCCAGCGCGCAGCCGGGGCTGGGTGCTGGGTGGGAGAGGGCGCGTCGCCCTCGTGCCTGTCCCTTCGCAAGCCGCGTTCCAACCGCCCGGGCGGGCCCGCCGCGAGCGTTTCCCTCGGAAGCTCGCGTCCCTCCTCGCATCAGGAACTCCCCTCGACATGCCGCCGTGTGTCGCCCGACGTGTCGGCCTCGCCGGCCGTCCAGCACGGGCCCGCGTCCAGCCGACAGGGCCACCGCCCGAGGCCACGAGAGAAGTCCCGGGCGGCGGCCCCCCATCAAATGCCGGAGTTCCAGTTCAGGGTTCTTGCTTGTTCGTCTCGGCCACCTCCTTTCTCTCGGGTGCAATCACCTGCTCCACCCGCAGGGTCGTGGGCCCGGCCAGCGCCAGGTGCGCCTTGAGCTTGAGGAACTTCTTCTTCCCGAAGCCCTTCACCCGCACCAGTTCCTCCACGCGCTGGAAGGGCCGCTTCTTGCGATGCTCGATGATGCGCTGCGCCGCCTTCTCACCGACGCCCGGGAGCAGGTCCAGCTGCTCCGCCGTGGCCTCGTTCAGGTTCACCGTGCCCGTGTACTGCGTGCGCAGCTTCCCGGCCTCCGCCACCCCGGGTCCGCACAGCAGCAGCCCCAGCGCCACCGCCCAGAGCGCCCTCACGAGTGGCCCCCCACCGGCATCGAGTCCAGTCCCGGCTCCCCCGCGTACCGCCCGCCCATCGCCGCCGCCGTGTCCCGCTTCTCCGCCGCCTCGCGCACGTGCAGCTTCCCGTCCAGCGGCAGCACGTCCAGCAACACGTTCAGCGAGCCGTCCTTGTTCACGAAGGCGCTCCCCGCCCGCACCCAGATGCTCCCGCCCTTGCCCTCGCGAATGGAGAAGACCGCCAGTCGCTTTCCCGCCGTCAGCATCAACCACCTCCACGCTCCTCACCGCGCCACCACGGCGCGGCTGCCTCGTCAGCTCGACCGCCTGAGGTCGACGACGCCAAGAGCAGCCGGCGTGCCAGCGCCGCTTCCCTCGGGGACACGCGAAGCGCACCGTGCAGGTTCGTGAAAACCGTCTCGCCGCGAGGACGGGCGGCGGCGCTCCAGTGCTCTCTCAGCGGGCGAGAGTGGGCCGCGGAGCACGTTTCATCCCGCCCGCGTCCCATGGGAGAGTCCCCGCGTCCCGCCGTCCCGAGGTGCTCGCGTGAATCGCTCCGTCCTCGCCGCAGCGCTCCTGCTGGGGGCACCCTCCCTCGCCACCAGCCCCACCGTGCCCGCCGCGCCGCGGACCCCGGCCGCCGCCAACGTCCGCGCCGTCCACGAGTCCGCGCTCATCATCGACACCCACGTGGACACGCCCCTGAGGATGCTGGAGGAGGGCTTCGACCTCGGCTCGAAGCCGCCCAACGGCCCGGGCCACTTCGACCTGTCCCGCGCCCGCGCCGGCAACCTCGGCGCCGTCTTCTTCTCCATCTGGGTGGAGCCGAAGGAGTTCGCCGGCCAGTACACCCACCGCGCCCTGCGCCTCATGGACGCCGTGCTCCAGCAGGTGGAGCGCAACCCCGAGCACATGGTGCTGGCCCTGTCCTCCCAGGACATCGCCGCCGCGCGCTCCGGCAAGCAGAAGAAGCTCGCCACGCTCATGGGCGTCGAGGGCGGGCACGCCATCCAGAACGACCTGGGCGTGCTGCGCGACTTCTACCGCCTGGGCGTCCGGTACATGACGCTCACCTGGTCCAACACCCACGAGTGGGCGGACTCGTCCGGCGACATCAACGACGCCAACGTGAAGCACCACGGCGGCCTCACCGGCTTCGGCCGCGAGGTCGTCCTCGAGATGAACCGGCTGGGCATGCTCGTGGACATCTCCCACGTGGCCGACTCCACCTTCTTCGACGTGATGAAGGTGACACGCGCCCCGGTCATCGCGTCGCACTCGTCCGCCCGCGCGCTCACCGACCACCCGCGCAACATGACCGACGAGATGCTCAAGGCCGTCGCCACCAACGGAGGCGTCGTCATGGTCAACTTCTTCTCCGCCTTCATCGACGACGACTTCCGCAAGGGCTACGCCGCCATGGCCCCCGAGCGGAACGCCGCCATCGACGCGCTGGAGGCGAAGCACAAGGACGCGGACCCCGCCAAGCGCTTCCAGGTCTCCCAGCGGGCCTCGTTCGAGTGGGCCGCCAGGGTGAAGCGGCCGCAGCTCGGCGCGCTCATCAACCACATCGACCACATCGCCAGGGTGGCCGGCGTGGACCACGTGGGGCTGGGCTCGGACTTCGACGGCATCACCTCCACGCCGGAGGGCATCGACTCCGTGGCCGACCTGCCCCGTATCACCGAGGCCCTCATGGCCCGGGGCTACACCCGCGAGCAGATTCACAAGATTCTCGGCGGCAACCTCCTGCGTGTCTTCCGCGAGGCCGAGCGCGTCAGCCGCGAGCTGCGCGCCGCGAAGAGCGCACAGCGCTGAGCCGTCGCGGCAGGGGACGGCTCGGGCCGGGCGGACGTGCGGGCACGCGCCTCCCGGTCTCCCGCCCCTCACTCCGGGCCGGACGGCGCGGGACTTCCCCCGTGCGCCGCCGGGCGTTAGCGTCCGGACCCATGGCATCGGGCACCGCGTTGCTTCGGCTCGGATGGGTGATGGCGCTTCTCGTGGGTTCGGCTTCGCTGGCGCAGGAGCAGGCGCCTCCGCCCGCGGCTCCCGAGCAGCGCTCCTCCGTGCAGTGGCAGCTCATGGTGGGCGGACTGGCCACGCTCGACGGGTACGCGCCAGCCGGCCACATGGGGCTGCTGCTCGGGTCCGGCTGGGAGTTCCCGGCGCTGCGCTTCCGCTTCCAGTTCCTCGCGGGCACGCCGAACTCCATCGTCGACTCGCGCACCGAGGTGAAGCTGGAGCAGTACACCTTCGGCATCTGGCTGGACACGCCGGTGCTCGAGTCCGGAGCGTGGCGGTGGGGCGTGGGCGCGGGCGCGGCCATTCACGTCTTCGGCAGGTCCACGTTCGCCCTCTATCAAGGCGTCCGGCCCGCGAATCCGCGCTTCGTCCCCTCGCTCCTCACGGGCCCCGATACCTCCGTGCGCTGGCGCTTCGCGCGGCGCTTCGCCCTGGAGGGCACCGCCGCGATGGACATCGTCTTCGGCCGGCCCATCCTGGGCTATGTCGAGGACACCGGCTTCGTGCCCCTCCACCGTGGCTGGCCCGTGCGGCCACGGCTGAGCCTCGCGTTCATGATTCTCCCGTGAGCGGCCCGCGCTCCGGCCGGTGGGGTGGCGCTCCGGCCCGGGCTGCGCGAGAGTGAGGGGCGATGAACCGCATCTCGCCGCCGCGTTCCTCTTCCCGGATGTCTCCCTTCTCCGGCCCGCGAGCGCTGCTCCTCGTGGGGCTGCTGGCGTGGGCGAGCGCTTGCGCCGTGGAGGACAGGGTCGCCTACATCATCGAGTCGGACGCGGGCTCCGGCCCCCTGTCCATCGGGGACGGTGGACCGAGCAGTGAGTGGGCCCTGCCCGACTGCGCCCAGGTCGAGCCGGACGCGGGCACCCCGTGCGCGGCGGCGGAGACGGCGGAGGAGTAACCGCGTGCTCCGCGCGTGCGTATCTTGTCTCGGGTGTCGCACCTGGTGACTTCCGGAGGCTCCATGCCGCGTCGGCTCGTCCTCATCACGCTGTCCCTCCTGGCGGTGCTCTCCGGTGGGTGCGAGTCCTACGACCGTCCCCGCCGCCCGCTGCCGGAGGGCTTCGCCATGCAGGTGCTGGACGGTGGGCGGCTGGACGCCGCCGCGCTGCGGGGGAAGCCCTGGGTCATCAACCTCTGGGTTCCCCTTTGAAGTTCCTGTGCTCGGGAGTTGCCCGAGCTGGAAGCGGTGCGACGGGAGCTGGAGCCGCTCGGGGTGGGCTTCATCGCCCTCTCGCTGGAGCGGAACGAGGCGAAGGTCCGCAAGGCCGCCGCCGAGCTGGGCGTGCGGATGACGGTGGCCACCGCCACGGGTGAGGTGCTGGCGCCGCTCGGGGTGGGAGAGGTGCCCTCCACCGTCTTCGTCGACGCGGACGGCACCATCGTCGCCGCGGCCAGCGGGCCCCGCTCCGGGAAGTTCCTCGCGGCGCGGGCCCGTGAGCTGTTGTCCCGTCAACGCTGAACCCCCCCGAGGGGCGCATTGTGCCGGGAGAAATTCGTCATGAGGGGGGTGTCAGGTGGGAACCCCCGTGCACAGCTTCGCTCCGCTTCCGTCGCGTTGGAGGAGCGTGCCCGTGCTCCATCGCCTGTCCACCCTGGCCTCCCAGTTGCTCGTCGACCGTGAGGCGCTCCTGCGCACCGTCCATTGGCCCGTGCTGGTGTGGGAGGCCGTGCCCGCGCTGGCGGCATCCCCGCGGCGCTCGGAGGCGGGCCTCACGCAGACGGGGCGGCGGCCCCAGGTCCGCTCGGCGGAGCCGCTCGTCTTCGAGGTCCGCCCGCGCCCGCACGGAGTGGGCTCCGAGGTGACGGTGGGCCGGGGCCCCGAGTGTGACATCGTCCTGGCGGAGCCCACCGTGTCGCGCATGCACGCGCGTTTCCGCCAGGAGCCGCACACCGGCGTGTGGAGCGTCACGGACCTGGAGAGCCATAACGGCACGTACCAGGAGGGCGTGCTCATCGTCCCCGGGAGAGCGGCGCCGCTGTTCCGCAGGGCCTCGCTGCGGCTGGGCAGCGTGGAGGTGCTGTTCCTCCAGGCGTGCGCCTTCGAGCAGTACGTGCGCTCGTCCTCCCTGCCGCCCCCGGCTCGCTTGACGCGCGGGGGGTGACCCCCTAGAAGGGGTGGGCCCTTGGGTGCCCATGTCGGGCTTTCAAGAGGGAAGCCGGTGCGAATCCGGCGCGGTCCCGCCACTGTGAACGGGTCGCCCTGAGGTCAGGGCCGGGGACTTCGGTCAGTCGCCACTCCGGCAGCGGCCACGCGGCGCTCCGGGGGAAGGCGGAAGGCCCCCTTCGGAATGGCGCGGCGTGCGCCTGACTCCGGAGCCCGTCAGCCAGGAGACCTGCCCAGGGGTTCGGCCGTGCCCTTCACCGGCACGGGCGGGTGGCCTTCTCTCTTCGATGGAGAGAGCGGAAGGCGGAGCATGCGGTGGACCTTCCTCGCCGGGCTCGTGGCGTGCCTGGTGTCCAACATCCCCCTCCTCGCGCGGGCCCAGGCTCCCGAGGCCCCCGCACGCACGGAGTCCGGTGAGGCCGGCGCGGCTCCGGAGCCCGCCGCGCCACGCACCACGGTCGTCCGTGGGAAGACGCCGCCGCCTCCCGAGTCGCCGGAGCGCAGGGACCCCACCGGCGCCATCACCGTCATCGACGCTCGCGAGCGCACGGGCGAGGCGCGCGACACGGCGGAGTTGCTCGTGGGCTCCGCGGGCCTCGCGGTGCAGGACTCCGGCGGCTACGGGCAGAGCAAGAGCCTGGTGGTGCGCGGCGCCGCGTCCAACGGCGTGCTCGTGTTCCTGGATGGCATTCCGCTCAACGGCGCGGGCGGCATGGCGGACCTGTCCCAGATTCCCGCCGCGCTGGTGGAGCGCTTCGAGGTGCTGCGCGGCGGCGCGGGCGCGCGCTACGGCTCCGGAGGACTGGGCGGCGCGGTGAACATCATCACCCGGGCGCCCGGCTCGCACCCGCGCGCCAGCGGCGAGGTGACGTACGGGAGCTGGGACACGGTGCTGGGCCACGTGGCCGCCACCGGCCCGCTGCTGGACGGGCAGGCAATGCTGCTGGTGCACGCGGGGCGCTCGGATGGGGACTTCGCCTACGAGCTGGACGAGCTGCCCGCCGTGGACGGCAACCCGCTCACCTCCGAGCTGCGCGCGCGCAATGACGCCCGGGGTGGCGGCGCGCTGCTGCGCTACCGGCGGCGGTTGCCCGGCGGCTCGCGGCTGGACGCGCTCGCGGAGCTGTCCCTGGAGGACCGCGCCATTCCCGGCACGGTGCAGAACCCCCAGTCCTCCGGGAACCAGGAGCTGGGCCGGCTGGCGCTGGGGCTTCGCTGGTCGGGCTCCCTGGGCATGGCGGGGCAGGGCAGCGCGCGTGGCTTCTTCCGGCGCGACGGGCTGGAGGTGACGGGCAGCCTGCCGGGCGCGGGCGGCGCGCAGCGGCACTCGGTGGGCGGTGTGGAGCTGGAGGGGCGCAGGCCCCTGGGGGAGCTGCACTCACTGACCGTCACCGTGGCCACCTCCGGAGAGGGCGTCACCGAGGCGCTGGACGCGCAGTCCGCCTCGTGGTGGCGCGCGAGTGTCATGGCCATGGACGAGCTGCGGCTCCTCGGTGGCGCGGTGAGCGTGGTGCCGTCGATGCGGGTGGAGCGGGTGGGGCCGTACTGGCTGCTGTCCCCGAAGCTGGGCGCTTCCGTGGAGCTGGGCGGCGGCTTCAGCCTGCGCGCCAACGGTGGCCAGTCCCACCGCGCGCCGTCCTTCCTGGAGCTGTACATCCGCCAGGGCACGCTGCTGCCCAACCCGGGACTCGAGCCCGAGCGCGCGCTGTACGCGGACGCGGCGGTGTCCTGGCGCTCCGGCTCCAGCTCCAGCGAGGAGGAAGGCGCGCCCATGTGGAGCGCCACCGCGGGGGGCTTCGCGGCGGTGTACGAGAACCTCATCGCCTACGAGCTGTACCCGCCGCTGCTGGCCCGCCCGTACAACTTCGACGCCGCGCGCGTGTGGGGCGTGGAGCTGGAGGGCGAGGCCCGGCCGCTTCCGTGGCTGGCCGCCACCACCAGCTACACGTGGCTGCGCACGGAGAACCGCTACGGTGACCCGCGCTTCTTCGGCAAGGCGCTGCCCTACCGCCCGCGGCACAAGTGGGTGGGGCGCGTGCGCGCGGGGCCGGACTGGCTCAACGCCCGCACCGAGGTGCTCTACCAGTCCTCGCAGCTCGTGAACCGCACCGGCTCGAGCCGCCTGCCCTCGCGCACCCTGCTGAGTGTGGGCGCGTCCAGCACCTTCCTGCACGGCCCGGACCTCACCCTGTCCGTGGAGGTGAAGAACCTCCTCGACGTGCGCGCGTACGACTTCACCGGCTTCCCGCTGCCAGGACGCGCCGCGTACGTGACGCTCGGCGTGGCGCTGGACCGGGACGCTTCCGCGCCTTCCACCGCATCCGCCTCTCCCGCCCCCGAGGAGCCCCATGCCGCGCTCGCCTCGCCCCCTTGAGCCGTGCCTCCCGGCCCTGGACCGGGACGCTTCCGCGCTGTTCATCGCCTCCGCCTCCGAGGAGTCCCATGCCGCTCTCACTTCGCTCATTTGAGCCGCGCCTCCCGGCGCTGCTGCTGGCGGCCCTCGCGGGACTGACGCTCACCGGGTGTCCGGACGAGGGCGTGGTGTGCACCTCCGGCCTCGCTGTCTGTGGCGAAGCCTGTGTGGACCTGGGGGGCGACACCGCGAACTGTGGCGCCTGCGGCAACGCGTGCGGCGCCGGGCAGGTGTGCCAGGAGGGCGCATGTGGCTGCCGCCCCGGCACGGAGTCCTGCGGCGGCGCGTGTGTGTCCACGGCGAGCGACGTGTCCCACTGTGGCGCGTGCGGCAACGCGTGTCCCTCCGGTCAGGTGTGCGAGTCGGGGACGTGCCGCGAGGGCTGCTCCGAGGGCACGGCGCGCTGTGGGGATTCGTGCCTCGACTTGAGCTCGGACGCGTTGAACTGCGGTGCGTGTGGCAACGCGTGCCCGGACGTGCAGTCGTGTCACGCGGGCCGGTGCGCGTACGACGTGGTGACGGCCTGCTACACCAACGGGCAGTTGGTGGGCATCCAGGCGGGGACGGACGCGCTCGGTCCCCGGCGGCAGTTCGGCGCGGGCGTGCAGACCCTGGCGGCGTGGGACGGATTCGTGCTCGCCGCGGACGCGACGAACTCCCGGCTGCTCCAGGCCGCGGGCGGCGAGCTGGGCACCGTGGTGGAGGAGGACTCGCTGAGCACGATGGGCAGCTCTCCCAATGACGTGCTCGTGGACCCTCCGTATGTCTACGTCGTCGACTCCGTCTACAACACGCTCCAGGTGCTGAAGCGCGAGGGCCCCGCCCAGGGCGGCGGCCTGGGCCTGCGCACCGTGGCGCAAATCAACCTGGGCCCCAACACCAGCCCGCAGGCCATCGCGAAGTGGGGCAGCTCGCTCTACATCCCCCTGTTCGGAACCGCTGGCTCCAACTTCGCGGCCGGCAACGCCGTGGCCCGCGTGGACATCTCCAACCCCGAGCAGCCGCGCAAGGTGGACACGATTTCCCTCATGGGCATCGACCGGAAGTCCTTCGACGGAGGCACGGCGCTGCCGCTGCCGTACTCGGCGACGGCGACGGACGGGGGCGTGTACGTGGCCCTCACCAACCTCAACCCCCAGAACAACTACCTGCCCAACGGGCCGGGCATGCTCGCGCGCATCGAGCCCTCGGACGGCGGTGTGCGTGGCATCGACCTGGGCGCCGGGGACTGCCTCAACGCGGGTTACGTGGAGGCGGTGGGCGACCAGCTCGTGGTGGCCTGCCTGGGCGAGGCCCGCCTGGACCACGGGAATGGCGGCAGCGCGGGCTCCGTGCGCGCCACCGGGCTGGTGCTGGTGAAGGACGACGTGCCCGTGGCCTCGTACGCGCTGAGCCCGGGCTGTGAGCCGGGCACCGAGGGCTGCCGTCTCTCCGTGGCCGGCCGCTTCGCCGTGTCGGGGGGCGCCGTGTACCTGGGCGACACGAATGCCGGCCGCGTCTTCGTGGTGGAGGTGAAGGACGGACAGCTCGTGGAGCGCCGTGGCTACACGACGGCTCAGGCGCGAGGCCCCGCGCTGGACGCGTGCCCCGTGGACCCTCGCCGCCCCGTGTCCAATGCCATCGACCTCACCGCGCTGCCGTGAAGGTGAACCCATCGTGAGAACCCGCATGTGCTCCTCCATTCCGCGCCCCCTGGGCCTCGTCCTGCTCGCCACCGTGCTGTGCCTCGTCGCGGGCACGGCGGACGCGGCCGGTGTCCCGGCGCACCAGGGGCCTCGCACGCTGGGGCCGCCGGTTCCGGCCCGCGTGCGGCGCGTGGTGACGCTGGCGCCGTCGCTGACGGAGATGGTCATTGCCCTGGGCGCGGGCGGCACGCTGGTGGGCGTGTCGCGCTTCGACGAGGCGAAGGAAGTGGAGAAGCTCCCGCGCGTGGGCGGCTTCGTGGACCCGTCCGTCGAGGCGGTGGTGGCGCTCAAGCCGGACCTCCTCCTGGTGCAGCCGGGGCCGGGCAACCAGCGTCCCGTGGAGAAGATGGCGCAGCTGGGCGTGCCCGTGCTGCTGCTGCCGCTGCACTCCGTCGCGGATGTGCTCGCCGGCATGCGCGCGGTGGGCAGGGCGCTCGGCCGCGAGAAGGAGGCGGAGGCCGCCGTCTCGCGCATCGAGGCCACGCGCACCCGCATCCGCGAGGCCGCGAAGAAGCTGCCCCCGAAGCGCGTGCTGTTCGCGTATGGCTTCGAGCCGCTCGTGGTGGCGGGCCCCGGCTCCTTCGCCAACGAGTTGTTGCAGGACGCGGGGGGCATCAACGTCGCGGCGGATGGAGGCTCCGCGTATCCCGTGTACTCGTTGGAGCGCGTGGTGCGGGCCCGGCCCGACGTGGTGGTGGATGCCGCGGACGTGGACGTGGGCAAGCAGAAGCTGCGCGCGCTGCCGGGCCTGTCGGACGCGCGCTGGGTGGAGGTGCCCTCGCTGGCGCTGCTGCAGCCCGGCCCTTCGCTGGGGCGCGGCCTGGAGGAGTTGTTCCGGCTGCTGCACCCGGAGGCGGTGGAGAAGGACGGCACGAAGCCGTAGCGGTCCGTGGCCGCGCAGGCAACGGACCGGGCCCGTTGTTGCCTCGGAGTCCACACGCGCTCGCGGTAAGTACTGGAGATGACAGTTGCCGTGGGGGCGTGAGGGCCCGGCACATCCCTTGCTCAATGAGGCGGCGGTGTTTGTCACCACCGCCGTACCTGGGCGCAGGGGGACCAGGGGGACTCACGGTGCGCGCGGTTCGTTTCACGTCGCATGAGCAGCTGTCGTGCTCGCCACCGCCGCACCTGGGCGCAAGGGGCCTCCCGGTGCGCGCGGTTGGTTTTTCGGTCCGAGGGCTTCCGAGGCAGCGGCGGCCGGGGTAGATGCGTGGCCGTCTACTCCTGGAGTGCTCCCTCATGCTCCGCCGTCTTTCGCCACTCCTCCGAGGTCGATGGCAGCCCCTCCCGCGCGAGGGGAGCGCGGCACCGTGACGAGCGCCGGGACACCCACGCCGGCCGGGGGCGCGTACGGCTTCAGTGCGCCGCGAGCCGTTGCGCTCCTCGGCGGCTTCCTCGCGCTGGCGTGTGTCTCCTTCGCCCTGACCGCGCGCTTCGGCGAGCAGTCCATCTCCCTCATCACCGCGCTCACCGAGCCCACGTCCTCCGACGCCCTCATCTTCTGGGAGCTGCGCCTGCCCCGCGCGCTGCTCGGCGCCATCGTCGGCGCGGGCCTCGCCGCCTCGGGCACCACGCTCCAGGGGCTGCTGCGCAACCCGCTCGCGGAGCCGTTCGTGCTCGGCGTCTCCGGTGGCGCGGCGCTCGGCGCCACCCTGGCGCTCGCCGTGGGCCTCGCCACTGTCGGTGAGGTGGCCCCCGGCCTGGGCGGCGCGCTGTCCCACCTGTCCGCGCCCGTGCTGTTCGCCTTCGCCGGCGCGGGTGCCTCCATCCTCTTCGTGCTCTCCTCCAGCCGGGGCGCCGCCGCCCGCGCGCCCTACGCCGCGCTCCTCACCGGCGTCATCTTCAACGCCTTCGCCTCCGCCGCCATCACCCTCATCAAGGTGATGTCCACTCCGGACCGCATCGGCGGAATCCTCCGCTGGCTCGTGGGCATGCTGCAGTTCGAGACCGTCGGCACCCTGGCGCTGTCCGCGCTCCTCCAGGCGGGCGCCGTCGGGGTCATGTGGGCGCTGTCCGGGCGGCTCAACCTCCTGTCGCTCGGCGATGACGATGCCGCGTCGCTGGGCGTGCCCGTGGCCGCCACGCGCCGCTGGCTCCTGCTGGCCTCCAGCGCCAGCGTGGCCGGCGCGGTGTCCCTCACGGGGCTCATCGGCTTCGTGGGCCTCATCGTCCCGCACCTGCTGCGGCTGGCCTTCGGCCCGGACCAGCGTCTGCTGGTGCCGCTCTCGGCACTCGGAGGCGCTTCCTTCCTCATGCTCTCGGACCTGCTGGCGCGGCTGGCCTTCCCCCTGTTCAACGAGGACCTTCCCGTGGGCGTCGTCACCGCGCTCCTCGGGGGGCCGCTCTTCCTCGCCCTCCTGCGGCGGCGGGTGAGGCTGGGACAGGTCTGACGACCGGCGGAGCATTGACAATGCCCGCCACCCGCCGTAAGCCCCGCGCGTCCTCGGTGCCCTCGTGAATCCACGGGGGCTCAAGGGAACCCGGTGTGAATCCGGGACTGCCCCGCAGCGGTGAGCAGGAACGAACGCCGTCGAGTCGCACTGGCCTTGAGGGCTGGGAAGTGACGGCCAGTAGGTGGGCGCCCTCAGGGCTCCCGCGCCTGCGAGTCCGAAGACCTGCCGAAGACCCGTGCCTCCGGCACGGACATCACCGAAGCCTCCGAGGGGAGGCGACGGAGGCGTCCCATCCGCGCGCGCAGTTGCGTCCGGGGCTGCCTTCGTCCCCGCTCCTCGCCCGAGGCCCAACCCGCCCGTGGGGGCGGAGAGGAAGCAGGACGCCGATGAAGACCGCCGACCTGAAGCGCGCAGCACCCTGGACGAAACCCGCGGCCCTCGCCGTGGCCACGCTCCTGCTGGCCCTGACCTCCACGGGCTGCGGCTCCGAGTGCGTGGACCCCTTCGACTGCCGCAACGACAACGGCCAGCCCCCCGAGGGCGAGCAGTGGGTCTGCCGCGCTGAGAAGTGCTCCACCGAGCCCATCGAGCAGCCGCAGCCGGGCACCGACGCCGGGACGGACGCGGGCACGGATGCCGGCACCGACGCCGGGACGAACCCGTGCGACACGGCCACGCATGACGCGAAGCTGGGCACGCTGACGCTGCAGACGGGTTTCGAGGCCGGCGAGTCGGCCACGCTGCCGGACGACGTGGCGGCGGTGGTGTCGACGCCCGGCCCCACGTACTCGCTCTACGCGCTGCGCGGCAGCGGCAAGGACGCGGCGTTGTACTCGCTGGGCACGTGGCCCGACCTCCAGACCGCCAACACGAAGCTCTACGACGTCGTCTCGGCCGATGACCGCGCTGGTGCCGCCATGGTGTTCCCCAACGGCTACCTTGCCCATGACGGCAAGCACCTGGCCGCCGGCTACACGACGAGTGCCTCGGGCTTCCCGGGCTCCATCGCCATCTACGACGTCGCCACCCCCGCCGACTCGCGGTACGTCTCCGCGGCGAGCAACCTCACCGCGGACGCCTTCGTGCGCAACGCCACCACCGCGTTCCTCGTCAACGGCTCGTCCCTGGGCAGTGCGTCCGGGGGCCTGGGCGTGTACGCGCTGGCCACCTCGGGCCAGGACTTCACCACGTCCAAGCTGGCCAACTTCCCCACGGGCGCCGGCGGCAGCGGCTACACCGCCGTGGCGACCAACGACGTCACGGTGCTGGGCTACTTCGCCTCCGGGGCCAACCAGGTCCACGCGGTGCCGCCGACGGTGGTGGAAACCGCGCTCTCCTCCGGCACCCCGTTCGACCTGGCGGCGCAGCCGAAGATTGAAGCCGGCAGCAACTTCAACGCGGTCTCCGCCTTCGGTGAGGGCGTGGTGCTCAACCGCGGCGACTACGACAGCGTCACCTTCGCCTTCGTCGCCACCGACGTGTCCTTCTTCCCGCTCACGTTCGGCATCGGCGGGCCGCAGACGGTGACCCTCGGCGAGAGGCGGTCCGTGCTCACCTACGACGCCACCCAGTGCACCTCCGTGGAGCTGATGGCGCCGCTCGGCTCGGACGTGCTGGTGGGCCTGCGCGACAGGAACGGCCGCCGCCTCGTTCGCATCCAGCAGGCGCGATGAGCTCGCTCGCCTCCAGCCTCCGTCCCTGGGGCGCGGCGCTCGCCGTGCTCCTCGCCCTCTCCGCCTGCGGTGACGGGGAGGACGGCCCCGTCACGCCCACGCCGGACGCGGGCTCGGACCTCCCCGCCGGAGATGCCGGCCCGGACAGTGGCACCGACGCGGGGCCCCGCCCGTCGGACCCGTATGCCGACGAGGTGGTCTCCTTCACGCCCGGCGACGGTGCGGGCTTCGGACAGGACCGCTTCCCCACCGTGGTGCTCGGGCCTCCCGTGGGCGTGGGCCCCGACAACGGCTCCCTCGACGTGCTCTCGCTGGGCCGCGAGGGCTCCATCACCCTGCGCTTCACGGACGTGGGCGTGGTGGACGGGCCCGGCGTGGACCTGCTCGTCTTCGAGAACGCCTTCGCCCAGCCCGGCGGCGGCATCTTCTCCGAGACGGGCGTGGTGTCGGTGAGCGAGGACGGCATCACCTGGCACGCGTTCCCCTGCGCCGCCCGGGACGCGGACGCGGGCTACCCGGGCTGCGCGGGTGTCCGCACCGTCCAGGCCAACCCCGCCAACGGCGTCAGCGCCACCGACCCCGCCGTGGCGGGTGGTGACGGCTTCGACCTCTCCACCGTGGGGCTGTCACGCGCCCGTTACATTCGCATCACCGACAGCGGCGCCAACGGCTACGGCGGCACGTCCGGCGGCTTCGACCTGGACGCCGTCGCCGTGGTGAATGGCGAGCCCCTCGAGGGGAGCACGCCGTGAGCCGGCCCCCGCCTTCCCCGCATATAAAGGATGTGGACCGCCGCACCGCGCTCCACACCCTGCTGTGCGGCACCTGTGCCCTGGCCACGCTCGGGGCCGGGTGCGGCGGGGGGTGGCGGGAGGCCGTGGTGCTCGACGCGCCGGAGACTCCGGATGCCGGCGCGCCGGGCGCTTCCTGCTCCGGGGCGCCCACGCCGGGCACCGCCGGGGAGGGCTGGGTGGAGGTCCGCCTCGACGACCACCCCGCGCTGCGGGAGCCGGGCGGGCACGCCGAGGTCCGCGTCCCCCAGGCGCTGCTGGACGTGGTGGTGGTGCACACCTCGCCCGGCTGCTACGCCGCCCTCTGGCGCATCTGCACCCACGGAGACTGCGCCGTGGGGTGGCTGCCGGCGGACGGCGTGCTGGAGTGTCCCTGCCACGGCTCGCGCTTCGGACAGGACGGCGGGGTGCTGAATGGGCCCGCGACGCGCCCGCTCGCCACCTTCCCGGCGGTGCGGGCGGGGGACTCCGTCTTCATCCACCGGCCGCGCTGACCCCCGCCGCGGGCTCGCCCGGCCGCCGCTCCCGGGCCCGGGGGGATTTTCGCCCGTACTCCCAGTCATGACGCGGCGTTAGAGCCCTACCGGGAGTCCGTGCCACCCCCCGCGTGACGGTGGCTGCCGCCACCTTCTCTCAAGAGACGGGAGAGTCGTGTAATGTCGGGCAATCGATGTGGCAGATCATCATCAACGGGCCCGGCTACTTCGACACGTCCTACGATCTGCCCGAGGGCGTGACGAGCCTTGGCCGCGCGGACGAGAACGACATCGTCCTCGGCGGAGACCTCGTCTCGCGCCGTCACGCGCGCTTGTACGTCGAGGGTGACGTGCTGCGCATCGAGGACCTGGGCAGCCGCAACGGCAGCCGCGTCAACGGCGCGGCGCTGCAGGGCTCGCGGCAGTTGTCGCCCGGGGACACGGTGGCGCTGGGGGAGAACACGCTCTCCGTCCGCCAGCCCAACACGGTGGAGAACGCGGCCACGGAGATGGTGGACCTGGGCGCGGGCGGGGTGGTGCGCTTCGGCCATGGGCAGGACGTGGGCCCGGCCGTCCTCCTGGCGAAGAACGTGAAGGACGCGGACGTCCTGCGCCTGCTGGACAACGTGGGGCCCGTCTCCTTCGACGACAGCTTCTCCTCCGCGTCGCCGGTGCCCGCCACCGCTACCCCGCGCGTGGGCCAGGAGACGCTGGTGCTGTTGTTCCGCACCGCCGAGGCGCTGGCCACCGCCTCCACGCTGTCCGCCTTCCTGGACATCACCATGGACCGGGTGCTGGAGCGCACGGACGCCACCACCGCCGTGGTGCTCCTCAAGCACTCCTCCGGGGCCCTCGTCCCCGCCGCCGTGCGCCACCGCGGCAAGCTGGCCAAGGGCGAGGTGCCCGTCTCGGACGCCATCGTCGAGGAGGCCCTGCGCCAGGGCCGCGCGCTCGCGGTGGGCGACGTGCGCGACGACCGCCGCTTCGCGGGCCGGGAGAGCGTCATCCTCTACGGCGTGGACCGGGTGCTGTGCATCCCCATCGGCTCCGAGCCGCCCTTCGCCGGCGTCCTCTACGTCAACACCGCCGCCAAGGGCGACACCAGCGTGGAGGTGATGCTGGACGCGTGTACCGCCGTGGCGCACCTGGTGGCCACGGGCGTGCAGAAGTTCGCCCCGCGAGACGGCTCGCCCGCGGCGGAGCGGCTGCGGCGGACGCTGGAGCGCTTCCACCCGCCGGACGTGGCCGAGCGCCGCGCCGCCGAGGCCCAGCGCGCGGGCGGCCGGCTGCCCGGGCTGGAGGAGCGCAACGTCACCGTGTTGCATGTGGAACTGGTGGGCTTTCCCGCCCTGGCCGCGAAGCTGGGCGCGGCGCGGGCCACCCAGGTGCTCAACGACTTCCACTCGCGCATGAGCGGCATCGTCTTCAGCTACGAGGCCACGGTGCAGGGCTTCCTGGGCGAGTCCATGCGCGCCCTCTTCGGCGTGCCGTACGCGAAGGGGGAGGACTCGGTGCGGGCGGTGCGCGCCGCGCTGGCGGTGCGCGCCGACTGGGAGCGGGCCATGAGCCGGCGCCCCCAGGACGAGCGCTGCGAGCTGCGCATCGCCCTGCACACCACCCGCGCGCTGGTGGGGATGATCGGCAACGACGTCCGCTCGGACTACACGGCGGTGGGGGAGGGGGTGGGGGTGGCCGGCTGGCTGGCTGCTACCGCCAACCCCGGCCAGGTGCTCATCACCGGCAAGGTCCTGGCCTCCGTGGGGGTCCGCTTCGACGTACAACCCCTGGGAGAGCGGCTCCTGCGCCCCCCCAGGGACAGGATGGCCGCCTTCGAGGTGATTGAGGAGGATGTAGGCCAGCTCACCAACCCCGGGCTGCGCTGAAAACCCCTCGCGGCCGGTTGACGGGTTGAAGGGACGGGCCAGGACGGGGTTCAATGCCCTCCCCGCCACCGTGGTGCCTCCCCACACCGCATGAACGCCTCGACCCAACCCGCGCGGCTGCGCCCCTTCCGGCCCCAGCCGTTTGGCCGGTACACGCTCCTGTCGCACCTGGCGACGGGCGGCATGGGGGAAATCTACCTGGCGCGGCTGGAGGGTGCGCAGGGCTTCGAAAAGCTGTGCGTCATCAAGAAAATCCTCCCGCAGCTCGCGGCGGACACGGAGTTCGTCGAGCGCTTCGTGGGCGAGGCGCGCACGCTCGTCCGGCTCAGCCACGGCTCCATCGCCCAGGTGCTGGACATGGGGCTGCACGAGGGCGACGCCTACATGGCCCTCGAGCACGTGGACGGCAAGGACCTGCGCAAGGTGGCGGCGCGGGTGCGGGACAGGCAGGTGCCGCTGCCGCTCACCTTCATCCTCTACATCATGGGCCGGGTGCTGGACGCGCTGGCCTACGCGCACCGCAAGAAGGATGACGACGGGGAGGACCTGAAGCTCGTCCACCGGGACATCTCGCCGCAGAACATCCTCATCTCCTACGAGGGGGAGGTGAAGGTCATCGACTTCGGGCTCGCGAAGAGCCGGCTGTCGGCGGCGAAGACGAACCCGAGCATCATCCTCGGCAAGTTCCTCTACATGTCGCCGGAGCAGGCGCGCCACCAGCCGGTGGACCGCCGCAGCGACCTGTACGCCGTGGGGCTGTGCCTCTACGAACTCATCAGCGGGAAGAACCCCTTCGACAGCATCCACCCCGGCGAGCTGATGTCCGTGGTGGCGAACCCGAGGATTCCGCCGCTGGACGAGGTGGAGCCGCTCACCCCGCGCGCGGTGACGGCGCTGGTGGCCCGGGCGCTGGCGGTGGACCCGTCGCAGCGCTTCCAGACGGCGGAGGAGTTCCGCGGACGCCTCCAGGCGTGCCTGATGGAAATCGACCCGAGCGCGGGTCCGGAGAGCGTCAGCCGCTTCATGCGCGAGCTGTTCGCCGCGGACTTCCAGTCCGAGCGCCGGCTGCTGGCGAGCCTCAAGGAGGTGCCGCGCATGGCCGCGGCCGAGGCGTCGCCGGAGGAGGGAGGGCCGGCTCCGCGTCCGACGATGCCGGCCATGCTGCCGCCGAAGACCATCCGCCTGGATGGGCCGGTGGAGGCGCTTTCCTTCCATCCCACCCCGCGCAGCCGTGAGGGCGGCGGCCCGGTGAGCGACGGCGAGACGCGCCCCGGCGTCATGGTGGACGAGTCCACCCGGCCCGCCATCCCCATCGAGGCGCTGGAGGAGGAGGCCCGCGCCCGCGCCGCCCGCCAGCCGCCGCAGGGCACGGAGAGCGCGTCCTCGGTGGAGGTGCGGCCGGAGGCCTATGACCGTCCGGCCGAGCCCGCGCTCCGCCCGGCCATCCCGGAGCCCGCGCTCCGTCCGGCCTCGCTGACGCGCGAGGTGCCGATGGCGGCGCTGCCGCCGGAGGCCCTCCCCCCCGCGCCGGAGCCGAGGCCCACGCCTCCCGACCTCCGCCCCACCGAGCTGGCCCTGCCCGCCGTCCAGCCCAGGACGGCGCCTCCGGCACCGGAGATGCCCTGGGACGACGGGCCCGAGTCGCCCGCCGCCTCATCGGCCGAGTCGACGGACCCCAGGGCCGCGCCGCTTCCCTCCGCTCCGCCTCCGCCGCCCAGCGCTTCGCAGCCGCTGCGGGCCGCCGCGATTCCGCCTCCGCCGCCCAGCGCTTCGCAGCCGCTGCGGGCCGCCGCGATTCCGCCTCCGCCGCCCAGTGCCTCGCAGCCGCTGCGGGCCGCCGCGATTCCGCCTCCTTCCGCGCCTCCGCCGCCCAGCGCTTCGCAGGCACTGCGGGCCGCGGCGATTCCGCCGCCCTCCGCGCCTCCGCCACCCAGCGCTTCGCAGCCGCTGCGGGCCGCCGCGATTCCGCCATCGCCCGCGGGGTCTCCATCCTCCTCGCAGGCACTGCGCGCCGCGGCGATTCCGCCATCGCCCGCGGGGTCTCCATCCTCCTCGCAGGCACTGCGCGCCGCGGCGATTCCGCCCTCGCCCGCGGGGTCTCCATCCTCCTCGCAGGCACTGCGCGCCGCCGCGATTCCGCCTTCGCCCGCCGCGACTCCGGCCACCTCGCAGCCGCTACGGCCCGCCGGGATTCCGCATTCGCCGGATGTGTCTCCCGCCGTCACGCAGCCGATTCGCGCCGACGCGATTCCACTTCCTCCCGCCACGCCGCCGCGCCCCGCCGTGCCGCCCGTGGCGTCCGCGTTCCCCGCGGTGGGGGCGCCCCAGGCCGCGCAGCCACCTCGTCCCCAGCCACCTCCCGCTCCGGCCTCCGGTTCGGGCCCGCGCGTGGGGGCACCCGTCGCTCCGGTGCCGCCACCCGCCGTCGCTCCCCCTGGCGGCCCGGCGCGTCCGGCGATGGGCGCCGCCCCGGTGCCGCCTTCCGCACCCACGTCCACGGCGCAGCTGGCCTCCGGGACTGCGCCGCGCACGGGGGCGGTGATGATGCCCGCCGTCGTCCCGCCTCCCTCGGGCGCGACGCCGCCGCGTACCGCCTCACTGATGGCGATGCCCATGGTGGCGCCGCCGCCTCCTCCAGGCTCCACGCCGGCGCGTGGCGCTCCCTCCGTGCCCTCCGCCGAGCAGGACGTGGTGCCCGGCGTCGCCGAGTCCGGAAATGACGCCGGCTGGGAGTCCTCCGCTCCCGGCGAAGGGCGCCTGGAAGAGCCGGAGCTGCCCGTCGTCACGCCCGAGGAGATGGGCCACGCCGAGGAGTCACCCCGGCCCGGGGACGCGGACACGCACCCGCGCTTCTCCCGGCCCTCCCGGAGCGAGCGGACCGAGGACACGCAGCCCCGCGCCCTGCGCGACGGCGACACGGACCCGCGCATCGTGCGGGACGGTGATACGGACCCACGCGTGGTCCACCGTCACGACGACACGCAGCCCCGCGTGGTGCTGGACGAGGCGCTCCTGCGCGACGTGGAGGGCACGACCGGCGAGCCGGAGGAGAAGTCGTCACCGGGCCGGCCCAGGGGCGCATCCCGCCGCGCCCGCAGCTCCTCGGCCGGACTTCCCGCGCAGCAGGGCGCTCCCCGCCGCACGGGCTCCGTTCCCGCGCTCCGCGCCGCGCCCCCCGCCCGAGCCGACGACGACGAGGACGACGACGTCCGTGTGTCCCTCACGCCGCACGAGGAGACGCGCCGCACGCCCATTCCCACCCGCCCGGGCGCGGAGGCGCCCACGCGCCGCGCCGGCGACAACACCCGCCGCACGGCGATGCCCGCCCAGTCCCGGCGGCTGGGGCCGGTGTGGATGGTCATCGGCCTGGTGCTGGTCCTGCTGGCCGCCGTGCTGATGCTCGCGCTCAGCCCCGGGCTGCGCGTGTCCATGGGGCTGGAGGAGGTGTCCGAGGGCCCGCTTCCGGATCGCCCCCTGGGCTCTCCCGCACGCAAGCCGTCCCTGGGCGGCAGTGGCGCCACCGGAGGACCCGCCTCGTCCACCGTGGCTCGCGCCGACACGGCGGAGGCCGCGCCTCCCGAAGCCGCCGAGGCAGCGTCCGCCGGCCGGGCCCAGGTCGTGCCGGCCGTGGCGGCGGATGAGGGGGGCGGTGCCAGGCTGGCCGCCGCGCCCGCTGCCGCCGCGCCCGCCGGCCTGAAGGCCCCGGCCCCCGAGCCGGCGCCGGCCGCGGAGAGCGATGCGGACGCGGAGGACGAGGACCTCCTCGCGCCGCTCGAGTCACAGTCACCGGCGTCGCAGAAGGCCGCGGCCACGGCGAAGCGGCCGTCTCCGCCGAAGAAGGTGCGTACCGCGCCTCGCATGGCCGCGGAGACCGGGAAGGGACTCACACAGCTCCAGCGGGAGTGGCGTGACACCAGCGCGCTCTACCAGCGGCTGAAGGCGAAGCACTCCTGCCTCCCCCTGGGCCTCATCTGCACGCGGTACCCGGGCCTCAAGGGCGAGGTGGAGGCGGCCGGCGACGTCAACGACGAGGACACGCTGCGGAGGGTGAGGGAGATGCGGGCGGACCTGGACTTCAAGAAGCTGGAACTGGAGTAGTTCCGTGGAGCCGCTGCTCGTCACCCGGGCCCTGGTCGCGGGCTACGGACCGCGTCCCATCCTGCACGGCGTGGACTGTGAGGTGCGCCCCGGGGAGCTGTGGGCGGTGCTCGGGCCCAACGGCACGGGGAAGAGCACGCTGCTGCGCGCGGTGCTCGGGGTGGTGCCCTGGTCGCGTGGCGAGGTGCGGCTGTTCGGCAGGGCCCGCGCGGAGTGGGAGCCTCGCGCGCTGGCGCGGAAGCTGGCGTGGGTGCCGCAGAACTTCGAGCCGGCGGAGGGCTTCAGCGGGCTGGAGCTGGTGCTGATGGGCCGCAGCCCGCACCTGGGGCTGTGGGGCCTGCCGTCCGCGAAGGACGCGGCGCTGGCGCGCGCGGTGCTGGAGGAGCTGGGCGTCGCGTACCTGGCGGACCGGCCCGGCGAGGCGCTCTCCGGCGGCGAGCGGCGCATGTTGCTGCTGGCCCGGGGCCTGGTGCAGGAGCCCGAGCTGCTGCTGCTGGACGAGCCCACCGCCTTCCTCGACGTGGCCCACCAGGTGGGCACGCTCGACCGGGTGCGCGCCCGCGTGGACGCGGGGCTGGGCGCGGTGGCGGTGCTGCACGACGTCAACCTCGCCGCGGCCTTCGCCACCCACGTGCTGCTGCTGCGCGACGGGAAGGTGCTCGCGCGGGGCCCGGCCGGCACCGTGCTGGAGCGTGGCGCGCTGGAGGCCCTCTACGGCCTGCCCATGGAGACGGCGCTCGCGCCTTCCGGGGCGCGCCTCTTCGCCCCCCGGGCCCCCGCACGTTGACGCGAGGTGCCCAAAGCCGCCCCGCCTACCGACAAAGGTAGGGACGCGAAGGGGGGCCATGGGCACCGGGTCCACCGGGCGCCCGCCCGCCGGCCCGCTGCGCCGGGAAGTCGGGGTTTTGACAAGAGGTGGGAGGGCGGGAAACCCTCTGGGTATGAGCCTTCCCCTGCTTGCCGGCGGCTTCCTGGTGGTACTGGCCTTCGGCTACCGCTTCTATGGCGGCTTCATCGCGCGGCAGTTCCGGCTGGACGGAGCGGCGGCCACGCCCGCGCACACGAAGCAGGACGGCGTGGACTTCGTGCCGACGAAGCCCTTCTACCTGTTGGGGCAGCACTTCAGCGCCATCGCCGCGGCGGGCCCCATCGCCGGCCCCATCCTCGCGGCGCAGCAGTTCGGCTGGCTGCCGGCGCTGCTGTGGATTGCGGTGGGCTCGGTGTTCATCGGCGCCATGCATGACTTCGCCACGCTGGTGGCGAGCGTGCGGCACGGCGCCGTGTCCATCGCCGAGGTGGTGCGCAACCACCTGGGGCCCACGGCGGGCCTGGCCATGCTGGCCTTCATCTGGGTGGCGCTCGTCTACGTCATCGTCGCCTTCACGGACGCCACCGCCGCCACCTTCGTCAGCGGCGACGCGGAGCTGGAGGGGCTCACCTTCCGCTTCAACCCCGGCGGCGCCGTGGCCTTCGCCTCCATCGCGTACCTGCTGCTGGCGGTGGTGATGGGGCTGGTGGACCGCTTCCTCAAGCCGCCGCTGTGGCTGCAGACCCTCATCTTCGTGCCGGGCACCCTGGGCGTGGTGTGGCTGGGCACGCGCTTCTCCACGCTGCTGGTGATGGACGCGAAGAGCTGGTCGGTGCTCATCCTCATCTACTGCTTCGTGGCGTCGCTCACGCCCGTCTGGGTGCTGTTGCAGCCGCGCGGCTACCTGGGCGGCTTCGTCCTCTACGCGGCGCTGGCGGTGGGCGTGGTGGGCATCTTCTACGGTGGGCTCACCGGCGAGGTGTCCATCCAGCAGCCGGCCTTCTCCGGCTTCCAGGTGCCCGGGGCCGTCGGCTCGCTCTTCCCGTTCCTCTTCGTCACCATCGCCTGCGGGGCGTGCTCGGGCTTCCACGGGCTGGTGTGCTCGGGCACCACGTCGAAGCAGATAGACAAGGAGCCCCACTGCAAGCCGGTGGGCTACGGGGCCATGCTGCTGGAGGGCTTCGTGGCCCTCATCGCGCTGTCCACGGTGATGATTGCCACCAGGGGCGAGCTGGCGGGCAAGGCGCCGGGCGCGGTGTATGGCGCCGGCCTGGGACGCTTCATCGTCACGGTGCTGGGGAAGGAGTACCTGGTCATCGCCACGACCTTCGGCGCGATGGCGTTCTCCACCTTCGTGTTCGACACGCTGGACGTGTCCACGCGGCTGGGGCGCTACATCCTGCAGGAGCTGTCGAACCGGAAGGGGCAGCTCTCCGCGGTGGTGGGCACGGCCGTCACGTGCGGCGTGCCGCTGGCCTTCGTCCTGCTGGCGGGCGGCGGGGCGTGGCGCTCCTTCTGGACGCTGTTCGGCACGTCCAACCAGCTCCTGGCGTCGCTCTCGCTGCTGGGCATCTGCGTGTGGCTGAAGCACACGAACCGGCCGTTCATCTACGCGCTGGTGCCCATGCTCTTCGTGGGGACCGTGACGCTCTCCAGCCTGGTGCTGCTGGTGCGCGAGGCGCTGCTTCCGAACGCGGCCGCGGCGACGCGGGTCAACGGCGTGGTGGCGGTGGTGCTGCTGGCGCTGGCGCTGTCCCTCTTCACCGTGGGTGCCCGGGCCCTGCTGTCCCGGAGCGGGCCCCGGGCCGCCGCGCCCGCCCTGTAGTCCGGCCCACTCCCACCCGCCTCCCGGCCCTCGTCCAAGACCATGTCCCGCTACGCCCTGGCCATCTTCACCAGCGCCTTCCTGCTCTTCGGTGTTCAGCCACTGGCGGGGCGCTATGCGCTGCCGTGGTACGGAGGCACGCCCGGGGTGTGGACGGCGTGCATGCTCTTCTTCCAGGTGGCGCTGCTGGGCGGCTATGCGTACGCGCACGGGCTGGCGTCCAGGCTCGCGCCGCGCACGCAGGCCCGGGTGCACCTGGGCCTGCTGGCGGTGGCGGTGGCGGTGCTGGGCGTGCGCACGCTGTGGGAGGGCTCTCCGGTGGCGCCGGGGCCGGGGTGGCGGCCGGTGGGGACGGACCTGCCGGTGCTCCGGCTCCTGGCGATGCTGGCGGCCACCATCGGCCTGCCGTTCTTCGTGCTGAGCACCACCGGGCCGCTGTTGCAGTCGTGGTTCGCGCGCGTGCGGCCGGGCCGCTCGCCGTACCCGCTCTACGCGCTGAGCAACGTGGGCTCGCTGCTGGCGCTGCTCGGCTACCCGTTCCTGGTGGAGCCGTGGGTGGGCCGTGGCGCGCAGGCGTGGGGCTGGGGCGCGGGCTTCGTCGTCTTCGCGGTGGCGTGCGCGGTGTGCGCGGTGGACGTGCTGCGGAATGGAGCCTCCATTCCGGGCGGCGGCGCCCCGGTGGGCACGGAGGACGTGCCGCGGAACGGAACCTCCATTCCGGGCGGCGGCGCCCCGGTGGGCACGGAGGACGTGCCGCGGAACGGAACCTCCATTCCGGGCAGCGGCGCGCCGGTGGGCACGGCCGGCCACGCCGCCTCGTCGCTGGAGGCCGGGCTTCCGGGGCAGGGGGCGGGCTCTCCTCCCTCCGCCGCCGGGCCGGGCCCCGCCGCGCGTGAGGACCTCGTCATGGGCACGCCGGAAGCGGAGTCCCGTCCGGACGTCCGCGGCACGTTGACGTGGCTGGGGCTGAGCGCATGCGCGTCGGTGCTGCTGCTGGCGACGACGAACCAGCTCTCGCAGGACGTGGCGGCGGGCCCGTTCCTCTGGGTGATGCCGCTGGCCCTCTACCTCGTCACCTTCATCCTCGCCTTCGCCCGCGAGTCCTTCTACTCGCGCGCCCTGTGCTCGGTGCTGCTCATCGGCTCGGGGGCGGGGGTGGCGCACGTGCAGACGGCCGGGCCGCACGCGCCGCTCGCCTTGCAGCTCATCTCGTACGCGACGGCCCTCTTCGCGGGCTGCATGGTGTGCCACGGCGAGCTGTACCGGCTGCGTCCGGCGCCGCGCCACCTGAGCGCCTTCTACCTGTGGGTGTCCGCGGGTGGGGTGCTTGGCGGGCTCTTCGTCAGCGTGGGGGCCACGGCGCTCTTCCGCACGTATTGGGAGTACCCGCTGGCCCTGGGCATCTGCTGCCTCGTGTCGCTGGTGGGCATGGCGCGCCAGCCGCCGGAGGAGACGCGGAGCCTGCGCATGCGGCGCGTGCTGCGCGGGTCCATGCTCCTCATCGTCGCGGGGAACCTGGTGTTCACCGTGTGGCGCGAGCACGGCCGCGCGCTCTTCAGCGCCCGCAACTTCTTCGGCGTGGTGCGGGTGATGGAGCAGAACGAGCGCGACCCCCAGGAGCACTTCTACAGCCTGCGGCACGGCGCCATCACCCACGGCTGGCAGTACGTCGCCCCCGAGCGCCGCGCGCGGCCCACCACCTACTTCACGCGCGAGTCCGGCCTGGGCCTCGCCATCGCCGAGCAGCGCCGGCTGCGCGAGGCCGTGGGCCTGCCTCCGGGCCTGCGCGTGGGGGTGCTCGGGCTGGGCGTGGGCACGAGCGCGGCGCTCCTCGAGGCGGAGGACTCCGGCCGCTTCTATGAAATCAACCCGGCCGTCATCTCCCTGGCGCGCGGCGAGGGCGGCTTCTTCACCTACCTGGGCGACACGGCCGCGAAGGTGGAGGTGGTGGAGGGCGACGCGCGCATCTCCCTGGAGCGTGAGCTGGAGCGGGGCGAGCCCCAGGGCTTCGACGTGCTGGTGCTGGACACCTTCTCCTCGGACGCCATCCCCGTGCACCTGCTCACCCAGGAGGCGGTGGCGCTCTACCGGAAGCACCTGGCGCCGCACGGAGTCATGGCGCTGCACATCAGCAACGTGCACCTGGACCTGGTGCCGGTGACGCTGACGCACGCGCGGGCGCTGGGCCTGCACGCCACCTTCGTCTTCCACGAGACGCAGGGCGATGCGTTGCGCAGCAACTGGATGCTGCTGAGCCCGGACCGCGAGTTCTCCTGGGGCCCCACCTTCAAGGGCACTGTCGCGCGCGTGCGCCGCCTGGGCCTGCGCGGCGAGCCGGACTTCACGTGGACGGACGAGCAGAGCAGCCTGCTGCGGGTGCTCCGCCGCGGCGGCCCGGCCGAGAGCGTCATGGACGTGGCGGCGTCCTCCGGCCCCCCCGGCCCGGTGCCCGTGTCCCAGCCCGCGCCGGAGTGACTCAGGCGCGCGGCGAGGTGCCCGGCTCGGGCCGGGCGGCGGGGCTCAGGTCCAGCGCCACCAGCAGCACCAGCATCGCGCACGGCAGTCCCAGCGTGGCCGGGCCGTACTGGATGTACAGCATCGGGCCGGTGGTGCACCCGAAGAGGAAGGCGGTGGCCAGTCCCAGGTGCAGCCGGGTGCGCTCGAACTCGATGGCGGAGGGCAGCGCGCGAATCTGCCGCAGCACGCCCAGGACGCCGTCGCCCCGGGCGCCGTCGCGCACCCAGGCGAACATCTGCACCAACTGGATGCCGATGTCGGTGATGACGCCGGTGATGTGCGTGGTGCGCACCACCGCGCCGGACACGCGGGTGACGAGCGCGTTCTGGAGCCCCATGGCGAAGGACAGGGCCCACATGAGCGTGGGCTCGCGCGTGTTGGGGGTGGACGTGAGCCAGGCGCCGATGGCCCCCAGGATGCACGCCTCCACCAGCAGCGCCGGCGCGTGCCGGCCGCGGGGGCGGTGGCGTGACGCCTCCAGCAGCGCCGACGCGGACACGGCGCCCAGCAGGAAGGACAGCAGCACCTGCGCCCCCAGGGTGGCCATGCGCCAGTTTCCGGCCGCGAGCGACTCGCCCAGCATGGCCATGTTCCCGGACATGTGCGACGTGTGGAGGCCGAGCGCCACGAACCCCGTCGCGTTCACCGCTCCCGCCACCCCCGCGAGCAGCAGGGACAGCACTGTGTAGGCACGGCGGTTGCGGGGCGAGGACTGTGAGCTGAAGGGCATGGCGTTGCGGACGGACGACCCCAGGCTAACACCCGCGAGGCGGAGGATTGGCCCGGTGCATCACACCGTAGCGCCCGGCCGGTCGGCCGCTGGGGAGCCGGGCGAGACGGTTACAAGAGTGTCGGAGCCGGCGCTCAGCCCGGCGGCCACATGAGGGGCCGGCCCGCCAGCAGGTGCAGGTGGATGTGGAACACCGTCTGTCCGGCGTCGCGCTGGGTATTCATCACCACGCGGTAGCCGTTGTCGGCGTGGCCGCGCTCCTTCGCCACCTTGGCGGCGGCGGTGAAGAGGTGGCCCACCATCTCCCGGTCCTCCGCGGTGATGTCGTTCACCGTGGGGATGTGCTTGAGCGGGATGAACAGCACGTGGGTGGGCGCCTGGGGGTAGATATCCTCGAAGGCCACGCACAGCTCATCGCGGTACACGATGGTGGCCGGGATGCGGCCGTCGCGAATCTTGCAGAAGAGGCAGTCGGACATGACTTGCGGCTTAGCAACGCGCGGGCTCGTGGGGAATGGCCTCGATGGGCTTCCGTCGGCTCAGGGGAGCCGCCACGTGTAGCCCGCGTCCGGCACGCAGCCCTCGCGCAGGCGCGACAGCACCACCGGCCCGGACTCGGCCACCACCTCGCCGGGGGCGTACCCGGGAAGGGTGATGACGTGGCTGAAGAGGCCGGAGCCCCGGGGCGGCCCGTTGGGCGGGTACAGCGGCACCGGCTGGTGGAGGTAACTGTAGCCCCCCGTCCACGCCAGGTGCACCACCTCGATTTTCAGCCCGCACAGGTCGTCGAGGCGGCTGGCCGCCAGCAGCAGCCGGTTGACGTCCCCCGCGTCGTCCCAGGCGCTGGCCTGGGGACGCGAGTCCTCGTACTGGCCCACGTCCCCGAAGGTGAGGCGCCCCGCGCGCAGCCCGGACAGCGCCGCCACGGCCACCACGCCCAGCGCCGCCCCGGCGCGCACGCTCCGGGGGCTCCAGCCCGCCAGCAGCGAGTCCAGGCCCACGCCCGCGAGCGCGGCGAACAGGGGCAGGGCGGGCACCAGGAAGCGCAGCTCCTTGTGCGGCTGGAGCGCGTGCAGCGCGAAGAAGAGGAGGGTGACGGCCAGCAGGCCCGGAGCCCTGCGCACGGCCAGCAGCGCCAGCACGCCGGTGACGAAGGTGACGGCCGGCATGCCCTGGAAGAGGACGCGGCCGTAGTAGCTGAAGGGCGCGGTGCCCCAGGCGGACGCCCCGTCCTTCAGGACGTTGAACTCCAGGTAGACGCGCGCCGAGTGGAACCAGCCGCCCCACGTCAGCCGGTCCAGCAGGCCGTAGACGAAGGCCCACCCGGCGAGCACGGCCAGGGCCTCGCCCGCCACGCGCCACCGCCGCTGCGCCGCGAGCACCGCCAGCAGGCCCACGCAGAAGACGCCGTTCTGCAGGCGCAGCAGCACCGCCAGCCCCAGCAGGCTCGCCCCCGCCAGCACCGCCCGCCGCGAGCCTCCCCGGGGCAGGGCCAGCGCCAGCCCCAGCACCACCGGGAGCGCGGACGCATTCTCACTCAGCGCCCGGGGCGCGAAGTAGATGGGCACCGCCGCCAGGGCGAAGAGGGCCGCGCCCGCCGCCGCCGCTGGCTCGGACGCGCCGTACGCCCGCGCCAGCCGCCAGCTCCCCCAGGCACACGCCGCGCCCAGCAGGGCGAAGAAGGCCTTGGTGACGTCCAGGTAGACGGACGGGTCCGTGCCGCCGAGCAGGCGGACGAGCCCCATCACCCCCGCCACCAGCCCGGGGAGCGCCCAGTTGCGCGCCCCCTCGATGAACTCCCAGGCCTTCAGCCCGTAGCCGAAGACGAGCCGGTGGGCCGGCTCCAGGCTCTGGTACACCTCGTCCGGCCAGTAAATCCCCTCATCGTTGAGGGCCCAATGAACTCGGAAGGCGGCTCCGGCCACGACGACGGCGGCCAGCAGGGCCCTGCCGAGGAGGCCCTCGGAGATGTCGCCCGTGGGGGCACCGGGTGAGGCATCGGAGGTGGGAGTGGGTGGCGGGACGGGGGGCACTGTCTCAGGACACCTCAAAAGGGCGCTCCGGTGATATCCACGTCCTGACGATGAAATCCATCCGCATTTCCCAGCTCCTGGACGACCGCGACTACGACCTGCGCCTGACGCTGGTCGCCGGTTCGGCCGGCCTGTCGCGCACGGTCGCCTCGTCGCGCATCCAGAAGCCGGGCCTGGCGCTGGCGGGCTTCACCGAGCACCTCCACCCCCACCGGGTGCAGGTGTTCGGCAACACCGAAATCTCCTACCTGGGCACGTTGCCGGAGGAGAAGCAGCGGGAGTCGCTCGCCAAGCTCTTCGGGGAGGAGGACCTGGCGTGCGTGGTGGTGACCAAGGACCTGGAGATTCCCCCGGCCCTCGTCTCCGCGTGTGAGAAGGGGGGCCTGGCGCTGATGAAGACGCCGCTGCTGTCCAGCGAGTTCATCATGCGCGTGCAGACCTTCCTGGACGAGGCGCTCACCGAGTCCAGCAGCCTGCACGGGGTGCTGATGGACGTGTTCGGCGTGGGCATCCTGCTGCTGGGCAAGAGCGGCATCGGCAAGAGCGAGATTGCCCTGGACCTGGTGATGCGCGCCCACCGGCTGGTGGCGGACGACATCGTGGACGTCATCCGCCGCAAGGGCGCCGTCTACGGGGCCGGCAATCCCGTCATCAAGCACCACATGGAAATCCGCGGCCTCGGCATCATCAACATCAAGGACCTGTTCGGGGTTGCCGCGGTCCGTGACCAGAAGAAGATTGAATTGGTCATCGAATTGCAGGAATGGGACCCGCAGCAGGAGTACGACCGGCTGGGCGTGGACGACAAGCACCTGCAGATTGTCGGGGTGGACATCCCGCTGTCGGTGGTACCCGTGCGTCCCGGCCGTAACATGGCGACCATCATCGAGGTGGCCGCCCGCAACCAGCTGCTGAAGCAGCAGGGTCACCACTCGGCGCGTGAGTTCGCCGAGCGGCTCAACCGTGCCATCGCCGAAGGGGCGATGCGCCGTACCTTGGGAGAAGAGGTCGAGTGACCGCGCCCGCGAAGCAAGTCGTCGTCATCACCGGCATGTCCGGCTCCGGAAAGTCCACGGCCATCCGGGCGCTGGAGGATGCGGGGTTCTTCTGCATCGACAACCTGCCGGTGGTGCTGCTGCCCAAGCTGATGGAGCTGGCGGGTGGCGGCAACACGGAGCGCATGGCGCTGGTGGTGGACGTGCGGGAAGGCGTCTTCCTCAAGGACGCCCCGCACATGCTGGACGAGGTCCGCCGCGCCGGCCATCAGGTGGAGGTCCTCTTCCTGGACTCCAGCGATGACAGCCTCATGCGCCGCTTCAGCGAGACGCGCCGCCGCCACCCGCTGGCGCCCAATGGCTCCGTCGCCGAGGGCATCCTGCTGGAGCGCCAGGAGCTGCGTGACTTGCGCGAGCTGGCCGACCAGGTCATCGACTCGTCCGCGCTGAACGTCCATGACTTGAAGCGCATGGTGCAGGCGCGCTTCAGCCCGGAGCCGGCGGCGGGGCCCAGCCTGTCCATCATGTCGTTCGGCTACCGGTACGGGGTGCCGCCGCAGGCGGACCTGGTGCTGGACGTGCGCTTTTTGCCCAACCCGTACTTCATCCCGGAGCTGAAGGGGCTGACGGGCAAGGTGCCGAAGGTGGCCGCGTACGTGCTGGACCGCGAGGAGACACAGCAGTTCCTCGACAAGGTGGTGGACCTCTGCCGCTTCCTCTTCCCGCGCTACCAGAAGGAGGGGAAGGCGTACCTCACGGTGGCGCTGGGGTGCACGGGCGGCAAGCACCGCTCGGTGGCGATTGCGGCCGAGCTGACGCGGCGCCTGCAGGACGCGAACACCCGCGTCCAGCTCTGGGACCGCGACATGGAGAAGGAGTAGGGCGCCTAGCTGGACTCGCTGACGCTGAAGCGCCGGCTGCCGTGTCCGCCGTTATTGCCGAGCGCGACCGCGTCGTTGAGGTTCTGGCGCACCAGCGCATTCCGCTCCTGCTGCGTGTCGGCCTCCTGCCGCTTGTCCAGCACGAGGATGCCGCCGCTGCCATGCTGCTGGTGGCCCCTCGCGGTGGCCTGCTGGAGGTCCTTCGCGGACACCCAGTACTCGCCGTGGACGGGGTCCTTCACGCGGTACTTGTCATCCGAGGGGTCCGCCGTCCCACCGGAGTTGAAGCCGTCAATGGTCACCCAGTGCAGCCCGCCGGGCTCCCTCAACTTCTCCCCAGGAGCCAGGGCTGAATTGAGGAGGGTGTTGGAGTCCACCATCGCCATGACGAGCTGACCGGACTGCAGCGCCCCGCTGACGACCTTGGGGTCGGCGATGCTCGCGCCCTTCGTGATGTCGATGCCCAGGCTGCCCAGCAGCGCGCCCATCTCCTGCGCGGTGACGCCGTCATCCAGGTTGACCGCCAGGTCGTCGCCCCCGAGGCCGAACATGTTGACGGTCGTGGCGTTGTTGCGGACCTCTTTGAGCTCCTGCTTCTCGGTGCGGGGGGCCGCGTCCCCGCAGCTCGCCTTGTTGACGAAGGCCAGGCTCGCCTCGCCGCAGCCCCCCTCGAGGGAGCTCTGCGCGACAGCGGCCTTCTCGGGCGCCCAGCCCTGCGTTACCTGGGCCTGGGCCGCCTCGTTCGTGGGTGCGGGCTGACCCTGGGAGGAGACCAGCGTCGACCACGAAGGCTCCGGCGGGGTGAGCTGGGGCATCTGCGGGTTCGCCGCGGCGGCCGGCTGGAAGCTGTCTTGGGCCGCCCCCGCGCTCGCGCCCTGGGGCGCCGCGGGGGCTGGAGCTGGCGCGGGAGCCGGCGCCGGCGCGGGAGCCGGGGCCTCTCTGTGCCGCGCGCGGTTGAAGAAGATGTTGAAGTTGATGGGCATGGCGGACCCTCCCCTGTGTTCTTCGCCTGCGCCATTATCGAGTTGAACCCCAATTCAGTTGCTAGGGAAGCCGGGGGTTCCTGTCAGGTCCTGGACGGGGTACGGGGAAACCCGGATGCAGTCGAATGCGGGCGCACCGGAACTTCACCGATACACTGCCCGCATGGTCGACAGAGATGATGCGGGCTCCGCCGGGGGAACCGGAGCGGAGCCGCCGACGAAGCTGACGGGCTCCGCGGGCGAGGACGGGCCGCCGCCCAGTGCGCCCGGGACGTCGCGGTACCACACCGGGCGCGACGGAGCGGCCTCGCCGCGCGGCACGCTCGGTGCGCGGGTGGGCCGGTTCATCCCGCTGAAGCTGCTGGGCCAGGGCGGCATGGGCGTGGTGTACGCGGCCTATGACCCGGACCTGGACCGCAAGGTGGCGCTCAAGCTGCTGCGCGTGGCGGAGCCGGACGCGGACCTGGAGGCGGGGAGGACGCGGCTGTTGCGCGAGGCGCAGGCCATGGCCCGCATCTCCCATCCCAACGTCATCCCCGTCTTCGAGGTGGGGACGTGGGACGGGCAGGTCTTCGTCACCATGGAGATGGTGGAGGGCGGCACGCTGCGCGACTGGCTGAGGGAGAAGCCGCGCTCGTGGCGGGAGGTGCTGCAGACGTACCTGGCGGCGGGGCGCGGGCTGGAAGCGGCGCACGCGGCGGGGCTGGTGCACCGCGACTTCAAGCCCACCAACGTGCTGGTGGGCCGCGACGGGCGCGTCTTCGTCACCGACTTCGGGCTGGCCCGGCCGGTGGGGAGCCTCGAGCCGGACGCCGGGCTCGCGCGGGCGCTGGTGCCTTCGTCGGAGGGCTCCTCGCAGCGGCTGTACGAGCCGTTGACCCGGGCCGGCGCGGTGATGGGCACGCCGCCCTTCATGTCGCCCGAGCAGTTCCGGGGCGAGGTGGTGGACGCGCGCTCGGACCAGTTCAGCTTCTGCTCCGCGCTGTACCGGGCGCTCTACGGGACGCGCCCCTTCGACCCGGACGAGCTGTCGAAGGCGGCGAAGTCGCTGCGCCCCTCGGCGGAGGACCCGGAGCGGACCTCGACGCTGGAGCGGCCTCTCCAGGTGCCGTCGCCCATCCAGGAGCCCCCGCGCGACTCGAAGGTGCCCGCGTGGGTGCGGCGCGCGGTGATGCGGGGCCTGTCGCTGGAGCCGGACGGCCGCTTCTCCTCCATGGCGGAGCTGCTGGAGGCGCTGTCGCAGGAGCAGCACCTGGCGAGGCGGCGCAGGCTGGGCGGAGGCGCGGTGGCCGCGGCGGCGCTGGTGGCGGCGGTGGGTGGGGTGGTGGCGTGGCAGTCCCGCGTGTGCGCGGGGGCGGAGGGGCTCGTGGCGGAGAGCTGGGGTCCGGCGGCGAGGCAGCGGGTGACGGCGGCCTTCGCGGCCACGGGGAGTCCGGTGGCGGCGGACATGGCGGCGCGGGTGGGCGGAGTGCTGGACGCGTACGCGAGCACGTGGGCGCGGCAGCACACGGAGGCGTGCGAGGCGACGCGGGTGCACGAGGTGCAGACGGAGGAGCTGCTGTCCCATCGGGTGGTGTGCCTGGAGCGGCGGCGGAAGGACCTGCGGGCGCTGGTGGACGCGCTGGCGGGCGTGGAGCGGCCGGGGGTGGAGAAGGCGCTGGACGCGGCGTACGCGCTGCCGTCGCCGCTGGACTGCGCGGATCTGGAGGCACTCACCGGCCAGCAGCCGCGCCCGGCGGACCCGGCGAAGCGCGCGGAGCTGGAGGCGCTGGAGGGCGGGCTGGCGGAGGTGAAGGCGCTGCTGGACACGAGCCGCCTGCCGCAGGCGCTGGAGAAGGCGCGCGCGCTGGAGCCGAAGGTGGTGGCCACGGGCTACCTGCCGCTGGTGGCGGAGGCGCGCTTCCACCTGGGCTGGTTGCAGGCGTCGCAGGGGCAGAAGGAGCAGGGGGCGGCGCTGCTGGAGCAGGCCGTCTTCGACGCGGAGGCGGGGCGCGCGGACCGGCTGGAGGTGTCCGTCCTCAACAAGTTGCTCTACGTGGAGGGCGAGCGCGAGCGCTTCGAGCACGCCTCGCGGTGGGCGCGGCTGGGGCATGCGACGCTGAAGCGGCTCGGCGGTGACGCGGTGCTGGAGTCGGACCTGCTGGTGAACGGGGCGAACGTCGCGCTGATGGAGGGCCGGGCCGAGGACGCGCGCGGGCTGCTGGAGCAGGCGTCGGGGCTGCTGGCGAAGACGCTGGAGCCGGGGCACCCGAAGCGGGCGCGGGTGACCTTCACGCTGGGGCGGACGCTGCTGGAGATGGGAGCGTACGCCGGCGCGGCGAAGGTGCTGGAGGAGGCGCTGGCGCAGACGGAGGCGGCGCTGGGGCGGAAGCACCTGGACGTGGCGCGGCGTCACCAGGCGCTGTCCATGGCGCTGCGCGAGCAGAAGGACTTCACGAAGGCGCTGGAGCACGCGCGGGCGTCGGTGGCCATCCAGCGGGAGCTGCTCGGCGACGGGCACGTGAAGGTGGCGGAGGCGCTCGACGAGGAGGGAATGAGCCTGCTCGGGCTCGGGCGCTACGAGGAAGCGCTGAAGGTCTACGAGGAGGCGCTGGCGGTGAAGCAGCGGCGGTTGGCGCCGGGGGCGGAGGAGCTCCAGTACTCGTATGACGGCGTGGGCCAGGCGCTGCTGGGGTTGGGGAAGACGCGCGAGGCGCTGGAGCCGCTACGCCAGGCGGTGAGTTTCGCCGATGCGGAGGAGGACTCGCTGGGCGAGTCGGGCTTCGCGCTGGCGCAGGCGCTGTACAAAGAGGGCCAGTCCGCGGAGGCGCGGGTGGAGGCGGCGAAGGCGACGGAGCGCTTCACCGCGGCGGGCCGGGCCCCGCGCGCCGAGGCGGTGCGGAGCTGGCTGGAGTCACTGCCTCCGGAGGAGGTGGTCAAGGAGAAGCCAGCGAAGAAGCCCTCCCGCGTGGTGAAGAAGCGGCGGAAGTAGGAACCGCATGGGACTCTCGGATTCACAGGTCGAGCAGTTCATCGAGGACGGCTTCGTTCGCCTCGACTGTGCCTTCCCGCGCGAGCTGGCGGATGAGGTCCGCGAGCTTCTCTGGCGCGACACGGGCTGTTCGCCGGACGACCCGGCGACGTGGACCCGGCCCGTCGTCCGTCTGGGCGAATACGCGCAGGAGCCCTTCCGGCGCGCGGCGAACACACCCCGGCTCCATGCCGCCTTCGACCAATTGGTGGGCCCCGGGCGCTGGCTGCCCCGAGCCAGCCTCGGCTCGTTCCCGGTCCGCTTCCCGAGCTCCGAATCCCCAGGCGACGACGGCTGGCACGTCGACGCCAGCTTCCCGGGAGAGGACCCGTCCTCCTTCTTCTCCTGGCGGGTGAACGTGACGTCGCGAGGGCGAGCCCTGCTGATGCTCTTCCTCTTCTCCGACGTGAGCGAGGACGACGCCCCTACGCGCATCCGCGTCGGCTCGCACCGGGAGGTGGCCCGGTTGCTGGAGCCGGAGGGCGAGGCCGGCCTGTCCTTCATGGAGCTCGCCGGGAAGCTGCACGTCACGGAAGCGTGCCCGCTCGCACTCGCCACGGGAGAGGCCGGCACCGTCTACCTCTGCCACCCCTTCATCGTGCACGCCGCCCAGCCACACCGGGGAACGCGGCCCCGCTTCATGGCCCAGCCGCCGCTGTTCCCCTCCCGGCCCTTCCACCTCCAGCGCGAGGACGGCGCCGCATCCCCCGTGGAACTCGCCATCCAGCGCGCATTGAAGCGCTGAGCGGCGGCGAGGGAGCCCAAGGTCAGCGCCATGGGCCCCCGGTGCTACGTCGACTCAGGAGTCGTAGCCGGACTCACCCACCAGCAGGAGCACCTTGCGGGTGTTCGGGTAGTACAGCAGGGTGAAGTCCTCGAAGGCGTGGCAGTTGTGGCAGGGAATCTCATTCGAGCCCATCCACGCCTGGATGGGGCCGGTGCCAGCGAAGTCATCGAGCGCGGACATCAGCGCGGCGCCCCGCGTGTCGCCACCAAAGGTCAGGCCGCCGCGGTCGGTGACCTGTCCCCACTCGAAGTCCGGCAGGTAAAGGCCCATGTCGCTGAACTGCTGCCACAGCGCCTGGAGCGTCACCGGCGCGGCGGGGCACTGCGGGGTGCTGTAGGCATTGATGGTGTTGATGACGGACCAGGAGTAGGCGCCGGAGCCGGCGTTCCACGCCACCCGCGCGGGCTCCAGCGACGAGGCATCGAGCTGCGTGAGCGACAGGGGCTGCGGCGGAATCAGGTCACAGGTGGTCGCGTACATGCAGCGCGAGACCTCGCGATAGGCGCCGCACACCCCGAAGTCCGTCGTGCCCGCGGGCTGCGAGTGGATGCAGTTGTAGACCGCGAGCGGGCACACGTCGGACGGCCACACCTCGTACGGGTCGCCGTCGGTGACCGCGAGCTCCGTCACGCGCGCCACCAGCCGCGCCGTCTTCTGCGCCGTCGTGCCGTCCGCGAGCGTGGCGCTGAAGGTGAGCGGCACGGTGTGCGGGTCGACGGCCTGGTACACGGCCGGGTACTGCCAGTCCAGGCGGAAGGTGTCCGCGTCCACGGGGGAGACCACCGGCACGCCATCGGGCGCGGTGACGGACAGCGCACTGGCGGCCACGTCCACCTTGCCCCGGTAGACGAGGACGTCGGCGCCGTTGCGCACGTAGACCGGGTCTACCTTCTCGTCGATGAAGAGGGCGCTGGACCCGCGGAAGTCGAAGAACCGCGGGGCGACCACGATGCGGGCGTAGTACCGGTTGGGCGTGCCCGTGAAGGTGTCGACGGAGATGAAGAGGGGCAGGCCGGACAGCACCGTGTTCAGCTCGTGGCCCTCGCGCAGCACCACCTCGAACCGGCGCTCGCTGATGATGTTCGTCTCGCCGAAGATGTCGTCGGGGACGAAGCTGAACACGTTCTCCAGATAGCGGTTGGAGGTCGCGCGGAGGACGAGCACGCGCTCGCCGTTGCGCTCCTCGAAGGTGCCCAGCGTCTCGAAGCTGAGCTCGTTGTCGCCGATGGCCGAGTAGAGGCGGGTGACCGCCGCGGCGCCGGTGGTGGTGCCGAGCTCCTCCGCCGGCTCGGTATCCAGGGTGGGGTTGCACGCCGTCGCCCCGAAGGCGAGCAGACAGGCGAGCGCCAGATTGCGAAGCATCATGATGGCTCTCCAGGGTGGAAAGTCCCCGGATTACCACAGGCTCCTGACTGTCCCTTCCCACGCTTGTGTCGGTTCTGTCACGACGTGGGCCGCCTTGTGTCCCGCGCGTGTTAACGTCCTCGGCGAGTGATGAAGGGAAGCGACCTCCGCGACGGCATCGTGCGCGTCCTGAGCCGGGACCGGCAGCAGGTCCTCGGCACGGGCTTCCTCGTCACGGACACGCTGGTGGTGACGTGCTCCCACGTCCTCGGCAGCCTCTCGGAGACCGAGCGTGCCTCCATCGCCCTGGAGGTGCTCCAGAGCCATGAGAAGGTCACCGCGAAGCTTCGGCCCGAGTTCTCCAGCCCGGAGCACGTGGCGGACTTCGCCGTACTGGAGCTGAACCGTCCCTTGAGAGGCGCGTTCCGGACGCTGCCGCTGGGCGAGGCGGCCCGGAGCGCGGACCACCGCTTCACCACCTTCGGCTTCCCGATGGGGAGCGAGGACACGGGCACCTGGGCCCACGGGTCCATCGGCTACGCGACGGGAGAGGGGACGTTCCGCAAGCTGTTGCTGCTCGACTCCAACATCCGCGAGGGCTTCAGCGGCGGGCCGTTGTTCGACGAGCAGACGCGGCGCGTGGTGGGCGTGGTGCGCTTCGTCATCAGCGGAAGGGGAGAGGATGCGCTGCGCGAAGCGTATGCCTCACCCACGGAGCTGTTGGTCGAGCAGTGCCCGGTGCTGCGCACCTCGGAGGACTGTCCCTACCGGGACCTCGCGTCGTTCCGCGAGTCCGACGCCCGCTTCTGGAAGGGGCGGACGCGCGTGCTGGAAGAGCAGCTCCTGCCGCTGGTGAAGAAGCTGCCCCGGTTCGTCGAGGTGTCGGGTCCGTCGGGCTGTGGCAAGTCGTCGCTGCTGTACGCCGGGCTGGTGCCCGCGCTGAAGGAAGGAACGTTCATTCCAGGCAGCGCCCGCTGGGACGTGAGGGTCTTCCGCCCCGGGTTGGAGCCCTTTACCGCGCTGGACAAGGCCGGGCTGCCCATGAGCCTGGAGGGCGGGCAGGACCTGGTGAGCCGGCTCCGCCGCTGGCGCTCGGAGCACCCGGAGCCGGACCAGCGCCTGGTGCTGGTCATCGACCAGCTGGAGGACCTGCTGCTGCGAGGCGGTGGCGCGGAGGAGGAGCATCGTCAGCGCTTCCTCCAGCAGCTCGCCGGCTTGAAGGACGAGGCGCTGCCGGTGACCTGCGTGGTCGCCCTGCGCGAGGGCTTCGATGCGCTGCTGTCCCAGCGCGCGCCGGCGCTGCGTTCACTGCTGGGCGAGCACCGCGTGCAGGTGCCCGCGGTCCTCACGCCCGCGGAGCTGAGGGACATCATCGCCGGGCCCGCGAAGGAGGTGGGGTTGCGCTTCGAGCCGCCGGAGATGGTGGAGACCATCTCCCGGGCGGCGCAGCAGGAGTTCCCGGTGGAGACGGGCGTGGGCGCCCGCGCGACGGTGCTGCCGCTGCTGGAAGTCACGATGACGCAGCTCTGGCAGGCGTCGCGGGACGGCGCGGTGACGCTGGAGGCGTTCAACGCCAGCACGGGGCTGCTGGGCATGCTCGCCCGGTGGGCGGACGGCGTCTACGAGACGCTCGGGCCCTCCGAGCGGAAGCTCGCGGACCGGCTGCTGCTGGAGCTCATCCAGTTTGGCGTCGCGGACGACCTGCTGGAGGACAAGGGGCGCCGCGTTCCCATTGACACCCTGCGCGAGCGGATGGGCGGGCACGCGGAGGTGGACGCGGTGCTGCAGGTGCTCGTCAACGGGCGCCTGCTGGTGACGGCGAGGGACGGGCAGTGGCAGCAGGACACGGTGGAGTTGATCCACGATGCGCTGCTCACCCACTGGAAGCACTTCGCGGACCTGCGGAGCAGGGACCGGGCCTTCCGGCGCTGGTACACGGACGTCCAGGCGGACGCGGAGCGCTGGCAGGAGGCGTTACGGGTCTCCGGCGTCGCGGAGGCGGATGAGCGGTTGCTCCGGGGCACGGAGCTGGCCAGGGCGCGGGACATGCTGGCCGCGCACCCGGGCGAGGTGAGCTGGCTGGCCGAGCGCTTCATCCTGCGTGGCGCGGAAGCGGAGCAGGAGCGTCAGCAGGCGGAGCAGACCCGCACGCGGCGGGTGCACGACCTGACGGTCAAGACCCGCGCACTCCTGCTCGCGCTGGGACTCGCGGTGCTGACCGTGCTCGTCACCGTGGCCATTTCCTTCGGTGAGTGGTGGCGCGAACACCCGCCGGATGTGAGTGGGGATGCGGGCAGTCCCGGGGATGAAGCACGCAAGCTCGAGGAGCTGCGGCGGGCCCGCCTCGCCGCCGCCAACGAGGTGGTGCGGCTCGTGGGGGGACCCGGCCAGGAGGTGGAGGCGCTGACGAAGGCCATCGCGCTGGCCGGCGCCCGCCTCACGACAGCCGACCCGGCGGCGGACGAGGCGCGGGGAGCCCTCGCCCAGGCGCTCTCCGCCTTCCTTTACGCGGTGCCGCTCTCGGTGGAGCGCGACCGCGCATCGTCCCCGGCCCTGGTGCTCGACGGGCAGCCCGAAGCGGAGTCGGTGCTCGTCGCGGCCTTCTCGCCCGATGGGCGGTACGCCGTCACGCGCGGCATTCCCACGGGCTCCCGGCGGCTCGTGACGCGGGTGTGGGACGTCGCGAACGGAGCCCCGCTGCGGGAACTGGGCTCGCGCGAGCTCTGCTCCGGTGACTGCAACGAGCTGGACCTGCTGATGACCCAGACCCAGGCCCGCGTGACGCATGCCTTCGGCTTCTCACCCAGGGACGGCACGCTCTGGCTGGGAGGCGCGGATGGGGGCCTCGTGCTGTGGACCCGCGAGACGTTCACCTTGCTCTTCCCTCGCGTCCACACCGCGGAAGTCACCGCCGTGTCCTTTTCGGCCTCGGGAGACCGCGTCCTGACGGCCAGCCTGGATGGGACAGCACAGCTCTGGGACACGGAGACCTCCCAGCCCGTGGGGCCCCGCATGAAGCACCTGGAGCCTTGTGAGCAGGCCGTGCTCTCCCCGGACGGCAGATACGCGCTGGTGGCCGGCCAGGAGCGCACATGTCTGTTCGACACGGCGACGGGGACCTGCAAGCCCTTTGAGGTCGGCGGGAGTGGCCCCACCCTGGGCTTCTCGTCCTCCAGCGAGCTGGCGGTCCTGGGCGACAGCCGGGTCAGCGACCGGCTCCTGGTATGGAACGTCCGTTCCGGCAAGCAGCACCGGCTCCTCCAGGGGGACCTGGGTGGGCACATCTTCACGCCCTTCTTCACCGAGGACGGGTGCGGCGTCGTCGGCTTCGACCGGAATGCCACGTCGGCGCAGGAGCACCGCCTCTGCAAGGAGACCGCCGCCCGGCGTGGCCAGCGCGCGGAGACTCCTGCCCGAACCGGAAGCTGGCGGGGCTTCACTGCGGAGACGCGCTTCCTGCTCGATGGAAGGCGTGAGCAGAAGCTGGTTCCGGCCCTCCAGGAGGCCCAGACGGCGGACAGCCCATTCCTCGCGGCGCGGGGACGCCTGCCTCCGCCACTGCTCCTGTCCGGCCTTCCTCCAGACCGGGGCAACGCCGCGCTGGTGTCACCGACGAAGGAGCACCTCCTCGCCGTCGGCGACACGGGCTTCGAGCGCCGCGCGCTCGACATCGACCTCTCAAGCTATCGGGAGGGTGGAATGAGTATTCCTTCCCCGGACCTGCGGTGGCTCGTCACGCGCGGGCCTCCGTCGGTCGATGGGACTCGGAACCTGCTCCTCTTCGACACGAAGACGTCCAGCGCCAGGCCCCTGGGAAGCTGCACCCGCGTATCGGATGGCGAGTGGACCGCCGCCTTCTCCCAGGGGGGGCGGCTGGCCGTGGCCTGCGGAGGCAGGCTCTGGCTGTGGGACCTCGCGAACGCGCCCGACTCGCGCTTCGCGCCCGATGCGCCGGCGATGCTCACCTCCGAGGCCGGAAAGGCGCGGCCGTGGACGAAGCTGGAGTTCTCCCCGGATGGGCTCCAGTTGTTGGCGATGAGCCCGGGACAGGGCGCGACCCTCTGGTCTTCCAGGGACGGGCGCATGGTCCGTGAGCTCGGCCCGCTCGTGGATGCGGCATTCTCCGAGGATGGCGAGTGGCTGCTCCTGGTCGGGCCTGGGAAGGCGGGCGCCTCGCGCGTCGTCAGCGCCCAGCGGGCCGCGACGGGAGAGGTGCTCTGCGAATCCCAGGGTCTGACCGGAGTGCCGGAGCGCCTTGAGGTCTCCTGGAAGGCGGAACGATTCGTCCTCCAGCAGGGCGGCGGCTCTTCCCTCCTGGGGTCTACCCGCGACTGTGCCTTCCTGAAGCCGCTGCCGCCGCTCTCCGATGGCGACCTCGTGCGCTTCTCTCCCGATGGGACACGCTTCGTGACCCGCTACGAGGGAGGCAGCGGCTCCGCGCTCTGGGACAGCGCGACCGGAGAGAAGCTTCAGTTTCTGCCAGGTCCCATTCGGCCAGGCCCTCCGCCTGACGCCGTCTTCTCCCCGGACTCGCGCCTGCTGGTCTTCCTTCCCGAGCCGGGTGGAGAGTTGATGGCGCTCGACGCCGCGACGGGGGAGCGCACCCTGATGGTTCCCCTGGGAATCGAGGTCGGGGCAGGCGTGCGAACCTTCACCTTCACTCCGGACGGCTCTCGTCTCATCGTGGTCGTCAACAAGTCCATCCGGCTCGTCGATACACAGAACTGGAAGCAGCTCGCGGCCATCGACCTTCCAGAGGGCTCGGACTTCCGTCTCTGGCACGCCGGGAGCTTCTTCGGGCTGACGGGACAGAACCTTTCCCGGGTGCAGCTCTGGTCGGCTCGCGACGGTCGGCGTCTCGCGACGCTCCATGGCGCCCTGACATGGGGAGAGCTGCGGGCGAACCCGGCGGGGGACTACATCCTGACGTCCGATGGGACCGAGGCCCGGCTCTTCTCCCTGCGGAGGGAGGACCTGCTGGAACGGGCCTGCGCCTTGATGATGTACCGGTCCGAGTACTCTCGGCTCCGGGAGTCCTGTGACAGTTCCACGGACAGGGAGCTGAAGCCCGCGGCCGTCCAGGCTCCTTGAGCGCGGCGAAGGAATCTTCATGCTGGCAGACGAAAGAACACGCGAGCTGATGCGCAGGGCCGCGAGGACGCTCCGCGACGTGCCCCGGGTGCGCGAGGCGTTGAACCGCACGGGCGTGGATGCGCTGGTGGAAGCGCACTTCCCTCCGACGTGGCGCATTCCCACGGCCCTCGTGGGCAAGGCCGACCGTGCCTCCCTGCGCCAGGAGCTGCGCGCCCTGCTGGAGACGGGGGCCCGGGTCCTGGAGCGGCTGGAGGAGCAGGGCGAGGACGCTCCCGTCGAGCCCACCGAGCAGACCGCGCTCGAAGCAGTGGTCGCCTTCTTCGGGCGTCCCGCGCTGCGCGTCCGCAACGGGAGCTTCGGTACGCCGCCCGTGGGCTGGGAGGTGCTGGAGAATCACCGTGAAGGCATCGAGGCGGCCATCGATTCGACGGGCCGCATCGAGCTCGCCGGAGTGGGAATGCTCGGCACGGGGTTCCTCGTCGCCGAGGACGTGGTGATGACCAACCGCCATGTGGCCACGGTGTTCGGCCGGGAGAAGAGCGGCGGCTGGAGTCTGAAGCTCGGCGTGGTGCCCCGAATCGACTGGCTGGGCGAGCACGAGCGGGACGTGCAGGCCGTCCTCTCCATCCAGGACATCCTCGCCATCCACCCCGTGCATGACCTCGCGCTGCTGCGCGTGGGCCATGCCAGCGGGCAGGCACCCCGTCCTCCGCTGCGGCTCGCGGCGAAGGCGCCGGAGACGGCGGACTCCCGTGCCGTCTACACCGTGGGCTACCCCATGAAGGACCACACGAGCACGCCGCCGGAGGTGCTGCTGCGCTACTTCGAGAATGTCTTCGGTGTGAAGCGGCTCCAGCCGGGCGAGTTGCTCTCCATCGACCCGGCCCACAAGGAGCTCGCGCATGACTGCTCGACGCTCGGCGGCAGCTCGGGCTCACCGGTGGTGGACCTGGAGACGAACACCGTGCTCGGCCTGCACTTCGGGGGCAACCGCGAGCAGAACCTCGCGGTGGCGCTGTGGCAGCTCGCGGACGACCCCATCCTCACGCGAGCCGGTGTGCGCTTCGGCGAGCCGGCTGCCCGCTGAACCCCACGGGCGGCGCGGTCCGCCGCGTGAAGCACGGGCTCAGGCGGGGGCGACGGCGACGGCTTCAATCTCGAACAGCATCGCGTCGAGCGCCAGGCGTGGCACGGGAATCAACGTGCAGGTCGGCGTCATCCGATGACCCCAGACCTGCGCCATCTCGGCGCCGAGCACCTTCAGCTTCTCCTCGGAGTGGTCCACGATGAGGACGGTGAGCTTGGCGACATCGCCCACGCCCGCTCCGGCGGACGCCAGCGCCGTGCAGAGGTTTTGCAGCGCCTGCCGGACCTGCGCCTGGAAGTCCGGCTGGAACGCCCCGGTTTCGCTCTCGCCGCCCTGTCCGGCGATGTAGATGAGCCGGCTGCCGGGCGCGACCTGGGCAACGTGGGAATAGCCGTAGGGGGCCGGGTCATAGAGCCCCTTGGGGTTGTTCAGCACCAGCGAGGACGTCTTTCCATCGGTCTGTCGCATGACTCTCCCGTGTCAAATCTGGATTCAGAATATCCAGATTGCGGGTGGAATGTGCGGAGGGGCCCCGCTACTTGTCAACCGAATCTGGATAAATATCATCCAGGATGCGGTGGCGGAGAAGGGGTGTACGGACGATGCGAATGAGCGAAGGCGTCGAGTGGGGGCTGCACTGTTGCGTGACGCTCGCGTGGCTCGGGGATGAGGAGCCGGTCCCCGCGGCACGGCTCGCGGAGCGGTTCCAGTTGCCGCCGGCCTATTTGAACAAGTGCCTCCAGGCGCTGGGGCGTGCGGGCATCCTGACGTCGACTCCGGGGGCCCGGGGCGGGTTTCGGCTCGCTCGCGCTCCCGAGCGCATCACGCTCCTGGACCTCGTCACCGCGATTGAGGGGCCGGAGGAGGCGTTCCGCTGCACGGAGATTCGCCAGCGCTGTGCCGAGGCGAATCCCGCCTCGCGGGAGTTCCTGCGGCCGTGTGCCATCGCGGCGGCCATGCACAAGGCCGAGCTGGCCTGGAGGAAGGAGTTGGCCGCGCAGACGCTGGCGGACCTGAGTGCCGCGGCACCGCGCTCGGCGAGGGATGCAGCACTGCGCTGGTTCGGTCGCGGTGAGAACGACTGAGCAGGGCGCGGAGGAGACTGATGCTCCCCCGCGCCTTGAGTCAGTCCGCCGTGAAGCGCAGGTCGCTCAGCAGCTCGTCCGCCGCGTCCTGGCCTGCGCTGAGGGCGCTCATGGGGACAGCGGGTCATCAATCCACTTTCGGAACGAGGAGACCCGGGTATACACGCCGTGGAAGGCCGGGCGGGCGCAGCCGATGCCAAAGCTGGTGATGCCCACCTGGACCACCTTGCCGTCAGACGTGGTCATCAGGAGCGGCCCGCCGCTGTCGCCCTGACACGTGTCCTTGGTGCCGGGTGCGCTCGCGCAGAGCATGTCGGGGGTGATGGGGTACTTCGTCTCGTACTGGGTGACGCACTCGTCGTGCCGGGCCACGGGCAGCGTCACTTCGCGGAGCACCAGTGAGCTGGAGCCACCCTCGCGTGTGCGGCCCCAGCCGATGGCGGTGACGGCCTGTCCCTCCTGGAGCATCATGTCCGGTGTGGCGAGCTGCACGGGCGTGAACTCCGTCACGGGGGCCGCAAGCCGGAGGAGGGAGATGTCGTTCTGGAAGCTCTGCTCGTCGAAGCCCACGTGCGAGGTCACCGCGACGATGCGAAGTGCCCGGCCCTTGCGCGTGGACAGGTCATGCCTGCCAATGATGGCGTAGTGCCCGGTGGATGCCTGGCAGTGCGCGGCGGTCAGCACGGTCGTCGGGGAAATCAGCGAGCCGCCGCAGTACTGCGTCAGGGTGCCCTGCTGGTTCCGGTAGGCGATGGCGATGGCGAAGGGCCACCTTCCGGGCGTGGCTTCGACGCCGCCAACGATTGCCTGGATGTCGCGCACCCGCTCGGCACGTGCATCCGTGGCCCTCACGACTCCGCGGGCATTGCTCGGCGGAGGTGGCACGCGCGACGCCTTGAAGGCCACCATGGTGCTGTCCTCGAGCGATGGCGCCTCCGGCGCCGGTGCACGGCGGGACGGGGCCTCCGCGCGGGCCGGAATGACGGCGGACCTGCCCGGGGGAACGGGGGGAGCGGCCTTGTCCGCGGCATGGGACGGACGCATCGCCAGGACCAGCATCCAGGACAGACCAAGGGCTCCAAGCTTCATGGGACGGGTGCTCCTGTTGGGGGTAAGGGGATGGCCGAGTGCGCGGAACGCCGGGCGTCAGGGGGCCGAGGGAGTCCTGCTCGCCGATTCGTCCTGCCCGGCGGGAGCACAGCCGGAGCCACGGACCACTCGCAGTGTCATGGTGGGACCGGCGTTGGAGATGTCGCAGATGCCCAGCGTGCCCCTGGCCGCCGGACGCGTCGTGCTGTCGAAGCGACGTGCGTTGGCGCTGCCGGGGAAGAGGTCGCCCTCGCTCGCCGTGGCGCCCAGCGCATCGAGCCCTTCGTAGCCGTCCGCTTCCACCAGGTCGATGCCCTTGGCGTCGGGGCGGATGTTCACCCGGTTGAGCTCCAATCCCTCGCGAAGGGGCTGCTGGCGCACGTGCCAGACCTGCAGTCCCGATGCAGGCAGGTCGCTATCGAAGCCGGCCTGCAGCGAGTTGACGAGGATGTAGTGCTCCGACTCGTTACCGGGCACGGCGACGGCGTAGGCTTTGCGGTGATGCTCGATGGCGGGAAGCGTGACGGTCTGCTCGGGACGGGAGAGCCATTCGAGGTCCAGCCAGCCGAGGTAGTCCTTGGCCCAGGGTGACAGGTGCACCGGGCGATGCGGGGAGCTCCTGTCAGCGCCCCAGCTCCCCGCGGCCATGAGGCACCACGTGCCCAGGCCCGCCTGGCCATTCTTGCTGTCGTCCGTGTCATACAGGTCCGGGAGGCCCAGCGCGTGGCCCACCTCATGCGCGAACACGCCGATCTGGACCATCGTGTTTCCGTCGCAGGCCAGCCCCGGCACCACTACGTAGTCGTCGACGAGGATGTTCCCCTTGCCGCCACGCCGGGGCGTTGACGTCTCGAAGGCCATTCCACCCGGCGACTTGCGGAGGCTGCCGCGGTGGGACCAGAGATTGGGGGTCAGGCCGTAGCACTCGCCGCCCATCTCCGGATGCATGAAGGCGACGAAGTCGGCAATGCCGTTGTCGTCTCCGGAGTCCGGCACTCCGTCTGGCCCGTCATTGTCGTACTGGCGCCAGTCGATTTCCGGATACAGCGCGAGCGCTTCCTTCAGCAGTTCATGGGACCTGCCCCCCGCGCACAGGCCGTTGCACGTCTTCAGCTCGCCCTCTTCCTCGAAGTCCTCGCCCTCGTACCAGGTGTCCTCGCGAGAGACCGTCCTCCACTGCGCCACCTGCCCGGTGAGCGTGAAAGCGCCATAGGAGACCTCGCGGAAGTAGTCCGTCAGCGTGCCGCTCGGCCAGCTCCCGAAGAGCTCTTGCTGGAGCCGCTCCGGGGCGAAGGGAGCCGGGCCCGAATTCTTGAACAGCAGGGGGAGGACCAGGATTCTGCGGGTGCCCTGGATGCGGAGAGGTCCCTTCAGGTGGCCCGCCGCGGCCAGCGACGAGCCACCAGGGGCCGTCGTCTGGAATCGCGCGACCGCTTGCTGGCGGTTGTGCTGTACCTGCCTCACGAGAGGCTTGAGCGCGTGCGTGAACTCGAAGCCTTGTTCGCTCCAGCGCTGGGGCTGCACGACGGTTCCGCCGTCTGGCATGGAGGTCGTCTGGCCCCGCGCCACGGGGGAGAGAGTGAGGGCAACCAGCAGGGTCGCCGACCCGAGAGACATCCATCTCGGAGTTCGTGGGCACATCTCCAGCTCCTGGCGTGTGAGGGCGGGCCGTTCACCGGGGATGAGTGCGTGAAGCGTGCCGCCCGTGAGGTTCCGCCCCGGCGTTGTCGCTCCGCACCCTTGGCTCGGCCGCCCGTCCACCCGGGACGAATTCACGCCCCTTCACCGTCCAGTCGGGTGGACAGCGTGGAGTGCCAGGGGGGTCGCGGCCTCACTGCCCCGGTGTGCAGTTGCACGTGCGGAGAGCGTTGGCGGACACTCGCGGCCCGATGTCGGGGAAACCGGCTGCTTCGCACTCCTCCACGGGCCAGGGTGTCATCGAGGCGGGCCGCCAGGTGGATGGCTTCCGCATCGTGCGCCTCCTCGCGGAAGGGGCGATGGGGGAGGTCTTTCTCGCACAGGACCTGGAACTGGGCCGCCGGGTGGCGCTGAAGTTCCTCAAGGTGGAGCTCCTGGGCGCGGACGGCGCGGAGCGCCTCATCGACGAGGCGCGCACCACCGCGCGCTTCAGCCATCCCAACATCGTCACCGTGCACGCGGTGGGCCGGTACCAGGGCCGCCCGTATCTGGCGCTGGAGTACGTGGATGGCGAGTCGCTCCGGGAGCGGCTCACCCGCGAGCAGCCCGGGCTCAACGAGTCCTTGCGCATCTGCCGCGCCATCGCCGAGGCCATCGCCGAGGCGCACCGGCACGGCATCATCCACGCGGACCTCAAGCCGGAGAACATCCTCATCCCCCTGGACGGGCGGGTGCGGGTGGTTGACTTCGGGCTGGCACGCCACGCGGAGGGCGAGCAGGGCGCCGCGTCCGGCACGCCGGCGTACATGGCACCCGAGCGGTGGCGCGGGGCTCCGCCGTCCCCGGCCATGGACGTCTGGTCGCTGGGCGTCATCGCCTGCGAGCTGCTGGAGGGGCGGCGGCCGCTCGATGATGCGCAGCTCGCGACCTTCGCGTTCGCGCCCGGACCCCTCGCCTTGTCACCCCGGCTGCGGGGGCTGCCGGGGGGCCCGGTGCTGGAGGCGTGTCTCGCGCTGCACCCCGAGGCCCGCCCCACCGCGCGAGCCGTCGCGCAGGCGCTGTCGGAGGCCCTCAGTCCCGAGCCGCAGCGCGTGGGGGAGCGAGCTCCCTTCCGCGGGCTGCGCCCCTTCACCGAGGCGGATGCGGAGGACTACTTCGGCCGCGAGCCGGAGCTCGATGGCTTCGCCGAGCGCCTGCGCCATGAGCCGCTGGTGCCGCTGATTGGCCCCTCCGGCATCGGCAAGAGCTCCTTCCTGCACGCGGGGGTGTTCGCGAGGCTCCGGCAGATGGAGCGCTGGACGGTGCTTCACGCGCGTCCCGGCCCGAAGCCGCTGACCCGCCTCGCCGCCATGCTGGTGGCGGGACTGGAGGGTGCGCCACCCGCCAGCACCGTCGCGGAGTCGCTCGCGCATCGTCCTGGCGAGGTGGTGCGCCTGCTGCGGCGGCGTTGCGAGGAGACGGGCGGCCGCGTGCTCCTGGCGCTGGATGCGTTCGAGGAGGTCTTCACGCTCGCCTCGCCGGAGGAGGCGGCCCGGCTCGCTGCCTGCCTGATGGCGGCCGCGTCGCCAGACGACCCCTGGCGCATCGCCCTGGTGCTGCGGGACGACTACCTGGGGCAGCTCTCCCGGCTGGAGCCGCTGCGGCCGTTCCTGGGCGCGGCCTTCACGCTGGCGAGGCTGACGCCCACGGCCCTGCAAGAAGCGATTACGGGACCGCTGCGGCGGGTGGGCTACTCGGTCGACTCGCCCTCGCTGGTGCCGCGGCTGGTGGAAGATGTCCAGGCCCAGCCGGCGGGGCTGCCGCTGCTGCAGTTCGTGTGCATGGCGCTGTGGGAGCGGCGGGACGTGGAGTCGCGCCGGCTGCTCACCTCCGTCTATGACAGCCTGGGAGGCGTGGGCGGCGCCCTGGCCTCTCACGCACAGCACTTTCTCCAGCAGCTTCCCGCCGAGGAGGTGCGAGTCACCCGCTCGTTGCTGCTGCGCCTGGTCACCGCCGGGGGCACGCGGCGGCCCCGCTCCCAGGGCGAGCTGCTGGAGGGCCTGGGCCCCTCGGCGCCGGACGTGCTGGAGAAGCTCCAGGCCAACCGGCTGGTGGCGACGACGCGGGATCCGCAGACGGACGAGCCGCTCGTGGACCTGACCCACGAGTCGCTCGCGGCCACCTGGCCCGCCCTGGCGCGGTGGCTGGAGGAGACGCGCGAGGAGCGGGTGCTGGTGCAGCAACTGGAGGAGGCCTCTCGGCTATGGGAGCAGCGGGGGCGCCCGGACGGGGAGACGTGGACGGACGAGGCACTGCGCCAGGCGCTCCGCCGGGTGGAGGCGTGGAACGTCCTGCTGCCCACACGCTCGCGGGCGTTCCTGGAGGCGGGGCAGCGGCGCGCGCGAGCCCTGTCCCTCCGCCGCCGGACGCTGCTGGGGGGCTTCATCGGTCTGCTGGGGATGGTCGCCGTCGCCGCGGTGCTCGCGGCCCTGGCCTTCCGTGAGAAGCAGCTCGAGGCCGTCCGCCAGCAGGACGTCATCCGCCTGGCCTCGGCGGACATCGGCGAGTTCGACCTCGTCCTCGAGCCCCATGACTTCGACCCGGCGGCGCAGCGCTGGACGAAGGCCACCGGGCCCATGTCGCTGGGCTGGACGCTGGCGCCCGTCCAGTCCACGACGAGGCCCGAGGCGGCGGCGCCGTACGGAGCGCCGGACCTTCGCCGGAGCCAGCTTCGCCGTGAGCCGGACGGCAGCTTGCGCGAGCGCGTCGAGGCGCCCTCCCGGCCGGCGTGGCTGGTGGTGACACGGGACGGCTGCGCGCCCTCCGTCATCCGGCTGGAGCGGCTCCCGGGCCATCGGGAGCGGCAGCGCGCCTCGCCTCAGGAGATTCGGCTTCCCATTCCGACGTGCGCGGCGTCGCGCGTGGAACTGGTGCCCATTCCCGCGGGGCCGTACTGGCGGCCGGAGGACGAGGACATGCGCGAGCCCGAGCGCCTCGTCGAGGTCGCGGGCTTCGCCATGGACCGGACGGAGGTCTCCAACGGCCAGTTCCGTCTCTTCGAGGAGCGGGTGCTGGCCCGGACGCCGTACGTGCGGGAGCTGCCTCCGCAGCACCCCATCTTCTCGCGCTCGCTCGAGCTGGCGAGTCCGGCGACAGGGCTGGATGCGTTCTCCGCGGAGGCCTTCTGTCGCTACCTGGGGAAGTCGCTGCCGACGGCGGACGAGTGGCGCAAGGGGTTCCGGGGAGGACTGACGCTCGACGCGGAGGGGCGGCGCGCCAATCCGGCGCCGAAGCGGAACACGGTGTGGCAGGGGGAGCGGAAGAACCCGCCGGCGAACCTCATGGGGCGCGACCCCTATCCAGGAGTCGCGCCGGTGGGCTCGTTCCCCGAGGACCAGAGTCCGTACGGCCTGCTCGACATGGCGGGCAACGTGGCGGAGTGGACCGAGACGACGGCCATGCAGGGAGACTTCCAGAACCTGCGCATCCTCCTGGGCGGAAGGTGGGATGCCCCCGTGGAGCAGGGGCACCACGAGGTCACCTGGACCAACCACCTTCCACCCCGGCGCTTCGAGTTCGGCATCGGGCTGCGCTGCGTGGAGCGCACCGGGACTGTTGCTCCCTGAGGTCAGTCCCCGGCTTGCACGCGGTGAGTCAGCCGATTCAGCAGCACCATGGGCTCCGGGACTGCCTCGGACCTGTTCCACTGAAACAGGAGCGGCGACTGGCCGGGTGTGTCCTCGACCAACACGAGCTGTCGATTTCCGGCGAACGTGAACGTCGACCCCCCATGGTGGATGCTGAAGTCGACTGTCGCCGCAGTGTGCCCGCGCCCGACGACCTCATATCCCTCTGGCAGGACCTTGCTCCAGGGAGCGGCCGCTTCCTGCGCGCCTGGCTCCGGCCGGGGAAGGAATGCTCTCACGGCCTCCTCTCTGGCGCCGGAGGACAGAAGATGCCGGAAGTCCTCCTTGAACCCGGTCTCACCGAAATGGTGGGGCTGGAGCGCGGCGGTTGCTACCAGCACCTCCCTCTTCAGGACCTTCACCAGGGTTTTGTGCATCTGCAGTCCGGTGCTCTCGGTCCCCGTCATGCAGCCCAAGAATCGAATCGTGGCCTGACGTGGGAGCACATGGTCGAGCTCCTCGACGGCCGCGGAAATCCTCGTGCCGTCAACCAACACGTCGTCACCCAGCTCGAAGTAGCCCGCGCGACCGTGGCCCACAAGGTCGAGGAGCGTCACCCGCGGACGCAAGTCGTCCCCGAGGACGGCGCTGTTCTTGATGGCCATCCGAAGCTCGCTGCCCTTCTGGCATCTCACGAACTTGTGCGCGGTCAGTTGATTGTTCGCCGCCCGGGCGACCGCCTCGAACATGGGATGGCGGGTATGGGGATAGGAAATGACAGTGAGATGGATGCCCATGATTTCATGCCCCCGTGAGCCTACTTGAGGAGGTTCTCAAGCAACCCGAGGAGGAGCTGCTGCAGGGCCTTGTCGCTGACGCGCTCCATGATGAGCTTCCTCAGTCCCTCGGCGCCCGCGCCAATCGGCCACTTTCCTCCCCCCTCGATGTATTTCTGGAGGTCCACATTCAGGGTGGCGCTCTGGGCATCCACCCACTTGTCCGACAGCAGGAGGTAGCCGTAGGGCGCGTCGCTCGTGGCGAACTGGACGGTCGAAGGCAGATCGGACCAGACGAGGTCGGGCTGATCCTTCAGGTCCACGTGGAAGACCCCGAGGTTTTCGTCACGCGCGAGGCGGAACGACAAGATGTCATCCTTCTCGGCCAGCGACGTGCGCCTGCCCTCGAACTTGACCTTGAACGCGTGATAGATGGGCAGCAACTCCCTGAGCCACCAGACGTTCAGCTCGTCTGGAGTCTTCTTGGTCACGACATTCGCCAGGTAGTAGTCGGTGCTGGAGCCGGTCTCTGCCATGAGTGCCTCGTGGGTACTGCGTGGTGGACTGCATGAAAGGCTGGCGCATCACTTCCGCGTCAGCCTGAAGGCCTTGGTGAGGTTGTAGACATGCGCGCGGGTGAGGTCGAGCCGGCGGGCCACCTCGCTCATATTCCCCCCCGCCGTCACCAGTTCGCGCCGCAGCAGGTCCTTCTGGAACAGCCGCGTCGCCTCATGGAACGACATGGCGCTCTCCTGCTGCTCGCGAGGCCCGTCTTCCAGGTGGTGCGGCTCCAGGTACGTGGCCCCTTCCGCGCACGCGCGGATGAGCGCCGCTTCCAGCCGATGCCGGAGCTGCCGCACATTCCCGGGCCAGTCTGCCGCCTCGCAGGCCGCGTGGAACCCCGGCGAGGCCCGCAGCACCGGCAGCTCGTGCTCTTCGGACAGCCGCTCCAGGAGCTGGTCCACCAGGCTCCCCACGTCCTCCCGCCGCTCGGACAAGCTCGGCATGCGCAGCGTGAAGACGTTCAGCCGGTAGAAGAGATCCTCGCGGAACCTCCGCTCCGCCACCAGCTGCTCCAGGTCCGCGTTGGTGGCCGCGATGACCCGCACGTTCGCCTTCGCCAGCCTCGGGCTCGCCAGCGCGTAGTACTGCTTCGACTGGAGGAGCTGCAGTAGCTTTCCCTGGGCCGCCAGCGGAATCTCCGCGATTTCGTCCAGGAACAGCGTGCCCCCTTCCGCCGCCTCCACTTTTCCCACCGTGCGCCGCGCGCCGGGGAACGCACCGGGGAGCGCGCCGAACAGCTCGCTCTCGATGAGCCCCTCGGGGATGGCCGCGCAGTTGATTTCCACGAAGGGGCCGCCGCGCCGCTTGCTGTTGTCGTGGATGGCCTGCGCGAGCTGCGTCTTCCCCGTGCCGGAGGCACCGGTGATGAGAACGGTGACGCTCAGCGGCGCCGCCAGGGCCACCTTTTCGAAGACACGGGCCAGGGCTTGGCTCCGGCCCGCGATGCCCTCCAGGCGGAGCTTCTCCCGGAAGGGCCGCGTCGGATCCTCGGCGTCTCGCCAGTTTCCCGAGCCCGCGCGCTGCACCGCCGTGGCGATGTAGCGCGCAACCGTCTCCGCCAATTGGATGTCCTCGGCGAGGAATGGGCCTGCTCCCCGTTGGCCCTCGAGGTAGAGGACGCCCGGACTGCTTCCGCTCAGCGGCACGCACAGCACCGCCTCGATCCGCTGCTCTTTGACGCTGCGGGCCGTGGAGAAGCGCGAGTCGAGCAGCGCGAAGGGCGTGTGCAGCGTCTCTCCCGACGCAATCGCCGCCGCGACGATGCCGCGGGAGGTCACCGCGCGGATCTGCTCCTCCTCGCTCGTGGAGCACCCATGCGACAGCGACCACCGGCGCTCTCGCGCCGTCACATCCCCATACAGCTCGAGATAGGCCCGCTCGGCCCGGGTCAGCTCCACCAGGGTCGTGAGCACGTCGCGCATGGGGCCGCTGGGGTCCGTGGCATCCAGGATGCGGAGTACGTGGAGGTACAGGTCTCGCTCGCGGGCGACGCGGTTCTCCGGCTCGGTCATGCCCGAGACTCTAGAGCCCTCCAGGAGAGGGACAATCGGATGGACCCGCGCGAGGTGCATGCCAACAAGACAAGCATTTCGCGGGCCATCCCCTCTTCGAGGCGGCTCCTTCAATGACTGTCCACGGCGCTGGTCAGCTCCGCCGCCTGGGATTCAAGCCGATTGGACAGGGCGTGCCGCGTCAATGGCGAGGAGACCCTGGCACGAGGCGTGCTGAAGAAGTGGGCGACCTCGCCGGCGGCCGAGGGGGAAACCGCCGCGCGCGGGCCATCCGGGGGGGAAGCCCGCGCGCGGCGGGGTCGGTGACCGCTTCATTCACATGCCGTCGTGGAGGCTCGCGATGTCTGTCCAGAGACGAGAGCATCAACGCTGTCCATTCAAGTGCTGGGGTCTGGCGGGACTCTCCGCCATGGGACTGCTGCTCGCGGGGATGCCCGTGGGCGCGGAGCCGCCAGTCCCACCCGCGGCCACCGCCGCGCCCGTGCAGCCAGCACCGGTTGTCGCGGCACCCACGCCTCCTGCGGCGTCCGAGTCGGTGGGCGCCATCAATGACGAGGAGTTGCTCTGTGAGTCGGACCTGCGTTCGCTGGAATTGGTGGCGAGCGGTGACGCGAGCTTCGTCATCGAGAGGACGGGCGTGGTGACGCTCCAGAAGGAGACGGCGGCGGGGCCCACGATGCGGTTCGACCTGGGCAAGGATGACGAGGAGTCGCCTCCGCGGGAGGGCTGGGTGCGGGTCGAGCGCGTCACGCCCAAGGGCGTGCGTCGCTCCATCGCCTGTGGGCCCGTGGTGAGCGGGCTGGGGTACCGGCTTCCCGACGTGGAGGGCGGGACAGACTCGGACATCCTGGTGGTGCGCCTGTTCGACGTGCCTCGTGGCAAGGTGGAGCAGGCCCGGCTCAAGGCCATTCGCGCGGAGCGGGAGAAGGCCCTCCTCACGACCGAGCTCATCGAGCGCGAGCGGGCCATGCTCCGGAAGCTGGCGGACGTGGGCGGGGTTTCGAAGGCGGTGAAGCGGCTCGGGGACGTTCCGGTCCCACCCACGGGGCTGGTCGATGCGGTGAAGGCGGTCGCCAGCGCCCAGAGCGTGGTCGATCAGCTCAAGTCCTCCTGTCCTCGCTCAAGCCTGCCTGAGACCGCGCCTGCGCTGCTCAAGCACATCTGCGAGGAGAAGGGCTCCCTGGACGAGAAGCTGGGCGCCCTGTCCAGGATGCTCGAGAGCTATGAGCTCGCGCTGCGGGACAAGAAGCTCCAGGAGCGGCGCAAGGAGCTACGTGATGCCCTGGTGGCGGCCGCTGGAGCCTTGAAGGCCGGCGAGGAGCCCGAAGCGGCGGCTCGAGAAGCGCACTGTGCGCAGGTTGCCCTGCTGAACTGGCTCCACTCGGACAGCGCCTCGCGCCTGGTGGCCCAGGTCGAGCTTCCCGTGGCGGACCGCGCGCACATCGTCGAGACGGCGTACGGCATCGGTGATTCCAAGCAGGCCATGCCCTCTGGCAACGAGGGGTCGCTCGCGGTGTTGCTTCACAATGTGACCACGGGTGTCGAGCTGGGCGTGGGAGCCCACCGGGTCGTTTCCGAACCAAAGGGACCCGCCGAGGCCGTGGCGCAGCTCATCTCCACCCTGGTGACCCTCAGGACCCAGGCTTCGGACGCGGAGCTGGCGTGGATGGCGCGTGTGGCGCCCCACAGCTCGCTGCTGGGCCCATCTCCGGGAGTACCCCCGCTTTCCAAGCTGGACTTCAGCCCGAAGACGCCCACCTTCCTCTGTCTCGACAACCCACGAGACAGCATCGGGAACGATGGCACTCCAGCGCGCGTCGCCGACGCCACGTTCAAGGTGGACGCGGGAGCGCCCCCCATCGCCCGGATTGGAACGCGCGCCATCGCCGTGGAGCCGCTCGACAAGGGCACTACGCGCGAGGTCTACGTCTGTGACGCCCAGCCGTGTGAGCCCTCGAAGGACAACGCCAAGGTCCGCAACCGGGTCGTGCTGGATGCCGACCGGGGCAGCCCCTTCCCGCTGCTGGTGGAACTGGCGGGAACGGCGGCCTTCGAGGGACAGGGTGGCTTCGCCACGCCTCGCTACGTGCCGCTGGGGGGAAGCGCCGGCCCACAGCGGGTGTATGAGCTGCGTGGTGAATACGAGGCGCAGAAGCTGGCCTCCGTCTCCGTGCTGTTCGGCCTCAGGGTGTCCCGCAAGTTGACGCTCGCGCTCGGGCCCAGCCTGCTCGTGGGCACTTCGGGCGGGACGTTCTCTCAGGCGGGCCTGCGCATCGGCTACGAGTTCGCGCGAGGGGCATTCCTGACCACGGGCCCCAGCGTGCGGTTCGTCCAGACGGCCACGCAGGAAGTGCGGCTGGGCTCACGCATCGCGGTGGAGAACAGCGAGGAGCCGAAGGTTCCCTCACCACCCGGGCTCGAATACCAGCCGAGGCTGGGATGGTCGCTCGGTGTCGCCGTGGACGTGTCGACGCTGGCGGATGCCGGCAATTCCCTGCTGAAGACCGTGGGGGTGGGACAATGAAGACGCTCGGTGGCTTGTGGCTGATGCTGTGGGTGGTGCTGGCCGGGTGCGGTGGGAACGAGACGGTGGAGGGCTACGACGCGAGCCCGGACACAGATTTCGACCCGGGACTGTCCATCAGCTTCCCGGAGAAGCAGGCCTCGGGCACCCTGCCGCTCCAGGCGGGGGGCAGGTTCAAGGTTCGGCTCGAGGCGCACATCCCCCACCTCTGCGAGCCCATCGCGGCGAGCGTGGAGCTGGTCACCGCGGGTACGCCCGAGGGAGCCACGGTGTCGGCCCAGGCGAAGTTGACCCCGCAGGAGCCGTGCGACAACGTCGCGGGCGAGGTGGAGCTGGCCTGGCCCGATGGAGGCGAGGTGCTGGTCCGGGCCACGCTCGCCGGGAGCACGAAGGTGGAGCGCGCCACCTTCGGTCCACGGGACACCTTGGAGCTCGGCGTCGACGTGGACGCGTCGGTACTGCCCTCCGCGGGCGAGGTGGTGGAGGTGGTCGTTCTCGCGAGGCTGAACGGTGTGGCCACGCCAGGTATCCCCATGAGACTGGAGGTCGTCCCGGCGACGCAGGTGCTGCCAGCGGTGGGAGTCTCGGATGGGAGCGGCGCCTTCCACGCCAGCATCCTGGTCCCCAAGGACACCCAGGAGATGCGCATCGATGCCATCTCGGGAGGCGTCCGGCGCGGAATCACCGTTCGCAGGGCACCGTAGGGACGGCTCGCGCGCCCATCCCGGCCGGACGGGCGCGCGGCCCGGAGCATGTGCTCCGGGAACCGGCGCTACTCCGCCGTGAAGTACAGGTTGTCCAGCAGCAGCCTATCCGCCGGAGCCCCCTGGCCCGAGATGAGCAAGAACGGCGCGTTGACTGCGCCAAGATTCAGCCCGGCCGCGGTGAACTCCGTCAGCGGAATGGACAGGTGGCGCCACTGGCCGTCATTGACGTAGCCGTACTTCTCCACGTCGAGCTGCACGCTGGGCGTGGTGTCGTTCATCCCCACCTTCACGGCGGCGAAGCCGGGGTCCTTCGAGCGCAGGCTCACGTGCAGCGTCTTCCAGGTGCCCAGGTTGCGCGGCGAGTCCCAGTGCACACCGAAGCCCAGCCACGCCTTCCCCGCGTGCACGGCGAGGTCCGCGGGGAAGGCGTGGCGGTAGCCCAGGCGCACGAATGAAGCACGTGCCTGGGCGCGCAGTTCGGCGACGGAGTCGGGCGTGGCGTTGCGCAACTCGGCCTTCACCACGCCATTGCAGCCCTCCTCGGGGATGAGGTCTGGTGCATGGCCAGGCAGCCGCTCGAGGCGGAAGTCCTCGGGATGGCGGGCGACGAAGTCGAGCGCCTCGGCACTATGGTGCTGGTTGAGGCCGTCCCATACGACGGTGAGAGGACGGCCCACCTTCCTGCGGAAGTAGCTCCTTGGCGCGCGTGCGGGGCTGCTGCGGACTCAAACCCAGCCTGTGAAGGCGCTCGGCCAGGTAGTTGGGGTGGTAGCGCACTCCGAACGTGCGGTGGATGAGGTGCGCCACTCGCGTGAGCGTCCAGCGCTCGGTAGGAAACCCGCTGGTGCGCGCTCCTGCCCGCACCAGCCTTGCCACCTGCTGCCATTCCTCCGAGCGCAACTTCGACGGCCGGCCCGTGCGCGGCCTCGCCTTCAACCCGCGGGAACTGCCGCCCGCCTCATGCCGCCGCCGCTCCTCCAACTGCTGCGCCGTCCGGCGGGACAGGGAAACGAGCCACCACCGAGAGCCGAGGTCTGTGTCGCGCGCCATGTCACCATGGGCGCGCTGCATCAGAGCAAAAGCAGCTCCGACGCGCGTCTGGACCGGACGTCTGCACCTCCGGGCCCCACCCCCATCCCGCCCCGAACGTGATTGGCTTTGTTCGAGCGATGAAGAATGCGCCAGTGACGTCACCCCGGCTGCAAGTCGGAGCACGCGGAGCGGGCCCCGCAGGCGTGGTGGATGCACCTGGCGGGCTTCGCGTCGAGGGAGGACGTCGGCTCACGTGGCGCGGGGCCCAGGCCGGCGTGGCGGACTCGCACCCGGAGAGCTTCGCGTCGAGGGGGAGGGATTGCGAGGACGGAGGTGGCCCTGGGCCCGGCTTCCGCCAGACGCTAGGCTGCGGGGCGCGGTTGGCTTGGAGGCGCACCGACATGGCAAAGGACCTGGATTCGCTGCTCAAGTCCCTTCAGGAGCTGACGCGGGCGGCGAAGGAGCCGGGGCGGCTCTCGCGCGAGCAGCTCGAGGTGGAGGTGCGCAAGGTGACGCTGGCGTTGCGGGACATGCTCACGAGCCTGGGCGGTCAGCTCCAGGCCACGGGCTCTCCGGCCACGGCGTCACTGGTGGAGGTGTTCCGCTCCCAGCTCATGACGGCCCTGAAGGACAGCGGCCTCGATGTGGAGAAGACGGACGAGATGAAGAAGCTCGGCGAGGAGCTGGAGCGCCTCAAGCGGGGCTTCATCCGGAGCTGAGCTCCGGCGCCGTTCAAACGCACGACGGCCCGCCAACCGCGAGGGTGGCGGGCCGCCTCACTTCCACGACGGAGCTGCTCAGGCCGCGGCGACGGGCTGCGTGGTGGAGGTGCCGCCGGTGGTGGCCGGGGTGGTGCCGCCCTGCGCGCCCAGCGCCTGCACGAGCTGGCTCAGCGTCTCCACGATCTTCTCCAGCGCCTTGAGCAGCTTCTTGAGGGGGTCCTTCTCCTCCTCCTCCTCGGCGGCGCCAGCCGGGGCCGTGCCCTCGGCCGCACCCGCCTCCTGCGGGCCACCGGCAGGGGCCGCGCCCTCGGCACCGCCCGCCGGAGCCGCACCCTGGGCGCCACCCGCGGGAGCCGCGCCACCCGCGGGAGCCGCGCCCTCGGCATTACCGGCCTGCGCCGTCTCGCCGCCCGCGCCGGCCTCACCGGCCTTCTCGCCGGCCAGCGTCTTCAGCACGCTCAGCAGCTGCTTGAGGGTGTCGAGAATCTTCGCCAGCGCCTCCTCCGGCCTGGCCTGCTGGGTCGCGTTGGCCTTCTCCGCCTTGCTCGTGCCGGACACGCCCTCGAAGGCGCTCTCGCCCAGGAGCGAGCGGAGGATGGGGTTCTGGCTGAGCGCCTTCAGCGCGTTGTCCGCCGTCTCCTGGCCCGGGAGCTTGCCCACCTCGGGCGACTTGAAGTCCGAGCCGATGGAACGGAAGGAGGCCAGCGACGGACCCGACGACAGCTTGGAGATGGCGCTCATGACTTGCTCCGGGGAGGTGAAGAGGAGGGGTGGTTGAATGGGGGCTGAACTCCAACCCACAAATCCATTGTCGTACATGAAGGTCTTGAGTTGCCTTTGGCCTACATTTTCCCGCATTTCCTCCCGGAATCGCAGTGAATATCGAGGCTTGCGTGTGCGACTTCAGGTGAAAAGCGCCCGGGAAATTCCGCGGAGGGCCTGACGGGTGCCCGCGCCCGGCGAGGCGGCTCGCGCGTGGTGTTGTCGCGGGCGGCATGGAGATGTCACGCGCCGCCATGAAGGCGCGGCCGGAGCGTCACGTGGGCTCTCTAGGGTGCCCGCGCATGACTCACGGAAGAGGGCTCCTCGAAGCCGGCGTGTCGCGGCCGGCGTGCGAAGCGGACACCCGCCGCCGGGCGAATGCGAAGCGGCTGTACGCGCTGGGCCTCGCCGTCGCGGCGGGCTGTCTCTACCCCACCTTCCGGGACGCGGACCTGGGGCGGGCCTGGGCGGAGGTGGCGCGGCTGGGGCCGGTGGTGCTGCTGGCCTTCGTGCCCTACGGCGTCTCGCTGGCGCTGGACGGCCACGCGTGGAGCCGGCTGCTGGCGGCCATGGGCCGGCGGGCGGAGGCGTGGAAGCTCTTCTGCCTCCGCGCGGGCGCCGAGTCGCTCGCCCTCAGCCTCCCGGCGGGGGCGCTGCTGGCGGAGACGATGAAGCCCGTGCTCCTGCGCTCACGCTGCGGCGTGCCCCTGAGCGAGGGCGTCAGCGTCATCGCGGTGCGCAAGGTGCTCATCCTCCTGGGCCATGGCCTCTACCTCGCGGTGGGGCTGGCGCTGGGGGCGTCCTTTCTCTCCCGGAGCTCCGCGCGAGCGCCCGGCGGTGGCGTGCTGCCGTGGGCGGTGGCCGGCGTGGCGGTGGTGCTCGCGTGTGTCGCGCTCGGCTCCGGGTGGGTGATGGCGGGAGGCCTGGCGGGGCGGCTGGGACGGTGGCTCCTTCGGCTGCCCCACGCGGCGGTGCGAGGGTGGGTGGAGCGCCGGCGAGTGGACCTCGACCGGGCGGACGGCGCGCTGGGCCGCGTGCTGGTGCCGGGCCGGCTGGTGGCGCCCGCGTTGCTCTACCTGGGCATGTGGCTGGCGGAGTCGGTGGAGGCGTACCTGCTGCTGCGCCTGCTGGGCTTCGACGTCACCTTCGGCGACGCGGTGGCGCTGGAGGCGGTGATGTCCGTGCTGCGCGCGCTCGTCTTCTTCATCCCCGCGGGCCTGGGTGTGCAGGACGCGGGTTATGCCGCGTTCCTCGCGGGCCCGGGAGGGCCGGACGCGCTGCACGCGGTGGCGGCCTTCGTCCTGCTCAAGCGGGCGCGCGAGCTGTGCTGGATGGGGGTGGGCTACGTGCTGCTCGTCCTCCAGGCGCGGGCACGGGGCCAGCGCCTGGAGGCGTCACCGCTCGGCGGCGAGGTGCCGGGGAGCGGCCTCACCGCATGAAGGGTGGGGAGCGCTGGCGCCGCGTCAGTCCCCGCGCGCCTGCCGCTGCATCTCCTGGGCCCACGCGTCGACCTCGGGATGGCCGGCCTTCACCCAGTCGCGGAACTGCTGCTCCGGGGTGATGTAGCGGCCGTTGGCGTCCACGTTGCCCGGGTGGTTGAAGAACAGGATGTTGAGCTGGTCGGCCATCAGGCTCAGGTCCTCCCCGCCGTTGTGGGACCGAGACAGGCGCTCGACGAACTCCTCGAAGTTGGGCCCCGTCATCCCGTACGCCTCCGCCGCCTTGGCGAGGGTGTTGACGGCGCCCTTGTTGCCGGCGATTTCCGGGTGGGAGCCGACGAACCGCTGGATGTTCTCCACCGACATGCCCGCGCCCTTGCCCAGCGTCTCCTGGAGGTACTCGGAGCCGAAGTAGACGATGCCCTCGGCCGTCTGCCGGTCCAGGCCGCTCTTCTCGAGCAGGTCCACCTGCTGCCCGCGCAGGACGAGCCGGTCCGGGTCCAGGAACTTCACGATGAGGCCGCCCACGAACAGGCCGGCGCCGAGGAGCTGGAGGCCGGGCGTCACGCTGGTGAAGGCGGACGCGGCGAGGATGGCGCCGCCGACCGCCTGCGCTCCCGAGGCGGCGGCGCTGAAGTACTTGCCCTCCTGCACCGCCTGGAAGCCCTGCATGGCGTCGCCCACCGCGCCCACCACGGCACCGACGGCGGACAGCTTCCCCAGCGCCTTGGCCGCGGACGAGCCCTTGACGAGCATGTCGGTGAGGTAGGCCGCGCCGTCCGCGCCCACGCTCAGGCCGTCGCCGACAATCTTCATCCGGGCGGCCACGTCCGCCTGCGACCACTCCCCGGCATCCCCGATGAACGCCGCGGCGGCGATGGTGACACCCAGGCCCCGCAGCGCCTGGCCGCCGATGGAGTCGGGCCTGCCAAGCAGCCCCGCCTCCTGGTCCGTCAGCAGCTTCTTCAGCGGCTCCATGTTCCGCCGGTACTGCTCCGGAGGCATGTTGGGCTTGAGCGTCTGCAGGACGGACGTGAACGCCCGCATGTCATCCGGCTTCATCCCGAACAGGTGGGAGTACCGCGCCAGGCCCTCGTAGATGTCCTTCGCCGTGTCCACGTCCCGGACGCTGGCGGCCTTGATGGCCTCGCGGCCCGCGGCCTTGACCAGCGCGACGGCGAGCTTCTCGTTGAAGTCCTTGCCGTCCTTGAGCTGGGAGGCCACGTCGAAGAAGACGGGCCTTCCCTCGCCCTTGGCCTCGAGCTGCCGGGCGAGGTACTCGGCGCCCGACTCCGACTCGGCCATCCGCGGCAGCTCGCGGGCCAGCGCCACCGCGCGCGGGTCCTGGGCGTTGGCCGGGACTCCGTCCGGCGCGGCCTTGGAGAGCAGCTGGCTGAGCCGCTCGAACTCCGCCATGTCGCCGGCGCGGTCGGGCTTTCCGTCCCCGTTCTCGTCGGCGTTCATGAAGGCGTCGATGGCGGCCTGCTTCTGCTCCTCCGTCAGCATCCGCGACGGCTCACTGAGCAGCTCGGTGAGCTTCTTCTGGTGCGCCTCCGCCTTCTGCGCGGCGACGCTGAAGTCCGCGCGAATCTTGTCGACGGAGCGCCAGAGGGTCTCATGCAGCCGGGGGAGGTCCGCCGCGTACGTGTGCGTGGAGCCGGGCGGGCCCATCTGGGGCCGCGCGAGCGTGCTCTCGATGTCGAACGCGAGCCGCGAGCCGAGCCCGGAGTCGATGGCGTGGGCCACCGCGGTGAGCAGCGGCCCCTGGGTGATGCCGGGCGGCATCTTGCTCGCGAAGGCCGAGCCCACCATGCCCGCGGCCGGGTCCTTCATCAGCTCCGCCGCGGCCGCCAGGCTCCGGTAGGTCTCGTGCTTGCGGGTGGTCTCCGGGCCCCCCAGCCGCTTGAGCACCTCCGGGTCACTGAGGTCGGGCTTCTTCGCGGGCGGCGGCGGGTTCAGCTCGCGCTGGGCCTCGGGCGACAGGCCGCCGAACAGCTCGCCCATCTTCGCCAGGGACGGCTCCGCGGCCTTGACGAGCGCCTCCTGGTAGGCCGGGTCCGGGTTGTTCCGGATGAGCTCCTCGAACTGCTTCGCGGCGCCCGGCAGGCTCGTCTGGAGCGTCGTCGCCAGGGCCTGGGCATCCGCCTGGGCCTTCGCCACGACGTCCGTGCCCGCCGCGCCCTGGGTGCCGGACACGGCCCGCGTCTGCGTGCTGACGGGCGCGGGAAGCTGGGGCGTGGAGGCCGCCGCGCCCGAGCCGCCCGTACCGGCGCCACGCGAGGCGCCCTCCAGGGCGTTGAAGGACGGCTGGCCGCCGGTGGGCGAGAAGAAGACGCTGAGCTGCTGGCGCGTCATCGCCACCGGGCCGCCGGTGTGCAGCGGGTCCGCCACCAGGTACTTGCCGTCCGCCGTCTTGCCGAGGATGGCGTTGAGGTGGCCGATGTCACCCGAGCCCATGCGCTCGGGGAACTGCGAGCGCCAGGCCGCGTGGGTGGCGCCGTTGGCGATGACGGGGTTGCCCGCGGCGAGCTGCTTGTCCAGGGCCTCCCAGCCCTGCCCGTAGCGCGACGTGAGGCCCGCGCCCTTGATGCCGTCCGCCACCATGGTGCCGCCGGTCAGCTCATGGTCGCGGTTCAGCATCGGCACGCGCGAGCCGTCCGACGCCGTCACGTAGGTGAACTCCGACGCGCGGCGCGGGCTCATCAGCGCGCGCGCATGGTCCACCTGCTGCTCCTTCGTCAGCCCCGGCGGCATGTGCCCCGTGTACGCCAGGGACATGGCGAGGCTGGCGGGGCCGCAGTTGGTGCTCCCGCGAGGCCCGTTCGGGTTGTACTCGGAGGTGAACTGGGTGATGAACGCCTCCTCCGCGGACATGGCGGAGCCCCGCGTCCCACCGCCCGCCCGCGCGGAGTGCGTCAGCGCCTGGGACAGCGCCTCGCGGGTGCCGGTCTCGTACCGGCCGTTGGCGGTGACGCCATGCTCCTGCTGGAACTTCTGGAGGGCCGCCTCGGTCTGCGGGCCGAACGTGCCCGGCCCCGTGGCCACCTGCTCCTTCGTCATGTAGCCCAGCTCCACCAGCGACTCCTGGAGCCGCGCCACGTCCTCGCCGGTGTCGCCGCGCTTCAGGTCCTTCTTCGGAACCGGCCGGGGCTCCTCCGGGGGCGGCTCCGGCGGAGGAGGCGGGGGCGGCGGCTGGAGCTTCGGCGCCGGGGACGACGAGTCCTCCTCCTCGTAGTGGGAGGACTCGTCATGGCCCGTGGAATGGGGCGCCTGCTCCTCGCGGACTTCGTTGCGCTCGGAGCCTCGGGACTTCTGGACGTCTCCCGAGCTCTCGGAGGATTGGGCCTTGGAGGACCGGGAAGAACCATCGACGCGCATGGGGTGTGGGCTCCTGAGGTGCGTTTTTCAGCCAGACACATCCATTATCCGGCTTGTCGCACGCAGGTTGTCCCACCCCCGGGGCGCACTTCAGGCGCACCTCAAGTGCGCGGGGTTATTGCACCTGGCTCGCGGGGTCGAACAGGTAGGTGGCACGCACCAGGAACTCCCGGGAGAACACGGGAAGCGGGGCGTGGCCGCCGTTGTAGGGCTGGGCGATGCGGAAGTCCGTACCCGTCAGGTTGTAGATGCCCGCGCCCAGCTCGAATCCGGGCGTGCCCACGTCCCTGGCGCTCACGAAGAGGTTGAAGAGCAGCTGCGTGGGCTGCTCCTGCACGGCGGCGACTCCCGCGTCATCCGGCACATCCACCGCGTAGCGCTTGCCCACGAGGACGGCGGTGGGATTGAGGGAGAGCCACGGCAGCACCTTCACGCTGCCCGACAGCGCTGCCTTGTGCGTGGGCATCCCGATGAAGGAGTTGGAGTGCCCGGGCACCTGGTAGTCCTCCACGTCGTTGCGGCCGGACGGCGTGTAGAAGGAGTAGTTGAGCGCCACGCGCCCCCAGCTCCCCTTCAGGTGGTAGTCCAGCTCGAGGCCGCGGCTGCCCAGGCGCCCCAGGTTCCGGTAGGCCTCCGTGTTCGACACCGCGTCGTAGGAGTAGATGATGGGGTCCGTCACGCCCATGTCGAAGGCGTTCGCGCTCACCGAGTGGCCCTCGCCCAGCCGCAGCGTGCCCTCCAGCTCGAAGACGGTGGTGCGCTCCGGCCGGACGTTGTCGCCCAGGCTGATGTTCTCGATGCCGGGCGCGCGGAACGCGCGGCTGAAGAGCGCCTTGGCGCTGAACGGCCCGAACGAGCGCAGCAGCACCAGCCGCGGCACGAAGGAGCCGCCGAAGTCGCTGTGGTTCTCCACGCGCGCGCCGGCCACCAGCGTGGCGATGGGGTTGTCCAGGTACGCCTCCATGAACCCGGCCAGGTTCACGTACGAGACGCGCTCGGCGCCCTCCTCACCGAAGGCCGTCTGCAGGCCGATGTCCGCCGGGCCGTTGAGCTGGCCCACGTCGGACATGATGTCCACGCCGCCGGTGAGCTGGAGGAAGTCCAGCGCCGCCCAGCGCGCCAGGGCGCGCCCGCGCAGGCGGCGCACCTGCTTCTCGTAATAGAAGGGCGACTCACGGTCCGCGTCCTGGAACGGCTCCGACAGCGTGAGGTTGGCGCGGGTCACCACCTCCAGCCGCTCTCCCGCCCGGAAGCGGTTGCTCAGCTCCGCGTGGAAGGACTCGAACTCCGTGGGGGCCGGCGCGGACAGCACCTCGTCGAAGGCGACGATGCTGGACGTGACGTTGCGCTGGTACAGGAAGCTGAGCTGCAAATCCTTGTAGCCCACGCCCGCCTGCACCGTCATCGGGTCCAGCCGGCTCTGCCCGCCCATCTCCGCCGAGTTGCCGAAGAAGTCGCGGAACTCGCTGTCGCTGCGCTGGCCCTGGCCCAGCGAGGCCGAGCCGAAGACGCTCAGCCCCGGCGCGGACTCGAACACCTTGCGCCCGGAGAGCGTCAGGCTGCGCCGCCCGTTGACCGTCTCCAGCTCGCCGTAGGTGCCCGCCACCAGCAGGTCCGTGCTGCCCTGGATTCCGCGGGTGATGACGTTGATGACGGCCAGCTCCGCGTTGCCGCCGTAGACGACCGAGCCCGGGCCGCGCACCACCTCCACGCGCTCGATGAGCTCGATGGGGAACTCGTTGCCGAGCTGCATCGTCGAGTAGAGCTGCTCGTTCATCTCCTTGCCGTCGATGACGAGCAGCACCTTGCCCTCGTAGCCCCACAGGCCGCGGAAGCCGGGGCCCACCGAGCCCTGCACGTCCACCCCGAAGAAGAAGCCCGGAATCTGGAGGAGCAGGTCCATCAAGTCCCTCGCGCCGGAGGCGCGAATCTCGTCCGCGTTCATCGCGGTGACGACAGCGGGTGACTCCTGCAACCGGGTGACGGCGAAGGACGCCACCTGGCTGTGGACCTCCGGCTCCTCGGTGGCCTGCGCGGACGCGTCCTCGCTCGCGGGCGGCTCGGCTCCGGTGGGCTCCACGGGCTCGGACTGGGCGAGGACGGGGCTCGTGGACAGGAAGACGGAGAGTGCGACGAAACCGCGGGGCCAACGACGGCGGGTGCTCATATCGACCTCATTCGAGGTGGAGCGGTGGCCGCCACGGCCACCGCTCACGGTGTAGTGGAATGGAGCGAAAAGGGAGGCTGTGGGGCGCTTCAGCGGACGCGGACGGCGGTGAGGCGGTCCGGTTCGACTTCGACGGTCATCTTCCGCTTCACCACGCCGTTGACGCGGACCTCCACGCGGGCGGGGCCCGCCGGGAGTCCCTCGGCCTTCACGGGGGGGAAGCCATAGGGCCGGTTGTTGATCCACACCTCGCCGTAGAGGGCGGGCGACGTGACGTCCAGGCCGCCCCGGCCCGTGCTCGCGCTCTTCGCCACGGCGGGTGGCTCGGTGCGCGCCGCCGGCTGCGCGGCTGCTTCCGCGGCGGGACTCGTGGGGGCCGGCGCCGCCGCCGTGGCGGGTGCCGGCGTGGCCGCGGGGCGGGGGGCCTGCGGCGCCAGCTCGGCGGTGAGGTCGCGGTTGAGGGAGCGGACGTCGTCCTCGCCCAGCTCCACCGACTCCTCGGCCAGCTTGCGCTCACCCTGCGCGAGCGCCACGCGGTACGTGCCCGCGCGCAGCGGGATTCGCGCGGGCGTGAGGTCCACCGTCTTTCCATCCACCAGCACCGTCAGCCCTGGAGGCGTTGACGTCACCAGCAGCAGGCCGTTGCGCGGCTCCGCGGCGGCCGCGGGCTCCTCCCGTGCCGGGGTGCGCGAGGCCACCCGGGTGGGCTTCGCCTTCGCCTTCGTCTCGCGGACCGGGGCGGGGGCGGGCTCACGCGTGGGCTGCGTCCGGTCGGCGCGCGTGCGCTCCTGCTCGCGGGTCCGCAGCTCCGCCGCGATGCGCAGCAGCTCCACCAGGTCGCCCTTGTCGTCCCGGCGTAGCCGCAGCGCCTCGGTGAACTCGGCCACGGCCGTCTCGTAGTCGCGGTCCTCCAGCGCGGCCAGTCCCGCGGCCCGCCGGGCCCGCGCGAGGCCCGCGTTCGCGTCCTCCTCGGGAGGCGCCTGCGGCGCGGCCGGCGGCGGGGGCGTGACGGACGCCACGGTCGCCGGGGGCGTGCGTGAAGGCTCGGCCGTCACGGCCGTGGGGGCGCTGGCGTCCGCGCCTCGGCGCCCCTTCATCACGACGAAGGCCACGCCATTGGCGGCCACGGTTCCCAGCAGGATGACGGCAATCCAGGTCTTCTGTTTCATCTGCGTCTCACTCCCGCGTCAGGCGGGTCGCGGGGGCCGCTCAGGCGGCGAAGTACCAGAACAGGGCGCTGCCGACGGCCGCGGCGCCGGCGGCCAGCGCGATGCCCCAGGGGAAGCTCTCTTCCTGGACGGGGACGACGGAGATGGAGCTCATCGCCCGCGTGGCCGCCGCCGTGCCCTCCTCGGGCGGTGGCGGGACCTTCACGCTGCCGGCGCTGCCCGGCGTGCGGCTGCTGCTGGACGCGCTCCCGGAGGCCGACGAGCCGAGCGCCGGCAGCGCCGTGGGCATCTGCCCGGACTTGTCAGGAGGGAACAGCGTCTTCATCGCCGTGGCCAGCTCGTGGCCCCCGGGCGTCCAGCCCTGCGACGCGCGGAAGCGCTCCAGGTCCTCGCGCAGCTCGCGCGCGCTCGGGTAGCGCGCGTCGGGGTCCTTCGCGAGCAGCCGCAGGAGGATGCGCTCCAGCTCGGCGGGGAAGCCCGGCACCACCTCGGACGGCAGCGGCACCTGCGCCTGCGACGTGGCCATCACCGTCGCCTCCACCGTGTCCCGCTTGAACAGCCGGCGTCCGGTGGCCGTCTCGAACAGGACGATGCCCAGCGAGAACAGGTCCGAGCGGTGGTCCAGCTCCCGGTTGGTTATCTGCTCCGGGGACATGTACGGGTACTTCCCCTTCACCACGCCGACGACGGTGCGCTCCATGTTGACGGAGCTCTTCACGATGCCGAAGTCCGCCAGCTTGACGATGCCCTCGCGCGACACCAGCACGTTGCCGGGGGTGATGTCCCGGTGCACCAGCTTCAGCGGCGTCCCGTCCGGCAGCGTCTTCGTGTGCGCGTAGGCGAGCGCGTCCGCCAGCGCGAGCCCCACCTCCACCGCCACCCGGGGCCCCAGCGGGTACGCCAGCTTCACGGCCTGGCGCAGGAGCCTGTCCAGCGACTGGCCCTGAATCCACTCCATCGCCAGGTAGTACTGGCCTTCAATCTTCCCGAAGTCGAAGACCTGGACGATGTTCGGGTGCGTCAGCAGCGCCGCCACCTTCGCCTCGTCCACGAACATCCGGCTGAAGGCCTCCAGGTTCGCGTACTCCGGCAGCACGCGCTTGATGACGCACGGCTTGGAGAACCCGTCCGGCCCGTCGATGGAGGCCAGGAAGAGGTGGGCCATTCCACCGGACGCGAGTTGTTGGACAAGCCTGTACTTGCCGAACGAACTCTCTTCCGAGGGAGCCGGCAATGACGTGTTCACCATGTCCAACGACCGCCTCAAGGATTTGTTGGAAAACGCGGAAGTTATCGGCGTTTTCCCTACCCCTCAAGTTTGCAACCGGGTGGCGACACAACGCGGCCAGCGGGAGGGGGGGGGGAGGCAGTCTATCGGCGCATCTTTCTCGGTTTCTTGGTTCCTGATTTTCGCCGGTGCTTGCCAGGGGTGGGCCCCGTCACCTCGGCGAAGCGGGCCCCGGTGATGCCGGCGTGCTCCAGCGCCTCCTTGATGCCCTCGGAGACGATGAGGCTCACCGGCCATCCCCAGGAGCGGAACACCCGCGCGCCGTCCGTCTTCTCGGGGTCGATTCGCAGGCCGCGCACGGTGCGGTAGTGGCCCACGCGCTCGGGCAGGCCGTCCGCCTCCGTGTACCGGTGGGCCTCCGCGCACGCGCGCTCGTCGATGCAGCGCACCAGCCGGGTGGCGACGAGGATGAAGTACCGCTCGTCGCAGTCCTCCACCTCCACGGGCAGGAGCTGCACGTCGTCCGGCGCCAGCTCGCGGAAGATGGACGCCACCCGCGCGTGGACGATGGGCGTGAGGCCGGCGCCCGCGAGGGAGAAGTCGAGCGGGCGGCCCGGGGGCTGGACGGCCGCCCGCAGCTTCCCCAGCCCGTGCACGGCGGCGCCGGAGGTGAACAGCCAGACGGAGTCCACCTTCTTGCGCCGGTCCAGGGAGACGGGGTCGCCCAGCTCGCGGCGGCCGGGGGCGCGGAAGTCGTCGTGTAGGTCGAAGTAGCGCACCGGCCGGCCCGGGCGCGGCGAGGCCCGCCGGGCGGCGGACTTCCGGCGCGCGGGCGCTTCCACGGGTGCCTCCGCCGGAGTGTCCCAGAGGGTTTCCACACCCGGGCCGGCGCCCTGCCTCGGAGAGCGTCGCGCCAGCACGCGGAGGGCCTGGGTGAGCCGCCTGAACATCCGCCGATTCTAGCCTCTCCCCGTCAGGGTGGGAGCACGTTGCACGCGCCGCGGTGGCCCTCCTGCCTCCTCCCCGGGCGGCCGGTGCCCCGGAGGGCGGCCTACCAGGTGGTGTGCAGCGAGTACCGCGCCGCGTGGGTGTCCAGGCTGAGGAAGGAGAACCGGCCCTCCGAGCAGGTGCCACTGTTGAGGAACAGCCGGCTGCCATGCTCCACGCGCATGCCCAGGTGGGTGTGTCCGGTGACGACGATGTCGGCCCCGCTGTCGTGGGCGCGCGCCAGCGCCCAGCGCTGGAAGGTGCAGCGCGCCGGGTCCGGCAGCGCGTTCGTCAGCCGCGCGTCCAGCGCCTGGAACATGCGGAACATCGCCCGCAGCCGCATCCGCCGCAGCCACGCCCCGGCCCACACCGCCGCCTCCGACAGGAAGCGCGCCTTGCGGATGACCCAGTCGTGGTGGTGCCCATGGGTGAACAGCATCCTCACCCCGTCGGCCTCCAGCACGAGCTGCTCGGGTGCCCCCAGCAGCGTGCCGGCCACCAGGTCATGGTTGCCGTGGATGTAGTGGTACTGGGGCTGGGCGAAGCGCTGGACGATGTCCGGGTGCGAGGCGCGGGCCGCGGCCAGCTCGGACGCATGTCCCCACGGCGCGCGCGGGGTGAGCGTCTCGAAGATGTCGCCCAGCAGGACGATGCGCTCGAAGTTGCTCTCCAGGAAGCGCAAGAAGCGCAGGAAGACGGAGTCGTCGTGCCCGAAGTGGTCCGCCGCGTCACGGCGGCCGAGATGAAGGTCCGAAATCACCGCGATGCGCATGGGGCCTCCCGAAGAGCGGGCGGAAGGTAGGGAAGTCTCGTGGCGGGCCGGTGGACGGAACGTGAACTTCTCGCCGCATGCGGGGGGCGCTGGCGCGGCCCGGGGATATCGGGCCGTGTGACTCCGGGGGGCGGCTGTGTACGGTGCGCCCCACCCATGTATCCCCGAGTCGTTCCGTCCTGTCTCTGCATGCTGCTCCTGGGGAGTGCGCTGGCCCACGCCCAGGTGCCGGGGCCTCGCCGGAGCGTGTCGGCGGTGCGTGTGGAGCAGCCGCCCGTGCTGGACGGCGTGCTGGACGACGCGGCCTGGGCGCAGGCCACCTTCACCACCGACCTCGTCCAGAAGGAACCGGACCAGGGTCTCCCAGCCACCCTGCGCACGGAAGTCGCATTCGTCCATGACTCGGACGCCCTCTATGTCGGCGCCCGGATGTTCAGCGATTCGCCAGCCGACATCGAGACGGTGATGACGCGCCGGGACGAGAGCGGCGTGGCCGAGCGGCTCATCATCTCGCTCGACACCTGGAGGGACAGGCGCACCGCGTACAGCTTCGCGGTGACGGCCGCGGGCCAGCGCGTGGACTGGTTCCACCCGTCGGACGGTGAGTACTCGAGGGACTTCTCCTTCAACCCTGTGTGGCAGGCGCGCACCCGGCTGACGGGAGAGGGCTGGGTGGCGGAGCTGCGCATTCCCTTCTCCCAGCTTCGCTTCAACGACGCGGACGAGCAGGTGTGGGGACTGAACCTCAACCGCTACATACCGCGCCGCAACGAGGACGACTTCTGGGTGGTGGTGCCGCGCCACGTCACCGGCTGGGCGTCCTGGTTCGGCGAGCTGACGGGCGTGCGGGGCGTGCGGCCCTCGCGCCGGCTGGAATTGCTGCCGTACGTGGCGGGGGACTGGCAGGTGGACTCGGGGCGCAACCCGCGCGCGGGCACGCCCTATGACTCGCGGCGCGACTGGGCGGGCCGGGTGGGCGGCGACGTCAAGGTGGGCCTGGGGCCCAACCTCACGCTGGACGCCACGGTGAACCCGGACTTCGGCCAGCTGGAGGCGGACCCGGCGGTGGTGAACCTGACCGCCTTCGAGACCTTCTTCGAGGAGCGCCGCCCCTTCTTCACGGAGGGCGCCCAGCTCTTCACCGGCCAGGGCCCCACGTACTTCTACTCGCGCCGCATCGGCGCCGCGCCGCGCCTGCTGGGAGACTTGAAGTCCCAGCGCGACTTCGTGGAGGCGCCCCGGGCCAGCACGCTGTGGGGGGCGGGGAAGCTCACCGGCCGGCTGGCCTCGGGACTGTCGGTGGGCGCGCTGGCGGCCGTCACCGGTGACAGCTTCGCGGACGTCTACGACTTCGACACGGCGGAGGAGGGGCGGGTGAAGGTGGAGCCCTTCACCGGCTACGGCGTGGTGCGCGTGCAGCAGGAATTGGGCGGTGCGTCGGTGGTGGGGGCGATGCTGACGGGCGTGCACCGGGGCGTGTCGCCCACGGGTCCGGAGGAGGGCCTCGTCTTCAACCTGCCCCGGCAGGCGTACTCGGCGAGCGCGGACGCGTCCTTCCGGCTGGGGCCGGGCGGCCAGTACGCGCTCAGCACGTACGCGGGGGGCAGCCACGTGAGCGGCACGCCCGAGGCCATGCTCCGGCTGCAGCGCTCCAGCGCGCGGTACTACCAGCGGCCGGACCAGTCCTACGTGCGGGTGGACCCGGAGGCCACGTCGCTGTCCGGCTACACCGTGGGCGCGTCGCTGGAGCGGGTGAGCGGTGAGACGTGGCTGTGGAGCGTGGGCGGCTCCGCGGAGTCCCCCGGCTTCGAGCTCAACGACGTGGGCAGCCTGCAGACGGCGGACGACCTCGAGGCCAGGCTGGGCCTCACGTACCGCGACACCGAGCCGGGGCCGTGGCTGCGCGGGTTCGAGGTGGAGCTGGCGCTGCTCAACAACTGGAACTACGGCGGGGTGAGGCAGTCCACCACCCTGTCCTCGACGGCGAGCAGCACCCTCCCCAACTTCTGGACGGGCTCGCTGACGGCCACGTACCTGCCGCGCGCGCTGTCGGACGTGCTGACGCGAGGCGGGCCGCTGATGCAGACGGGGCAGGGGGTGGACTTCATCGCCGAGCTGGAGAATGCGTTCAGCGCGACGACGCGCTGGAGCCTCAGCGCGAAGACGTGGCGCTACGAGACGGGCAGCCACGGCTACGTGCTGGGCGGGAGCCTGGGTGTGCAGCCCACGCGGCGGCTGCGCCTGTCGCTGGAGCCGGGACTGTCGAGCTTCACGGAGGAGCCGCAGTACGTGGCCACGGTGGAGGGCGGCGGGCCGGAGACGTTCGGCCGGCGCTACGTCTTCGGCGCGGTGGACCGGCGGGAGTTGTCCGCCCGGCTGCGCGCGGACTTCTTCGTCACCCCGGACCTGAGCGTGGAGCTGTACGCGGAGCCCTTCGCGTCCAGCGGCCGGTACCACCGCTTCGGCGAGCTGGCCCGGCCGCGGAGCCGCGAGCTGCTGCGCTACGGCGAGGAGAACACCACCCGCGAGGGCGGCAAGCTGCGGCTGGTGGACGCCTCGGGCGCGGCCTTCGAGGTGGACGACCCGGACTTCAACCTCCGCTCGCTGCGCAGCAACCTCGTGGTGCGCTGGGAGTTCCGGCCGGGCAGCACCCTCTACCTCGTGTGGCAGCAGGACCGCGCCACCGAGCGCGCCCTGGGCCGGGTGATGCAGGCCTCCGCGCTGGGCAACAGCTTCTCCGCGCCCGGCAGCCACACCTTCGCCATGAAGCTCTCCTGGTGGCTGCCGGTGGACTGACCGGGTGGTGGGCCGAGGGGGAGCGCGGAAGGAACGTTCCGCGCTCCCCGCCCCGCGGCTCACGGCGTGACGACGGTCTCCAGCGGGGGGCACTGCACGAGGAGCTCGTGGAACCCGCCCATGCCGGACGGCACCGCGGACTTGTCGGTGGCGACGTCCATCAGCCGGTTGCGGAACGCGATGCGGTAGCGCCCCGGCTGGCGCAGGTCATACGCGAGAGAGACCTCCACCCGGCCCTCCACCGACGCGCCCGGGGCGACGGTGACGTAGTTGTCCGCCTGCGGGGGGCCGCGCTTCAACATCGGCCCCGTGTAGGGCACCTCGGTGCCGTCGCGCGTCACCTCGAAGATGTCGTTGAGCAGCCCCTCCAGCGGCGTGTGCCAGTCGAGCACGTACAGCGGCTTCGACGTGGGATTGCTCAACCGGAAGACCACCTCCACCGGCTCACCCGCCTTCACCGTCGCGGGGCCGCTCAGCGCACAGTCCAGTGTCGTTGCCATGGCTGCCTCCTCCCGCCGGGGCTCCTCCTTCGGCGGTGTTCCCTCGGGGCGCGACGCGCACGCGCCGCCTCCCAGTACTCCCAGGCACAGCAGTGCGACCCGGCTCAGCCTTCCACGTGTCATGAGAATGGGACTCCGGCTCTCGGGCGGCGTCCGGTGTCCGGCCGCCGCTGGAAAAGAAAACGGGGGCGTCGCCGCCCCCGTCTCCCACGTCACATCATGTCACCGGGCGGCTGTCACGGCAGCGACGGCGTGTTCTCCGCGAAGTACTCGTGGCTGTCCGCATTGTCGCGGGCGCGGGTGGGGTTGGACGTCGCCAGGCTCTTGGCGGCGCTCTGGCCGTAGGCCCAGTCATCCGTGTCCGCCACCACCGTGAAGTGGCTCATCTCGTGGATGAGCGTGCCGGCGCGCGAGTCCGTGCCCGTGTTCGGCGCGCTCCAGAACGCGTTGCACACGTAGATGCGGTAGGGCGAGTTCTTGTACACGTACGCGTAGGCGCTGTCCGAGCAGCCGCAGTCGACGATGACGGACTTGGTGTCGAAGGCGCTCTTGATGGACGTGAAGTGGGTCTTGATGGTGTTCCAGTTGGTGCTGCTGTAGGTGCCGAACCAGGTGGTGAAGCGCGAGGTGGCGCTGGGCGTGCCGCTCAGGTAGGTCACCGCGTTGTTCGCGTAGGTCTTCGCGGAGTTGAACGCCGTGGTGACGGAAGTCACGCGAGTGCTGGAGCAGTTCGCGGTGGACAGCGCCATGGCGGTGACGGTGCCCGGGGCGGCCTCGGCCTCCGGGTGGACGAAGGGCCGGCCCTCGACGAACACGCTCACGCTGCCGGAGCTCAGCTGCGACACGCCGTCATGCGTGGCGTCGTGGTGGCCCGCGGAGTCGAAGCGGATGTCGTAGGTGGCCGTCTTCGAGAAGTCATAGACGGACGCCAGGTCCACCTTGCTCGACACGCTCTCGCCCGGCGCGAGGTTGAGGTAGTCCGTCGCCTGCGGCGTGGCCCACTTGTAGTGGCGGCCGTTGTACTCCGCCGCGACGCCGTCGGCGGTGACCTTGAACAGGTCCTCCTTCAGCCCGTCCACCGGCGTGTGCCACTTGAGCACGCGCACCGTGCGCGACGAGACGTTCGTCATCGTCACCGTCACCAGCACGTTGTCACGCGCGGCCATCGCCGACTTGCCCACCGACAGCTTCACCGCCACATCCCCCGCGACCGCGTCCCGCACGGCCTCGTTCGACTCGAGCGCGTCCTCCGCTCGCTCGTCCGGCGCTCCACACGCGCCCAGCAGCGACACGCTGGCGAGTGCACCCATCCACCAATTGAGGCGACCACGAAGGTTCAGGCTCATGTCGGGACTTCCTTTCAGCTCGAGGGGGAGTGCTGCAGGAGCGCGGCAGCCGATTCAAAGAATGCAGGGCTGTCGCGCTATCCTGTTTATATCGAGCTGGGCGTCCCGCAGTCCAGGCCGCCTGGGGTCGTCCCTCAGTGGGCCACGTAGGCGACGACCAGCATCGCCAGGCCCAGCACCTGCGCGGCCATCAACGGCCCGAGGTTGAGGACCACCGCGTCGAACAGGCTCTCGTCTTGAATCGTCATGACCATGCGCTCCCTGCCTCGCGTGTGTTGCGAGGCACTCGTGGCTAGAGCAAGGCGCGGGCCAGCGCGCTTTCCACCCGGCGCGCTCCGGCCAAAGTCAGGCATGACGCGGGGTTGCGTGCGCTCCCGCGCAATTCGTGCGTGGTGCCGGCGCAAGCGCGGGACATCGTGTCCGCCTCGCGTGTTCGCGTGTGGGATTCGCGCGTGCGGCTCCGGCATTCGTGGGTTCTCTGGAAGTCTGGGTAGAGTTTGCCCCATGCGAATGCTCACTCCCGCCCTGCTGCTCCTCGTCGCCGGAGCCTGCGCGCACGCGCCGGCGCCCGCGGAGGCTCCCGTCACCCCCGCCGCCGCACCGGCGCCCGCCACCTCCAGCGGTGCTGAATCGCCCGCGAAGGCCCCGGCCGCCGAGCTGCCGCACATGGACGCGCCCGGGAAGCCGGTGCCGGCCTGGGAGGAGGTGAAGCGCGCCGACAAGCTGATGGACGAGTCGAAGCACGCCGAGGCCCTGGCGCTCTACAAGCAGGCCCTGGATGCGGGGAACACGGGCCGCAACACCGCGTACTCCGCCGCGTGTGCCGCGGCGCTGCTCGGGCAGAAGCAGGAGGCGCTGCGCCTGCTGTCGCTCGCGGCCGAGCACGGCTACCGCAACGTGAAGTGGATGCAGCAGGACTCGGACCTGGCGTCGCTGCGGTCCGAGCCGGCCTTCACCGCGCTCGTCCAGCGCATCCCCACGATGCTGGAGCCTCACGCCGCGGAGAATGCCGAGCTGCAGCGCCTCTACCAGGAGGACCAGGCGGACCGTTCACCGCCGCCCGCCACGAAGGAGGGATGGAAGGAGGTCTCCGCGCGGGATGAACAGCGTCGCCTGCGCGTGAAGGAACTGGTGGCCGCGGGCGCCCTGAAGAACGGCGGAGACTTCGTGGCGGCCGCGTTCGTCTTCCAGCACGGCAACACGCTGGAGGACTACGCCATGGCCCGGCGGATGGGCGCGGAGGCCGCGAAGCTCGGCCACCCGGCGGGGCTGTGGATTGCCGCCGCCGCCTGGGACCGCTGGCTGATGATGGCGGGCCGCCCGCAGCGCTTCGGCACCCAGTATCAAATCGACCCGAACACGAAGGAGGCGAAGCTCTACCAGGTGGACCCGGGCGTGCCGGACGAGGAGCGTGCGCGCTGGGGCTTCCCCCCGCTCGCGGAGATTCCCCAGGTGATGCGGTAGGAGAACCTCCCCGCGCGCGCGGCGCCTACTCCGCGACGGAGGTGCGCGGGGCCGCGGAGCCCTCACCGGCGAGCGTGCGCACCAGCTCGAGCGCGCTCCGCACGTGCTCACCGACGCGAAGCTGCGACTCGAAGGTGTGGCGGATGACGCCCGCCCGGTCCACCACGAAGGTGACGCGGCCGGGGATGAGGCCCAGCAGGGAAGGGGGCACGCCGAACGCCTCGCGGGCCTCGCCCTTCTCGTCACTGAGCAGCACGAAGGGCAGGCGGTGCTTGGAGGCGAAGCGCTCGTGCGACGCCACCGAGTCTCCGCTGATGCCCACCACCTCCGCTCCGGCGGCCACGAAGTCCTCGTACTGGTCCCTCAGGCCGCAGGCCTGCGCGGTGCAGCCGGGGGACTCGTCCTTCGGGTAGAAGTAGACGACCAGCACCTTCCCCCCCACCAGGTCACGCAGCCGGACGGGACGGTTGCCCGCCCCCGTCAGGGTGATGTCGGGAACGGAATCGCCTTCCTTCAGCAGCTTCGCCTTCGCCATGGACTCCTCCATCCGCTCCGGGGAGTGCCTCCGGCGCGTTCGGGCGCTTGGATGCCTCGAGTTGAATCGCGATTCAGCGGGCGTCAGCGAGGACCCGGGGGCGCCTGGCCACCATCCCCTTCGGGCCCGCGAGTGGGGCATACTGTTTCCGAGGTGCCATGCACCTGGGGCCTATCGCTCCGGCGCCAGTTCGTTTAATGGGGGTGCCTGGCTCCCTGCTGTGCAGGCGGTGGGGCGGCGGGTGGGGGTGGGCGCGACCGCGGCGCATCGCGGTCGTCTTGAAAGCATCGGATGATGTGTGGGGGAACGGAGTCGCTCCCCCGTCCGGCAGGCGACAGCCCCGTTCGCGGCCGGAGCCGAAATTTCGGGCATGGGAACCAGGGTCGTCTTACCTTTCGAGACAAGAAGTGGGAGCTTGATTCCGGGGTACAGGGCGGAAACTTTCGCCGGGGTTGCGCGGAGCGGCATTCAGGCGTAGGACGCAACCACCGGGGGGTTGGTCAGGAGCGCGGACATGGTCGGCCTCGTCGTCGCATCGCACGGGCGTCTAGCGGAGGAGCTGGTCTCCACCGCGGAGCAGATCGTGGGAAAGCTTCCCGCGGTGGCAACCTGCAACATCGAGCCGGGGACTCCTGTCGAGGAGCTTCGCGCGAAGATGAAGCAGGCGGTGTCGCGCGTGGATGAGGGGGAAGGTGTCATCATCCTCGCCGACCTGTTCGGAGGCACTCCCTGCAAGGAGTCGCTGATGATGTGTCAGCGGATGAACCTGGAGGTCCTCGCCGGCGTCAACCTGCCCATGCTTCTCAAGGCGAACTCGCTCCGCAACGAGCAGATGTCCCTTCCGGAGATGGCCAACCAGCTGGCTTCCCACGGCCAGCGCAACATCACCTGCGCATCCGCCCTGCTTCGCGAGGCCCAGCAGCAGCCGCGAACTTGACGGGCCCGCGCGGGTCGGCGATTCGAGACTGTCGTGATCACCCTGGTCCGCGTCGACAACCGCCTCATCCATGGTCAGGTCGTCGAGGCCTGGCTGCCCTTCCTCAAGGTGTCCCGGGTCGTCGTCGCGGATGACGAGGCTGCGTCCAGCCCCCTCATCCGGGCGGCCATGGCCCTGGCCGTCCAGAGCGCCATCGAGGTGCAGATCCTCCCCCTGGCCCAGGTGGACTTCGCCGCCCTCTCCAAGGACGGGGTGCGCACGCTCGTCCTGCTGAGGGACGTGGCGGCCGTGCCCTTCGCCTTCGCGCATGGGCTGGCCCTGGAGGAGCTCAACCTGGGCAACGTGCACTTCGGCACCGGCCGCCGGCAGGTGTCCCCGTCCGTCTTCCTGGCGGAGGCGGAGCTGAAGGCGCTCCAGCAGCTCGCCGGGCAGGGCGTGCGCGTGGAGGCGCGCGCGGTGCCCGCGGAGAAGCCCGTGGAGTTGCTGGACCTCACCGAGCGGTGGGCGAAGGCCGGGTGAGCGAGTGAGCGTCGTCTGGACCCAGGTGGCGCTCGCGGGGTTGTGGGGCGGGTTCGTGGCCTTGGAGCGCAAGGCGTTCCTCCAGGCCATGCTGTCCCGGCCCCTCGTGGCCTCCACCGTCATGGGGGCCCTGCTCAATGACGTGCCCTCCGGGCTGGCCGTGGGCCTGCTCCTGGAGCTGTTCTTCCTGGGCACCGCCAACCTGGGCGCCGCGCTGCCGGAGAACGACACGCTGGCGGCCACCGGCACCAGCGCCGCCGCCGCCACCCTCACCGCCGCCACCGGCGCCGGCTCCACGCCCGCCATCTGGTCCCTGGCGGTGCTGCTCTTCATCGGCCTGGGGCGCGTGGGCCGCAGGGGGGACCGGCTCCTGGAGGGCTACACCGCGCGGCTGGCCCGGGTGGCGCTGTCCTCCGCGGAGGCCGGCAACCTCACCCGCGCCATGCGGCAGAATCTGTGGGGCATGTGGCCGCACTTCGTGCTGTACGGCGCCCTCACGTCCCTGTGCGCGCTGGCGGGCTACTTCGTGGAGCCCCTCCTGGAGGCGCTGCCGCCCGCGGTGGTGCGCGGGCTGGCCTGGGCCTGGCCGGCCATGGCCTCGGTGGCGGCGGCCATCGCCGCGCAGGGCAGCCACGCCCGGCGCGCGCCCCTCTACGCGGCGCTGGGCGCGGCGGCGGTGACGGTGGCGGTGGTCTTCGTCCTCCTCCAGGAGCACCGGTGAGCGCGCCGCCCGACAGCCCGCTGTCGGCCTGGGTGCTGCTGCGCGTCTTCCTGCGCTCGCTCTTCCTCCAGGCGTCGTGGAACCCCAAGGGCATGCAGAACCTGGGGCTGGCCTACGCCCTCTTCCCCGCCCTGGAGCGCCTCTACCCGGCGGGCCCCGCCCGCGAGGAGGCGGTGCGCCGGCACCTCGTGTTCTTCAACACCCACCCCTACGTGGCCGCGGCCATCGTCGGGGGCGTGGTCAACCACGAGCTGCGCATCTCCCGGGGAGAGGAGTCGCCGGACAAGGTGGTGGCCTTCAAGGCGGCGCTGATGGGGCCGCTGGCGGCGCTGGGCGACGGCTTCTTCTGGCTGTCCCTCAAGCCGGCGGTGGGGGCGGTGAGCGCGGCGCTGGTGCCGCTCTTGGGCGTGTGGGCGGTGCCCGTCTTCCTGGTGCTCTACAACCTGGTGCACGTGCTGTTGCGCGTGCGGCTGTACTGGCTGGGCCTGACGCTGGGGGACCGGCTGGTGGAGGCGGTGGCCCGGGCCAACCTCCCCGCGAGGGGGGCCCGGCTGCGGACGGTGGCGGCGGCGTGCGCGGGCGGGCTGGCGGCCTGGCTGGCCGTCAATTTCGGGGCCAACGCCGGTGGGGCCCATGCGCCCTTGCTGGCGGCCGGGTGTCTGGCCCTGGGGGTGGCATCCTACGTGCTGGTCAGCCGTCGGGTGCCGAACTACGTGGTGCTCTACCTTGTCGCGGGGCTGGCCTGCGCGGCGGGAGCGTTCCTTTAAGAAGAGAGGTGGGAGTCGCGATGCCAAGCGTGGCCGAGGGAACATACGAGATCATCAACGCGCTGGGGCTGCACGCCCGGGCCGCGGCCCAGATGGTCAAGGTGGCCAACCGCTTCAAGAGCGAGGTCATCATCGAGGCCCAGGGCCAGCGGGCCAATGCCAAGTCCATCATGGGGGTGCTCATGCTCGCGGCGGCCCAGGGCACCATCGTGAAGCTCATCTGCAAGGGGGACGACGCCGAGTCCTGCCTCCAGGAGCTGGCGAAACTCATCGCCGACCGTTTTGGCGAGGCGCAGTGACGGGTGAGAATGACGGAAGAAGTGCGGTAAACCTCCCGGTCAGGGAGAGGAAGGGAATGTGAGCAGCCAGGCCACCCCCACCCTGAGGCTGTTGGGCATTGGCGCCTCTCCCGGCGTGGCGGTGGGGCACGCCTTCATCCTGGACCGCAAGCGCATCCGCACCCCCAAGCTGCGGCTGGCGGAGGCGGAGGTCGAACCCGAGCGGATGCGGATGAAGACCGCCATCGACCTCTCGGACCGGCAGCTCGCCGAGCTGAAGGACCAGATTACGCGCACCGAGGGCAGCGACCACGCCCTCATCCTCGAGGCGCACCGGCTGATGCTCCACGACCCCATGCTCGTGGACGAGGTCAACCGGCTCATCGTCGACGACCGCATCAACGCCGAGTGGGCCGTGCGCCGGGTGGCGCGCAAAATCAAGCACCTCTTCGACAACATCCCCGACGAGTACTTCCGAGAGCGCCGCTCGGACGTGGACTACGTGGCGGACCGCATCATCCGCAACCTGATGGGGCAGGTGGTGGACGAGGAGGTGGAGGTCCCCGCCGAGGCGATTGTCGTCGCGCATGATTTGTCCCCCGCTGACGCGGCCCTGATGGCGCGCAGCGGGCGGGTGGCGGGCTTCGTCACGGACCTGGGCGGCCAGACGAGCCACACCGCGATTGTCGCGCGGGCGCGCGAGACGCCGGCGGTGGTGGGCGCCGGAAGGGCCAGCGAGCAGATTTCCCCGGGCGACCTGGTGGCCATGGACGGCACCCGGGGCGTCGTCCTCGTCAACCCCTCCGACGAGCAGCTCACCGTCTTCCGGGAGGAGCAGCGCCGCTATCAGGAGAGCGAGCGGCTGGCGCTGATGACGAAGGACCTGCCGGCGGTGAGCACCGACGGCTTCCGCATCCGGCTCAACGGCAACATGGAGTTCCTGGAGGAAATCCCCTCCCTGCTGGCGCACGGCGCGGAGGGCATTGGCCTGTACCGCACCGAGTTCATGTTCCTGGACCGGAAGACGGCGCCCACCGAGGAGGAGCACTACCGCGCCTACCGGCAGGTGCTGGAGGCCATGGGCGGGCGCCCCGTCACCATCCGCACGTTGGACCTCGGCGGCGACAAGGTGCCGGGGAAGGCGAAGCACGAGAAGGAGCCCAACCCGGCCATGGGCCTGCGGGCCATCCGCTACTGCCTGTCCAACCGGGAGCTGTTCCGCACGCAGCTGCGGGCGCTCCTGCGCGCCAGCGTGCACGGCAACATGCGGCTGATGTTCCCGCTCATCTGCGGCGTCAGCGAATTGCGCGAGGCGCGCAGCGAGCTGGAGGCGTGCCGCACGGCGCTGGGCCGCGCGGGCGTGCCCGTGGGCAAGCGCTTCCCGGTGGGCATCATGGTGGAGACGCCGAGCGCGGCCATGATTGCCGACCGGCTGGCGCAGGAGGCCGACTTCTTCTCGGTGGGGACCAACGACCTCATCCAGTACTCGCTGGCCATCGACCGCCAGAATCGCGAGGTGGCCTACCTCTACCGGCCCCTGCACCTGTCGGTGCTGCGCCTCTTGCAGAACATCCTCGAAGCGGGCAAGGCGGCGAACATCCCGGTGTCCATGTGCGGCGAGATGGCGGGGGAGCCGCTGCACACGCTGGTGCTGCTGGCGCTCGGCTTCGACGAGCTGTCGATGACGTCGGGGCAGATTCCGGCGGTGAAGCGCTTCATCCGCCGGGTGAGCCGCGCGGACGCCGTGGAGTTGCTGAAGGGCGCCATGGAGCTGACCACCGCGGAGGAAATCGAGCGCTTCGTGCGCACGGAGATGGACCGCCGCTTCAGCGACACCCAGGAGCCGGAGCGGCCGGAGTCCGCCGGTTCGGGCGAGGGGCCCCCGCCGTCGGACCGCACCACGGGCTGACGCCGCGCGCCTTCCGGTGAGGAGGGAGGCTGGGGCTTGCTCCCCCGGCCACCCTCCCTCCAGGGCATGCCGCGTGCCGCTCCCCATGCCCAGCTTGTCCTTGCACGGGCATACGGCCGCGGCCGGGAGCGAGCATGTTCAATCCAGCGGACATCCAGAGGGACATGGTGGTGAGGGACCGGGACGGTGAGCGGCTGGGCGCCATCACCACCGTGGACGCGGGGGGCTTCTTCATCGAGAAGGGGCCCTACTTCACGCGTGAGTACCGGGTGGCCTTCTCGGACGTGATGGACCTCGACGGGGACGACGTCTACCTGCGCGCGTCCCTGTCGGACCTGCCGGGCATCAACGTGGGTTCCGTGGCCAGCCCCGAGCGGCCCATGCGCCATGATTTGACGGGGGGCCTGGAGCCCGAGGAGGTGGGGTGAAGGGGTGCCTCCACCCGGGCGCCGCTCCGCTCAGCGCGCGTCGAGGGACGGAAGCAGGCACCGGGGTCCGGCGCCCGTATCAGGCGCCTCCCTCGCTGGCGGCGGCGTCCTCGGTGTGCACGAGCCGCCACTCGGGGAACGGGTCCTTGAGCCGGCTCCACCGCTCGGGTCCGCGCGCGAGCTCCTCGGTGGTCAGCAGGCACGCCTCGAGCAGCCGGGCCATCTCCTCGTGGTCCGCGTCCCGGGTGATGAAGACGATTTCCTGCCGCCGGTCCCCATGCGGGCCCGTCATCTCGCGCTCGATTTCGGCGCGTGCCTCGCTGTCGTCCGGCCACTCGGCGCGGGGCACCGCGTCCCACCACAGGCCGCCGGGCTCGAAGCTGCACGCGCCACCCGCCTGGGCCCAGACGCCGGCGATGTCCGTCCGGGTGGCGAGCCAGAAGAAGCCCTTGGAGCGCAGCACGCCCTTCCAGCTTCCGTGGATGAAGCGCCACAGGCGCGCGGGGTGGAAGGGGACGCGGCCGCGGAAGACGAAGCTGCGGATGCCGTACTCCTCCGTCTCCGGCGTGTGCTCGCCCCGCAACTCCTTGAGCCAGCCGGGAGCGCGGCGGGCCCGCTCGAAGTCGAAGCGGCCGGTGTTCAACACCGCCTCCAGCGGAACACGCCCCCGCTCCGCGGTGACGAGGTGCGCGTCGGGGTTGAGCTTGCGCAGCACCTCGCGCAGCCGGGCCACGTCCTCCGCGGAGACCAGGTCCGTCTTGTTGAGCACGAGCACGTCGGCGAACTCGACCTGCTCCACCAGCAGGTCCACCACCGTGCGCTCGTCCTCCTCCGCCGCCGCGAGCCCGCGCTCCGCGAGCCCATCCGCCGCCTCCCAGTCCTTGAGGAAGTTGAAGGCGTCCACCACCGTCACCATGGTGTCCAGCCGGGCCACGTCCGACAGCCCCTGGCCCGACTCATCCGCGAAGGTGAAGGTCTCCGCCACGGGCAGCGGCTCGGAGATGCCGGTGGACTCGATGAGGAGGTAGTCGAACCGTCCCTCCCGCGCGAGCCGGGCGACCTCCTTCAGCAGGTCCTCCCGCAGCGTGCAGCAGATGCAGCCGTTGGACAGCTCCACGAGCTTCTCGTCCACGCGGCTCAGCGCGGCGGCATCTCCCACGAGCTTCGCGTCGATGTTCACCTCGCTCATGTCGTTGACGATGACCGCCACCCGCAGCCCCTCGCGGTTGTGGAGGACATGGTTGAGCAGGGTGGTCTTCCCCGCGCCGAGGAAGCCCGAGAGGACGGTGACGGGCAGCCGCGCGGAAGGCACCTGCGCCGTCATGGCTTGCCCTCCTCGAAGAGGACGTGCGCGCACACGCGCGGGCCGTCCTGCTCGAGCTGGAGCTTCCCGGTATTCGCCGGGGGGACGAGGGGGATGTGGGGGCGGTTGCCCTTGGGCATGGCGCTGCTCCGGGTGCTGCCGGTGCGATGGGGATTCGAGATTGAGATGTAACTGAGTTGCATTTATCAGGCAAGCAAAGGCGCTCGCCCATCGAAGGGGCGGCTCAGCGGGCGTCGCGTGAGTCGTCTCGGGACGCGGCCACGTCCCGGTCCGCCGTCAGGCCGCGCTTCTCGCGGTAGCGGGCGATGGCGCGCTCCAGGGGGCGCAGCCCCACGAGGCTCAGCAGGGCGACGACCACGGTGCCGCCGGCCGCCACGTAGAAGCCCAGGCCCGCCGCGAGCCCCACGGACGCGGTGAGCCACAGGTTGGCCGCCGTCGTCAGCCCCTTCACCTGCCCGCCGTGGCGAAGAATCACGCCCGCGCCCAGGAAGCCGATGCCCACCACCACCTGGCTGGCGATGCGGCTGATGTCCCCCCGTGCCCCCTCGAGGGCGTCAGAGGTGGACAGCAGCACCTCGATGTAGACGCTGGCCAGCGTGAAGCAGCACGCCCCCAGGGACACGAGGATGTGGGTGCGCAGGCCGGCGTCCTGCCCGCGCACCTCACGCTCCAGGCCCAGCACGCCGCCCAGCAGCGCCGCCACGGCCAGCCTCAGGGCAATGGTCTTCTCGTCCACGAGGGACGAGCCTACTCGCCCAGCTCAATCTTCTCGTCGGTGTCCGCTTCGTTCAGTTCGGGATTGGGCAGCGTGCCCAGCGTGGCGGACAGCAGCTTGGCGGTGGGCACCACGTAGGGGGCCACCTCCTCGCCCAGCTCCTGGACGTACTGGGCCACGCGCTGCTCGTAGTCCTCGTCCCTGGAGCCCCAGCTCCCGGCGGCCTCCGCGGCCCAGACCTCCTCACCGTCCCGGCACCGGGTGAGGCGCGCCTTCACCTCGGTCTCCGCGCCGTCGCCCTTGAGCGTGATGTTCGGGTCCAGCCAGAGCACGCCCTCGATGCCCTCCACGCACAGGCCCTTGAAGGACGTGTCCTCCGGCCGCTCGGGCAGCGCCAGGTTGCTCTTCGCGAGGTAGTTGCGGTTCTGGTTCACCCACTGGCGGGCGATGAGGCTCCACAGCTCACCCACCGCCGGCTTGCCGTCCGGCAGGGGTTGCGTCACCACCACCAGCCGCTTCACCTGGTGCTTGTCCACCTGCTCGTAGTCACCGCGCACGCGCTGGCTCTTCACCGTGGCGCACGCGGACAGCAGGCCCAGCCCGAGCACGGGCAACAGTCGCTTTGTCGTCATGTCCCTCTCCCGGCCCCCTTCATGCGGAAGGGGGCCTCCTTCAGTGGCCGCCGCTCAGGCCGCCTTCACGTCGCTGCTCTCGGTGGACGGAGCGCCGCCCGCCCCGGAAGTGCCGCCCGCCTCACGCTGCCGGCGGTCATGCATGAGCTGCATCACCGCGGCCAGCACCGTGAAGGACACCACCAGCGTGGTGATGAGGCCGATGCACGCCACCAGGCCCATGGACCGCAGGCCGTTGTGGGCGGCGGCCAGCAGCGCCGCGAAGCCCGCCACCGCCGTCAGCGTGGAGGACGCCACCGCCGCGCCCACGCTGCGCAGCGCGACGAGCGGTGACGTGCCTTCCAGGAAGCGGTGCAGCAGGTACAGGCCGTGGCTCACCCCGAAGCCCAGCAGGATGGGCAGGATGATGATGTTCATGAAGTTCAGCCGCAGGTCCGTCAGCGACATGATGCCCAGCATCATCGCCAGGCCCACGCCGAGCGGAATCACGGAGGCCAGCGCCAGCTTCACGTTGCGGAAGTCCAGGAAGTGCATGGCCAGAATCCACAGCGCGGTGAGCACCACCGTGAGCTTCCCGTCCCAGAGGACGATTCGCGCCAGCCGCGCGTAGAGCTGCGTGGCGCCCGCGGCGCGGAACTCCTTCTGCGCGGTGGGGCCCGCCGGGTCCCACGCGTCCTTGTCGAACGCGCCCGGCTTGTACGTCGCGGGGATGGAGCGCGTCTCGTCGGCGAACTTCAGCATCTTCTTGCCGTCCATCAGGTCCACGCCCGCGTAGATGTACGTGAGGTAGCCCTGGTTCTCCGGCAGCGCGGTGGGCAGGTTCTTGAACTGGGCGGTGTAGTTGGCCGGCACGCCGTGGACGTCGAAGGGCTTGGCGTCCAGCACCTTCTTGAAGAACTCGGCCTTGTCCTGCATCTCCGGCGGCAGCGCGGCGGTGGTGAAGCCCTCCGCCTCGAGCTGCGCCATCTCCTCCTTCCACTCCGCCAGCACCTTGGCGTTGGCCTGGGCCGTCGCCTCCGGGGGGACGAAGGTGAAGATGCTCACCACCTGGTCGATGGACGGGTACTTCTCCGGGTGCTGCGTCAGCTCCCGGTAGACACCCTCGGCCTCGTCCAGGTCCTTGGTGTAGATGGCCATCGGGTCGCTGGAGATGTTGAAGCGCTCGTTGATTTCATCCTGGAGCACGACGGAGGACATGCCGTCCGGGATGAGCGCGCGGGTGTTGTAGTTGAAGCCCACGCCGTACTTGAGGCGCTCGAAGAAGCCCAGCTTGACGCCCTTGGGCAGCTCCGCGTCCAGGCCGGCCCAGGGCACCGCGGCGGCGCAGATGAGGGCCACGATGGCGGTGCTGACGCCCAGCACCAGGCCCGGGCGGGGGATGCGCAGCTCCTTGCCGGTGGCGGCGGAGTTGGTGGGCGGCGGCTTCATGACGCCGATGAGCTTCTGCGGCAGGGCCGGGTTGATGCGGCCGGCCAGCGCCAGCAGCGACGCGCTCCACAGGAAGAGGGTGAGGCCGAGGATGAGCGTGCCGCAGCCGGCCAGGAAGCCGAACTGGCTGAAGCCGCGGAACTCGCTCACCATCAGCACGAAGAACGAGCCGCCCGTCACCACCGCGGCCACCGCCGCCGGGCGGCCCGCGTTGACGAAGGCGTCGCGGATGGCCACGTCGTACGGCTTGCCCGCGCCCAGCTCCAGCCGGGTGCGGAAGATGAAGTGGATGCCGTAGTCGATGCCGAACCCCATCAGGATGCCGCCCAGGATGGACGTAATCATGTTGAGCTCACCCACCGTCGCGTAGGTGAAGCCCAGCGTGTAGAGCGTGCCAATGACGGTGCCGCTGACCACGATGAACGTGGGCGCCACCTTGCGGAAGAAGACGATGGTGATGAGGAAGATGGTCACCAGCGCGATGATGGTCACCGGCTCCAGCGACTCCTCAATCGCGTACGAGTCGTCCACCGTCGTCTTGTAGGAGCCGGTGAAGCCGTAGGCGATGCTCTTCGCCTTGCCGCCGTTCTCCTGCGCGCCGTCCTTCAGGAAGGAGTCGTGGTGGTAGTCCTCCTCCAGCTTCACCGCGCCGGGGCGCTCGGAGTAGGCCTTCAGGTCGCCCCGGAGCTTCTCCAGGTACGCCTTCGTCTTGCCAATCTCCGTGTTGTCCCACATCGGCTTGATGAGGATGAGCAACATCTTCTTGTCATTGGAGATGTTGTAGTCGTCGCGGATGCTCTTCTTGCCGACGGAGGAGTACTTGTCGACCAGGTCCTGCATGTCCAGCTCGACGGGCTTGGAGCCGCCCAGGTCGATGAAGAACGGGTTGCTGCGCTTCAGCTTGTCGCGCAGGAACGCCATGATGCGGCGCTTGCCCTCGACGAGGTCCTCCGTCTTCACGAAGAGGACCATGTTCTGCTGGATGAACTCGACGGGCAGCTTGTAGGAGACGTTGCGGACGTTCTCCTTGTCCGCCTCCAGCATCTTCGCGATGTCGTCCGCGGTGGCCTTCATGCTGGCCTCGTCGGACGAGCGCAGCGCGAGCATGAGGAAGCCGCTGCCTCCCACCATGTCGATGACCTGCTTGACGTCCTTCACCTCCTGCAGGTCCTGGGAGATGAGGTCGAGCTGGTTGGAGTTGATGCGCAGCTTCGACGTGCCCCAGAGCGACAGGCCCAGCAGGGCGAGCAGCAGCAGGAGGATGGTCCCCGGCCGGCGGACCAGCAGGCCGGCGAAGGCGTAGGCGAAGCGGGAGTGGGAGTTCGGGTTTCGGGCGCCGCTCATGCGGCGGGGACCCTAGCGGCAAACGTCCCTGCCAGGAAGCAGCGCAAGAGTGCCCGGCCGCTCCCCGGCCGCCCGGCACCTGCCGGGCCGTGTCAGGCCCGTGTCACGGCGGGCATTTTCCTGGGGCACAAAGGATGCGGGGAGGCGGCCCGCGCTCAGGGTGCGGGTGGGGGGGAGACCCGGAGCACGTCGCTGGAGGTGTCCCGGGGCGGCAGGAGGAACGAGCGCGGCTCCTTCACCAGGTGGGTGAGGACGGCGCGCAGGAAGGGCAGCGCCTCGCGGGTGGGCACGTCGCGCGCGCGCACGGCCACGCCCAGGGCCAGGGAGAAGGAGACGGCGAAGTTGAGCAGGCCGGTGAGGGCCACGCCCGCCAGCGCGGCGAGGAAGTCCGGCCGGAGCACCGCGTCAGCGCCCAGCGAGCCGCCGGCCAGGGCGAGCTGGCCGAGCGCGAAGGTGACGTGCCGCACGTCCAGCGCCAGCCCGAAGAAGCCGCCCAGCACCGGCACCAGGCCCAGGAGGAAGCCCAGCGTCACGTTTCCGCCCAGGCCGGAGACGGCGTGCTGGAACCCGGAGGCCAGCCGGGCCGCGCCGGCGTCTCCCAGGAGCCGGCGCGGCACGCGGTGGTGCGCGAGCGCCTCCGGCAGCCGCCGGTACACCACGAAGTTCTCCAGCCACCCACCCGCCACGCTGCTCAGCCACAGCAGCACGCCGGTGAGGGCCGCGAAAACCAGGGTGCCGCTCTTCCACGGGTGCAGCGAGGCCACCGTGGCCTGGGCCTTCGCCGGCGTGAGGAAGCCGTGGCCCGTCACCCACTGGTAGCCCACCGCCACCGCCAGCGCCGCGGGCGCCACCACGCCCAGGTTGCCCGCGAAGGCCGCGAGCTGCGAGCGGGTGATGCGGGGGATGAGCTCCACCAGGCTCGCCAGCCGCTCGCCCCGGGCGCCCTCGCCCACCGCGCCCGCCAGCGTGGCCGCCGTCACGGACGGCTGCTTGGTGGCCAGCGTGAAGCCCAACAGCTGGATGAGGACGAAGGCCACCGCGTAGTTGAGCCCCACGCTCAGCGCGACGAAGAAGGGCGCCAGCGTCAGCCCGGACAGGACGAACTTCAGCGCCACCGCCCCGGCCGTCACCAGCCCGCCGCCGGCCGCCGAGTGCACCATGTCGTGGAACTCGGCGCGGGTGCTGGTGATGTAGTGCTCACCCGAGTGGCCGGCGCGCTCGATGATTTTGCGCGCCAGCATCCGCACGTTGCGCTTCACCAGCTCCCGGACGGAGCGGTCCGCGTGCGCCCGCCGCAGCAGGTCCGCCAGCAGCGCCAGCGCCTCGCGCCAGCGGGGCTCGCCGCGGGGCGCGCCCAGCACCCGGGCAATGGCCTCCATGCGCTCCAGGCTCCGGCGGATGCGCTCCAGCCGGTACACCAGGTCCACGCTGACGCCCGCCTCCTCCAGGTGCCGGGACACGCTGCCCACCACCTGCCGGCAGTCCGCCACGCAGGTGGACAAATCCTTCAGCGTGTCCGGCGCCGCGTCGCGCGCGAGCACCGCGTCACACACCAGACGCAGCCGCAGGAAGGGTGAGCCCCGGAAGGCCGTCTCCGGGCTGCGCTCCCTCACGTCCTCGGCCATGCCGAGCGCGGCCGTCTGCACGGCCAATAGCAGCAGCGCGTCCATCAGGTCCGCGCGCACGCGGGCGGCGGGCACCGGCTCGGGTGGACGTGCGTCACCCACCAGCGAGGCCAGCTTCGCCAGCAGCGCCGGGGACAGCGCGGCCAGCCAGTCCGCGTCCCCCGGCACGGGGAACAGCCGCAAGAGCAGCTCGGACAGCTTGTTGGGCTCGGGAGGCGCCGGGAGCAGCGCGCGCGCCAGCCGGTCGGAGGCCTCGGAGAGGAAGCCCTGGCCCGCGGGCAGCCCCACCTGGGCGAAGAGCTTCAGGCCGCGGCTGCCGTCGCACACCGCGGAGACCAGCCGGGTGACGGCGGCGCGCATCCCGGGCTCGCCCTCCATGACGCGCACCATGAGCCGCAGGCGGCTGTCGGCGGGGGACAGCTCGGGCTCGGCGGGGTCCACCAGCGCGTGCGCGGGGATTCGCTCGCGCAGCCACGCCGTCCACCGCTCCACCCACTCCAGCCGCGCCTCCAGGCCGCCCTCGGGCACGTCGCACAAGAGCCGGTACAAGTCCCGGACGGCGGGGTTGCCGGGCGCGCGGGGCGCGTACTGCACGCAGAAGGCGTCCACCTCCCGGGCGGACGGGCCGATGACGCGCGAGGGCGGAGGCTGGGAGGGGGCGGGGGCGGTCATCGTCCAGGCGCTCGGGGGAGAGAGAGCCTATGCGATGACGCGGCGCCCCCCAAACCCATCCGGCGGCCGGGAGCCTGGTGGCCCGGCCGCCCTGCACGGCCAGGGCTACTTCTTCTTCACCTTCGCCAGCTCCGTCCGCATGCGGTTCAGCAGCAGGTCCCACCCGCCCTGGGCGAGCAGCGGCTGCACCTGCGAGTCGCGGATGTCCTGGAGCATGGAGGAGCCGAGCACCGTCACGTCCACCACCTTCCACGCGGCGGTGTCCTTCATGAGGCGGTACTTCAGCTTCATCTCCTGCGTCTTCAGCGGGTGCTTGATGAAGATGGTGGAGGCGACCGTCGCCTCGTTGCCCGTCACCTGGGCGGGCTCGTAGGTGATGGAGTCCAGGTTCTTGAAGTTCTCGCGCACCCGGGGGAAGGCGATGGCGGCGAAGAGGTCCTGGAACAGCTGCACGAACTCCTTGCGCTGCGCGTCGGTGCCCTTGGCCCACGCGTCACCGAGCAGGAACTTCCCCTGCTCCTCGCTGCCGAAGTGCTTCAGGGCGGCCGCGTCGCGCTCGTAGCGCACGGACTGCACCACCGTCTTCACCGGCTTGGCGACGGCGTCGTCCTTCGGCGCGGCGAGCGCGGGGACGGCGAAGGCCATGGCGGCCAGGAAGGTGATGGTACGGAAGCGGGCGTTCATGTCGGGTGGTCCTCCAGCAGGGGGAATTCGTGCCCCATCTGTTAGCGCAAGGGAACGGCTGGGGGCTTGCGAAATTCACGCTCCGAAGGAGGGCAGCCATGCGGCGGGGCACGCCCGCCCGCCGGGCGTCACAGACGAATGAAACAGCCCCTCATGGAGGTTTGACTCCCCTAGGACCGCACGTCTAGTGTCCGTCCCCTCGCGCACTGTCAAGCGCCCCTTTAGAGACGACATGCCTACCGACTTTTTGTTCACGTCCGAATCCGTCACCGAAGGCCACCCGGACAAGATCGCCGACCAGATCTCCGACGGTGTCCTCGATGCCATCATCGCCAAGGACCCGCAGGCTCGCGTCGCGGTGGAGACGCTCGTCAAGACGGGCCTCGCCATCGTCGCCGGTGAGGTGACGACGAACTGCTACGTCGACATCCCGCGCATCGTCCGCAGCACCATCTGCCGCATCGGCTACACCGACAGCTCCATGGGCTATGACGGCAACACCTGCGGCGTCATGGTGGCCATCGAGGGCCAGAGCCAGGACATCGCCCGCGGCGTCGACAACAAGAAGGACCAGGGCGCCGGCGACCAGGGCATGATGTTCGGCTTCGCCTGCGACGAGACGGCGGAGCTGATGCCGGCCCCCCTGCACTACGCCCACGCGCTCACCCGCCGGCTGGCGGACGTGCGCCGCAAGCAGCACGACTGGATCCGCCCGGACGGCAAGAGCCAGGTGACGGTGGAGTACCGCGACGGCCGCCCCGCCCGCATCGACGCGGTGGTGGTGTCCACGCAGCACGCCGAGGAGGTCTCCAACAAGAAGATCCAGGAGGCCATCCGCGAGGACGTCATCGCGAAGGCGCTGCCCAAGAAGCTCATCGACAACAAGACCAAGTTCTTCATCAACCCCACGGGCCGCTTCGTGGTGGGTGGCCCCATGGGCGACTCGGGCGTGACGGGCCGGAAGATCATCGTCGACACCTACGGCGGCATGGGCCGTCACGGTGGCGGCGCGTTCAGCGGCAAGGACCCGTCCAAGGTGGACCGCTCCGCCGCGTACATGGGGCGCTACATCGCCAAGAACGTGGTGGCCGCCGGTCTGGCGCGCCGCTGCGAGGTGCAGGTGTCCTACGCCATCGGCGTGGCCGAGCCGGTCAGCGTGATGGTGGAGACCTTCGGCACCGCCACCGTCCCGGAGGCGCGCATCGCCAAGGCCGTGCGCCAGGTCTTCGGCCTGCGCCCGCGCGAAATCACCGAGCACCTGGACCTGCTGCGGCCCATCTACCAGAAGACCGCCGCGTACGGCCATTTCGGCCGCACGGAGAAGGAGTTCACCTGGGAGCGCACCGACAAGAAGGACGCCCTGCGTGACGCCGCCGGTGGCAACGCCGCCGCGGGTGGCCGCCTGAAGGCGGTCTGAAGAAGGCCCTCGCTCTCGTGAGTGGAAAGCGCGCGCCGGTCCCGACGAGGGGCGGCGCGCGTTTTTCATTTCAGGGGCTCACAGGAGTCCGTGCGCCTTCAGCGCGTCGATGGCGGAGGCGAGCGCGGGGTGCGGCGCCTGTGACTTGCCGGGAGGCGACTACACGGCGCTGACGAAGACGAAGCCTCCACGCGGTGAGGCGACGTGGCCCACCAGCCAGGTGAGTTCCCCGCTGGCATCGGGGTACGTGCCCGTCTTGGCGCTCAGCACCGCGCCGTCCTTCCACGGGCCGCCCATGTTGATGCCGTCGCGGGTGTTGGCCACGGTGTCCGGGCCCTGCACCAGCGTGGCCTTCACAATCTCCAGCGTCTTCGGGCTCACCGGCAGCTCGCCCCGGTACAAACGGGCGAGGAAGTCGAGCTGCTCGTCCGGGGAGACGCGCAGCGGGCCGCCCAGCCAGGAGCGGGTGATGTCGCCGGAGGCGTCCGCGTTGCCGTAGCGGAAGCGCTTCAGCCACTCCTCCATGCGCTGCTGGCCAAGCTGCTTCGCCGTGCCCTGGAAGAACCAGAGGGCGGAGCGGCGCATGGCCGTGTCCAGCGTCTGGTCCTGGTTCCACATCTCCACGCGGTGCTTCGTGCCGTCCCACTTGCGCACTTCGTCCGGGCCGGAGAGGACGCCCGTTTCGAGCGCGATGAGCGCGTGGGGCACCTTGAAGGTCGAGGCGGGCACCATGCGCTTCGCGCACTTCTTCGCGTCGTTGCGTGTCACCTCGCCCGTCTTCAGGTCCATGAGGAGGAAGCAGCCCGGGTGGGCGGGGGCGGGTTTCGGGGCCGGTGGCTTCGCGGCGGCGCAGACGGTGGTGGCGAGGGCGGTGAGCACGAACAGTACGGCTCGTGTGTGCGGGATGCGGAGGCGCTGACGCATGCGGTGGCTCCTGGAACGGTGTGGTCGGCGGACCTCGGTTCCGTCGTGGAGGGTGGGGCCAGAGCAAGGCGTGGGCCAGCGCCGGTGAGGGGGCGGGAGGCAAGGGCCGTGGTCTTCCGGACACGGGCGTGTGGGCCTTCACCCTCACGGGTGTGCGGGCGTGCCCTGGTGCGAGGTGAAGCGCGCGAGGTCTCCGAGGTCGCTCAGGTCCGGTGCGCCCGTGCCTCCAGGAATGGCTCGCGAAAGTGAAACTGCTTGCCGGGCAAGTGAATCTCGCGGCTTCCACTGAAGCGGCGTAGCGTCGCGCGGGGAAGAATCATGGGCGCCGTCGTTGGGTGGGCGTGGGGAGCCACGACACACAGGCAGGGAGCTCGGCAGTGGCGGAGGACAAGCCTCGTTCCTGGAGTCCGCGGCTGCGCTGGGCCGCGCTCATGGTGCTGGCGGCGGCGGCGGGAGTCATCGCGGCCACGGTGGGACTGCCGGCCTGGCGGAGCACGGTGGCGGAGCCGGTGTCCCCGGCCCTGTTCCTGGCCGACGCTCCCACGCGCACGATTGAGGCCCGGGTGAGCTATCCGGGGGCGGACCTCCATCGTCCGTATGGGCCGCTGCGCTCGGGAGATGCGGGGCGTGCGCTGCCGCCTCCGGCGCCCCTGGCGGAGCTGGCGCGGATGGAGGCGGCGGGCGATGTGCATGGGCTCGCGGCGGCGTACCTGGTGCGCGGCAACACGGAGATGGCGGCGCCGTACCTGGCGAAGGCGGGGGATTCGCCGGACGTGGCCAGCGACAAGGCGGTGCTCGCGCTGGACCGGAAGGACCATGCCGAGGCGCTGGAGCTGCTGGAGGGGGTGCTCCGTGTGCAGCCGAAGCATGCGCAGGCGCTGTGGAACCGGGGGCTGGTGCTGACGGAGTTGGAGCTGTGGGCCCTGGCCGCGCAGTCCTTCGAAGCCGCCGCCGCGCTGGGGGAGCATGGCTGGGCGGGGGAGGCGAGGTCCCGGGCGGAGGCGCTGCGGGGGCGGCTGGTGGACCGGTGGAAGGAGACGATGGATGCCGCCAAGGCCCTGGTCACCGACACGAGCACCGTCCCTCCGGAGATGCTCCAGTCCAGACCGGGAGTCTTCCGCGCGTTTCTGTATGAAGCCATTCGCGCGGCGGGCTCGGTGGAGCGGCTCGATGCGCTGATGCCATTGGCCGAGGCGCTCGACACGAGATACGGGGGCTCGGCCGTGCGCGATGCCGTCCGTTGGGCCCGGTCACGAGACTTCCGGCGCCGGGGGCCGCTGGCCGCGCGCTACCTGGAGCTGTATCGCACGCACAAGGTCGCAGGGGGCCTGCCGCGATACCTGGACGAGGTGCTGCGGGCCGGAGAGCGCGACTTGTACATGGGCGCACTCGTCCTCGAGCGAAAGGTGGGCGAGCATCTGGACACCTTCGAGGAACTGGCCACCCAGGCGGGGGACCCCTGGCTCCTGCTGTTGGCCGACCATGAGAAGGCTCTCGCGGCCATCCAGCGCGGCGAGTTCCTTCGGGCCGAGCAGCTCCTGCTGGGCGCTGTGGACCGCTGCGAGGCACAGCCGATTGGCTATCGCTGCATCCTCATCCAGGAGGCGCTGGCCAACCTCTACCGCCAGCTCCACCGCCTGCCCGAATCCAATCGGCACGCGCAGGCAGCGCTCACGGGCTATCGCAACGACAGCCGATGGAGCGAGGGGAGGCAGTTGCTGCAGCTCGGGCAGAACGCGCGCTTCCTGGGGAAGGCCGCACTGGCGAGGGCTTATCTGGAAGAGCCCCTCGCTCGGGCTCCGAAGGACTGCAACATCCGTCACTTCGTCCGGGCGAACGAAGCCCTGGCACGGCTGCAGGAGTTCTTTCTGGTGGAAGCTCGGGCGAGCATGGCGGACGCGCTGTCGTGCGACGCCCCGTTGTCTCTGCCGGGCGCCAAGACGCTGGTGGACCTCGCGCGGATGCATCCCGACCCAGAGCAGGACCGCAAACTGCAGGAGGGGCTTGAGGCTCTGCGAAAGCGAGGAGGCCTCACCCCAGGAGAGCGGGCACTCGCCACGCATATCGAGGGACGATTCCACGTGGAGCGAGAGCGGGCACGGGGCGAGGAATTGCTCCGGCTCGCCATTGCCGAGGCGCGGCAGCTTCCCTCCTATGACGTGAACGCGCGCAAGGCCCAGGCCTATAGCTACACCTCGCTCCTGTTCGCTGCCGGGAAAGCGGGTGAGTCCGAGGGCGCGCTGGCGCTTTTCGGAGAGGAGCTGGGGGGGGCCCTTCCCAGGCAGTGCCTGCTCGCGGTGACGGTGGATGACGAGCGGACGCTGGCCATTAGTCTCGGTCCGGACGGCGGCATGCTCGGTCACTATGACGCGAGCCGCACCGCGCCACTGGGGGAAGAGCTTCGGGGGCTTGTTTCCGAGTCCCTGGTGGCACGGTTGCGTGCGTGCCAGCAGGTAGCCGTCGTGGCGCGTCCGCCGCTGCATGGCCGGGCGGGTCTGTTGCCCGCCGATATGGCCTGGGCCTACTACGTGCCACGGCCGCCTTCCGAATCGCCCGTCTCCGGTCCCTCGAGGCGCCTGGTGGTGGCGGATGTCGTGGCGCCGCGCGCCCTGGGCTTGCCGTCGCTGAATGCGTGGGAAGGCTCGACGGAGCCGGGAACCACGCTCCTCTCCGGGCAGGCGGCCACGCCTTCCCGGGTGTTGGAGGCGATGACGGAAGCCACGGAGGTCGAGGTCCATGCGCACGGACTGGTGAACCCGAACCTCTCCGAGGCGTCACTGCTGGTGCTTTCCCAGGAAGATGGCGGTCGCTATGCGTTGACAGTGGGAGAAGTTCAAGCGCGTCGGCTCCAGGGACAACCCCTGGTCATTTTGGCGGCCTGCCGTGCCGCGCATGGGGCGCCGTGGACGTATGAGCGATTCAGCCTGCCGGTCGCATTCATCAATGCGGGAGCTCGCGCGGTGATCGCCGCCACGGTTGACGTGCCGGATGCGGAGGCGGGCGCGTTCTTCAATGCCGTGCGGGAGCGTATCCGACGCGGCGAGCATGCGGCGGTCGCGCTTCGCGACGTGCGCATGGAGTGGCTCGCGCGCGACTCGGAGAGTTGGGTGCGCTCGGTACTTGTATTCGATTGAGGATGGGGTGGTCCCGTCCTGAGCGTGGAGGGGGATGTCGATGATGAAGAGATTCGTGTTGTGTGTGCTGTTGGCGGGCTCGCTATCGGGATGCCGTATTTTTGGAGAGCCCCGGCCCACGCCGGACACCTGCCCCGAGCCGGGGCCGGTGCCCACGGCCCCACCCGTTGTGGAGTTGCCTCCGGGCGCAACCCCTCCTCCAGGGGCGACGCACGTTGTCGGGCTGCTCTGCCAGGAGACCGGGGCGTTCCATGCGGCGGGCGTCAACACGAAGACCCGGTCCTTCACCTACCTCGTGTCGGGAACCCGGGCCGCGCGGGATTCTTTTCTTGCCGATGCCTACAAGGCGGGCGTGCCGGTCGTGCTCTACACCGCTCCCGTGAAAGTGCCGGGTGGCAAGCGCGTGAGCGGAAGTGCCGCCATGGCCTCCGGAGCCACGACCACGGGAACGACTTCGGGGGAGGATGATGAGACGCTCGACCCCTGCTTCGATGGAACAGAGATTGGCGAAGATCCTCCGCCCGACCCCAAGGACCCGGGCAACGCGAGTCCGAAGCCGATTGACACCTTCACCCGGTTGGCCTGGCTCTCGGCGAATGCGGTCGATGGGGTCAGTGACCCGGCGGCGCTGTCCACTTCACGGCCCGCGCCCGGTACGACCGTGCCCCGGTAGGGCCCACGAAGAGCCGCCCGCAGTGGAGCCATTGAATGATGGCTTCATCATGTCGGGCGGCACGCGTGATGTCAGAGCCCCTCGATATGGTGCATTCGAGACGGAATGGGCCGGCGCGTCTCGTATCGAGGGGGATGTGATGAAGCAACTGCGGATGTTCGTGGTGATGGCGCTGGGCCTGGCGCCGGTGGTGGGGGCCACCGGGCCGCTGGGTCCCATCGTGGTGCCCACGGGGCCCTGGGAGGGCCCAGACTCGACGGAGATTGGCGACGATCCGCCTGACTCCCCGAAGGACCCGGGCAACATCCAGCCTCAGGGGCGGCTGTTGACGCCCGCGGTGCTGACCGTGGGCTCTGCCGGATTCTTCGGGCCCATCCTGTGGCCCACGGGGCCCTGGGAGGATCCGGACTCGACGGAGATTGGCGAGGATCCTCCAGACTTCCCGAAGGACCCGGGCGACATCTGCCCGCAGCCTTCCGGCATGGTCTGACCTCGGGTCCGGAGCACGGGTGAAGTCCCGGGCGCGCTGAGCAACTCACTCCGTGCGCCAGGGCCCAAGCCCTGATGAACCAATGGCCGCCTTCCTCCTCCGAGGCGGGCGGCCACCGCCCCTCGTCCCGCGCGCTACTCCGGGAACGTGGCGAGCGTGAGGGACTCCGGAGGGACGGGCAGCTCCTTCGGCAGCCGCGTCACTCCGGACAGGTAGCGCCAGCCCGTGCCGTCGTGCCGGAAGTCGGAGCGCTCCACGAAGGAGCGGTCCTTCCCCTTCTCGAACACCTTGGCGAAGAAGAGCACCTGCGCCGTGCCGCTCGCATCCGGTGGCAGCGAGCCCATCACCACCAGCTTCGGGAACTGGTGTCCCTGCGCGTAGGCGCGCAAGTCCCGCAGGTACTCGTCCCGGGGCCGCGCGCGGTCCGGGTGGTCCGGGTGCAGCGTCTTCCACAGGTACGCCACGTCGCGCAGGGCGAAGGCGCTGTAACGGCTGCGCATGAGGCGCTCGGCGTCGGGGGGCTCGGCCTCGCCTCGGTGGTAGGGGGCACAGCACTCCCGGTAGCGGAGGCCGGAGCAGCAGGGGCACGGTGGGGCAGGGGGCATGGCGCGGTGTCCAGCCTACCCGGACCCGTGGGCGGTGCGTGCGCGCGCGCACAGAGGTGGACGAACACCCTTGCTGGCGGGGGAGTCCGGGCATACATCCGGGGGCCGCGCCCTATGAGCCTCCTCGAAGCCATCGTCCTGGGCCTGGTCCAGGGTCTCACCGAGTTCCTCCCCATCAGTTCCACCGCGCACCTGCGCATCGCGCCGGAGCTGTTCGGCTGGAAGGACCCGGGGGCCGCGTACTCGGCGGTCATCCAGCTGGGCACCGTGGCCGCCGTGCTCATCTACTTCCGCAAGGACATCGTCGCGCTGACGGCCGCCTTCTTCCGGGGGCTGGCGCGGCGCGAGCCCTTCGGCACGCTGGAGTCCCGGCTGGCGTGGTTCGTCCTGGTGGGCACGCTGCCCATCGGCGTGTGCGGCCTGGCCTTCAAGAAGCTCATCGAGAACGAGTTCCGCTCGCTCTACGTCATCGCCGGCAGCCTCATCGTCCTGGCGCTCATCCTCTTCGTGGTGGAGCGGGCCGCCTCACACAAGCGGACGCTGGCGGACATGACGTGGAAGGACGGCATCCTCATCGGGCTGTTCCAGGCGCTGGCGCTGATTCCCGGCTCGTCCCGCTCGGGCACGACGATGACGGGCGGGCTGGCGCTGGGCCTCAAGCGCGAGGACGCGGCGCGCTACTCCTTCCTGCTGTCCATCCCCGCCACGACGCTGGCGGGCATCTTCGAGCTCAAGCACCTGCTGGAGGCCACCGAGCGGCCGTCCGCCCTCTCGCTGTGGGTGGGCACCCTGGTGGCGTTCGGCTCGGGCATGGCGGCCATCGCCTGGCTGTTGAGCTACCTGCGCTCCCGCACCATGCTGGTGTTCGTCGTGTACCGCGTGGCGCTGGGCGTGCTGCTGCTGGTGCTGCTCCAGATGGGGAAGCTGAGCCCGCGGTCGGGCCTGGAGAACATCGACGTGCAGCCCGAGCCGGGCAAGCAGCAGATTGAGAAGCAGGTGACGGACTAGAGAGGGACGTGGCCGTGAGCGTGGAGGCGCTGTTCCAATCGCTGGAGTCGCGGCTGTCGTCGCGGCCGGCGCGCGTGGTGGACCTGCCGGGGCTGGTGCTGCGGGAGGCCGCGGTGCTGGTGCCGGTGTTCGAGCGGGACGGTGTGCCTCACGTGCTCTTCACGCGGAGGCCGCCCACGCTGCGCACCCACGCGGACCAGTACAGCTTCCCCGGAGGCGGGCGGGACGCGGAGGACGCCACGCCGCTGCACACGGCGCTGCGGGAGACGGAGGAGGAGCTGGGAGTCGACCGGCGGCGCGTGCGGGTGCTCGGCATGCTGGACGAGGTGCCCACCATCTCGCAGTACCGCGTCAGTCCCTTCGTGGGCGTCATCCCCGGAGACGGCCAGTACCGCCCGAGCGCGGACGAGGTGGCCTTCATCCTCGAGGTGCCGCTGGTGAACCTGCTGGACCCGGCCATCCTCCGCGTGGAGCGCAAGGAGGTCTTCGGGGCCGAGCGCGAGCTGTACTTCTATACGTACGGCACGCACGTCATCTGGGGCGCCACGGCGCGCATCCTCCGGGACTTCCTCAACCACGTGACGCAGGTGCCGGGCATGGCCGCGGCGCTGGGGTTGAGGAACTGAGCCCCTTCGCTCGGGGTAACAAAGCGGCGTGGCACGCCCGTCCGCTCCGCCTAGAACTGCAGGTACACGTACGGGCGCGTCTCCACGGCGGACAGGTGGCGGATGCCCAGGCCGAGCAGCACCAGCGCCGCGGCGCGCACCGGCACGGGCAGCCGCACGAACAGCTCCGACGACACGGTGTAGAGCTTCATCGGCACGGCGTGGAAGAACACCGCCGCCGCCAGCATGCCCCACACCAGCGGGCTGACGTTGGCGATGCCGGGCACGCCCGCCATCATGCGCGCGTAGAACTCCCCCGCGTGCGTCATGTCCGGCGCCCGGAAGACGACGCGGGTGAGCACGACGATGACGAACGTCGCCAGCATGCCCGTCGCGACGCGGGGAATGCCCGGTGACTGCGGCTTGCCCACCGTCCACTCCCAGCAACGGGAGATGCCCAGCGCCACGCCGTGCACCGCGCCCCAGACGGCGAAGCGCCAGTCCGCCCCGTGCCACAGGCCGCCCAGCACCATCACCGTCATCAGGTTGAACAGCACGCGCGGCTTCGACACGCGGTTGCCGCCCAGCGGCCGGTACAGGTAGTCCCGCAGCCACGTGGACAGGCTCATGTGCCAGCGGTTCCAGAACTCGCCGAGGTTCTTCGCCAGGTACGGCCGGTTGAAGTTCTCCGGGAACTTGAAGCCGAACAGCGCCGCCACGCCAATCGCGATGTCCGAGTACCCCGAGAAGTCGTAGTAGAGCTCGAAGGTGTAGGCCACCGCGGCGACGATGCACTCGGCGGAGGCGTACTTCTCCGGCGCGCCGAACACCGGGTCCACGATTCCGCTGCCCAGCACGTCCGCGATGACCAGCTTCTTCACCAGGCCCACCGCGATGCGGAACAGCGCGTGGCCGCCCTGCTCGGGCGTGAGGCTCGGCACCTCCCGGAAGTGCGCCATCAGCTCCGACGCGCGGACGATGGGGCCGCTCACCACGCGCGGGAAGAAGAGCATGTACAGCAGGTGCTCGAGGAACGAGTGCTCCGAGCTCGCCTTCCCCCGGTACACGTCCACCGTGTAGCTGATGGCCTGGAAGACGTAGAAGGACAGCCCCACCGGCAACAGCAGGTTGAAGGGCTCCGTGCGCACCGCGACGCCCAGCGGCGCCAGCAGCGACACCGCCGTCTGCCGCAGCAGCTCCAGGTACTTGAAGCCCGCCAGCAGCCCCAGGTTGGAGACGATGGACAGCGTGACGAGCGCCTTGCGCACGCCCTGTGATTGCGCGCGGGCCATGCCCTTCACCAGCAGGTGGTCCACCGTGACGCCCACCAGGAAGATGATGAGCGGGAAGGGCGTGAAGGCCGCGTAGAAGAAGAGGCTCGCCACCAGCAGCACGGCCATGCGGGCCCAATACTGGCGGTGCCCCGCCCAGTAGAGGGCGAACACCGCGATGACGAAGACCAGGTACTGGAGGCTGTGGGACAGCACGTCAGTTGTCCTCCACGCGCGCGGTGGGCTGGCCCTTCTTGTGGGCCTCGTAGGCACCGAGGAAGTCGCGCGCGAAGGCGCCCGCCAGCCGCGCGTAGCCTTCCGGCGTCAGGTGTACGCCGTCCGGGTGGCCCAGCGCCGGCTGAGCGCGCTGCCAGCGCAGCATGGCGCGCTCGCCGCCCATGGCCGCGCGCGGAGACCAGTACGCGCAGCCCGCGTCCTTCGCCACCCGGGGCAGCGTGTCCAGCACCGACGCCAGCGCGGGCGCCTCCTGCCACCGGCCCTCCGCGTCCCGGGCCAGCCGGTCCGTGGGGCCCAGCAGCAGGCACTCGGCGTTGGTGGCCTTGCGCAGGCGGGTGATGAGCGCGGTGTAGTCGCGGCGCAGCTCCGCCGCGTCCAGGTCCGCCCGGTGGGCCTCGTTGGTGCCGTACCAGAAGACGAGCAGGTCCGGCCGCCGCGAGGCGAGCTGCGTGTCCACCGCCGCCGCGTCCATGTCCCCCAGCGTGAAGGCGGTGGCGCCGGGCAGGCCCAGCGCGTCCAGCACGACGCCGGGCGTCTCGTGCTCCAGCGAGGCGCCCAGCACGGTGACGCCGCCGCCCTCCGGCGCGGCCACCTGCACGGTGTGCGCGGGGCCGGTGACGGGGAAGGAGCGCACGCGCACCGTGGGCGCGGCGAGCGGCTCGGGCAGCGGCGCGTCCGGCGGCATGGGCTCGCCGTCCACGGTGATGTCCGGCCCGCTCACGCCCGGCATGTCCAGCGTGTACAGGTCCAGCCGTCCCGGCGGCGTCTTCGCGTCCGGGCAGCCCTTGCAGAACTGGATGCGCAGCTTCGCGCCGGGCCCTCCCACCGCGCGGATGCCGGTGAGACCCCAGAGACCGCCGGGAGCCGCCTCCAGCGCGTCCTCCACCGTCCACTCGCCCTCCAGCTCGCGGGCCACGCGCGCCGCCTCCAGGCGCGGGGACGGCTTGCCCGCGGCGATGAAGCCCCGGCCCGCGTCGCCGAAGCGCTTCACCAGCACCTCGCGCACCGCGTCCGTGAAGTAGTGCGAGGCCGTGTGCGACGCGCCGAGCTGGGAGATGCCCACGCGCAGGGACTCGCCGGCCTCGCGGCGGCCCAGCCGGGCGAAGGTCTTCACCAGCGCCGCGTCCGCGCCCTGGAGGCCCGGCGGGTCATGGAGGTTCAGCAGCGGCGAGTGGGCCTTCGCGAAGGCGCGCTGCATCGCCAGGTCGAAGAGGTGGCCCAGCAGGTCCGAGCCCTTCGCGCGCGGGTGGACGAGGTCCTCCAGCATCAGCCCCTCGTCCAGCCAGCGCAGCGCGGAGCCCTCGCCGCCCATGGCGGTGAAGGCGTCCCAGAAGGCGCAGCCGCCCGCGCGGGCCTCCTCGCGGAAGATGTCGCCCACTTCCTTGGAGCCCCGGCGCGGAATCGCCTCGCCGCTCATGGTGCGCACGCCCGCGTCGATGGGGGACATCACGAGGCACGCGGAGTCCGGCACGTTGGCGCGCACGCGGGCCACCAGCTCCTTCATCTGCTTGCGCACCTCGTCCAGGGTGGTGCGCTCGCGTGAGTAGAAGAACGCCTCGTTGCCGCCCACCATCAGCACCACCAGCGACGGCTTGCGCTGGCGGAGCTGCGCGCGGAACGCGGCGGGCTGGGCGCGCAGGTACACCTCCGCCATGCCGCCCAGCAGGCCCACCGCGTCGTAGACGACGCCGGGCGTGCCCGTCTCCAGCGACACGCCGTGCAGCTCCACCTTGCCGGACGTGGTGAGGGACAGCGTCTTCGCGCCCTCGGGGAGGGACACGCGGGCGAAGGCGGCCTCGGACTTCGTCTTGGAGAAGCCGCGCGTCTGGACGCGCTGCAGCGCCTTGCCGTCCACGGAGAGCAGCACGGAGCCGCTGGTGGGCTGGGCCAGGAAGAACAGCTCCGCCACCCGCGAGCCCTCCACGTCGTAGCGCGTGCTCTGCGAGCCGCCGCCCGGGGTGAAGGCCACGCCCGTCCAGCCCACCCTGTCGCGGGGCCACTTCGTGTCCACCAGCCGCTCAATCACCCACCCGTCGGAGCCACGCCCGGAGCGCGTCCAGCGGCCGGCGCTGGCCGGGCGGGTGATGAAGAGGAAGCCCTTGCCGCCCGTGCCGAAGCGCTCCTGGAGCCGCTCACGCACCGTGTCGGTGATGTAGTCGGACGCGATGAGCGAGTCGCCCAGGTGCACCACCCGCACTGGCGTGCGCCGGGTGTCCGCGCGCAATTCGGCCAGGGCGCGGGTGAAGGGGGCGAGCCCGTCCTCCAGGCAGGTGCCGTCCGCGGCGGCCTTCCGGCAGTTGAGCTCGATGTCCACGTGCTGGGCGCCCATGCGCTCACGCAGGGCCTCCAGCTCCAGCGCGCGGGCCAGGGTGGGGGCGCTCAGCTCCTCCAGGCCGATGCCGGGCTTCGTGGGCACGGCGGGGAGGGCGGGCACGGTGTCCGCCACGGCGGAGCCGGCGTCGGGGGACTCCTCCTCTTCCTCCGGGGGAAGGGTGGGCGAGCCGGGGGCGTCCGCCACCATCGTGTCCGAGGGCGGGCGCGCGGGGCGCTTTCCCGTCAGCGAGGCCGGCAGCACCAGCGCCGTCAGCTTGGGGCCGAGGGGGCCGCTCCGCTGAAGGCTCGGGATGGGGCGCAGCGATTCGGGGACACCCGGGGCAAGCGAGAGCCCCAACGCCAGCGCGACGGTGAGGAGGAGCGTCAGCCCGGTGGATCTGGCCTTGAGGAAGTCCAACAGCGCGGCATGAGACTGGCTTTTTGGGGGCGGGTCAAAACTCTCACCCGTCTTCGGCGGCTCCCCGGGCGAAGGGCGGGCGGGCGGCCTGGAGCCGGAGGGTCCTATGCCCCCCAAGCAAGCCCCCCCTTCCCCGAAAAAAGCGAGGCGGTATGGTGCGCCGCCATGCCCCTCTACCCCGTCATCATGGCCGGTGGTTCCGGCACCCGCTTCTGGCCGCTGTCCCGCCAGGCGCGCCCCAAGCAGTTCCTGCCGCTGGCCTCGAAGCAGCCGCTCATCACCGACACCGCCGCGCGCCTCAAGGGGCTCGCGTCCGTGAAGGACACCTTCATCGTCTGCGGCCCGCTTCACGCGAAGACGGCGGCGAAGCTGGTGAAGGGCCTGCCCAGGGGCAACATCCTGGTGGAGCCGGTGGCGCGCAACACCGCGCCCGCCATCGCCCTGGCCGCCGTGCAGGTGGCCGCGCGCAACCCGAAGGGCATCATGGTGGTGCTGCCCTCCGACCACCACGTGGCCAACGTGCCCGGCTTCAAGGCCACGCTGGCCGAGGCCGCGAAGCTCGCCGAGGCGGGCCACATCGTCACCCTGGGCATCAAGCCCGCCCACCCGGAGACGGGCTACGGCTACATCCAGGTGGGTGAGCCCCTGGAGGGCGGCGGCCGCAAGGTGCGGGCCTTCAAGGAGAAGCCCGACCTGGAGACGGCGCGCAGCTACGTGTCCTCCGGCGACTACCTGTGGAACGGCGGCATCTTCGTCTTCCGCGCGGACGTCATCCTCGAGGCCTTCGACAAGCACATGCCGGAGATGAAGAAGGGCCTGGACGCCCTGCGCAAGGCCGCGGGCAAGCGCACCTTCGCGTCCGTGCTGAAGAAGGTCTTCCCCAAGCTGCCGTCCATCTCCATCGACTACGGCGTCATGGAGAAGGCCGCCAACATCGCGGTGCTGCCCGGTGACTTCGGCTGGTCCGACGTGGGCTCGTTCGCCGCCATCCCCGAGGTGCGCCCCGCCGACGCCAACGGCAACGTGGTGTCCGGTGACTCGGCGGTGGTGGTGGACTGCAAGAACTGCGTGGTGCTCGCCGACAAGCGCCCGCTGTCCGTCGTGGGCCTCACCGACATGGTGGTGGTGGACTCCGGCGACGCCGTCCTCGTGGTGCCCAAGGACAAGAGCCAGGACGTGCGCAAGGTCGTCGAGGCCCTCAAGGCTCGCAAGATGACGAAGTACCTGTAGCCGCGCCGCTTCAGGGCAGCGCCGGCGTCTGGACGACCTCGACGTCGGCGAGCCGCGGGTCCTCGAAGAGCTTCCGGAGGGCCCGGGCCGCCTTCTCCTCCGCGACGTGCCAGCGGACTCGCACCCCGGCCGCCTGGGCGGCCTCGTGCTTTCGCAGGGCCTCGTCGAGGAGCGCTCGCGCTCCGCTCGCGAACCACGGCCTGGGCGTGAGGTCGTCGTTGAACCGGCTCTCGAGGCCGGGGCCCCGGACCTCCAGCAGCACGCCCTCCTCGAAGCCGTCGAACTTCAGGACGTCCGGCTGGCCCGGCTCGCCCAGCCAGTACGCCTCGCTCGCGGGGCGGCCGGAGAGCTGCTCGTGGTAGCGCGCCGCGCGCGGGGACCGGGACTCGCGGGCAGGTCCCCACCGGCCGGGGCCCCTGGCGGTGGACGTGCGGAAGGACTCCGCCTGCGACACCGCCGTGTGCGGGATGACCGTGGCCCCCGCGCCCGTGCCCAGCACCGTGAGCGTGCGGCCCACCGGCACCGCCACGCGCTCCACCGCCAGCGAGCCGTCCGCCGCCAGGGAGAGCACCGGCAGCCGGTTCGGCTCCCAGTCGCGGCCCCGGGCCGCCAGCGTGCGGGAGGTGCCCACCGCCGTGCCCCACGTGGCCAGCAGCGTGGTGGTCAGCCTCGACAGCGCGTGGATGCGCTCACCCCGGGTCATCTGCCGGAAGCGCTCCAGGTACCCGGGCGAGGAGGCGATGAGCGTGGCGAGGCCCTCGGGGAGCCGTGACAGCGTGGTGGCGCTGTCCTCCTCCCCGGTGACGAGCTGCCCCAGCGCCAGCACCAGCTCGATGGACGTCTCCTCGCCGCCGTTCAGCTCGCGGCCGGGGACGCTCGCGTCGCCGCGGACCTCGGCCAGCACCGGGCTGTCGAAGCCGAGCTGGAGCGCCGAGTCCACGGGCCGCCACACGCCCGTCGCGCCCGAGTAGAAGGCGCCCACCTCGAAGGGCCCCGCGTGGAAGGAACCTTCATTCCACCGCACCTCGCCCACGCGCTGTCGCGTCGCCCCCGTGAGCGCCATCGCCAGGTAGCCATCCGGACGCAGCACGGCCAGCCGCTCGAAGCGCTTCAAACGCTCCAGCACCTCCGCGCGCGGCAGCTCCTCGTCCCCCTCCACCACCTCGCGCAGCAGCCGCGAGGCGACGAGCCGGGGGCCGAAGCCCGCCACCGTGACGGGCCGCTCCAGCAGCGCGTCGAACAGGGCCGCCGCATCCTCGGGAGACAGCGGCGCCTCCTCCGGAAGCCGCGTGTGCGCGTCCGCGAGCCCGGCCCGCAGCAGCACCTCCACGAAGGCGTCGCGCTGTGCCAGCGGGCCCTTCACCCGCGTGGCGCCACCGTCTCCCCTCGCGCTCGCACGGGCCTCCCCAGGCGGTGCACTGAAGGACGGCGGTGAGGCGGAGCGGTAGCACATGGAGCCGCTGTCCAGCTCGCTCAGCGGCATCTCCTTGAAGCTCGTGCACGCGGAGGAAAGGACTCCGAGCGCGAGGAAAAAAGCGTGAGGCCGGCCGCTGTGCTTGTGAGTGCTGCAGCCGCGGCGGCCGAGGTGACGGACGGACATGAAGGGACCTCCCCGTCAGACCCGAAGTAGCAGGCGGGGGTGACAGTCCCTGGACGCGCCCGGAAGCCCCAGTGTGAACGGGAGAATCTTCCGAGGGCCGGTCTGGAAGTTTTACGGGTGGGCTCGGACCCGGTTGCGCACGCGCTCGCTCCCCCGGGAGGTTGTGCTGTCCGCTCATGGACGAAGGGCCGCTGCACGGAGGTTGCAGAGCCGATGCCGCCGCCCCAACCCGGGGCGCACGAGGGGTGGCGTCGATGGCATGCAAGCACTGCGCGGTGAACCACGCGGCCGGAGCCTGCCCGGCCGTCCCCCAGGCGCGGGAGCAATCCCTGGAGGGCCAGCGGCACGGGCCGCTCGTCCTCAAGCGCCGCCTGGGCGCGGGGGCGCTGGGCACGGTGTACCTCGCCGAGCATCCGCCCACCGCGCACCGCTTCGCGGTGAAGGTGCTGCACCCGCACCTGGCCGCGCGGCCCGAGATGCGCAAGCGCTTCTACGTGGAGGCCCGTGCCCTGCGCGAGCTGACGCACCGCCACGTGGCCCGCGTGCTCGACGCGCGCGCCGGGCCCGCCGGCCTGCCGTGCCTCCTGATGGAGTACGCCCACGGTGAGCCCCTCTCGCGCCTGCCCATGCCGCTGACGCCGGTGGAGGCGGTGGAGTTGCTCGGACAGGCGCTGGAGGCGGTGGAGGCCGCGCACGCGCGGGGGCTGGTGCACTGCGACCTCTCCGCGGACAACCTCGTCCTCACCCGCGACGCGCGCGGCGAGCGGCGGGTGAAGGTGCTCGACTTCGGCGCCAGCGCCATCCTCAGCGCCAGCCTCTCCGAGGAGGAGCGCGCCTGCGGCATGGTGGTGGGCTCGCCCGCCTTCATCGCGCCCGAGCAGTGGGCGGGCGAGGCCGTGGACGGCCGCGCGGACCTGTATGCGCTGGGCGTGGTGGGCTACCTGCTCGTCACCGGGCGCCTGCCCTTCGGCTTCGGCCGCGTGGGGGAGCTGGCGCCGCCACAGCCGCACGTGCTCAACCCCAGCGTGCCCGGGGCGCTCTCCTGCGTGCTGCTGCGCGCCCTGGCCCAGCGCCCCGAGGACCGCTTCCCGGATGCCCGCGCGTTCCGCGAGGCGCTCGCGGTGAGCCTGGGGCCCGTTGCCCTGGCTGAGTCTCCGCTCGCGCCCTCCGAGGATGCGCAAGAGCCGTTGGAGGACATCGAGGTCGTGGTGGGCGAGCTGGTGGAGGAGGCTCCCGCTCCTGTCGTCACGCCGTCGCCCTCCGTGGCCTTCCCGGGCGGGGGCGTGCCCTGGGACGCCATGCCCCGGCCCATCCCCCTCGTGGGGAATGTCACCATCTTCGGACATGTCGTCCCGGAGGACGGCGCCACGCCGCTGTACCTCGCGCTGAAGGAGGCCGCCCACGAAGCGGCCCCCGCTCCGGTGGTGGAGGTCTCCGCGCCGTGCGTGCCCGCGCCACCGGGCCTGGGCGTGCGGCTGGGGCTCCCCGTGTCGAAGGAGCTGGTGGCCGTGAAGGCCGGCGACGTGACGACGGACGGCTTCTTCGCCGCGTGGGGCGGGGCTCTGCCCCCGCTCGCGGCGCGGCTGCCGGCGGAGCTGTCCTTCGCCGGCCGGACGGTGGCGTGCGAGTGCGACGTCGTCCGCCACGTCACCCAGGACGAGGCGCGCCTGTGGAACGTGGAGGCCGGCGTCTTCGTCCAGTACGCCGAGCCCGGCGAGCCGCTGCGCCAGTTCCTGGCCCAGGCGCTCGCGGGGGAAGCGAAGCCGCGCGGCGCGGAGCCCCGGCCGGATGGGGAGCTGGCCCGCCTGCTGTCCCGCGCCGCCACCGTGGTGGATGACCCGTACACCCTGCTGGGCGCGCCGCCCGGCGCGGGCTTCGACGAGGTCCGCCGCCGCGCCGGCGCCGCGCTGCGCCGGCTGGAGGCCTTCCGCCAGCGCGCGCTGCCCGCCGAGCAGCGCCGCGCGCTGGAGTCGCTGCGCCAGCGCGTGGAGGCCGCCCGGCGCACCCTGGGCGAGCCGCTGAGCCGCGCGGGCTTCGACGCCGTCCGGGGCAACCTCGCCGGGCTGTCGCGCTGCGTGGAGGCGGGCCTCACGGAGGCGTCCGTGGAGCCGCTGCGCCGCGCCTTCCTGTCCGCCCGCCCCGCCGCGGAGGCTCGCGCGCGCACCCTCTTCACGCAGGGCCACGCGCTGGAGGTGCGGCGCGCCCTGCGCGACGCGCTCTCCCGCTACGCCGAGGCGCTCTCGCTGGACCCGCTCAACGTGCCCTGGCTGCGCCACTACGAGGCGCTGCGCCAGCAGGGCCATCACGATGTGGCCCCGGCAACCCGCGCCCTGTCCCCAGAGGCCATGAGCCCGTGACGCTGGCCGGCCCGCGCCCCTCCCGCGGCACCCGGGTACCCTTTGCCCCCCAACTTCCCGCCAGGACGCTGGCACGAGGGGCGGCCTGCCGCCAGCGACCTTGGGGAACAGAGTAGTTCAGCAGTCAGCCCGGCCCATGAGGCGTATGCCGCGCCGCCCCGTGCTCGTGTAGAGTCCGCCGCCCTCTGCCATGCTCCCCGTCATCCCGGGGGGCGGGGACACCTTCATGAACACCCATATCTTTCGCGAGTACGACATCCGGGGTCTGGTCGACAAGGACCTGACCACCGACGTGGTGGAGCTGCTGGGCAAGGGCCTGGGCACCATCATCCGGCGCCAGGGCGGCCGCTCCATCGTGGTGGGCCGGGACTGCCGTGAGTCCTCCACCCGCTTCCGCGACGCGCTCTGCGCCGGCCTCACCTCCACGGGGCTCAACGTGCTCGACGTGGGGGTGGTGCCCACGCCGCTGACCTACTTCGCCGCCAACACCCTGCCGGTGGACGGGCTCGCCATGATTACCGGCAGCCACAACCCGCCCGAGTACAACGGCTTCAAGGTTGGCGCCGGCAAGACGACGTTCCACAGCCACGAAATCCAGGCCCTCCGCAAGCTCATCGAGGCGAAGGACTTCGAGGTGTCCGCGAAGAAGGGCCGCGTGGAGCCCTACGACATCATCACCGCGTACAACCACTTCATCCACCAGACGGTGAAGATGGGCCGCAAGGGGATGCGCATCGTCATCGACGCCGGCAACGGCACGGGCGGCGCGGTGGCGGTGCCGCTGTTCAAGGCCATGGGCTTCGACGTGGTGCCCCTGTTCTGCGAGATGGACGCCAACTTCCCCAACCACCACCCGGACCCGACGGTGGTGGAGAACCTCCAGGACCTCATCGCCGCCGTGAAGCGCGAGAAGGCCGAGGTGGGCATCGCCTATGACGGCGACACGGACCGCATCGGCGTCATCGACGACCAGGGCAACATCCTCTGGGGCGACCAGCTCATGGTGCTCTTCAGCCGCTACGTGCTGAAGGAGAGCCCGGGCGCGGCCATCGTCGGTGAGGTGAAGTGCAGCTACACGCTGTACGACGACATCGCGAAGCACGGCGGCAAGCCCGTGATGTGGAAGGCGGGCCACTCGCTCATCAAGTCGAAGATGAAGGAGGAGCACGCGGAGCTGGCCGGCGAGATGAGCGGCCACATCTTCTTCAAGAACCGCTACTTCGGCTTCGACGACGCCATCTACTCCACGGCGCGCCTGCTCGAGATTCTCACGAACGAGCCGAAGCCGCTGTCTCAGCTCCTGTCGGACGTGCCCAAGACGTACGCCAGCCCGGAGCTGCGCTTCGACACGAAGGAGGAGAAGAAGTTCGAGATGGTCAAGCGCGCCACGGAGACGCTGCGCGCGGCGGGGCACAGCATCATCGACGTGGACGGCGTGCGCGTGACGTTCCCCGACGGCTGGGGCCTCATCCGTGCCTCCAACACGCAGCCCATCCTGGTGCTGCGCTTCGAGGCGAACACCCCGGAGCGGCTGAAGGAAATCCAGACCCTCATCGAGAGCACCGTGGCCAGGGTGCAGAAGGAAGTCGGGGGCTGAGCGATGGCCGGCCCGCGCATCCTCGCCGTGAGCGGAAGCCTCCGGACCGGGGGCTTCAACCGCATGCTCCTGGAGGTCGCCGTGGCCCACGCCCGCTCGCTCGGAGCGGAGGTGGACGTGGTGGACCTGAAGGCGCTGAACCTGCCCTTCTACGATGGAGACGTGGAGGCCCAGGGCGTGCCGCCCCCGGTGGCGGAGTTGCGCGAGCGGCTGGGGAAGGCGCAGGGGCTGCTCATCGCCAGCCCTGAGTACAACTCGTCGATTCCGGGCGGACTGAAGAACGCCATCGACTGGGTGTCCCGCCCGCCGGGCCGCCTGTTCCAGGAGAAGTGGGTGGCGATGATGGGGGCCACGCCCGGCATCTTCGGCACCGCCCGCATGCAGCCCCACCTGCGGCAGGTGATGTCCGCCGTGGGGGCCCATGTGCTCCCCACCCAGGTGCACATCCCGAAGGCCGCGGAGGCCTTCACCCCGGAAGGCAAGCTGAGGGACGAGGCCCGGCGGAAGGAAGTCGAGACGCTGGTCGCGACGTTGGTCTCCAGGCTGAAGGGCTGAGAAAGGACATCGCCGATGCCGACGCTGGGAATCGACCTGGGGGGCACTTTCGCTCGCGCCGCCGTGGTGGACGGGGCGGGGAAGATGCTCGCGTCCGCCAAGGTGGCGCTGGCCGAGCGCAGCCCCGCCGGCGTGGTGGAGACCATTGCCCAGGCGGCCTCCGAGGCCGTGAAGGCCGCCGGAGTCCCGGTGTCCGGGTGTGGCGTCGGCGCGGCCGCGCAGATTCACAAGGACTCGGGCGTGCTGTCGGTCGCTCCCAACCTCGGCTGGCGCAACGTGCCCCTGGGGGCGCTGCTCAAGGAGCGCCTGGGGCAGCCGGTGCGCGTGGTGAACGACTTGTCCGCGGCGGCGTGGGGCGAGCTGCACGCCGGGGCGGGGCGCGGGGCGCAGGACTTGCTGGTGGTGTTCGTGGGCTCGGGCGTGGGCAGCGCCATCATCGCCAACGGGAGGCTGCTGGACGGCGCGGGCGGGGTGGCGGGCGAGCTGGGGCACATCAAGGTGGTGCCCGGCGGGCGGCGCTGCGGCTGCGGCGAGCTGGGGTGCCTGGAGGCGTACGCGGGCGGCCACAACCTCATCGCGCAGACGCGCGAGCTGCTGGCGAGCGGGAACGCCCCGAAGGTGGTGGAGCTGACCGGCGGGGACGCGGCGCGCATCACCCCGGTGACGCTGGAGCAGGCGGCGGAGGCCGGGGACGCCGAGGCGCGCGAGGTGTACGAGCGGGCGGCCCGGTTCCTCGCGGTGGCGGTGGCCAACCAGGTGACGGTGCTCAACCCGGCGCGGCTCCTCCTGGGCGGCGGTGTGCTGACGCACTGCCCCGGCCTGCGGCGCCACGTGGTGGAGGGCGTGCAGGCCTGGGCGTCCCAGACGGCCCGCGAGGGACTGCTCATCACCGAGGCCGAGCTGGGCGACGACAGCGGCCTCATTGGCGCGGCGCTGCTGGCGGGGTAACGACACGGGGGCGTGTGTCGGCCCCGGGCGCGCATGGGCGAGCTGCCTCCAGCCCCTAACTGTTTTTCAGCGAGAGGCACCTTTCCTAAGCGTTTTCACTCAAAGCTAACTGGTCTTGAGGGCGCATGCCCGAGCCAACTTCCAGCGCGTCGACCTCGAAGCCTTCGAGGCAGAGCTCGTCGCCGCCATTCGCGCCCAACCCCTGGGCCAGTACCTCCGCCGCCTCTGGTTCCTGTACGAGTGGCTCACGGAGCGCGTGCTGCCTGTGCCGGACCTGACCCGGGGAAACTACGTCCCGCTACTCGACCCCGAGGCCTATTACACCGGCCCACGGCCGAGCTGCTGCGCAGAATCTCCTCGGAGGGGCAGCCTCCGGATGCGTGAGCGGGACGCCTGAAGAGAAACGACCCCGCCCCGGCGCGTGAAGGGCCGGAGCGGGGCGTGGATACGGTGGATTACAGCGTGGGGGTGCCGACGCGGTTGCTGCAGTAGGCGCTGGAGCCGCAGGTGGTGCCGACGCTCGTGTACCAGGCCGTCTTGCGGGTGCCGTACTGGCGGTTGTCCGCGTGGACGTGGGCGCCGGTGGAGTTACCGGTGGAGCCCACGAGGCCCAGCGCGCAGCGGTCGCACGTCTTGGGGCCGGACGACGCGTTGGAGTTCAGGTGGAGCTGGCGGAAGTCCCAGCCGCTGGCGCCCGTCACCACGTAGTAGTTGCCCGCGCCGCCGTTGCAGGTGGTGCCGCCGCTGCAGTTGTTCGCGCAGCCGCCGTAGTAGGCGTAGTAGCGGCTGACGTTGATCATCCCGCGGTGGTTCCACACGCTGCACGTGCCGTTGCTCATGTCGAGCGCGTTGTGGCTGCTGCCCGAGCACGAGTAGTAGGTGGTGGAGCCCACGCGCGCGGCGGTGTCACAGATGGGACCCACGGCCGTCGCCGCGGCCACCGTGGTGGCCCAGCCGGCCGCCACGAGGGCCACGACGGCCATCGTCAACTTCATCGTCTTCATGAGGACTTCCTTCGTTGGGGGTTACGCTGCGGCACTGCGTACTGCGGTGATGCAGGGGTCACCTCCGCAGCCGCTGCTTCTCCCTCAGCAGCAGCTCCCACTCCTGGAGGTTGAGGCTCAGGGCGGACAGCCACGCATCGATTTCCGGGTCCATGGCGCGGTCCACGCCGCGCAGCGACTCCAGCACCGGCCGCGAGCCGGACATGCCCAGCCGGGCAATGCCCTGCAGCGCCGCCTTGCGCACCGCCGGGTCCTGGTCACTCTTGTAGAGGTCCACGAGCGACTGCATCGCGAGCTGCGACGACGCGCCGGGCACACCGCCCATCGCCGTGGCCGCCGAGGCGCGCAGCGCCGGGTCCTCGGCGCGCAGGTGCTTCATCACCTGCTCCACCGCGCCCGGGCCCACGGCCTCCATGGAGACCTCGCCCAGCAGCTTCGCCGCCACCGCCGGGTCCTCCGCCGCCGTCGCCGTGGCCACCGCCGCCTCGGACACGCGGCGGTCGTGCCCGCTGTAGACGTCCGCGCTCTCCGAGACGAGGTTCTCCGCCACCGCCGCGCGCACCTCGGGGGAGGCGTCCCGCACGAGCTGCTCGTACGTCACCACGCCGCCGTTCTTCTCCATGAACTCCACGGAGGGCACGCCGCGCAGCCCGCGCACCGCCGCCGCACGGATGGCCGGGTCCGAGTCCCCGCTGGCCCGAGCCAATAGCGGCTGCACCAGCGCGGGGGACTCCGCGTTGCTCGCCTTGGTGGCCAGCGCGCCGCCCAGCGCCTCCAGCACCGCCGGGTCGCTCTCACGGGCCAGGGCCGCCTGGAGCGCGTCCGCCGGCATGGCGAGCGCGGCCTCCCGCAGGCGCCACTTCACGTACCGCCGCAGCGCTGGCGAGCCGCCCTTCAGCGCGCCGCGCACGTCATCCAGCATGGACTCCACCGTGCAGGTGGCCGGCTCGAGCACCGTCGCCCGTGGCTCCGTCGCCAGGGCGGAGGAGGGGAGCAGGGAGATGAGCGCGGACACGAGCGCCGCGCGCTTCAGGGCCTTCCTCGTCGTGGAGTGCATCAGTGCGGCGCTCCTTCCTCGACGAGGCACGAGTGGTGCTCCGCCTTGCCGAGCCAGATGCGGGCGAAGTCCACCGTGCCCGACGCGTAGAGGTCCTTGAACTCGGTGTAGTCCTGGACGAAGCGGGGGTCCTTCGCGGCGAACTCCGCCAGCAGCGGCAGCGCGCCCGCGCCGGCCACGCGCACCGCGAAGCGGAAGATGGCCCAGCGCACGCAGACGTCGTGCTCCTTGTCGAAGGCCTCGCGGTAGATGTCGAGCGCCTTGTCCGGCGAGCGGGTGACGCCCAGCCGGAAGGCGGCCATCTCCCGCACGTCCCGCTCGCGGTCGCTGGAGAGGATGCGCTTCAGCTCGTCGAAGGAGTCCTCCTCGAGGAGCGGGTTGGAGTACGACGGCATCTCCAGCGCGAGCAGCCGCACGGCCATGTCGTCCGACCTGCCGCTGACGTCGAGCAGTTCCTTCCAGTAGGGTTTGTAGTTGCCGGTGCGCTCGTAGTCCTCCTTCATCACCCGGCCCAGGGTGCGCGTGGCCACCCAGGCCACCGAGTCCACCGTCTCGTCCAGCGCCACGGCCTTCAGGCGCTTCAGCTCGGACGGGCCCAGGTGCTTCTGCGTCTCCAGCGCGTCCAGCGCGGCGGAGCGGGCCTGCAAGCTGGCGGCCTTGTCCTCGCCCATCTTCAGGAGCTGGCCGGACACCTTCGCGTCATGCACGGCGGGCGCGGCCTTCAGCGCCTCCATGTAGATGCCCAGCTCCGGATGGCTGGTGCCCTTCGACCACTCGAGCACCTGGAGCGCGCGGCTCGCGTCGTTGCCCACCAGCTCCGTGAGGCGCTCCTGGAGATACGCCGCCAGGTACCGGTCCTTGTTGGTGATGGCCGCCAGCAGCGCCGCGCGGAACGTGTCCATGGACACCGTCCGGTCGAACTCCTGGAGCCCGTCCCAGCACCCCGGCATCGGAATCTGCTCCACGGCCGGCGGGGGCTCTCCGGGCACGGGCGTGGCGCCGGCGCCCGTCTCCGAGCCACCCGCCGTGCTCACCTCGGTGGAAGAAGTGGGCTCGGGCGGGGCGCCGTCGCCAGGGGTGGGAGGGGAGGCGCCAAACGGCCACAGCAGCGCCACGGCCGCCGCGAGGAGCAGGGCACCTGACACCGCGGTCCAGCGAAGGTTTCTGGAAGTCATCAGGAGGTCTGTTACCCAGTGAAAGCTGCGAATTCTTGAATACTTGGAATCCAGCACCGCTGGCAATGGGGCCGGGAGGACCTCAGGCTGGTGGGTGCGTCAGCTCCTAGGAGGGCTCATGAGCGCCGGACGTCTCATTCGAATCGGGGTGCTTGGCGCGGGCTTCGCGCGCACCACGCAGGTCCCCGCGTTCCGGGCGCTTCCCGGGGTGGAGGTGGTCTCCATCGCGAGCGCTCGGCGGGAGAAGGCGGAGGAGGTGGCGCGGCAGCTCGGGGTGCCGCACGTGGCGGCGGACTGGCGGGAGGTGGTGGCGCGGCCGGACGTGGACCTGGTGTGCATCGCCACGCCGCCCGCGCTGCACCGGGACATGACGCTGGCGGCCCTGGAGATGGGCAAGGCGGTGCTGTGCGAGAAGCCCACCGCGCTGGACGCGGCGGAGGCGGAGGCGATGTGGCGCGCGGCGCGGCAGCGGGGCGTGCTGGCGCTGCTGGACCACGAGCTACGCTTCCTTCCGGCGCGCGAGCGGATGCGGCAGGTGCTGCACTCGGGCGAGCTGGGCCCGGTGCGGCACGCGCACGTGTACTACCGGAACGACAACCGCGCGCCCGCGGACCGGCCGTGGGACTGGTGGTCGGACGCGGCGCAGGGTGGGGGGCTGCTGGGCGCGCTCGGCTCGCACGCGGTGGACGCGCTGCGCTTCCTGCTGGGGTGCGAGCCGGACGAGGTGCTGGGCGAGCTGGCCACGCACACCACGTCACGGCCGGACCCAATCACCGGGCAGGTGCGGCCGGTGACGAGCGACGACGAGGCGCGGCTGCTCCTGCGCTTCGGGAAGGCGACGGCGTCCATCGACCTGTCCTCGGTGGCGCCGGGCAGGCCGGTGCACGGGCTGGAGGTGTCGTGCGAGCGCGGCGGGCTGCGCGTGGAGGGGCGGGAGCTGTGGCGCTCCACGGTGGGGGGCCGCGCGTGGGAGCGGGTGGAGCTGCCCGCGGAGGAGGTGCTGCCCCACGGGCTGCCGGACAACGAGTGGGCGCGCGGCTTCCTGCGCTACGCCCGCGCGCTCACGGAGGCGCTGCGCGCGGGGCGTACCACCGTGGAGGGCGCGGCCACGCTGGAGGACGGCTGGCGCAACCAGCGGGTGCTGGATGCGGCCCGCCAGTCCCACGCGGCGCGCCGGTGGGTGCGGCTGGACGGGGAGGGGCTCAGTTCTTGATGTACTTCTCGAACACGGAGCCGAAGTCCTTCACGTGGTACTTCTGCTGCGCCCCGGCGAGCCAGGCGAAGGCGGCCTGGTTGAGCTCCTTGAACGCCTCCACCGTGGGCGTGGCGCCCGCCTGACCGCGGCCCAGCGTGGCGGAGGCGACGTCGAGGCTCGCCTTGGCGTGGCCGAGCGCGATTTCGTTCTCCACCATCAGCTCGGAGATGCGGAACAGCGCCTTGTAGAGGTCCTTCACCTGCTCGAGCTGCTTCTTGTGCACGTCGATGGAGAAGTCCCGCGAGCCGAGGCGGAACTTGATCTCCACGTCCATGTCCATGTTGCCGGCCGTCTCCAGCATCACGTTCGAGATGGGATGGGAGCTGTAGCTGTAGCGGCGCAGCATGCGCTTCTTGCTGGCGGCGCTGGTGCCGTCCAGGTGGATGAGCGCCTTGTTGGTGAAGCAGTACTCGTCGGACTTGGACTTGATGAGGAAGAAGATCTTCTCCTGGTCCTCGTGCATCACGTAGTCGTCGGAGTCCACCTTGTCGTAGTCCGCCGGAGCGATGACAGTCCCGATGTCGCTGAGCCCGAGGGCGTCCGCGGCGAGCTTCCCGAACATTTCGTTCTCCCTGGAGGGTGCTGTACCCGTTGTGGTGGGCCCGAGGCCCACACCCGCATAGGCGGGGCAGGCCCTTCATAAGCGCGCCCCCGGAGCGGCGAAAGTGGCCGGAGCGCCCCCGGCTCAGGGCTCCAGCACGTTGTTCAAGGCCGGCGCCGCCTCGACCCACTGCGTCAGCCAGTCATCCAGGGCCACGCCCGTGGTGCTGGTGACGGTGTCGAGGCTGCCCAGGAACGTGTGCTGCGTCCCCGCCTTCAGGAAGTACCGCGCGTTGCCCCGCCCGTCGTACGCGGAGGTGAGGAGCTCGCGCGTCAGCGTGTCGTACGTCTGCGCGGGGTGCGCGAAGAAGGTGCTGAGCACGGCGTCCTGGTCCCAGGCGAGCAGGGCGAACCGCGAGCCCGGATATGTGTCCGCGAGGGATGCGGGGATGCGCGAGAAGTCGCTCTCGCAGCCGGTGCACGCGGGCGGAACCGCCACTCCCCAGCTCGTGAGCCAGGTGCCGTAGAGCGTGCCGGCGGGGTTGACCATCTGCCCCGAGTCCGCGAGGACGTGCACCTCCGCCCCGGGGAACGCGGCGGCGACCCGCTCGTAGTTGAGCTGCGCCCCGAACGCGCCCGCGCTGCTCCCCGCGAGGAACACGCGCTTCACGGCCGGGAAGGTCGCCACCAGCCGGGGCAGCCAGGCCGCCACGTTGCTCGCGCCCTTGTGGTGCACCTGCTTGGAGCCGTAGGTCCGCACCGCGTCGCCCGCGTGCACGTCGCCCGTGCAGTAGGGGACGAAGACGAAGGACATGTCCCGGAAGGGGTTCGTGGCCAGACTCCGGGTGAACATGGCGGAGCTCCGGACGGTGTCCGCCTGGAACTCGGCCGCCTGGTAGCCCGTGCTCAGGTTGTTCGCGGTCCGCAGGGTGAAGCACGTCCGCTCGTCCCAGCAGGCGCCGCCGCCTTGCAGGTAGATGTAGAGGTCCGTGCTCGCGTCGGTGGGGTTGACCCCGATGCCCGTCTGCTCGCCGTTGCCGCACGCCGTGCCGGCGACGTCGACCCAGGTCCAGGCGCCGAGGTCCGCGTCGATGTCCGGCCCCTCGTTGGAGGGCGGGTCGTCGTCACCGCACGCGGCCAGCCCGAGCGGGACCGCGGCGAGGAGGAGCATCAGCAGGGACTTGCGCATGGTGACGGGAGTGTCACCTCGGCCGGCTGCTCCGGCAATGGCCCGTTGCCGGAAGGCCCATGGGGCCGACATCGCCGTGTTTCGACCTTGTCACCCACATGTGACAGTGGATTCGTTTCGGAAATGTGACTCAGGGGCCGCTTGCAATGGCGGAGTTGCTGCACAGCGTGCGCTCCGCTCACCGACCGAGTGGGTCGAGCCTGCCCGAGGTACGTAACCGTGACGAACCAGACATCCCAACGCACTGTTCCCGTGACGCAGCGTCCACTCCCGGCCCTCCGGCGGTGGACGGCGGTGGTGCCGGCGCTCCTGCTGCTCGGCGCCGCTCCGGAGGTGGCCGCCGCGGAGCAGGCGCCGGAAGCGGAGCAGGGGAGCGCGGGCGGCGCGGAGGCCCCCAAGCCCCCCGCGCCGGAGAAGCCGAAGGCTGATTCCGACAGCCCGGCCTCGAAGGTGCGCTGGCGGCCCGGCAAGGGGCTGGAGGTCAACAGCGAGGATGGCCGCTTCCAGCTGGTGACGCGCCTGCGCGGGCAGTTCCTGTACCAGGCCGACGACAACTTCGTGTCGGAGGACGAGCGCGAGTTCGTGCACGGGTTCATGCTCCGCCGCGCCCGCGTGGCCTTCTCCGGCCACCTGTTCGGCAAGCACAACAAGTACAAGATGGAGCTGGCCTTCGCGCCCCGGGACCAGGCCTTCACGGACCTCTCCGGCGACACCAGCCCGCCGGTGACGGACCGTGACAACGTCCCGACGCTGTCCGCGCTGCTCGACCTGTACATGGAGTTCGACTACCTGCGCGACCTGACGCTCCGGGTGGGTCAGTACAAGGTCCCCTTCAACCGGCAGCGGGTCATCTCGTCGGGTGACCTGATGATGGTGGACCGCTCCATCGCGAACGCCGAGTTCAACCTGGACCGAGACCTCGGCCTGGACCTGCGCTCCAAGGACCTCTTCGGCCTGGACCTGCTGCGCTACTCCGCCGGCGTCTACATTGGCGGAGGCCACAGCTACAACGCGCTCGCCGCCCCGAGCCTGATGACGCTGGCTCGCGTGGACGTGCTCCCCTTCGGCACCTTCGATGACTACAGCGAGGTGGACTTCAAGCGCTCCACGAAGCCGGGCCTGGCCGTGGGCGTGGCCTTCGCGCACCTGGAGAACGCCCGGGGCACCCGGGGCATCCTCGGGCGCACGCCTCGCGACGGGGGCACGACGGACTTCAACGTCCTCACCGCCGACGCGATGTTCAAGTGGCAGGGGTTCTCCGCCCAGACGGAGTTCTTCCTCCGCGACGGCTCCCGCAACCCCGGGGACGCGGTGGATGACGAGGGCGTGCCCGTTCCCACCGAGGCCGCCCGCAACGGCTATGGCGCGTTCCTCCAGGCGGGCTACCTGCTGCCCACCACGGACCTGGAGGTCTCCGGCCGCTACTCCATCATCCGCGGGGATGACGACGACACCAGCCTCTCCGACTCGAACGAGGCGGGCCTGGGCCTGAGCTACTACTTCCACGAGCACGCCTTCAAGCTGCAGGGCGACTTCTTCCGGCTCTGGGGTGAGGAGTTCGACGAGGGCGACAACCAGTTCCGCATCCAGCTCCAGACGGCGTTCTGAGGACCCGGCCGAGAGGGGACTCGCCGGGTCCCCTCTTCACGGCCGCGCCGCGTACTGCTTCCGCAGCTCCACCTTGATGACCTTGCCCGAGGGCGTGCGCGGCAGGGACTCCACCACGTGGAAGATGCGCGGCGACTTGTATTTCGCCAGGCGGGCCTCGCAGTGGGCCCGGACGCCGGCCTCGTCGAAGGTGGCCCCCTTCTTCAGGACGAGGATGGCGGCGACCGTCTCGCCCCAGTCCTTGTGCGGAATCCCGATGACCGCCGACTCGGCGAGGTCCGGGTGGCTGGCGAGCGCGTCCTCGACCTCCTTCGAGTAGACGTTCTCTCCGCCGGTGATGATCATGTCCTTGATGCGGTCGACGATGAACAGGTAGCCGTCCTCGTCGATGCGGGCGACATCCCCCGTGCGGTACCAGCCGTCATGGAACGCGGCGGCGGTCGCCTCCGGGTCGCGGTGGTAGCCCAGCATCATCGACTGGCACCGCATCCAGATTTCGCCCACCTCGCCCGGCTTCGCCTCGGTCCGCGTGTCGCGCATCACCTTCACGTCGCAGCCGCTGACGCCGTACCGGCCGATGGAGCCCGCCTTGGCGACCTGCTCCTCCGGGCGCAGCAGCGTGCCCGTGGGGCCCGTCTCCGTCATGCCGAAAATCTGGAAGAAGCGCTCGGTGCGGTACCGCTTCGCGAGCAGGCGCGAGGTGTCCGCGTCGATGGGGCCACCGCCATACAGCCACGTCCTCATGCTGCTGAGGTCATAACGCTCGAAGTCCGGCACCACGCGCAGCGGCATGAGGAAGGCCACCGGCGCGCCGAAGAAGAGCGTGCACCGCTCGCGCTGAATCGTCTCCAGCATGCCGAGCGGGTGGTACTCCGGCATCATCACCACCGTGGCGCCGACGTAGAGGCTGCCGAGCAGCAGGTTGTTGAGCGGGAAGCTGTGCCACACCGGCATCGCCAGGAGGACGCGGTCGGTGGGGTCCAGCCCGTAGGCCAGGCTGCTGGCGATGCCCGCGAGCAGCACGTTGGCGTGCGAGTGCAGGCAGCCCTTGGGCAGCCCCGTCGTGCCCGACGTGTAGAGAATCTCCGCGACGTCGCCGGAAGAAGAGGCGCGCGTGGAGGGGGCTGGAGCACCGGCGCCGAACAGCGTCACCCCGTCGAGGGTGTCATCACCCCCGAGCAGGAGCACGCCGCACTTCTCGCGGCTGCTGTCGGGCACACCGGCGGCCAGGTCCGCGTCCGCCAGCACGGCGCGGCTCTCGCTGTGCCCGAGGATGAAGGCCAGCTCCGGCGGGGCCAGCTTGTGGTTGAGCGGAACCGTCGTTCCTCCCAGCCGCAGCGTGGCCAGGAAGCCCACCACCCATGAAACCGTGTTGCGGCCGAGGACGGCGACCTTGTCGCCCGGCCCCACGCCACGCTCCCGCAGGTGGGCGGCCATCCGGGTGACGGCCGCGTCCAGCTCGGCGAAGCTCACCCGCCGGTTCGCGGTGACGAGCGCCTCGCGAGCGCCGAACTTCCGCGCCGCCGTCGTCAGCACCTCGTCGAGGGTCCACATCACTTCGTCTCCTCGGCGAAGGCGCGCTCGATGAGCGCCTGCATCGGCGCGTGGGCCGGCAGCGTGCCGAGCATCTGCCCGTGGGCGCCGCCCAGGCGCGACTCGCAGAAGGCGTCCGACACCATCGTGTTGCCCGCGCGGATGAGGAGGGACGCCTGCAGCGCCAGGGCGAGCCCCTCGACGATGAAGCGCGAGCGCGTCTCCAGCGCGTCCGTGTTGGCCAGCTCCTGGTGCAGGCGCGCCGTCGCCGCGTCGAAGGCCGCGTGGCCGCCCTTCGCCGCGAGCAGCTCCTCGAAGAGGGCCTCGCGGCTGGCCGGCTCGCGCGAGGCCGCGCGCAGCACGTCCAGGCACTGGATGTTGCCGCTGCCCTCCCAGATGGAGTTCAGCGGGGCCTGCCGGTACAGGCGCGCGAGGTTGGCCTCCTCGACGTAGCCGACGCCGCCCAGGCACTCCTGCGCCTCGTTGACGAAGACGGGCGTGCGCTTGCACACCCAGTACTTGCCCACGGAGGTGGCGATGCGTCCGAAGGCCGCCTCCTTCGTGTCGCGCTTCGCGGCGTCCACGGCCCGGGACACGCGCGCGGTGAGCGCCACGTGGGCCTCCAGCTCCAGCGCCAGGTCGGCGAGCACGTTGCGCATCAGCGGCTGGTCGATGATGCGCTTGCCGAACGCGGTGCGGTGGCGGGTGAAGTGGATGGCCTGCACCAGCGCCTGCCGCATCTGCCCGCTGGAGCCAATCATGCAGTCCTGGCGCGTCATCGCGACCATCTCCAGGATGGTGGCCACGCCGCGGCCCTCCTCGCCCACCATCCACGCGAAGGCGCCTTCCAGCTCCACCTCGGAGGAGGCGTTGCTCCAGTCGCCCAGCTTGTCCTTGAGCCGCTGGACGCGGATGGCGTTCAGCTCGCCGTCCGGCGTGAAGCGCGGCATCAGGAAGCACGACAGCCCGCCCTCGGCCTGCGCGAGCACGAGGAACGCGTCGCTCATGGGCGCGGAGAAGAACCACTTGTGGCCCACCAGCGCGTACGGCTGCCCGGGCCCGCGCGCGCTTCCCAGGCGCTGCGCCCGCGTGGAGTTGGTGCGCACGTCCGAGCCGCCCTGCTTCTCCGTCATGCCCATGCCGACGGTGATGCCCGCCTTCTGGGACGCGGGGACGAAGCGGCCGTCGTAGGTGGCGGAGATGACGCGCGGCAGCCACTCGCGCGCCAGCTCCGGCTGGTGGCGCAGCGCGGGCACGCACGCGTACGTCATGGTGAGCGGGCAGCTCGTGCCCTGGTCGGCCTGGTTGTGCAGGTAGAAGAGGCCCAGGCGGGCCACGTGGGCGCCGGGCTTCTCCTCGTTGCGCCAGGCGAAGCCGGACACGCCGTGGGAGACGCCCAGCTCCATCAGCCGGTGATAGGAGGGGTGGAACTCGACCTCGTCGCGGCGGTGGCCATAGCGGTCGAACGGCTTGAACTTCGGCCGGTTCTCGTTGGCGAGCACCGCGAGCTGCATCATCTCTCCGGACACCACGGAGCCGTACTTCGCCAGCTCGGCCTCCGCCCAGCCGCCGCCCTCGCGGGCCACGGTCTCCCGGAGCACGGTGTCCGTCTTCCAGGCGTCGTAGACGAGCGGCGGGGGCTGGTTGGTGACTTCGTGGGTCACGAAGCCAGCGGCGATGGCGTTGCGTTCAGTCATGGTGAAGGTCCTCCCGCGGGCCCGGGGCCCATGCACGCCCCCAGGATTACCGTGAATGGACGGACCAGACCACCGGCCCGGTGTGGGGCCGGGCGGGCGCGGAGCAGCCGCTTGGGAACCTTCCGCGCACGCGGAAACGGCCGCGGGGCCGCGCGAAAAATATGCGCGTGGTTTCGCCCGCAACCATTCTCCGCGGAGGGTGTTGAGGCCACCGGCGCCTCATGCGGGCGCCCGTGCCGGAGGGGGAATCCGCCGGCTGACGCACATCAAGGAGATGTCCGCTTGAGCAGGCCGAGCATGTGGATGAAGTGGTGTGCCCCGTTCGCACTGGGGCTGGGACTGGCCGTGATGGGTTGTGGAGCCGGGCAGGAGCCCGCCGGGGAGGCCGGGACGGCTCCACCGGCCCAGACGGTCGAGCAGGGCGTGAGCGCGTGTGCCGGCCCCTCGGGCGCCATCTGCCGCTACGTCACACCCGCGGAAGCGGGGACACCGGGCTCGGGGCAGTACGCCGACCCGCACGTCGTCATCCGTCCCAATACTCCGACGAAGGCGGAGCTCGTCGTCTTCCTGCCCGGCACCGGCGGCCGGCCGCAGAACCTGCTCAGCACCGCCTTCGCCGATGCCGACCACAGCCTGTACGCCAGCGCCTCCTCCAAGGGCTACCGCGTCATCGGCCTCACGTACCAGAACGAGCCCGCCATCGCTCAGCTCTGCGGCGGTGATGACGCATGTTATCTCGCCACTCGCCGGACGCTCATCACCGGCGACGTGCAGCCGGGGAGCGCGGTGACGAGCATGGCCCGGGGCGACGCCATCCTCCCCCGGCTCACCCGGTTGCTCGTGTATCTGCGGGACACGGTGGACCCCGCGGGCGGCTGGGGCAGCTACTTCGTCAATCCCTCGTGCAACCTGGACTGCCGCCTCAACCCGCTGAAGATCATCATCTCCGGTCACTCGCAGGGCGGTGGCCATGCGGGCGTCATCGGCAAGGACTACCGCGTGCGCCGCGTCGTCACGTTCGCCTCTCCCTGCGACTCGCTCGGCACCCTGGGGCCCGTGGCGAGCTGGACGCTGCCGCCGCTCACCACGCCTCCGGGCGCGGACACGTACCGCGGCCTCATCGCGCGCGGGTGGAGCGCGAGCGGCTTCACGCTGGACATCTGTGACTCGGAGGCCGTCCAGCACTGGGCCCCGGACCGGCTGAATGCGCAGTGGAATCGCATCACGAGCGCCACCGGCCTGTGCCCCTCGGACCCGCACGCCTGCGTGGTGAAGGACGCGCAGTTCTTCGCGAACTGGCAGGCCCTGTGGCCGTGAGGCACGGGTGACACGGGGCTCGAGGATGGCGGTGCCGTCGTCCTCGGGCCCGTGACCTCCGGGCGGGCGGAGCTACTGCCGCCCGGTCTTCCCCTTCGCGGGAGCCTTCCTGTTCGGGGATTTGCGCGTCGCCGGCGCCTTCCTGGCCGCGCTCTTCCGGGCCGGAGCCTGCTTCGCCGCGCGCCGCGTGCGCGCGGAGCCCTTCACCCGCTCGTATTGCGCGATGTATTCGTCGACGTCCACCTTGGAGACGGCCTCGCCGATGAGCTCCACGGGCAGGGTGTCCAGCGACTTGAACCGCACGCACGACTTGCCCATATCGAGCTTCTTCCCCGCCGCCGCATACGCCTTCTGGAACCAGGCGGCGAGCTTCGGGTCGCCGTAGACGGTCATCAGGTACACGCTCATGTACTGCTTCTGCGATGCGAGCGCCGCGAGCATCAGCGGCTGGCCGTTGTACGTGTCGGGATAGCGGGACAGCGGGATGCAATAGCCAATCATCCCGAAGTGGATTCCCTCCTCGTACCCCGCGGGGAGGTTCCTCAGGATTTCGCGCCGCACCGTCTCCAGGGCCGTGCGGCGGTCGGCGGGGAGGGAGGCGAGGTACTCGGCGACGGTGTTGGCGGGCATGGCGCCGCACAGCATGCCATGTGAGTCTCCGTGAGCAGGCCGCGCCGCCGATGGGCTTTTCGGGAGACCCAGGAAGGGAATTACAGCCAGAACCGATGATGCAGTGCATCCACGGCCGAGGACTTCGAGGCGTATGCGAGCTTCCCGGCGGGAGGGTGGACGAACGCCAGCGGAAACGGGAACTGGGCCGTCGTCACGGACGGACGCGGGCGGCCCGGCAGCAGTCCTCCTCAGGCGCCCTTTCCAGGAGGCTTGCGCTTGCCCAGCCAGAGCGTCACGCCGATGAGGAGGATGCCCACGCTCAGGTAGAGCAGGTCCAGTGGACGGTCGACGTCCTGGAGCAGGGCGCGCTGGAAGAACTCGATGACCAGCACCAGCAGCAGCAGGTTGGCGATGCGTCCCTTGAGGTCTTCCAGGTCCGCCAGCGGCAGCCACTGCGAGGCAACGGGCGAGTCTCGCGCCACCTCCAGCCGGCCCATGACGAGCTGGTACAACCCCAGCGCGAAGATGATGAGGACGGCGGTGATGATGTAGCCGTCCACCGCCTTGACGATGAGCGTCAGCACCCGGTTACGCAGGTCCGTCCGCGCCTCGACGGTGAGGTCCGGGTCCATGTAGCTGGCGAGGTAGCGCGGGAGCTGCAGCGCATCCAGCGTGGCCAGGAGGAAGGCCCCCAGCGCCATCAGCATGCTGGACACCACCCCCAGCACCAGCAGGAAGCGGCTGCCCCACAGGGTGTGTTCGAAGAGCCTGCGCAGCATCCGCCCTCCACCCGGCCGGACTCGCGCTCAATCTCCGTTCCTCCGCCCGCGCCCGCCAGGGCCCCGCGAGTGCGACACCCACCGTGGCACACCCGCCCGCCCGCTCCTCCCCTGGCCAACCTGTGCTCCCCGCGCCGGGTGTCGCTCATTCCAGGACGGAAGGAACCCCATCCTCACCCCAGAGGGCGGTGATTCTGTTTTCTCTGGGAAATGCGACGTAATTTTCGTGTTTCGGGAGTCGGTTTTCCTCCTTGAGAAGCGTGGATGCGGACGCATCCATCACCAGATTCCTCGCGGAGGAAGAGAACCATGAGTGCCCAGCCACCCAGTGACTCCCTGGCGGCCGCGCCGCCGCCCGCCGGCACGCCCGCCAGCCCGGCGCCTGCCTGGCATGCGCTGCCGCCGGAGACGGTGCTGTCACGCATCGGAAGCCGTGAGGAGGGGCTTACCGTCGAGGAGGCGGGCGAGCGGCTGGCCCGCTACGGGCCCAACGTCATCCAGCGCGAGAAGGCCGAGGGCCCGCTGAAGCTGCTCTGGCGGCAGATCAACAACCCCCTCATCTGGGTGCTCATCGCCTCCGCGGTGCTGGCCATCGCCATGGGCAAGGTGACGGACGGCCTGGTGGTGGCGGCGGTGGTGGTGCTCAACACGCTCATCGGCTTCGTGCAGGAGTACCGCGCGGGCAAGGCGATTGAGGCGCTCAGCGCCATGGTGCCGGAGATCGCCACCGTGATGCGCGGAGGGCACAAGGTGTCGGTGCCGGCCGCGAGCCTGGTGCCGGGAGACGTGGTGCAGCTCGCCTCCGGGGACAGGGTGCCCGCGGACATGCGGCTGCTCGTCTCCCGCAACCTCCACGTGGAGGAGGCCGCGCTCACCGGCGAGTCCGTGCCGTCCCACAAGTACGTGGCGGCGGTGGCCGAGGACGCCGAGCTGGGAGACCGGGCGAGCCTCGTCTTCGGCGGCACGCTGGTGACGTCCGGCACGGGCTCCGCGGTGGTGGTGGCCACCGGCGGCGCCTCGGAGCTGGGCCGCATCTCCACGCTGCTCAGCGAGGCCACGGACCTGCAGACACCGCTGACGAAGGCGCTGGCCACCATTGGCAAGTACATCACCATCGCCATCCTGGTGGTGTCCGCGGTGCTGCTGGGCGTGGGGCTGTGGCGTGGCTACGAGGGGAGCGAGGCCATCCTGGTGGCGATTACGCTCGCGGTGGCCGCCATTCCCGAGGGCCTGCCCGCCATCGTCACCATCGCCCTGGCCATTGGCGTGCAGCGCATGGCGGCCCGCCGCGCCGTCATCCGCAAGCTGCCGGCGGTGGAGACGCTGGGGAGCACCACCGTCATCTGCTCCGACAAGACGGGCACCCTCACGCGCAACGAGATGACGGTGCAGGCGCTGTGGACGCCCGCGGGCCGCTACGCCTTCAGCGGCGTGGGCTATGCGCCCCGGGGCGAGCTGCGGCGCGAGGGACAGGTGCTGGACGAGCCGCCCGAGGACGTGCGCGAGCTGCTGCTGGCCGGCGCGCTGTGCAACGACGCCGCGCTCCAGGGCCGGGACGGGAAGTGGGAGATGACCGGGGACCCCACCGAGGGCGCGCTGGTGGTGTCGGCGGAGAAGGCCGGCCTGCGCGTGGAGGAGGTGCGCCGGCGGCACGCGCGCGTGGACGCCATCCCCTTCGAGTCCGAGCACCAGTACATGGCCACCCTGCACGAGGCCGGGCCGGGCCGGCGGCGCATCGTCCTCAAGGGCGCGCCGGAGGTCGTCCTGCGGCGCTGTGCCATGGGCGGTGACCACGAGGTGGAGGCCGTGCTGGGCGAGGTGGAGCAGCTGGCGCGGCAGGGCATGCGCGTGCTGGCGGTGGCGCACCGCGAGGTGCCCGCCTCCCACGCCTGCCTGCGCGCGGAGGACGTGGAGGGCGGGCTGGAGCTGCTGGGCCTGCAAGGGATGATTGACCCGCCTCGCGAGGAGGCCATCGCCGCGGTGAAGGCGTGCCACGAGGCCGGCATCATCGTGAAGATGATTACCGGCGACCACCACGCGACGGCGGAGGCCATCGGCGCGCAGCTCGGCCTGCATCCGGAGGGCAGCCGGGGCGTGACGGGAGCGCAGCTCGCGGCCATGGACGACGCGCGGCTGACGGAGGTGGCCGGCACCACGAACGTCTTCGCGCGCGTGGCGCCCGAGCACAAGCTGCGGCTGGTGCGGGCGCTGCAGTCGCGCCAGCACGTGGTGGCCATGACGGGCGACGGGGTGAACGACGCGCCCGCGCTCAAGCAGGCCAACATCGGCGTGGCCATGGGCATTACCGGCACGGCGGTGTCCAAGGAGGCGGCGGACATCGTGCTGGCGGACGACAACTTCGCCTCCATCGCCGCGGCGGTGGAGGAGGGGCGGCGCGTCTACGACAACCTCATCAAGTCGCTGGCCTTCGTGCTGCCCACCAACCTGGGCCTGGCGCTCATCCTCATGTTCGGCGTGGCCTTCTTCCCCATCCAGGACATCAACGGGGACCTGGTGCCGCTGATGGCCATGCTGCCCACGCAGCTGCTCTGGATAAACCTGGTGGCCACGGTGTCGCTGGCGCTGCCACTGGCCTTCGAGGCGCGCGAGGCGGACATCATGCGCAGGGCGCCCCGGGCCCCGGACGCGCCGGTGCTCAACCGCTTCGTGGTGATGCGCACCGCCCTGGTGGCGGTGCTGATGGCGGCGGGCGCCATCGGCCTGTTCCTCCACGAGTACCGGCTCGAGCTGCCGCGCGTGGGCCACGAGGTGGCGCTGGCCGAGGCCCAGACGATGGCCGTCAACACCGTCATCAGCTTCCAGATTTTCTACATGCTGATGTGCCGCACCCTCACCGGCTCGCTGTGGAAGGTGGGGCTCTTCAGCAACCGCACCGTCTTCGTGGGCGTGGGCGCGCTGGTGGCCTTGCAGGCGGCCTTCATGTACGTGCCCTTCATGCAGCGGGTGTTCGACACCGCGCCGCTGGGCGTGCGGGCCATCGGCCTGTCCGTGCTGGTGGGCGCGGTGGTGCTGCCGGTGGTGGGGGTGGAGAAGTGGCTGCTCCAGCGCAGCGGCTACTCGGTGGTGACCCAGGTGCGGCGCCAGGGGCGGCTTCCGGCGTGACGGCGGGCGCGGGACTTCAGGGACGGGGCTCCCGGGCGGCGGCGTCCGGGAGCGTCCAGTCCTCCTCCGTGTAGACGACGCGGCAGCGGTCCAGCCTGGGGCCGCAGGCGCGGTCCAAATCACTCCGCGTGGCGCAGCCGGGCCGCTCCTCGCAGGTGTCCGGCAGGAAGGCCCAGACGAACTGGAGCACGTTGCCGCCGCGCCCCTCCGGCAGCGCCGCGAGGAAGTCGTCGCGGTAGGTGTCGAACAGGCGGGACAGGTGGACGGTGCTCCCGTCCACCTCCACGTGGCGCTGGTCCCCCACGAAGCGGCGGCCGGCCTCGTTGAGCTGGGCGTCCAGGAACTCCGGCTGGTAGTGGGCGCCGTCCAGCCGGGGCCCTCCGCGCGCGGCCTGGAAGAGGGCGAAGTGGATGCGCGGGTCCGCGAACTCGGTGCGCAGCACGCGGTGCCGCAGCGCCCACAGCGTCAGCCGCTCGCCTCCCACCGGCCACGCGCGGCCCCAGAAGAAGCGCCCCAGCCAGGGCTGCTGGACGGACTCCAGGTAGGGATAGCCGTCCACCACCTGCTGGAGGACGAGCGCGTTGTAGGCGTTGAGCCAGTAGGCGAGCGCGTCCTCCGGGGTGGGGAAGACGTCCGGCCTGTTGTGCGGGGAGAAGGACGCCAGGGACTGCACGAAGGCATCCAGTTCCTGGCGCTCGCGGCCCACGGAGGCGAAGTCCACGTCGCCGCCGGAGCGCACGTGCCGCAGCACCTTCGCGTAGCCGTGGTAGTGGAAGGGCTCCGAGGCGGACGGCACCGTCGCGGGCAGCATCCCCCGCACGTGCAGCACCCCGGCGGTGGCCAGCAGGGCCGTCACGGCCAGGAGCACGGCGGGCAGCCGGAAGCGGCGGAGGGGCGAAGGGGGCGCGTCCACGGAAGCGGCCATCCTAGCCCAGGGCGGCGGGGTTCACCCGTCGTGACGGCGACCCCACTGGTGGGGCCCCGGTGGAGCGCCGCTATACTCGGTGTGTCATGGAGCCTACGCCCGACGTCATCCGTCACTTCCATCCGGTGCTCCCCTCCCGCTCGCTCGGCAAGCAGCCGGTGCGCGTGGAGGTGGCCGGACGCGCCTATGTCCTCTTCCGGGATGCCGCGGACCGGCCCGCGGCGCTCCTGGACGCCTGCCCCCACCGCTTCGCGCCGCTGTCCAAGGGCCGGGTGCGCCCGGACGGGCGGCTCGAGTGCCCGTACCACGGCTGGCGCTTCGACTCGGAGGGGCGCGGCGCCAACCCCGCCCAGCCGGAGCTGCGCCACTGCGACACGCGCAGCTTCCAGGTGGTGGAGCGCTATGGCTACCTCTGGCTGGCCGAGCGCGACACGCCGCTGTCCGCCTTCCCCGACATGGGAGGCGACGGGTATGTCTTCGGCGGGGCCTTCTCCACGCTGTTCGAGGCGCCGCTGCACGTGGCGCTCGACAACTTCAGCGAGGACGAGCACACGCCCTACGTCCACACCCGCCTGGGCTGGGACGACCCGCACGCGCACGTGGTGGAGTTCGAGGCGCGCAACCTGGAGGACCGCACGGAGGTGAGCTACCGCGCGCCCCAGCGGCCCGCGGCCCTCATGAAGGTGCTGGGCGTGCGCAATGGCGACATCTTCCACAACAACTGGGTGATGCGCTTCGACCCGGTGCGCGGCCAGTACACGGTGAGCTGGGCGGCCCCCACCGGCGAGCTGCGCCCCTTCATCACCCAGGCCAACATCTTCTTCGTGCCGGAGACGGCGCGGACCACGCGGCTGCACTCCTTCTCGTTCCTCAAGTGCACCGTGCCGGCGATGCGTCCGCTGCTCTCCGTGGCGGCCCGGGCCGCCGCCGCGCTGACGTGGTGGGAGGTGCGTGACGACTCGCGCTTCATCCCCACCGTCGCGGACACGCCCTACAGCCACAAGGGCATGCGCCTGGACCGCTTCGACAAGCCGCTCGTCCACCAGCGCAGGCTCATGGAGCGCATCTACTACCGCATGGGCGCGGACGCGGCTCCGGTGCCGCTCGCCCGCGAGGCCGCGGGGGGCTGAAGGGCTCTTCGGTGATGGCGCCCCCGCTCAGTGCACGGAGGGGGCGGGCTCCTGGTAGGGGCTCACCGTGCCCGAGACGCCGGTGCGCGTCTCCCAGGCGTTACAGCCGCTGTCGCCGGAGACCTGGAGCTCGTACTTGCTCAGCTCCGGCTGCCTGCACCGGCTCTTCTCGTCGCCGCTCGGCTGGGGATTCTGGCTGCCGAAGTACTTGCAGCCCTTGCAGTTGCCCCACTTTCCGTCCGCCATGACGTGCTCCTCTCTCTCTTTCGAGGGTGGGGCTGGTGGTGGGGGCTCACAAGCGCCGCTCGCCACCCGCGCTCCCGGGCGGGCGGCCCGGCGCCTGGGAAGACAGGCGCCGGGTCCGTGAAGCCACCGGCTACTGCTGGGGCGCCGGCGCCGGCTGCTCCGGAGCCGGGGACTGCTGCGCCGGGGGCGCCGGCTGGAACGGCGCTTCCTGCTGCGAGGCCGGCTGGCCCGGCAGCGGCTGGAGGTGCGGCGGCACCACGCTCTCGTCCTTCAGGTCCGAGTCCAGCGGGCGGGCCTCGAAGGAGCCCACGGCGCGCAGCAGGCGCAGCGCGGCCACGGCGGCCTGGAGGCGCTCGCTCACGAAGCCAATCTCCGCGCTGGTGAGCGCGGTGTTGGCGTCGGCGACCTCCAGGTAGGTGGCCACGCCGGCCTTGAAGGAGACGTCGGTGAGGCGCTGGGACTCGCGCGCCAGCTCCACCGTCTGCTCCGCCTTGAGGCGGTTGGCCAGGGCGCTCTGCAGGTCGAGCTGCGCGCGCTTCACTTCCTCACGCGCCACCAGCTCGGCCTTGCGGGCGCTGGCCACGCTCTCCGCGATGCGGGCGGAGGCCTCGGTCAGGTTGGCCTCGCGCAGGCCGCCGTCCCAGAGGGTCCAGCTCGCCGCGAAGGTGACGGCCCAGGTGTCGTTCTGCCCGGTGAAGCCGGCCGCGTTGGCGATGCGCCAGGCGGCGGAGACACCCAGCGTGGGCAGATAGCTGAACCACACCCCGCGCTTGTTGATGCGCGCCAGCTCCACCGTCTCACGCGCGGCGGCCACGTCCGCCCGCTGCTCGAGCGAGCGCTGCAGGAGCAGCTCCGTATCCGTCTTCGGGGAGACCTCCGGCTCGGGGGGCGGGGCCAGCTCGAAGTTCGCGTCCTCGAGCGCCAGCAGGGTGGCGAGCACCAGCTTGGCGGAGGCCGCCGCGTTCTGCGCGCGGATGAGGTCCTGCTCCGCGCGGGACAGGTCCTGCTCGGCGCGCAGCAGCGCCACGCGCGTCACCGTGCCCGCATCGAAGCGCGCCCGGGTGTCCTTCTCGCGGGCCCGGTTCAGCTCCACCAGCCGCTCCTGGACGGTGACGGCCTGGGCCTGCGCGGCCGCGCCGTAGTACGCCTGCGCCACGCCGAAGAGGATTTCGCGCCGCGCCTGCTCCACGTTCAGCTCCGCCACGCGCTCCGAGGAGTAGGCGGCCTGGATGGCGGCCCAGAGCTGCGGGGCGATGATGGCCTGGCGCGCCTCGATTTGCGCCTGCCGCTGCACCAGCGGCTGGATGGTGATGGACACCGGGGCGAGGGTGCCGGGCGGAATGACGGCCGAGTTCGAGTTGCGGATGATGGCGCCGCTGGCGGTGATGGTGGGCAGGTACCCCGCCCACGCCTTGCGCGAGGCCGTGTCCGCCTGCCTCAGGCGGGCCTGCGCGGCCTGAAGGTCCAGGTTCTCCTTGCGGGCCCGGGAGAGCGCGTCCTCCAGGGTCAGTACGGGCGGCGGTGCCGCGGCCAGGGTGGCCGCCAGGGTCAGCGCCAGAAGTGAGCTCATACCGCCTCTACCTCCTCAAGGGCCCGCGCCGGCGCGGGCCCACGACGTCCAAGATGGACTTGCTACGGGTTGTCTCTGCACTCCGAGGGCCCGGGCTACTCACCCCGAGGCTCGGGAAACGACACGAAAAAGGCGCCGCGCGTCATGCCGGGGCTAATAGGACTCATCCACCACACGTTGCTCATCCACCCGCCGCCGTCCTCCCGGCCCCGGAGGCACATAGGCCATGTCGTGCGAAATTGGAAGCTCCGGAATGTATTAGTCATCAAAGGTTGATGAAGTCAATTGTTTAGGTCCTCCGGAGGAATTACAGTAGGGGTATGAGCGGCGAGCACCTGGAGCGAAAGACGAAGTCGACGGACCCGCGACGACGGGGCGACGCGGCCACGGAGCCGGAGGCGAGGGACCTGCCCAGGCAGGCGTGGGCGCTCCTCTTCGAGCTGATGCACGCGCACATGCGCAACTTCCCCGCGCTGGCGGCGGAGTTCGAGCTGTCGCCGGTACAGGCGCACGTGTTGAGGCAGCTCGGGGAGGCTCCGCTGGCGATGAGCACCCTGGCGGGCTACCTGTCGTGCGACGCGTCCAACGTGACGGGCCTGGTGGACCGGATGGAGGCGCGGGGGCTGGTGGCGCGGCGCAGCTCCGAGCAGGACCGGCGGGTGAAGATGCTGGTGCTGACGGACGCGGGCGCGGCGCTGCGCGAGCGGCTGCTGGAGCGCATGGCGGAGCCCCCGGAGGCCATCGCCGGCCTGGCCGACGAGGACCTGCGGGCCCTGCGCGACATCATGCGCCGGGCGCTGAAGCCGCAGTGAGCGTGGCGGGCGGCCCGCTCAGTCCAGGAGGAAGGTGTACGAGTACTTCATCTCCGTGGAGACGGGCTCGCCACCCTTGATTGCGGGCTTGAAGCGGAAGCGTTTGATGGCGTCGCGCGCCGCCTCGTTGAGGCCGTAGCCCGGCCCGTTGAGCACCTTGACGGAGACCACCTTGCCCTCGTGGTCGATGGTGATGGAGAGCGTCACCGTGCCCTCGATGCCGGCGCGGCGCGCCTCCTCCGGGTACGGAATCTTCACCTCGGAGGCCACGGTGGGCTCGGAGTCCACCTGGTAGATGGGCGTGTACTTCGGCGCCGAGTACCCCTTCACCTCCTTGGGGTCCTTCGCGGTGCGGTCCACCTTGCCGTAGGACGTGTTGCCCACGGGCGCGGCGAAGGTGCCGGCGCTGGTGGTGGACGACATCGTCATGCCCACCACGAGCGGCGGCGGTTTGGCCTGCGGCTCCGGCGGGGGCGGCTCGTTGGGCGGAGGCGGGGCCTGCTCGGGCGGAGGCGGCTGGGGCTTGGGGGCCTCGGCGACCTTGATGGGCGGAGGCTTCACCGGCTTCGGCTTGGGCGGAGGTGGCTTGGGCTCCTCCTTCTTCTCCTCGGGCGGGGGCGGCGGAGGCGGCTTCTGGACCTCCACCATGACCAGCTCCACCGGGCGCTGCGCCACGGGACGGGGCCGGTCGGCCATGCGGCCGAGCATCCAGAAGCCTCCGCCGTGAATCACCAGCGACACGAGCAGGAAGACGCCCACCACGACCAGGGAGCGCTCTCTGCGGTGGGGAGGCAATGACGAGCTGTCGAGGACCGCCTGGCTCATGTGCTGACGCCTCGCTTCAGGGCGCGGCGGGCGCGGCCGCGGGGGCCACGTCCTTCTCGATGTTGAGGGCGAACTTGGCGATGCCCTGCCCCTTCACCACGTCGATGAGGCGCATGACGCGGCCGTAGGGCAGCGACTGGTCGGCGCTGATGATGGCGCGGGTGTCCTTGTCCTTGGCCACCATCTCCGCGACCCTGGCAATCAGGTCCGCCTCGCTCATCTCGGTGCCGTCGAAGAAGAGCTTGCCGTTCTTGTCCAGCACCACGTTGACCAGGCCCTGCACCGTCTCACCGCCGTTGGCGGCGCGGGGCAGGTCCACCTCCACCGTCTCGCGGACGATGAAGTTGGCCGTCACCATGAAGATGATGAGCAGCACCAGCACGATGTCCACCAGCGGCGTGACGTTGATGCCGGTGATTTCTTCCTCGTTGTCCTGCTGGGCGCCTCCCGCCATGACCTAGCGGCCCTCCGCGGCGCGGGCGGCCGTCTCGGAAGCCGGGCGCTCGGCGCGCATGCTGCCCACCAGGGCGTAGCCCAGGGCGTTGGCGCGGCTGGTGAGCGTCTTGAGCTGGCGGTTGAAGATGTTGAAGGCCACCACCGCCGGAATCGCGACGGCCAGACCCACCGCCGTGGCGACGAGCGCCTCGGAGATGCCGGCCATGACGGTCTGCTGAATCGCCGCGCCCTTCACGTTGGCGGCGCCCAGGTCGTGGAAGGCCTTGATGATGCCGAGCACCGTGCCGAACAGACCGATGAACGGCGCGTTGTTGCCCAGCGTGCCCAGGAAGGACAGGAAGCGCTCGTACTGGGGACGCTCGCGGGACATGGTGGAGGCAATCACCTGCTCCACGGTGTCCGCGCCCTGCGCGGTGGACGCCAGCGCCTCGCGGACGACGGCGGCCTCCATGCCGCTCCTGCCTTCCACCGCCTTGCGGGCCGCCTCGAAGTCACCCCGGGCCAGGCGCACCGCCAGGCCTTCCGAGTCCGGCAGCCGGTTGCGGGCGAAGTACACCGTGCGCTCCAGCATGATGGCGATGGAGAGCACCGAGAGGATGACGAGAATCCAGAGCACCCACTCGGCGGAGGTGAGCGTCACGCCGAGCAGCTTGCTGCTGAGCCAGCCAAGCTCGGGTTGGCTCGTCTGGGAGAGGAGGAGGATGGGCGTCATGAAGGGAAGCCTGGGTAAAGGTGGGTTACGGGTCACACGTAACCCGATTACCAACTTGCGCGCCCATCTCTTGTTCCCCTGGCCCGGAAAGTCAAATGGAACGGCTGTTTGGGAACTGCTCCGCCCGCTTGGAGACAGGCGTCAGCGGACGGCGGGCTCCGCGGTGTCCCGCGGCTTCACCGATTCGTGGTTTCCGGCGGGTGCGTGCCTGTGTGGCACCACCAGCACCGGCTTGCTGCACTGGCTCACCAGCCGCATCGCGACGCTGCCGAGCAGCGCGCGGGCCAGGGGGCCGCGCTCCCGGGTGCCCGTCATCACCAGGTCCACGTCCTCGGCCAGGGCGGCGGCGCAGAGGACCTCCACCGGGTCTCCGTGTCGCACCTGCAGGTCGGCCTGGGGGTGGGGGATGCCGGTGAGCTGGCAGGCTTCTTCCAGGAGCTGGGCCGCGCGGGCCTCGCAGGCGCGCTCGAAGTCGGCGAACTCGGGGACTTCCAGCGAGCTGTCGGGAGGCAGCACGTGGACGAAGGTCAGGCGGGCGCCCAGGCGCTCCGCATACTCGACCGCCATTCGCGCCGCGTCGCGCGAGGCCTCGGTCTCGTCCACCGCCACCAGGATTCGTCGCATCAGGTGCTCCTCCACACCTGGGGCATCCATCTCCCATGCCAAACATGGTGACGCTGGAAGCGGCGTGAGCAGGCCCCGCAACGGGTGCGCGGGGACGGGCCCGGCGCGCAGTGGATGCGCGGCCGGGAGGTGACCGAGGCGGGGGGCTCATCCCCGAGGGCAGGCCAATGCATCCTGGATGCCGGAGGCATGGCGGGTGGGCTCAGGGGCGCTTGCTGGGGCTCTCGGTGAGGGCCGCGTCACTCTGGACGACGGGGCCGAGCACCGCGTCGATGCGGCGCAGCAGCTCCGCCTCGAGCTTCACGCCCGCGGCCTTGACGTTGTCGTGCACCTGCTCCGGCCGGGTGGCGCCGATGATGGCGGAGGAGACGCTCTTGTTCTGGAGCACCCAGGCGATGGCGAGCTGGGCCATGCTCAGGCCCGCCTCCTTCGCCAGCGGCTGGAGCTGCTGCACGCGGGTGAGCACCTCGTCCGCCAGAAGGCGCGTCATGAAGCGCGAGCCCATGGGGTCCGTGGCGCGGCTTCCCGCGGGCGGCGGCTTGCCGGGGAGGTACTTGCCGGTGAGCACGCCCTGGGCGAGGGGAGACCAGACAATCTGCCCGAGGCCCTCGGTGTCCGAGGCGGGGATGACCTTGGACTCGATGACCCGCCACAGCATGGAGTACTGCGGCTGGTTGGAGATGAAGGGCACGCGCAGCTCGCGGGCCAGCGCGGCGCCCTGGCGAATCTGCTCCGCCGTCCACTCGGAGACGCCGATGTAGAGCGCCTTGCCCTGGCGGACGAGGTCGGCGAAGGCCAGCATCGTCTCCTCCAGCGGCGTCTCGAAGTCGAAGCGGTGGGCCTGGTACAGGTCCACGTAGTCCGTCTGGAGCCTGCGCAGCGAGCCGTCGATGGACTCCAGGATGTGCTTGCGGGACAGGCCCCGGTCGTTCTTCCCCGGGCCGGTGGGCCAGTACACCTTGGTGAACAGCTCGTAGCCGGCGCGGCGCTGGCCCTTCAGCGCGCGCCCGAGCACCTCCTCGGCCTTCGTGCCCGCGTAGACGTCCGCGGTGTCGAAGGTGGTGATGCCCACGTCCAGCGCCGCGCGCACGCAGGCGAGCGCGGCCTCCTCCTCGACCTGCGAGCCGTGGGTAATCCAGTTACCGTAGGAGATTTCGCTGACGACCAGACCACTGCGACCGAGATGGCGGAAGTGCATGGGACGGCGAGACTAACCGTGGGCCTCCTGCCTCGCACGGCCCATGACGCGCCAGAGTCCACCGGCCCACGCCACCCAGGCGACGTAGACGAGCTGGAAGGGGATGCGCAGCCAGAAGTACCAGTCCGGGAAGGGCAGCACGTGCGAGGCGGAGTTGGAGGCTGCCTCGTGGATGTTGGCCGGGAGGATGGCCAGGAGCAGGGCGATGAGCCCCCACGCGGCGGGCCGCCGGGTGCGCCGGAGCAGCATCCCCAGCCCGCCCGCGACCTCGAACACGCCGGAGAGGAGGACCCAGAAGCGCGGAGACGGCAGCTGCGGGGGAATCATCGCGTCGTAGCGCGCGGGCATGAAGAAGTGCATGAGGCCGGCGCCGATGAAGAAGAGGCCGGCGGCCACTGCGGCGCGGTCCACGGACGTGGCGAGCGCGGGGAGACGGCGCAGCGGCGGCAGGTGCAGCAGCGCGAAGAGGGTGAGCAGGACGAGGGCGAAGGACATGACGGCGCTCCTTGAGGGCGGGGGCGGGGCGGGGTGCCCGCCGTGTTGCCTTCAAGATGCGGCGCCGGGCCGGGCCTTCGCTTGAACGAACTGGCTACGGCGTTGGAGCGACGAGGGCGTGGTGCCGAACATGCGGCGGAAGGTGCGCGTGAGGTGCGCCGCGTCCGAGAAGCCCGCCGCGTGCGCCGCCTCTCCCAGGGTGCGGCCCGCGGCGATGGCCCCCGCCGCGCGCTGGAGCCGGAGCCAGAGGAGGTAGGGCCGCAGCGGGACACCGAGGGACTCGGTGAAGGCGTGCATCAGGCGTCCGGGGGACAGGCCGGCCACCTGGGACAGCGCTTCGAGCGAGGTGTCCTCCGGGGCGGGCTCCGAGCGCAGGTGGCGCAGGAGCTTGCGTACGCGCGGGTGGACGCGCCGGGGCGGCTCGGGCGTGCCGGAGAGGGACTCCAGCGTGGCCTCCATCCACGGGCCCACGGCGTCGTGGGGAATGGGGCCGGTGTCTGGCAGGGAGGCGAGCAGGGCGTCGCGCTGGGGCTCGTCGAAGAGGCGGACGGGGCCTTCCAGGGAGGCCTGGAGGCGGGCGCCGTCGTGGCTCTCCGGCTCGATGAAGAGGAGGAGGACCTCGCGGCCTCGCGCATCAAGGGCGTGGGGGACGTCCGGGCCCACCAGGGCGGCCGCCGCGTGCTCGGTGGCCTTCATGCCCTGGGCCCGGACGGCGAGGGTGCCCCGGCGGCAGAGCACCAGGTGCATGGCGTGGTGGGCGTGCTTCGTGGACTGGTCGCCCGGGCCCCACATGGCGAGCGCGGCGGGCCAGACCACCAGCGGCATGTCCGGCCACGGTGCGCGCGGCGCGAGGTCTGGAGGACGGGCGAGGAGCACGCGCTCGAAGGTAGTTACTTGCGGTGGCTGAGGTAGGCGGAGTGGCAGCCGACGCACGTCTCCGTCAGGCGGCCGAAGGACTCCGCGAGCGCCGCGTCGTCTCGCTTCTGGGCCGCCGTCTGCACGGCCTGGGCGCGGGAGCGCGCCTCGTCCTGGTATGTGAAGAAGCGCTCGGGCAGCAGCGTGTTCAGCTCGTCCGCGCCGTCGGGCACGGGGCGGGAGAGCCGGGGCTCGTTGACGATGCGGCCGGCCGCCGCGCTGGCCACGTCGTACTGGAGCAGCGTCACGCCGAGCATCAGGTCCGTCATCGCCTGCCCGTGGCGGGCCATCTTCTTGCGCAGCGCCGCCCGGGCCTCGGCCGGGAGGTAGTCCGGCGCGGGCAGCGACGTGGCGGGCTTGGGAGCCTTCTTGGGCTTGGGGCTCGCGGGCTCGGAGGCCTGGGCGTGCATGACGAGGCCCAGGGACAGGAGCAGCACGGGAAGGCCGATGCGGAGCGTCTTCATCATGGGTTCGTTCTACCACCGGTCCTTGGAGAGGATGACCGCGCTGTAGCTTCCCAGGGCCAGGCCACCACGCGCGGGCATTCCGTCGCGCCCGCCCCACGAGGCCCAGACGTCATGCGTGGGCGTGTTGCCGAAGTCCGGCGCGTAGCCCTGCCAGTCGCTGTTGAAGCGCACCCGCCAGAGGCCGTCCGAGGGCAGGCCCAGCTCGTACCAGGAGAAGGCGCGGTGGCCGAGGTTCACCACCACGACCACGTCGTCCCCGGGGCCGCCGTGCTGCCAGCGGTGGAAGGCCAGCACCTTGTCGGCGTGGTTGAGGTGGAAGACGTGGACGTGCTCGCCCCGGAGGCCCGCGCTGGTGTCGAACCAGTTGCGGCGCAGGCGGATGAGGTCCCGGTACGCCTGACGGATGCCGCTGAACCAGCCCGCCCGGTTCCAGTCGAGCGGGCGGCCGTCGTCGAAGTGGCCGTCCTGCATGAACTCCTGTCCCATGAAGAGCATGGGGATGCCGGGCGCGGTGAGCGTGAGCGCCGCGCCCAGCAGGGACTTCTTCTTGGCGAGCCGGCCGCCGGTGTCGTGCGGCGCCACCTCCGAGGGGATGCGGCTGCGGCCGTTGGCCACCTCGTCATGGCTCTCGGTGTAGATGACGCGCTGGGTGGCCTGGCCGTTGTAGCGGGCGTACAGCGCGTCCCGGATGGCGTTCAGGTCTCGTGACTCGTCGAAGGGCGTGGTGAGCGCGGCGCGCACGGGGTGGACGAAGGACGGGTCCCACTGCGAGTCGAGTCCGGCGCCGTGCGGGTGGGTGAGGGCGGGGTCTCCGCCCATGTCCTCGGCGATGATGAGCTTCCAGGGGAACTCGCGCTTCACCGCCTCGGTGATGGAGCGGAGCAGTTCCCAGCCGGCGGGGTTGTCCACGCCGTTGGCCGTGCGGATTTCCTTCGTGGCGTCCAGGCGCAGGCCGTCCATGTGGTACTCGCGCAGCCACATGAGTGCGTTGTCGCGCAGGTAGTCGCGCACCTCGTGGCGGCCGTAGTCGGGGCGCGTGTCGCCCCATGGCGTGCTCGCGCGGGCGTCCGGGTAGAAGTAGACGCCGCCCTTGCCGAAGGTCTCTCCGTCGAAGTCCCAGTGGGGCAGGTCGCTGGGGCCCAGGTGGTTGTAGACGACGTCGAGGATGACGCCGATGCCTCTGCGGTGGGCCTCGTCCACGAAGCGCTTGAGGTCGTTCGGCGTGCCGTAGGAGCTCTCGGGCGCGAAGGGGTAGGTGGGGTTGTAGCCCCAGGAGAAGTCCCCGGCGAACTCGGAGGAGGGCATCAGCTCCACCAGGTTGACGCCCAGGTCGCGCAGGTCATCGAGCTTGTCGATGGCGCTCAGCCAGTGGCCCGGGCCCCAGCCCGGCGCGTCGTGGAAGGTGCCGATGTGCAGCTCGTACAGCACCACCTCGTTGAAGGGCGGCATGCGGAAGTGGTGGTCGTAGCGCCAGAGGAAGTCCCGGTGGTCGACGATGACGCTGTTGCCGGTGGAGCTGGTGACGTCCGCGGCGCGCGGGTCGTTGCGCCAGCGCCAGTCGCCGTACTTGCCCTGGATGATGAACTGGTACTGCTGGCCGTTACGGGCGCCGGGGACGTCACGGGAGAAGTTGCCGGACGGTTCGCGGGCGAGCTCCACGGCGTGCCAGTGGCTGAACTCGCCGACGACCTGGACACGCTGGGCGTTGGGGGCCCAGACGCGGAAGGTGGTGCCGCCGTCGTAGGGAATGGCGCCCATGCCGGCGCGCCAGGAGGGCTGCGGCCAGGGCTCTGCGGGGACGAAGGCCGTGAGGTTGGAGGGGGCCTGGAGCTGCTCCGCGGGGCCGAACAGCTCCGGCGCCGAGCGGGCCCGGGGACGGCGCTGGAGGACTTCGTTGCCGCGTGCCTTGCAGACCGATTCGAAGAAGTCCTTGCGCGGCTGTCGCACCTCGTTCGGCTTCACCGTCTTCGTCGTCATGGCGCCCCCCGGGGTCCTGCCTGCTCTCCGTGGGGCGGCATTCCGACAGCGGGGCGGGCGGGAGGGCAAACCGCCACCGTGGAGCCGCGTTCAGTTCAGGGCAGTGGGAGTGGGCTTCTTGGTGGCCCCCGGCCCAGGGGGCCCGCACATGAAGAAGGGCGGTTCGCCTTTCACTCACTGCCGGCACGCAGCCCCTCGAAGGCTTCCCATCCTCCTGGAGGCACCGGGACTCCCAGCGCGTCCAAGCACTCGCGGGCCTGGGCGCTCCATCCGGGATCCATGAGGTTACCGGAAGGAGCGGCTGCCAGGGACTCAGCGAGAGTCTGCACCCTGGGGGCTGCTGACCGGAAGCGCTCCGCATCCGGGCTCCCCCACGCCTTCGCACAGAAAACCGAGAGCGCCGCCATGCGAGACTGGAGCACTGTACGCAATTCCTCCGCCGGGGCTTGGGTGCACCACCGCTCGTAGAGCCGAGGTGCGGCCAGTACGGTCAGGAGGTTGAGCGCCTCGACCACCAGGGTCGCCTCCTGCTCCCACGAATCCTCAGCCACAGATGGGCCCCAGGCGAGCGTTGATGGGCAGCGTGTTGAACAGCAGCGCCTTCCCCGTCACGGCGTCGCCGCTCATGCACGTGTAGACCGCCCATCCCGTGAAGACGAGGTTCTCCATGCCCTCAATGAAGCAGTAGGGACACTTTCCTTCGCCACAGCTCGAAACGAAGCACGCCGTGCCTCCGCATGTGACGGTCGCAGGCCATCCACGCTTGATGCACCCGGGGGCCTTCGTCAGGGGAGGCTCCGCATGGGCTGTCGGTAGCTGCAAGGAGCCCAGCATTCCGAGTCCCAGCAGCAGGCTCGTCAGCGTCTTTCGCGCATGTCGCGGCACGCAGCATTCCTTCGCGCAAGCAAGCGTCAGGAGACTACCCCATCCCTGCATTGGGCCTACCGCTCGGAGGCAGGGGCATTTGGGGGTCTTGACGTCACCAACATGGGAAGGGCCGGCCGACCGCATCTCACGTCCACAGCGCGTCGGGTACGAGTCCGCGAGCATCCACTGGACTCAAGCCAGGCGCCCCGCTCTTCCTCCTTCTGGGCGGATGCGCTGGCTTCCACTCCACCCTCTATCACCGCTCCCGACGCGGAGATTGCGCTAGGGCCGTGGACGGAAGTGCCCGCCGTGGAGATGCCCGCAGGGGATGCTTCCATCCCCATAGGCATCCTGCGGGATGTGGCGGAGGCGCTGCTGAAGCTTCCCGGGGCGAAGGCGTGTGACCCGGGGACGCGGCGCCCCATCGTGGGGTTGTCCACGGAGTACTGCTCGACTGTGCACGTGGCGGGCAGCCGTGACTCCCTGTTCTGGCGGGTGGCGGAGCCCGTCCGGGGTAGCCACGAGGCCCGCAAGCCGCTCTTCGCGGTGAAGGATGATGACTTCCCGTCTTCGCAGGTGTGGGTTGTAGGCTACGTCCACAATCATCCGTGTGCCGCGGCTTCCTCGTCGCAGGTCCTCAGCGTGTGGCCTACAGACGCGATCAAACCCTTCGTGGCCATGGCGGAAGTGCGCCTGATACCTGGCAACCCCGCTCCAGCAGTCTTCAAGAGGTCTGCCATCGAGATGGCATCGGCGCTGGTGGCGGAGCGTCAGGATGGGACGCGCCTCTTCCTGCGCTACTTTCCAACGGGAGAGGTCCAGCAGTGGAGCGAAGCCTGGGCTTGCTGGGTCCCGCTGGGCGTCTGTGCTCCACGCAGTCCGCGCCCGCCTTTCCGGAACATGGCGCCCCAATGTAGCGCCGGGGGGCAGTTACTCGGTGATTAGGTGTGGGAAATGATCAAGGCATTGACGCTGGCAGGGGCTATCGCGGTACTGCATGGATGTGCTGCACCTGCCGCGGCCTGGAAGGGCGAGGTGACGTGGCCGGACGAGCATTCGGCCAGAACCGTTGTCGAGCCCATGGAGGCCGGTGCCGCGCTCGCCGCAGCGGGCGCGATTCGCGAGGTGGTGAGAACCAACCCGTTTCCGAACCTGTTCGCGGGTTGCTCCAGCCCGGAGCAGGGGCTAGATGTTGCCGTCTTTGCAGGCCCGACGCCGGGCTTGTACTTCGTGATCGTGGACCAGCGCTTTCACCGCTGCGGCGGCCCAAGCGGACGTGTCCTCGATTGGTGGGAGGTGTATGCGGTGACGTCGCAGGGAGATGTGGTCGCGAAGGCCCCGCCTCCGGCTGATGAGGACCCTTCGGCGTCACCCGCCGCCCCGGAGCCGGTGCCACCGGCGCCAGCGCAGCCCCACCCGGAAGGCCCGTGAGGGTTTGCTCCTCTCAGGGCGGGCATCCAATGCTCACCCGCTGCCGGTAGGCCACTCCTCGAGGTTTTCCCATCCTCGGCCACGAGGTTGCGCATCTCGGCGACCAGGGCCGCTCTCTAGTCCCACGCGGCTTCAGTCATGGGAGGGGGCGAGCGTTGGAGGTCATCGTCCGGAATCGTAGCTTCAGGCCCCGGCTTCGACCGTTCGCGGTGGGTCCGCGACGCATCCGCCGGGCGTCGCTTGTAGGCGTGGGCGGAGTATCCGACACTGTCCCCCCTACATGGCTGCCAGCGAAGAACGCCGCTTCCAGGCCCTGGTGCTCGCGCCCGTCCGGCGCGTGCAGCGGCGTCTCAATGCCGTGGCCTGGGCCGAGGCCGGCATCGCCCCGGTGTGGGCCACCGCCACCGCCTGTGTGCTCGCGCGCCTGCTCCTGCGCGGCGCCGTGGTATGGGCCCTGCCCCCGCTGCTGGCCGCCGGCCTCGGCTGGTGGTTCTGGCGCGCCCGTTCCAAGGGCGTGTCGCTGGAGCAGGCCGCGGTGCTCGCGGACCGCTCGGCCAATGCCGGGGGCCTGTTGCTCACGCGACTGGAGCGCCCCGTCGGTGAGTGGGAGCTCACCGTCAACCAGCTCGCCCGCGCGGTGAAGCCTCCCGAGGTGAAGTGGCGCCGCCCCGTGGGAGCGCTGCTCGGGGCGCTGCTCTTCCTGGTGGCCGGCTTCCTCCTGCCGCTGCCGGCCCCGCGCGTCCGCCCCTCGAATGCCGCCGCCGCCGCGAAGGTGGCCACCGTGCAGGCCCAGGCCGAGGCGCTCGCGAAGGAGGAGGTGCTGGAGGAGTCCGTCGAGGACGAGCTGCGCCGGCTGGCCGAGGAGGTCGCCGAGGGACGCTTCGACTCCGGGGACTGGGAGGCCGCCGATGCGATGGAGAAGCGGCTCGCCGAGAAGGCCGCCGAGGCCGCCGCCGAGCTGTCCCGCGCTGCCGAGGCCGCGCGCGAACTGGAGGACGCACTGGGCGCCGCCGGTGGCGCCGAGGCCGCCTCCCGCGAACGCGAGGAGCTGGAGCGCGCGCTGATGGCGCTGAGCGAGGGCGACCCCAACGCAGCGGAGGAGGGCGACGGCGACTCCGAGCAAGGCTCGGGCGAACAGGGCCAGGGCGGCGAGAACGGTGCGTCCCAGCAGGGCGAAGGGCAGCAGGGGCAGCAGGGGCAACAGGCCCAGGGACAGCAGGGACAACAAGGTCAGCAAGGCCAACAGCAGGGACAACAGGGCCAGGGGCAGCAAGGTCAGCAGGGCCAACAGTCCGGCTCCGCCCAGGCGCGGGCTCGTTCGCAGGCCTCGGGTTCTCCGGAGCAAATCGCCAGCCTTCGTGAGTCGCTGGAGCGCCGGCGTCAATCCCTGGAGAACCGCTTCGACCCGCAGAAGGCCCAGGCCCGGCAGCAGCGCTCGGGCGAGGGCCGCAACGGTGGCAACCGCTCGGGACAGGGCAGGTCCGGCCAGGGGCGCAACGGTTCGGGCAACGGCGAGCAGGGCGATGGGCAAGGCCAGCAGGGCTCCCAGGGCCATGCGAGCCGGAACGTCCGGCAGGGCTCGGGTGCCGAAGCAGGGCGAGGGGGCGAGAGCCAGCCGCTCGTGTTCGGTGACGAGGCGGAGATGGACCCGGAGCGGCTCGCGTTCGAGCCTCTTCCTCCGGGCCAGGGCGGCGACGAGGCCGAGGAGTTGTGGGGCCTCAAGGCCGCGAACCCGCGGCGGCGCGCGGGGCCGGCGGGGCCGGTGGATGCGCAGGGCACCCAGGCACGAGGGGATGCGACGGCGGGGCCCGGTGCGGCGCCGCTGCTGCCTCGCAACCGCGACCTGGTGAAACGGTATTTCGGGGGCGAGTAGTCGTCCGGAAGGGGAGAAACACGTGGCAGCAGAGCTTCTCAGTCCCGTGGAAGCACAGGGCGCGGCGGAGGTGGCGGCACGGCTCAAGGACGGGCTGAACACCGTGCTGCTCGACCAGGAAGCCGTCGTCGAGCAGGTGGTGGTGGCGGTGCTCGCGCGCGGCCACGTGCTCCTCGAGGGCCTGCCCGGCCTGGGCAAGACGGAGCTGTGCAAGTCACTGGCGAAGCTGCTGTCGCTGCCCTTCCGCCGCATCCAGTTCACTCCCGACCTGCTCCCCGGCGACATCACCGGCACCTACGTCCTGGAGGGCGAGGGCCGCCGCGACTTCGTCTTCCGCGAGGGCCCCCTCTTCGCCAGCCTCGTGCTCGCGGACGAAATCAACCGCTCCAGCCCCAAGACGCAGTCCGCGCTGCTGGAGGCCATGCAGGAGCGCAGCGTGACGGTGCTCGGGCAGACGCGCCCGCTGCCGGACCCCTTCTTCGTGCTGGCCACGCAGAACCCCATCGAGCTGGAGGGCACCTACCCCCTCCCCGAGGCCCAGCTCGACCGCTTCCTCTTCCGCATCCAGGTCCCCCCCGTGGGCGCGAAGACGCTGCGCACCCTGCTCACCACGCGCGTGCGCGGCGCTCCTCCGGAGCTGTCCCCCGTGCTGGACGCGGGCGGCCTGTCACGCCTGTTCGCCGCGGTGGACCGCGTTCACCTGCCCGGCCCCGTCGCCGACTTCATCGGCCGGCTGGTGGAGGCCAGCGACCCGCGGCAGCCCTCCGCTCCCGACGCCGTGCGCCGCTTCGTGCGTTATGGCGCCAGCCCTCGCGCGGCGCTCGCGCTCGCCGCCTCCGGGCGTGCCCTGGCGCTGCTGCGCGGCCGTCCCAACGTGGGCTTCGATGACGTGGTTGCCACCGCGCCCGCCGCACTCAACCACCGGCTGGTGCTCGCCTACGAGGCGTCGCTGGAGAAGGTCACCGCCCCTGACGTGGTGCGCGCCCTCCTCCAGGCCGTGCCCGAGGTGCCCCGTGCGTAGTGTGCTCGCGGCCGCGGTGCTGCTCCTGCTGCTCGGGGCTCCGCGCGCCTTCGCCACCTCTCCCGCCGCCGCCGTCGCGGAGAGAGCGCCGGACGAGCGGCCCCGCTCCGGCTATCGCGAGTCCTCGGGGAAGAGCGAGGTCTTGAAGGAGGGAGACCTGCGCGTCTCCATCCGCACCGGACTGCTGAAGCCTCCGCGTGGCTACACACCGCTGGAGGTGGTGCTCCAGAACAGCGGCCCGGCGCCGCTCCAGGCCCGGCTGTCCTTCCAGGGGCACTACGGCGCGGGCACGCGCGTCACGGAGCGTCTCGTGGAGGTGGGGCCGCGCCAGCGCGTCGTCGCCTGGCTGCCGGTGCCCGCGACGCTCCCCGCCGGCAACGTCGAGGTGCAGGTGCTCGGGCTGCCTCGGGTCGTCCAGCCCGTGTACCTGGACCACGCGCAGTACGGAGCCGTGCTGGTGCTCGGCACGACGGATGACTTCGAGGCCGGCACCGGGCTCCAGGAGGCGGAGGAGAACCAGGAGCCCCTCTTCGCCGCCCGCTTCCTCGAGGAACGCGAGGCCCCTCGCGAGCTGGCCTCCTACGTGGGCTACCCCGTGGTGCTCGTCTCCGATGTGGCCGCCGTGCCCGCGGACGTGTGGGCCATCCTGGAGGCCTACGCCGTCTCCGGGGGCCGGCTCGTCCTCACCCGCCCTCCGCGCGACCTGGGCGAGCGCCTGCCGCTGCTCGCCGCGGGCGACACCCGCTCGGAGGTGCTCTACGGCTTCGGTCACGTGCGGCGGTGTGGCCAGCCGGCCGAGTGCGCGCAGGCCGTGACGTCCCTGCTTGCGGAGGCCACCTCGGGGCCGGTGAGTCCCATCGGTCCGCCGCCTCGCTGGGAGCGGGGCAACACGCTCCAGGGGGGAGAGCTGCCCCTGCTGGAGAGCGCCCGCGCTCCGGTGGGCCGCTTCCTCATGCTCATCTTCGCCTTCGCGCTGGCGGTGGGCCCGGGCGGGTTGGTGCTGGCGCGGCGCAGGGGGCCGGTGGCGGTGCTGGTGGCGGTGCCGGTGGTGTCGCTCATCACGTGCGTGGCCCTCATCGCCTGGTCGGTGCTGGTGGACGGCTTCGCCGTGCACGCCGCGCGCTACAGCCTCACGTGGCTGGACGGGCAGCGCTCCCGCGCGGTGACGCTCGGCGTGGCGGCCTGGTACGCGAACCTGTCTCCGGGAGAGGTGAAGTTCCCCGCCTCCAGCGCGCTGCTGCCGCCCGACGAGCAGGACGAGTCGCTGGTGGACCTCGACTGGACGAATGGCCTCACCGTGACGCGGGGCTTCCTGCCGCCGCGCACCTACCGCGAGTGGGGCGAGGTGGCCGTGCTGCCCACGCGCGCGCGGCTGGTGCTGAGGGACGAAGGGGGCACCGTGCGTGTGCAGAACGCGCTGGGCGCTCGGGTGGAGAAGGGCTACCTGCGGCGGGGCGGCGCGCATTACCGGCTGCCCGCGCTGGAGGACGGGGCGGAGGCCGTGCTGGACGCGCCGGTGCCGGAGGCGGAGCTGCCCCATCCCGTGGGGGACCTGCTCCAGGACATGGGGCCCACGCTGGACGAGCGGCTCGTGCGGGGCAATCCGGGCTTCCAGTCGGACCTGCCCGACGGTGGCTTCGTGGTGCGCGTCGGAGGGCCGGGCCTGGCGCCCAGCGCGGCGCTGCCGGTGGAGTTGGAGGCCGGCGTGCACGTGGTGCGCGGCCAGGTGGAAGAGGTGAGGCCATGAGCCTGCTGCGGGTGAACGGGCTGCGGCGCGACTTCGGCGCGCTGCGCGCGGTGGATGACGTGTCCTTCACGCTGGAGGCCGGCAGCATCCTCGGCTTCATCGGGCCCAACGGCGCGGGGAAGAGCACCACGCTGCGCATCCTCGCCACGCTGGACGTGCCCACTTCCGGCGAGGTGTTGCTGGACGGGCATTCACTGGTGGACGCGCCGGACAAGGCCCGGCCGCTCATCGGCTACATGCCGGACCGGTACGGCACCTACGACGACGTCACCGTCTTCGAGTTCCTGGACTTCTTCGCGCGTGCCTACGGGCTGAAGGGCGCCCAGCGGCGGCAGCGGGTGGAGTCCGTCATGGAGTTCACCGGCCTCACCCCGCTGGCGCAGAAGCTCACCACGGCGCTGTCCAAGGGCATGCGGCAGCGCGTGGCGCTGGGCCGCACGCTGCTGCACGACCCGCGGCTGCTCTTGCTGGACGAGCCCGCGGACGGACTGGACCCGCGCGCCCGCATCGAGCTGCGCGAATTGCTGCGTGCCCTGGCGGACCAGGGCAAGGCCGTCATCATCTCCAGCCACATCCTCACGGAGCTGGCCGAGATTTGCGACACGTGCGCCATCATCGAGCAGGGCCGCCTGCTGGCCACGGGCAAGGTGCAGGACATCCTCCAGCAGGGCGGTGGCCTCGCCGTGGCTCCGGAGCTGACGGTGCGGCTGGCCACCGGCGCGGAAGGAGAGGCACTGTGGGCTCGCGCGGAGCGGTTGCTCCTGGAGCAGCCCCGGGTGGCGCACGTGGCTCGCGAGGGTGAGTCGCTGCGCGTGCGGCTGGAGCTGGAGACCGGGGCGGGGCCCGCGCAGGTGGACGCGGCGGCGGCGGTGCTGCTGACGGCGCTGGTGTCCTCGGGCCTGCCGGTGTGCTCGTTCAGCGCCCGGGAGCGGAACCTCGAGGATGCGTTCATGACGGTGACGAAGGGGAGGGTGGCGTGAGCTCGCCCGTGGACACGGCCGCGAGCGCGGCCCCGGAGACGGCGGCGCCTTCCGCCGGAAGCGTGACGGCCGGCGCGGCCCCGTGGTGGGAGCGGTGGGGAGACCGGCTCAACCCGCTGGTGGTGAAGGAGGTCCGCCAGGGCCTGCGCACGCGCATCTTCTGGGTGTGCTTCGGACTGATGCTGCTGGCGTGCGTGGTGCTGTCGCTCATCGCCTACGTGGACACGCGTGAGGCCGCGTACGCGCGCAGCGGGCGGACGTTCTTCTTCGCCTTCTTCGTCTGCCTGGGTCTGGTGCACTTCTTCGTCATTCCCTACAACGCGTACCGCTCCCTCGCGCGAGAGCGGGAGGACGAGACGTGGGTGCTGCTGGTGCTCACCGGCCTGGGGCCTCGCCGCATCCTCCGTGGCAAGGTGGCCTCCTACCTGGTGCAGGCGGCCCTGTACGCCTCCGCGGTGGGGCCCTTCCTCCTCTTCAGCTACTTCCTCAACGGCATCGCCCTGCCCACCATCCTCGCCGTGCTGACGCTGGGGGGGATGTGGCTCGTCTTCCTCACGGTGGTGGGCGTGTGCGCGGCGACGCTGGCGGACGGGCGCCTGGCCCGCGCCTTCGTCCACTTCGTGCTGCTGGGCGGGCTGGGCCTGTCGGTGATGTACGGGCTGGTGGCCGCGTTCGCGATGACGGAGTCGGGCGACCGGATGCTGGGCGACAACGACTTCCTCTACGCCGCGGGCGTGGCGCTGGCGCTGATGCTCACGGACGGCTGGCTGTTGTTCGAAGCAGCCGCGTCCCGGCTCGCGCTGCCCACGGAGGACTACACCCGAGGCCCCCGGCGCGCGCTGGTGGTGCAGGTGCTGCTCGCCATGCTGGGCGGCGTGGGCGTGTGGTGGGCCGAGGGCAAGGACCACACCGTGCCGGAGGTGTTCGGCATCGTGGGCGCGCTGCACCTCATCGCGGTGGGGCTCTTCGTGGCCACGGACGTGGACGGGCTCGCGAGGCCGCTGCGTGCGGCCCCCCGGTCCTGGTCGCTGCTGCGGCCGGGCGCGGTGCGGGGCTTCCGGCTGGTGGTGCTCCTGCTGGCGGCCTGGGCCCTGCTGTGGGTGGGGCTGGAGCTCGTGTCCTCGGACCTCCCGATGCGCGGGCAGTCGATGCGGATGGCGACGGTGGCGATGCCGACGTACGGCATCCTCTTCCTGTCGGTGGCGGTGCTGCTGGGGCGGATGTCTCGCTCGGACCGGCTGGCGTCTCCCGCCGCGCTGCGCCTGCTCTTCGTGGCCGCGGTGGGGTTGGCGTCCGCGCTGCCTCCGCTGCTGGCCGTGCTGGTGGACCTGGAGGCGGATGACGGCCTCTTCAACCTCCTCAACCCGATTGTGGGCCTCGTGAACTTCGCCACGCACGAGTACGACACGGGGGCGAAGATGTCGTGGGAGCTGCTGTCCTTCGTGGTGGGCGTGACGGTGCTGGCCGCGTTCGCCGCGGACCGGGTGCTCGTCGAGCGCGAGAAGCGGGTCCACGCCTCGTGAGCACGGGGATGGACGAGGCGGCCGTCGCGCGGCTGGTGCCGGGGCTGGGCCTGGCGCTGCCGCGGGTGCCCCACCGGGGCCGCGTGGGCGAGGTGCGCGCCACGTCCGCCGGCAGCTCTCTGGAGCTGCACGACTTCCGCGTGTACCAGCCGGGCGATGACCTGCGGCAGGTGGACTGGAACGCGGTGGCTCGCACGGGGGAGCTGATTCTGCGCATCCGGCAGGATGAGGTGTCTCCGCGCGTGGAGGTGGTGCTGGACGGCTCGCGCTCCATGGCGCTGTCCCCGCGCAAGGCGGCGTGCGCGCGCGAGCTGGCGCTGCTCACGGCGGAGGTGGCCTCGAGGCAGGGACTGTCGCCCACGCTGCTGGTGGCGGGCGCACGGCCGGAGCGGGCGCAGGGGGCGGCGTGCCGGGCGGCGCTGCAGGCCACGGCGTTCGATGCCCGTGATGACCTGTCGGCCTCGCTGGCGAGGTTGCCTCCACCGCGGCCCTGTGGACTGCGGGTGGTGGTGAGCGACTTCCTGTTCGAGGCGGACCTGCCGGCGCTGTGCTCGCGGCTGTCGCGCGGGGCGGCGGGGCTGTTCCTGGTGCAGGTGCTGGACGCGGAGGATTTGGACCCGTCGGGGGGAGAGGGCGCGCGGCTGGTGGACGCGGAGAGCGGCGCGGCGCTGGAGGAGCTGCTGACGGAGGACGTGCTGGCGGCGTACTCGCGCCGCTTCGAGGAGCACCAGCGCGCCTTGAGGGCCGCGGCGGTGCGGGCTCGGGGGGCGTTGCTCACGGCTCCGGCGTACGAGGCGCTGGCCGGGTTGGTGGCGGGGCCGCTGCGGCCGCTGTTCGTCGCGGGAGGTGGGGCGTGAGCTTCGGCTTCCCTTGGGGGTTGCTGGCGCTGGGGGCTCTCGCGCCGCTGGTGGCGGCGTATTTCCTGCGGCGTCGGCAGAAGCCGGTGGTGGTGAGCGCGCTGTTCCTGTGGCGCACGCCGCGACCTCGCGCGGAGGCGGGGCCGCGATGGGAGCGCTTCACGCGGGAGGCCTCGCTGCTGCTGGAGGCGCTGGCTGTCATTGCCGCGGCGCTTTTCCTCGCGGACGCGCGGCTGGGCGAGGCGGCGCGGACCCGGCACCTGGTGCTGGTGGTGGACGGCAGCCTCTCCATGTCCGCTCGCGGACCGGATGGAGTCACGGTCCTGGAGAAGGTGCGCCAGGAGGCCGCGAAGCGGGTGGAGGAGGCGGAGGCGACGCAGGTGACGGTGCTGGCGTCGGGCATCGCGCCGCGTGTGCTCGCGGGGCCCGAGGCGGAGCCGTCCCGGGCGCTCGCGGCGCTGGAGTCCTTCCAGGCGCTGGGCGCGGACCATGACGTCATGCCCACGCTCATCTGGGCGCAGGAGCTGGCCGGCTCTGGCCGCAGGGTGGTCTTCCTCACGGACGCGCCTCCGGAGATCGCGGCGCTCGTGCCTGCCTCGGTGCGGTGGATGGCATTCGGGACGGGGCGCGACAACGTGGCGCTCGTCTCCGCGCAGCGGCGGGACGAGGGCGCCACGGCCACGGTGACGCTACGGGTGGCCCGCTTCGGCGCGGGGCCGCAAGAGGTGGAGGCGCGGGTGCGCGCACAGCCCGGCCCTGGTGCGAAGGAGGGCACCGAGCGCGTGGAGCGGGTGCGTCTGCCGGACGAGGGCACCGCCACGGTGCGCCTCACCTTCCAGGGCGCCGGAACTGTGGAGGTGTCCCTGCCGGAGGATGCGCTGCCCGAGGACGGCCGCGTGCGACTGCCGCCCTCGCCTGTCCGCCCGGTAGCGGTGGGGCTGGCTGAGGGACTCGCGCCTCCCGAGCGGCAGTCCTTGGAGCGCTTCCTCGCGGTGGCGCCCGAGGTGGCGCGCGACGGCGCGAAGGAGGGCACGGCTCCCGCGGAGGTGCTGCTCGTGGGGCCTCGGGGGACGGATGCGCGCGTCACGGTGGGGGCGCCGGGGACGCTGCGCACCTTCGTGGGGCCGTTCTTCTCGGAGAAGGGGCATCCACTGCTGGACGACGTGCAGTTCGCGGGCGTGCGGTGGACGGCGGGAGACAATCCTCCCGGGCGTCCGCTGGTGACCGCGGGCGAGGCGGTGCTGGTGTCCGAGGAGGAGGGCGGCCGGGTGCACCTCAACGTGGACCTGACGCGCTCCAACGTGCAGCGCGTGGCGGCGTGGCCGGTGCTGCTGGGCAACGTGGTGCGCGAGGCGCGGCGCACGCGGGAGGGATTTCCTCGACGGCAGCTCACCCTGGGCGAGCCCCTGCCCGTGGTGACGGTGTCCGGCGCGCGCTACACGCTGGTGGGCCCGGGAGGAAGCCGCCCGGTGTTTGGTGCCGGAGCGGTGGACCTGCCGCCGCCTGCCGGGCCCGGGCGGTACGTGCTGGAGCGCGACGGAGACGAGGTGGACGCGGCGGAGGTGCTGGCGCTGGATGCTCGCGAGTCGGACCTGCGCGGGCGTGGCGCCGCGGACGTGCCGGCGCGTGAGTCCTCTGAAGATGATGAGCGTGGCACCGCACCGAGCAGGGCACGTTGGCCTCTGGTGCTGCTGTTGGTTGCGCTCGTGGCAGACTTTTACGTCACGCGGCGGGCCTGACAAGCGCGAGCGCCAGCATGCTGAATGCGCTCTTTCTGTGCGCCTGAATTGCAGTTGCCAATGGACTTCATGGGGTTGGAGTGAAAATATTTGTAGATGCGGCGCGAGCGCTGTGTCCGCATGTCTGAGCTCCACTGATTGAGAGGATTCTGTGTCTGTAGAATATTTTGCAAGGACTGCTGTCGTTGTGAGCGCTTTCTTCCTCGCGGCGTGCGGAGCCGAAGAAGAGCAGCACCTGGAAACACTCGGCTCCGAACTGGAGTCCTCGCATCAGGATGATGTGACCACCGCGAGCGCGCTCGATTGCGAGAACCGGATTATCGGCCCCGGTACGATCTGTTATGAATGGTCGACGCTCAGAGCGAATGAGGAGGCGAGCTGTGTCGCAGCAGGGGGAACCGTTGCGGCTTGGTCGGCGGATTCTTGGTGTGAGGAGGTCAATACCTACTGTGACGTTGGTTTCGTTTGCTACTACGGACTCAGATGCTGCCTTTAGCGCCTCAACACCCTTCCGGGAGCTGTCTTGAGGCTTCACGTTTCGAATCACTGAAGGCTCATCGCTAGATTGCTGGTCAATGTTTCTCCGGTCAGCATCCCCGTCCGGAGGGATCGTCAGAACTCTCCGGACGGGAGGACCTGCGCTGGCAGCTCAATGGAGGTCTTGAGGCCGCCTTCATTGCCACGTGCTATCCTCCGTGCTCGGACGGCGGGCCGCTTTCTTTCCGAGCGGGGACGCCGGGAGATTCTGGGGGCATCGCCGAGCCAGAACGTCCCATCTCACAGGTTTCCAGAGAGACCTGACCATGTCCCTGTCTCCGTCCAACGGTTTGTAGACCAGTTCCTGCCGGGGAGAATCAGCAGCACCACGGGCGCGTCCTCCCCCTCTGACCGGCAGTGAAAGCTGGCAGTGTCGGTGAGCGCTCCGGAAATCGATCGCACAAGGCGCTAGGCTCCGGGAGTGATGTCCTTCTCCCTCCCCCAGGCGTGGGTGCTGCTGCTTCCGCTGGGCCTCTTCCTCTGGAAGTACGGCCGGCGGCCGGGCCCGCCCATGTGGCTGCGCGCCGCGCTGCTGGTGCTCATCGTGGGTGCGCTGTCCGGGCCCGAGCTGCGGCTAGCCGATGCGGGCAGTGACGTGGTGGTCGTCGTCGATCGTTCCGCCTCCATGCCCCGCGACGTGGACCGCACCGCGCAGGAGCTCGTCACCCTGCTGGAGAACCAGCGGCGGCCGGGTGACCGCGTGGGTGTCATCACCTTCGGGCGCGAGCCCCGCGTGGAGCAGCCGCTGACCGCCACCGGCCGCTTCGGTGGCTTCACGCGTCCCGTGGACGCGGAGGCCTCCGACTTATCGGCCGCGCTGGACGCGGCGGGCGCCCTCATTCCCGATGAGCGCACCGGCCGCGTGTTGGTGCTGTCCGATGGACGGGCCACGGGCGTGGACGCGCGCGGCGCGGCGCGGCGGCTGGCGGCACGGGGCCTCGCGGTGGACTGGCGCCACGTCGCCCGTCCCGAGCCGCCGCTGGACGTGGCCGTCGTCTCGCTGGACGTGCCCGCCTCCGTGGCCGTGCGCGAGCCCTTCCAGTTCTCCGCCGTGGTGCAGGCCTCCGCGCCCGTCACCGGCACGGTGCGCCTGGAGCGCAACGGCCGCGTACTGGTGAAGGGGCCCTTCGACTTCGCGCCCGGTCCCAACGTGCTGCCGCTGCGCGACCTGGTGGAGGAGCCAGGCCTCGTGCGCTACCAGCTCGTCGTGGAGACACCGGGTGATGGCGTGGTGGAGAACGACAAGGGCCTCGCGGTGCTGCGCGTGGAGGGCCCGCCGCGCGTGCTGCTGCTGACGAACCAGCCCCGGGGCACGCTCGCGAAGGCGCTCGGGGACACGGGCATGCAGGTCGATGTGCGCGCGCCCTTCCGGCTCTCGCTGGACGAGCTGGACGGCGTGGGCTCGGTGGTGCTGGAGAACGTGGACGCCAACGCGCTGGGCGAGCCGGGCCTCAACGCGCTGGCGGCGTACGTGGAGCAGGCTGGCGGCGGGCTCGTGATGACGGGCGGGCGCTCCAGCTTCGGCGAGGGCGGCTACCGGAGCTCACCGGTGGAGCCCTTGCTGCCGGTGTCGCTGGAGATGCGCGAGGAACAGCGCCGCGCGGCCGTGGCGCTCAGCGTGCTGATGGACTGCTCGTGCTCCATGGGCGCCACCGTGCCTGACGGGCGCACGAAGATGGAGCTGGCCGCCGAGGGCGTCGTCGCCGCGCTCACGCTGCTCAACCCGAAGGACGAGGCCTCCGTCCACATGGTGGACACGAAGGCCCATGAAATCTTCCCGCTGAGCCCCGTGGAGTCCGGGCTGCCGCTGGACGAGGTGGCGCGCGGCTTCAGCGGAGGCGGCGGCATCTACGTGGGCGAGGCGCTGCGCGTGGGACGCGGCGAAATCCTCCGCAGCGAGAAGCCCACCCGCCATGTCCTGCTCTTCTCCGACGCGGCGGATTCCGAGGAGCCGGACGACTACCAGCGCACGCTGTCCGAGCTGCGCGGCAAGGACGTGACGGTGTCCGTCATCGGCCTGGGCACGCCGAAGGACCCGGACGCGGACCTGCTGAAGGAGGTGGCCGCGCGCGGCGGCGGGCGCGTCTACTTCGCCGAGGATGCGATGAGCCTGCCGCGCATCTTCAGCCAGGAGACGCTCACGGTGGCGCGCGCCACCTTCGTGGACGAGCCCGCGTCCGTGGAGGCCGCGCCCGACCTGCCGCTGCTGGGGCGGCTGCCCTCGGAGGGGCTTCCGCAAGTGGGCGGCTACAACCTCACGTACCTCAAGCCCCAGGCCAGCGTGGCGCTGCGCACGCTCGATACCAACGCCGCGCCGCTGCTGGCGATGTGGCCGCGCGGCGCGGGGCGCACGGTGGCCTTCACCGCGGAGGTGGACGGGCCGTACACGGGCGAGCTTCGCCAGTGGAGCGCGCTGCGCGCCGCGCTGGAGGCCATGGTGCGCTGGACGCTGGCGGGCTCGGCGCCCATGGGTGAGGCGGTGGTGCGCTCCGAGCGGCGGGGGCACCTGCTGCGCGTGACGCTGGACCTGCCCCCGGGCGAGCCGCTTCCGGGCGCGCTGCCCACGCTGGTGCTGCTGCCCGGGAATGGAAGCTCCGTTCCGCTGGAGCGGCCCATGCGCTGGGAGGACGAGGACCGGCTGGTGGCCGAGTACCCGCTGGAGGGCAGCGGCACGTGGCACCCCGTGGTGCGCCTGGGCTCGCGGGCGCTGCGCGCTCCGCCGGTGACGCTTCCGTACGCGCCGGAGTTCGAGCCGGGCAGCGCGAAGGAGGGACTGGAGTTGCTGCGCGCCGTGGCGGCGGTGGGGGGCGGCGTGGAGCGCCTGTCCATGACGGGCCTCTTCATGGAGGCCCCCGAGTCCGAGGGCCGGTGGCCCCTGGCCCCCTGGCTGGTGGGACTGGTCCTGGCCGTGTTGCTGGCGGAGGTGGCCGTGCGCCGCTTCCTCTCCGCGCCCCGGGTGCGGAAGGTGAGCACGGCGGTGGCTGGGGCTCAGGCTCCGGCGGTGGGTGTGGCTCCCTCTCGTACGGCTTCGCAGGTGAGTGCACCTCGGGGACCCGAGCCTCGGAGCGACGCGAAGGGAGCTCCGGAGCAGGGCACGGCGGCTCCCACCGCGGAAGCCGAGGCCGCGAAGCCACGAGAGGGTGGCGTGGACTCCGCACTGGAGGCTGCGCGCGCCCGCTCACGCCGGCGGCTGGACCGGTGAGAGCGCGCGCTGATGCGGTCGGGCAGTGGCGACCCGATAGGGATGTAGCGAGCGGAAGGTGAAGGTGCGGGCCGCCGCGGTCTCGGATGTGGAATCACGGCTGAGCGGCGGCCCGCGGGTGAAGAAATGCGGGTCGCCTCGAACTTGGATGTGCAGTCACGGCTGAGAGGCGGCCCGCGAATGAGGAAGTGCGAGCCGCCTCGGTCTTGGATGTGCAGTCACGGCTGAGAGGCGGCCCGCGGTGAAAAGTGCAGGCCCGCCCCGGAGTCGGGATGAAGAATCGCTGCTGAAGGGGCGGCCCGCGGTGAAAGTGCAGACCCGCCCCGGACTCAGGATGGAGAGCTCAGGTGAGGGGGCGGTCTGCGGTGATGCACGGGTCACTCCTGACTCGGAGGGGAGAGCACAGATGAGAGGCGCGGCCCGTTGCCCGTGAGTGTCACAAGGCGAAGGGAAATATACACCGCAACTGTGGCGAATGCAACAAAGCCGGAAAGTTTCCCGTATATGGAAATATGGGAGGGAGTGGGGGGATGAGCAGCCCCTGGAGGGGACGTATCGCGAGGTGGGGGCTGGTCCTGGCCCTTGGGGCCCTGTCCATCCAGGCCCTGCGCCTGGCGCTGCACAAGGCGTTCAGCATCGACGAGTTCCAGTACGCGCACGCCGCATGGCTCGTGGCCCAGGGGCAGGTGCCCTACCGGGACTTCTTCGAGGTCCACTTCCCACTCGTCTACCAGGTGCTGGCGCCTCTGTTCGGCGTGCTGGGGGACGACCCGCTCAACGTGCTCGCGCTGCGTGCGGCCATGCTCGTTCCGCTCGCCGGAGCCTGCGCGGCGGTGGCGCTCATCAACCGTCGTGAGGGCCGGGCCACCGCGCTGCTGGCTCCCGTGCTGCTGCTGGCGCAGCCTTCCTTCGTGCGCTTCGCGACCGAGGTGCGTCCGGACGCGCTGGCCATCGCGCTCTTCCTGGGGGCGCTCGCCGCGCTGTGGGGCCGTCCCGCCACGCCGGCGCGAGGCTTCGTGGCGGGGGCGCTGCTCGTGGCCTCCGCGTGGGGCTCGCAGAAGGTGCTGTTCCACGGAGGCGCGGTGGGCGCCGTGCTCGCGGTGGACCTCGCCCTGCGGCGGGGGAGGGCGCCCGCGCTGGTGCCCTCGCCGCGCGCCTTCCTCTCCGGCGCTGGCGCGGTGCTCGCGGCCGTGGCGGCGTATCTCACGGTGAGCCGCTCCTGGGCCGCGTGGTGGCAGTGGTGCTTCGTCTGGGCCGCCGGGCACCAGCGCGGCTATCCCGGCTTCTCCCCGGGCAAGTACCTGCTGCCGGTGCTGGAGGAGCAGCCGTGGCTCTTCACCCTGGCGGCGCTGGGGTACTCGGTCTCGGTGCGGCGGTGGTGGCAATCCGGCCGTGCTCGCTGGAGCGACGCGGAGTTGCTGTTGCTGCTCGCGGTGCCGGTGACGTTCGGCTCGTACGCGCTCCAGCGGGCGCCGTATCCCTACAGCCTGCTGCCCTTCCTCGGCGTGCTCGCTCCCTTCATGGCGCGCGGCGTGGCGGAGGTGTTCGGGTGGGTGGGTTCGCCGCTCGCGCGCATGGCGGGGGCCGTGGCGCTGGCGGTGCTGCTGGCCGTGCAGGGCATGCGCCTGGAGGCGCTGCTCGACGGAGGCGGCAACACGCGGCAGCGGGAGGTGCTCGCGCGCATCGCCACGCTCACCGGGCCGGAGGACGTGGCCTACGACAACTCCGGCGGTTACGTGAGCCGCCCGCACGCGCACTTCTACTTCTACACGGACGCGTACCTGCGCGGCGCCATCGCGAGCACGCTGGCTCGCGAGATTCCCGAGGCCCTGGTGGCCAGCGGGTGCGTGCTGCGCGTGGAGGACCTGCGCACCTCCGGCCTGCCCCCGGCGCTGCGGCGCTTCCTCGACGAGCACTACCAGCCCCTGGACGGCGACATCTCACTCTGGGGCCAGCGCTACGAAGCCCCCGAGGGCCGCGCGCTGGAAGGCCGCTTCCTCGCCGTGCGCGACGGCCGCTACTTCGTCGAGCCCGAGGCCGTGCTCACCCGGGGCGCGCTGTTCATCGACGGCACACGCGTGACGGAGCCTGAATTCACGCTGCCGAAGGGCGAGCACTCCGTGCGCTACGAGGGGCCGGGTGGCCCCTTCCACCTGCTCTGGCTGCCGCGTGACGGACGGCGGTGGACGCCCCGGCCGGGATTGCCTCCCACCTACTCGCGCCTCTTCTGAGGAGGGAGGCCCCGGGGCAGGGCGCGCGCGGAGCTTCCGCACGCGTTGGCCGCGCACGCCGACGCTGTTGGCGCCGCCCGGCCGCTCACCGCGACGTCATGTCCCCGGCCGGACGGGCCGGGGCGCGGGCCCGAAAATCACTGCGCGCACAGCCGCTGGCCGCCGGCCTGCTTGTAGGCCCGCACGCGGTTGACGAGGTTGCCGTTGTCGGACTCCGGCGTGGTCGTCTCGCCATTGCCGGCGCCGAACGCGAAGCCCACGGAGTGGGCCGCGGCCAGCTCGGAGGTGTGCGTGAAGTAGTAGTCCACGCGGTTGTCGCGCCAGCTCGTGCCCGAGTTCGGCAGGTTCGGATTGCCCACCGGGAGCTGCCACCAGAAGTTCGGCTTGTTGAGCCGCTCGGAGATGGCGCGGACCCAGGTGAAGGCCTGCTGGAAGTTGGGTCGGGTGGCGTTGGTGGCATCCCACCACGTGTCTTCGCCCCGCATGACCTCATACCAACCCGCGTCCCGGTCCGATGCCTCCACCACGATGAAGTCCGTGTCGGCCGCCCCCAGCTTCAGGAGGAAGTCGGCCACCTTCCGTGCCTCGCCCGCTACGTCGAAGGAGGCCTGCGTGTTGAGGTACACGTCGATGCGCGTGGACCAGGGGCTGGCGTGCAGGCCCACCTTCGCGTTGGGCGCGTACTTGCGCGCCATGGCAACCATGCAGCGCGCGAAGCCCGAGGCGTTGTTCTCCTGCCCGGCGCAGTCCGTGGCGTTGGCGGTGGCCACCTGCGCCGGCACCGTGCGCGGGTCTCCGTTCGAGTTGAACTGCAGGTAGCCCCAGAGGTCCGGCTCGAGGTGGAGCAGCGCCTGCGCGGTGCCCACCTGCTGCAAGGCGTAGCGCCAGTCACTCAGGTAGCGCCGCATGAAGTTCACGTCGTTGAGCGCCTGGAGCTGCTGCGCGCCCTCCCCAAGCCCGCTCCCCAGGAGCTGCATGTAGTAGGTGATGAAGGGGAGCTGGCCGCGCCCCCGGGTGCTCGTCACGAAGCCCCGCACGTAGTCTCCCGGCGTCCGGGACAGGTCCTGCCAGCAGCCCCACCAGTTGCAGGCGCCGTTCGCGCATGACACGCCCCCCGAGCTGCAGCCCGAGGTGCACGAGGTGCAGACGTTGGTCGAGTCGACCATCCCGCTCGCCAGGTACAGGTAGTGGACGTCGAAGGGCGCGCTGCCCGCGGTGGCGCTCTCCATCTGCGCGCCCACCAGCAGCCGGTCCTTCCCCAGGGATTTCAGGAACGCATCGCCCAGGCACGCCTCGGGTTGCGTGCCCGCATCCGTGTTGCCGCCGGTGCCCGCATCCGGGTTGCCGCCGGTGCCCGCATCCGAGCCCGGAGTCGTTCCGGCATCCGTGCCCGCGTCCGCGCCGGGTTGCTGTTCGTCATCGTCCGAGCTGGAGCATCCCGCCAGCACCAGCAGGCCGAGGGTGAGAGGAAGGAGTCGCGTCATCCGCTTCAGAGGGAAGGTCCGCATGGCACTCCGGACGCTACTCCCGGGCCGCGCGGTGGCCTCAAGCGGAGGGCTCCCCAGGTCATCAGTCCGCCTGCTGGCCCTCCCCAGCGCCGGGTCCAGTCAGAGGCCAACAGTCCGTCATTCTTCAAAACCAAGAAATTCTTGAGTATCGCGCGGCGTCCCGGCTACACGCACGGGCTCCCCCCAGGCCGCACACCGTCCCACCGGCGCGCGGCCTCATCCCCCCGAGGACGTGATGAAGACGCGATTGTGGTTGCTCCTGGTGCCCGCGCTGCTGGCGGCCGGCTGTGGCCCCGTCGAGGACACCGAGGCCCCCGTCATCGACGAGCTGACCGGACAGGTGCTGCTGGAGGCCACGACGAAGTACGACATGCACCGGCTGATGGAGGACGCGGACATCATCGGCGGCCAGTGGATTACCACCGCGCAGGTGCAGGCCTTCCTGCAGCAGTACAACTCGTACCTGGCCACCTACAAGGACCCGGCCTGGGGCAACAAGACGGCCGCCGCGCTCATCGTCGAGCGCTCCAGGGCGTACAGCATCAGCCCGCTGTACATGCTGGCGCGCATCCAGGTGGAGTCCAGCCTCGTGCAGAGCGGCACCTCCAACAACCTGAGCAAGGCCACCGGCTGCGGCTGCCCGGACGGCAGCGGCTGCGACGCGCAGTACACGGGCTTCGGCAACCAGATTGAGTGCTCGGCGAAGAAGATGCGCGGCTACTTCACCGACCTGGACGCGGGCCGGACCACCATCGCCGGGTGGAAGGTGGGGCTGGCGAAGTCCACGCTGGACCCGTGCTCGGTGACGCCCGTCACCAAGGCCACGGCGGCGCTCTACACGTACACGCCCTGGGTGGGCGCGTACGCCACCCAGTGCGGCCGCACCACGGTGGGCGGCTCGTCGCTGGTGCGCGTCATCTTCGAGCGCTACAAGGCGGCCTACGCGTGGGGCTCCGGCGGCTGCTTCTCCGAGACGGCCGGCGCCACGCTGCCGGTGGACGGCTGCGTGCAGAGCTCGTCGGACGCGCTGTGGCGGCAGTGCCTGTCCACCGGCGCCTTCACCGCGGGCAGCACGGCGAAGCCCTCCACGTGCACCGTGTCCTATCCGTGGTGCTCCTCCGCCACGCTGGGCCGCTCCGTGCCCGCGCGCACCTGCGTGCAGTCCGCGGGTGACTCGCAGTGGCACCAGTGCGCCGTGGAGGGTGCGTGGCAGAGCGCGCCCTCGGCGCCCACCACCGGCTCGGGCCCCGCCGGCACCTGCTACGCGATGTACGCGCTGTAGCCCGCGCGCGCCCAGGCTCCCGTCCCGCGTGCGCGCCGGACGGGAGCCCTGGGTCAGTACTCGTTGCTCCAGATGAGGTCCAGGCCGCCCGAGCGCGCATCGCCGTACTGGCCTTCCAGGCTCCAGCGCGGGCCGAACTGGTACTCGAAGCGCACGGCGTTGGCGTTCTCCCCCTGCTGGAGGTTGGCGCCGACGCGGCCGGTGTAGCCCACGTAGATTTTGTCCGTCACGTACGTGCCCACCTCCAGCTTGGCGCCGGCGATTCCCGACTCGCCGGCCTCGATGGAGAGCACGTCCAGCGGCAGCTTCTCCGATAGCGCCTTGCGCGCCTCGTTGGCGACCAGCGAGCCCACCACGGAGGCCGCCTGCGCGCTGGCCGTCATGGACGCGCCCGAGCCGCGCTCCAGCGTGCGGCGGCCGGTGGCGAGCAGCGTGTAGATTTCCGACTCCGGCAGCGGCGGCTCGCTGGTGGGCTTGAGGGTGATGTCCCGTCCCTGGCCGCGGATGGTGACGTAGACGGTGACCTGGGCGCTCTCGTTGCGGTGCTCGGCGGTGACGTTGATGTACGGCACGGCCGGCGGCCCGGTGAAGCGCACCTGGCTGTCGCGCTGGACGTCGAAGCGGCGGCCCAGCACGTCCACCCGCCCGCGCAGCACGCGCACCTCGCCGAACATGCGCGCCACGTCCGAGTACTCCACGCGGAAGTCCTCGGACAGCCCCAGCTCGACATTCACATCCGTGCCCTTCACCCAGAGGTTGCGCGGCGCGTTCACGTTTATCCAGTACGCGCGCGGCGGCTCTTCCTCGTCCCCCTCCACGGCCGCCTCGTCCGGGCGGGCCTCCGTGCCGCTGCCGTCCGTGGCGGTGCGGGTGGGGACGCTGGCGGTGGGCTCGGGAGCGGCGGGAGAGGGTTGCTGTTGCTGCTTGCGGCGGCGCCGCTCCACGGGCACGCCGTTGCGCACCAGGACGACGTCGTCGGGCCGCTCCAGCGGCTGCAGGTCCTTCCGCTTCAGCTCCGGCAGGACGATGGTGGCCTGGGGGATGGAGACGTTGCGCAGGTTGACGAGCCGCTCGGACAGCGTGCCCTCCACCTTCCCGCGCAGGCTCACCAGCGCCAGGAGCTGGTCGTCGTAGATGATGGGGAAGTCGGTCGTCACCAGCGGGTGCTCGGCGCCCTGGGGGCTGGACAGCTCGTACTCGCCGTCGCGGGTGCGCACGGCGGTGAGCGGCGCCTCCAGCCGCAGCGAGCCGTTGCCGGCCTTCGCCGACAGCGTCCGCAGCGCGATGGTCTCTCGGGTGGCCTCCAGGCCGAGCTGGATGTCGCGGTACTCGCCCAGGCCCATCAGCCCCAGCCGTCCGTCCTTCCACGCCAGCGTGCCCTGGAAGGTGGGCGCCCCCAGCGTGCCGGCGAGGTTGGCGTCCGCCTGCACCAGGCCACCCAGGGTGCGCACCATCTCCGTGGCGCCGGAGAGGAAGGACGGGTCGAAGTTGCGCGCCTTGAGGGCCACCTCCAGGGGCGCGCGCGACGTCTGGAGGCCCTGGCGAATCGCGGGCAGCGACACGTCCAGGTCCACGCGGCCGCTCACCACCAGGGTGCCGCCCGCGGGCGCGGTGAGCAGGGCGTCGAAGCTGGAGCGCGCATCATTATATGTGTAGTGCAGGCGCACCTGGCCGAGCCCCAGGTCGCCCACGCCCAGCTTCTGCACGCCGGCGGTGAGGTCCACCTGGGGCGTGTCCAGCGTGCCGCGCGCGGCCACCTCCACCGCCAGCACGCCATTGAGGTCCTCTCGGCGGGTGCCGGGAGGCGGTGGCGCGCCCGACTCGGTGGCGCGCGCCAGGAGGGGCAGCTCCTGGAGTGCCACCGGCATCAGCCGGCCGCGAATCCGGAAGGGGATGTGGCCGTAGACCTCGCGGTCCTGCAGCGCGCCCAGCGGCGCCAGCAGCAACGCCTCGAGCTGCGCCAGCGGGCCCTGCTCGCGCTGCACCGCCAGCGTCACCCGCACGTCCTTCTCTCCGCCCACCACGGTGAGCTGGCCGTTCTGTGGCGGCACTCCGTTGATGGTGGCGCCCTTCGCCTGCACGCCCAGCCTGCCCTGGGGCACCAGCACCGAGCCGCTCAAGTCGAGCTGCGCGGACACCGTGCCGCCCGGCTGCTCCACCCCGCTCAGGCCCTCCAGCAGCGTGAGGGGCAGCTCGGCCACGCGGGCCTCCACCTGCATCACCGCCGCGAAGAGCTCGTCCGCCGTGGGAGGCTTCGCCACCAGCCGGCCTGGCGTGAAGGGCGTGCGCAGCGCCACGTACGCCTCCGACGCGAGCCCCTGCACCTCCAGGCGCGCGCCCAGCGTGCCGTCGTCCTCCTTCGATGCCGCGCGCAGCTCGAAGCCCAGCGGCTGGTTCAGGGAGAAGCCGGGCTTCGGCACCTGGTAGCGCAGCTCGCGGCCGCGCAGGGTGAGGTCCAGCCGGGGCTCGCGCGCGGGGCCCACCAGCTCCAGCGTGCCCGCGAGGTGGCCGCTCGCGCCCTCCGGCTGCTTCGCGAGCTTCAGGGCCCCGGCGATGTCCAGCTCCTCCAGCTTCACCTTGAGGGACATCGCGTCCCGGCGGCGCTTCAGCACGCCCTGCACCGGCACGTCGAAGTCCGCGGCGAGCCGCGCCACGGGCAGGCTGGCGGACAGTGTCCCGGTGGCGCGGTCCTTCACGTAGCGCCCGTCCAGGGCCGCGTGGAGGCCTTCGTAGCCCTGCGCGCGGCCGTTGTCCCAGCGGAGGTTGGCCTCCGCCTCCGGCCGGGGCAGCCGCCCGCGCGCGGCCACGTGGCCCGTCACCGTGCCACCCAGGCCCAGCGACTCGGGGACGAAGACGCGTGGCAGCTTCGCCAGGTCGAACGCGCCCAGCTCCACGCGCGCGGCCACCTGCTCGCCCTTCATGGCACCGCGCACGGACAGCGACTGCGGCCCGGAGGCCAGCGCCAGCGCGGGCTCCACCTCCACCCGGCCTCCGCCGAAGCCCACGTGCGTGGGGCGCTGGAGCGTCCAGGTGGCCTCCGGCCAGGACAGCGTCAGCGCGTCGACGGCCAGCCCCTGGCCGTCCTCGTCCACCAGGCCCCCCAGCTCGAGGCCGAGCTGGGCGTCGCCCTGCGCGCGCACGGTGGCGTCCAGCCTCCGCTCCCGCGTGGCGACGGTGGCCGCCAGGTCCTTGAAGGTGCGCCCGCCCGTGCGCAGCTCGGCCACCACCAGCGAGGCGTCCGTGTCGAGCGGCCGGGTGACGTCCGGCAACTCCACCCTCAAGGTGAGGTCCTTCAGCGCCAGGTCCGCGCCGTACGCCAGCGAGGCGAAGCCGCCGTGCGCCTCCAGGCCCGGCGTGCGCAGCGGCCCCTCCACGATGAAGTCCAGCGAGCCGCTGCCGGCCATGGGCGGCACCGTGCCCGGCAGCAGCCTCGACAGGGCCCGGGACAGCAGCGCGAGGTTGCCCGCGGTGAGGCCGCCATCCACGCGCATCCGCTCCCGGGTGCCCTGGCCCTTGGCGCGCAGCGAGGCGCCCGGCAGCAGCACCTGGAGCCGCGACAGCGCGTATTGGCCATTCTTCGCGCTCGCCTCCAGCTCCACCGGGCCCAGCGGCTGGCCGAGGTACTCGGACGGGGAGACGGTGAGGTCCACCTCGCCCTCCAGCGTCTCCAGGCTCGTGCCTCCTCCTCGCGCGACGAGGTCGGCGTGGAGGTTCGTCCTCGGCCCCTCCGCCACCAGCTTCGACAGGTCCACGCCGCGCGCCTTCGCCGTGAGGCCGGTGGTGCGCAGGTGCTCCAGGTCCAGGTCGCCTTCCACGTCCAGCGTGGCCTCCGCCGCCTTCGCCAGCGCGTCCACGCGCACCACGTCCCCGTCCAGGCCCGCGGTGCCCTCCAGCGACACGGGCACCACCAGCGGCCACGTGGGCACGAAGCCCTTCAGCAGGTCCGGCGGCGCGACGAGGCGCCGCACCGCGACCTGCGTCCGCAGGTTCCCCTCGGGCTGGCCCGGAGGCACTTCCGGCGGCAGCTTCAGGTCGCCGCTGGCGTCCAGCACCAGCCCCGCGGCCTCGAGGTCCACGTCCGCCTGGAGCGCGCCCTCCTCGCCGCCGCCCTTCAGCGACAGGCGCACCGGCCCGGCCACGGGCAGGGCCAGTCCACCGGTGGCCTCCAGCGTCGCTCCGAAGCCCTGCGTCGCCGCCGCGTAATGCCCGGAGCCGCGGGCGTCGAAGTCCTCCAGCCGGGCGTGGCGCCCGGGGCCGTCGTCCTCCACCTCCTGACGGAAGTCGACGTAGCCGTCCTCGAGCACCAGCTCGCGCAAGTCCAGCCGCAGCTTGCCCCGCTCCTGGGGCGGCTCCTCCGGCTTGGGGGTGCGCGGCTCCAGCGCGCGGGACAGGTTGAGGCCGCGCTCGTCCTGCGCGAGGTACAGCCGGGGCCGCTCCACCTTCGCGGAGGTGATGTCCACGTGCTGGCTCGCCAGCGGGCCCAGGCGCACGCGCGCCTCCACCCGGGCCACCTCCGCCACCAGCTCGCCCTCCGGGTCATACAGCTTCAGGTCCGTGACGACGGCGCCGCCCGGCCACAGGTCCAGGCCGCCCACCTCGAGCCGCCCGGAGAGCTGCTCGTTCGCCAGCCCCACGCCCTTGCGGACGAGCCACGACTCTCCGCCGGAGCTGGTGAGGTAGAGGAGCGCACCCACGACCACCAGCACCAGCACGCACACCAGCCCGAGCAGCCCCCACAGCAGTCGGCGACCCCAGCGTGCGGGATGACTCAAAACGCCTCTCCAATCGACAGGTGAATCGCGCACAGCCCTTCCGGGGAGCCCGCGTAGGTGGCCCCCGGCGTCGTCGGACCGGCAGGCGTCCACCTCCTGCCAATGCCAAAGCAGCCCCCGGATTCGGGGTAGATGTACCCCGGCGTGAGGACGGGCAATCCCCGGCCGATGTTCAACCGGCGCGTGATGTCCAGCCGGATGGGGCCCACCACCGTGAGGTAGCGCAGCCCCAGCCCCACGGCGTGGTAGTGGTCGGGGCCGAACAGCCTGGGGCCCTTCGCGGAGAAGTTCTCGATGCCCACCAGCCCCGAATCATAGAAGGCCGCCGCCATCACGCTCTCCGTGAACTGGTAGCGCAGCTCCACCGAGCTCTCGAAGAGGCTGTTGCCGCCCACCGGCACCGTGTCCCACTGCTCGTCCTGGACGTCGCCGGCGTCCTCGGGGGGCACGGCTGTCATCGGGGACAGGCGCTGGCCGTTGAAGCCGCGCATGGAGGTGGCGCCGCCGGAGAAGAAGCGGGTGACGATGGAGGTCTGGGTGTCGTGCACCGGGTTCAGCGTGCCCATCCGGACCTTGACCGCCAGGACGAGCTGCCGGTCCTGGTCCAGGGCCTGGTAGTAGCGCACGTCCGGCAGCAGGCGCACGTACTCGTACCCGCCGCCGAAGAGGGGGCCGCCGCCCTTCTGCACCGACAGGGCCAGGTAGTAGCCCTCGCGGGGCTCGATGGGGTCGTCCCGGCGGTCCCATGCGATGGCCACCTCCAGGTAGCTCAGCGCCGTGTCGCACCGCGTGGCCTCGCCCGCGCAGCCCAGGACGATGGGGGGCACACGCGCGTCCGCGCTGACGCGGCCCGTGAGCCGGTACAGCTCCAGGTTGTAGGAGGGGAAGATGGAGAGGTTGCGGTGCGGCTGCCAGATGACGCCGGCCTGGAGCCTTCCGCCCCAGAAGTCATAGGCCTGCTCCAGGCCCCGCTCCGCGGTGAGCGACGTCTGCAGGCGCAAGTCACGGAAGAGGAAGCGCGGCTGCTCGAACTCGGTGGTGATTTCGAAGACCGGGCCGTGTTTGTCCCGGCTGAAGACGCTGGGGATGAAGGCGTAGCCCGCCCGGCCGCGCACGGTGAAGCGCCGCAGGCCGCCGCGAAAGTTGCGGTGCGTCCACTCGCCCAGCACGCGCACCTCCTGGCGCGCGGCGTCCACGCCCACGCCGCCGCCCAGCCGCACCGAGCGGAAGGGCGCCTCGCGCACGTCCACCACCACCGGCACCGTGCCGGACTCCCGGTCCGGCGCCCCGCGGTTGACCTTCACCGCGCCGAACACGCCCATGCGGAAGACGCGCGCCTGGGCCTCCGCCAGCGCCGTCTCGGTGTACCAGTCCCCCTTCTGGATGGAGCCCTGCACCTGCTCGATGATGCGCCGCGGAGGCACCTGCGGCCTGGCGTCCGTGGCCACGAAGATGTTGCCGAAGCGGTAGCGGCGGCCCGGCCGGATGCGCAGGGCCACCCGGGCCTCCTTCGTGGCCAGGTCCACCTGGACCTCGCCGCCCACCTCCGCCTCGGCGTAGCCCAGCTCGTGCAGCCGGTCCGCGACGAGGGCCTTCGTCTCCTCCCAGGCCGCCTCGCGGAAGATGTCCCCCTTCTTCAGGGGCAGGTCCGCCATCACCTTCTCGCTGTGCGCCTTCCGGAACTCCGCCGGCAGCGCGTCCAGGCCGGAGTCCTGGAGGTCGGCGATGCGGGTGGGCTCACCCTCCTTCACGTTGACCTGGAGGGACACCTCGTTGGTGCCCTCCGGCTTCACCTCGGCGGAGACGACCTCCGCGTCGTAGTAGCCCTGCGCCTGGTAGTAGCGCTGGATGCGGCGCAGGTCCGCCTGCCAGGCGTTGGGGTCGAAGTAGTGCGGGCCGCCAAAGGGCCAGAAGCCCCACCAGGGCGTCTCCGAGGTGAGGATGCGCTCCTTGATGTCGCCCTCGCTCACCTTGTCGGTACCCTGGATTTCGAGGTCGTTGACCTTGGGGCCCGGTGGACGCTCCTGGGTGGTGGCGCAGGCGGCGGCCAGCAGGAGCGCGGCGGTGGTGGCGAGGCGGAAGGTTCGGGGAAGGGCGGCGGCCACGGGGTGTTCATAGCCGGAAGGCCGGCGGCTGACTCCCTCCTTGCAGGGGGAGCGGACACCAATGTCGCATTCAGGGAGTTGCGCGAAGTCAACAGTGTCGGGTGCCTCGCGCCCGTCATCCCTCGAAATCCGCCCGCGCGTGCAAGCCGGCCCGAGGTGCGCCAGATTGGGCCTCTATGTCCCTGTCCTGGCGAAAGAGAATCCTGGTGTTCTCCGCGCTGGCGGTGCTCGGCTCCGCATGCGGCGTGGATGATGACGAGGTGGTGCGGCTGAAGGAGGGCGAGAGCTTCGCGGACGCGCCCTACTGCGGCTCCTTCGGCTGCGAGGACGTGTACCAGTTCTGCGCCGAGGTCTTCCTCGAGTTCGGCCGCTCTCCGCCCATCTGCGTCAGCGACAACATCTGCGAGCGGCTGGAGTGCGCCAACCCCAACCGCCAGTGCGCCGTGTTCGACGGCTTCCCCGGCCAGGTGAAGTGCATCGACTGACCGGGGAGCGGGGAGGGGCCGGGACGTCTACCGGCGCGCGGAGGCGGTGAGCCAGGCGAGGCGCTGGGCGGCTTCCTTCGTCTGCGGGTCCGTGAGCAATTCGTTCGCGTTCTGGGTGATGCGGTAGGCCCAGTTCGCGTCGCTCATGGAGCCCGGCAGGTTGATGCGGTCCCTCGTGCCGAGGATGTCCTGCCAGGGCAGCACGCACAAATCACTGCCGGAGTTGAGCGCCGAGGCCAGCATGCCCCGGTGGACCTCCGGGGTGAACTCGCGCGTGACGGGCACGCCGTTCATCTCCGGCCAGGCACGGGCCGCCGCGTGGCGCTCGTCATCGCGGGCGCCCTCCCACCACTCGGCGACGGTGTCCGTGTCATGGGTGCCGGTGGTGACGAGGGACACCGCGGGGAACTGGTGCGGGTCTCGGTAGGTGTTGCCGTCGCGCTCCCAGCGCATCACCCGGTAGCCGGGCAGCTTGAGGTCCGCGAGGATGTGGCGCACGAAGGGCGGAATCACGCCCAGGTCCTCGGCGACGATGCCGGCGCCCTCCGACAGCAGGCGGAAGTGCTTCTCGCCCAGGCGCTTGTGGCTCTCCTCGTCCGGGGGGATGAAGCGCCCGGTGGGCGTGTGCTCGTCGCGAATCCACTGGCGGAAGTAGCCCACCGCGTGGTCCACGCGGCGCAAGTCATAGTAGCTGGCCGCCTTCTTCGCGCGCTTCTTGAGCCACGCGTAGTCGTCCTTCTCCATGGCGGCGAAGTCGAAGTAGGGCAGGCCCCAGTCCTGGCCGGTGGCGGAGAAGTCGTCCGGGGGCACGCCCAGGCGCGCATCGCGCCGGAGGATGTCCGGGTGGGCCCAGCAGTCCGCGCTGTCCTGGCCGATGATGAAGGGCTCGTCGCCGCACAGCAGCACGCCGTGCGCCCGGGCCTGCTCGCGCACCGCGTCCCACTGCTGCTCCGCCACCCACTGCAGCCACGCGTGGTAGCGCACGCGGCGCTCCAGCTCCATGGACTTGGCGGCCAGCGCCTCCGGGTGGCGCTCCTTCAGCCCCTGGGGCCACTCCCACCAGGCCCGGCGCTGCTCCTGCTCGCTGATGGCGGTGAAGCGGGCGTAGCTCTCCAGCCACTCGCCCTGGGCGTCACGCCACTGGCGGAAGGCCCTGGCCCGCTCGGACTGGGGGCCCCAGTGCTGGGCCTCGAAGGTGTCGAAGGCGCGCGCGAAGGCGGCGTCCTTGAGCGGGAAGACGAGGTCGTAGCGCACGCGCGGGGCGGCGCGGGCCTCGGCGAGCTGCTGGCGCTGCTCCTCGGAGAGGGCGGCCTCGCCCCCGGAGGCGGTGAACTCCGGCAGCCGCTGCAGGTCGATGAAGAGCGGATTCAGCCCGAAGGCCGAGCGCGTGGAGTAGGGAGACGGGTCGCCCGGCGCGGTGGGCAGCAGCGGCAGCAGCATCAGCAGGCGCTGGCGCGCGGCCTTCATCCAATCGAAGAGGCCGTCCAGGGCGCCGAAGTCGCCGATGCCGAAGTCCGTCTGGGAGCGGAGCGAGAAGAGCGGGAGCAGGAGACCGGAGAGCCGGCCGGGGGTGGACATGGTGCGCGCAATCTGCCCCAGCCCCGCCCCGGTGTGAACTGCTCCGACACCTGGAATGGCTCGGGGGCTCCGCTGCCTGACGGAAGGGACTCCAGGCGGCGATGTCAGCCGTCCGTGGGTACAATCCCCGCGTGAACTGTTTGCAGGAAGCGTTCTACGCGCGCCCCGCGCTGACCGTGGCCCGGGAGCTGCTCGGCACCCTGTTGGTGGTGCAAGAAGGCGGGGACCGGCGGGTGGGCCGCATCGTCGAGACGGAGGCCTACATCGGCGAGCACGACCTGGCGTGTCATGCCGCCAAGGGCGTCACGCCCCGCACGGAGGTCATGTTCGGCCCCCCGGGGCGGGCCTACGTCTACCTCATCTACGGCATGCACAATTGCTTCAACGTCGTCACGGACACGGCCGGGGTGGGGGCCGCGGTGCTGATTCGGGCCGTGGAGCCCGTGGAGGGCCTGCCCGAGAGGGAGCGCACGGACGGGCCCGGGCGGGTGTGCAAGGCCCTGGGCATCACCCGGGAGCACAACCGGCTGGAGCTCTTCTCGCCGGGGCTGCACCTCCTGCCGGGGACGCCGGTGCCCGAGTCCCGGGTGGCCCGGGGGCCGCGGATTGGCGTGGACTACGCCGGGGTGTGGGCGGCGGAGCCCTTCCGGTTGTGGGACAGGGAGAGTCAACACGTCAGCAGGCCGCCGTCCGGACGGGGACGCAAGTTGCCTTGACGGATGCGCTCCCGGCTGGTTGGGTGCGCCCCGCCATGTCCGACGAGGCCGCCAGGGAAGAGGACCGCCAGCTCCTCGCTCGCGCACAGGATGGGGATGTTTCCGCTTTCGAGGCCCTGGTGGATGCCCACCGGGACAAGGTGTACGGCCTGGCCCTGCGGATGACCCGCTCGGAGGCCGACGCGGCGGAAATCACCCAGGATACCTTCCTGTCCGCCTACCAACACCTGAAGGACTTCCGGGGCGACGCCGCCTTCGGCTCCTGGGTGCACCGCATCGCCGCCAACCATGCCCTCATGCGCCTGCGCCACCGGCGGGTGGCCCAGGCGGCCGAGCAGGAGCTCCAGGGGCCGGAGTTCACCGAGCGGGGCTCCCTGGCCGAGTACCCCCAGACGGACTGGAGCCGCGACGCCGAGGGCAAGGCCCTGGACGCCGAGCTGGGCATGGCCATCCAGCAGGCGACCGACCGGCTTCCGGAAGGGTACCGGGAGGTCTTCCTCTTGAAAGACGTGGACGGCCTCAGTTACGAACAGATTGCAGAGGTGACGGGGGACTCCATCCCCGCCATCAAGAGCCGCCTGCACCGGGCCCGGCTCGCGCTCCGTGAAGCCATCGATGATTTCTACAACCGGGATAGCCACGGGGCGTGAAACGCGACGGGGCGCTCGGCATCTTCGACAAGGACGAGGGCGCGCCGCAGTCAGCCGAGGTTCGGATGTACAACTGTAAAGATTCCATCAACCTCCTGCTGGAGTTCCTCGACGGCGAGATGTCACCCGAGGAGGCTCAGCACCTCAAGGAGCACCTGCGCGGGTGTAGCCCCTGCGTGGACTTCCTGCGCACGTACCGGGCCACGCCCGGCCTGTGCAAGAAGGCCCTGGCGGCGAAGATGCCGAAGGAAGTCTCCGAGAAGCTGACCGAGTACCTTCGCTCCAAGATCAAGTCCGCCTCGTGAACCTGAAGCAACTGTCGCTCCCCGAGCTGGAGGCGGTGCTCTCCCCGCTCGGTGCTTCTCCCACCGTCGTCCGCAAGGTGTTCGCGGCCGTCTTCGCCCACGGCGCGCGGAGCGTGGACGAGGTCGCCAGCGCCCCACAGGTGCCTCGCCGCGTGGGGGACTACCTCAAGGCCCACGCGGAGCTTCCGAGCCTCCAGGTGGTGGAGCGGCGGAAGGCCGACGACGGCTTCGTGAAGTACCTCTTCGACTCGCCCCTGGGCGGGCGCGTGGAGGCCGTCCGCATCCCCATCTTCGACGAGAAGTACGTCATCTGCGTCTCCAGCCAGGTGGGCTGTGCGCTGGCCTGCGACTTCTGCATGACGGGGAAGCTGGGGTTCAAACGGAATCTCCAGACGTGGGAGATTCTGGACCAGGTCCTCCAGGTCAGGGCGGAGGCGGACCGGCCGGTGCGGGGCGTGGTGTTCATGGGGATGGGCGAGCCGCTCCTCAACTACAAGGAGACGCTGCGCGCGGCGGACGTGCTGCGCAATCCGTCCGGGTTCTCGATTGCGGGTGACGCGATTACGTTCTCCACGGCGGGGCACGTGCCGGCGATTCGGCGGTACACGCGCGAGGGGCACCCGTACCGGCTGGCCTTCTCCGTGACGAGCGCAATTCCGGAGAAGCGGGCTCAGGTGCTGCCGATTGAGAAGACGCACCCGCTGCCGGAGCTGATTGAAGCCATCCGCGAGTACAGCACCGTGCGGCGCGAGCGGGCGATGATTGCCTACGTGGCCATCAGCGGCTTCAACCTGGGCCGGGAGGACGCGGAGGCGCTGAAGGCGGCGTTCGAGGGCATCCCCATCAAGGTGGACCTCATCGACGTGACGGACCCGACGGGGAAGTACCTGCCGCCCACGCCCGAGGAGCTGAGCGCGTTCCGGGACCACTTGCAGATTCTCAAGTCGCCGGTGGCGCGGCGGTACTCGGGCGGCAAGGAGATTGGAGCGGCGTGCGGCACGCTGGCGGCCACGCAGTACGGGGGCACGGTGGTGCCGGGGCCGGCTCGCGAGCCGTCTCTGTCCGGCACGTAGGAACGGCTCCGGGCCGGGGCGGCTGAGCCGTCAGCGCGCGGTCCACTCCCTGTGAGCGGTCCCGGGTCATTTCCCGGGAGCACCCAGGTTCCGGGGCTGCCGAGTTGGGGGCCCGGCTGGCGCACCTGCACGACCGCAGCCTCGACTCGCGTCTGCGCACCCGGCTGTGAAGGGGGAGCCAGGTGTCATGTGGCCTGGAGACATGGGGTCGTGAGGCATTCCGTGAGTTCACGGGCGACCGCTGTTTCCAGCCCGGGCGGCCAATGGTCTACCTCCTCCCTCCCTGGTACCCATTCCTGGCTCGGAGTCGGCCACCCAGTCCGCCCCTGCGCGCTGAACGGCTACCTTCTGGTGTCACGAGTTTTTCCTGTCTGGCTCGTCACACCACCGCTCTGGATACACATCTACTTGTCCCACCTCGCCAGTGATGCTGTTGACCGCGACCCGGGCAAGAACAATGGCGTTCTCAGGCCTCTCTGCCGGGACATAGAGCTCAAAAATCCTCACTTCGCCGGAGAACTGGACTCCCAAGGTCAAGTTCTGACGAATTCGATCCGGAATCGGAGGATGCCGCGCAAGTGCCTCGCGCGTAGCCGCACGTGCCTTCTCTTTTAGAGTATCCAAGTGGATTGTCATGGTAGCCAACCTGCCAAGTTGTCACCGGCCGCCGAGAACAAACGTCGCTCGCCCAGCGAGTTCAGGATTGCACTTTGGGATCCATCCATGGCCTCCAGAACCGCACGATCACCAACTGACGAGCGAAGTACATTGGTAGAGATCCCAGGATGTGTATGTGCAGACCACCTCCACCCTTTTGCTCGTAGCTGTGCCGCGATGGCTGGACTGATGGGGACGGAGTCAGCTGTACCACGCACGAGCAGGCGTCTGCCACCCGTTGTGAACATTGCGAACTCATCCCCGGTTGCAGCCGTGAGTGCCGCAAGGTCGTTGCTCCCGAACAGTCGTTTGCTGATGAGCGTTTGCGTCCCAGCATCATTCAACTGAGTGAGGACCGAGTGTTGTATCGGACTCAACTCGCCCATTCCGCGCACGATGGCTGCTGGGTTCCCTGTGGTGCTGGCCGAAATGTTCTTTGCGGTACTGAGGCGCTTCCTCAATCGACCGAACTGCTCGCCAGCGAACTCCAAGGCGCGAGTTCCCGCCTGTGCCCCCCAGCGCCACGGCCTGGTCCCCGCCAGCGCCCGGGCTCCCAGCTTCAGCCCCTGTGCGAGCGCGAACTCCCCCGCAGGCCCTGTCACCCAGAGTTCTAGCGTGAGATCCCGGCTTTCGCACGCCTCCTGGCTGCCCGCCATGCACGCGCGGTTGATGGTGGTGAACTCCCTGATGCGGCGGTCCATTGCGGGGCTGTCACCGCCACCCCAGGAGTCACGGAACGGCACCGTGGCGCCATCCTGCCCGAGGTTGGGTTGCGGCCCCGGTGAGGAGGAGGCGCTGCTGCCGGAGTCGTCCTTGTACTGGTTGGGAAGGTGGGTGCCGTCATCCACCGCCCAAGCAGGAGCCTGGGGGATGGCGCTCGCGTCGAGGACCGGGTCGCGTCGGGAGGTGCTCGGAGACGAGCCTGTGGGGAAGACGTGGGCCGTCCATCCGCCGCCGTAGTCGTAGGTGGAACTGACGTTACCGACAGGCAGACCGTCGCCCTCGGGCGTCAATCCGCTCGGGTCCGTGTACTTCAGGGGGTTGTTGAGGACGTACGCGTAGGGGTGGAAGGCCTGGCTGCGCGAGGTGTCCACGACCACTGGATCCGGACTGAGGAAGCGCGCCAGACGCGCATCGTACAGTCGGCCGCCCATGTGGGTGAGGCCGCCTTCCACCTCCTCATGGCCCGTGAAGCCCGTGCGCACCGTAGCCCTCCCAGCGGGGCGCTGCAGCAGGTTGGAGGCGCTTCGGCGCTCACCAAAGGGCTCGTACTTGATGCGCTCGACGACCGCGCCCTCCTGGCTCACCACGGTGTCGGGGCTGCCCTGCCTGTCGGACAGCAGGAACAGGGAGGAGAGTGGCGTATCCGACTTCCATGTCACCTCCGCGACGGTGCCGGTGGGACCCTGGACGCTCAGCAGGTGTGTCACCTCGCTGCCCTGGCGGCGGCGCTGATAGACACGGTCGACGAAGACGACCTCCTCGGTGCCGTCATTCACGGAGGTGCGCACCCGGGTGCCAAAGGCATCGTAGTCGTAGGTCCAGGTTCGGCCCGTAGCCACCTCGTGAATCGCCGTGGGCAGGTCGAAGGACGTGTAGTCCACGCTACGCAGGGGCGAGCCGTTACTGTTTCGCGTCCCCACCTGATTGCCGCGGGCGTCGTACTCGTAATGAAAGAGGGTGCCGTCCAGGAAGGCCGAGGCGACGGCATTGCGAGGGAAGGTGCCGACGGGCGTGGGCAAGTACGAAGCCCAGACCTGGCCGGCGCTGGTGCGCGTCTTCAGGTTGCCCGCGTCGTCATAGGTGTAGTCAACGGCGGTGGACGTGCCGCAAGTGCCCTGGGTCACCTCCCAGCGCTTGAGCCTGTCGAGCGCATCGTAGGTGAAGGACTCGGAGGCGGGGGTAGGGCCCAGCACGTCATGGCGCGCGGTGAGATTGCCGCCGGGAGAGTACTCGTAGGCCAGACGCTGCACGGGCGTCGTGCCACGTCGGGCGTCGAGGAAGCGCAGCCGCCCCAGGCTGTCATAGCGATGCGTGCGCTCCACCGCGGCGCCAAATCGCTCCCGCGTCAGCTGGCCCGCGCCGTTGTAGGCAAGGGCCGTCCAGTACGTCTCCCCGGTGTGGGCGTTGCGCAGCGCTTGGACGCCGCCCTCGGGCGCATACTCGTAGGCGACAGTGAAGCGCGGCAGGCCCGGCACCTCGGGGTACAGCAACCGCGAGGGGCGCCCGAGCGTGTCGTACTGCTGCTCCGTGGTGAAGCTCTCCTCCCCCACCATCAGGGTGGTGGTGGCCATGCGCCCCAGGCCGTCATAGGTGTAGCGTGTCTCGACAACGGGGTGAGCCGGTTGGGCCGCCTCGGAACCCACCTCGCGCCGGGCCGCCGCCAGCAGGCCCCGTGCCTTGCTGCCGGTGGTCCCCAGGTCCGCGGTATCCCAATCGAAGGTGACGCGCTCGCGGAATGCGTCCCCTGTGTGGTGGGGAGCCCGCACCACCTGCTGGGTGACGCGTCCCAGAACATCGCGCATGAAGACCGTCTTCGAGGTGTACGTCGCTGGCGGGAGCGTTTCGGGCAGCGGCTGGGCCAGCGGCCTCCACGCCCCTTCCGCCTGCCACTTCACCTCGCCGAAGGCGTTGTACGCCAGGAAGCGCTCACCCGCGGACTCGTCCGACGTCCATTCGGTGCGGCCCAGCACGTCATGTCGCTGCTGGGTGCGCGCGCCGTCCGGTGCCACCGTTGACGTCAGCCGGCCGAAGGGGCCGTACTCGTAACGGGTGGTGAGGCGTTGTCCGCCGTCGCCCACCTCGCTGCTCTCCGCCAGCAAGCCACGCCTGTCCGTCAACTGCTCGCGCCGTCGGCCGTCCGCGTCCGTTACCGAGGTGCGCACGCCCTCGGGAGTTGCCACATAGTCATACGTCGTGGCACTGCCATCCGGTTGCGTCTGCCGCACCAGCCTGTCGAGACCGTCATACAGGAAGGTGACATGGCGCGGCATCTCCTCTGCCTTCCTGGGGAGCGATTGGGTTTTCACCCGGCCCAGTTCGTCATACGTCGTGTCGACGAAGATGCGCGCGCCTCCGAAGCCGCTTCTCTCCAACTGCACCACGCGTCCATGGGCGTCATAACGGATGTGGCTGTCTCCACCGCCCTGCTCCTGCGAGTGCACCACCGGCAGCCGCTCCGCCCAGGCGTACTCCACCGACTGTCCGCCTCCGGCGGCCGTGGTCTCCCCTCGCGGACGGCCGAAGCCGTCGTACTGCATGTGCTTCCACGCGCCATTGGCATCCTCCACCGCCGCCAGCACCCCCAGGCCCGGCACGAACGCATAGCGCGCCCCGTTGCCCAGGCTGTCGTAGGTGTGACGCAGGGTGGTGGCGTCGAAGTCGTCGTAGACGTACGACTCCGCGCGCACGGCGCCCAGGCCGTCCGTGCGCACCACGCGCGTCACCAGTCCGCGTACGTCGTACTCGTATGTGGTCTTCAGGTAGAGCGCCGACGTCTTCTCGTCGGACCCCTCTCCCGCCCTGCCCGGCATCAGCTCGGTAGCGGTGACTTCGCCCCCGCTGCCATACGTCGTGTGGGACACCTGACTCAGGAGGGCAGAGGGCTGCACGCCGTCGCACGCTCCCATCGTCGTGCGCGCACACTCCACCCAGCCCGTCCGCGTCACCCAGGTGCCACGAGGCAACCACAGGGTGATGTCGAACAGGGGCCCATCCCCCTCGAGCGGCTCTACCGTCTTTCTCACCTCCTCCACCTTGGTGCCGGTGAAGAGGCGCGAGAAGGTCGCGGTGACGACGCCGTCCGCGTTCCGGGTCTGTCCCGTCTCCCTGTCCGAGAGCGTGACAGTCTGACCGTCCGGGCGGCTCTCTGTCACCACCTCGCGAGTGCTGGAAACGTACTGTTGGTAGCTGCCCGGGCGCTCAGAAGACGTGGCTGGTGTTCTCGGCGTCTCCCGGTAGGTCCACGTCACCTCGCGCTTGCGCACGGTGCCGTTCCCCGCCTGCACCGTCTCCACCTGAGACGTCGGTCGATGCGCCCGTGCCGCCCAGGATTGTCCCTGCTTGCCCGCCTCGGAGAAGACGAGGTAGTTGCCATTGTCCCTTCCTTCCTCGTCGTGGTGTTCGTTGTTGAAGCGAGTGACCGTCGTGGCATTCGTCAGAGCGTCCGTCACGGTGCGCTCCGCGAAGCCCAGCCATCCCCGGCCGTGCACGTCCACGCGCCCATCCTTGTAGGAGTACGTCCACGCGCGCTGCGACAGGCCGTCATCAAGGCGCTTGACGACGAGCATCGTCTCCGAGGCGCGTCGCAAGTGCTGCAGCGCTGCATCGAAGCTCTCAACGAAGCGCGTCGTGTAGACCGACGGGTCCGCGAGCGGTGCATAGGTGAAGCGGACCTCTGGCCCCGTCCTGCCCTGCGCGTCAGGGAGTTGCGTGCCCGGCCTCACGGACCGAAGTACGTCGAGCCTGTTTTTCCGGAAGGCCACGTGCAGCAGGTTGCCCTTCCGGTGTGTCACGTCCAGCATCCCGTCATTGTCGACGTCCGCCACCTGTACCCAGGCCGGGTCACTGCCAGCGGGCACATCCAGCTCCTCCACGCGTGAGAAGGTGCCCTCCGCATCCGCCAGCAGGACGCGCATGGGCATGTCCGGCGTTACCAGCAGTACGTCCTGACGACCATCCCCGTTGAAGTCACCGCTGCGCACCTCGCTGCCTATCCGCGTGTACGGGTTGAGCCAGGTGAAGCGCTGCACCTGGGCGGGCAGGAAGGAACTCTCACCCACCGCTCGCCCCTCCTGGGTCGCATCCTCCTTGAGGCCCGAGTTCACCTGGAAGTCCAGGCGGGTTGCGTTCTGCTCGTAATCATACCCGAAGGTCACCGCATCGCTGAGCCCGTCTCCATTCACATCCGCGAAGAAGAATTCGTGCGGGTGAGTAATCAGCGACAGGCTCGACTGCGTGTGCCAGAAGGGGCGCTGAATGCTGGTCTTCACCGGCACCAGCGCGTGCCCCCGGTAGCCATCATATGCGGACCAGAGTTCGTACCGGTACGCGTAGAGGGGAGGCTGCTCGACGATCGGTGTTCCGGGCGCTGGCGGGGGTAGGCGTGCCTCGCCAACGACCGCCATCTTCCCGTCGCCATACAGGTCGACGACTCGGGCGCCGAACTTGGTTTCGGTCAGGCCGGGACTCACTGTCAGGTGCGTTCTGGGGGTGATGAGATGGAGCTCGCGCCCACCGCCCGGCGTGGCGAGGTTGTATGCGAAGTCGTTCAGGTGGTCCCCGTCCATGTCCAGCCACAGGGCCATCTTGGAGACTGTTCCGATGTTGATACTCCGGTTCGGAAGGCCCCGGATGGCTCCAATGAACAGGTGGGTCCAACCTGTCAGCTGCTCTGGAGTTGCGTACGCGATGCAAGACAATGCTGCCAGCGACGACTTCCCGTAGCCGTCCCAGTCCACCACCTGCGGGTGGTAGTCGCGCCACTCCATTGCCTGGCAGTTGGGGTGGTCCTCGTCCCAGATGGAGGTTCCGCTGCTGACGTGGTAGGTGCTCTCGAAGATGCCTCCTGGCCTGAAGGTCAGGAGCCGGTGCCAATACTGGCGCCAGAACTCGCACGGCACGGGCTGGTTCGGGTCGCACGCGTCTTCGGCGGCACTGGTGTGTGTGAAGAACGAGAGCCCGGTGCGGCCGGCACCGAGACCGAAGGCGTGCACTCCCACACCCGATCGAGCGTCGAAGAGTTCCGTCACGGGCTTGTCGATGAATTCCCAACTCCCCAGCTCCCAGTCGAAACGTACTGGCGGCTTGCATACAGCGTGAATGTCGCACTCCTGCACAGAGGACAGGAGGCTGCGTCCACTCACGCTCGTGTTGATGTACGAGAGGAGGTAGCGCCGCAGGACAGCTGTCGTCTTCGAGAGCCCCGTGCCATACGCAGGGCCAGACATGACTATCTGCGACAGACGGTGGGCGCGCCCGATGCGCGCTCCCTTCTGGTAACCCAGGAACGTGTCAGGACGCACCTCGTAGATGAAGTTCACGGAGCGTTGAGCCGCCATGCCCGAACCCCACATGTCATCCCGCACAAGGCGCGTGTAAGTGATCCGCGCCGGCCGATGCCAGGAACTGTATCCGTCCTCCAGGGGCGAGGACTCATAGAAGACGTCCATCCGGTTATTCCAACTGTCGCGCACGCTGGAGAGGCGCCAGGCAAGCACCGTCTGTTCGTAGGTCGGGTACTTGCGAGCACGCCAGATGGCATCCTCGCGTGTCCCGTCCTGTCCGTACGTGAGGATGCGACCGTCCGGTGTGCGTACCTCGAAGCCCGACGGTGTCGAGCGCACCTGGGTGTGGGAGTCCACCTCGAGGCGGTACTCCCCTGTCGCTACCGGCACCAGGCGCATGCCGTCCAGGCACAAGGGCGTGGCAGGGTGGGCGTTGATTCCGTCCTGCGCGGTCGTCTGCGGGCAGCCAGCAATTTGGGACAGGCCCGTCAATTGGAAGCCCACGCCCAGCCAGCCGTCCCCACCTCGGCTGTTGTAGGCAAGGGAGAGGCTCGGCTGGAGGCCTCCGCGCCCAGGCGGTACCCATAGAGGGAGCACCACGGAGGCGGCTCCATCCGCTGTCACGTCCGTTTGAACAGGGGTGGTGCCCGCCGCCAAGCTTTCGGCGGGTGCGGAGGGTAGCAGCGTTTCGGATGGCACCGACAGCATGGGAGAAGTCGCGTCGAGCGCGCCGAGACTGCGACCCATCTCATTTCCGCCTGGTTCCTCTTCGGCGTGTGTCATTACGCCGCTGGGGCCACAACTCACGAGCTGCATCCAGTACACCAGGGCCATTATTCCCGCAGGCCACCTGCGCCGGGCCTTTCTCATGTCCGAGCAAAGAGAACTATTCAAGAGCGACACTGATGCGTACCTCATGAGAGAGATTTGAAAAGAAAGGAGGAGGGGGCGTGTGCTCCCAGCGAGGGTCCGCCTCGTACCCCCCATGGCACTGCCGTCCGCTTCTCGTTGCCCCCACCGGTGCACTCCATGTGGTTGCACCCGGGGGCAGTTGTCGTTCCACGCGACGCAGAGGCAATTGCCTGCGGCGCCACGCGGGCTGTCATCGGACTGCGACAGACAAATCTGGTTCGCTGCGCCGTTACATTGCGCCGACACCACCGGGGTGCCATTGGCCATGCCGGCCCCTGAATCGACGGCAAGCCATGTGTCCCCACTGCCCTCCGTCCGCATGGAGCGACCAGCGCTGGCCGGTGCCTCCGTGACAGTCCCTCAGCAGGAATGGGCGTGCCGTCGACCAGGCCGTCATTGCTGACGTTCAGGCACTTGATCGCGCCCCCCCGCAGTTACGCCAACTGGTTCGCCACACGCCACGGCGGCACGGCATACAGCCTCTTCGTCCACCTGCCCGTCGCAGTCATTGTCCTGGCCGTCGCACACGTCGGACAGCCCTGGCCCTACGTCCGCTGCCGCGTCGTCGCAGTCCCCTGTTGCCAGCGACGAGCCCGGGGGACGCGAGCATGCGCGTTGAGACTCCCAGGAGGCACCATGACCGTCACCATCCCGATCGGCGAAGAAGGTGCGCCATGCCAGGGGGTTCATCGAGTCATCCACGACGCCGGTACAGTCCTCGTCAATGCCGTTGCCGCAGATTTCGGAGACCGGCTCTCCCGGGATGCAGACGCCGTATTCCCCCCACTCGCAGCGCTCGACGGGTGGCTTGCCATCCCTGGTCTCCTCCAGCCAGCAGAGTTCAGCGCATACGGGGGCGGTGCGTGCGCAAGCGCCTGTTCCGCAATGAAGGGGGGGAGGATCGTCGACCTGGTTGTTACAGTCGTTGTCGACTCGGTCGCACGTTTCGGCTGTGGGGAGGCCGGGCTTACACGGTTGTTCTGCCCCATCGATACAGGCGGGAACACTGGTGGTGCATGCACCCACTCCGCATGTCTTCATCACGCCCGGTTTCACAGCCGCGTCGCTGTCATTGCAATCCTGGTTGTTGGGGGCCTGACCCGCAGGGGGGCTGCAGCCAAGGCCCAATGCGGAGCCTTTGCCGTAGCCATCGCCGTCTCCGTCTCGGTAGAACGTCAGGAGAGCGCCGTCATCCACGGCACCGTTGCAATTGTCGTCAATGGAGTTGCAGGTCTCGGACTTGGGCGTGCCAGGAATGCACTGGTTGGGTCCCCACTCGCAGACTGTTCTTGGTGGCTTGCCGTCTTGCGTCTCTTCCTCCCAGCAGATGTTCGTGCATGCAGGGACCACGCGTACGCAGGCACCCACACCGCATTGAAGATCCGCGAGTTCGTCGATTTGCCCGTTGCAGTTGTTGTCACGATTGTCGCACACCTCGGACGTGGGAGTTCCCGGTACGCACGGTTGCTCAATGCCGTTGATGCAGGCAGAGATGCTGGTGGTGCAGTCTCCAATCCCACATGTCTTCATTGCGCCCGGCTTCACTGCTGCGTTGAGGTCGTTGCAGTCGGAAGCATTCGTGACGAAGCCGGCGGGCTGGCTGCAGGCGTCCGTCGAGAACGCGGCATTTCCGTAGCCGTCGGCGTCCGCGTCCCTGTAGTAGCGGACCCACTGCCACAAGGACGCGTCGTTGTCGTTGCAGTCGTCCTTGTTGTAGACATAGCCGATCGGTGCAGCGCAGCCCTTCTTGGCTGCCCCAGCGCCCTTGCCGTCTCCGTCTGCATCCAGGTAGTAGGTGCGCTGAAGGCCTTCGTCGGTCAGTCCATCGCAGTCGTTATCGCGCCCGTCGCACACCTCCAGGATGCAGCCATCCTCTGGCGGTGGCTCGCAGCCGTTGCATACCTGAGGATCCGGTTCTCCCTCCCCTCCCGCATCGTCAAGCAATGCGACCGTGCCAGCTGAGAACGCCAGTGGCGCTGCCACGACGGCTATCAAGATCAGCCAGGGACGGGCTCGATGCCATGGACGCATCGCGACGTTCTTGTTGTGAGGCATAGGAGGCTTTCGTGCTGATGGGGCGACATGCGCCGAGATGCGGGTAAATGCTCATCCCAGAGTGTCGAACTCATCGAAGTGGCCCGCGCGACCGGCTCCGGAGCGAGCGTCCACGGTCGGCATGATGACTTGGAACTTGCTTAGGCGGCGCAGGTGGTCAGGTTGGGAAAGGCGGATGAACCAGTTGGAATGGATGAGAGACTGACGTGTGCAACGGTTGGGCCGTCTGCCGTCGTGCTGTCCAGAGAGGCTGCGAACATTCAACAGTCCGCGCGGCGTCTACGCGTTTGGATGGGAGTCCAACTTTGCGGATGGCGCCCATGCTGTCCGACTGTCCGACCATGGGCGCGGCATCACAGGTTTTTGTGCGCGTCCACGAGCCTTCCTGAGAGGCGTGTGCTAGGGTGGGTTGGTGTGTGTTGTGCGGGCGGGCGATGATTGCCTGCGTGGCCATCAGCGGCTTCAACTTGGGGCGCGAGGACGCGGAGGCGCTGAAGGCGGCGTTCGGGGCATCCCCATCAAGGTGGGCCTCATCGACGTGAACTAGGGTGATGCCGGGGCCCGAGCCTGTCCCGTAGTCCGCCTCCGCGACGCCCGGTCCAACAGACGGATGGTGTCTCCCTGACTCCGGGTGTGAGCTGGGTTCCGCACGCGCCTTGGGGGCGCGTGGACGCGAGGTCCGCGCCTCGCCAGGGGGACACACCATGTCGAAAGTCGGGGGACCGAAGTTCCCGTACATTCCGCCTCCTCCACCTCCGCCGGCGAAGTCCGCGCCACCCGCGGCCAGCCCGTTGCTCCGCCACTCGCGCGGTCCGGGGGGCATGGAAGTGCACGTCAGCACCTTCGAGCCACCCCGGAAGGCGCCCTCCCACCTCCTGGGCGCCTTCGGCGACGTGCCCGACAAGGAGGTGCGGAACCTGGGGGAGGTGAACTCGGGGCTGGAGCAGGAGGCGCCGCCTGACAACCAGCCCTGGGTGGTGCGTGTGACGCCGACCGCGTCCGGGGGCAACGACGCGCTCAACCTTCGCTCCGACGCGGGAACGGGCAACGGCATCGTCACCACGCTGGAGGTCGGCACGGAACTGGAGGTGACGGGCCAGAAGTACATCCAGAACGACGAGGGCCGGCTGGAGCTCTGGTACCAGGTGCAAACGGAGGACGGCCAGACGGGGTACGTCCGCGCGGGCCGCTTCGAGACGGTGAGCGGCGTGGCGGCCTTCGAGCCGTACGTGCTCGCTGATGGGCGCGACGGCAGCTCCGACTCCGCGATGAAGCACGCCAGCGGCCTGGTGGGCGGCGGGACGGAATACGGGGAGCCCGCGGACGGCGGACCGCCGCGATGCCTGGGCTTCGTCAACGACTGCTTCGGCATCACCCAGGCCGCGGACCGCTGCCCGGAGATGTACAACCCCTCGCCCTACGACGAGAGCGCGTGGGGCGCCTTCCAGAAGCTGAGTGACAGTGGCCTCATCCTGAACGAGCGGCCCATTCCCGAGGGGGCCATCGTCTTCTTCGAGCCTTCCGAGCAGAACGAGGGCTACGGCCACGCGGCCATCGTCACGGGAGAGATGGCACCGGACGGGACTCCCTACGTGCTCACGTCCGGGTGGGAGGGCTCGCCGGAGGTGAAGCGGATGTCGCTCGCGGAGCTGGAGGCGGAGACGGGCGCCGTCGTGGGCTACACCACGCCGGAAGTGGCCTTCACGGAGGGCACCTACGGCGGCGGCTCACAGTCCTGATCCTCGCACGCGGGGCCGGGCCCCTTCACGGCTCAGCCCCGCGGCTCGTGCGGCCTTTCGCGGGCGAGCCGCTCGGTGAGCATCTCGAGCTGGAGTTGCTGGAGTTCCAGCATGCGCTCCCACTGCATGTGCATCAGGTGGTCGAGCTTCTCGTGCAGGGTGGCCACCTCGATTTCCGCCTTGAGGTTGACGCGGTAGTCCTGGTCCGCCTGGCGCCTGTCGCGGAGGGCCTGGCGGTTCTGCGACATCATGATGATGGGGGCCTGCAGCGCCGCCACGCACGACAGCACCAGGTTGAGGAGGATGAAGGGATACGGGTCGAAGGGGCGCGCTCCGAGCCAGTGCGAATTGAGGAGGACCCAACCCAGGAGCATGGAGAGCCCGCCCAGCACGAAGCTCCAGGAGCCACCGACTCGGGCCACCGCGTCCGCGGCCCGCTGGCCGAAGGTGAGGGTGCGCGCGAACTCCCGCTCCAGGTCCTCCGCGACGGTGGAGTGCAGGGCGGCGCGCCGTGCCACGTCCGCTTCCACGGCGGTGAGCTGGCCGCGCTCCTCCTCCAGCCGGGCGGTGACGAGGGCCAGGCGCTCGGTGTCGCGGCAGCTCCGGCAGATGAGGGCGCCGGGGGCACCGGCATCCGGGTGGCGCTGGATGATGAAGTGGGACAGCTCGACGCGGATGGCATCGATGCGCAAGCGCTCGCGGACCGGACGCACTCGGTGGCACACGCTGCACGTGAAGGTGGGCGGGTGGCCGTGGTGGTGATTCCGTCCCGTATGCCCGCCTCCGGTGTTCGTCGTCATGGGTTCTCCCGTCAGGGCGGAGTGAGTGTCGGGCCAACGTTACTGGACCGCGAGAACATGATGGGCTCCGAGGCATTTCGCCCTCCGCGCGACGCGGCCTGACCACCACGTGACACCGGCCCTCCGAGGCAGGGCCTCCACCCGGGTGCCCCAGGTAGGGTGCCTCCGCTCGGGGCCGGGCCGCCGGCCTTCGCCGGACGGGACAGGGCCGTCCGCGGCGGAGGGCCTCTCGTGTCCGTGCTCTCGGAGTTCAAGCAGTTCGCGCTGAAGGGCAACGTGGTGGACCTGGCGGTCGCCGTGGTCATCGGCAATGCGTTCACCGCCATCGTCAACGCGGTGGTGTCGGACCTGGTGATGCCAGTGGTGGGGCTGGTGCTGCCCGGGGGCGACTGGCGCGAGGTCACCGTGTCACCCTTGCAACTGCGCATCGGTCACCTCCTGGGCGCGCTGCTCGACTTCATCATCATCGCCCTGGTGCTGTTCCTCGTGGTGGTGAAGGTGGGCGCGCTGTGGCGCCGCAAGGAGGCGGCGCCTCCACCGCCCGCGACGAAGGTGTGCCCGGAGTGCCGGGAAACCGTCCCCATGGAGGCGCGGCGCTGCCGGGCCTGTACGTCCGTGCTGGAGCCCGTGGCCCCCTCGCGCGCCTGACGTGTTCACCTCCTGGAGGCGGGGAGCGGATGTCGCTTTCCCTTCGCGCCGTCCCGGCTTAAGTCTGGTGTGGGCCGGGTCGCCGGAGGTCGCACGCGCGGATGGTGGAATTCATCGACCAGCTCATCTCCACGCTGGGGCCCCTGGGGCTGCTGGTGCTGGGCGTCGCGGCGGCGCTGGAGTACATCGTCCCGCCCTTTCCCGGAGACACCGTCACCCTGCTGGGAGGCGTGTACGCGGTGCGGGGCACGCAGCCGTGGCCGCTCGTCTTCCTGGCGGTGACGGCGGGCAGCGTCCTGGGCGCGGCCATCAACTACGCGGTGGGCCACTGGCTGGCGCACCGCTTCGCCGCCCACCCCGAGTGGAGCTTCTTCGGCATCACCCACGCGCGGCTGGAAGAGGTGCAGGCCCGGATGCGGCGCAACGGGCCCTGGCTGCTGCTGGTCAACCGCTTCATCCCCGGCATCCGCGGGCTCATCTTCGTGGCCGCGGGCGCCGCGCACATGCCCCGCTTCAACGCGATGGTGCTGGGCGCGCTGTCGGCCATGGCCCACACCGGGTTGGTGCTGGGGTTGGGCGCGGCGGTGGGCGGCAACCTGGAGCAGCTGTCGGCGCTCGTCAGCCGCTACCAGTACGCGGTGATGGGGCTGGTGGGGGTGGGTGTGGTGGCGGTGCTGGTGCGCATGCTGGCCCGGCGGCGCGCGCCGGCCCCGGAGCCCTGAGCGACGAGGCCCGAGTCCAGGGCACGACGACACGGCAGGCTGGGATTGCGCGGCCCCGGCCGGCGCGCTTGAGTCCGGCCCATGCTCTCTCCTGTCCGCTCGTGGAGTCCCCTGCTCGTGGCGCTCGTACTCGCCGTCGGCGGGTGCCGGTGCGGTGACGAGCCCGGCCTGGGCGGCACGCGCGAGGGCTTCCGTCCCCAGGAAGACGCCGTGGACTTCGGCCGCGTCCTGGAGGGCGAGCAGGCACGCCGCCAGGTGACACTCCTGGCCACGGCCCGTGGGGGCATCACGGTGAAGGCGGCCGCGGACGCGCCCTTCTCCGTGGCGATGCCCGAGGTGACGGTGCCGGGCAGCGGCACGGCCACGGTGGAGGTGGTGTTCACCGCGGGCAACGGGGAAGCGGAGGGGACGCTGCTGCTGGAGGGCAGCGGCGACACGGAGTCCGTCCGCCTCACCGGCACGGGCGTGCGTCCCAAGCCGTGTCCCGTCCCCCAGTGCCGCCAGGCGCGCTTCGACGTGGAGTCCGGGGAGTGCATCGAGTCGCCCCAGGAGGACGGGGCCGCCTGCATCCCGGAGAGCCGCTGCCAGGAGAACGGACGCTGCGCGTCGGGCGTGTGCGTGGGCACCCCGCGCTCATGTGACGACGACAACCCGTGCACGGTGGACTCGTGCTCGCCCACGGAGGGCTGTGTGACGTCGCCCGTGGCGTGCCCCGCCCCCACGCGCCCGTGCAGGGTGGGCCTGTGCGACCGGGAAGAGGGCTGCACGGAGGTGGACGCGGCCGACTTCACCCCGTGCGGCTCCTTCGACTGCAAGGAGTCCAACGTCTGCTTCAAGGGCTCCTGCATCAAGGCCCCCACGCCGGAAGGCACCGTCTGCGCGCCCGCCACGGCGTGCCAGGGGGAGGGCACCTGCCAGGATGGCGAGTGCGAGCGCCCGGACGCGGGAGACCTCGAGTACGTGTTCCGACAGGAGCTGGGCGGCGAGCCTGTGGCCGAGGACGGCGGGCCCGTGCTGCTCGTCCAGGACGGGGCCCTCTTCGCCTCCGTGTGCGGCGGTGACGCGGGCTGCCGGCTCGTCTCCTTCACGTCCGGTGGATTGCTGCGCTTCGAGTCGCCCTACCCGGACGGCGGCGCGCGCACGCTGCTGGCCGCGTCGGACGCGGGCGTGGTGGTGCTCGCGACGGAGGGACTGGAGGGCTATGCCCCGCGAGGCGACGGCGCGCGGCTGTGGGAGGCGCCATACGCGACGATGCCGCCCCCGCCGGACTCCTTCGCGGACGCGGGCGCGTGGCGTGGAGCGACGGGCGCCGGGCGGGTGGCGCTCACCGGGGAAGGCGATGTCTGGGCGTACGTGGACTGGTGGCCCTTGGAGAGGGGGAATGACGGAGGAGCGGTGTCTCTCCCCGGGCCCCTGGCCGCGCGGCTCGTCCGGCTGGCCGGACTCGGAGACGACGCGGGCACACGCGCGTTCGCCGGCGCGCTGGAGACGCGGGGCGCTGCGGAACCTCTCGGCGAGGGCCGCCTCGGCCTGGACGTCGCGGGCACCGTCGTCAGCTACCGGACGGATGGCTGGCTGGCGTTCCTGGATGCGCCGGATGGCGGAGGCACGCGAATGTGGAGCGCGGACCTGAGTGACGGAGGCGTGTCGCCATTCGGCTCCGCGTCGCTGGCCGTGGCGGGAGGCAGGGCCCTGGTGGGGGCCTGGGCCTTCGTGCCCATGGATGGTGGCTCACAGGCCCGGGTGGACTGGGACGGCGGCGCGCGCACGCTGGTGCCGCTGGCGGAGCCGGCGCTGCTGCCGCCGGAGGGCGCGCCGGGCTACCTCTTCGCGCGTGCGTGTGGCCTCGCGGACGGAGGCACGTGCACGCCCGAGGAGGAGCGCGTGGTGCTGCGCGCGGTGGACGCGGAGACGGGCCGGGTGCGGTGGGAGGTGGACGCGCTGCCGAGCCAGGAGCTGCCGGGCACGCTGCACGACGCGACGCTGGTGCGGGGCGGCGCGGTGGGCGTGCTCGCGACGGCGGCGCAGCCGGACGGGCCGCGGGTGTGGTTCCAGCTCTTCGCCGGGGGCGAGCGGCTGGGCATGTGCCCGCTGCCGGGACACCCGCGGCTGGCGGGCGCGGCCTTTGTCGACGGGCGCCTGCACGTCGTGGTGGAGCGCGGCGGCGCGTGGCTGCTGGAGTCGTACGGCGTGGACGGCCAGGCGGAGACGGGCGGCTGGCCCCAGCGGCACGGCGGCGCGTCCGGGGCACGGCGCGAGTCGCCGCCGTGACTCAGGTGGCGGCGTTCGGGTCCACCCAGAGGTCCTCGAAGCGCACCTGCGGCGGCGTCTGGTGCAGCCTCAGTCCCTGCACGGTGGGGCTGGCCGCCGCGTGGATGCGCTCGTGGTACAGGGGAATGAGCGGGCAGTCCTCGTGGAAGAGCTTCTCCGCGCGCAGGTAGAGCTGGTGGCGCAGCCCCGGGTCGATGGACACGCGCGCCTCCGCGGTGATGCGGTCCAGCTCCGGGTTGCGGTAGCCCAGGGGGAAGACGGTCTGCGCGTTGGAGTTGAGGTGGAAGTAGAGGAAGGTGTCCGGGTCCGGGAAGTCCGCCAGCCACCGGTTGCGGAAGGCGGGCAGCTTCCCCTCGCTGGCCCGGGCCGTGTACTCCTCCTGGGACATCTCCACGTGCCTCAGCTCCAGGAGGCCCGCCTGCACCAGCGGGCGGAAGAGCAGCGCGTCCTCGGCGGAGGTGTCGTGGCCGGTGGGGAAGTGCAGGGTGAGCTTCAGCCGGCGCAGGCCCGCGTCGCGCAGGAGCTGCTCGGCGAGCGCCACGTCCGGAACGGGCACGGGCCCCACCTCCACGTCGTCCAGCAGCTCCGGCGGGGTGAGGGTGCGCGCCACGCGGGCGCCCGGGTGGAACTGGTCCACCAGGCCCTGGATGTCCATGCCCGCGCGCAGGGCCCGGCGGACGCGGACGTCGTCGAAGGGCGCCTCGCGCTGGTTGAGCACCACGAAGGCGGTGGAGGGCGTGGTGCTGGTGACGACCTGGAACGGCTCCAGGCCCGGAATCTCCACGTGCTCGGCGCCGAGGAAGGAGACCAGGTCCAGCGCGCCCTGCCGCAGCCGCGCCACGGCCTCCTGCCGTGAGCGGGTGAGCAGGAACTCCAGCCGGTCCACCAGCGGCCCCCCCGCGCGCCAGTAGGCGGGGTTGCGCTCCAGCACCACGCGCTCCTGCTCCAGGGCGAGCAGGCGGAAGGGGCCGGTGCCCACCAGCCGCCCGCCCGAGTCCACCCGGGCCACCGCCGTGGCGGTGAGCGCCATGATGTGCAGGAAGAAGGCCTTGGGCTCGCGCAGGCGGATTTCGAGCGTGCCGTCGTCCAGCACCTCGAGGCCGGACACGTCGCGCGCCAGGCCGGAGGCGAACTCGGGCGCGCCCTCCACGTCCTCCAGCAGGCTGCGGTCCGGCGAGCGCACCGCCGGGTCCAGCAGCCGCTCCAGGTGGCGCTTCACGTCATGCGCGGTGAGCAGCGTGCCGTCGTGGAAGGTGACGCCGCGGCGCAGATGGAAGCGGTAGCGGCGCGCGGTCGGGTCCGCCTCCCAGCGCTCGGCCAGGTCCGGCTCCAGCCCACCGTCCTCCAGCCGAAGGAGGCTGGAGAAGATGCACGAGGTGAGCTCGGCGGCCTGGTTCTCCACGCTGAAGAGAGGGTCCACCGCCTGCCGGTTGCGCAGCGAGGCCGCCTGGTGCAGCCCCACACGCAGCGTGCCGCCGGAGCGGGGCGTGGGCAGCTTGAAGCGGAACACCTCCGCCTCCAGGCCCACCGCCTCGTGGCCCAACTGGTCCACCGTGCGCGTCAGCCCGTCGCTGATGAGGATGACCCGGCGCGCGTCCTCGCGCACCTGCGCCACCTCCTCGCGGATGGAGGTGTCGGCCCGGGTGAGCACCACGTTGGCGGAGCGCAGCTCTTCAATCGCCGCGCTCAGCCGCACCACGGACTCGGACAAGTCGCGTCCGGTGCGGGCCTGGGCCTCCGCCTTCTGCGAGGCGCCCTGGCCCACGCGCGCCATCTCCTGCGTCTGGCGCAGCAGCTCGCGGGCGTGGCCGGACTGCTCAATCGCCATGCGCGTGACGTCCTCCACGCGCCGGGCCACGCGGCGGCTGGCCTCGACCACCGTGGCGCCCTGGGACTCCAGGCGCTGCGTCTCCGCCACCGTGGCCTCCACGGCGGTGAAGGTGCGCTGGGTAATCGTGCGAATCTCCCCCAGCGCCTCGGCGGCGCGGTCGCCCAGCGCCACGCCCGCGGTGGCCTGCTCCCGGCCCTCCTGCACCAGCGTGACGGCGACCTGCACGGCGTCCACCACGCCGGCCACCATGGCGGCGATTTCCCGCGTGGAGCGCGTGGTGCGCTCGGCCAGGTTGCGAATCTCGTTGGCCACGACGCCGAAGGGGCGCCCGTGCTCGCCCGCCTGCGCGGCGATGATGGCGGCGTTGAGGGCGAGCAGGTTCGTCTGGTCGGCGATTTCCTGGATGACGTCGACGATGCGGCCAATCTCCATGGAGCGCGTGCCGAGCATCTCCATCAGCTCGGAGGCCTTCCGGACCGTCTCCGCCACCCGGTACATGCCCTGCACGCTGTCGCCCACCAGCACCTCGCCGCGCTCGGCGGTGGCCGTCACGGCGATGGCGAGCTGGTTCGTCTCGCTGGCGCGGCGGCGCACGGAGTCGATGCCGCCCTCCACCGCGGCCACGAAGTCCTCGGCCTCGCTGGCGAAGCGGCCCAGCTCGTCACCGGAGGAGGCGATGTTGGCCAGCCGCTCGGCCATGGCCTGCATCAGCGCGCTGGTGTTGTGGGCGAAGGTGTTGACCTGCGTGAGCGCGTCCACCACCTGCTCCAGCCGCTCGGTCATCTCCAGCAGCGCGCCGGTGGTGTCGACGGCGAAGACCTCCAGGTGGTGCACGCGCTTGACGGCCACCTGGAGGCTGCCGCCCATGCCGCTGACGGCCTCCAGCGAGCGCTCCACCGCGCCGCCCTGGCGCCGGGCGGCCTCGAGCAGCATGCGGGCCTGCTCGCTGACCTCGTTGCTGGTGCGGTGGAGGTTGGCCGTCACCCGCTGCACCTGGGACAGCGCGCGGCGCAGGGACAGGATGAGCCGGCGCACGTCCTCGTGGCCCTCGAAGCGGGGGCCCACGGTGGTGGTCAGGTCTCCCTCGGCGAGCCGCCCCATGACCTGCCGGCGCAGGCGGCGGCGGCGCGCCGCCCAGCGGAACCACGCGAGGTAGCCGCCGACGAGGTAGAGCACGGGCGTGGCGAGCAGCACCACCGCCCACGTCGAGGTGGGCAGCGGGCCACTCACGGCGCGCAGCAGTCCCCCCAGGACGAGCGCGGAGATGAGGCCCGCGGCCAGGCCGAACGCGAACAGGTACCGTTTGGCGCCCATGAACGGGTGGAACGCTACCCCGGCTTCTCGCTCCGGTCCTCAAAAGGCCGCAGACTGGGGGCCGTGGCCGCCCTGCTCGCCCTTTTGCTCCTTGCTCTTCCAGCGAAGCCCGTGAACCCTGGCGGGGAGGGCGGGTCAGCGCGGCCTCGCGGGGAGTCCACGCGCTTCGTCTTCGCCTGGCGAGGGGTGCCGGTGGGCACGGTGACGCTGACGCGGGCGCCGGGGCGCTTCACGTACGTCAGCCGGCACCTGCACACGCGCGACGGCCAGCCGGGCGAGCGCCGGCGCGAGGTGACGCTGGAGGTGGATGGGGCGGGGCGGGTGAGGGGGGCGCAGGGCGGCGATAGGGCCAGGCAAGGGGAGACCTCGGACACGGTGGCTCGGGTACCGGGCATGGGGGGCGCGAGAGGGATGGACGCCGCGGCGCGGGGGCGGGGCTCGCGGGAGGCGGATGCGGCGAGGCGCGGGCTGCCCTCGGATGGCTTGGCGGAGGGCTCGCCGGAGGCGGACGCGGCGGGGCAGGGCGCGCGGGGCCCGGGCGTGGTGCCGCAGGCCCTATGGCTGTGGCACGGGCCGCCGCCCGTGGGCTGCATCACCGGCCGGGAGGAGCTCTCCGGCCGCGAGGGCCCACACTGTGTCACCCGGGCCGACGGACGGCAGGTGGAGGGCACGCTCCTCGGGACTCCCTTCCGCGCGCGCTACGGCGAGGCCGGGCGCCTGGAGGTGCTGGAGGTGGGCGACTCGCGCTTCACCGTGGCGGCGCCGGGCGAGCGGCTGCGCGCACCGCCGGAGCTCTTCGCGGAGGGCCTGCCCGTGGAGGGCACGCGCGGGGCCCTGGCGCTGGAACCGCCGCTGGAGGTGCCCGCGCGCCTGGAAGGGATGACCCCCTGGGACGCGGGCCCGGCGCGAGCGCTGGCGGCGAGGGTGCACGCGGCCTTCACCGACAAAGGCCCCGGCGCCGCGGACTGGAACGAGGACGGACAGGGCGAGGCGGGCGGCTGCCTCGCGCACGCGCTTCGCTTCGCGGCGGGAGCGCGGGAGCGCGGCGTGAAGGTCGCGCTGGTGCACGGGCTCCTGGTGGTGGACGGCGGCCCGGCGCGGCCGCATGCGTGGGTGCGCGTGGCGCTGGCGCGGGGCGGGACGCTGGACCTGGACCCCACCTCGCTGGACGCCGTGAGGCCGGACACGCACCTGCCGGTGGCGCTGGAGGACGCGCGAGGCCCCGCGCTGGACGCGGGGGCCCGGTGGCTGTCGCTGCTGCGCGGGGCGCACCGGGTGGTGCGCCGGCCGTGACGTGGGGGCGGGCTACTCGAAGGGGATGATGGACAGCTTCGCGCCGGCCTCCGCGCCCAGCGCCTCCTTGGCGCGGGCGGGCAGGTAGACCACGGTGTTGTCCACCCGCGCCTGGCAGCGCACGGAGCGGAAGCGGTTGCGGCCGGATTCCCGCTCGAAGGCGACGAGCACGTCGTCTCCCTCCAATTCGAAGTCCTCCTCGGCCAGCTTCACCGTGCGGTACTTGCGAATCAGGGTGACGTCGCCGGTGTCGGCCTCGAAGTGGGGGCCGCCGTCGAACGGGTCGATGCGCTCCACGTACCGGAAGCCGATGCGCTCCAGCATGCGCTGCACGCCGCGCGTCTGGGGGCCCACCTCGCCCAGCACCTTCTGCACGCGGTCCGGGAAGAGGGACGCGTAGATGTCCGAGGAGGGGAACAGCTCCTTGATGAACTCCTTGTTCTGCCGGCTGAGGCGGTCCGCCTCCTGGTAGGTGAGGGCGGTGAACTTCTTGCCGCACGCCTCCCACAGCAGGCTGCGCCCGTCCGGCAGCAGCGGCGGCAGCAGCTCCGCCAGCACGCGCGGGCGGAACAGCCGCCGGTGCATGGCGATGAAGAGGAAGCGCACGTAGGACAGCTGCTTGCCGGGCTTGTCCGCCGTGGCGCGGTAGGGCGGGTCCACGACGAGGCCGCCGATTTCGGTGGGGCCCTCGTAGTTGTAGGCGATGGAGAGCACCTTGTGGCGCAGGTGCCGCTCGAGGGACGCGGAGTAGTGCTCGCGCTCGCTCACCTCGTAGTAGATGTGCGGCGCCTCGTACGTCCCATGCTGGGCGATAATCATGGACGTGCCGATGATGAGGTTGTTGCGCACGTCCTCCAGCACGAAGAGGTACTCGCGGTCGAAGGGGTTCTTCACCTTTCCCGCGAAGCTCTTCACCGACTTGTCGATGATGGCCTCGAGCGTCTCCTCGTTGTTCGGCAGGTTCACCGTGTTGAGCACGGCGGCGAGCCGCTTGAGGCCGGCCAGGTCGGTCTTCTGGACGTCACGCAGGACAAGCATGGGTGCACCCGGGACGCTCCCGCCATGGGGGCGCCGGAAGGGGTGTGGACCATACACCACGCCTGCGGGCAGTCAGCCTCCAGGTTGCCCGCTCTGTTGGTGGCGCGACGCGTCAGGGGTGGGTCCGCCGGGCCGGCCGGGGGGTGAAGCCGGCCCTCGCCCGGGGTGAAACATTGTCAAATCCAGCCAGGGGCCCGCATGGCCGGCTGCCCTGTTGTCAGACGGCTGGGAAGGAATTGGCGGGGGAATGAATCACGGAATGTCTTGCGCTACGGTGTGTCAATCGTTGGCTGTCAAACCTTCGCAAGGACACATCATTGAGACCCTTCGTCCCCGTAGCGCTTGCGATGTGGCTGGTTCCCTTCCTGGCCTCGGCCGGAATCGTGTGGCGTGGTGACTTCGAGACGGGGGACCGCTCGCAGTACACCGGCACGCAGATGGTGAGCGCGGACCGGCTGCAGGTGGTGACCTCCCCCGTGGCGGAAGGAAAGTACGCGCTGAAGGCGACGGTGCGGCAGGGCGACGACCCCATCAACTCCAGCGGGAATCGGAACGAGCTGGTGTACCAGGGCCGGGAGGCGGTGGGCTCGGAGTACTACTACCGCTGGAAGGTGATGTTCCCGGCGGACTACCCGAGCGCGGATACGTGGCAGCTCTTCACGCAGTGGCACCACGACGGGTGCTGCGGTTCTCCGCCGGTGGAGTTCTACGTGAAGGGGGAGGAGATCCGCTTCTCGCTGCCGGGCACGGAGGAGGTGCCGTGGCGCACGAAGCTGGTCCGCGGCGTGTGGCACGAGTTCATCCTGCACGCGAAGTGGTCCTCGGACCCGGAGGTGGGCTTCGTCGAGCTGTGGCACAACAAGGAGCTCGTGCTGCCCAAGCGGGGCGCGATGACGATGTACTCGGGGCAGAAGAACTACCTGAAGCTCGGGCTGTATCGGAATGACACCGTGCAGCCGGTGGGCGTCGTCTACCACGATGGTTTCGTGCAGGCGACGACGCTGGCGGACGTGATGACCCCGGAGGAGGAGCCCGCTCCGCCGCCGGTGGATGCGGGGACTCCGCCCGTGGATGCGGGGACTCCTCCTCCCGTGGATGCCGGCACGCCGCCGGTGGACGCGGGGAGCCCGGATGATGGGGACGAGGGCCCGGCGGAGGAGCCTGTCGAGGTAGATGCGGGGACTCCTCCGCCCGTGGTGGTGGAGCCGGAGCCGGGACCGGCGATGCCCGACACGGGCGTGCCGCCGGTGCCGGGCATCTCCTCGGATGAGGAGCTGAGCGCGGGAGTGGGCTGCACGAGCACGGGCGGCGGACCGCTGGCGGCCTTCGCGCTGCTGGGGCTGCTGGGCGTGGTGCGGACGCTGCGGCGGCGGAGCTGAGGCGTGCCGGGGCGCGCGGGCCATGGGGCTCGCGCGCCTTGCTCCCGCGGTCATTCCCGCGCACGGCTCGCGAGCCATGAGTCGCGCGCCTTGCTCCCGCGGTCATGCCCTCGCAGTGCTCGCGGGCCTGCGAGAGGGCGTGGAGCTGGGGCGGTCCGTTGTTGGCTTGACCTGGTGAATGCCTCGGCCTTGAGTGGCGCGGCTCGGGCCCGGGACACGGGCTCCCCGGCTGGAGGGTTCACATGGTGTCGCGTGGCTGGTGGCCCCTGCTGGGGGTGTTGTTGGCCGGGTGCAGCGGCACCACGCAGGTGGTGCGCCTGGAGACCGGACAGGGCGAGCCCATCGTCCACGTTCCGCGCACCGCGGACACCGAGCCGGTCGAGCTGGACGAGGACGATTTCCAGGAGGGAATGGCGGAGGTGGTACGTGGCGTCCGGCCCTCGCCCCGTCCTCAAGAGGCCGCGCGAGTCCTGTTCCAGATGGACGCGCGCGGCGGCACGTATACTTACGATCCGCGCAGCCGCCGCATCACTCCGATAGAGCCGGGCGAGCACCTGGATGCGGAGCTTCCGGAAGTAGAGGTGAAGCTGACGCGCACCTACCTGGCATGGTGCGAGCGCACCGGCCGGAAAGGCGACTGCCTGTGGTTGCTGGTGGAGAGCCCCACCGTTACCGGGGACGGGCGCTTCGCGCTGGCGCTGGCTCTGGCGAAGGGAGCCGTCCTGGAGGAGATGCTGGAGACCTTCAAGGACATGGCGGACCCGGAGGCCATGGTGGCCGCGGCTTTGTGGACGATGACGATGTACGCAATCTTGTGGACGGTGCCGGAGCCTTTCTCGAAGGGGGTGGCCGCGACGCTGACGGCGGTGCTCATCGTCTACGTCGGGGTGGACACGTTCAAAGGGCTCATCCAGGGCTTCCGGCGCCTCTGGGACGAGTCGGAGCGAGCGAACACCTTCGATGAACTGCGCGAAGCGGGAGAGCGCTACGGGAAGGTGATGGGGAGGAACGCGGCGCGGGCGTTCGCGATGCTGGCGATGGCGGCGGTTGGGAGCACGCCGACGGCATTCGCGGCGAAGTTGCCGAAGCTGCCCGGGGCGGCGCAGGCGACGGTGCGGGCCGAGGCACAGGCCGGAATCCTCTACGGAGCCGTGGAGCAGGTGGAGATGGTGGCCGTGACGGCCGAGGGCATCACCATCGGCCTCGCGCCCGGGGCGGTGGCCATGGCTTCTCATGGCGCGAATTCTTCGGCCGCGTCCCAGAAGCCCGGATTCAGGGCATGGAAGACGCACAGTGGCTTCACGAAGGCGATGGGGAAGGCGGGTCCAGGGAAGGAGTGGCACCACATCGTGGAGCAGACGCCGGGCAACGTGCAGCGGTTCGGTCCCGAGGCCATCCACAACACCGAGAACGTCATCCCACTGGACAAGGGGCTGCACACCCGGGTGAGCGCGTTCTACTCGTCGATTCGAGAAGGTATCACCCGGTCCCCTCGCCTCACAGTGAGGCAGTGGCTCAGCACCCAGTCCTACGAGGCGCAACGCGACTTCGGGCTGCTGGCTATCGAGAACATCAGGAAGGGAATCTGGAGATGAACCTGCGGGAACTCGCGGAGGAGTTCGCGGAGAACGTTGCCGCCCAGACGGATGCCATCTGGAGCGGAAATGCCAGGAAGGGAAACAGGCACGCTAAACGGTACATCGCTGCATTCAAGAAGCTGCGGGAGCAGGGGGAGGCGGGGATGGATGCTCTTGCCGAACTGTTCACCCACTCTCGTATGGACGTCCGCGTCAAGGCGGCAATCTATCTGCTGAGCGAGCGCCCCGCGGACGCCAGGCCCGTTCTGGAGGAGGCCGCGAAGAGTGAAGGAATGATTCCGTTCGAGGCGTCTCAGGCCTTGAAGTACTTGAACGAAGGTACCTGGTACCTCGACATCGAGTAGCCCCGACTCCCCGCACAGGCGCTTGAAGCCCTCGTCGACCCGTGGGAGGAAACTCCGCCCATGAGCGACGACGCGCGTGACGGTGACGGAGCGGTGCCCCATCTGACTCCGGAGGAGTTCCGGAAGCTCGGGCACCGGATGGTGGACTGGATTGCGGACTACTGGACCCGCCTGGACTCCTTCCCCGTCCGCTCGCAGGTCGCACCGGGCGACGTGGCCTCGAAGCTCCCCGCCCATCCTCCCGAGGATGGCCTGTCCGGCGAGAAGGCCTGGGACGCCGTCTTCCGAGACCTCGAGGACGTCGTCCTCCCCGGAATCACGCACTGGCAGTCCCCCTCCTTCTTCGCCTACTTCCCCGCCAACGCCTCCGGCCCCGCCGTGCTCGGCGAGCTCCTGTCCGCGGGCCTGGGCGTGCAGGGCATGCTCTGGTCCACCAGCCCCGCCGCCACGGAGATGGAGACCCGTGTGCTGGACTGGCTCGCGGAGCTGACCGGCCTGCCCGAGGCCTACCACTCCACCTCCGCCACCGGCGGCGGCGTCATCCAGGGCACCGCGAGCGAGGCCACCCTCGTCGCCATGGTCTCCGCCCGCGAGCGTGTCCGCCGCCAGGGCGCTCCGGCCGACTCGCAATGGGTGGCCTATGCCTCCACGCAGGCGCACTCGTCCGTGCTCAAGGCGGCCATGCTCTGCGGCGTCGCCCGGGGCGCGGACGACACGGTCCACGTGCGCCAGCTCGAGACGGATGCCCACTACGCCCTGCGCCCGGACGTCCTGGAGCGCGCCATCCGCGAGGACCTCGCGGCGGGCCGTCGCCCCTTCTTCGTCTGCGCCACGATGGGGACCACCTCCTCCGGAGCCTTCGACCCCGTCGGCGCCCTGGGCGGTGTCCTGGAGCGCACGGGCGTGAAGGCCGCGGGCGGTTGGCTGCACGTGGACGCCGCGTGGGCGGGCGCCGCGCTGGTGTGCCCCGAGCACCGCGGCCTCCTGAACGGTGTGGAGGTGGCGGACTCGTTCGCCTTCAACCCGCACAAGTGGCTGCTCACCAACTTCGACTGCAATGCCTTCTACACGCGGGAGAAGCGCGCCCTGCTGGACGCCCTCAGCGTGATGCCCGAGTACCTGCGCAACGCGGCGAGCGCGAGCGGGGCCGTCATCGACTACCGCGACTGGCAGGTGCCGCTGGGCCGCCGCTTCCGCGCGCTGAAGCTCTGGTTCGTGCTGCGGCACTATGGTGCACGCGGCCTGCGCGCCCACGTCCGCGGGCACATCCGCATGGCCGAGCACTTCCAGTCCTGGGTGTCCGCCGACGCCCGCTTCGAGGTCGCCGCGCCGCGCTCCCTGGCCCTGGTGTGCTTCCGCCTCAAGCCGCTGCCCGGTGAGGCGCCCGAGGCCACCGATGCGCGCAACCGCACCCTGCTGGAGCGGGTGAACGCGACGGGGAAGTTGTTCCTCACGCACACGGTGCTGCCCGCCGTGGACGGCCGGCCGCCCCGCTATGTGCTGCGCATGGCCATCGGCGGCACGTACACGGAGGAGCGGCACGTGCGCGCCGCCTGGGAGGCGCTCTCCGCCGCGGTGTGAGCCCCGGTTGGCCTCGTTCAACTCTGACCTATGGTCTCCCCCTCCACGCTGTGTCCGTCCGTGGCCCGAAATCACGGCGGACCTCATGCGTCTGGTTCGACGCTTCCACCCGTCGTCCCCTGGGATTCCTCATGCGACCCACACTGTTCCTCGCCCTGTGCACCCTGCTGGGCTGTGCCCACTCACCGTCACAGGGGACGGCCGCGCCGGAAGTCTCCACCGCCGTCACGACGGAGGCGCCCCGTCCCGCCGAGCCTTCACCCGAGGTCCGCCAGGCCATGTGGCAGGCCGCGGTCGCCATCGAGTCGGGGGACGCCGCGAAGGGGCTCGCGGAGCTGCAGCGGCTCTGGAACGAGGGGCATCACCACTACGAGGTCGCCTGGTTCGCGGCCTATGGCGCGGTGGGTACGGGAGACAACGCCGCGGCCTTCACCTGGCTGGAGCGCGCCGTGGAGCAGGGCATGAGCGTCCCGGATGACCTGCTGAAGGACAGGCCGCTGGCGCCGCTGCGGAGCATGCCGGGCTACGACGCGCTGGTGGCGCGCGCCCGGCAGAACGCGCTCGACGCCCGGGTGGCGGGCAACGTGGGCGCGGGGCTGGAGAAGACCCCTCCAGCGGAGGCGGGGCTGTCCGAGCCGGCGCTGGCGGAGCTGGTGAAGGCGGCCGAGGACTCGGGCTCCTCGGCGCTGGTGCTGCTGCGCCACGGCAAGCTGGTGGGGGAGTGGTACTTCGGCGGGGAGACCCGGCGCATCGAGTCCATGTCCGCCACCAAGGCCGTGGTGGCGCTGGCCATTGGCCTGCTCATCGACGATGGGAAGATTCCCTCCGCGGACACGCCCGTGTCCGCCTTCTTCCCCGAGTGGAAGGAGGGCCTCAAGGCGAAGGTGACGCTGCGGCATCTGCTCAGCCACACGTCGGGGCTGGCCGCCCAACGCACCGCGAAGGACATCTACCAGTCGAAGGACTTCGTCCGGTACGCGCTGGAGGCCGACATCGTGGAGGAGCCGGGCACCCGGTTCTTCTACAACAACAAGGCGACCAACCTCCTGGCGGGCGTGGTGGAGCGCGCCTCGGGCGAGAAGATGGATGTGTACCTGAAGCGCCGCCTCTTCGCGCCGCTCGGCATCCGCGACGTGGTGTGGCAGAAGGACCCGTCCGGCAATCCGCTGGGCATGTCCGGCCTGCGGCTGCACCCGGTGGACTTCGCCAAGGTGGGCCAGCTCCTGCTCCAGAAGGGCGAGTGGCAGGGCCGCCGCGTCCTCTCCGAGTCGTGGATTCGGGAGTGCACCGCCTCGCCGGCCCAGGAGTATGACGCCACCAGCGGGCTGCTGTGGTGGCGCGTCTACGAGCAGACCTTCCGCGTGGTGGGCCGGGAGATGGTGGAGGAGGCGCGCCTCAACGGAATGCCGGAGGAGTCCCTGGCCCGGCTGGCCGACCTCGTGGGCCGTCCGATACCGTCCAAGGACCTCTTGCGCACCCTCTCCGAGCGGCTGGGGGGCATGGAGGGTGTGGCGGCCTTGATACAGAAGAGCGGCCGAGCCCAGTTCCGCACGCAGGTGGTGGGCCCGTCCCGGGGCTACGCCGCGAAAGGGCAGTCCGGGCAGGTGCTGATGGTACTGCCCGAGCAGGGCCTGGTCGCGGTCCGCATGGCGGTGCCGAAGGGCCGCGTCCCGGAGCACGTCCTCGAGTTCCCCCGCTTCACCGAGCTGGTGCTGAAGCTCGTCCCTCCCGTTACGCCCACCGCCAGCACCCGCTGACCGCCTGTCCGCCCGCCCGCTCACTGAAAGCCTTGCGGCGCGGGCCGTGTGGCATCATGTCCTCCCTGCATGGAGCCCCACCGCCGCGTCGCGCTCGTCCTGAGCTACCAGTACCCGGGCAAGTACGCCTTCACCGTGCTGGCGGGGGCCGTGGAGTCGGACCCGGCGCTCGCGGGCGTGACGCTCCACTTCCCGAGGGACCGCGAGACGCTGCTGTCCACCGTGCGCGAGCGCGCCGACGCGGGCGACACCGTGGTGGCCGCATGGTCCTTCTACTCGGCCAGCTTCGCCGCGTCGGCGGGGGAGCTCGCCTGGGTGCGTGAGCGGCTGGAGGGGCGCGACGTGCTGTGCATCGCCGGCGGCGTCCACGCCACCGCCGAGCCGCTCCAGACGCTCCAGGCCGGCTTCGACCTCATCGCCGTGGGCGAGGGCGAGCACACCCTGCGCGGGCTGCTCGGTCGTGTGTTGCGTGGCGAGGACCCCCGCGCCACGCACGGTGTCGCGTACCTGAAGGACGGGAAGTTGGTACAGAACGGCCGGGGCGAGGGCGTGGTGCTCGACGACTTCCCTCCGTTCGCCGCGCGCCACTCCATGTTCGGCGCCATCGAAATCACGCGCGGCTGCATCTACGCCTGCCGCTTCTGCCAGACGCCCTTCATGAGCAAGGCGCGCTTCCGCCACCGCTCCGTCGCCAACGTGGCGCAATGGGCGCGCGAGCTGCGCCGCTCGGGCCGGCGGGACATCCGCTTCATCACCCCCACGTCCCTGTCCTACGGCACCGCCGACGAGTCGGTGAACCTGGCTGCCGTGGAGGACCTGCTCGCGGCGGTGCGCGAGGCCATGGCCCCGGACGGCCGCATCTACTACGGCACCTTCCCCTCCGAGGTGCGCCCCGAGCACGTCACCCCCGAGGCGCTGGCGCTCCTCAAGCGCTACGTGCACAACGACAACCTCATCATCGGCGGCCAGTCCGGCTCCGAGCGCGTCCTCCAGGCCACCCGCCGCGGGCACGACGTGGAGACGGTGGTGCGCGCCACCCGCATCGCGGTGGAGTGCGGCTTCGTGCCCAACGTGGACTTCATCCTCGGGCTGCCCGGCGAGGAGCCCTCGGACGTGGACGCCACCGTCGCGCTGATGGAGCGGCTGGCGGCGCTGGGGGCCCGCGTGCACGGGCACACCTTCATGCCGCTGCCGGGCACGCCCTTCCGGGACGCCCCCGCCGGACGGGTGGACGGGGAGACGCAGCGCAAGCTGGACCGGCTGGCCTCGCAGGGCCGGCTGTACGGCCACTGGAAGCAGCAGGCCGTGCTCGCCGAGGGCATCGTCTCCCGCCGCCGGCCCCGGGCGGGCTGAGGCCGCTCCGGAGCCGGCGTGGACGCGGCGGCTCAGTCAGGACTCGGATGAGTCCTGCCATGGAGCCGCCTTGGCCACGCGGTAGCCGCAACGGTAACTCGGGCATGTTCGGAGTGCCGGGAGACCGAGGACCCGCGAAGCCCAAGGCCCTGTCTCCCATGCCACGACTTTTCGCCATGTCAGCCCCCCGGGCCGCCATGCACGGAATGGAGCCGAGGGTTGCTGGCGATAAGGGCCATTAAGGGGTGGGTACAGCCTGGGTGCCGACCTGCGTCTTCTTCCCCTTCGAAGCCCCTGCTCCGCTCCCCACCTGGCGGACAGGCTCCAACGCTTTTCCCAGCAACCCTCAGCCTCCGTTCCGCGTGGCCCGCCACGCGCTCACCACATGGGCCCCGCCTGTCCACCTTGTCAGCCCTCCCGCCCAGGCCGCCATGCGTGGAATGGAGCCTCCGTTCCGCGAGGTCCGCGCAAGCCCGCACCGCTTCATCAGCCTTACCTCTTCCGCTTTGTCACCTGCCCTGGGCCGCCCATGCGCGGAATGGAGCGTCCGTTCCGCGTGACCCGCCAGGTCCTCGCCGACGGCGGGCCCCAGCCTCCCCGCCATGTCAGACCCCTGAGGTAGACACCATGCCGCGGGAGGAGCGCTCCTTTCAGTGGAGCGTCGTCCCAGGGGCGAGAGGGAGGGGAAGGGGTATGTGGACGGCGGAGCAGCTGTACCTCATGAGCATGCGGGACTCGGCGGCGGTGATGGCGCGGCGGGGCTACGGCAACGTGCGGGCCGAGGAGATGGCGAGGGCCGCGAACCTGTCGGTGGGCAGCTTCTACCGGCGCTACGGTAGCAAGGGCGCCTTCGCCCACCGGGTGCGCCAGTGGGCCGAGAGCGAGCTGTGCCGCATCGCGCGCATCGTCTTCGAGGTGGAGCCGAGCTCGCGGGAGGACCGCAACTTCCGTCATACCTTCGAGGACTTCTGGCAGCAGCTGGCCTGGTTCGCGACGCGGAGGCCGGAGTGCTTCCACTTCGCCTTCATGCACTGGCACGAGGACTCGCTCGAGCCGCAGTCCTTTGGGGACGAGGCGCGGGCGCTGGTGCGCGAGGTGCTGGCCCTCGGTGAGCGCGAGGGGGCGCTGGCGCCGGGCAGCGTCCGGGTGGGGGAGGGCCTCATCTGGGGAGCGCTGGCGGAGCTGGTTCGCGCGCTGGCCCGGGGCGAGGAGGCATCGCTGGTCGAAGAGGACGTCAACGCCGCGGGCCGGGCCCTCTGGAAGGCGTTGGCGGCGGAGGAGGACTCGCCTTCCCGAGGCACTGGCATACCTCCTCCGGGGACGGCGGTAACGGGAGATTCCGAGCCCGGAAACGCCAGCACGTCTGCCCCTGCAGCGGCGCACGTCGAGAGCGAGAGGACTGGCGGACCCGCGTTGGTCACCGGAGCTGCATCGCCCGAGACACTCGTCTCCGATGGAATGGTGCCGGGGCATGCACCTCGAGAAAGGGGCGCCCTCTCAACGCGCGTCGCGCCTCCATGCGCGTCGCGGCAGCGCGAGCGCCTGGCCGTGTCACCCGACAGTCGCGTCGTCTGGCCTCAGAGAGGCAGGTGCCCGGGTCCTCGATGGAGGAATGCGAGGGGCGAGCGCCCTGGCTCGCGGGCGGCCGTCAACGCGGCGGGGCATCCCTCAGGGTACGTGCAACGCGCTGGCCTTCATCGAGGGCCGCCCCGGCCGCGCCTTCTTCGATGCACCGCCATGGCCCAGGCACCGCCAGGCGGCGCCCTGCCTCGTGCGAATCCCTACCGCGCCACGAATCAGTCGCCCGCTGCCGGGGAGAGGAGCGCGCCCCGGTCCCACGCCCCGTCCACCGGGCGGGCCCGCTGGGCCAGGTCTCGCGTCACCGCGCCGTAGGCGGTGTTCCCATGGACGTTGATGCCCGTCCCCACGGCGGGGCCGCCCTGCCTTGGCTGGAAGTCACCGCGGGTGAGGTCCTGGAAGACGGTGCCCGCGGTGGCCGTGCCGGTGGTGTCGTCCGCCGCGCTGGATGCCGGCGCGGGCAGCAGCCTGTTGTCCGCGTAGCCGAAGACGAGGTTGCCCCCGCTCTCCAGGATGGGCTGGCCGCCGAGCCCGGCCGCGGCGCGCTGGCTGCCCTCGCTGAAGAAGATGTTGTTCATCAGCTTCCAGCGGGTGGTGCCGCGGCCCTCATTCGAGCCGCCGCTCAGTCCGTATCGCGAGCTGAGCACGGTGTTGTTCGTGAGGATGACGTCCATGTCCGAATCGCACTCGGAGAAGTGCATGGCCGCGACATGGCCGCGGTCCTCGTTCAGTTGCACGACCTCGATGATGTTGTTGGTGAGCGTGATGCGGGCCGGAGTGTTCGTGGAGGAGCAGTTGCCATTGCTATGGATGGCTTCGTTCATCCAGGGGGCTGGGACGTGGTCCGCGCAGATGCGGTTCGACGAGACCTCGGTCGTGCCGGAGTGGCTGCTGAGCTCGAGCGCGTGCAGGGCGAGGAAGCCGAAGGTGGTCGCGCCCCGGACATAGATGTCGTTGCACAGCACCCGGGACGTCCGGCCCTCCGCGGCCGTGACGTCCACTCCCATGACGTAGTTGGTGTCCCTGGTGCTGTAGATGACCTCGACGTAGCTGCGGATGAGCGTTCCCGCCTGCACCCGATGATAGCCCAGCGCCCAGAGCCAGTCGGGGGGGGGCCGGGCCACCAGGCGGAACCCGCCGAACGTCGCACCGTCATGCATGAGCGTGACCGGCCCGCTGTACGTGGTGTGGAATCGGTCGGGGTTCCACTCCGAGAACGTGTCGTCGAAGCCGCCCTTGACGGTGAGCGGGCGGCGGAGTGCCATCTCGAACTCCGGGGACTCCGGGTAAGTCCCCGCGGCGACGCGGACGGTGCTGCCATCGGGCGCGGCCTGGAGGGCGTGCGCCAGCGTGGCCCAGGGGTGCTCCGCGCTGGTGCCGGGATTGCCGTCGTCCCCCCGGCTGGCGCTGACGTAGTACTGGGTGCCAGGCGTGTCGATGCCGCAGGGAATGCCCGCCGCCGGAGGGAATTGGAGCCGGCAGGTGGACGCGAGTGGCCCCGGAGACGGCTGGCGGTCGGTGATGGTGTGAAGCTGCGAGGCAAGGTAGTTCCCGCCTGCGGAGACCCAGTGATGGACGGTGCCGACGGTGGCCTCCTTGAAGAAGTAGTGTGCCGTGCTCTCACCCGCGGGAATGGTGACGCTGGAGATGGGCTGGGTGCAGGCCGCGTCCGCATAGAAGGACTCGCCACCCGAAAGGGTGAGCGTCACGGCGCGGTTCTGTCGGAGGGGCTCGTTCGGCGCTCGCTCGAACTGGACGACCACCTCCCTGGAGCACTGCTCCCGCACGACGGCCTGCGCCGGCGTGAGGAACGCGAGATAGCAGGGCGCCTCGCACTTGAAGTCCGTGGGGGACGTCGGGCCCGGTGGAGGTGTCGGGCCCGGTAGAGGTGTCCGGGGCGGCGTGCTCCGCGGGGAGGAGCCACCGTCCTGGGCGCCGCAGCCCACGACCAGGAGCAGGGCCCCCAGTGCTCCCCAGACAGACGGGAATCGCGTTCTCTTGTGCATGAGCGTCCCTCTCATGGGCAGTCACGGATGTCTGGTCTGAGATGGTGGCAGCCATTAGAGCACAGGTCCGGGCCGGAGATGTCAGGGGTTGCATGACGCGGGAAGACAGGTGGCGGCCGGTACGGTCGGCGGGGCTGGAAGGTGCCGCCACCCCGGCCCCGGGCGGGGTAGTCACTGGTACCCCTTCGTGACTTCTCCGGGCCTCCCCGCCGCGAGGCGCTTAGTATGGGAGCGCGATGTCGTCCTCCGACCCGTCTCCTCCCTATTGGCTCCTCATCTCCGTCCTGTTCAGCTCCCAGCCGCTGACGCCGGCGCTGGCGATGACGCTGCACCAGGCCGCCTTCGACCTGCACCAGCGGGGTGAGGGCTCGAGGGAGGTGGCCGGTGACATGCTGAGCGGCCGGGTAACCAACCTGCGCAAGGACGTGGCCCTGGGGGGCATCGCCGGCCCCGCCTTCGAGGCGGAAATCGAGACCGAGCGCGGCTCCGGCGTGGTGCGCTTCGTCCTCACGCGGCAGGGCCTGGAGCTGATGAAGCAGCAGGAAGCCCCGCTGGCGCCGCCCCGGCCGAAGTACCTCAACTGAGCCGCTGGGGGCCTGCACGGCCGCCCGCTCGGTGCGAATAGAGGGCGTGCGTCCCCACCTTCGAGACAAGGCGTTGAACGAATCCTGCTCGAAGGAGGTCCCACATGGACCCGAAGGACGAGTACCTCAAGCGCAGCGTGGGCATCCCCCTGGACCCGGCGAAGCAGAAGGACCCCGAGGAGGCGGGCGCCGACGTGCCCGCGGAGGGGCGTTCCGAGTACCTCAACGACGTCAGCGGAGTGCAGGGCGGCCAGCGCACCGAGGCCGGGCTTCCGTGGGAGGGCGCTCCCGAGCTGCAGACCGAGTACCGGAAGAAGTACGACGAGAGCAGCAACAAGAGGAAGGGCCGGCGCTGAGCGCCGGTAACACGAAGGGCGGGGCGCGGCCACTTGCGCGTGGCGCACTCCCGCCCCTTCAGGCCACGGCCTGGATGACGCTCAGGTGTCGAGGCTGATCTTGTTCTTGTTGCCCATGTGGAGGATGGAGTTGCCCAGCGTCGCGGCGGAGAGCGAGGCCAGGTCCATCAGCGCCTGCTCCTGCTGCGCCTGCTCCGAGCCCGGCGCCGCCGCGGGGGTGCCCGTGCCCTGCGCCGGGGTGCCCTCCGAGGAGATGGGCGCGCGGCCCACGGCCGACAGGTAGGAGTTCATCAGCCCGGTGTGCGGCGAGCTGCCCACGGACGCCAGCGCCGAGGCGACGACCGCGCCACCGGACGCCATCAGCGGGTCTCCCGGCCGGAAGGCCGCCGCCGACGTGCCGCCCTGGATGAGCGAGCCGAAACCCGTGCGGGAAGCGCCGCTGGTGGCCGGGGGGGTGGGCTGCTGGACCCGGGGACCCGTGAAGGAGTTGATGCGGTTCATGGCGGCTCCGTCGCGGCCCGGAAAAAGGCGCGCACCTCGCGCGCTTCAGGCCTTTGATCCGCATTATCGCCCGTTCCCGCCGGAAGTTGCTTCCGGAGGCCCACAGCCCCCCACAAAAGGCCGGAGGCCGCGGACGGGCGGGCGTGCTGCCCCGCGTCCACGGCCTCCGGTGAGGCTTCAAACCCCTGTGATTCCTAGAACTGGTGCGCCTCGGTGGACTCGTGGAGGGCGAGCGTGCTGGCGTTGCCGCCGGAGATGACCTCGGCCACCTGGTCGAAGTAGCCGGTGCCCACCTCGCGCTGGTGGCGGGTGGCGGTGTAGCCGTCCTTCTCCGCGCCGAACTCGGCCTGCTGCAGCTCGCTGTAGGCCGCCATACCGCGGTCCTTGTACTTCCGGGCCAGCTCGTACATGGCGAAGTTCAGCGCGTGGAAGCCGGCCAGGGTGACGAACTGGAACTTGTAGCCCATGGCGCCCAGCTCACGCTGGAACTTCGCGATGGTGGCGTCGTCCAGGTTCTTCTTCCAGTTGAAGGACGGCGAGCAGTTGTAGGCCAGCAGCTTGTTCGGGTACTTCGCGCGGATGCTCTCGGCGAACTTCTTCGCCTGCGCGAGGTCCGGGGTGCTCGTCTCGCACCACACCAGGTCCGCGTACGGGGCGTACGCCAGGCCGCGGGCGATGGCGCAGTCGAGGCCGCCGTTCAGCCGGTAGAAGCCCTCGCCGGTGCGGCCGGACTTCTTGTCGATGAAGGCGTGGTCGTACTCGTCCGCGTCGCTCATCAGCAGCTTGGCGCTGTCCGCGTCCGTGCGGGCGACGAGGATGGTGGGCACGCCCATGACATCCGCCGCCAGGCGGGCCGCCGTCAGGGTGCGGATGAAGTGGCTGGTGGGCACCAGCACCTTGCCGCCCATGTGGCCACACTTCTTCTCGCTGGCGAGCTGGTCCTCGAAGTGCACGCCCGCGGCGCCGGCCTCAATCATGCCCTTCATCAGCTCGAAGGCGTTGAGCGGGCCACCGAAGCCGGCCTCGGCGTCGGCGATGATGGGCGCGAACCAGTAGCGGTCCTTGCGGCCCTCCGCGTGGTCAATCTGGTCCGCGCGGCGGAAGGCGTTGTTGATCTTCCGCACCACGGTGGGGACGCTGTCCACCGGGTAGAGGCTCTGGTCCGGGTACATCTGCCCGGCCGAGTTGGCGTCCGCCGCCACCTGCCAGCCGGAGAGATAGATGGCCTTCAGGCCCGCGCGCACCATCTGCACCGCCTGGTTGCCGGTGAGGGCGCCCAGCGCGTTGATGTAGTCCTCCGTGTGCATCAGCTCCCAGAGGCGCTTCGCGCCCAGCTCCGCCAGCGTGTAGCTGATGGAGATGGAGCCGCGCAGCTTCTCCACGTCCTTCTGGGTGTAGTTGCGGGTGATGCCCTCGAAGCGCTGAGCGTGGAGCTTGGCGTGAGGGGAAGCTTCGGTCGTCGTCGGCGTGGCGTCGTACATCGCGTGCTCCTCGCTGCGGTTTGAAATGGTGGATGTGGCTGCTGCGGTGTGAAGCGGGGTGGCCTGGGCGGCCCCCTCGAGAAACGTCAGGTGTCCAGCGCCTCGTAGGCGGGCAGGGTGAGGAAGTCCTCGAAGGTGGAGGCGGTGGAGAGCTGCTCGAAGAGGGCGCGGGCGCGCTCCAGGTGGGCGGCGCCGTAGCGCTCCTTCGCGCCCTCCTTCTCGATGCGGGCCATCTCCTCGCCCAGCAGCGTGCGGAACAGCTCCGCCGTCACCTTGCGGCCGTCCTCCAGCGAGGCGCCGTGGTGAATCCACTGCCACACCTGGGCGCGGGAGATTTCGGCGGTGGCCGCGTCCTCCATCAGGTTGTAGAGCGGCACGCAGCCCAGGCCCCCCAACCACGCGGCGGTGTACTGGATGCCCACGCGGATGTTGTGGCGCAGGCCCTCCTCGGTGCGCGTGCCGGAGGGAACCTTGAGCAGGTCGGCCTCGCCAATGCGCACGTCCTCGCGCTTGTTGGCGATTTGATTCGGCCCCTTCATGTGCTCGTCGAAGAGGGCCTTCGCCACCGGCACCAGGCCCGGGTGGGCCACCCACGTCCCGTCGTGGCCGTTCTTCACCTCGCGCAGCTTGTCCGCGCGGACCTTCTCCAGGACGGCCTCGTTGGCCGCGGCGTCGGCCTTGATGGGGATGAAGGCCGCCATGCCGCCCATGGCGTGCACGTTGCGGCGGTGGCAGGTCTGGATGAGCAGCTGCGAGTAGGCGTTGAGGAACGCCTTGTCCATGGTGACCTGGCCGCGGTCCGGCAGGACGACGCGGGTGTCCGACTGGAGCGTCTTGATGAAGCTGAAGATGTAGTCCCAGCGGCCGCAGTTGAGGCCGGCCGAGTGCTCACGCAGCTCGTAGAGGATTTCGTCCATCTCGAACGCGGCGGGCAGCGTCTCGATGAGGACGGTGGCCTTGATGGTGCCGCGCGGGATGCTCAGCTCCGACTGGGCCAGGTGGAACACGTCGTTCCACAGCCGGGCCTCCAGGTGGCTCTGCATCTTCGGCAGGTAGAAGTACGGGCCGGTGCCCCGGGCGAGCTGCTCACGGGCGTTGTGGAAGAAGAAGAGGGCGAAGTCGAAGAGGGAGCCGGAGATGGGCTTGCCGTCGATTTCGACGTGGCGCTCGGGCAGGTGCCAGCCGCGGGGACGCACGAAGAGGACGGCCGTCTTCGGGTTGAGGGCGTACTGCTTGCCGCCCTCCGCGGTGAAGCTGATGGTGCGGCGCACGGCGTCGCGCAGGTTGAGCTGCCCGCGCACCACGTTGTCCCAGGTGGGGCTGTTGGCGTCCTCGAAGTCCGCCATGAAGACGTTCGCGCCCGAGTTGAGCGCGTTGATGATCATCTTCCGGTCCACCGGGCCGGTGATTTCCACGCGGCGGTCCTGGATGTCGGCGGGCAGGGGCGCCACCGTCCAGTCGCCCTCCCGGATGCTCTTCGTCTCCGGAAGGAAGTGGGGCCGCTCACCCTTGCGCCAGGCCTGCTGCACCGTCTTGCGGCGCTCCAGCAGCGCCAGGCGGCGCTCCCCGAAGGCGCGGACCAGCTTCGCGACGAACTCCATGGCCTCGGGCGTGAGCACCGCGGCGTAGTCGGGGTGCCAGGCCCCCTTCACCACGACCCCCGGTCCAAGGGAGGGGGGCTTCACAGAGGGGGCTGAGGCGCTCATCCGGACTCCTTGGCCAGGTGCGTTGTAAATGCCGTGACGCGGTTCGGAAAATGGGCCTTCCGAGTGGGAAATGGAAGGGCGCGTCAAAATCTGCCTGCTTGCCTGTAATCCTGTCAACTGCCTTCGCGTTAAATCTGTAAATCAACGGACGGGGCGACTGGCGGACAGGGGCGGGGAGGCCTCCGGGGCGCGCAATGGGCCGCGCCGGCTTCCGTAGGTAGGAACGAGGGGCGCCGACGCGAAGGGGGCCTCGCTGGGGAGAAACACGCCATGGACACGAAGCGCTGCGCGGACTGTGCGGAGGACATGAAGCTGGAGGCCCGGAAGTGCCCCCGCTGCGGGGCGAGGACGGAGCCGCTGCACCGGGACATGGAGGGGAAGAAGCTGGCCGGCGTGTGCGCGGCGCTGGGGCGTGAGCTCGGGGTGGACGCGGCGCTCCTGCGCGTGGGCTTCGTCGTGGCGCTGGCGGTGAGCGGCGGGACGGCGCTGATGGTGTACCTGCTGCTGTGGGCCTTCACGCCGCCGTCCGCCGTGGGCAGGGCCCCCTTGCAGCGCGCGGTGGACTGGCTCGGCAGCGTCGGCGGCTCGGAGGAGCCGCGCGTCGAGCGGCGCGTGTAAATGCGTCAATGGTTCGGCGCGGGCCGGACCTCGGATGGGGGAGTGCTCACGGGGCAACGGTGATGGCGCCGGGCGCGCGGCCGGGAGGCCCGGCTTGTTATGCCCTCGCCCTCCGCCGTCACCCCTTCCTCCGAGGAGCCCCGCGCGTGAGCACGAAGAACGTTCGCATCGAGAAGGACACTTTTGGCCCCATCGAGGTGCCCGCCGAGCGCCTCTGGGGCGCGCAGACCCAGCGCAGCCTCCAGAACTTCGCCATCTCCACCGAGCGCATGCCGCCCGCCCTCATCCGCGCGCTCGTCCTGGTGAAGAAGGCCGCCGCCATCGTCAACGTGGAGAACGGCACCCTCCCGCGCGAGAGGGGCGATGCCATCGTCAAGGCCGCCGACGAGGTGCTCGCCGGCCGGCACGACGCCGAGTTCCCCCTGAGCATCTGGCAGACGGGCAGCGGCACCCAGACGAACATGAACTGCAACGAGGTGCTGGCCAACCGCGCCTCGGAGCTGCTCGGCGGGGAGCGCGGCGAGGCGCGCAAAATCCATCCCAACGACGACGTCAACAAGGGGCAGAGCTCCAACGACGTCTTCCCCACCGCCATGAGCGTGGCCGCCGCCACCGCCATCGTCGAGCACGTCCTCCCCGAGCTGAAGGCCCTGCGCGACGTGCTCGCGGAGAAGTCCCGCGCCTTCAAGGACATCGTCAAGATTGGCCGCACGCACCTCCAGGACGCCACGCCGCTCACGCTGGGGCAGGAGCTCAGCGGCTACGTGGCCCAGCTGGACCATGCGCGGGGCCACCTGGAGATGGCGCTGCCCCACCTGTACGAGCTGGCCCTGGGCGGCACCGCCGTGGGCACCGGCCTCAACGCGCCCAGGGGTTACGCCGAGCGCGTGGCCCGGGAGATTGCCCACCTCACCGGCCACCCCTTCGTCACCGCGCCCAACAAGTTCGAGGCGCTCGCCGCCAATGACGCCCTCGTCCAGGCCCACGGCGCCCTCAAGGGACTGGCCGCCGTGCTCTTCAAGGTGGCCAACGACATCCGCTGGTTGTCGTCAGGGCCCCGCTCCGGCCTGGGCGAAATCACCATCCCGGAGAACGAGCCCGGCAGCTCCATCATGCCGGGCAAGGTGAACCCCACCCAGAGCGAGGCCGTCACCATGCTCTGCGCCCAGGTGATGGGCAACGACGTCGCCGTGTCCGTGGGCGGCGCGTCCGGCAACTTCGAGCTGAACGTCTTCAAGCCCCTCATCATCCACAACGTCCTTCAGAGCTGCCGGCTGCTGGCGGACGGCATGCGCAGCTTCCGCCTCAACTGCGCCGTGGGCATCGAGCCCAACATGCCGCGCATCCGGGAGAACCTGGAGCGCAGCCTGATGCTCGTCACCGCCCTCAACCCCCACATCGGCTACGACAACGCCGCGAAAATCGCCAAGAAGGCCCACAAGGAGGGGAAGACCCTCAAGCAGGCCGCCGTCGAGCTGGGCCTCCTCACCGCCGAGCAGTTCGACCAGTGGGTCCGCCCGGAGGCGATGACCGGCCAGAAGGACTGAGCCTCGCGCCCGCGGCCGGCGGGCGCGTGACGCCTCCGGCCGCCACGGCGGCGGCTTGTGCGCCAGAATCGTCAGTGTTACTGATTATCAGCAATGGTGACGAATGCTCGCAAGGGAAGGGGTGTGCTCCCCGCGTCCGGAGAAGAGGCCCCTCCACGGCCCCGGCTGGCGGAGCCGGTGCGCTCCTCGCTCGGCTTCCTGCTGAGCAAGGCCGCCTGGCAGGTGACCGAGCGCTTCGAGGCGGGCCTGGCGCCACTGGGCCTGGAGGCCCGGCATGCGGGGCTGCTGATGACCCTGGGAGAGCAGGGCGCGCTGTCCCAGCAGGTGCTCGGGACGCTTCACCGCATCGACCGCACCACCATGGTGATGCTGGTGGACACGCTGGAGCGGCTGGGCCTCGTGGAGCGCCAGAAGGACCCGGAGGACCGGCGCGCCTACCGTGTCCAGCTCACGCGAAAGGGCACCACCATGGAGGCCCGGGTGCTCCGGCTCCTGCGGGAGTCGGAGGTCAAGGCGCTCGAGCGCCTGCCCGCCGCTGAACGACAGCGGCTCCGCCAGCTGCTCCAGCAGCTCGTCGCCCTGGACGAGCCAGCCCCGAAGGAGGACTCCCGATGAACCCATCCACCAAGACGGCGGAGGCTCCGGCGCGCCGGCGTGCCCCCGCGTCCCGAGGCGAGGCGGCCCCGGGGCCCCGGTACTTCATCGGCGTCGCGTCGCGCGAGCACGTGCTGCGGGGCGTGGACGGCGGCTTCTGCCAGCTCTGCCATGGGAAGGCGGCCCCGCTGAAGCGCATGCGGCCGGGCGACTGGATTGCGTACTACTCCGGCAAGGAGTCCCTCGGCGGGGATGCGCCGTGCCAGCGCTTCACCGCCCTGGGCCGTGTGCGAGAAGGTGAGCCCTATCCCTTCGACATGGGGGATGGCTTCGTCCCGTTCCGCCGCGACGTGGACTTCCTCCCGGCCGCACGCGAGGTGGACATCCGCCCGCTGGTGCCCGGGCTGGCCTTCATTCCCGACAAGGCCCGGTGGGGCTACCCCTTCCGCCGGGGCTACCTGGAGGTGGGCCGGGAGGACTTCGCCCTCATCGCCAGGGCCATGCTCGGCCCGAAGGAGGCCGCGCGGCTGGGATTCCCGGGGGAGGGGGCCCAACCGTAGGGCAGCGCACGCTCCATGCAGAACGGGCGGGCGCGGAGGCGGCAGGAAGATTAGGGTACTGGGGCCATGAACGTCCCCTTCGTCATCGAGACCACGCACCGCGGCGAGCGGGCGTACGACCTGTACAGCCGGCTCCTCAAGGACCGCATCATCATGCTGGGCACGCCTGTCAACGACGACGTGGCCAACATCATCGTGGCCCAGCTCCTGTTCCTGGAGTCCGAGGACCCCGACAAGGGCATCAACCTCTACATCAACTCGCCCGGTGGCTCCGTGACGGCGGGCCTCGCCATCTACGACACCATGCAGTACGTGAAGTGTCCGGTGTCCACCATCTGCGTCGGGCAGGCCGCCTCCATGGGCGCGCTGCTGCTGCTGGCCGGCGCCAAGGGCAAGCGCTACGCGCTCCCCAACAGCCGCATCATGATTCACCAGCCGCTCGGCGGCGCTCAGGGCCAGGCCACGGACATCGACATCCAGGCCAAGGAAATCCTCCGCCTGCGCAGCTACATCAACGGCCTCATCGTGAAGCACACGGGCCACACCATCGAGCGCATCGAGAAGGACACGGAGCGCGACTACTTCATGAGCGCCGAGGACGCCCGGCAGTACGGGCTCATCGACGAGGTGGTGGAGAAGCAGCGCATCGTCGCCCCTGCCGCCGGGAAGTAGCGGCGCCTTGCCGCCCCCGTTCGCTTCCGGCGGGCGGGGGCCGGCGCGGCGGTACTCAGGACGCGGGCATGCGGGCCCTGGAGGCCGGCGCCGGGCGGCCGAGCAGCCGCGCGAGCAGCGCCGTCCGGGACTGGACCCCGAAGCGGCGGTAGATGGACTTCGTGTACTGGTTCACGGTGAAGCGGCTGATGCCGAGCTGCCCGGCGATTTCCTTGTCCGTGAGTCCGCGCAGGAGCAGCTCCAGCGTCTGCCGCTCGCGCGGCGCGAGCCCGGCCCTCAGGGCGTCATCTCCAGCGGGTTCCGGTGTGTCGAACATCGCTCCGCATTCGGCGTGGAACAGGTGCAGGAGCTCGCGGTCCGCGTCGTCGAACGGCCGCTCGTTGCGCTCGCGGTAGAATCCGATGCCCTGCACCACCGAGGGCTCGTCCGAGCGGCGAATCGAGTACAGCGAGTCATCGAGGTGCGCCGGTCCGAGGTGATGCTCGACGAACGGCGCGCCGTACCAGCCCCGGTCGTCCACCAGCTCCCGCCGCGTCGTGGTGACGAGGGCGGCGGGCTCGGGGTTACGGTGCATCAGCGCGCGGATGGCGGGCTGGAATGCACTGCCGGCCCGCGCGAGGAACTCCACCGTGGGGAGCGTGGTGCCGTCCCAGCCCTCCAGGACGACGGACACGAAGTCACCACGCCCGCCCGGCCCGAAGTCCCGGTCCAGCACGCAGGCGCCACAGGTCGCGCCCAGGATGCGCCGCATGCCGGAGAGCAGATGCCGGGGGCGCTCGCCCTGGCTCTCCGGGAGCTCGTGCGCCTCGTTGAGCAACCGCACCAGCGCCCGCACCTGATGACCGCGAAGATGGCTTGGTTTCATGCTCCATGATTTTAGTGAATTACTGGTTGAAAGGCTCTAGTGGGAGTTTCTCCGCGTGAAACATGTCTGGAGACACCGCGTCGTGCGACGTTCGAGGGGGTGGATCCGGCCTGGAGCCGTGAGGCCATGCAGCGCGCGGAGCGGCTCGGCGCGGTGGGCCCACCTCGCCCGGTCGGGAGTCGGCCTGGCGCCGGACGCGCTCGACGCCCCCTGAGCTCGCGGATTCCCGACGGGCCCGGGTGCAGTCCCTGCGCCGGTGGCCCGGGCAGGCGCAGGTTGTTCGTACCCGCCACGAGATTTTCTTCGCTCGCGGGTGGCACGTTCCATGCTCAAACTCGGGGTATGGCTCCGCCCCGTCCTCGTTTCGTCCTCCGCTTCCTGCTGTCTGGCGCAGTCCTGGCTGGCGCCGCGTGTGCCACCCCCCCGACGGGCAGGCAGCCGCAGCCCCCCTCGGCGTACACCGTCCAGCAGGAGCTCGGGCAGCGGGACGTCATCCAGGCGGGAGAGGAATACGCCCGGAACAACAGCCTCCTCGTGGCCGAGGCCGCCGAGGCCGTGGAGTTCCGCCCGAACTACTGGCGGGTCCGCTTCCAACTGGCGGACAAGCCGGGCCGCCTGCTGGAGCTGGAGTTCGATGAACTGGCCCGCAAGGTGACTCGCGCCCAGGAAATCGAGGTCATTCCGGGCCAGCTTCCCCCGGAGGGAGAGGGCGGGGAGGGCGGCGTGCCCGGCGCGGGCGAGGGCCGCAGCCCCGTTCCCTGACGTCAGGGCGGGCCGCCTCCGTCCTCTGCCGCGTCAGCGTTCCGTGCGCGAGTCCTCGCAGAACAACAACTCCGCCGGTGCGCCCGCGCGGCCCACCAGCACCGCCACCTGCCCGTAGGCGCGGCCGAAGCGCTCCGCCTCCGCGCGGGGCAGGCCGGGGACGAAGAGGCTCGGCTCGGACCAGCTCCCGTCCTCCGATTGGCCAATGGCGTCCGCCACCACCCAGCCTCCCGCCACCAGTTGCGACATCAGCCGGTCCTGCGCGCGCTGGTTCTCGTCCTTCCCTCGCGGAAGTGAGCCCGGGTTCCACGCCGTCAGGAAGGCCCACTCGCGATGTCCCCGCTCCGCGAGCACCGCGTCCAGTGCCGGGTGGAGCGCTCCCACGCGCAGCACCCATTCCTGGCATCCAGTCGCCGCGTGGGGCCGGATGACGTAGCGCGTCGTCCGATAGGCCTCCAGCAACCGCTGACGCTCGGGGTCGTTCATTCCCGCATTTTGACGTCCGGTGTGTGTGGTTGTCACCCGGGGGGGCGGTTCATGGGGTTTCCATGACAGGGCGAGGATGTTCAAGCCGGGCTCGGCTCCGTCGTGAGGGTGTCCACGCAGAACGCGCTCTGCGCTCCATCCTCGTCGTCGGCCAGCGCTTCACCCGCCCTCTTCACCGCCGCCTGGATTTCGTCCGCCGCGTTCTTGGGGCTGTACCCGCCGCGCTCCCGGAGCACGCTGGCCAGGTCCTCTTGCAGCGCCTGTGCGGACGGGTAGCGCTCCGCTGGTTCGCGGCGCAGCAACTCGCGGAGCACCGCCCGCGTGGGGCGACCCACGCCGTGCGTTCAGGGCACTGTCGCATCGCGGGCCTCCCCGGTCTTCGCCTGCTTCGGGTCAAGCACCTTCGCGAGCGCCGGCTCGATGAGCTGCCGCTCCCAGGGTGGAGGCGCGCCGACGGCCCCCTCCAGGCCGACAACTTCCAGGTTGAGGTATCGCTTCCGTTGGCAGAGCGGTGCTCGTCTGCGCGCCGCGGTGCTCAAGGACGAGCGCGCTGCGTACGGAGAGCAACTCGTACGAGGAGCAGAGCGAGTTGCTCGGACTCACCAACGGCTCGATGCGCGTGGTAGGATGGAGTGCAGCAGGTCCGCCTGCCGCCGGCTGGCAGCTTGACCCTGGAGAGAGTCCGTCCATGAGGCCTGCGTTCCCGTTGCTCCTGCTGGTGGCGGGCTGCGCCACCCCGTCCGCGCCTCACATGACCGCGCAGCGCGTCGCCAGAGGCCCATGGCCGGAGGTGCCCGCCGTCGAAATGCCCACGGGAGACACATCCATCCCCATCAGCCTGCTACGGGACGTGGCGGGCGCGCTCCTCAAGCTTCCCGGCGCCAAGGTGTGCGACCCGGTGACACAGCGGCCCGTCGTGGGCCTGTCCACGGAATACTGCTCGACGGTCTATGTCGCCGGAGACCGCGACTCCCTCTCCTGGCGGGTCACCGAGCCCAGCCAGGGAAACCACAACTCATGCCGCCCGTTCTTCGCGGTGGAAGACGACGACTTTCCTGCCTCGCAGGTGTGGGTCGTGGGGTACGTCCACAACCACCTCTGTGGCGCGCCTCCCTCCTCACTTGATCTCGCCGCATGGCCAACGGATGCGTTCGACGCCTATGTCGCCATGGCGGAAGTCCGCCTGATTCCGGGCAACGGGCAACCGGGCAACCCAGCTCCCGCAGCCTACAAGGACACGGGTATTGACATGGCTTCGGCGCTGGTGGCGGAGCGCCCGGACGGTACGCGCGTCTACCTGCGCTACTTTCCCACGGGCGAGGTTCAACAGTGGAGCGATGCGAGGGCCGGCTGGGTCACCCTCGCTACCTGCGCCCCACGGCAACCCGACAGCCGCAATCGCATGCTCCCGCCCCAATGCAACCCTGAACCTCTGCGGTTGTTGCGCGAGTAGGCGCCAGACATGTGTCAACGGCCAACGAGAAGAGTCTCAGACCCACGCTGGCGCCTTCGGGATGATCCCCCGCGGCTTGCTATTGCCGGACATGGTTTCGGGAGGAAGAGATGAACAAGGCGTATGCACTCGCAGCGCTCACCGCGGTGCTCTCGGGATGTTCCTTGACCGCCGCTGCCGGGAAGAGACAGATCGAGTGGCCGGGCGAAGACTCGACCCAGCTCATCGTCCCGCTTACCGAGGCGGGGGCTGCGCTCGCCGCCTCGGCCGCGATTCGAGAAATGGTGAGACAGAACCCGTATCCAGACTTGTTCTGGGGCTGTTCCAGCCCCGAGCAGGGCTTGGACGTCGTCGTCTTCAAGGACTCGACGTCGAGCTTGTATTACGTGTCGGTCGTCCAGCACTTCAATCGGTGCGGCGGCCCGCGCGTGCGTGTGCTCGACGGGTATTACGAGTACGCCGTAACCCCCCAAGGCGAGGTGGTGGCCGAAGTTCTGCTGCCGGAGAAGGCTCCAGTCCCCCCCTCTCCTCCAGGCCCTGCCCCAGCCGAGCAAACGCCGCCACCTGCAGCTCAGCTCCCAGGCACGGTAGCCGATACGTCCGCGCCGACACCAGCCCCTGCCCCTGCTCCGCCGCCCGCTGCCTCTGCCCCGTCTCCGGCTGAGCCTCACCCCGCATTGCCACCACCCGCGAGCAGGCGCATGTAATCAGTGGGCAGTCCCGAGCCAGGTCAGGGAGCAAGTAGCGCAGGTAGATGCGCGTGCCGTCCGGGCGCTCTGCCACCAGCGCCGAGGGAAACCCATGAGACCTACAGAAGAGCCAGAAAAGTTCGGCTGCGCCCCACCAGACATCTCCCACTAGAGTCGCCTCATGCGCGTCTCCTTCGTCCTTCTCTCCACGGCAGTGCCCCTGGATGGCGAGGCCATCTCTCGCAGCCACCTCGAGCTGTCTTCCGAAGCCACGCGGCTCGTTCCGGAGGAGACGCGGGAGGACGGCATCACGAGCCTGCGCCTGCAGGACGACTCGGGAGACGTCATCCTCGCGCCCGTTCCGGTCCCCATCGCGACGGGAGAGGTCGAGGCGGCAGCGGCCCTGAGCCTCGCGTCCTTCGCGTCGATGCCCGGGCTCGCGCCGCACGCCGCGCACGTCATTGTGACGTTCAGGGACGAGGCCCGGCGCGCACCGGCCGCCGAGGCGCTGGTGCTTGCCCAGGTGACGGCGGCCGTGGCGCACGCCACCGGAGCCGTCGGGGTGTACTGGGGCATGGGCCACGTGGCGCATCCCGCCGCGTTCTTCATCGACGCCGTGCGCGACCTGGACCTCCCCTTGCCCGCGCTCACCGGCCTGAGCATCGTGCGCGACGGCAAGGGCCTGAGCATCCTGAGCGTGGGGATGGAGCAGTTCGAACTGCCGAACATGCTCGTGCTCGCCGACAAGGCCCATGGCGGCGAGGCCATCAAGTTCCTTTTCGACATGCAGGGCTACGTCCTCAAGCGCGGGAAGGCGCTGCCGGATGGCGACACGGTGGGGCGCACCGCCGAGGAGCGCTTGCAGGTGCGCTACGTGCCGTCCCCCACCGACGCCTCCGCGCAGGTGGTGCGGGTGGACCTGCGCAAGCCCGGGCTCTGGGCGCGCGCCCGCCAGTTCCTGCACAGCTGAGATGCCGCGCGTCACGGTGAGGGCTTCACCCCGCCGGTGACGCGCTTCACCGTCTGGCCCGCGGGCAGGGTGTCCCCGGGCTGCACGCCGTTGATGAGGGCCAGCTCCTCCACCGGAATGGTGGAGGGGTAGCGCTCCTGGAACTGCCGCACCGTCATGGGCGCGTCCAGCTTCACCAGCTCGATGCGGGCGGGCTGCACGGCCAGCGCGGATGCGTCGGTCAGCTCGCCGAAGCTGGTGAAGGTGGCGCGGAACGTGTCGTCGTACGCCTGGAGCCGCGAGGCCTCGGTGTATGCCAATAGCTGCAGCGTGGTGCCTCCGTGCGTGAGGAAGGTGGTGACGCCGCCGATGGCGCCCTGCTCCGTCCGCGCCTGGAAGTACACGGTGCCGGGCGGGTAGCCCGTGGGCGCCGCGCTGACGGGCTGGATTCCCTGCTGCGAGAGGAACTTCCGGAGGGCCGTCTCCGGCGGGATGTCACCCGCGGGCGCCAGGCCGAGGATGGCGTCCTCGCGCGGGCTGGCGGCGAGCACCGCCTGCGTCTGGTTCTGCGTCTTCCACCCCTTGGGGAAGGTGAGCTGGAAGCGCAGGCCCGGGTGGAGGAAGACGTTGTCCCGGAAGAAGCCCTGCCGCGGGTCCTCCCCGTAGGCCATGCCCTGGAGCATGGCGAGGTATTCCTCGCGCCCCTGCTTCAGGCGGCTGACGTCCACGTTGGCCTTCGCGGCGCGCGCTCTCGCGGTCTCCACGCGCTCTCCCGGGTCGGGGTGGGTGGACAGCCAGGAGGGCAGGCCGCCGGCGCCGGCGGACTCGCTCACCCGGCCCAGGGTGGTGAAGACGTCCGCCGCCTCGCGCACGTCGTAGCCGGCCCCCAGCATGTAGCGGAAGCCCAGCTCGTCCGACTGGCGCTCGTCGTCGCGGCCGTACTTGAGGAAGAGGAGCTGGAGGCCGGCGGCGGCGAGCACTCCATACTTCGCGATGTCTTCGCTGAGCGCGCTGCCCAGCACCAGGCCGAACTGCGCGAGCTGCGCCTGGGAGAGCTGCTCCACCGAGTGCCGCGCGGTGATGTGTCCGATTTCGTGCCCCAGCACCGACGCCAGCTCCGCCTCCGAGTTGAGGTGGGTGAGCAGCCCGCGGGTGACGAAGACGGGGCCACCCGGCAGGGCGAAGGCGTTCACCACCGGGTCGTCCACCGCCTGCACCGTCCACGGCAGCTCCGGCCGCTCCGAGTTGCGCGCCATGGGCAGGCCCACGGAGGCCACGTAGTCCTGCACCTTCTTGTCATCGAGCAGGCCGATGGACTGCCGCACGTCCTGGGCGGCCTGTTTGCCCAGGGCGATTTCCTCGTCCTGGGACACGAGGGACAGCATGCGCTTGCCGGTGGCGGGGTTGCGCACACAGGCAGTCATCGCGACGAGCAGCAGGGGCAGCAGCACCCGGAGTCGTGGGGCCATGGCACCTCCCGAGAGGGTTGCACCCCGGCGGGGCCAGGCCCGGGGCCGGGTCCGGCTTAGGCCAGCGGCGCCGGGGGAGCCACGGGGGTGTAGGGCCGGGTGTCACTGCCGGACAGATGGGCGCGCGGGCCGGGCCATCTTCCGTTAGCTTCTCCATGGAGGAGGCTCTTGGATGGACTCGCTCGACGCGCGGATGGAGCGGCTGGAGCGCCGGTGCCGGCGGTGGCAGGGACTGACGTTCGCGGCGCTCGCGCTGGCCGGACTGGGGCTGGGCGCGGCGGCGCTGCGGGACACCGGGCCGTCCGGAGAGCTGGTGGCTTCGCGGCTGGTGCTCACGGACGCGAAGGGGCGGACGCGGGCCACCCTGGGGACGGACGAGGGCGGCAACGCGGGGCTCGTGCTGCGCGACGGCGAGGGCCGGCCCCGGGCGCTGCTGGGCGTGGGGGAGGACGGCTCGCCCCGGCTGCGCTTCTCCACCGCGGGAGGCGAGTCGCTGGCGGAGCTCACCGTGTACTCGGACGAGGCGCCGCGCCTGACGCTGTCCAAGCCCGGTGGCGTGGACCTGTTCGCCGTGGGGCTCCAGGTGGACGGCTCCTCGCGGCTGGAGCTGGCCGACGCGAATGGCCGGCCCCGCGCGATTCTGGGCGCGGACGAGCACGGCTCGCCCAACCTGCTGCTGGTGGACCGGCGCGGGCAGCCGCGCGTGGCGCTGCGGGTGAGTCCGTCCGACAGCGCCAGCCTGGTGGTGGAGGGGAAGGACGGCGAGGTGTTCCGCGCGCCCGGCGTGCAGTGACGCGGGGCTCCTGCCTCACAGCTTCGGCGGCACCACCTTGTAGCCGCGCTGGAGGAGCGGCGACAGGCGGTCGGTGCTGTCCCAGGCCTCCACCACCTTGCCGTCACGCATGCGGTACAGCGACTGACCGTTGAGGGTGAGCGGCTTCGGCTTGCCGGCCTCGTCCAGGTTCTTCGGGTCCGTGCCCAGGGCCTTCCAGTGCACCGCGACCAGGTCTCCATCCGCCACGACGTGGAGGATGTCGAACTTGAGGTCGGGGAACGCCTGGAAGCTGGCCTCCGCCTGCTGGCGCACGAGGGCGGGGCCGGTGACGCCGGAGGGCGCGTCCTGCGAGTGGTCCACGAAGTCCTCGGCGATGAACTCGGGGATGCGGTCCAGCTTGCGCAGGTTGTAGAGCTCCTCGGTGAGCATCCTCGCCCGCTGCCGGTTCTGCTCCTCCAGCGCGGCGGCGCGCTCCACCGGAGACACGGTGGCGCAGGCGGACACCCCCAGGACGCACAGCAACATCGTCACGTGTCGTGTCATGGCGCGGGCAGTCTGCTCACGCCTCCCCGGCCCGTCAGCGCCCCCGGCCCGCAACCGTTCACCTCATGGCGCCAGCCGGCCCGCGCGGTGGGCGCCGTGTTGGGTGTTCCGCACAGCCTCCCGCGTGGGCCGGTCCTTCCCTGGTTGCGGCCCGGATGCGATAAGCGGGACCGTCATGTCTCAACTCGAGAAGCTGACCATCAAGGGCTTCAAGTCGATCCGGTCGCTGGAGGGGCTGGAGCTCCGTCGGCTCAACGTCCTCATCGGCGCGAACAGCGCGGGCAAGAGCAACTTCATCGCGTTCTTCCGGCTGTTGAACGAGCTCATCGAGGGACGGCTTCAGCTCCATGTGGCCCAGCGAGGGGGGCCCGATGCGTTGCTTCACTACGGGCGGCGGACGACGCAGCGTCTGGACGCCGAACTCTATTTTGGCCAGAACGGCTACCTCTTCAGCCTTGTTCCCACGGTGGATAACCGGCTGATTTTCTACAACGAGCTGTTCCGGTTCACTGGCGGAAAGGTGCCCGTCGCGGACTCCTTGGGAACAGCGCATGCTGAGAGCCATGCGCCGAGCCTTCAAAGCAAGGTGCCTGAATACTACTCCGCCATTGTTCCGGCCATTCAGGCTTGGCGGGTGTACCACTTCCACGACACGAGCGACGCGGCGAACGTCAAGCGGGTGGGAGCACTCAACGACAACCTCTTCTTGAGGTCCGACGCGGGCAACCTGGCTGCTTTCCTCTATCGACTGCAAGTTCAGCATCGGGCCGAGTACGAGCGCATCCGTGATGCGGTCCGGCTGATGACGCCCACCTTCGATGACTTCATGCTGCGCCCCTCGCCGCTGGCCCCCAACTCCATCGAATTGGAGTGGCGCGAGCTGGGCTCGGACTTCCCGTTCCTGGCGCACCAGCTCTCGGATGGCACGTTGCGCTTCATCTGCCTCGCGACGCTGCTGCTCCAGCCGGAGCTGCCCTCCACCATCCTCATCGACGAGCCCGAGCTGGGCCTGCACCCCTACGCCATCAACGTCCTGGCCTCCCTTCTGCGGAGCGCCTCGACCCGGACCCAGCTCATCCTCGCCACCCAGTCCGTCACCCTCATCGACCTGTTGGAACTGGAGGACCTGATTGTCGTGGAGCGTCGCGACGGGCAGTCGGTCTTCAATCGGCTCTCCTCCTCGGAGTTCGCGCAGTGGATGGACGAGTACAGCCTGGGCGAGCTGTGGATGAAGAACGTCCTGGGCGGGAGGCCCTCCCGGTGATTCGGCTGAACATCATCGTCGAGGGGCAGACCGAGGAGACCTTCGTGCGCGACCTGCTCGCCCCTCACCTGGGCGAACGGCAGGTCTTCGTCTCCGCGCGGTGTGTCGAAACGGGACGTCGCAAACAGCGAATCTTCCGGGGTGGACTCGTCAGCTATGCCAAGGCCCGGCAGGACATCCTGAGATGGCTCGCTCAGGACCCGCAGGCGCTCGTCTCCACCATGTTCGACTGCTACGCCCTGCCCGAGGACTTCCCTCGTCCCCAGACGCCGCGTGGAAGCGCCAGCATCATGGAGTGGGTCGCGAGGCTGGAGGCGGCGCTCGCCGCCGACATCGGAGACTCCCGCTTCCTGCCATACCTCCAGGTTCACGAGTTCGAGGCGCTCCTGTTCAGCGACGTGGCGGCGACGGGCCAAGTCCTCGGCGCCAGCCCTCCGCAGCTTCAGCGACTCCAGGAGGTTCGTGGCGCGTTCGAGACTCCCGAGCACATCAACGATTCACCAGAGACCGCCCCGTCCAAGCGGCTCATCCAGCTCTTTCCCAGGTACGACAAGACGTTCTTCGGGCCCACGGCGGTGAGCCGTATCGGCCTGGAGTCCGTTCGTCGCGAGTGCCCTCACTTCGCGAGCTGGCTCACGAAGCTGGAGCGACTGTCCACGCAGCCCGAGGAGGGTGAAGCGACCGGAGGGTGAGCTCCGGTCGCGCTGCTCACGGCGCCAGCCGGCCCAATCCAATGGGCGCCGCGAGGCAGGTATCCGGAATCCCGAACGCGTCCACCAGCGCCACCGCGTCCGGGCGGACCTCCTCGCACAGCCGCTCCACCTCCTTGCGGATGGCCCTCGCCTTGGAGCCCTCCAGCAGCCCGTGCTCCAGGAACCAGCCGCTCGCGGACTCCAGGCAGGACAGGCCGTAGAGGTCGCACAGCCGCCCCAGCACCGTCTTCAGGCCCGGGTCCTTCACCGCCGCCACGCCATGGAGGAACTGCTCCAGCACCAGCCGCTCCACGTGTGCGTGCGCCAGCGCGAGCAGGTGCTCCTGGCATTGGTTGAACGCCTCGAACGCCTCCACCCCCGCGCTCAGCCGCTTGCGCAGCCGCCGTGACACCGAGGCCAGCAGGTCCTCCTCGCGGTAGCGCAGCGCCCGGAGCTGGAAGTCGCCGTCGCGCAGGTGGTCGCTGTCCGTGCGCCGCGCCGCGAAGGGGTTCCGGTCCACCACCATCTCCGCGGTCCGGTCCGTCAGCAGCTTCAGCACCGCGAAGACGCGGTCGTCCTCGAAGCGCTGCCGGTAGCCCGTCAAGAGGCCCTTGGCCACCAGCTGCATCAGCACCGTGTTGTCGCCCTCGAAGGTGGTGAACACGTCCGTGTCCGCCTTCAGCGCCGGCAGCCGGTTGGCCTCCAGGTACCCCTGGCCGCCGCACGCCTCGCGCGCCTCCTGGAGCAGCGCCGTGGTGTGCCACGTGGCGTACGCCTTCAGTCCCGCCGCCAGCGCCTCCACCTCGCGCGCGTCCTCGTCGGTGCGCTTCACGTACCGCTCCACCAGGTACTCCAGCGCGAAGTCCAGCGCGTACGTCTTCGCCAGCGGCTTCAGCAGCCGGAGCTGGTGCGTCTGGTGGTCCAGCAGCCGCACCTCCTGCGCGCCCACGGGGCCGAACTGGCGCCGCAGGTCCGCGTAGCGCACGGCAATCGTCAGCCCGCTCTTGGCCGCGCTCAACGCCGCGCACGCCACGCTCACCCGGCCCGCCACCAGCGTGCCCAGCATGGTGAAGAAGCGCTTCGAGTCACCGGGAATGTCGCTGGTGTACTCGCCCTTCGCGTCCACGCGCCCGAAGCGGTCCAGCAGGTTCTCCCGGGGCACCCGCACGTGGTCGAACCAGAGGCGGCCGTTGTCCACGCCGTTGAGCCCCATCTTCTCGCCGCAGTCCTCGATTCGCACCCCGGGCAGCACCCGGCCCTCCGCGTCGCGCAGCGGGACCAGCAGCGCGTGCACGCCCATCGCCTTGCCGCCCACCTCGAGCTGCGCGAAGACCGTGGCCATGCGCCCGTGACGCGCGGCGTTGCCAATCCACTCCTTGCGCGCCCCGTCGGACGGCGTGTGCACCACGAACTCGCCGGCCTCCGCGTCGTAGCGCGCCACCGTCTCCACGTCCCGCACGTTGGAGCCGTGCCGCAGCTCGGTCATGGCGAAGCAGCCGGGCAGCTCCAGCGAGGCCACCTTCGGCAGGTACTCGCGGTGGTGCCGCTCCGTGCCGAGGAAGAGGATGCTCGCGCCGAAGAGGCCGAAGTGGACGCCCGCCTTCACCACGAGGCTCAGGTCGAAGAAGGCCAGCGTCTCGAAGGCGGCGATGAAGGCCCCCAGGTCCGCGCCCGTCTCGTTGCCCACCGGGAAGGCGATGCGGCCCAGGCCCTGGTCCGCCAGCGCCTTCAGCCATGCGAAGACCTGGTCGCGGTACGTGTCCGTGTCTCGCGTGGACGTGTAGCGGAAGGCCGGGTCCGAGAGCCACGCGCGCACCTGGTTGCGTGCCTGCGGGTACTTGCGGTCCAGCACCGCGCGCAGCGCCTCCGGGTCGAACGCGGTGGTCTCCGTGGGGCCATGGCGCGCCGGCGCGGGCACGGCGTCGGGCACCAGCGAGCGCACCGCCTCCCTGCCGGAGACGCCCAGCGTCTCCTCGAGCTGCGCCAGGGCGCGCGCCAGCTCCGGCAGGGGCGCGGGCAGTCCCTCCTTCCCGGCTACCTGCGCGAGCTGTGCACCCAGCTCCGCGAGGCTCTGGTGTCCGCTATGGGACAGCTGCTCGGCGGCGCCGCGGATGTGGTCGCGCAGGACGGCCAGCTCGCCGGGGCTGGGTGGCAGCACCGGGTCCAGCCACCGGGCGAGCACGATGTTGGAGCGCAGGTCCAGCCACGGCTGCTGGCGGGCCGCCTCGCCGAGGGCACGAAGCTCCTCGGCGGTCAGCTCGCCGTCCGTCCAGGCCACGTACAGCATGGGCACCAGCGGCGCGAGGCGGGGCAGCGACAGCAGCTCTTGGGCCGTCGGACGGCCTTCATCCACCAGCATGGTCGGCTCTCCAGGAGGCAGGGGAACGAGCGCAGTGTGGCCAGCCCGGCGCTCCACGGCAATGGGAGAACATGCCCCGCCGATGAGCAGGCGAGGGAGTGTGCGTTGCCCGGGGCGGGGAAGCGTCCCCACGTTGCCGTGCATGGACGAACCGCAGGAACTGGAGGAGCTGCTGCCACAGGCCGGCGCACACTTCCTCGATAGCGACCGCGAGCGGGCCCGGCACGAGATGCGGGGGCCCTTCATGCTGCCGCCCGGGCCCACGGGCCTCTCCTTCGCGCTCTACCAGTCCGTCGGCGTGGGGCTGATGCCGGGGCACCGGCTGGAGTTGCTGGAAAACAGCACTGTCTTCGACCGCATGGTGGAGGACATCCGCGACGCGAAGCGGAGCGTCCACATCCTCGTCTACATCTGGCGGCCTTCCCGCGTGTCGGACCGCATCGTCGAGGCGCTGGTGGAGCGGGCGCGCGCGGGCGTGCAGTGCCGCGTGGTGGTGGACCCGGTGGGCAGCGAGGAGGTCCGCGGCAACAAGGACTTCGACCTCCAGGTGGAGAAGGTCCTCGCCGAGGCCGGTGTGGAGGTGCACTACTACCGGCTGCTCGCGGGCAAGGTGCTGGGCCGGCTGCTGGGGCGCACGCACAACAAGATTGTCGTCGTCGACGGGCGCATCGGCTACACGGGCGGCTTCGGCATCTACAAGACGTGGGAGGGCGGCGGCCTGAAGCCGGAGGAGTGGCGCGACACCAGCGTGCGCGTCGAGGGCCCCGAGGTGCTCCGCATGCAGCTCTCCTTCTCCCGGCACTGGCAGGAGTCCGGCGGAGGGCTGCTGCCGCCGAGCGCCTTCCCCGAGCCCGGCGAGGGCGACACGTCGGCGCCTTCGAGCGTGGGCTTCGTGGACAGCGCGGGCAAGCTGGGCATCACCGACGCCGAGCGCATGGTGCGCCTGGTCATCGCCGCCGCGCGGGAGCGGCTCTGGATTGCCAACGCGTACTTCACGCCGCCCAACGCGATTCTGGAGCAGCTCGAGGAGAAGCTCGGCCAGGGCGTGGAGGTCCGCATCCTGGTGCCGGGCCCCATCCACGATGTGCCCATCATCCGCGCGTCGCAGCGCTCCACCTACGCGCGGCTGCTCGCCGCGGGGGCGCGCATCTACGAGTACCAGCCGTCGATGATGCACGCGAAGACGATGCTCGTGGACGACTGGCTCGCCGTGGTGGGCTCCACCAACCTGGACTCGCTGTCGCTCAACAAGCTGGGCGAGGGCTCGCTCGTGATTCATGACGAGGCGTTCGTCCGGAAGCTGCAGCGGTGCTGGGCGAAGGACCTGCGGCACTCGAAGGAAGTCACGTTGCGGAACGGGGGCCGCACCAACCCGTGGCGGCGCGCGGCCCGGCGGGCCACGCAGCTCGTGGGCCGGGACAGGTAGGCCGCGCTCCTTCAGCGCGACTCCGTCACGCCCACCTGCCGGCAGTACCGGAGCACCGGGCACGTGGAGCACTTCGGCCGCGAGCCCGTGCACACGTGCTTGCCGAAGGGCACCAGCAGCCGGTTGATTTCCACCCAGTACGCGCGGGGGAGTTGTGCCTCCAGCGCCTCCAGCGTGGCCTCCGGGGTGCGCGCGCGCACGTAGCCCCACCGGTTCGTCACCCGGTGCACGTGGATGTCCACGCTGATGGCCTCGTGCCCGCAGGCGATGCCCAGCGCCAGGTGCGCGCACTTGGGGCCCACGCCCTTGAAGGACTGGAGCACCTGGGCATCGCACGGGAGCTTCCCTCCGAACTCGTCGCGTGTGCGCACGGCGATGGCGTGAAGCTGCCGTGACTTGGGTTCGTGGAAGGTGACGGGGCGGATGACTTCGTCAATCTCCTCCGGCGTCAGCCGGGCCATGGCCTCGGGCGTCGAGGCGCGCCCCAGCAGTGCGAGCGAGACCGGCAGGCTCACCTCGTCCATCGTGCGGATGGAGAGGATGCAGGCCACGAGCTGCTCGAAGAGCGAGTCATGGCCGCGCGCCGCCAGCGCGAACATGGCCGCGTCCGCGAAGTGGCGCACCTCCTCGCGGATGCGGCCCAGCACCTCGTTGATGTCGAAGGGGGCCTTGTCCGGGCGGGGCGGCGGCTCGGCCACCACCCCCGGTGCCGGAGTCAGCGCCGGCTCCGGGGGCTCGCGGGCCGTCCTCGCGCTCACGTGCGCGGGGGCTCGCCGGCTAGACGTCCTGGGTTTCCGGGCCGAGCTCATCCGAGCGCTTTTCGCCACGCTTGTTCGGGCCGCCGTGGGTGCCGAAGTCCCCCGCGTTGCGGCTCGCGGGGTAGACGTCCGTGTCGTCCCGGCGCTCGCGGCCCTGGCCCGACACGTCACCGGAGTCCGCCTTGCGAGGCTGGCTCTCCGGCTCGTCCCTCGTGCCCATCCTGCCCTGGCCCTTGTCCTGCTTCTTCGCCATGGTTCGCCTCCTGTCCCGGAAGGATGGGGACGGCGGCGCTGCACGGCCCGGGCTTGCTCCCGGGGCCGCCGGGAGGGCAGGGAAGCGACGCCTACGGGGCGGCCGGCTTCGTCAGGTCCAGCGCGTACCAGTTGTCGCAGCCGAAGTGCCCCGTCTTCCCCATGGGGGCGCAGAGCGGCGCGAAGCCCAGTCGCCGGTAGAGCTTCTGCGCCTGCTTCATCCCCGCCAGCGTCTCCAGGTAGCAGAGCCGGAAGCCCGCCTGCCGCGCGAAGTCCAGGCAGTGGCGGAGCAGCCGCTCGCCCAGCCCCAGGCCCCGGGCCTCGGGGAGGAAGTACATCTTTCGCAGCTCGCACACGTCCGGGGCCCCGCCCTCCAGCGGCGCGATTCCACCACCGCCGATGACCCGGCCCGCCCGCTCCACGACGAAGTAGCCGTGCCTGGGCCGCGAGTATGTCGCGCTCATCGCCGATACCTCGGGGTCGTGAATGGCGAAGCCGGGGCCGTCCGCGCCGAACTCCGGCATCACCCTGCGGATGATGGCCTCCACCGCCGCGTCGTCCCGAGGCTCGATGGGACGGATGACCGGGTCTTCCATGCTCGTGCTCATGGGAGCAGCAACGTTCCACAGCCCGCGCCGCGGGGCCAGGGGGATTCCGGGTGCGTTCCTGGCCTCGCACCGGGTGTGCAGCCGGGTGCACAGGTGACACCGGTGCGATGCACCTGGGGGCCGTGTTCCCGGGGAGGATGGTTTCCTACCGTTGGGATTCCGGGGCATCCTGGGTGGCATGTCCGTTGTAACGAGGGGGCGACATGTACTGCCCTGAATGCCGGCAGGAACGGCTCGGTAATGCGCGCGGCTGCGCGCTGTGTGGCACGGCGATGACCGTGCGGCCCCGCGCGGCCGTGGAAGCGGAGCTCGCGCATGTCCACTTCCTTCTCGACGAACTGAAGCGCTGGGACACCTCCGAGGTGCCGCGCAACGTCGCGCGGTTCATCTCCGAGCGGTACGAGCGCCAGGCCCGCATCCTCCTCTCCGTGCTCGCGGAGACGCCAGCGGAGGCCACGGGACAGGGCTCCGAGGCCCGGGCGCCGTCGGTGACGGGTGAGTCCGCGGTGGCGCTGGGGCCGGTGACGGCGGCGGGGGAGGGCGTGCCCGAGTCGCTCGGGGCGGAGGTGGCTCCGGCGCAGGCGGTGGCTCCCGAGCAGGTGGAGGCCGTTGCCTCCGCGCGGAGCGCCGAGGTCGCGGCGGAAGCCGCTAGCGCGCGAGCGGTCGAGAGTGGCGGAGCCGATGTTCCGGCGGAGGCCGTTGCCACCGAACGGGCACAGGCGGAGGGCGACACCCGGGAGACGGTTCCGGCGCATGCCGTTGCAGCGCAGGCAGGCGCGGAGACGGATGGCACGGGGGACTCCGCCGCGCATGCGGCTGCTGCTCACGCCGCGGATACCGCGCAGGCGGGTGATGCCCGTACTGGCACGGGGGCTCGTGGTGCCCGGGAAGGAGCGGCTCACGACGGTGCGTCGAGCGAGCCCGGCCCGCCGTGGACCGAGCTGCCGCTGCCCGAGAATCCCGCGGAGCCATACGCCGAGCCTCCCGCGCCGCGGAGCCTCACCGCGCGCCTCGTCGAGGAGACCTCCACCTGGAACCGGGTGTGGAGGCCGTTCCTCTACGAGAGCATCATGTGGTTCGTCGGTGCCTTCCTCATCCTCTCCGGCACCCTCTACTTCGTCTTCGAGAGCTGGGCGGGGATGTCCTCCAACCTCCGCTCGCTCACCGTCTTCGGCATGACGGCGGGTTATGCCGCCGGCTTCTCCATCTGGGGCGCGTTCCTCGCGCGGCGCGAGGCGCTGCGCAATCCCGGCAACATCCTCGGCCTCATCGGCGCGGCCGTCGCTCCGCTCGCGGGCATCGCGCTCGGACCCCTGGACCTGGGAGAGACACTCCAGTTCGGCGGCGTCGGTCCGGTGCTGCTCATCCCGGCGCTGCTCGGTTGGTCCGCGCTCGCGGCCTTCCTCGTCCGCAAGCCGGCGGACGCCTTCGACGCTCCCTCGCGCCCCTTCGTACAGGCCGCCCTCGCCGCGAGCACGTTGATGATGGGGCTCGCGCCGCTCGCCGCGAAGCTCGGTGGCCTCGCGCCGTGGCTCAACGTCCTGCCGTGCGCCTTGTTCTTCGTGCTCTCCACCCGTCCCACGGCCGAGCCTCGCAAGGGCACCGCGCTCGTCTTCGCCGTGGCCGCGCCGCTCTACCTGCTCGCCCTCTACTCGGTGCGCCTGCACGTGGCGCTGGTGGGCGTGGACCTGGAGCCCGCGCCGGGCACCTACGCTCCGTTCGTCGCCTTCCTGCTCGTCACCGCCCTGCGCTTCCGCACGCTGCCGCCGGAGCGCGGCACCGACACGCTCGCGCTCGGCGTGGCGTCCCTCCAGGTGGTCTGTCTCATCACCGCCGCCACCGCCCCCGCGCCTGCCCTCTTCTTCACCGCCGCCGTCATCACCTGGACGATGGTGACGCTGGCGCGCGGTGGCGTGGCCCGCCTGCCCTGGGTGTACGGCGCCTACGCCGGTGCGTACTTCTCCTATGCCTCCAGCTCGCAGCTCGTCCCCGGAGTGGTGAGGCGCTTCATCGACGGGCTCAAGGCGAGCCTCGGTTATCCCGTCGCCGACGCGCTGCCGCTCCAGTACGGCGCCCTGTCCGCGCTGCCCTTCGTCACCGCGGGCGCCGCGCTCGCGGTGTCCCGCCTGTGGCGCGGTGAGCACAGGGGCAACACGCGTGACACCGCCTTCGCGGAGGTGCTGCTGCGCGCCACCGCTGTCGCCAGTCCCCTGTTCGCCTTCTACGGAATGGCCGGCCCCGATGCGCGTCCGGCCTTCTGGAGCTCGCTCGGCCTGGCCGTGGTGTGCCTGGTGGTGGGCCTGCTGGTGGAGCGCTTCTACCTGACCGTCGTGGGCGCGGGGCTGGTGATGTTCCTGCCCTTCCATGCCATGGCCGTGCTGGGCGCCCCGGCCGCGTCCGTCGTGTCCGGCGTGCTGGGCCTGCTGCTCGCCGGCGTGTGCCTGCTGTGCACGCCGCGCACGTGCAGGCTGCTCGCGTCGTCCGTGGGTGTGCTGTCCACCGCGGGCTTCCTCATGGGCCTCTTCGGCACGGGGGGCGCGCTGGCCGTCACGGGCATGGCGCTCTGCGGTGCCGCCGCGCTCGTCGCGGCCTGGGCTCTCCAGAGTCCGGCGGCCATGGCGTACGCCGCCTTCCTCGCGGCGGCGGCCGTGCCCCGGCTGGCGGGCCTCGTGTCTTCGGACGCGGTGGCGCCCGCCCTCGCCGCCGTGGCGCTCGGGCTCGCGCTGCTGGGACAGCGCGGGGGGCTGGCGCGGATGCTCGGTGTGTCCGGCATCGTCTATGCGCTGATGGCGCTGCCTTGGGGTGTCGCTTCCAAGGTGCCGGGCCTGGGGTTGGTGATTCTCACCGCCGCGGCCTCCGTCGCCGTGACGTCGCGCACGTTCCGCATCGTGCGGCCGCTGGCGGTGCTCATCGCGGCGCTCGCGCTGCTGCCCGACTTCCAGGGGGGCTACTCGCCGTGGGGCGGGTGGATGTCGCCATCCCTGTCCGTGGCGCTGTTCGTCCTCTGGTCGCTGGGGGCGTCGCTCGCCGCCGCGCGCTGGGGGCAGAGTGCGAGTACCACCACCGCGGGCTTCGTGGCGCTGGTCTTCCCGCTGATTGGCGTCGCGGCCGACGGCCCGGAGAAGCAGGTCGTCCTCATGCTGGGCGTGGCGCTGGCGGCCCTGCTCACCGCGCGCGCTCTGCCCGCGGGCCTCAGTGTCGGTGCCTCCGCGCTGTATGCAGCAGCGGGCCTCTCCATCGCCGGCCCCGTGGCGCTCCTGGGCCTGGCCGCCGTGCTGAGCATCCTGGCCGTGCTGGAGGAGGTGCCCGCCGTGCTGCGCACCGGCGCGGGAGGTCAGCGCTTCGCCCTGGTCGCCACGCTGTCCGCCGCCATCGCGCTGGGCATGGCGGTGGCGGATTGGGACGACGCGGGCCTGCCGCTGCTCGTCGCGGGCACGGTGACGCTGCCGCTGCTGTGGACGCGCGCCAACCGCAAACCCTTCTTCGCCGCCCTCATGGTGCCCTACACCCTGGTAGGCATCGCCATGGTGGGCGGGAAGCCGCCGGCCTGGGTGAATGCGCTGCCGCTGGTGGCCCTGGTTGTGGTGCGCGCCGTGGAGCACTTCCCGGCCGTGGCTTCGCTGCTGCTGCGCTCGCGGGAGGAGAAGCACCGGCACGAGCTGTCCCTGTGGATGCAGGGAGCGCTCGCGATGGTGGCGCCGCTGCTGATGATGGCGGTGTGGCGGGCGCCCGTGCCCATGTACTTCCTCGCGGCCTCGCTGGCGCTGATGCCCGGGCCGCGCCCGTTCCTGCGCGTCTGCGGCTCCGCGCTGCTGCTCCTCTTCGTGCCCGAGGCGCGGCCCGCCGTCACCGCCCTGCTGCTGGCGCTGGCCCTGGCCGAGCACCACCGGCCCACGGCGCTGTGGGCCTTCTTCCGCTGCCCGCCGGACACGCACCTGCGGCTCGCGTCCGTCGTCTCGGCGCTGGCCCTGGCCGCGCTGCCCGTGCTGGACTCGCCCGAGCCCGTGCGCCTCGCCGGCCTGGCCGGCGTGCTGGCCGCCGCGGCGTTCCTGCTGTCGAGGCGCTGGCTGCTCACCCCCGCCGTGTGGGCCCTGGCCCTGGCGCCCGTGGGCCTGGACGGGACGAAGGACTTCCTGGAGTGGCGGCCCGAGGCGGGGTTGCCCATCATCGCCGTGGCGCTCGGCGCGGCGTTGCTCTCCGCCGCGTGCCAGTCCGGCCGCGTGCAGCGCGCGCTCACCGCCGGCTTCGCGCGCGTGCTGCCGGGTCTCGAGGGTACCTGGAGCGAGCCGCTGTGGGCCGGCGGCGCTGGCGCGCTCGGCCTGCTGCTGGTGGGACGGTTGCTGGACTCGGGCGTGGGCTCGCTGGCGCTGCCGGTGGCGGTGGGCGCCGGAGTGACGTCCGTCGTCCTGATGGTGACGCGCGAGCGGTGGATGGCCAACGTGGCCACCGTGCTGCTGGGGGTGTCGCTCATCGCCGCGGTGCCGCCGCTGTGGGCGCCCGCGGTGGTCAGCGGGACGGGCCTGGTGCTGTGTCTCGTGGGCATGGCGCTGGACGCGCGCGGCGTGCGCGTGGGCGCGGCGCTGCACCACGGCGGCTGGGTGCTGGCGCTGCTTTCACTGATGGGCCTGCGCGACCTGGAGCACGCGGGGACACCGCTGTGCATCCTCTTCGGCCTGGGGGCCGCGTGGACGGTGGTGCTGCGGCGCCGCGGGCGCGAGGTGGTGGGCTGGCTGGCCTCGCTCGCCGCCGTGCACGGGTGGCTCATGCACCTGGGGGCGGTGTACTCGTCCGGCCGGGGCTCGGAGTTCATCCTCCCGTACTTCGGCGCCGCGAGCGCGCTGCTCGCCGCGCTGGCGCTCTTCGTGGCGGGGGAGAAGCTGCGCCGGGGCGTGGGGCACGCCTTCACCGCCGTCGCGCTCGCCGAGGTGCTGCTGGGCCTGTCGCTCCTGGGCGCCCATGGGGACGCGCTGCGCGAGTCGCTCGTCGCGTCCGTGGCGCTGGCGGTGCTGCTCTTCGCGCTGGTGCGCCGCGCCGCCGTGGCGGGGGATGAGCGTTCCGCCTTCCTCGCGCAGGGCGTGCTCGCGCTGGGCTACCTGTCCGTGCGCATGCTGGGCATGGGCGCGCACCCGGACGCGGCGGACAGCCTCGCGGCCCTGGTGGGTGGCGCGCTCTTCACCGGGTTGTATTTCTTCGTGCAGCGCGAGGGCTCGGGGCTGGAGGCCTTCCGCCGTCCCGCGCTGGTGGGCGCGTTCCTCTTCCCGCTGGCCGGTCTGCTCTCCGCGCCGTGGGGCGAGCCGCTCTACGTGGCCGCCCTGCTGGTGGGCCATGCCGCGCACTTCGCCGCGCTGGGGACGCATCCGGCGCGCCGGGGCACGGCATCCCTGGCCTCGGTGGTGGCCTTCAACGCGGCGCTGCTGCTGGTGTGGCAGGGCACGGGCGCGGGCGAGCCGCAGTACTACGTCATCCCCGCGGGCCTCTCGCTGCTCGCGCTGCTGCGCGTGTTCCGCGCCTCCATCGAGGAGGCCACCTACGCGCGGCTGCGCGCCGTGGCCGTCACCGCCATCTACGTGGCCGGCGCGTGGAAGCCGCTCATGTTCAGCGACGGCGCCTCCATGCTCCTGTGCGTCCTGCTCTGCGTGGTGGGCGTGGGCTTCGGCATCGCGCTGCGCATTCGCTCCTACGTGTACCTGGGCACCGCGTTCCTGGTGACGTGCATCGCCGCCAACCTCGTGCGCTTCGGCATGAGGGACCACCGCATCGCCGCCGCGTCGCTGTTCATGCTGGGGCTGCTCGTCATCGGCTCCATGGTCATGCTCAGCGCCTACCGCGCGGCCCTGCTCCAGAAGTACGCGCGGGTGCGAGCCCTGCTCTCCACCTGGGAGGGGTGAGACGGAGAGTTCTTGGCGGCCCGCCCTGGACGTGGGATTGAATGCGGCCCCAATCATCCCCCCGGAGGATTGCTGTTGCTTCGCCTTCGCCTGTTCGCCGCCATCCCCCTGTGTGCTCTCGCCGGCTGTGCCACCGTGAAGACCCGCGCCGCGGAGCCTCCGGTGGCGACGGAGTCCACGGTGGCGGCCCCGGGTGGGCAGGGGGTGGTGCCTGCCGGGTCGCACTCCGAGGCAGGGCAGCCAGGCACGGTGACGGTGGTGGAGGAGGGACCGGTTCCGGTGGAGGGCGCCGCGCCGGCTCCTTCCGTGCCGGCTCCGGAGGCCGTGAAGGCTCCGTCGGCGGAGGCCGCGCGGGAGGAGAAGGTGCGGCTGGTGCCGGCGGGTGTGTTTGCCGCCGCCTTGCAGGCCGCGGTCATGGTGACGGGGCCCGCCAGCACCTCGGGGCGCTTCTGGGATGAGCTGCTCACGCCGACGGAGCTGGGGCGCTCCATCGTCAAGCGCTCCATCGAGTTGGTCGGTGCGCGCAAGCTCGGCCGCGGCGTGCCCAATGATTGCTCCGGCTTCGTGCGCCTCGCGTATCTCGCCGCGGGCATCGACCTGGTGGCCCACGGCTTCCTCGCCGGGGAGAACGCGGTCTCCGCCATCTTCCGCCGCGCGCTCGCCGTGGGCACCGTGCACCACCAGCCCCCGCGTCCGGGAGACCTCGTCTTCTTCCGCGAGACGTATGACCGCAACCGCGATGGCCGCCGCAACGACGGGATGACCCACATCGGCGTCGTCGAGAGCGTGGACGCCGACGGTACCGTCACCTTCATCCACCGGGGCGGCAAGGGCGTGGCGCGTGGGCGGCTCAACCTGTCGGCGCCCACGAAGCACCAGCTCGGTCAGGGGGGGCCTGTCCTCAACGACTACATCCGCCCCGCCGCCAAGGGTACCCGCGCCTACCTTGCCGGAGAGCTGTTCGCCGCGTTCGCTTCCCCTGAGGGGCTGTAACTTTCCAGCGCGGTGCCCATACGCGGCGTGGCTTTGAAGACAGCCGGCGCTGGGGCGTCATAGGCGGCATGCGAATCGCCCTGCTGCTTCTTGGTGGTCTGCTGCTTGCCCCTGGCTGCGTCGTTCACACGCGGCCCCTGCCTCGCCCGGCGCCCCGGCCGCAGCCTCGTCCTCCGCCCCCGCCTCCGCCTCCCTCGCGCCCGTCGGCCATGTCCTATGAGGAGGCCGTGGACCGGGGCTTCGGCGAGTGCCGCGCGCGCCGATACGAGTGCAAGCTCAAGGAAGCCCACCGCACCGGCAATGACGTGTGGAAGGTGAAGTTCCACGCCTTTGCTCCCGGCGCCCGGGGCAAGCTGCACCTGGAGTTCGACGCGTACTCCCGCAGGCTCCTCAAGGTGGACGAGAAGGTGAAGGCCCGTCGCGACGACTGGGACGATGACGACGACTGGGATGACGACGACCACGGCCACGGCCATGGCCGGGGACGCGGGAAGAAGAAGGGCCACGCGAAGCACGACGACTGACGTGTCACGTCCGCCCCGGCGTCCGCTGATGGGGTAGGTGTTCCCACGCCGCCCCACATGGCCCGGGGCGGGGCGCGCTGTTTCTTTCAGCGGGTGTCCGCGGATTCGCGCCCGGGTGTCTCCAGGGGGCGGTGTCATGACTCCCACTCCCCAGGTCGACCTCTCCTCGCTCTACCGGCGCCACGTGGCGATGGTGCGCGGCTGCGCGCTGCGCATCCTGGGCGAGCCCTCCGCCGCCGAGGACGTGGCGCAGGAGGCCTTCATCCGCTTCCTGCAGCACCGGGAGCGCAGCGGCGGCGAACAGGACACCGCGGCGTTCCTCTACCGCACGAGCACCAATCTCGCCCTCAACCGGCTGCGCGACGCGCGGCGCCGCAAGGGCCTGCAGGAGGCACACCTGCCGGACGCGGAGCCACACAGTCCCCACTCCCCGGAGGACGGGCTGGCGCTGCGCAAGGTGCTGGCCGAGGCAGACCCGGAGCAGGCGCAGATCGCCGCCTGCTACTTCATCCACGGCATGGAGCACGAGGAGATTGCCGGGCTGCTCGGCCTCCCGCGCCGCACCGTGGGCCGCCGGCTGGCGAAGTTCCGAGCCCACGCCGAGCACATGCTGCAAGGCGTCCGGAGAAAGGAAGCAGGCCATGGTGGCTGAGCCGTTCCCCAGGTCGAAGGTGTCCGCGGACTGCCTGTCCGGGTGGCGTGTCTCACAAGTGGTGCTCGGGCTGCTGCCCCCCGAGGAGCGCGCGCCCGCCGAGGCGCACCTCTCCGCGTGTGAGCACTGCCGGCGCAGGGTGGATGCGGAGCACGCCCAGGCACGCGCCGCGGCCTGCGAGCAGGTGCCCGAGCCGCTGCTCTCGGCGGCCGCGCCGCCCTCTCGTCCGGCCCCGCCGGGGTGGTTTCCGTGGAGGTGGGTGCCCGCCTTCGCGGCTGTCCCGGCGCTGGCGGTGGGGGTGTTCCTCGCGGTGCATCCCGTCTCCGGCGTGAAGCCTTCGGGAGAGCGGTGGAAGGGCAGCGCGTCGCTGGACGTGGCGGTTGCGCGCGAGGGGGCGCTCGTGGTCAACGGCATCCCCGCGGAGGAGCTCGTGGGGCTCCGGGCGGGAGACCGGCTGCGCCTTCGCGTGCGAGGCGCGGAGCCGGCCGCGTGGCTCATCCTCCAGGGAGACGAGGAAGGACAATGGACCCCGTACTTCGAGGGGCACGCGCCCCAGGGGGGCTGGCTGCCGATGGGCATCACCGTCACGCCGGAGGGGCGCACGCGGATGCGGCTGCTGACGTGCGCGGAGAAGCCGCCGCGCGGCGTGCCAGCGGAGGAGGTCTGCCGCGCGCGCGTCTACGACTGGGGCATGGCTGGAACGCCGTGAGCCGGCTGGCCGCGCTGGCGCTGGGCGCATGGCTGGCCGTGGCGCCCGCGGCCTCCGAGGCGAGCCAGGCGCGCTACGCGCTGCTGGTGGGCGCGCACAAGGGTAACGCGGACGAGCCCCGGCTGTACTTCGCGGGACGCGACGCGGAGCGGCTGCGCGAGGTGCTCGTCACCCTGGGGGACTTCCCGCAGGAGAACGTCACCGTCCTCACCGACCCGAGCGCGGACCGGATGCGCACCGCGCTGGCGCGGATGAACGCGCGCATCCGCGAGGAGGTGGCGCACGACCGCTCCAGCGTGCTGCTCGTCTTCTACTCGGGCCATGCGGACGCGGAGTCTCTGCACCTGGGCGGTACGCTGCTGCCGTGGGAGGAGCTGCGCAACCTCACCTCCGGCTCGGCCGCGGCGGCGCGGCTGCTGGTGGTGGATGCGTGCCGCTCCGGGCAGGCCACGCGTGTGAAGGGGACGAAGCTGACGGCGCCCTTCGCGCTGCCTCCGGACGTGGAGTCGCACGGGCTGCCGGAGGGCTTCGCCATCCTCTCCTCGTCCGCGGCGGGCGAGAGCGCGCAGGAGTCGGACACGCTGCAGGGCTCCTTCTTCACGCACCACCTGGTGGCGGCCCTGCGCGGCGTGGCGGACACCAGCTCGGATGGGCTCGTCAGCCTCGGGGAGGCGTACCAGTACGCCGCGGACCGGACGGTGGCGAGTACCGTGGCCACGGTGGGCGGCGTGCAGCACCCCACGTACCTGTATGAGCTGAAGGGGCGCTCGGAGCTGGTGCTCACGCGGCCGGGCCGTAGCCAGGGGCTGGCGGCGGTGCGGCTGGAGGACGCGGGGCAGTACTTCTTCCGGCAGGGCGGGCGTGATGGCCCGGTGGTGCTGGAGGCCGGCATCTCCCAGGAGGCGCGCACCGCGCGGCTGGTGCCCGGGGCGTACTTCGTCCAGCACCGCCTGCCGGACCGGCTGCGCGAGGCACGCGTGGTGGCCGAGGAGGGCAAGCCGCTGGCGCTGTCGCACGTGTCGTGGAGCGTGGTGGAGCTGGACCAGCTCGTGCGCAAGGGGGGCGGCGGGCGGTCCACGTGGACGCTGAGCGGGTGGGGCGGTGGAGCCGCGAGCCTGCTGGAGGGCTACCCCTTCTCACCGGCCGGCGCGGTGCAGGTGTCGCTGGACACGTCCGCGCTGACGTTGGATGCGCAGGTGGAGCTGGCTCGGGTGGGCTTCATGCAGGACCGGTTCGAGCGGCGGCTCACGTCCGCCGCCGTGCGGGCGGGGGCGCGCAAGGTGTTCGACGTGGGGCTGTTCTCCCTGTCCGGAGGCGTCCGGGTGGGGGCCACGTACGTGGACCAGCGCTTCTTCGGGCGCACCGCGCCGAGGAACTGGCAGGTGGTGCCGCAGCTGGACACGTTGCTGCGCGCGGACCTGCACCTGCCGCGTGGCTTCTTCGTGGGAGCGGAGGCTGGCGTGCGCGCGTCGAGGGTACGGGTCTTGTCGACGCTGGGGCGTGAGGAGGTGCGGACCCCGGTGACGCCGATGCTCGCGGCCGGCACGGGGCTGCGCTGGTGAGCCTGTCCGTGGCGCGTGGGTCGCGGGTCTCTTCCGCGTACCCGGTGCGCGGCGGTGGCCGGGCGGTCCGCGCGCCTGACCTGGATGGAGTGCCGTCATGAAGCTGAAGCGTTTCGTGGAGTCCCTGTTCCTGGCGCTCGCGCTCGGGAGCACCGCGGGTTGTGGTGAGGCGCTGCGGGACGGCTCGTACGGGGGCGAGGCCCGCTACGTGGTGCAGGGTGAGGTGAAGTCGCTGGCGCCCGCCGAGCGGAAGGGGACGACACGCGTCACCCTGGCCTGGGACAACTGGGCGCGCGAGGGAGACATCATCAGCTACCAGAGCGTGGAGCTGACCAGCAGGAACCCCCCGTTCGACTACGAGCTGCGCGTGGTCGAAGACCCGGACCCCGGCGTGCTCAATGACTTCCGGCCCGGCCTCATCGGGTTCGCCTACCTCTACATCTTCGAGGACCTGGACGGGGATGGAATGCCTGACGAGCAGGAATTCGACTGGGGCACCCTGCGCGGCATGGCGCGCAACCACGTGGTCATCTTCGTGCCCGAGCTCACCGAGGCGCTCAAGGCGTCACTGCGCGAGTGGGGGCGCATCGTCAACGTGGATGACCTGAAGCAGGGCTTCAACCTGGCGCGCGGCGTCTGCGTGGGGACGGATTCGACTTTCGATGACCTGCGAATCGTTCCCGACGAGCCCGTCACCGTCGCGGACCCGGGCGACGAGAGCGCGACGTCCTGCATCAACTATCACTGAGGAGCTGAGCGTCCGGCTCGTGGTCCGGCTGGCTCTCGTTTATTCCTGATACGAACCCAGGGGGCTGGACGGGTTGTTTGTTTCTTCGGTGACGGCGTTTTTCTGCTGCAACCCGTGACGGTTGTCTGGCGGCCAGAAAAAGACTTGACGTTGTGTGGTTGCTTGTTCACTGTGGAAGACAGTCAGACAACTGGCGGGCCGGCAGGAGCAGTTACAGGTGGAGGCATGGACGTGGTCCGTCCAGGACAATGGAGGGGCGTCTGCCCGTGCGCGGCCTATGTTCCGGGCCGTGGTGTGGGCTGGCATTGCGCTCCTCGTGCCGGCACTGGCCGTGGCCGAGGAGCGAGGCTCCCTCCCTGACGTGCGCGCCTCCGCTGTCCTGGGCGAGGCGCTCTTCTTCGATACCCGCTTGAGTGCCGATGGGACGGTGGCCTGCGCCACCTGTCACCGGCCCGAAGCGGCCTTCGCGGACAGTCTGCCCGTGACACCCGGCGTGTATGGCCGGGTGGGAACCCGCAATGCGCCGAGTCTGATTGGCGCGGGCAGTACCCGGGAGCTGTTCTGGGATGGGCGGCGTGGCTCTTTGGAGGAGCTGGTGCTCGACCCACTCACCACGCCCGAGGAGCATGGCATTGAAGATATGCCAGCGGTCCTCGCGTCGGTGCGAGCCCGGCACGCGTCTGGCTTTGCACGCGTCTTCCCTGGCGAAGGCGTGACGGAGAGGACGCTGGCGCAAGCACTTGCGGACTACGTCCGCACCCTTGCCCCGGCGCCCTCCGCCTTCGAGCGCTACCGGGCGGGAGATGCCGGGGCCCTCACTCCGGCTCAGCGCCGGGGCCTGGCCCTGTTCAGTGGACGCGCGGCCTGTGCCCGTTGCCACCGGCTGGAGGGGGACGCCCTGACGGACGGCGCGTACCACGCGGGAGAGGTGCTCCCGGAGCTCGCTCCCCGCCTGGCGGCCGCGGCGCGGGAGGTCTCTCGCATGGCGCCGGAAGCACGGCGGGCCGCGGTGCCGGCGCGCGTGGAGGTGGCCGCGCTGGGCCGCTACACGGTGACGCTGCGGACGGCGGATGTCGGCCGCTTCCGCACGCCTTCTCTTCGCAACGTGGCCGTGACGGCCCCCTACATGCACGACGGCAGCGTGGCCACGCTGGCCCAAGCCGTCGAGCGCGAGCTGTACTACCGGACCAGTGAGGGGCTTCGGGTAGGTGACCTGACGCCCGCCGAGCGGGCCGACCTCGTCGAGTTCCTCCAGGCGCTGACGAGTCCGGTGCTGCCTTCGGGCAGGCCGGCCGCGGCCTCTTCCCTCCCTTAACCCTGCTGACAACAAGGAGTTCCTCGTGAAGCGCTTCTCTTCGAGGCGCCTCCAGGGCCTGCGCGCGCTCTGGTGTGCCCTCCTTCTCGCCGCCTGCGGTGGTGAGAGTCCCCCTGCTCAGGAATCCCGGACGGGCACGGTGGCCCAGGCCACGGGCTCGGCCGACGCCGGGCCTCCCGTCCACTATGCCTATGACGAGGCCCGCCGGTTGGTGGCCGTCTACGACGGCATGGGGGGCAGTGCCCAGTACGTCTATGA
>NZ_JAIQDG010000040.1 GCF_020037125.1 Myxococcus sp. RHSTA-1-4
TACAGCAACACCGCGCGTTCGCCCGCGGGAGCCAGTTGCTGGAGCGCCGCGCCGATACGCCGGGCACGTGAATACAACTCTCCGCGCGTCAGCGCGGTGCCCTCTCCAGCTCCGTCTTCCAGGAACGTGTAGAGGTGATGCTCGGCACGCGTGAGGCTTCGCTCTTCCAGGAGGTCGATGAGGGTGCGCGGCTGGTGCATGGTCGAAGGTGTGGCGGGAGAACTCCGGAACTTCCGTTCCTGCCGGAAGGTCGAAGATACGTCACAACCACGCCTGCCCCGAGCAAGCGGCCGGTCTTCCTTTCCCCCTGCCCGAGAGCGCCCCGGGGGATGTCACACCGGAAGGCAGGCGCTACAGTCCTGGAGTTCCGGGGTCTCAGGGGTCCCCGGAACTCCGAGCCGGAATCACCCGAGGAGCATGGGATGTCCCAGCAGGACCTGTACCTGAAGCCCAACGTCGTCGCCGAGCCCCTCTACAACCAGTGGTACGCGTGGTGGTTCCTGGCGTCTCCCATGACGGCGCCGCTGTTCGTGGCGAACCTCCATGTGAAGATCATGGAGTCCTTCGTCGCCAACCCGGCCATCCACGTGGCGGCGCTGAAGAGCCCGGCGCTCCGGGGCGGCCCCTACATCAACTACGGCGTGGACCGGCTGGGTGACATCAAGGCGCTGCTGGAGCGCACGCTGAAGGAAGAGGCGCTGTCGCTCCAGTACGCCCAGGCCGTGAAGGAACTGGACGCGCTGCTGGACTCGGCGGAGGGCTTCTCGCTGGAGGAGCTGTACCCCCGGGTCCCCGACCTCCTGCGCGGCTACGTGGAGCTGACGTACGACTTGAAGAACCGGGCCTCGCCGCGCTTCTTCGAGCCGCTGCTCTACCGCAGCCCCTTCCACCGCACGTCCTCACAGAGCCTGTCCCTGCGGCTCATCCACCAGGACGCGCGGCCCTACGTCTTCAGCACCCCGCGGCTGGACACGGCGGACGGCAGCCTCATCGCGAGGGTGCCCTACCGGACCGGGGCCCTCGACACGCTCTTCTCCATGCGCCGCCGGCCCGGCTCCGCGGAGGCGGTACGCGAGGCGCTGGGAATCGACTCGAAGGACCGTGACACCTTCGCCGCCTTCTTCACGGAGCAGCCGCCGCCCCCGGCGCCGCGCTACGACGGAGACGGCGTGCGGGTCCGCTACTTCGGCCACGCCTGCGTGCTCATCGAGTCGCGCGAGGTGAGCCTCCTCACGGACCCGGTCATCAGCTACGACGTGCCGTCGGACCTGCGGCGCTACACGTACTCGGACCTTCCGGAGCACATCGACTACGTGCTCATCACCCACGGCCACGCGGACCACCTGATGTTCGAGCCGCTGCTGCAGCTCCGGCACCGCATCGGCACCGTGGTGGTACCGGCCAGCAGCGGCGGCGGGCTGGCGGACCCGTCGCTCAAGCTGATGCTCCAGCAGCTCGGCTTCACCAACGTGGTGGCCCTCTCGGAGCTGGAGTCGCTGCCGCTGCCCGGCGGAGAGCTCATCGGCCTGCCCTTCATCGGCGAGCACGGCGACCTCAACATCCAGGCCAAGCTGGCCCACCTCGTCAAGCTGGAGGGACGGACGCTGCTGATGGCGGCGGACTCCAACGCGCTGGAGCCCCGCCTCTACGAGCATGTCCACCGCGAGGTGGGCGACATCGACATGATGTGGCTGGGCATGGAGTCCGAGGGCGGCCCGCTGAGCTGGATGTACGGCCCGCTGCTGCCCGCGCCGCTCCAGCGGAAGATGGACCAGTCCCGGCGGCTCAACGGCTCCAACGCCGCGCGGGCCATCGAAATCGTGCAGAGGCTGAAGCCGAAGCAGGTCCACATCTACGCCATGGGCCGCGAGCCCTGGCTGGGCCACGTCATGGTGATGGGCTACCACGAGAACTCGCCGCAGCTCGTCGAGTCCCGCAAGCTCATCGCCTGGTGCCGCGAGCACGGCGTCCACGCGGACCTGCCCTACGGACAGGCCGAGCACGTCCTGCGCTGACCCGGCCACGCCCGCGTCAGAACATGTCGCGGATGGACGGCTGCGGCCCCCAGAAGAGGGACACCGCCGCGCGCACCGAGGCGTCGTCCGCCTCCAGCGCGCCCATGGCCCGCAGCGCCTCCGCGGACAGGAAGCCCGTGTACAGCGAGGACAGGCCGCGCACGTGCATCCGCATCCGCCCTTCCCCGCCTCGCCGCACGCGCGCCACGCCGTCGGAGACCTCCAGCACGAAGCGCCCCCGATTCTCTGGGAGGAGGTCGTCCTCCACCTCCAGGTGCAGCGCTCCGGACAGCCCCACCGGCCAGCCGCGTGCCTCCAGCGCCTTCGCCACGTCCAGCACGCGCACCATCCAGTGCATGTCCAGCTTCACCGAATAGGTCTGCTCGCGCAGCAGCGGGAGCAGCGGGTCGTCCGCCCCGCCGTACCACACCGCCTCCTTGGCCAGGGAGCGGTGGTCGCCCAGGAAGCTCAGGAGCCGCCGCGCCGCCGCGGGCGTGTTCGCCACCAGGTCGGACGCAATCAACTCCTGATTGAACCCCGTGGTCTGCTTGCGCACGAGGTACACGTAGCCCTCCACGCCGGACGCGCCCTCCACGAGGTAGCCATGGGCCGCCCCGGCACGAGGGGCGCGCACGCGGGCCCACAGGTAGGGACTCCGCGACAGCCAGCCCTGCCTCCACTGCGCCATGCGCTGATAGCACGCGGTGATGGCGGCCTCGTCCCGCTCCTCGATGGCACGCAGCGACAGGGTGCGCTCCTGCACGTCAATCGCGGGCACCTGGACGCGAATCTCATACCGCGCGCCGGAGTGCTCGTAGCCCACGCGCCGGTACAGGGGCTGGGTGGCGGGATAGAGGGTGGACAGCGGCGCGCCGGACTCGCGCGCCTCACGCAGCAGGCTCTGCATCAGGCGGGTGGCGGTGCCATGTCCCCGGTGCACCGGGGACACGCCCACGCCGCCCACGCCGATGATGGGCACGTCGCGCCCGCCGTACCACTGGCCCATGGGAATGGAGACGAGCGTGCCCGCGACCCGCCCCCCTTCACGCAGGAGCCGCAGGTTCGCCGCGCCCACCCGCTGCGTCCAGGCCGCCGCGTCCGCCGGGGCCATGGCGTACGAGTGCATCATGATGTCCGCGGTGGCCGACAGCTCCTGCTCGTCCCGCGGCGGCCCGAAGTCTCCCTGCTTCGTCTCCACGTGCGCTCCCTCCCGGCTCGCGTTCGTCGCGCGTCCGAAGGCGTAGCACGCTCAGGAAGGAAGGGTGAGCCTGTCGAGCAGCAGGCCGAAGAAGCTGCCTTCACCCCGGAAGGCCCAGCCCAGGTGCGTGCGGCACGCGGCACAGTGCGCCACCTGCCAGCGGAACCCCGGGAACCACGTCTCCTCTTCGGTGGGCGGGCCGTCCACGGTGCAGCCGTCCGCCTGGGCGAAGCAGCCGAAGTGGTAGACGAAGCCGTACGGATTGGCGCGCGTGTGGGAATGCCGGCCGTTGACGGCGATGCGGTGGCGCACGCGCGTCACCGGGTGGCCGCAGCGCGAGCAGCACAGCGGCGTCTCCGGCTCGTGCGTCTCCAGGGCCTCGTCGGCCTGGGCCTCCGGCGTCTGGGGCGCACCGGAGGCCGTCTCCTTGAGCCTGTACCCCACGGCGCCCAGGAGCCCTCCGGCCCCGTGTCCGGCCGCCTGCCTCTCCATTGCCCCTGCCATATCCCTCAGGTAGCCCCTGTGCGCGTGGAACGGGAGGCCCCCGTCCACGCACGGCTCACAGGGAGATGCGCTGCATCTTCGCGTAGAAGGACGGCGCGAGCAGGTAGGCGAACGTCGCGTCGCCAAAGCCCAGCAGGTCGCCGTCGCGCACGTGCACCTCGCCGCCGGGCTCCAGCTCCTTCGCGTTCACGAAGGTGCCGTTGCTCGAGCGCAGGTCCACCAGGGTGCAGCCTACCTCCGGGCCATGCCAGCAGAGCCGCGCGTGGCGCTTGGAGACGGAGGGCTCGTTGACCACCAGGTCGCAGTCCGGCTGGCGGCCCACGGTGAGCACGTCCTGCCCCTCCACCGGAGGCAGCGTGGCCACGGAGAGCGCGTCGAAGTGCAGCCAGAGGGCCACCTGCTGCCGCTCCAGGCTGGGAATGTCCCGCGCCATCGTCGTGCGCGCCGCGCCCATCTTCAACGCGAGCTGCGCCATCACCGGGCTGGGGGGCCTCTGCACCAGCACGAACGGCCCCACCTGCCGGCAGAAGAACGCCTCGGTCAAGCGACGGCTCAGCGCTCGCAGCTCCTGAACGGTCATCATCGGATGGCCCCCCTCCTCCTCGTTGGAAGCGGCGGCATCCTACTCCGCGCCGTCGCGCTCGTCGCGGGCGGCGAGGATGTGGCGGTAGGGCACCACCCGCACCAGCTCCGCCAGCGTCGTCGCCCTGGAGGACACCTTGTCCAGGGCGTCCTCCACCAGCGTCCGCAGGCCGCGCTGGCGCGCATGGCGGCGCAGCGTCACGGTGGGCTCGCCCCGGGCGATGAGGTCCTGGAGGTCCGGGTCCACCACCAGCAGCTCGAAGATGCCGGAGCGCCCCTTGTAGCCGGTGTGGTGGCACGCCTCGCAGCCCCGCCCCGCGGGAGGGCTCCAGTGCGAGCCGCCCGCCTGCCTGCCCTGGCTTCCGGCCGCCGCACCACTGCTATCCTCCCCGGCATGAAGCGCCCTACCGAGCCCGACGCGCCCGCCATGCTGTCGCTGCTCGTCTTCGCCATCGCGGTGCTCCTCTTCGGTTCACCGCTGCGCCGGCTGTGGCTGGCGGAGGGCGCGCCCGGGTACCTGCCCTTCATCGTCTGGCTGGGCGTCATCGCCCTGGGTGGCTGGGCGGCGCACCGGAGCGGCGGCCATGACGCTTGAGCTGGGCTCGCTCGTCGCGGCGTCCGTCGTGTACCTCCTGGTGCTGTTCCTGGTGGCCTACGCGGCCGAGCGCGGCGTCATCCCCTCGCGCATCACCCAGCACCCGCTGGTGTATTCGCTGGCGCTGGGCGTGTACGCCACGTCCTGGTCCTACTTCGGCAGCGTGGGCTACGCGGCGCGGCACGGCTTCCGCTACCTGGGCATCTACCTGGGCGTCACGCTGGCGTGCCTGCTCGTCCCCGTGCTGTGGCGCCCGCTGCTGCGGCTGACGCGCGAGCTGCAGCTCACCTCGCTGGCGGACGTGCTCGCCTTCCGCTACCCGGGCCAGTCCACCGGCACGGCGGTGACGCTGTTCATGCTGGCCGGCAGCCTGCCCTACCTGGCGCTGCAGGTGCGCGCCGTCGTCGAGTCCGCGAAGGTGCTCAGCCCCTCCGCCTCGCCCACGCTGGTGGGGCTGGGCTTCTGCGCGGTGCTCACCGGCTTCTCCGTCCTCTTCGGCGCGCGGCACCTCACCCCGCGCGAGCGGCACGAGGGGCTGATGCTGGCCATCGCCTTCGAGTCGGCCGTGAAGGTGGTGGCGCTGGTCGCGGTGGGCGTGTGGGCGGTGTCCTCGGTGTTCGGCGGCGTGGAGGGCCTGCTGGCATGGCTGGAGGCACACCCGGAGGCGGTGGAGGACATGCAAGCGCCCGCGCGCGATGCGTCCTGGGCGCCGCTGCTGGCGCTGTCGTGCACGGCGGCCTTCCTGACGCCCCGGAGCTACCACGTGGCCTTCACCGAGGCCCCGGAGAAGGACGCGCTGTCCACGGCCACCTGGGCCTTCCCGCTGGTGCTGCTGGTGATGAACCTCGCGGTGCCGGTGTTGCTGTGGAGCGGCGACGCGGTGGGGCTGCCCTGGCCCGCGGACTTCCACGTGCTCTCGGTGCCCGCGTCGCGCGGGGCCACGGGGCTGGTGCTGGTGGCCTTCCTGGGTGGCGTGTCCGCGGCGAGCGCCATGGTCATCGTCACCACGCTGGCGCTGGCGCCCATGTGCCTCACGCACCTGGTGCTGCCGCTGGGGTTCGCGCGCGGCCGGGCGCACCTGTATGGCTGGTTGCTCTGGGCGCGCCGGCTGCTCATCGCCGTCATCATCCTGACGGGCTACGGCTTCTACCGGCTGCTGGACACGCGCGGCACGGGGCTGGTGGACCTGGGGCTGGTGTCCTTCGTCGCGGTGGCGCAGTTCGCTCCGGGCGTGCTGGGGCTGCTCTTCTGGAAGCGCGGCACACGGGCGGGCTTCCTGGCGGGCCTGGGCATGGGCGCCGCGACGTGGGCGATGACGCTGGTGGTTCCGCTGTGGGCCTCGCCCGGAGTGGTGGTGTGGACGCGCCGCGTGGCGGGCCTGCTGGGCTTCCCTTCGGACGAGCCGTGGGGCTTCTCCACCTTCACGTCGCTGGCGCTCAACACGCTGGCGTTCGTGGCGGTGTCCCTGGCCACGAGGCAGTCGGCGGCGGAGGCGGAGGCCGCGCGGGCGTGCACGCGCGAGGCGCCCGCGCTGGCGTCGGGAGGTGTGGAGGCGGGCTCGCCCGAGGAGTTCCGTCAGCGGCTGGCCCCCCTGCTGGGCGAGGAGGCCGCGGCGGCGGAGGTGGACCGGGCGCTGGCGGCGCTGGGCCTGCCTCCCGACGAGCGCCGGCCCACGGAGCTGCGCCGGCTGCGCGACGGCGTGGAGCGGAACCTGTCGGGCCTCATCGGCCCGGTGCTGGCGCGGCTGACGGTGGAGGAGGCGTTGCGGCTGGAGCCCGGCTCCCGCACGGCGCTGGCGGAGCAGCTCCGCTTCGTGGAGGAGCTGCTGCGGGACGCGCGGGGCATGCAGGGCGGGCCGGTGCTCGCGCTGGAAGCGGTGCGGCGCTACCTGCGGCACATCCTTGAGGACCTGCCGCTGGGCGTGTGCGCGGTGGGCCCGGACGGCGAGGTGGTCATCTGGAACGCGGCGCTGGAGCGGCTGTCGGGCGTGGAGCCGGGCGCGGTGCGGGGGCACACGCTGGCGGCGCTGCCGGAGCCGTGGGGGCCGCTGCTGTCCGGCTTCGCGGCCGGGGCCGAGGAGGACACCGAGGCGCGTGTCACGGTGGCTGGCGGGGAGCGCATCCTCCGCATGCACCGCTCGCGGGTGTCGCCGACGGAGGAGGACGGAGGCACGTCCGAGGGCATGGCGCTGCTGGTGGAGGACCTGACCGAGCGCAAGGCGGTGGACGCGCGGCTGGCGCACCAGGACCGGCTGGCGTCGCTGGGGCGGGTGGCGGCTGGCGTGGCGCACGAGATTGGCAACCCGCTGACGGCGATTGCGAGCCTGGCGCAGAACCTCAAGTACGACCTGGACGACGCGGAGGCCGTGCGCGAGCGCGTGGGGCTCATCCTCCAGCAGTGCCGGCGCATCGACGCGATTGTGCGGGCGCTGGTGGGCTTCAGCCATGCGGGCACGGTGGGCGGAGAAGCGCGCCCCTTCACCCGGGTGGCGGTGGGGCCGCTGCTGGCGGAGGCGGTGGAGCTCGCGAGGATGGCGCGTGGCGCCCGGAAGGACCGCGGCCTGCGCTTCGAGCACCGCTGCCCGGAGGGCTTGGAGGTCCTGGCGGACCCGCAGCGGCTGGAGCAGGTGCTGGTGAATCTCCTGACCAACGCCATCGACGCGTCGCCGGACGGCGGGGTGGTGGAGTTGGAAGCGGAGGCTGGGGACGATGGGGTGCACCTGCGCGTGCTGGACCGGGGGCACGGCATCCCCGGCGAGCTGGCACAGCGCGTCTTCGAGCCGTTCTTCACGACGAAGCAGCCTGGCGAGGGAACGGGGCTGGGGCTGGCGCTGGTGGCGGGCATCGTGCGGGAGCACGGGGGAACGATGCTGGTGGACAACCGGCCGGGGGGAGGGACTAGCGTCACGGTGAGCCTTCCGGACTCGCGCGGGGTGGGGCTGAGCGCACGGTCCGGACGGGGGGCACTGGCATGAGTCGCATCCTGGTCATCGAGGACGAACCCATCATCCGCACGGAGCTGCGCAGGCTGCTGGTGCGCGCGGGACACGACGTATCCGAGGCGGGCTCGGTGCAGGAGGCGGCGGCGGACTACTCGCTGGACTCGTTTGATTTGGTGCTGTCGGACCTGCGACTGCCCGGGGCTCCGGGGACGGACGTCATCGCGATGTGCCCGGGGGTGCCGGTGCTCATCATGACGAGCTACGCCACGGTGAAGTCGGCGGTGGACGCGATGAAGCTGGGGGCGGTGGACTACATCGCGAAGCCGTTCGACCACGACGAACTGCTGATGCAGGTGGAGCGGGTGCTGCGCGAGGGGAAGCTGACGCGGCAGAACGCGGCGCTGAAGCGCGAGGTGGAGCAGGCACACCCGGTGAGCGGCATGGTGGGGAGCTGCGGGCCGATGCGCGAGGTCTTCGAACGCGTCCGCAAGGTGGCGCCCTCCCCGGCCACGGTGCTGGTGCTGGGGGAGTCCGGCACGGGCAAGGAATTGGTGGCGCGGGCGATTCACGCACAGAGCCCGAGGGCGGACGGGCCGCTGGTGGCGGTGAACTGCGCGGCGATTCCGGAGGGACTGCTGGAGAGCGAGCTGTTCGGCCACGAGAAGGGCGCCTTCACGGGAGCGCAGGCGGCGCACGCGGGCCTGGTGGAGGCGGCGCACGGCGGGACGCTATTCCTGGATGAGATTGGCGAGCTGCCGGCACCCGCGCAGGCGCGGCTCTTGAGGATGTTGCAGGACGGCGAGGTGCGGCGCGTCGGTTCGACACGGCCGCGCAAGGTGGACGTGCGCATCGTCGCGGCGACGCACCGGGACCTGCCACGGCGGGTGCAGGAGGGAGCGTTCCGGCAGGACCTCTACTTCCGGCTGCGGGTGGTGGAGATAAGACTGCCGCCGTTGCGGGAGCGTGGAGAGGACCTCCCCGCGCTGGCGAAGCACCTGCTGGACAAGGCGTGCCGGAAGATTGGCCGGGCCTCGGCGTCGTTCTCCAATGACGCGATGATGGCGCTGACGTCACACCCGTGGCCCGGCAACGTGCGCGAATTGGAGAACGCAATCGAGCGCGCGGTCATCCTGGCGGATGGGCCGGTGGTGACGCCGGACCTGCTGGCGCTGGAGCTGCCGGAAGGGAATGGCCACGGCGCCGCGGACGCCGAGGCCCGGGACTCCGGGGAGAGCGAAGCCGAGGAGGTCGGTGGCTCGCCGGACTCGATGGAGGAGTACTTCCGGCGCTTCGTGCTGGAGCACCAGGAGCACATGGGCGAGACGGAGCTGGCGAAGCGGCTGGGCATCAGCCGCAAGGCCTTGTGGGAGAAGCGCCAGAAGCTGGGCATTCCCCGCACGCGGGCGTGAGAAAGTGCAGACGTACTTGATGGTGCTCCTACCAGTACGCACTGGACATCACGAATAAGATGTACTTGCATTTCAAGAACTTCCATCCATGTAACGCCATGACGGCACGCAGCAAAAGAAGACCACAGCATCGGCGGTGTGCACGGAGACAGGAACCTCCTACCCGCAATATGGAAGGACCCAGGTATGGTCCCCCACAAAGAACGTTGCTAGCCTCACAACCTCAAACCTCTTCAGCTTGGTGGAACGACTAGTGGCCACGACCAAGTCAACTCTCCTCAAGACCGATGTAGATGCGGGGCTCATCGACCAGCGAGTCTCTGCGTTCGCCGAACGGCGCAAGGCTGACCTGGTCGCCCGACTAGGCCACGAGGCATCAGGAGACTCGCATAAGCGAAAGTCTGCAGCATTTGTTGTCCTTTGCGCCCAGTCACTACTTCAACTCGATGAAGACTCCGCCATCGAAATGCTAACTGACGGCGGGGACGACGGCGGAATCGACGCACTCCACATTGGCGATGTGCAGGACGGAGAGTTTGACGTCACCCTCTTCCAAGGAAAGTACAGCAAGAGCCTCGACGGAACATCAGGATACCCAGCCAATGCCATTGGCCGGATCATCGAAACCATCCGAGTAATTTTCGATCCCAGAAAGAAGATCCAGGCTCGCAACACACTCACCGTTGCCCTCACCGAGATTCGTTCACTGATTGTAGACGGGAACTTCCCAAAGGTACACATTGTTCTCTGCAACAACGGCGGGCGCTGGGAATCCAATGGAGATGCTCGTATCCGGGAGGCGGCGCTCCCAAATGACCGAGTAGTTTTTACACATTTCAATCACCGCGCACTCGTAGAACTAATGCGCAGACAGCAACCGGTCGACGCGACGCTTCGCACGGTTGGGAAGTCAATCCTTGAAGAGTTTGACTTTCGGCGAGTCTTTATCGGCCGAGTCCAGGTGGGAGAAATTGGAAAGCTGTTCGAAACAAATGGCGACAAACTGCTTGAGCGGAACATCAGGCGTTACCTAGGCCTAAAGGACAATCGTGTCAACTCAGCAATATACAAGACTCTTGAGGACCCCAAGCAGCGATCGAACTTCTACTTCTTCAACAACGGCATTACCGCCATCTGCACCAAGTTTACACACAACGCACTCCAGGGAGGCGACCACACAATTCGCGTCGAAAACCTCCAAATTGTGAACGGAGGACAGACCAGCAAAACAATCCAAAAAAGAATACAAGACGACCCCACTGGCGACTACCAAGCGAGCTCCGTTCTCCTCAGACTCTATGAACTCGCAAGTCGAGATGACGACCTCGTCAACAACATCACATACGCAACAAACAGCCAAAACCCTGTCGACCTGACCGACTTGCGCTCTAACGATCCAATTCAAGACCGATTGGCCCTCGGCCTCAAGGAACTGGGGTTCGAGTATAAGCGCAAGCGTGACGACATAGCGACGGGAGGCGATACCATCACTTCCTCCGTAGCTGCAGAAGCCATCATGGCAGTTTGGCGTCGCAAGCCTAATGCCGCCAAGTTCAGGCGCAGCAGGCTTTTCGGTGACTTATACCAAGAAATCTTTCGCGAAGACTTGCTTCCCGCACACGTCCTCCTCTCCGTGCTTGTTTTCCGACTCGTTGAGAACGAACGCAAACGGGGTAGCCTGCAAGCTCGCTTTGTCCCCTATGCATCGCACTTCTTGGCAATGGTGGTCGGAGATGTCCTTCTGCGGAGCAAAGACGTAACGAGAGATTCTGTAGACCACGAGAACCTTCCGGCAATCCGTGAGTACTTCGACAAGAACCGACAGAAACTGTACAAGAGTGCTGTTCGCAAGGTCACAGCAGCACTGAAAGTACTGGGCGTAACGGAAGAAACGGCGTTGCCCCGAGTCGCTGCGCAGTTCCGCCGTGGTGACCTGCTTGAGCCGCTGGAAAAGGAACTAGAGAAACGCGTAGACCGACAACCTCGGACTAGTTCGCGCGCTCGAAAAGCCTCTCGGCCAAGCTCACGGCGGCAATAATCCCGCCGCATGGCGGCACCTTCGCCAGCGAGTTCCTCTCGTTGCTGGTAGCACCTGACGGCATCGATGCCTACGGATGCACATGAACATCAGCACGCACCTGGAGAGTATCCTCGGCTCCATTGAAAGAGGCTGCTCTGCCTCCGGGGCCCCAACGGGGGTGCAGGGCTGCCGATTCCGGGACCAGCCCGACACCTCTGCGACCACCTACGCCACCCTCGGACTCAGCCATCACGTGCTCCGCTTGAAGGGGGCTAGAGAGGTCAGACAGGAACTCCTCCTTTCCGTTCAAGCGTCACAGGCACGGGATGAACTCGCGGGCACGCTGTTCGAAGTCGCGACCCGCATGCTCCAGGACCACAGGGCCCTGCTCCGAGGAGAAGTAGTCCACCTCGGCGGCCCCATCCTGCACGGCACCGAAGCCACCGCTCTCTACGCCTCGAGCCCGGTCCTCTTCCCGGAGAGCCTCGCCACCTTCTCCAGCACCACGCCTCCCACTGTCTTTGTCTGGCTCTTCCCCGTCCTCCCCAGTGAAGTCCGCTTCATCGTCGCACACGGATGGAGCGCCTTCGAAGGCCTCTTGGAACGGAATGCCCCGGACCTGCTCGATCTGCACCGCGCACCCATCGTTTGACGAACTGCGGCAGCCCTCCAAGGCACGCGTATGCTCCGCGCCGTACACGGGTCCGCGACGAAACACCGGTTACGGCGCACTGCTCGAATCGTTCCGTGGTCACAACTCCATCACTTCTCTTCAGGCGGAGCATCGTCCATACGAGGGCCATGGCATGAAGCGAGACGTCCATCCTTGAGCCTCCAGGTCTGTGCCCTCCTCGCGCTGGCAGTGGTGCTCAGCGGCTGCGGCACGGGCGGCCCGTTGCCGATAGACGACCCTCTCTCCTGGCATCTCCGCAGGGGGACGTTGCCCCAGTCCCAGTTCCTCCACCAACGAGCACTGGAGCAACGCACTCAAAGCGGGCTCGGCCCTATCGAGTCATCGCTCGTCGACGTTGACTGGTTCCAGGGCCTGATGGTGCGCGCTGGCGTCTCCCCCACCCTGCTGCCCGTGGACGGGCGGAAACTGACACCGCCACAAGCAGCAGCGCTGTTGACGCGACTGCTGGAAGCTGAGGCCCCCCTGCGCGACTGGGGCCCGCGACGCATGGCGGCCCACCTGCTGGTGGGCGTGGTTCAGGTTGGCAGGCACATATCGCGCGAAGAACTGCACGTCCGCATGCGGCGATATGCGGGAACGCTCGTCCTTCGGCCTGATGGCTACCTGGTGAGTTCCACCACAGGCGAGGCGCTTCAATACGCGGGGGAGGTGGAGTTGGTTGACGGCACCCTCCGCGCGGAAGGCTTCGAGGTAGGACCCTTCTACGGCACGCGGGGCGACGCGCACCTGTACCGACTGGAGGACGACCTCGGGCACCATCCCGACGCGCGCGTGGCGGGCAGCTACAGGCCGGACACGAACACGGCGGGCCCCGCAGTGGAGGGGATGGGCCGGGCGGTAGAGGACACCGTGAACGGCGTGGTGACGCTGGTGCTGGAGCCCGAGGAGAGCCTCGCAGGCCTGGCGAAGTTGCCCTCCGCGGTACGAACGCTGATTGAGCACAGCCCGGAGTACTGGGAGCGATACCGCGCTCTGCCCCATGGCGAGCAGGTACGGCAGGCCTCCAGACTGCTGAGCAATATCCTGCTGACGTGCGGCACGGCGGGCGCGGGCAGTGCGCGCATCGCCTCCGCCGGGAGCCGGCTGGGGCAACTCGGTGTGCCCGTGCTCTCCCTCGCAGCCGATGGCACCCTGGCGCTGCGCGCGGTGGCAGTCCCAGCCGGTCGGCTCGTAACGGTTGCTGGCGAGGGCGCCACTGCCCTTTATGTCCTGCACGCGGCCAGCGCCGGAGCAGGCGGTGGAGGCAATGGCATCCCCACAAGGTCCTGGCCCCCACCCCAGCGCGGTCCTGGACGGTGGGAGCAGAAGAACGAGGGGATGAAGCCCGCCGCCAGGGAGTACCAGGCCCAGAACACGGGTGCGCCTGAAGGATGGGTCTACCGTGTACGGACCGGCAGTGGTCCCAGGGACTTCGTGGACTTCGACGGCTTCGATGCGGACATCCTCCTGGAGACCAAGGGCCCGAACATCGCGAAGTTCATTGACGACAACCTGGAGCCACTCTCGTTCTTCGAAGGCTTCGACGGCATCCTTTCGCAGGCGACAAAGCAGTTCGAAGCTGCCAACGGAGTGCCCCTGCGGTGGGTCGTGGCGGAGAAGAGACTGGCTGACTACCTCCGCAAGCTTTTCGATGCGAACGGCCTCAGCAGAATCGAGATCGTCCACATTCCAGCGAGATCCTCGAGGAGCGTTCCACATGAATGAAGACTACTACGCAGGTGTGTACTGGCCTGCTCGCAAGGAGCCAGCCGAGACCTGTGCACAGCGCGTGGAGTCCCTCCTTCAAGGTCTTGGCCCACTGGACCCAACTTGGACGAGTTGGTACGGAACAGGCAGAACCCGTGAGCAGGCGCTCAAGAAATTGCTTGTTCCTCGCGCATCAACCTTCGTGCAGCTGTTCTCGAACAAGAAGCATCAACTTCTGGGCGGGTTCAGCCTCACGGCATGGAACGGAGAGCCCCAGGGGAGCACCACCGGGATCATTCTGAAGTGTGGCCTGACCTCCACAAACGTGTGTAATTCGTGCACGCTCAATCCTCCGCGGCAAGGGCCTGTCGCGCAGCGGCTCATCAATACCGAGGTGATGACCCGGGCTCTTCGCGCCATGGCACTCGCCTGGGAGCCGGAGTGGGGCATCGCGACTTCGCACATCCATCGCGCGGAGGTCCTCAAGGCCGCCGAGCCGGGGACCTTCGTGGGCTGGGCCATGTACTTCTCGCGCAGCCGTGGCACGGTGCCGCCCCTGCCAGCGCCGGTGCGAATCGAACCCGTGGAGGACAAGGGCACGCTCGTCATCCTCACCCCCGAGCGATTCACCGCCACCCATCCCGCGCACGTGGCACTCGCCGCATCCATCCAGGAACGGCTCGGTGAAGCCGGACTGCTGAGGCCGCTCGGTGGCTGAAGCGCGCATGACAAGCTGCGTCAGCCCTTGAAGGCACACGCCTGTTCTGCGTCATGCAGGGGTCAAAGACACTCCACACGCGTTACGACGCATTGCACGAATCGTTACCAGGGTAACGACACCGTCACCTTCCGTAACACCCTGACGCACCGGGCCAACCCGTAAGGTCCTGAATATCCGGGCAACGTGCGTTGGCAGAGGCGTTGCTCTGGGACGGGGGCATGCGCCCACTCCCCTTCCGCCTGCTGTCGCTCCTGGCCGCGCTCGTGGCCCTGCTGCACGCCGGCCCCGCGTCCGCGGGGAAGATAACGCTCGGCGAAGAGGCCTCCCTCAACGTCAACGTCCTCCTCCAGCCGCAGCTCCAGCTCATCAAGGACGGAGCCCCCACCGGTGACGTGGGCACCGACCTCTTCCTGCGGCGCGTCCGCCTGCTCGTCTTCGGCAACGTCACCAAGAACCTGTCGTTCTTCATCGAGACGGACCAGCCCAACTACGGCAAGGACGGCAACTTCGACGTCACGCTCTTCATGCAGGACGCGTTCATCTCCTACATGTTCGCGGAGAAGATCTGGGTGGACGCTGGCCTCCTCATCGCCCCGCTCTCCCGCCACAACCTCCAGGGCGCCGTCGCCCTCAACACGGTGGACTACCACTCCAGCCTCGTCCGCTTCACCCCCGGGGTTGGCAAGGTCTGGCGCGACACGGGCATCCAGCTCCGCGGCTTCGTGGGGAAGCTCGGCTTCCGCGCCGCCCTCCTCAACGGCGTCGAGGGCGTCCGCAAGCCCGAGGCCACCGTCAACCCGGACGACCGCCCCCGCGGCGTCGCCAACGTCCGCTGGTACTTCCTCACCCGCGAGGAGGACCTCTTCTTCCAGGGCATCTACTTCGACGACAAGCCGCGCCTCTCCGTGGGCCTCGGCGCCGACTACCAGCCCTCCGCCGTCGCCACCGCCTCCGGCGTCCACGACTCGCTCGCGCTCTCCTCGGACGTCTTCCTCGACCTGCCCCTCGCCAATGACCAGGCCGTGGTCTTCCAGACGACCGTCTTCCACTACCGCGAGGGCATGGACAACGCGCAGAGCGGCACCGGCTTCTTCTCCGAGCTGGGCTACCGCTTCGGCAGGCTCGAGCCCGTCCTCTCCGGCGAGTACTTCAACTCGCGCGTGGTGAACCAGGACCTGCTCGTCATCCGCCCCGGCTTCAACCTCTGGTTCCAGGCCCACACCTTCAACCTCAAGACCGAGGTCGCCATCTCCAAGGTGGGCGACCTCTCCGAGGCCGACACCGGCATCACCGGCACGGCCCAGCTCCAGTTCTTCTACTGACCCCCACTTCACGCCACGAGGATGACCCCATGACGCAGACGCAGGACACGTTCATCCAGCCGAAGGAGAAGTTCAGCCTCACCTCCCACGTGAAGAACCTGGAGGACTACAAGCGCCTCTACAAGAAGAGCCTGGAAGAGCCCGAGGCCTTCTGGGGCGAGATGGCCCAGCAGCTCACCTGGTTCCACAAGCCGGACACCATTCTGGACGTGGACGCCGACCAGGTGGACTTCTCCTGGTTCGGCGGCGGCAAGCTGAACGTCGCCTTCAACTGCGTGGACCGCCACGCCAAGACGCGCCCCGGCAAGCCCGCCATCATCTGGGCCAAGAACGAGCCCGGCGAATATGAGGTCATCACCTTCCGCGACCTGCAGCACCACGTGGGCCGCGTGGCCAACGTGCTGAAGGCCCACGGCGTGCGCAAGGGTGACCGCGTCTGCATCTACCTGCCCATGGTGCCGGAGCTCGCGTACACCATGCTGGCCTGCGCCCGCATCGGCGCGGTGCACTCGGTGGTGTTCGCCGGCTTCTCCTCCGAGGCCCTGCGCGAGCGCATCCTCGACTCGGGCGCGAAGGTGCTCGTCACCGCCAACGAGGGCCCGCGCGGCCCGAAGTTCGTGCCCACCAAGGCCATCGCCGACGAGGCGGTGGAGGGCCTCACCCAGGTGAGCTCCATCCTCGTCGTGCGGCGCACCCCCAAGGAGGTGCCCATGCGCGAGGACCGCGACTCCTGGCTGGACGTGGAGATGTCCAAGCACCGCGGCACCTGCCCCGCCGAGTGGATGGACGCCGAGGACCCGCTCTTCATCCTCTACACCTCCGGCTCCACCGGGAAGCCCAAGGGCGTGCTGCACACCACCGGCGGCTATCTCGTCTATGCCGCCACGACGTTCCGCTACATCTTCGACATCCAGCCGGACGACGTGCACTTCTGTGCCGCGGACCTGGGCTGGGTGACGGGCCACAGCTACATCCTCTACGGGCCGCTGGCGATGGGCACCACCACCGTCATGTTCGAGTCCACCCCCACGTACCCGGACGCGGGCCGGCTGTGGCAGGTGGTGGACGACCTCAAGGCCACCATCCTCTACACCGCGCCCACCGCGCTGCGCGCCCTCATCAAGGAGGGCGACGGCTGGGTGAAGAAGTCCTCGCGCAAGTCGCTGCGCCTGCTCGGCTCCGTGGGAGAGCCCATCAACCCCGAGGTGTGGCGCTGGTACCACGACGTGCCGGGCGAGGGCCGCTGCCCCGTGGTGGACACGTGGTGGCAGACGGAGACGGGCGGCATCCTGATTGCGCCGCTGCCCGGCGCCACCCCGTGCAAGCCCGGCTCGGCCACCCTGCCCTTCTTCGGCGTGGAGCCGGTGCTGGTGGACGACGAGGGCCGCGTCATCGAGGGCAACGGCGTCACCGGCAACCTGTGCCTGGCGCGCTCGTGGCCCGGGCAGGCACGCACGCTGTACGGCCACCACCAGCGCTTCGTGGAGACGTACTACTCGCGCTTCCCCCGCCTGTACTTCACCGGCGACGGCTGCCGCCGCGACGAGGACGGCTACTACTGGATTACCGGCCGCGTGGACGACGTGCTCAACGTCTCGGGCCACCGCCTGGGCACCGCCGAGGTGGAGAGCGCGCTGGTGGCCCACGAGTCCGTCGCCGAGGCCGCCGTGGTGGGCTTCCCCCATGACCTCAAGGGCACCGGAGTGTGCGCTTTCGTCACCATGAAGCCGGACTGGCAGGACGCCTCGCCCGAGCAGATGGTGGGCGCGCTCAAGGAGCAGGTGCGCCACGTCATCGGCCCCATCGCCACGCCGGACCGTGTGGTTCTGGTCAACGGCCTGCCCAAGACGCGCTCCGGGAAGATTCTGCGCCGCATGCTGCGGAAGATTGCCTCGGGTGAGACGGAGAACCTGGGCGACGCCACCACCCTGGCCGACCCGGCCGTCCTCGATGAGTTGCTCGTCAAGGGCATGCCCACGCAGTCCAAGCGTTGAGAGGAGGAACGACGATGTCCGCGAATTCCAAGGAGGAGGCGCTGGAAGCACTCGCCGCGTCACGCTGGCGCGTGGCGGCGGTGCTCACGGTGGCCACGCTGGTGGCGTACCTCGGCTTCATCCTGCTGGTGGCCTTCAACAAGCCGCTGATGGGGCAGCAAATCACCCCCGGGCTGTCCGTCGGCATCCTGCTGGGCGCGCTCGTCATCCTCACCGCGTGGGGGCTGACGGGCATCTACATCGTCTGGGCGAACGGGAAGTACGACCGCGCCCTGCACCAACTCCGTGGCGGAAAGTGAGGACCGCATGAACCCGACCGCAGCAGCAGGCACGCAGCTCGGCCAGCCCAACGCCACGGCCATCATCTTCTTCCTCCTCTTCGTTGGCATCACCCTGGCGATTACGTACTGGGCGGCGCGCAAGACGAAGACGACGTCCGAGTTCTTCGCCGCCGGTGGCGGCGTGAGCGCCATGCAGAACGGCTTCGCGCTGGCCGGCGACTACATGAGCGCGGCGAGCTTCCTCGGCATCGCGGGCCTGGTGGCCACGTCCGGCTTCGACGGCCTCATCTACTCCGTGGGCTGGCTGGTGGGCTGGCCGGTGGTGACGTTCCTCATCGCCGAGCCCCTGCGCAACCTGGGCAAGTACACCTTCGCGGACGTGGTGGCCTACCGGCTGAAGCAGACGCCGGTGCGCCTGTCCGCGGCGCTGGGCACCCTCACCGTGGTGAGCTTCTACCTGATTGCGCAGATGGTGGGCGCCGGCAACCTCATCCACCTGCTCTTCGGCCTGTCCTACGAGATGGCGGTCATCATCGTGGGCGCGGTGATGATTCTGTACGTGCTCTTCGGCGGGATGATTGCCACCACGTGGGTGCAGATCGTGAAGGCGGTGCTGCTGCTGGCGGGCGCGTCCGCCCTGGCCGGCGCGGTGCTCTACAAGTTCGGCTTCAACCCGCTCACCCTCTTCAACGAGGCGGCCACGGTGTACGGCCCGGAGACGCTGGCGCCCGGCAAGCTGGTGAGTAGCCCGCTGGAGGCCATCTCCCTGGGCGTGGCGCTGATGTTCGGCACGGCGGGCCTGCCGCACATCCTGATGCGCTTCTACACGGTGCCGGACGCGAAGGCGGCGCGCAGCAGCGTGTTCTACGCCACGGGCCTCATCGGCTACTTCTACCTGGTGACGTTCATCCTCGGCTTCGGCGCGTCGGTGCTGGTGGGCCGGCAGGCGATTACCGGGGTGGACAAGGGCGGCAACATGGCGGCGCCCATGCTGGCGGAAGTGGTGGGCGGCACGGGCTTTTTGGGCTTCATCTCCGCGGTGGCCTTCGCCACCATCCTCGCGGTGGTGGCCGGCCTGACGCTGTCCGGCGCGGCGGCGCTGTCCCACGACTTGTGGTCCAGCGTGGTGCGCAAGGGCAAGGCGCCCGAGCACGAGCAGCTCCAGGTGGCGAGGCTGGCCAGCCTCGTGCTCGGCGTGCTGGCGGTGCTGCTGGGCGTGGCCTTCAAGGGGCAGAACGTGGCCTTCATGGTGGGCCTGGCCTTCGCCATCGCCGCGAGCGCCAACTTCCCCGCCCTGCTGCTGTCCATGGCCTGGAAGCGCTTCACCACGAATGGCGCGGTGGCCAGCATGCTGACGGGCGCGGGCAGCGCGGTGGTGCTCATCTTCCTGTCGCCCACGGTGCAGGTGGACCTGCTGAAGAACGCCACGGCGCTCTTCCCGCTGAAGAACCCGGGCATCATCACCATTCCCCTGGCCTTCGCCGTGGGCGTGCTGGTGTCGCTGATGTTCCCGGAGCAGGAGGCCTCCGACCGCTTCGCGGAGGTGAAGCACCGGATGCACGTGGGCGCGGCGAAGCCCACGATGCCCGCGCCGGAGGTGCCCGCGTCGACCGCCACGGGCACGCCGCCCGCGGTGCCCACGCCCGGCCAGGCCTGACACGACTTTGCCCTCCTTCCTCCTCCTCGAAGGGAGGGCAAGGGACGGGGCCCGGGCCACCAAGGGGTCCGGGTCCCGTCCTTACTTTCCAATGGGCCCGGGGCGCCTAGACTGGCGCCGTGTCCAGGAAAACCGAGCAGAGCCCGGCGGGCGGCCTCCGCGCCCGGATGCACGAAGTCATCTTCGAATCCGACACACCCGCGGGGAAGTCCTTCGACATCGCCCTGCTGTGGGCCATCCTCTTCAGCGTCGCCGCGGTGATGATGGAGAGCGTGGCCGGGGTGCGCGAGCGGTTCGGCCTCGAGCTGCGCGCCCTGGAGTGGGGCTTCACGGTGCTGTTCACCGTGGAGTACGTGCTACGGCTCATCGCCGTCCGCCGGCCGCTGGCCTACGCGCTCAGCTTCTTCGGACTGGTGGACCTGCTGGCCATCCTCCCCACCTTCCTGAGCGTGTTCTTCCCCGGGGCCCAGTCCCTGCTGGTCATCCGGGCGGTGCGGATGCTGCGCGTCTTCCGCGTGCTCAAGCTGGCCCACCTGCTGGGAGAGGCGGAGGTGCTGCTCACCGCGCTGCGCGCCAGCCGGCCGAAAATCACCGTCTTCCTCGGCGGCGTGCTCAGCGTCGTCGTCGTCATGGGCTCGGTGATGTACCTGGTGGAGGGCGAGAAGCACGGCTTCGACAACATCCCCCGGGCCATGTACTGGGCCATCGTCACGATGACGACGGTGGGCTTCGGCGACATCACCCCCAAGACGGTGCTCGGGCAGTTCATCGCCTCCGTGCTGATGGTGCTGGGCTACGGCGTGCTCGCGGTGCCCACCGGCATCGTCTCCGTGGAGCTGGCCGCCGCCACCCGCCACTCCGTGGACACGCGCGCCTGCCCCGGCTGCGGCGTCCAGGGCCACGACCTGGACGCACGGTACTGCAAGAACTGCGGCCACTCCCTCTAGGGAGAGGCCCGCGCCGGCCCGGCGCCGTGGAGCGCCTGCCGCACCGCCGCGCGCACGGGCGCGGGCACCTCGTCCCCCGGAATGCGGCGGCAGAGGGAGACGGTGCGCTTGAGGGAGTCACAGGCCTCGGCGCAGCGCGGGCAGCGCCCCAGGTGCTCCTCGATGCGGGCACAGGCGGCCTGGTCGATGTCCTGGCCCGCGTACTCGGACAGCTCCTGGGCCAGCTCCGGGCAGCCATGTCCGCCGGCCGCGGCGTTCTCTCCCATGAGCGTGGCCAGGTGCTCGCGAAGCTGCATCCGCGCGCGGTGCAGCCGGCTCTTGAGCGCCCTCACCTCGATGCCCACCACCTTCGCGGCCTCCTCGGCGGACAGGCCCTCCACGTCCCGGAGGATGAGCGTCTCGCGGTAGTTCTCGGGCAGCGCGAGGATGGCGGCCTGGAGCACCTCTCCCATCTGCCGCGCATGGGAGACCTCGTCGGGAGGCTGCCCCTCGGTGGGCACCTCGGACGCGGCGGGTGAGTCGAGCGACAGGTGCTCCTCGGGCACGCCCGCCCGCCGGCGCCGCGTCCGGAAGCAGTGGCTGCGAGCCACCTGGTAGAGCCAGGTGGACAGCTCCGCGTCTCCACGGAAGGCGTGCAGGCCCTTGAAGGCGGTCAGCAGCGTCTCCTGGAGCACCTCCTTGGCGTCCTCCTCCGAGCCGCACATGCGCAGGCCGAACCGGTACACCTGGCGCTCATGACGGTTGAGCAACTCCTCCAGGGCACCCTCATCGCCCTGTCGTGCCGCCACAATCAGCTCTTCGTCACTTCTCGCCGCCATACCTGTCCTCCTCGAAGCCGCCCACCCCGGACCGGCTGACGGGGGAGCAGGCGCCCGGCCCCGCGTCCGCCATGCCGGAGAATGCTCATTCCACCGGCGTGGCGCCCACGGGGCGGAGAGTCGTTCGATAACGCGTCTTCAACGAATCGCTATCTCATCGGAGACCGCGCCAACCGCAAGGTCCTTCTCCGCGACGGGGCACGAAACGCATCCGCAGCCAGGGGTGCCCCCCGGCGGAGGCCGGGGCCGGGAGCGCGGCCGCCACCGTGTCCGGGACGACTCCGGCCTCCGACTCCAGGGCAGAGGGTTGACGCGAAAGCCACGGTAACGTTTTCCACTCACGCGCATTGGAGCGGAGCGGCCCCCGCACGGTATGGCGGTGGGTAGCATGGGGGGAACCGGATGCGGCGAGCTGGCTACAGGCAACGGGGGGTGGACGAGGAGAGGCTCGTCCATCAGTTCCCCGGGCTGGACCGCAAGGCGGTGGGCGCCTTCTTCACCCCCGCGCCGCTGGTGGAACGCACGCTGGCGCTCGCGCTGGCGCACCTGGGCGAGGGCCCGCTCACCGTGGTGGACCCGGCCTGTGGCGCGGGCGCGTTCCTCACGGCGGCGGCACGGCTGCGGCCCGACGCGCGGCTGTGCGGCCTGGAGCTGGACCCGGAGGTGGCGCGCGTCTGCCAGGCCCGGGTGCCCGGCGCGGACGTGCGCGCGGGCGATGCACTCCGGGGCGGGCTGGAGCCGCTGCTCGCCGCCACGCCGCCGGAGCACCGGGAGCTGTGGGTGGGCAACCCGCCCTACAACGGTACCTCGCCGGTGCTGAAGGACGCGGGCGCCTACGCCCGGCTGCGCGCGCTGCTGCCCCTGGCCCTGCCGCCCGGCACCAGCCTGCGCGACGACTTCGCCTTCTTCCTCCTGGTGGCCGCGCACCGGCTGGTGTCGCGCCCGGGAGTGCTCGCCTTCATCACCCCCGCGACGTTGCTGGACGCCTTCCTCTACGCCCCGCTGCGCCAGTCCCTGCTGGACACACTGGCCCTGCGGGAGGTGGTGGACCTGGGGCCCGGCGTCTTCCGTGGCACGCAGGTGCGCACCTGCATCACCGTGTGGTCCTCGCTGCCGGGCGCCCGCGCCGCGCCCCGCTTCGAGCGCCAGGACGGCGGCTGGCGGGACTTCACGCCCGTGGCGCCCGAGTGGCGTCTGGTCCCCACGGCGCCGGAGGCCGAGGCGCTGGACGCACGCTGGCGCGCGGAAGGTGAGCCGCTCACCACGCTCGTCCCGGTGAGCCTGCCCGGGGTGAAGACGCGCTTCGACGAGCTGCTGGTGGACGCGGACCCGGAGCGGCTGCTGGCCCGCCTGCGCGCCTTCGCCCTGGCCCGCGAAGAGGCGCTTCCCGACTTCGCCCGGGCGCATGGGCTCCCGGAGGCACTGCTGCCCAAGCTGCGCGCGCTGAAGGCGGGCCCGCCCCTGGAGGTGGACCCGGGCCACGTGCGTCCCTTCTTCCGCTACGGGGGCGCGCGCCACCGGGGCACGGTGCCGCCCGAGGCCCGCGCGTACTGCTACCTGGACCGGCGCCTCATCCCCCGCGGAGACCACCGGCTGCGCGGGCCGTATGACCCGCACCTGGGCGCGGTGAAGCTCCTCTTCAACGTGCGCGAGCTGCCCCTGTCGGCGGCGCTGCTGGAGGAGGAGGGCTGCGTCCACGACCACCGGCACGCCCGCTTCGCGCCGCTGTACGTCCCCCAGCGCCTGCGGGACGAGGGCCTGGTCGTCACCCGCTCCGTGTCGACGCTGGCGGAGCTGGGGCCGCTGGTGCCCAACCTCTCGCCCCGGGGGCAGGTCTGGGCGGACTCGCTGGGGGGGCCCCTGCCCGCCTTCCGGGCGCTCGTGCGGTTCCTCAACGGGCCCGAGGTCCAGGGCCTCTGGGCACCGGCCTTCGGTGCTTCACGCGTGGTGCCGGTGCCGCTGGGGAAGCCGGAAGCGAAGTGAAGGCTCCCAGTGGTTTCGCTCGCCGGCCCGCACGGTTTCCAGGGCGCCGGGCGCTCCGGGTGGCTAGTGTCCACCTTCGCTTCGTAGCGACCTACCCAGGAGGAAGGACCCACCCATGAAGATTCACTCCCTGCTGACCGCCGCCGCTCTCTTCGCCGCCGCTCCCGCGCTGGCCCAGGCCCCGCAGGCCGCGCCCAAGGCCCAGGAGAAGGCCAAGGGAGACAAGGCGCAGGCCGCGCCCCAGGCCCAGGACAAGGCCAAGGGCGAGAAGGCCCAGGGCCAGGGGGCTCCGGACGCGGGTGCGCCGGCGCAGGCCAAGAAGCCCGCGCCGAAGAAGGGAGAGACGGCGAAGGCCCTGGTGAAGGACGCCGAGGGCAAGGACGTGGGTGAAATCACGTTCGAGCAGACGGCCCAGGGCGTGCTGGTGAAGGGCACCCTGAGCAACCTGCCGCCGGGCCAGCACGCCTTCCACATCCACGAGACGGGCAAGTGCGAGGCCCCGGACTTCAAGACGGCGGGTGGCCACTTCAACCCGCACAAGAAGGCCCACGGCATCATGTCGCCCAAGGGCAAGCACGCGGGTGACCTGCCCAACCTCTACGTGGGCCAGGACGGCCGCGCGCAATTCGACTTCTTCGCCCAGAACGGACTCACCCTGAAGTCCATGTTCGACAAGGACGGCTCGGCGGCGATGGTGCACACCAAGGAGGACGACTACTACTCCGACCCGACCGGTGACGCGGGTGGCCGCATCGCCTGCGGCGTGGTGGAGAAGTCCCAGCAGTAGGTAGCCCGCGCGGCGGGTGCCTCTCCCTTCACGGAGAGGCCCCCCGCGCCTCCAGCGCCAGGGCGGCACTTGCAGGGGACCGCGCGTTGGAGTTGTAACCCGTCCCCATGCGACGACTCCCCGCCCGCTATTTCCCGCTCTACCTCGCGGCGGCCCTCCTGGCGCTCACCTCCGGCTGCCGCTGCACTCCGGCGGGAGAAGCCGCCAGAGAGGACTACGCCCAGGCGCGCAGCGGCTTCAAGACGACGCTGCTCCGGAAGGGGCCCTCTCCACAGGAGGGAGAAGCGGTCGAGGCCCTCCCGGGCGCGACCCGGGTGACCTATCGCTCGGGAGACCTGGACCTCACCGCGTTCGTCAGCGAGGTCCCCCAGGATGGGAAGAAGCATCCCGCGGTGCTCTTCCTCCACGGAGGCTTCGCGTTCGGCCAGGAGGACTGGGAGATGTCGGGCCCCCTTCGCGAGGCGGGCTTCGTGGTGATGACGCCCCTGCTGCGCGGAGAGAACGGACAGCCGGGCACCTTCAGCTTCTTCTATGACGAGGTGGACGACGTGCTGGCCGCGGCGGACGCGCTCGCCCGGGTGCCGGGCGTGGACGCCTCCCGCATCTACGTGTCCGGACACAGCGTGGGAGGAACCCTGGCGCTGCTGGCGGCCCAGTCCTCCCGCGCCTTCAAGGCCGCCACGTCGCTCTCCGGCTCTCCGGACCAGGAGGGCTTCATCGAGGGACGCGAGGACATCGTCCCCTTCGCCATGGCGGACCCGCGCGAAATCAAGATGCGCTCCCCCGGGGCCTTCGCCAGCAGCTTCAAGTGCCCCACCCGGCTCTTCTTCGGCAGCGAGGAGTCCTACTTCGGCGAGAAGTCCCTGAAGACGGCCCTGCACGCGCGGAAGGCCGGACTGGACGTGGATGCCCACTCCATCCCCGGCGACCACTTCAGCTCGGTGCCGGAGGGCCTCCAGAAGAGCATCGCGTTCTTCCGCGCCAACTGAGGCTCGCTTCGGAGAGCGGCGCGCTCAGGGCACCGGACGCGCCTCCTTCACCGGCGTGAAGCGCAGGTCCTGGAAGCCGTAGCCGAGGCGGCATGGCGCCGCGTGCCAGCCGCTCACACGTAGCCGAAGCGGCGCCGCGCGAACCACTCCGCGCCGAGCAGCCCGATGAGCGCCACCAGGTAGTACCAGCGGTCCCACAGCGGCTGGTCCTTGGCGCGGCCCACCTCCACCACCGGCGGGTCCAGCAGCGGCACGTCGGGCAGTCCGTCCTGGGGCAGCCTGTACGCCTTGCCCCCGGTGGCCTTCGCAATCTGCTCCATCAACTCCGGCCGCACCGAGGCGTCCGACAGTTCGGGCCCCACGGCGCGCACCGCCACCGCGTCCTCGCCCGAGCCCAGGTCCGTCTCGCCCTTCTTCGCCGAGGCCAGCAGCTTGTACGGGCCCGGCTCGGGCGGCGCGAACTCCAGCCGCACCACGCCGTCCGCCCCCGTGGTGCCCGTCTGCACGGCCACCGGCTTCTGCGCCGTCACGGAGAACAGCTCCACCCGCACCTGCGCGTCCAGCGCGGGCTGGTAGTCCGCCATCCGCGCCTGCACCACCACGCCCACGGGCCGCCCCGGCTCCACCGACGGCGGGTCCGCCGTCACCTTCAGCGTCGTCAGGTCCGGGTCCCTCACCAGCCACCGCAGCGCGTTGCCCCAGAAGCGGTCATACGCGCGGCTGGGCGAGCCATCCTTGTGCGCCGCGAAGGCCCAGTACCAGGACGCATCCGTGGCCATCACCAGGGAGCGGCCCCGGCCGTAGTCCCACACCGCCACCAGCGGCGCGTTCTTCCCGTTCGCCGTCAGGTGCGGGTGGTCCATCAGCACCGTGGCCCCGGGGCGCGCCGTCGTGAGGTTGGCGCCGGGAATGGGCGGCAGCTCCGCCCACGCGGCCTCCGTGCTCGCCGCGCCCGTGCCGATGGACGTCACCGGGTGGCGCAGCCCCTCCGGCGTCAGGCGGGGCGTGAAGAGCTCCGGGTTGGCGGGGCCGGCGGCCGCCACCGGCAGCGCCTCCATCAGCGTGGGCATCGTCGCCCGGCCCTCGCCCAGCACGCTGTCGCCGCCAATCATCACGAAGGCGCCGCCGTTGTGGATGTAGCGCTCCAGGTTCCGCTCGTACTCGGCGATGGACAGCGACGGGTCCGCGTGCCCGAAGTTCTGGAAGATGACGACGTCGAAGGTGTCCAGCTTCGTGTCGAAGATTTCCTCCATGGGGAACGGGATGAGGGACAGCTCGCGGTCGCTCACCACGCCCGGGTCATCCGACAGCGTGCGGAGGATGTAGAAGGACACCAGGTCCACGTTGGCGTCCTGCTTCAGCAGGCCGCGCAGGTAGCGCTCGTCCCACGAGGGCCGGCCCACCACCAGCAGCACACGCACGCGGTCCCGAATCACCTTCAGCGTGAAGGAGCGGCTGTTGTTGTCCGCCACCGCCTCGTCCGGGAAGGTGGGCACCGTCACCGTGTAGACGAAGCGCCCCGTCTGGTCCGGCGTGAAGGTGAAGGCCACCGGCTTCACGTCGTCCGACGACTCCAGGCGCACCGTCTTGCTCGCCACCGTCTTGCCTTCCTGGCTGAGCACCACCGGAATCTCGCGCCCGCTGAAGCCGCGGCCGTGAATCTCCACCTCCACGGTGAGCGAGTTGCGCACGAAGGCGAAGTCGTCCACCTTCAGCCCCTCCACCGCCAAATCTTTCAGCGCCTCCTGCCCCACGGTGAAGGTGGAGACGGGCACGTTCAGGTCCGCCAGCGCCGCGCGCGCCCGGCCCACCACGCCCGCCTTCAGCTCCGTGTTGTCCGCGCCGTCGCTGAACAGCAGCACGCCCGACAGCTTGCGCGAGCCCTGCCCCGCGCCCGCCGCCGAGCGCACCGCGGACAGCAAATCCGTGGTGCCCGCGCGCGCCGGCTCCTTCGCCAGCGACGCGGCCGTCACCGGCGCCAGCTCCGGGTCGAAGCCGTACAGCTCCACCGTGAAGCGGTCCTGCAAGGCCGCCAGCCGCGGCGCGGCCTTCTCCAGGAAGGAGGCCACCTGCGCGGTGCGCGTGGGGCCCCCGGGCTCCGTGGGGAAGCTCATGGAGGCGGAGCGGTCCACCAGCACCGCCACGCGGTTCTTCATCCGCGCCACCTGCAGGTGGCGGATGCCGGGCTCCAGCAGGAAGAAGAACGCGGCCACGCCCGCCCCCACCCGCAGGGCCCAGAGGAGGACACGGCGCCCGCGCGAGGGCTCGCGGCGCACGCCCCAGGCGGCCAGCGCCACCCCCAGCACCAGTCCGAGGGCGAGCAGCACCAGCGCCCACGGAGGCAGCGGGGAGAGGCTGACGAACTTCCAGGCGTTGAAGGTGGGCGGGTTCATCCAGGCTTTCGGCATCGGGCCGGGGCTTCAGCGCCGCTTGTTGAGGATGAGCTGAAGGTGGACGGCGTCGTCCTTGTAGTCCAGGCAGAGGGCATACATGCAGATGTTGATGCCCAGCCGCACGGCCAGCTCGCGCTGGGGCTCTCCGCCGGGGGACACGTCGAACTCGAAGTCGCCGGACTCGCTGCGGCTCCACGCGCCGGCCAAATCGTTCTGCGAGTAGAGCACCGCGGCGCGCTTGCCCAGCATGGCCCCCATCAACTGGGGCTTGTTGAGCAGCCGCCCCGGCGCCGAGTCCAGCATGAAGAAGGACTTGAACACCACGTGGCTGGAGGGCACCGGCGCCAGCGGGTTCTGCGGCAGCACGCGCGCCATCTCCCGGCGGAAGGCGCTGTCGAAGCCGTCCCCGTCGCTGCCGTCGTTGGCGTCCGCCAGCAGGAAGCCGCCGTAGGTGAGGTAGCGGCGCAGGTTGGCCACCTCCGCCTCGGTGAGCGCGGGGAAGCCGCCCTCGCCGCCGAAGTAGAGGAAGGGGTACTCGAAGAGCTCCGGCGAGCTGAGCGCGAAGGGGCGCGCGTCCGGCACCACCTCCACGGAGGTGCGGCGCTGCAGCTCCCAGGCGATGCGCCGCAGCCCGGACAGGCGCGAGTCCCAGCGGCCGCCGTGGCGGGCCACCGCGGGGATGAAGCGGCTCTTCTCGCCAAAGGCGTCCGCCCGCCGGGACAGCAGCGGGACGAGCGCGGCGGAGCCGAGCAGGAGGTTTCGACGCGTCAATCGCCGGGCGGACATGGAGCGTTTCTATATACCGTCGACGGGTGCTCGCATTCCCCGGTATAGAGGGGCCCCATGGCAAAAGGCGGACAGACGCTCCCGGAACCCGGCTCGGCGGAGGTCCGGGCCGCCTGGGCCCGGAAGGAGGCGGGTGACGTGGCCGGCGCCCGGCGCGACGCCGAGCGCATCCTGGCGGGCAACCCCTCCCCCGAGGACCGGGCGGAGGCGGAGGAGCTGCTCCGGCGCACCTCCACGCCCCGCGACCTGTACGGCTACGCCCTCCTGGCCGCCGCCGTCTTCATCGTGCTGCTGATGCTGGCGCTATCCCGGTACGCATAAGCTAGAGAGGTGGTCCGCGCGTCCGTCCCGGCCGCGCACCGCTTCGAAGAAGCAAGGAGATGGAGCCATGGAAGGCCTCCTCCAGGCCCTCAAGGCGTACCAGACGTTCAACCCCTCCGGCTGGGTGGGCATCTACCGGCTGCTGCCCATGTGGGGCGGCATCGTCTGCTGCGTCGCCGGGGTGACACTGCTGCTGGTGGGCGGAGGCAGGCTGTTCCGCGTGCTGGCGGGCCCCATCGGCGGCGTGCTGGGCCTGCTCTGGACGCAGGTCGTCGTCACGAAGCTGGGCCTGCCGGCGGAGATGCTGGGCGGGCGCCTGCCCACCGTCGTCGCGGTGGTGCTGCTCGCCATGGGCTTCCTCTTCCCGCCGGCCATCACCTTCCTGGGCCTGGGCGTGCCGCTGGGCCTCGTCGCCGGGCAGATCGCCGGGCCCCAGGACTTCCTGCTGGGCTTCGCGCCGGGCTTCATCATCGGCGGGCTGGTGGGCGCGCTGCTCCACCGTCAGGTCAGCGTGCTGGTCGCCTCGGCGGTGGGCGCGTGGGTGCTGGTCATCGGCGCGCTCGCGGCGCTGCACCAGTTCGGCGGGCTGGTGGCGGCGGTGGCCGGCCGGCCGTGGGGCGTCATCGTCGCGGCGGGCCTCTTCGCCGTGGCGGGCGCCGTGTACCAGCTGGCGGTCCGCCCTTCTCCCGAGCAGGCGGACAAGGAGCGCGCCGAGCGCGAGCGGCTGAAGCAACGACAGGCGGAGCAGCGGGCGCTCGAAAAACGGTGGGGGGTCAAGTAACGGGCCCTCCCCTCCGGGCCGTGCTTTACGTCCAGCGGCCCGGCGCGTACATTCCGCCGCCTTTCCCCCCGGAATCCCCCCGTAAGGACTGATGGGCCAGGCCAGGCGCAAGGAGAAGGAAAAGCAACAGGACGTCCCCGCGGCGCCCGCTCCCCAGCAGGAGGCCCCCGCCTCCCACGCGTGGGTGAAGCCCGTGGGGTTGTCCCGCAGGGGTTGGGCCGTGCTCGCCGGCCTCATCCTCCTCATGCAGGCGCCCCTCATCCACTACGCCCTCTTCCGCGGTGAGGCGGACGTGACGGCGGCGTTGCCCTACTCGCAGGACTTCTCGGACCCGGCCGTGGTGGAGCGCGACTTCTTCACCACCGGTGGCTTCTGGCGCACGGTGCGCGGCGAGCTGCTCGCCCCGGGAGTGAAGAACAACCCCCTCTGGCTGCAGGCTCCCCTGCCGGACGATGTGGCCGTCGAGTTCGACGTGCGGTCCGAGTTCCCGGAGGGCGACATCCGGGTGGAGATTTTCGGCAACGGCGTGGACCCTTCCTCGGGCTACGTGCTGGTGCAGGGCGGCTGGAACAACTCCCTGTCCGTCCTCGCCCGCAAGGACATGAACGCGCCCTCGCTGGACGCGCTCAAGCGCCGCGCCGCCCGCGTCGCCGAGTCCGGGGGTGGCCAGGGCGCCGACCTCGTGAGCAGCGGCGTCTTCAAGGAGGACACCCAGGTGCGCGTGGAGGCCCGGGGTACCCCGGTGCAGGCGGGCCGCACGTACCACTGGCGCATCGAGCGCCGCGGCTCGCTGCTGCGCTGGTCCGTCGACGGCGAGACGCTGCTGGAGCTGGACGACCCGTTCCCGCTCAAGGGCCCGGGCCATGACCGGCTGGGGCTGTCCGGCAACGAGTCCCAGATTTTCTACGACAACCTGCGCGTGGACACGCCCGACCGGCTGCCCGCCACCGCGCCCCGGGCCGCCGCGCCCCCGCCGCCGCCCGGCCCCTACGCGGACGACTTCAACCGCTCCGAGCTGGGCGACGCGTGGAACGTCACCAACCCCTCCGCGGTGAGGCTGGTGGACGGCGCGCTCGTGGTGGAGCTCGCCCACAACCGCCCCGTGTGGCTGAAGCGGCCCATCCCCACCAACGCCACCATCGAGTTCGACGCCTGGACGGAGAACCCCGAGGGCGACATCAAGGTGGAGGCCTGGGGCGACGGCCGTTCCTTCTATGCCGGCGACCTGCGGCTGCAGTACACGGCCAGCGGCTACGTCTTCATCTTCGGCGGCTGGCGCAACACCCAGTCCGCCATTGCCCGTCAGCACGAGCACACCAACGACCGCGCGGTGCGCGACGGCGCGGCGGTGGTGGCCGGCAAGCGCCACCACATCAAGATTACCCGCCGCGGAGGCCACCTCGCGTGGGAGCTGGATGGCCAGCCCTTCCTCACCCTCCAGGACCCCGCTCCGCTGGAGGGGCCGCGCAACCAGTACTTCGGGTTCTCGGGTTGGAAGACCCGTGTCCACTTCGACAATCTGAAAATCGAGCCGCTCTCCCCCTAGCGGCAAGGAAGCCCTCCCGTGCGTAGAGTCGGAATCTTCGGCTGGGGCGTCGTCGCCCCCCGGTCCAGGAACATCGAAGCTTTTGAGAGGAACCTCTCGTCCTCCGAGAGCTGGCTGTCTCCCTTCAACGGCTTCGGGCCGGACAACTTCCTCGTCGGCATGCCGGAGTTCGACCTGGCGGAGTACAAGCCATGGATTGACGCCCGCTTCCCCGGCAGCCGCTTCTCCCAGCTCGAGCGGAAGATGGGCCAGCCGACGCAGTTCGCCATCGGCGCCTTCATCCAGTCGCTCTCGCAGAACCCCGGCCTGGAGCAGGAGCTGCAGGCGCTGGGGCCCCGCGCCCACGTCTATGTGGGCACCGGCCTGGGAGACCTGCCCACCATCCAGGCCATCTCCCTGGACCTGTACCGCGCCCAGCGCCGGTGGGACCGCTTCTGGGCGGCCCCGGAGCGCAACGCCGTCCTGCGCCAGTGGCTGGAGACGCGCGAGCCGCTGCCCGGCCTGCCGCCGGAGCCCTCCACCGTGGACGAGGCCACGCGCGACGAGGCCGAGGACGCCTGGTGGCACTACTGGGCCGGCCGCTCCACCGAGCTGCGCGAGTACCTGGCGGAGCTGCGCGAGATTGAAGCCCTCGGCGTGCCCGACGAGGGCGACGTCGAGTCCGCCAAGCTGGCCGTCATCAAGGAGAAGCGCACCCGCAACGCGCGGCTGCAGAAGAAGTGGAGCTCCCCGGAGCCGCCCTGGAACTCGGTGTCCTCCAACGTGCTGTGGAACATCCACAACACGCCCGCCTCGCAGATTTCGATGCTGGGGCACATCACCGGCATGACGTTCGCCCCGGTGGCCGCGTGCTCCTCCTTCGGCTACGGCCTGAAGCTGGCCATCAACGCCATCCAGCTCGGCCAGGCGAAGGCCGTCGTCATGGGCATGACGGACGCGGCACCGAACCCGCTCGTCGTGGGCGGCTTCTACAACGCCCGCGTCATCTCCGCGGACGCCGCCGTCTCCAAGCCCCTCACCGCACTGCGCGGCACGCACATCGCCGGCGGCTCGGTGGTGTGGGTGCTGGGAGACTTGGAGCACTTCACCGCCAGGGGCTTCAAGCCGCTGGGCATGGAGCCGGTGTCCGTGGGCGTCACCGCGGACGCGGACCACATCATCACCCCGTCCAAGGAGGGCCCCACGCTGGCCATCCGCGAGGCGCTGGACGCCGCCGGCGCCACCCCGGCGGACATGGGGAGCTGGGATTTGCACGCCACCGCCACCCCGGGTGACTTCCTGGAGGTGCAGAACCTGCGCGACGTGCTGCCCGAGTCGGTGCTGATTACCGCGCGCAAGGGCACCTTCGGCCACGGCATGGCGGCGGGCGGCGGCTGGGAGCTGACGGCCCAGTACCTCGGCTACGGCCAGGGCAAGGTGTACCCCACGCCGCTGAAGCAGGCGGAGCTCAACAAGCAGATTTCCCGCGTCCACGGCCGCTTCGTCTTCGACGAGGCGGTGGCGGCGCCCGCGGGCTGCGCGGGCAAGCTGTCCATGGGCGTGGGCGGCATCAACGCCTGCGTGATTTCGCGCCCCTGGAAGAAGTAGGAGCGCGAGGAGGGCTTCAGGGGTGGGCGCTCTTCGCGTCCGCCTCCAGCCTCGCGGCCGCCTCGGGGTCGATGCGCTGGAGCAGCTCCAGCTCCATCTGCAAGTCCCTGGCGAAGGTCTGCTGCGTGGGCAGCGAGCTGCGGGCGCCGCCGCCGGAGATGGCCACCGCCCGCTCCGTGCGCGTCCTCACCACGCCGTCCGTGTAGTTGGTGCCAATCTCCTGCGTGGTGCGGTCCAGCCGCTGCACCCGCAGCACGCAGCCCCCGTCCGCCCGGGAGACGCCCTCCACCAGGAACTTGGAGGAGGTGGTGGGGCCCAGCGTGCCGCCCCCGGACTCACGCCACTCCGTCTCCAGCACGTAGCGGCCCGGGTTCTCCCGCCACGAGTAGCCCTTGTCATTCATGACCTCGTGCACGCGCGGCCAGATTTCCGCCAGCGGCTTCCGGTAGACGTGCTCCGCCGCCTTGTCCCGCATGTAGTTCTTCCGGAGCGAGCCGGAGCAACCGGTGAGCACCATCAACATGGCGATGGCGAGACACACTCCCGCGAAGCGGGTGATGCGGTACATGCGAAGGCCCCCTGAAGTCCGAGATGAACGGCGCCGGGCGGCCAGCATACCGCCCCCGCCCGGCGGTGTATCCCGGGGCTCCCTGGCTGTCCGGCCTAGCTCCGGGGCCGTCAGACCTTTGGTGTTGCAACGAGGTCGAAGTCGGGAATCTGCTCGCGCATGAACTCGCGCATCCGGTTGATGAGGGCGGCCTCAATCTGCCGGGCGCGCTCGCGGCTGACGCCGTACTTGTCGCCGATGTCCTGGAGCGTGAGGGGCTCGTCGGAGACGAGGCGGTTCTCGAAGATGAAGCGCTCCTTGCCCTCCAGCGTCCGGGCGAACTCGGCCAGCTTCTCGTGGAAGAGGGCCTTGAGCTGCTCGGCGCCGAGCCGCTCGTCGGCGGGCATGGCGGCGGAGGGCAGGTAGCGGTCGGCGCGCGTCGCGCCCGAGTCCTCGTCCCCGCGCAGCGGCGCGTCGATGGACACCTCGTCGTGCCCCAGCCGCTGGTCCATCTCCACCACGTCCTGCTCGCTGACGTTGAGCCGCTCCGCCAGGAGCTTGGGGCTGGCCTCGAAGCCCTGGGCGATGAGCTTCTCCTGCTCCTGGCGCAGCTTGAAGAAGAGCTTCCGCTGGGCCTCGGTGGTCCCCAGCTTCACCATCTTCCAGTTGTCCATGATGTAGCGGAGGATGTAGGCGCGAATCCACCACGCGGCGTAGCTGCTGAGCTTCACTCCGCGTTCGGGGTCGTACTTCTTCACCGCCTGCATCAGCCCGATGTTGCCCTCCTGGACGAGGTCCAGGAGGGAGAGCGGGTTGCGGTGGTACTCGTGTGCCAGCTTGACGACCAGGCGCAGGTTGGAGGCCACCAGCCGGTAGGCCGCCCCCACGTCCCCCGTGTCGCGGTACTTCCGGGCGAGGGCGACCTCCTCCTCCCGCGTCAGCAGGGGGTGGCGCTGCACCTCCGCCATGTAGGCCTGGAGGGGGTCCTTCGTGGCCAGCCCCGAGTCCGCCACCCGGGCCAGGGCCTGGGTGGGCACGGCGGGGGTGGACAGGTCCACGTCGGACTCCACCTCGGCCAGCTCCGAGGGGTCCGGCTCCAGGGCGTCCGGGTCGGCCGACGCCCCGGGCCCTTCCGCCTCGGGCTCCACGACCTCCGCCTCGACGACCTCCGCCGTGGCTGGCCGCTTCGCGCGAGGGCGGGGGGACGCTCCTTTGGTTCTCTTCCTCCCATTCGCCATGGGCACTCCATACAGCAAAGTGCTGCGATTGTTGCCAGAGGGTAATGCAGGGGCTATGCCCATGCTTGATGAGCGACAACCCAGAGACCACGCCGGGCAGTCCGGCGCCTGACGAAGCCCCGATGCGTCCCGCCGAGTACGTCGCGGACATCGGCTTCGACGACATGAACCTCTCCGAGCCCCTCCGCCTCGCACTGGCGGAGCGCGGTTATACCCACCCCACCCCCGTCCAGGCGCGCGCCTTCCGGCCCGCCATGGAGGGACGAGACCTCATCGTCCGCAGCAAGACGGGCACCGGCAAGACGGCCGCGTTCGGCCTGCCCCTGCTGGAGAAGATTCCCGCCGACGAGAAGAAGGTCCGCGCCCTCATCCTCTGCCCCACCCGCGAGCTGGCGCTCCAGGTGGCGGACGAGCTGAAGATGCTCGCCAAGCACAAGGGCGTGAAGGTGGCGGCCATCTACGGCGGCGCCTCCATGAAGCAGCAGGAGGACGCGCTCGAGGAGGGCACCCCCATCATCGTCGGCACCCCCGGCCGCGTGTTCGACCACATCAACCGCGGCAACCTGAAGCTGGAGGGGTGTGACCACGCGGTGCTGGACGAAGCGGACGAGATGCTCAACCAGGGCTTCTACGAGGAGGTCACCCGCATCCTCGACCGCCTCCCGAAGACGCGGCAGGTGCTGCTCTTCAGCGCCACCGTCCCCACCGACATCCAGAACCTCATCGCCCGCTACACGACGAACGCGGAGACGCTGCTGCTGTCCGGCGACGTCTTCACGGTGGAGCACATCCACCACATCCGCTACGACGTGTCGGACGCCTTCCCCAAGCCGCGCAACCTCATCTACGTGCTGGAGAAGGAAGAGCCGCAGAACGCCATCATCTTCTGCAACACGCGGGATGACACGGCGCTGGTGACGGCGGTGCTCAACCGCAACGGCTTCGACGCGGAGCTGCTCAACGGAGACCTGCCGCAGAAGGAGCGCGAGCGGGTGATGGGCAAGGTGAAGCGCGGCGAGGTGGCCTTCATGGTGGCCACGGACATCGCGGCGCGCGGCATCGACATCTCCGGCCTGGAGTACGTCATCAACTACTCGCTGCCGGAGGACGCGGCGGTGTACCTGCACCGCGTGGGCCGCACCGGCCGCATCGGCAACAAGGGCACCGCCATCAACCTCTTCTCCGGCCGCGAGCTGGCCACGTACACCACGCTGGAGAAGAAGTACGGCATCAAGTTCGAGAAGCGCGAGATGCCGGCGCCCGAGGAGGCGATGCGGCTGTGGACCGAGCGCCACGTGCGCGAAATCCACGAGGCGGCCGGCTCCTCCATCTTCGAGGGCTTCCTGCCCCTGGCCTCGCAGCTCAAGACGCGCCCGGACGCGGACGACCTCATCGCCTTCCTGCTGAAGTACTTCTTCAGCCACCTGCGCATGGAGAAGGCGGCGGCGGCCGCCGCGGCCGAGGGGCGCGAGCCCCCGCAGGAGCGCAAGCCGGAGGCCCGCGAGGGCGGGCGCCGGGAGCGCGGCGAGAAGCGCGAGCGCGGCGAGAGGCGGGAGCGCGAGGAGCGGCGCGAGCGTCCGGCGGCGCGCGCGGAGCGTCCCGAGCGGGCGGAGCACGCGGAGCGCGAGCGGCGCCCCCGGCGCGACGAGCCCCGGCGTGAGCGCGGCGGCGGCGCGGCGGCGCTGGAGGCCGGCCCTGGCGAGGTGAAGCTGTGGGTCAACCTGGGCACGGCGGACGGCCTGGGCCCGGGCAGCATCGCCACGGCGCTGGAGGACGCGGGCGCCCCGGTGGGGAAGATGGTGCGCGCGGAGCTGCGCCCCACCTTCGCGTACGTCTTCGTCGCCGAGGACGACGTGGCGGCCTTCGAGGCGCTCAACGGCAAGCAGCACGGCACCAAGACGCTGCGCGTGGAGCGCAGCAAGCCGCGCACCGAGCGCGAGTCCACGCCCCGCCCGCCCCCGTCCCCGGACGCGGGCCCCGGCGAGGTGAAGCTGTGGACCAACCTAGGCATGGATGACGGCATGGACGAGGCGAAGCTGCCCGCCGCGCTGGAGGCCCTGGGCGCTCCGGCCGGCAAGGTGCTTCGCACCGTGCTGCGCCCCACGTACGGCTACGCCTACGTGGCCGAGGCGGACGCGCCCGCGTTCGAGGCCCTCAACGGCAAGCAGCACGGCGAGAAGGCGCTGAAGGTGGAGCGCCACCGCCCGCGTGGGGCCCGCGAGGAGCGCCGGCCGCGCGCCGAGGCCCTGCCGGACGTGCCGGGCCAGACGCGCCTGTGGGTGGGCCTGGGCCGCCAGGACGGGCTCGATGAGGCGGGTGTCACCAGCGCGCTGGAGGCCGCCGGGGCCCCCGCGGGCAAGGTGCTGCGCATGGACCTGCGCCCCACCTACGCGTACGTCTTCGTCGCCGACGAGGACGTGGCCGGCTTCGAGACCACCCATGGCAAGCCGCACGGCGACCGCACGCTGAAGGTGGAGCGGGCGAAGAAGAAGTAGCCGGGGGCTACTCCCCCGCGGTGCCCGCTCCGGCCGCCTTCCTGCGCCGCTCACGATGGTAGTGGGCGGTGCACAGGCTCCGGGCGAGCACCGGCCGGCCACACCCGGGCTCACCGCAGCGCGCGGGCTCGGGCGTGGACGTCGCAGCCCTCTCCGGAGCCGCCTCGCTGAACATCACCTCCGCCACCGCCAGCAGCCGGTCCACCTCGGCCCGCGACAGCCGGCGTGCCCGGACGAAGGCCTCCAGCCGGTGCACGCCCGCGTCCTGCGCGTCGTCCACGCGCAGCAACTCCCACAGCGGGAGCTCCAGCGCGGACGCCACCTGGAGCAGCGTCTCGTAGCTGGGGCTGCGCTCGCCGCGCTCCAGCAGGGACGCGAAGGAGACGGAGATGCCGCAGCGGGCGGCGAAGTCCTCCTGGGTGAGGCCCCGGCGCTCTCGCAGCGCGCGGATGCGCCGGGCCAGTCCGTGCAGGTGGCCACTCGCGGGGGAAGCATCTGGAGGGCCGGAAGGCATTGGCAGTTTCCTATGGTAGCGCACCCCTTCTGTTAAGGTCTCGCGCGAGGAGCATTCGAAGCCATGAGCGCCGTCGAGGGAACCAACTACTTCTTCCGCAAGGCCGCGCGGATCATGGACGTGGGCACCCCCATCGAGACGCTGCTCGCCACGCCACTGCGCGAGGTGAAGGTGCAGGTCTCCATCGAGATGGACTCGGGGGAGATTCGCACGTTCCTCGGCTACCGGATTCAGCACGACAACAGCCGCGGCCCCATGAAGGGCGGCCTGCGCTACCACCCGCTCCTGGACCAGGACGAGTGCTCGTCGCTCGCCTCGCTGATGACGTGGAAGACGGCGGTGGTGAATGTGCCCTATGGCGGCGCCAAGGGCGGCATCGCCTGCGACCCGTCGCAGCTCAGCCTCAAGGAGCTGGAGCGGCTGACGCGCAAGTACGTGGACCAGGTGCAGGACGTCATCGGCCCCACGCGGGACATCCCCGCCCCCGACGTCAACACCAACCCGCAGGTGATGGCGTGGATCATGGACCAGTACTCGCGCTACCACGGCCACTCGCCGGCGGTGGTGACGGGCAAGCCCCTGGAGCTGTACGGCTCCAAGGGCCGCGAGGCCGCCACCGGGCGCGGGCTGCTCTACGTGTGCCGTGAAATCCTGAGGGATTTGGGCCTGCCGGTGAAGGGCACGCGCTTCGCGCTGCAGGGCTTTGGCAACGTGGGCAGCCACACCGCGCAGCTGCTCTGGGAGGACGGCGGCGTGGTGGTGGCGGTGTCGGACGTGCTGGGCGGCGTGCGAAACCCGCAGGGCCTGGACATCCCCTCCCTCTTCGAGCACGTGAAGCGCACCGGCACGGTGACGGGCTTCACGGGCGGCGCGCCGTGCAGCAACGAGGACGTGCTGGCGGCGGACTGCGAGGTGCTCATCCCCGCGGCGCTGGGCCACGTGCTCACCCGGGAGAACGCCCACGCGGTGCGCGCGAAGCTCATCATCGAGGGCGCCAACGGCCCCACCCAGCCGGAGGCGGACGAAATCTTCGAGAAGCGCGGCATCTTCGTGGTGCCGGACGTGCTCGCCAGCGCGGGCGGTGTGACGGTCAGCTACTTCGAGTGGGTGCAGAACCTCCAGCACCTCTCCTGGGAGGAGGAGCGCGTCAACGCGGAGCTGGAGAAGACGATGAAGGAGGCCTACGAGCGCGTGGCCCAGGTGGCCCGCTCGCGCAAGGTCTCCATGCGGACGGCGGCCTACATCCTCGCCATCGGCCGGGTGGGCAAGGCCACCGTGCTGCGCGGCATCTGACGCACCCCGCCAGGGGCGCCGGATGTCCTCCGGCCAACGCGGCGCGGCGCGGCGGGACAGGCGGAAGGACGTCCGCCCGCCGCGTGTCTCTTCCGCCCGGGGCCCGCATCCGCTACACGCGCCCCACATGGTCACCCTCCAGGACATCCTCGCCGCGCGTGAGCGCCTTCGCGAGTCCATCCGTCCCACGCCGTGCCCGCAGTCCGACTACTTCACGGAGAAGACGGAATGCGCGGCGGTGTACTTCAAGATGGAGAACCTGCAGCGCACCGGCGCCTTCAAGGAGCGCGGGGCGCTCAACAAGCTGCTGACGCTCTCCCCGGACGAGCGGCGCCGGGGCGTCATCGCCGCGTCGGCCGGCAACCACGCGCAGGGCGTGGCGTACAACGCGCTCCGGCTCGGAATCAAGGCGACCATCGTCATGCCGGAGCGCACGCCGCTCATCAAGGTGTCGCGCACGCGTGACGAGTACAAGGCGCGCGTGGTGCTCAAGGGCTCCAACTACGACGACGCGTACGCGGAGGCGCTGCGCATCCAGAAGGAGGAGGGACTCGTCTTCGTCCACCCCTTCAACGACCCGCATGTCATCGCCGGCCAGGGCACCATCGGCCTGGAGTTGCTGGAGCAGTGCCCGGACCTGGAGGTGGTGCTCGTCCCCATCGGCGGCGGAGGGCTCATCTCCGGCGTCGCCTGCGCGCTGAAGGAGCAGAAGCCGGGCATCCGCGTGGTGGGCGTGCAGACGTCCACCATCGCCAGCATGAAGGCGTCCCTCGAGGCCGGCCACCTCGTGGACCTCCCGGCCGCGGGCACCACGATTGCGGACGGCATCGCGGTGAAGCGGGTGGGCGAGCTCACCTTCCCCATGGTGCGCAAGTACGTGGATGACGTGGTGGCGGTGGACGAGGAGGAAATCGCCGCGGCCATCCTCACGCTGCTGGAACAGGAGAAGAGCGTGGTGGAGGGCGCGGGCGCGGTGGGCCTGGCCGCGCTGCTCAGCGGCGACGTGCCCATGGCGAAGGGCCGCCGCACGGCCATCATCCTCAGCGGCGGCAACATCGACATGAACGTCATCAGCCGCATCATCGAGCGCGGCCTCGTGAAGACGGGACGGCTGGTGCAGCTCGAGGTGCGGCTGCCGGACCGGCCCGGCATGCTGGCGAAGCTCACCACGCAGGTGGCCGACCTGCGCGCCAACGTGGTGGAAATCCATCACGAGCGCGCCTTCTCCAAGGCGGGCCTGGGCGAGGCCATGGTGGAGGTGACGCTGGAGACCACCGGCCCCGGCCACATCGAGGAGCTGATGCAGGCCCTGCGCGGGCTGGGCTGGCAGGTGGCCCGCAAGTAGTACACGGCGGGGCCGCGGGGGCCTTGCGCCAGCGCGCGGGGGCTCGGTCATACTGGGGTCATGAGTACCCTCCTGCTCGCCCTGCTCATCGCCGCCGCCCCGCCTCCGTCCGCACAGAAGGCGAAGGAGCTCGCCGCCCGCCGCGCCTGGGAGGAGCTGTACCTGGCCTTCGCCTCGGGTGACGTGGCGGGCGTACCGGAAGCCCAGCGCCGCACCATCTCCGGCGCGCTGCTCAAGGGGTGCGAGGCCCTGCTGGAGGAGGACGCGGTGATGGCGTACTCGCTGGGCGAGCGCGCCGTGGTGTTCGACGCGTCCGCCGGAGCCCTGAAGTGCCTTGCCCGCTCCGCTCGAAAGACGGACCAGCGGGCCGCCGCGGAGACCGCCCTGCGCAAGGGCCTGGAGCGGCACCCGAAGGACGGCGCCTTCGGGCTGGAGCTGGGCAGGCTGCTGCTGGAGGAGCAGGACGCCGCGGGAGCCCTGGCGGTGTTGGAGAAGGTACCGCCCCGCTCGCGCGAGGGCGCGGAGGCGAAGCGGCTGATTCAGCAGGCCCGCGCGAAGACGAGCGAGGAGGGCCAGGCGCGCAAGGAGGCCGAGCGCCTGGAGCGGTTGATGAACGGCAAGCCCGGCACGGGGCGGCGCCCCTCGGGCACCGCCCTGGAGAACGCACCCGCGGTGGGCAACGGCGGCAAGGGCGACACGCGCGCGGTCAGCCTCACGTACGAGTCCGGCACGGACCCGCGGGGCATGCGCACGCGCTCCAACGGGCGCTTCGTCATCCGCTACTTCAACAACGAGCGCGACTTCAGCCAACGCGCCGAGTACGAGGGCCGCATCGTCTCCGCGCTGGAGGAGGCATATGACTTCACCCGGAGCATGCTGGGCGAGGCCCGCGAGTCGCCGGTGGATGTCATCCTGTACACACGGGAAGAGTTCAGCGTCCACTTCGGGGCGCGCCGGGCGCGCGGGGTGGCCGGGCTCTACTCGGACGACGCCATCCGCATCAATGACGCCGCGGAGCTGACCCAGCAGACCCGGGCCACCCTGGTGCACGAGTACGTGCACGCGGCGCTGGACGACTTCTGCGACAAGGGCGGCCACCTCCTGCCCACCTGGCTCAATGAGGGGCTGGCCGAGTACGTCGAGTGGCGCTACCTGGGTCGGGAGGAACCGGAGCGGGTCGTCCACAACGCCCTGGTGAGCGCGGCCAAGGCGAACCGGCTGCCCAAACTGGCGGAGATGGGGGACCAGACCCTCATGTACACCCGGAGCCCGGCCCTCTCGTACGGCACCTCCGGCGTGGCCGTGCGTGAGCTGGTGCGAAGGGGGGGGACGGGCCGGCTCCTCACCTTCACTCGCGAGCTGTGCCGGGGCAAACCCCTGGAGGAGGGACTGCGGGACCACTACGGGGAAACCCTTGCGACGATGGACGAGGAGGTGCGGGCCGCCTTCCAGTAGGGGAGGCTGCCAGCCAAGCCCGGTCCATTTGGTTTACCCCTCCCCGGGAGTCCCCTACACTCACAGCCCCCTATTTACGCTGCGGCAGGAGTCGGTTTGTACGCTGTCCCGCAGCAAGGTGACGGATGTCGGACACGCGCGCGGCGATGAGAGAATTTCGCTTCCTGGACGAGAAGCGGAAGCTGGGAAGCCTGTCTCCCGTGGAGGAGGCTCGCTGGAGCGAGCTGCGCGGGCTCCTGGGCATCCAGGACGCTCCCGCCGTGCCGGACGCCTCCGCATGGCAGCAACAGGCGGCCCCCCAGGGCTACTACGGCGCCGATGGCCAGTGGTACGCCTACCCCGCCGGCTACGCCCAGCAGCCCCAGGGCTACTACGGCGCCGATGGCCAGTGGTACGCCTACCCCGCCGACTACGCCCAGCAGCCCCAGGGCTACTACGGCGCCGACGGCCAGTGGTACGCCTACCCCGCCCAGCAGGCCTACGCGCAGCAGGGCTATGACCCCAATCAGGCCTACGCGCAGCAGGGCTACGACCCCAATCAGGCCTACGCGCAGCAGGGCTACGACCCGAACCAGGCCTACGCGCAGCAGGGTTACGACCCGAACCAGGCCTATGCGCAGCCGGGTTACGACCCGAGTCAGGCCTATGCGCAGCCGGGTTACGACCCGAACCAGGGCTACGCGGCCTGGCCGCAGCAGGGCTACGACCCGAATGCCCAGGGCTATGACCCGAACGCGCAGCAGGGCTATGACCCGAATGCGCAGCAGGGTTATGACCCGAATGCGCAGGGCCAGGCCGGTGGCTGGCAGGCGGATCCGAATGCACAGCAGGCCTGGTCCGGCTACGCGCCGCAGGCCCCTGTCGAGCCCGACAACCTGAGCCTCACCGCGGACGAGATCGACATCCCCGCGCTGAGCGAGCCCGCGCCCTGGATGACCCCTGGCGCCGCCGAGACGGCTGGCGCTCCCGCCGCCGAGCAGGAGTCGCTGGACGCACAGCAGGAGCCGGGCACCGAGGCCACGTCCACCTCCTCTGAGGACGTGCTCGAGGTGATGGAGTCGGACGTCGCGGTGGACACCACTCCGGACCCGTCCGCTTCGTTCGCGGACGTCACCGCCGACCTTGGGGAGCAGGGTGCGCAGGCGCCGGAGACCGAGCCGGGCGCGATGGTCGCGGAGGATGACTTCTCGTCCGTGACGGCCTCTGAGCCCCAGGTCCCGGCCGCCTCCGAGCCCGAGTCCTCGCTGGAGTCTTCATTCGCCGACCTGTCGATGGAGGTCGAGTCGGCGCCGGACACTTCCGCCGAGGCGCCCGTTGCCGCGGCGGCGCCGTCCGATGAGGCGGAGTTCGCCTCCGCCGAGCTGGAGGTCCCCTCCTCCGAGGTCGAGCTGGTCGACGCGACGGCCGAAAGCGAGCCGGTGCTGGCCGAGGAACGCTCGCCCGCGCCCATGGACGAAGCCTGGGCGTCCGCCCCGCTCGCCGTGGAGCCGATGGAGCCTTCGGAGGCGGAGAGTGCCGACGCGAGTGACATCATCGACGTCGCCGCGCTGACTCCCGCCGACCCGGCCGCTGAGTCGGACACGCAGCCCTCGGTGCTGGCGCTCGACGCCTCCGACATGCTCGAGGCCGCATCCCCGGACGAGGCGACTCCGTCCGCGGAGGTCTCGTCCAACGCCTGGGACCTGGGCACTCCTGCCTCCAGCGAATCGGCTGCGACCGAGTCCCAGGGCGATTCGACGGAGTTCTCGCTCGACGCCTCCGAGGCGCATTCCTTCGAAACGCAGTCCGCCTCGGAGGAGATTGCCCTCGACGCGTCCGACATGAGCGACGCGTCCTCCTTCGAAGCGCAGGCCGGCTCGGCGGAAATCGCGCTCGAGGCGTCCGACGTGAGCATGGAGCCCGCTGACGACGTCCAGGCGGCCGGCGCGGAGGAGAGCGTTCCCACGTTCGAGCTGAACGCGTCCGAAGCGACGGACTTCGCCGCGGCGGAGGCTCCGCTGTCGGCGCAGGGCGAGACTTCCGCGGAGGAGCCGCCGCTCGACGTCATGGACATCGAGTCGGCCCCGGAGAGCACGGAGCCGCCGACCTTCGACGTGGCCGACCTCGGCTCCGAGATGGAGCCCGAAGCCCCCATGGCGTCCGCCGGGTCTCCGTTCGAGAACCCGGATGAGACCTCGCTCGAGCTCCGCTCGGTGCAGGTGGGACCGGACCTCCAGGCCGATACCGTCGAGCTCGCCGGGACGCCGGCGCCGGCGTCCCCCGCGGCCCATGCGTTCGCGGGCACCCCGACCGCGGAGGAGATGTTCGACCTGAGCGGCAATCCCGAGGAGGCCGTGCCGCTCGCCGCCGCGGGAGAGTTCGTCGATTACGGCCGCTTCGCGAGCCCGGGCGAGCGCGGCATGGCGCTCTCGGGTCAGGAGCCGTCGTCCAGCGCGGGTTGGGGCTCGGAGTCGACCGACGCCGTGCCGCTCATGAGCGAGGAGCAGGCCGCCAGCGCCGATTGGAGCGCGGAATCGGCCGACGCCGTGCCGCTCGCGAGCAACGCCGAGTTCGCCGCGGAGATGGGCACGTCCGGTGCTTCGTGGGGTGATGCGTCCACGGAGGCGTCCGGCTCCACCGAGCAGCCCGAGTGGTCCACGCCTGCCGAAGAGGCCCCCATCGAGCTGCAGCCCGAGTGGGCCTCGGCCTCCGAGCCCTCCGACCTGACCGCGAATGCGGCGGCTCCTTCCGAGACCGCGCCCGCGGCGGCGGAGCTCGAGGCCGGGTGGGTCACGCCCGGCGAAGAGGTCTCCACGGAAGCACTTGCCACCGAGTGGGCTCCGCCGGCCGGCGAGGCAGCCGCCCCTGGTGCCTTCGCGGCTGAGTGGGCCGCGTCGGCCGGTGAGGCGGCGGCGACCAGCGCGACTCCTTCCGAGTGGGGGACGGCCGCCGAAGAGGCAGCGGCCGTCGAACTCCAGGCCGAGTGGGCCACGCCCATCGAAGAGGGCTCTCCCGAGGCCGCACAGGCCGAGTGGGCCGCTCCCACTGGTGAGGCGACTCCTGATGCCGCGCAGCCCGAGTGGGCGACGCCCACCGGTGAAGCGGAAACCGCGGCGCAGCCCGAGTGGGCCACGCCTGTCGAGGAGGCCGCACCGGAGGCTGCGCAGGCTGAGTGGGCCACGCCTGTCGAGGAGGTTGCTCCGGAGGCGGCACAGGCCGAGTGGGCCACGCCTGTCGAGGAGGTTGCTCCGGAGGCGACACAGGCCGAGTGGGCCACCCCGGCCGCGCAGGACGCATCCCAGGCTGCCCAGACCGGGTGGACCGCGCCGGTAGAGGCCGCGCCCGAGAGCGTGCCGTCCGAGTGGGCCACCTCGTCCGCCGAAGAGGCCGCGCCCGTCGAGCTCCAGGCCGAGTGGGCCACGCCCGAGACCGACGCCGCCCAGGCGCCGTGGACGGCAGCTGCCACCGAGGCCGCTCAGCCGGAGTGGGCCACGCCCGCCGAAGAGGCCGCGCCCGAGGCTGCCCAGGCCGAGTGGTCCGCCACCACCGAGGTCGAGCCCGGGGCTGTCCAGGCCGAGTGGTCCGCCACCACCGAGGTCGAGCCCGAGGCCACCCAGCCGGAGTGGGCCACGCCCGCCGAAGAGGTCGCGCCCGAGGCTGTCCAGGCTGAGTGGTCCGCCACCACCGAGGCCGAGCCCGAGGCTGCCCAGGCTGAGTGGTCCACCACCGAAGTCGCTTCCGAGACATCCCAGACCGAGTGGTCCGCCACCGCCGAGGTTGCTTCCGAGACCGCCCAGGCTGAGTGGTCCACCACCGAAGTCGCTTCTGAGGCTGTCCAGGCCGAGTGGTCCTCCTCCGCCGAGGGAGCTTCCGAGACTGCCCAGGCTGAGTGGTCCGCCACCACCGAAGTCTCTTCCGAGACTGCCCAGGCTGAGTGGTCCGCCACCACCGAAGCCGCTTCCGAGACTGCCCAGGCTGAATGGTCCGCCGATACCGAAGTCGCTTCCGACGCCGTGCAGGCCGAGTGGTCCGCACCCGCGACCGAGGCGCCCGCGGCCGCGCAGCCGGAGTGGACGGCCGCCGCTGAAATCGAGCCCGAGGCCGTCCAGGCCGAATGGGCGACCTCCGCTGAAGCGTCCGCGGAGGCCACCCAGCCTGAGTGGGCCGCGCCCGCGCAGACGGACTGGTCCGCCCCCGCCGCTGACTCGGCGCCTGACGCCGCGTGGGGTGCACCCACCGGAGAAATCGCCGCAACGTCCGCGCAGACGGACTGGTCCGCCCCCACTGCCGAGGCGGCACCCGACGCCGCGTGGGCCGCACCTGCCGCCGAAGCAACTCCCGAGGCCGAGTGGGCCTCGCCCGTAGAGGAGCTCGCTCCCGACGCCGTGCAGGCCGAGTGGTCCACCATCACGACCGGGGCGCCCGAGGCCACGCAGCCCGAGTGGGCAACGCCCGCGACCGACGCCGCTCCCCAGGCCGAGTGGACGGGTGCCACCACCGAGGCCCAGCCCGAGTGGGCCTCGCCCGTCGAGGAACTCGCTCCCGACGCCGTCCAGGCGGAGTGGGCCACGCCCACGGGCGAAGCCGCCGCTCAGCCCGAGTGGTCCTCCACCGCCGCGGCCCAGCCCGGCTCCGACTGGAACACTCCCGCCACGGACACGGCGTCGTCCGCATGGGCCTCCGTCGAGACGCAGCCCGCGTCCCAGTGGGAGTCCGCTCCGGCCGAAGAGGCCCCCGTCGAGCTCCAGCCCGAGTGGGTGACGCCGGAAGCCGAGGCCGCTCCCGAGTGGAGCGCGCAGCAGCCCGCCGCCGCCACGCCGGAGTGGAGCGAGGCCCCCGTCGAGGAAGTCTCCCTGGCGGACACGTCCACTCCCGCCGAGGGCGTCCAGGCCGAGTGGAGCGACACGCCCGTGGACATCGAGCCCATGCTCGAGGCCACGCCCGCGGAGCCGGAGCCTTCGTGGAGCGACACGCCAGCGCAGGCCACCGCCTCGCGCTTCGCCGCGCCGTCCGAGTCGGTGCCCTGGGAGCAGGAGCCCGAGCCCGAGGCTCCGGCCTGGCGGTCCGGCGGCGACAGCCCCTTCGGCGCCCAGGGCCACCACCTCTCCGAGCCCGAAGCCGACATCGACGTCAACCTCGACGCCCCGCTGCCCTCCCCCATCGAGGAGGAGGTCGCGGTGGAGCTCGAGCAGGAGATCGCCGAAATCGAGCTCGAGGAGGAGTCCGTGGAGCCGCCTCCGGCGCCCCGCCCTCCGCCTCCGCCCGCGCCGCAGGCGTCCAACCGCGTCGCAGCCTCGCGTGAGCCGCTCTTCCCCCAGCCGGCCGTGGCGGACACGGCACCCGTCACATCCTTCGTGGAGGGCGAGCACCGCGTCATCATCCACACCGTCGAGGGCCAGGTGAAGCGCGGCACCATCCGCGACGCCGACCTGCTCGACGAGGTCATCTCGCTGGAGCAGCAGAGCGGCTTCGCCCCCGAGCAGATTCCCGGCAAGCGCGTGAAGGCCATCTTCTTCATGCTCGGCGCCGGCGTGCGTCAGCCGCAGGCGGAGGGCCAGAAGATCCGCGTCACCTTCAACGACGGCCGTCAGGTCGCGGGCTTCTCGCGGGACTTCAAGGGCAGCACGCCGGGCTTCTTCGTCATCCCCGCCGACCAGCGCACCAACACCGCCCGCATCTTCATCTACCGCTCCAGCGTGCAGGCGGTGGCGGAAGGCTGAGGCACAACCCGGGCGGGGGGCGCCCACGTCGCTCCCCCCGCAAGTGAAAAAGGGGCCCCCCACCACCGTGGGAGGCCCCTTCGTCATTCAGCGTCAGCCGTGGCTTCGGACTACTTCTTGTCCGACGCGGTCGCCGGCTTCGCGGCGGGCGCCGGCTGCTTCTTGGTCAGGGACAGGTCCAGGTTCACGGTGACCTCCTCACCCACCGCCACGCCGCCGGTCTCCAGCGCCGCGTTGTAGGTCAGGCCGAAGTCCTTGCGGTTCAGCTTGGTGGTCGCCTGCACGCCGCGGCGGATGTTGCCCCAGGGGTCCTTCGACTCCTGGCTCGGGCCCGTCACGTCCAGGACGACGGGCTTGGTGACGCCGTGCATGGTCAGGTCGCCGGAGACCTTCAGCTTGCCCTCGCCGGCCTGCTCCACCTTCTTCGACTTGAAGGAGATGGTCGGGAACTTGGCCGTGTCGAAGAAGTCAGGGGCGCGCAGGTGCTCGTCGCGCTTGGTGTTGGCGGTGTTGACGGACGCCGCGTCCAGGGTCGCCTCGACGGTGGACTTGGTGATGTCCTTGTCGTCCAGGTTCACCGAGCCGCTCTTCACGTTGAACGAGCCGTTCACGTTCGACACCATCATGTGCCGCACGGTGAAGCCGGCGCTGGAGTGCGCGGGGTCGATGTCCCACGTCGAGGCAAACGCCAGGGACGGCAGGGCAATCATCAGGGCAACGGCGCTCTTCAGGGACATCTTCATGTAGCTGTTCTCCTCGGGGTGCTGCGTTTCAAGCGCGGCGCGAAGCCGCGCATCGACAGGGTTCCCTGCTCGGAACTTCCGGAGCCGGGTGACGGGACCTTCTACTGCAACCGGAAGACCAAGGCACGCGACACGCCAACCCCTTGGAATTACTCCATGAGCCTGTCACCGCGTGCGCGGAGCATCTCAGATTGATAGAGAGACACATCACTCTGGAAGGGAGTCGTACACCGTGGCTGCCGGATTCGAACTGGGCTTGAACGAGTTGTTGTCCTTCGAGCCGGGGGGCGGACTCATCCACTTCGCGGGGCAGCGGGCGCTGCTGATGGACCCGGTGGCGCTGGGGCTGCTGCGCAAGGAGCTCATCGGCCTGCTGGGCATGACGGCGGCCCGCGGCATCTTCACCCGGCTGGGCTACGCACATGGCTGGAGGACGGCGGAGGCCCTGAAGACGGCGGTGCCCTGGCCGGAAGAGTCGATGTGGAGGCGGGCGGGCGGGCGCCTGCACATGCTGCAGGGGCAGGTCCGGGTGGAGCGCGTGGAGCGCCGGCCGGACGAGGGCCCGGAGCCCTTCGCCGAGGCGCAGTGGCGCGACTCCTATGAGGCCGAGCAGCACCTGCTGCACCTGGGCCAGGCGGACCAGCCGGTGTGCTGGAGCCTCACCGGCTTCGCGTCCGGCTACATGAGCTACGTCAACGGCAAGCCCATCTACGGCACGGAGCTGCGCTGCGTGGGCAAGGGCGACGCGGCGTGCCTCTTCGTCGGCCGGCCCGCCGAGGAGTGGAGCACCGAGTGCACCGAGGTGCTGCGCTTCTATGAAACGCAGTGCATGGAGGGCGTGCTGGCGCAGGTGACGGACGCACTGAGGCAGGCCGAGCGCAAGCTGCGCGCGAAGCGGCAGTCCCTCGCACGGGCGGGCGTGACGGAGGACCCGGCGGGCATGGTGGCGCGCTCGGAGGCCATGCAGCGCGTCCTCAACCTGGCGCGCCGCGCGGCCAAGGTGGACTCCACGGTGCTCGTCACCGGCGAGAGCGGCGTGGGCAAGGAGCGCGTCGCGCGCCTCATCCACGACGAGTCCGGCCGCGCGCACAAGGCCTTCGTCGCCGTCAACTGCGCCGCCGTCACGGAGAGCCTGCTGGAGAGCGAGCTGTTCGGCCACGCGCGCGGCGCCTTCACCGGCGCCACCCATGACAGGGCGGGCCTCTTCGAGGCGGCCCACGGCGGCACCCTCTTCCTGGACGAGGTGGGCGAGGTGCCCGCGTCCATGCAGGCCAAGCTGCTGCGCGTGCTCCAGGAGCGCGAGGTGCGGCGCGTGGGCGAGAACACCAGCCGCAAGGTGGACGTGCGCCTGGTGGCCGCCACCAACCGGGACCTCGCGGAGGAGGTGCGCCTGGGCCGCTTCCGCCAGGACCTCTACTACCGCCTGCGCGTCATCGAGCTGAAGATTCCGCCGCTGCGCGAGCGGCGCGAGGACGTCCTCCCCCTGGCGCGGCTGCTACTGGCCGAGGCCTCCGAGCGGCTGGGCCGCAAGGTGGCGGCCCTGGCCCCCGAGGCGGCCGACCAGCTCCTGCGCTACGGCTGGCCCGGCAACGTGCGCGAGCTGGGCAACGCGGTGGAGCGCGCGGTGGCCCTGTGCGAGGGCCAGCGCGTGGAGCGGGAGGATTTGCCCGAGGAGGTCCGCGCCGCGCCGCCCAGCCTCGTCCCCACCGGCAACCCGCGCCGGCTGGAGGACATGGAGAAGGAGTACATCCTCGCGGTGCTGGCGCAGAATGGCGGCAACCGCGCGCGCACCGCCGAACAGCTCGACATCGGCGTGGCCACGCTCTACCGCAAGCTCAAGCAGTACGGACACCCCGAGGCGGCCCACTGAGGCCGCCCTCCAGGGACGGAACTCCGAGGCCCGGGGTCAGTTCAGGTACTGGTCCCGGTCCGGACGGTTCGGGTTCTTCGGCACCACGCGCAGGTGCTTGGAACGGTCCTTGAGCTGGCGCTGCAGGCGCCAGTGCTGGAAGTGCAGCATCAGCCGGCGCGGGCTGACACCCCGCACGTAGGCGAACACCATGCCCAGCGCGAGCAGGTCCGGCACCTGCGTCTGCCAGCCGGCGGTGACGGCCGACAGCACGACGAAGCCCGCGCCGATGCCGGCCAGCGCGTTGCCGGACAGGGGGATGCCCCAGAAGTTCGTCTCACCGCGCCCGATGCTCAGGCCGTACGCCACCCACAGCACCGTCGTCATCACGTTGCCGCCGGTGTACGCCTGCGTCGTCGCCCCGGGCACCACCATGGCCAGCAGCGCCGTCACGACGCCCGCCAGCGCGGTGATGCCCAACCCCACCAGCAGCAGGCGCTTGCCGCCCCAGATGGACTCCAGGTAGCCACCAATCGACCAGATGATGATGGCGCCGAAGATGATGCCGAGGGGGCTCGCCTCGATGAAGGCATAGGTCAGCGGCTGCCAGAGCAGCAGCCGGCGGAGGACGACGTCCGGCAGCAGCAGCAGCAGCCCGCCCTGCCCTCCCTTGGTGAGGTGGAACAGCACGGAGCCAGCCACCAGCGCGACCGCCAGCTTGGACGCCATCGTCTCCAGGCCGGGCAGTCCACCACCACCCCTGCCGCCGAAGCTGCGCATCGGTCGCATTCAGTACTCCTCCCACTCACCGCTCAAGGGACGCCCAAAGGTGGTGGAACCCCCGCCGCTTCGCAACCCCAAACGACAAGGGCGCCCATCCCCGTCACCAGGGAGAGCGCCCTCGAATGCCGGCTCTTCCGCCCTCGCGCGGCCGCTCAGGACTTCGCGCGGTAGAAGAGCGTGATGGTCAGACAGTGGAACTCCTTGTCGGAGGACTGCGTCACCACCCTGTCCACCACTTCGACGTTGGGGTTCTCCTTGAGCCACTTGGTGATGTTCTCACCCATGTTCTCGCGGTCACGCGCCAGAGTCGTGGAGAACACCTTGACTCCCGTGAAGCTGATAACGCCCATTCCGACCCTCGTCTAAACCAGAGATTCTGGACGTTTACCCCGAGACGATTCCGCCATCAAGAAACGGGGCCGACATTCCAGTCCTGGCGGACCCGGCTCCTCGGGGGGCCGGCGGTTCTCCGTCGAACAGAAGGCCCGGGCCGCCCCACCTTCCAGGGCGGCCAGGGCGCGGTCGCAGCCCCGCACCGGGTGCACGGGGCACGGGCCGTCTACTTCACCTCGCGCCCGCGGCCTTGCGGGACAGACACGCGACCTCGTCCTTGCAGGCGGGACCGATGCCCTCGGGGTGGGCGGTGAGCGGCGTCTTGTCACTCTCTTCCACGCCACACACCACGCACTTGCGCTTGCGGTTGCGGCGCTCGGCGCGGCGCTGCTCGGCGATGGCCTTGGCCCGCTCACGGGCCGTCTTCGCGTCCACCTCGTTGCTCATCTCGCGTCCCGGTTGGAAGTCCTGTGCCGTCATCAGAGCGCCTCGACCAGCACCGCGATGCCCTGGCCGCCGCCGATGCAGGCGGACCCGATACCATAGCGGCCACCACGACGCTTCAGCTCGTACACCAGCGTGGTGGTGATGCGAGCCCCGGACGCGCCCAGCGGATGGCCCACGGCAATCGCGCCGCCGTTGACGTTGGTCCTGTCCCGGGGAAGGCCCAGCTCCTTCTCCACCGCGAGGTACTGCGGCGCGAAGGCCTCGTTGACCTCGAAGAGGTCCACGTCGGACAGCTGGCACTGCGCGCGCTCCAGCAGCTGGCGGATGGCCGGCGCCGGGCCAATGCCCATGATGCGCGGGTCACACCCGGAGATGCCCCAGTTGACCAGCCGGGCGATGGGCTTCAGGCCGTGCTTCTCCACGAACCCGCGCGTGGCCATCACCATGGAGCCCGCGCCGTCGCAGATGCCGCTGGCCGCGCCCGCGTGCACCACGCCGTCCTTCTTGAAGACCTTGGGCAGCTTGCGCAGCCCCTCCACCGTGGTCTCCGGACGGTTGTGCTCGTCGCGGGAGACGACGGTGTCACCCTTCCTGCCCTTGATGGTGACGGGGGCAATCTCGTCGTTGAAGCGGCCCGCCTCCTGCGCGGCGGCGAAGCGCTTCTGGGTGAGGACGGCGTACTCGTCCACCTGGTCCTGCGTGAGCGAGTAGTCCACCGCGAGCTGCTCGGCGGTGAGGGCCATGGCCTGGCCGGTGTAGCTGTCGGTGAGGGCCGTCCAGAGCATGTCCTCCAGGTTCCCCTTGCCCAGCGGCAGGCCCCAGCGGGCGCCGCGGATGACGTGGGGCGCCTGGCTCATGGACTCCGTGCCGCCGGCCAGCACGCAGCTCGCCTGCTCGGTGAGCATCATCTCGGCCGCGGTGACGAACGCCTGGAAGCCGGAGCCACACAGCCGGTTGACGCCCAGGGCGGGCACCGGCACGGGCACGCCGGTGCGCAGGCCCACGTGGCGCGGCAGGTAGATGGCGTCCGCGCTGGTCTGCACCACGTTGCCGTACACGATGTGCTGGACATCCTCGGGCGACACCTTCGCCTGGGCGAGGGCGGCCTTCGCCGACTCCACGGCGAGGTCGGTGGCGCTGAGCTCCTTCAGGCTGCCCCCGTAGGTACCGAACGGGGTGCGCTTGCCGGAAAGGAAGTAGATCTCCTCGTTCTTGGACACGCTCTTCATGGTGGTCGTCTACCTACTCTCAACAGACGCGCGGTGCACGCACGCCGTGACGTGATGACGTGTGGGTCTGAGTCGTCAGGGCAGCCGCCGGCCCAGGAAGGCGCTGGCGACGATGGCAAGCGCCATGACGGTCAACAACAACCCCTGCAGGTTCTGTCGCCGAATCTCCTTGCGTCCGAGCCCCTGGTACCAGGAACGCCCGGCCTCCACGCGGCCTTCCCACGTGAAATCGCCCGTGGGGGTGAAGCCCTCCAGGCGCCGGAGGTGGGCACGCAGCAGCCGCTCCGGGGAAGCGTCTTCCAGTGAACCGGAACGGTAGACGCCGGGAAGCTCGATGGCGGGGCGGCGGTAGCCGGCGGTGATGACGAAGCCCCGGGGCGCCACCGGGGTGAGGAGGTAGAGCCGGGGGGAGCCGTCCTGCCCCAGATGGAGCGTGGCGAACACGCGCTCCCCCGGGTGGGCCCAGTCATAGGAGCGGGTGGCGCGCTGGAGGCGGGGCTTCTCCTCGTGGCTGCCGAGCGCCACGAAGCCGAGCGCCTGGAGCTGGGCGGCCAGCGGGCCAAGCTCCAGCGGAAGGTCCATCTGGTCCGAGGGGGCCTCGGGCTCCACGCGGACGCTGCCGGGGAAGAGGAAGAGGATGGCGCGCCAGAGGTTGAGGCTCAGCAGCACCACGGCGAGCACGAGGCCGGCGACGGCGATGCCCAGTTCGACGAGGAGATTCATGCGGGGAGCCCCTCGAAGAGGGTCATCCGGGCACCCTAGCGGAAAGCGGGTCCGCGCGCTCACGCGCTCCGCAGGACCCCCACGCGCCGCTGGAGGGCGGTTCGCACGGAGGTGGCCAGCGACAGGAGGCCGGTGGCGCGTGCCTCGGTGAAGAGGGCCTCCGCCGTCGTCAACTCCGCCACCGACTCGCCCAGGGGCTCGCGCTCCGCGAGCGCCAGGTGCACCAGCCCCATCTGCAAGGTGTTGCCCGTCAGCTCCGCCAGCGCCAGCGCGCGCCGCAGGTGCATGGTGCCCTCTTCTCCGGGCAACAGCGCCGCCATGGCCCGGCGGGCGAGGATTTCATCCCACGGGTTGGCCAGCATCGGGTCCGTCGCCCGTGCGAGCGCCGCCTCCGCCGCGTCACCCGCCGACAGCATGTTCCCCTGCTCGCGCTCGAACCGCGACTCGTAGACGCGCAGCAGCGTCTCCATGCGCAGCCCCCCCTCGCGGGCCGCGGCCAGGGCCCTCGGCAGCGACTGGCGCGCCGCCGCCGCGTCCTCGAAGAGCACGTCGCGGCACGCCTGGTACACCAGCAGGTGGCTCTGCAGCCACCGGTCTCCCGGCAGCACCCGCGCCAGCGCCTCCGCGCGGGCCACCACCGCGGCCACGTGCTCGTGCTCGCCGCGCTCCAGGTAGTAGGGCGGAGTGAAGATGGCCAGGTTGCGCTCCATCAGCCGGGGGCTGCCCAGCCGCCGCACCAGGTCCGTCTTCTCCGTGAACGCCGGCACGAAGGCCGAGCCATCGCCCGTGAAGGCCGCGCGCGTCACCACCGAGAACAGGTGGAAGGCGCGCACGTCCGAGAACCCGTGCGCCTCCGCCGCCGCGTACCCGTCGCGCGTGGCCTGCGCGTCCAGCGGCTCGCCCCGCAGCGCCAGGGTCATGTTCATCATGTAGCCGCCCATGCCCAGCGCCCAGGCCAGGCGACGGGGCAGCCGCCCCAGGGCCTCGCGCATCCCGCGCAGGCGCGCGAGCTGCTCGAACTGCGTCTCCAGCACGCCCGCGAAGCGGCCCGTATACGCGCAGACCATCGCCGGAGACAGCAGCGTCGCGGCCCGGTACGGCGACACCTCCGGCTGCTCGGTCCGCACGCGCTCCACCAGCGCCGCCAGGTCCTCCGTGCGCCCGAGGATGGCCAGCGCCATGCCCTGGAGGATTCGCAGCTCCGCCTGCTTCCAGAACACGTCCGCTTCGGACGCGTACGCATCCGCCTCGCGCTCGCGGAACAGCTCCCGCAGCCGCGCGGGACGCTCGGCCTCGGGTGCCGAGCACGCCGCCTCCAGCTCCGCCAGCGCCTGCCGCTGCCCCGCCACCAGGTCCACCCCGGCCGCCCAGTGCGCGAAGAGCTTCTCCGCGAAGGCCAGCGAGGTGGGCGGGTCGCTCGAGTAGCCCACCTCCACGATGGTCACCCAGATGCGCAAGAGCAGCCTGTCTCGTCCCGGGAAGTCCGGCGCGGCCTCCAGCAGCGCCGCCGCCTCCTTCAAGAGGAGCGTGGCCTCCAGCAGCGCCTGGGCTTCAATCGCCGCCCGCCCCGCGTCCAGCAGCGGGCCGATGGCCAGCTCCGGCTCCGACGAGCGCAGGTAGTGCCAGCCCACCGTGCGCGACAGGTCCGGCCGCTGCGAGTGCAGCGTCTGCAGCGCCAGCGCCACCCGCCCGTGCGCCACCCGCCGCTCGGGCTCCGGCGTGCTGTCGTAGACGGCCTGGTGCACGGTGTCGTGCGTGAAGACGTAGCGCCCCTCGGCCTCCTGGAGGAACTGCCGCTCGACGATGCCGTCGAGCACCGCGAACAGCTCCACCTCGGGCAGGTCCGCCAGCGCGCGCACCAGGGGCAATTCCAGGCTGCGCCCCGCGGGCGCCAGCCGCCGCAGCAGCGCCACCTGCTCCGGAGGCGCCGTGGCCAGGCGCGCCAGCACCGCGTCCTCGATGCTTGCGGGCAGGGGCCGCGTGTCCAGCCCCTCCGCCGCGCTCCACCGGCCGCCCACGCGCGTGAGCGCGTTCTCCTCCACCAGCGCGCGCAGGCACTCGGTGGCGAAGAAGGCGTTGCCCCCCGTGGTGGCGTGCAGCCGCGTCACGAAACCCTCGGGAACCGCCAGCCCCGGCAGCGCCAGCTCCACCAGCGTGCGCACGTGTTCGACCGTCAGCGGCTCCAGGTCCATGCGCGTGGTGAGCTTCTCGTCCACCGTCTGGAAGGCGAGGCTCAGCCGGCTCAGCTCGCCGGAGCGGAACGTGCCCACCACCATGCCGCGCGTGCCGTGCAGCGTGCGGATGAGCACGTTGAGCACCTCCAGCGTGGCGCTGTCCGCCCACTGGAGGTCCTCGAAGCACAGCACCAGCGTCATCTGGCGCCCCAGCGCCTGCACCCACTCCGCCAGCGCGCCGAAGAAGGCCAGCTTCTCCTCGCCCACCGTCTGGGGAGGCACCGCGCCCGCCTCCGCCCCCAGCCCCGGCAGCAGCCGCCCCAGCTTCGGAGACAGCCGCTGCATCATCTCCACCGGCGTGTGCGGGATGAGGCAGCGCAGCGCCTGCGTAATCGGCGTCAGGGGGGCCTGTCCCTCGGCCCGGCACTGCCCGCGCCCGAAGGGCACCTCCGCCAGCTTCGCCTGCAGCTCGAACTCCTGGAGCAGCCGCGTCTTGCCCACGCCCGCCGGAGCGCCGATGAGCATCGCCCGGGACTGGGCCCAGTCCGCCTCGGCCAGCCCGTTCATCAGCGCTTCCAGCTCCGTGGAGCGCCCCACCACCTCCGGCACGTGCAGGTAGCTGGCGCGCGCCGACAGCGTCTCCTCGGGCAGCGGCTCGCCGCTGGCGTGGCACAGCGCCTCCAGCAGCTCGCCCGCGTCCTGGAAACGCTCGCGAGGGTCCTTGGCCAGCAGCAGGAGAATCAGCTCCTCGAGCTGCGGCTCCACGGGGCAAATCGTCGAGGGCCGTGGCGGCGGGCGCGTCAGATGGTCCGCCAGCAGGGCCGCCGGCGTGTTGCGCTTGAAGGGCAGCCGGCCGGTGACGAGGTAGTAGGCCATCACCCCCAGCGAGTACAGGTCCGCGCGCCCGTCGATGCTGGCGCCGCGCTGCCACTCCGGAGCGAGGTACTCCAGCGTGCCCTTGAGCCGGCCGGGGCTGGGCGTGCCGAGCTGGTGCATCACCCCGAAGTCCATCAGCTTCACCGCGCCGGAGCGGGTGATGCGCACGTTGCTGGCCTTGATGTCGCAGTGGACGTACAGCCGCGAGTGCAGGAAGGCCAGCACCTGCGCCATCTGGATGAGCACCCGGTACAACGTGCGCGTGTCCAGCGGCTTCTCACGCGCCAGCGTGCTCAGGTCCGTCCCGTCCACCACCTCCATGGTGATGAAGCGGTTGCCGGCCTCCGTCATGCCCCAGTCGAACACCTTCAGCGTGCCGGGGTGCTGCAGCTTCTTCATCGCGAAGAACTCGTGCCGGAACATCAGCACCAGCTCCTCCGTCTTCGCCGCCGTCAGCCCCGCGGGGACCTGCATCTCCTTCAGCGCCACCCGCCGGTGCTCGTGCAGGTCCGACGCCAGCCAGATGCGGCCCATGCCGCCCTCACCCAGCAGCCCCTCCACCTGGTAGCGCCCCGTCACCACCATGCCCGGCTCCAGCGAGCGGCGCTCTCCGGCGCGAGCCCCCGGTAGGGTGATGGGCGTGCGGATGCGGTCCCCCCACGAGCTTGGAGGACGGCTGCGCTCGTCCAGGACGGTTGTCTTCTCCTCGTCGCTCACAGGGATGGTAGGGGGCTCTGAGGGTCAGCGAAATCCAGAGGTCGATGGAATATCACGTTTCCACGGTACGGGCACGTTCGAAGGTACCCATGCGGGTAACAGTGGACCTGAGTCAGGGCCGTCACGGCGAGCGTCGGCCAGAGCGAGCCCCGGCTGTGTGGCTGCCCGGCGGCCCTGCCTGAGGGGCCCGCCGGGTGGGTGCACATCCTTCCTCGCGAGGACGCCGGCCAGGGGGCCACGTCCAGGCGCGGGAGGTGGACGATGCGCGGGGGCTCGAGGAAGTGGCTGGCGTGCGCGGGAGCGCTGGGCATGGCGGTGCTGGCGGCCTGTCAGGGCTCGGAGGAGGGGCCTCCCGGCGTGGAGGACGTGGCCGCCGCCACGGTGACGCTGGAGCCCGGCCACTGTGCCGGGGTGGTGGTGGAAGACGGCAGGCACGCCCTCACGGCGGCCCACTGCGTCCAGCCCGACGACACCCGGGTGGACATGTCCTTCCTGGACGGCCGGCGGCTGGGTGGCACCTACATCCACGTGGACCGGGGCCGCGACGTGGCCGTCATCCGGCTGGACGCCCGAGCGCAAGTGCGGCCGCTGAAGGTCTCGGAAGGGCTGCCCACTCCCGGTGAGGCGCTCGTGTTCGCCGGCCGGAACGACCGCCCGGGCGAGCCGCAGGAGGCCCTGCTGGAGCGGCTGGGCCGGTGCCCGTCGCTGCCGGGCGTACCGGCCGCCCTCTTCACCACGATGCGAGGCCGTCCGGGCGACTCCGGTGCGCCGCTGGTGGATTCGAGCATGCGGGTGGTGGGCCTGGTGCACGGCGGCGCGGCCTGCCGCATCGCCACACCCACTGCCGGACTGGGAGCCCTGGTGGGAGACCTGGCGAGGGGCGGCGCGACGCTGGCGAGCCAGGTCCCTCCCCGGGCGCGCTAGCCCTCCATGGAGGTCCCCCCGCCGGGCGTCGGTTGCCCGGTGCGCCGCCGCTTCCGAACTTGAGTCGGGCAGGCGAGGTACGCACGGAGGCGACACCACCATGGCGGGCAACACCAGGAACTTCCAGCCGCGCAACCGGGGGCAGGTGGAGGATGCCCAGGACCGCGGCGCGGCCGAGACGGCCCGGCGGCTGGCGAAGGAGCGCGACGTCAACCCCGGCCCCACCGACGACACCGCCTGGGAGGCGCGGGTGGAGCGCGGCGAGGAGTGGACCACGGAGCAGGTCCCCGAGCGCGAGGCCCGCGGCGACGAGGAGCCGAACTCCGAGGTGTCCCGCCGGGGACTTGTGAATCCCCCACCCGAGGAGTAGGGCCGTTCACGGGCCATCCCCGGGGCCGGAAACAAGCCCGAGGGGCCTGCCTGCCTCGACCAGGGGTGATGCGGACCCCTTGCCGCGCGTGCGCGGGGCGGTGATGCTGGGGGCTCAACACAACGTGGAGGGAGCACCGGACCAAGCCGGAGGCCTCCCGACCCAGGGAGTCGGTGTGCCGTGAAGCCGAAGGTTCTCATCGTCGAGAACTCCTGGACCATGCGCGAGACGCTGCGCCTGCTGCTGTCCGGCGAGTTCGACTGCACCACGGCAGCCGACGGCGAGTCCGGCCTGAAGCAGGCCCTGGCCCAGCCGCCCGACGTGCTCCTGTCCGACGTGAACATGGACGGCATGGACGGGTACGAGCTGTGCCGCCGCTTCCGCGCCGAGCCCTCGCTGAAACACATCCCCGTCGCCTTCGTCAGCGGCTACGCGCCCCGCGAGGGCGTCACCCCGGACGAGGGGCAGCCGGACGCGTACCTCGTCAAGCCGGTGAAGCCGCCCGTGCTCATCGCGGAGCTGCACAAGCTGCTGCGGCGCGACGGCGAGGGCCCCACCGCCCACGCCATCGGCAAGGCCTGAGACACGCGGCGGGCGCTCAGCTCCCCCGGTAGGTGGAATACCCGAAGGGGCTCAGCAGCAGCGGGACGTGGTAGTGCTCGTCCGGCGCCGCCAGCTCGAACACCACCGTCACGGACGGGTAGAAGCCCTTCACGCCGAGCGCCCGGAAGTACGCCCCCGTATCGAAGGCCATCCGGTAGACGCCCGGCTCCACGCGGGAGCCCGCGGGCAGGAAGTCGCGCACGCGCCCGTCGTCGTTGGTGATGCCGCGCGCCAGCTCCTTCCAGGCCCCGTCGTGAGCCTGGACCTCCAGGGTGATGGGGACTCCGGCGGCCGGGCGGCCCCGGTGGGTGTCGAGGACGTGGGTGGACAGGGTGCTCATGGCGCCAGCAGCTTCTCCAGTCGGATGCGGGTGATTTTCGCCTGCTCCCCGGCGGCGATGCGCAGCTCCTCGTCGAGCGGATTGTCCAGCCGGGCGCGCAAGAGCCCCAGCATCTCCGCCGCGCTCTTCCCCGTGGCGCACACGAGGAAGATGAAGCCGAACCGCCGCTCGTACTCGGCGTTGCCGTCGGCCAGCCCTTGCAGCACGGCCTCGTCCGCGCCCACCACCCCACCCTGCTCCTGCGAGGACCAGGTGGCGGTGGAGGCGAACTTCGCCCGGAGCTGCGACACGTCGCCGATGCGGGGGTGGTGCTTGAAGGCCTCGTGCCAGTCCTCCGGGCCCGTCTGCTCCCAGAGCCACGCGGCCTCGGAGAACAGGTGCTCCGCGTCGCGGAAGGGCCGCGCGCGGACCATGCCGTCCGCCCAGCGCGAGGAGCCGCAGCAGCGCAGCAGCTCCGCGCGGGCGTCCGCGGACAACATCCTGTTGAGCCGTTCCAGCCCGCTCATGCCGGCCGCCCGTGGACCCGCAGCCGGCTGACGCCGCCGTCGGGGTAGATGCGCAGGCGCACGTGGGTGAAGGGCCCCTGGGCGCGCAGCTCGGACTCGTAGAAGTGCCGGTGGTCCGCCTGCAGCTTCGTGCGCGGCAGCAGCTCCGTCCACGTGATGTCGTGCGCGTTGGCGAAGTCCACCACCGGCTCGCGCAGGTAGCAGCCCTCGATGGAGGCCGACTCGGGGAAGTTGCCCTTGTAGTGCGCGGTGTCCACCTCCACCTTCTGCACGGTGCCCGGCACGGCGAGCTTCACCACAATCCAGTCGAAGCCCGGCAGCACGCGCTTGCGCCGCGTCTCCCAGCCCTCGCCCATGTTGGCGGCGCGGCCCGGGAGGATGAGGTTGTCCTTGGGGCCGAAGAAGGCGTCGTTGCACGCCACCACCGTGCCGCCATTCTCCGCCGCCGCCAGGTCCACCGTCCCGCCCGCGCGCGTGAGGCGCTCGAAGTCCGGCCGCACCTCGCCGTGCACGCGGAAGCGCGCCACGCCGCCGTCCGGGTAGATGTTGAGGCGCAGGTGCGTCCAGCGCTGCTCGCTGGCGATGGGGAAGAGGTTGCGCGAGCCGCCCTGCAGCCGGAGCTGCGGGAGGATGCGTGTCCACTTCGCGTCCACCAGCGACTCGGGCGAGGGCGAGCCCTCCACCTCCAGCGCGTCCACCGAGGCGTACTCGGGGAAGTTGCCGAGGAAGTGGTTGGTGTCGATGTCCACGCCGCGCACCACGCCCGGCAGGCCGAGCTGGAGGATGCACCAGTCATGGCCCGGCACACGCTTGCGGCGCGACTCCCAGCCGTCCATCCACTTGCCCTGCTCGGTGTACTTGCCGGGGATGAAGACGCCCCGGCCGGGCTTCAGGAGGTTCTCCTTGGCCGCGAAGAACTCGTCGCTGGCCAGCAGGGCGCGGCCACCCACGTTCTCCGCCACGAGGTCGATGAGCTCCGTGAATCCTACGCGCAGCTTTCCCTCTTCGGGTGCATGCATGGTGTGTGTTCTCTCTCCAGGTGCTTCAGGCAGCGACGCGCGCCGCGACGGGGCGGCGCACCCATCTTCCCACCGGGCGCGGCAACGGCTGGCCGCGCTCGTAGACCTTCGCCCCGCGCAGGAACGTCATCTCCACCACGCCCGTGAGCGTGCGGCCCGCGTAGGGTGTAATCGGATGGCGGTGGAGCAGGCGAGTGGGCTCCACGGTGAAGGACGCCTCGGGGTCGAAGACCACCAGGTCCGCGTCCGCGCCGGGAGACAGCGTGCCCTTCACGCCATACAAGCCCACCAGCCGCGCCGGGGCCTCGCACATCCAGCGGACGAGCGACTCCAGGCCGTGTCCGCGCCGGCGCGCCTCCGTCCACACCGCCGGCAGGCTGAGCTGCAGGGACGCAATGCCGCCCCACGCAGCGCCGAAGTCCCCGCGGTCCAGGTGCTTCAGGGCCGGCGTACAGGGCGAGTGGTCCGACACCACCAATTCGATGTCCCCCTGCGCCAGCCCGGCCCACAGCCGCTCGCGGTTCTCCGCCTCGCGGATGGGCGGCGCGCACTTGAAGTGGGTGGCGCCGTCCTCAATCTCCTCCGCCGTGAAGGAGAGGTAGTGCGGGCACGTCTCCACGGACACGGGCAGGCCCTCGCGGCGGGCCTCGCGCAGCACGGGCAGCGCGTCCGCCGAGGACAGGTGGACGATGTGCACCCGGCAGCGGTGCTCGCGCGCCAGCTCCACCATCATCCGGATGGCGTCGTCCTCCCAGCGCTTCGGCCGGGACTCCAGGTAGCCCCGGTACGTGCGCGGATTGGTGCCCGCGCCGCCCTCCACCGGGGACTCCAGCTCCGCGTGGACGATGAGCGGCACGCCCCGCCGCGCCAGAATCGGCATGGCCACGTCGAGCACCGCGCGGTCCGCGGGTGGAAACTCGTCCACGCCGGACGGACACAGGAAGCACTTGAAGCCGGCGATGCCCGCGTCGATGAGCCGCTCCAGCTCGTCCGCGTTGCCGGGAATGACGCCGCCCCAGAAGGCATGGTCCACGTGGCAGCGGCTCCAGGCCGTGCGGGCCTTGAGGAGGAGCGCGTCCAGCGTGGTGGTGGGCGGCAGCGAGTTGAGCGGCATGTCCACCACCGTGGTGATGCCGCCGGCCGCCGCCGCGCGCGTGGCCGTCTCGAAGCCCTCCCACTCGGTGCGGCCGGGCTCGTTGATGTGGGCGTGGCTGTCCACCACGCCGGGCATCACCACCCGGTCGCCCACGTCCGTCACCGGCAGGCCGGCGGGAATGTCCGAGGGAGCCACCACCGCGGCCACCCGGCCCTCCCGCACCACCACCGCCGCCTCGCGAAGGCCCTCCGGCGCGAGGACGCGCCGGCTCTTCAGCACGAAGTCCTCACCACTGCTCATGGCTCGAATTCCTTCTCGTCGTAGCGTTCCAGGGACTCGAAGAACGCGTCCCGGTCATCCAGGAAGAGCTGCCGCGTCACTCCGCCCACCAGCCGGGGCAGGCCGTACTTCATCCCGGAGATGCTGGCTCCGCCGAAGCCCAGCGACAGCAGGCAGCCGAAGGTGAAGTTGAAGATGGACGACAGGTACGGCGCGCGGCCCGGGTGCTTCTCCTGCAGCTCGAAGTGGGCGCCCAGGTATGGGTGGCGCGAGAGGTCCGCGTGCTCCTGGCCCTGGGGCGGCGTGAAGCGGTCCTTCCACAGCGCGATGTCCTCGTACAGGCGCGCCAGCTCCGGGCGCAGGGACAAATCCGTCACCGTGCCGCTGCCGACGATGAGCTTGTCGAAGGTGAACTGGCCATGCGGCGTGGTGACGCGGGCCTTGCCGCCCACCTCCTCCGCGGCCAGCCACGGGCTCTCGCCATGCAGGTGGAACTGGGGGAAGGCCTTGGCGCGGCGGTACGTGTCCGCGGGCGGGAGCTGCCCCATCTCGATGATGCGGTGGATGAAGCGCCACTTGTCCGCGTCCGGCAGGTCCGCGTGGTGCTTGAGGAAGCCCACGAACTCCGCCCAGCGGTACGGGTTGACGGTGGGCAGCGTCTTGCGCCGGTAGAAGAGGCGCACCTCGGAAGCGCCGTGCTCCAGCGCCACGGACGCGTTGTCGAAGGCGGAGGCGCCCGCGCCCAGCACGCCCACGCTCCGGCCCCGCAGCGCCTCGAAGTCGATGTCGTCGCGCGTGTGGGCGTACAGCTCGCGCGGCAGGTCCGCCACCACGGACGGCACCTCCCAGCGGCCCGAGCCGTCGATGCCGGTGGCCAGCACCACCTTGCGCGCGTACAGCACCCCGGCATCCCCGTCACGGGTGTGGTGGAAGGGGGCGATGAAGCACTCCTCCTCCGGGCTCCACGTCAGCGCGCCCACGCGGGTGCGGCAGCGCACGGGGATGTCCAGCGTGCGGCGGTACCAGTTGATGTAGTCCGCCCACATCTCCTTGGGGATGAGTCCCACGGAATCCCAGGAGCCCTCGCCGTGCTGGGCCTCGTACCAGGACTGGAAGCAGAGGTTGGGGAGGTTGAGGTCCGGACCGGTGAGATGCTTGGGCGTGCGCAGCGTGTGCATGCGCGCGAACGTCTTCCAGGGCCCGGCGAGGTCCGGCTCGCTGTCGTCCACCACGAGCAGGTTGGTGACGCGCTCGCGCATCAGCCCGAAGGCGGCGGTGAGCCCGCTCTGTCCGCCACCGATGATGAGCACGTCCAGCACGGGCTGGCCGGCCCGCGTGCAGCGCGGCAGCACCCAGGGGCGCTTGGGGTATTCCAGCCGCTCGAGGTCCCTTCGAATCACATCCTCCAACGCGGAGAGACCGGGGGAAGACGGCGCTTCGGGACTCCGGGGGAGGACGCGCATGGCCCACATCGTAGCCGCGCACCGAGTCATCGGGTCAATGTCACCCGGACGACAGGGAAGTCCCGGGAAATCAAAGGGTTCACTGGTGGGACAGTCCTCGCTTCCCGGCTGCCGAGACCGGGCCGGTTGGTTATGCTCCGCCGCCCTTCGTTTCCGCCCTCAACCCCGAGGTCATTCCGCGTGATCAACGCCATTACCCGCGTCCCGGCTCCGAAGAACGAGCCCGTCCTCTCCTACGCGCCCAGCACGCCCGAGCGCCGTGAGCTGCAGGCCACGCTCAAGCGCATGAGCGGCGAGCAGATCGAGATTCCCGTCCTCATCGGCGGCAAGCACGTGCGTACCGGCAAGACGGACACCGTGCGCATGCCGCACAAGCACTCGCACGTGCTGGCCACGCTGCACGAGGCCGACGCCACCCACGTGGAGCTGGCCATCCAGAACGCGCTCTCCGTCAAGGAGGACTGGGCGCGCATGCCGTTCCAGTCGCGCGCCGCCATCTTCCTGCGCGCCGCGGAGCTGCTGTCCACCCGCTACCGCCCCATCATGAACGCCGCCACCATGCTGGGTCAGTCCAAGACGGCCCACCAGGCGGAGATTGACGCCACGTGCGAGGCGGTGGACTTCCTGCGCTACAACGTCCACTTCGCCGAGCAGATTCTCGCCACGCAGCCGGAGAACGCGCCGCAGACGTGGAACATGACGGACTACCGCCCGCTGGACGGCTTCGTCTTCGCGGTGGCGCCCTTCAACTTCACGTCCATCGCCATGAACCTGGCCGTCGCGCCGGCGCTGATGGGCAACGTGGTGCTCTTCAAGCCGTCCAACACCGCCGCCTACAGCGCCTGGTACATCATGGAGCTGCTGCGCGAGGCGGGGCTGCCCGACGGCGTCATCAACATGCTGCCCGGTGACGGCCCCACGGTGGGCAACCCCGTGCTGGCCAGCCCGCACCTGGGCGGCATCCACTTCACCGGCTCCACGCCCACGTTCAACTCGATGTGGAAGACGGTGGGCGAGAACATCTCCAGGTACAAGCAGTACCCCCGGCTGGTGGGTGAGACGGGCGGCAAGGACTTCATCGTCGCCCACGCGTCCGCGGCGGATGACATCGAAGCGCTCGCGGTGGCCATCGTCCGCGGCGGCTTCGAGTACCAGGGCCAGAAGTGCTCCGCGCCCAGCCGCATCTTCGTCCCCGAGTCCCTGTGGCCGAAGCTCAAGCCCCGCCTCCAGGCGCTCATCGCCGAGATTCGCATGGGCGACGTGACGGACTTCCGCAACTTCATGGGCGCCGTCATCGACGAGAAGTCCTTCAAGAAGACGTCGGGCTACATCGACCTGGCGAAGAACGACAACCAGGCCTCCATCGTGGCCGGCGGTGAGACGGACCGGAAGGAGGGCTGGTTCGTGAAGCCCACGCTGGTGCAGCTCGCCGACCCGCGCCACCGCATCCTCCGCGAGGAAATCTTCGCGCCCGTGGTGGGCCTGCACGTCTACCCGGACGCGAAGTACGTGGAGACGCTGCGCGAGGTCGACCAGGCCGCCGCCTACGCCCTCACCGGCGCGGTGTTCGCGCGGGACAGGAAGGCCATCGACACGGCGCTGACGGAGCTGCGCCACGCGGCGGGCAACTTCTACATCAACGACAAGCCCACGGGCGCGGTGGTGGGCCAGCAGCCCTTCGGCGGCTCGCGCGCGTCCGGCACCAACGACAAGGCGGGCTCCGCGCTCAACCTGACGCGCTGGACGAGCCCCCGCACCATCAAGGAGAACTTCGTGCCGCCCGTGAAGGTGCCCTACCCCTTCATGGACAACGACCCGCACGAAGGGGCCATCTGAGACGCCCATGAGCGGTCCATTCGCCGGCATCGCGGGCCTGGACACGTACGCGCTGGTGGACGGCGGATGCCGCGTGGAGGTCATTCCCTCGCGCGGCGCCCTCGTCACCCGGATGACGGTGGACGGCGACGAGGTGCTCTACCTCGACGAGGCCACCGTCGCCGACCCGGCGAAGAACGTGCGCGGCGGCATCCCCGTGCTCTTCCCCAACGCGGGTCCGCTGCCGGGAGACACGTACCCGGCGGACCGCGAGCTGTACACATTGCCGCAGCACGGCTTCGCGCGGAGGATGCCGTGGAAGGTGCGGCAGTCGGAGGACTCCCTGCTGGTGGTGGGGCTGTCTTCCAACGTGGAGACGCGGCGCCACTTCCCCTGGAAGTTCGACGCGCAGCTCACCTTCTCGCTGGTGGGCACGCGGCTGACGCTGGGCTTCGACGTGCAGAACCAGGACCACCGGCCGATGCCGCTGCACCTGGGCTTCCACCCCTACTTCCGGGTGCCGGAGGAAATGAAGCTCCAGACGCGCGTGGAGACGGATGCCACGCACGCCTGGGACAACCGGCTCAAGCGCGAGGTGCCCTTTACCGGCTTCGACTTCACCGAGGACGAGGTGGACCTGCACCTGAGGAACCACTCGGGGCCCGGGACGCGGCTGGAGCGCGGGCCGGGGAGCCGGCCGGTGCGCCTGTCCTGGAGCCCGGAGTTCCGCCTGCTCGTCGTGTGGACGTTCAAGGGGAAGGACTTCATCTGCGTGGAGCCGTGGACGGCCGCCGCGGGTGCGCTGGCCACCGGACAGGGGCTGCTGCACGTACCTCCCGGCGAGCGGACCTCGCTCGCGTTCGACATCGAGGCGTGAGCGAGGTGGCGCCTGCTTCCTGGCGCCTCCCCCGACGGTGAGGGGAGGCGCTGGAAGGGCGCGCCGTCCTCTGCCGCTTGTTCCCGGAGCCGGGCGTGCCCAGCGGTGCCTTGAGGGGCACCAGCACAGGAGGGCGCCATGTCCAGGTTCAGGTCCACCCAGTCCCATTGGAGGGCCCGGCACCCGAGGGCCTGGATGCTGCTCGTGTTCATCCTGTGCGCGGTGTTCCCCAGAATCTCGAGGGCCGCGGAGCTGCGCACCGGCGACGTGGTGACGGTGGGCCCGCAGGAGGTCATCAACGATGACCTCTATGCCTTCGGCCGCGAGGTGGTCATCCAGGGCACGGTGCGCGGGGACGTGGTGGCGGCGGCGCGGCGGCTCGACATGCGAGGCACCGTCGAGGGTGATTTGCTCTCCGGTGCCATGGAGACGACGGTGGCGGGCCCGGTGCGGGGCAGCCTCCGGAGCGCCACCGGGGACCTCACGCTGACGGCCGCGGTGGGCAAGGACGCCCTGATTTTTGGCAACCAGGTGGGCCTGATGCCGGGCACGAACATCCCCGGAGACCTGCTCGTCGCGGGCAACGAGGTCAGGGTCCAGGCCCCGGTGGGGGGCGACGTGCGGGCCTCGGCGCAGTCGCTCACGCTGGGGGCTCCGGTGAGCGGCAGCGTGAGCGCCGAGGTCGTCACGCTCCGGCTGGCCGAGGGCGCGCGCGTCGGCGGAGACCTGCGCTTCACCGCCCAGAGCGAGGCCCAGGTTCCCCCCGAGGCTGTCGCGGGCCGCGTGGAGCGGCTGCCCTACGAGGAGCGCGACGGGGGAGGAGGCGTGCTGGGCTTCCTCTATCTCTGGGGACGCTCCATCGTCGGCCTGTTCGCGTTGGGACTGCTGCTCGCGTTGCTGGCGCCCCGGCTCGCGGCACGCGCGCCGGCGGAGCTGCGCGAGCAACCGTGGAGGAGCCTGGGCTGGGGGGCCGTGGTCTTCGTGGTCACTCCCCTCCTCGCCGGCGCGCTCTTCGTGCTGGGGCTGGTGGTGGGCGGCTGGTGGTTGGGGGTGTTCGCACTGGCGCTCTACGTGCTGGCGCTGCTGACGAGCTTCCCGGTGGTGGGGCTGCTCATCGGCCGGTGGCTGCTGGAGCGCTTCGGGAAGCGGGGCGCCTCGGTCATCCTCGCGCTGCTGGTGGGCATCGTCCTGCTGACGCTCGCCAGGCGGGTGCCCATCCTGGGCGGGCTCATCGCCCTGGCCACCATGTGCTTCGGACTGGGGGCCCTGCTGCTGGCCATCCGGCACCAGCGAGGACCCGCCGCGTCCACCCCTGCCCCTGCCTGAGTCCCGGGCCGGTGGCCCCGGACCGCCTCAGTCCGCGTGGGCCACGACGGGCATCCGCACGGGGCCGCGCACCGTCATGGACCGGTTCCACTCCAGCGGCCCGGCCGGGGTGAAGCGGGAGAAGCGCGCCAGCAGGGCCTCCAGGCCGAACCGCGCCTCCATTCTCGCGAGCGGCGCCCCCAGGCAGAAGTGGACGCCGTGCCCGAAGGGCAGGTTGTTCGTCCCCTCGCGGTCCATGTCGAACGTCTCCGCCCCGGGGAAGTGCGTCTCGTCGCGGTTGGCCGCTCCAATCATCAGCGCCACCGGAGAGCCCTTCGGAATCGTCACGCCGCGAATCTCCGTGTCGGCGGTGGTGACGCGCATGATGGCCTGCACCGGCGGCTCGTAGCGCAGCACCTCCTCCACGAAGCGGGGAATGCGCGAGGGCTCTGCCTTGAGGCGCGCCACCAGGTCCGGCCGCTCCATCAGGATGCGCATCGCGTGGCTCATCAGGTGGATGGTCGTCTCCAGCCCGGCCACCAGCAGCAGGAACATGAAGTTCATCAACTCCGCGTCCGTGAGGGCCTCTCCGTCCACGCGCGCGTTGAGGAGGTCCGTCACCAGGTCGTCGCGAGGCTCCAGGCGGCGGCTGGCCAGCACCTGGCCCATGTACTGCTCCGTCTCGCGCACCGTGGCGCGAATCTCCTCCATGCGCGGCGTCTCGCGCTCGGGCTTGGGGCCGATGGCGGTGATGCTGGTGAGGTCATCCGCCCAGCGCTTGAAGAGGTGGTGCTGCGTGGGGTCCAGGCCGATGAGCTCGCCGATGACGCTGGCGGGCAGCGGCAGGCAGAGCCCGTCCACGATGTCCACCGGCTGGCCCTCGGGAAGACGGGCGACGATGCCCTCCGCGAAGGCGCGGACACGCGGCTCCAGTCGGGCCAGTGTCGGCGGGCCGAAGGCACGGTTGACCAGGGTCCGCAGCCGCGTGTGGTTCGGCGGGTCCATGCCAATCATCGAGTCCGCGAACGGGTTGTGCCCCAGCCATGCCGGCTTCGTCGCCACGCGCATGCCGATGTTGGAGAACACCTGCGGATTCTTGAAGGCCGCCACCACGTCGTCGTACCGGGTGAGGACCCAATAGCCGCCCGGGTCCACCTGGCACACGGGGTTCCGGCGCAGCTCGGCATACGTCGGATAGGGATTGGCCCGGACCCCGGGCACCAACAGATTCACGCGTCCGCTCATGAACAGAATCCTCGCCTGGGTGCGGGGGCGCGGGAAGTCTGTGGCCCCCGCGCCGTGAAGCCCATTCTACGGAGCCCCGCTTCCAAACGGGTTGCCGCTTCAGGTGCGTCCCGGGGTACGCGTGCCCCACCCACCGGGCCCGGAGTCCTACCTCGCCCCCGAGACCAGCGCCGCGGCGAGCGACAGCAATTCCTCGCGAAGCCACCGGTTGCGCGGCTCCGAGTCCGTCTGCCGGTGCCAGTAGAGGTGCAGCTCCAGCGGTGGAAGTGCCAGCGGCATGGGCAGGACGTGGTTGCCCAGCAGCGCGTGCAGCGCCTCCGCGCGACGCCGGGGCATGGTGAGGAGCAGGTCGGAGCCGGAGACGATGTGGAAGGCGGCCTCGTAGTGCTGGCAGCGCACCGTGACGTCACGCTGGTAGCCCAGCCGGCTGAGCACAAGGTCCTCCACGGCCAGCCCCGTGCGGCGCGAGGACACGGTGACGTGCTGGGCGGCCATGTACGCCGCCACGTCCAGCCGGCGCCGCCGCCGGCTCACCACGCAGAAGGTGTCCCGCAGCAGCGGGGCATGCCGCAGGTCCGCGCCCGTCGGCTGCTCCACGTCGATGGACAGGTCCAGCCGCCCCGACGCGAGGTCCCGCTCCAGCCGCGCCCGGTCCAGCCGGACGCTGGTGACGCGCGCCTCCGGAGCACGCTCCCGCAGGCGCGAGACGAGGTGCGGGAGGATGGACGGCTCCAGCACGTCGTTCATCGCCACGGTGAAGTTGCCCACGTCCCGCCGGGGGTCGAAGCCCCGGGTGTGGTGGACCGCGCCTTCCAGCAGGGACAGCGCCTCGCGAATCTCCGGCGCCAGCCGCTCCGCGAACGGCGTGGGCGCCACCCCGCGTCCCTCGCGCACGAAGAGCGGCTCGCCGAGCTGATCTCTCAGGCGGGCGAGCGCATGGCTCACCGCCGACTGGCTGAGGAAGAGCACCTCCGCGGCCCGGGTGAGGTTCCGCTCCCGGAGGACGACGTCGAACACCCGGAAGAGGTTGAGGTCCATCCTCGCCAGCCGGGCGGAATCCTGAACTGGGTTCATGGGAACACATGACCAACATTCACTGGATGCATCAAGCGGGGGATGCGCAGGATGCCTCCACCCACCTCCAGGAGGACCCGCGATGGACTTCGAACCGAGCGCCCGAACCAAGGACTACCTGGAGCGCATCCAGCGGTTCATGCGCGAGCACATCGACCCGGTCGAGGCCCGCTACCGCGACGAGGTCGTCTCCACCTGCCACGGCGGCGACTGGAAGACGTGGAAGGTGCCGGCGGTGATGGAGGAGCTGAAGGCCCGCGCGAAGGCGGAAGGGCTGTGGAACCTCTTCCTCCCCGACCCGAAGCTCGGCGCCGGCCTCAGCGTCCTGGAGTACGCGCCGCTGGCCGAGGAGATGGGCCGCAGCTTCATCGCCCCCGAGGTCTTCAACTGCAACGCCCCGGACACCGGCAACATGGAGGTGCTCTGGAAGTACGGCTCCGACGAGCAGAAGGAGCGCTGGCTCAAGCCGCTGCTCGCGGGCGAAATCCGCTCGGTGTTCTGCATGACGGAGCCGGAGGTGGCCTCCTCGGACGCCACCAACATGCAGGCCACGGCCGTCGTCGAGGGCAACGAGGTCGTCCTCAACGGGAGCAAGTGGTGGTCCAGCGGCCTGGGCCACCCGAAGGCGAAGGTCATCATCTTCATGGCCCGCACGCCCGATACCGGGGGTGACCGCCACCACCAGCACTCCATGGTGCTGGTGCCCATGGACGCCAGGGGCGTGAACATCCGCCGCATGCTGCCCGTGTTCGGCGACTACGACGCCCCGCACGGCCATGGCGAGGTGTCCTTCGACAACGTGCGCGTGCCGGTCAGCAACATCATCTCCGGGCCGGGCATGGGCTTCGAGATTGCCCAGGGGCGGCTCGGCCCCGGCCGCATCCACCACTGCATGCGCTGCCTCGGCGCGGCGGAGAAGGCGCTGGAGCTGATGATTGACCGGGGCATGAAGCGCACCGCCTTCGGCAAGCAGCTCCTCAACCTGGGCGGCAACCGCGAGCGCGTCGCCGAGGCGCGCGTCGCCATCGACCAGGCGCGGCTCCTGACGCTCTATGCCGCCTGGAAGATGGACGAGGTCGGCGCCCTGGGCGCGATGACCGAGATTTCCGCCATCAAGGTCGCCGCCCCCAGCGTGCTCCAGAAGGTGGTGGACGACGCCATCCAGATTCACGGCGGCGCCGGCGTGTCGCAGGACACGATGCTGGCGGGCTTCTTCGCCCAGGCGCGCACCCTGCGCCTCGCGGACGGCCCGGACGAGGTGCACAAGGGCCTCATCGCCCGCATCGAGCTGTCCAAGCGCGGCTACTCCCGGAGCTGAGCCCATGACCCACCAACGCATCTTCATCACCGGTGGTGCCAGCGGCCTTGGCAAGGCGATGGCCCTGCGCTTCGCCCGCGCGGGGTGGAAGGTCTGCATCGCCGACCTCAACGACACCCGGGGCGGGGAGACCCTGTCGGCGCTCCGCGGGTTCGGAGGCGACGCGCACTACCTGCGCTGTGACGTGACGCGCGAGGAGGACCTGCGCGCCGCCGCGGAGGAGCTGAACACGCGCTGGGGCGGCGTGGACGTGGTGGTGAACAACGCGGGCGTCGCCCAGGCGGGCGCCATCGAGGACGTCTCGATAGACGACTGGCGGTGGATCATCGACATCAACCTGCTGGGCGTGGTGCGGGGCTGCAAGGTGTTCACCCCCGTCTTCCGGCGGCAGGGCCGCGGGCACTTCGTCAACGTCGCCTCCATGGCGGGCCTGCTCGATGTGCCCATGATGAGCAGCTACAACGCCACCAAGGCGGCCGTCGTGTCGCTGTCGGAGACGCTGCACAACGAGCTGGCGGAAGCGAACATCGGCGTCAGCGTCGTCTGCCCGTCCTTCTTCAAGACCAACCTGGGCGACTCGCTGCGCACCACGGACCCGCGGCTGGGGGCCACCATGGCGCGGCTGCTGGAGCGCTCGGCCATCACCGCGGACGACATCGCCAATGACGTCTTCCGCGCGGTGGAGAAGCGCGAGTTCTACGTCCTGTCCCACGCGGAGGGCCGGAGGGCCTGGCTGCTGAAGCGCTTCCTCCCGCGCGACATCTACGCGAAGGTCATGCGCAAGAACACCGCCCGGATGCGCTCCGGCCCGGCACCGACTTGAGGGAGAGAGAATGCAGGCCATGCCTTCCACCGCCCCCGCCTCCGCCCCCATCGACCCGTCCGGCGCCGTACGCCCCGGGGAGGAGCTGAACGTCCCCGCCGTCGACGCGTGGCTCAAGGCCCTGGTGCCCACGCTGGAGGGGACGCCGGAAGTCACCCAGTACTCCGGTGGCGCCTCCAACTGGACCTACCGGCTGAAGTACGCCAATCGCGACCTCATCCTGCGCCGCCCGCCCGCGGGCACGAAGGCGAAGTCCGCGCACGACATGGCCCGCGAGTTCAAGGTGCAGCAGGCCCTGAAGCCGGCCTACCCGGCCGTGCCCACCATGATTGGCCTGTGCCAGGACCCGTCGGTCATCGGCTCGGACTTCTACGTGATGGAGCGCATCGAGGGCATCATCCCCCGCAAGAACCTGCCCCGGGGCCTCACCCTGGACAAGGCGCGCACGCGGCAGCTCTGCCTCAACGTCATCGACAAGCTGGTGGAGCTGCACTCCGTGGACGCCGAGGCGGTGGGGCTGTCCTCGCTGGGCAAGGGGCCGGGCTACCCGAAGCGGCAGATTGAGGGCTGGTCGGACCGCTACGAGAAGGCCCGCACGTGGAACGTGCTCGGCTTCACGCACGTGCGCGACTGGCTCAAGGCGAACACGCCCGACGACGTCGCCACCTGCGTCATCCACAACGACTGGCGCTTCGACAACGTGGTGCTCGACTCGAACGACCCCACGCGCGTCATCGGCGTGCTCGACTGGGAGATGGCGACGCTGGGCGACCCGCTGATGGACCTGGGCAATGCCCTGGCCTACTGGGTCCACGCGGACGACGGCTACATGCTGCGCGCCACGCGCCGCCAGCCCACGCACCTGCCCGGCATGCTCCGGCGCGAGGAGGTCGTCGAGTACTACTGCGACCGCATGAAGCTGAAGCCCGCCAACTGGACCTTCTACGAGGTCTACGGCCTCTTCCGCCTCGCCGTCATCGCCCAGCAGATCTACTACCGCTACCACCACAAGCAGACGCGCAACCCGGCCTTCAAGAACTTCTGGGTCCTGGTGAACTACCTCGGCCTGCGGTGCGACCGGCTCATCCGCAAGAGGGGGGCCCGCTGATGGGGGTGGTGTACCTCGTCCGCCATGGACAGGCCTCGTTCGGAGCCGCGGACTACGACCAGCTCTCGGAGACGGGCGTCGCCCAGGCGCGCGTGCTCGGGGAGACGCTGCGCCAGCGGCTGCCTCGCGTGGACGCGGTCGTCACGGGCACCCTGCTGCGCCACCGGCAGACCGCCGACGCGTGCCTGACCGCGCTGGGACTGGACGTCCCTCCACGGCGCTCGGCGGCGTTCGACGAGTTCAACCTGGACGAGCTCATCGTCCGCCACGAGCCGCGCTACGCGGACCGCACGCTGCTGATGCAGGACATCGCCGGAGCGGCCGAGCCGCGCCGCGCGTTCCAGGAGCTGTTCACGGAGGCCGTCGCCCGCTGGGTGGGCGGCCGGTACGACGACGAGTACACCGAGCCCTGGCCCGTCTTCAGGGACCGCTGCATCCGGGCGCTGGATGAGCTCATCCGCGAGCTGGGGGCCTCGAAGAACGCGCTGGTGTTCACCTCGGGCGGCCCCATCACCGCCATCTGCCAGGACCTGCTGCGGATTCCCGACGAGCATGCCTTCCGGCTGAACACGGCCCTGGCGAACTGCGGCGTCACCAAGGTCGTCTACAGCGAGCGAAGCCGGTTCCTGTCCACGCTCAACGAGCACGGCCACTTCGAGGGCGCGCAGCGCGCGCTCCTCACCTACCGCTGAGGGCTGCTCCATGCGCAAGAACATCCTGATTACCGGCGCCAGCTCCGGCCTGGGCGAGGGCATGGCTCGCGAGTTCGCCGCCCTGGGCCGCAACCTCGCGCTGTGCGCGCGCCGCACCGAGCGCCTGGACGCGCTCAAGGCGGAGCTGCTGGCGAAGCACCCGGGCATCACCCTCTCCGTCCGGGCGCTGGACGTGAACGACCACGCGCAGGTGTTCAGCGTGTTCGACGCCTTCGCGCAGGACCTGGGGAGCCTGGACCGCATCATCATCAACGCGGGCATCGGTCTGGGAAAGCGCATCGGCACCGGGCACTTCGCCACCAACGTGCAGACGGCGCAGACGAACTTCGTCGCCGCGCTCGCGCAGTGCGAGGCCGCGGTGGGAATCCTCCGCAAGCAGGGCCAGGGACACCTGGTGACGATTTCCTCCATGAGCGCCATGCGTGGGCTGCCCCGGCACCTGACGGCCTACGCGGCGACGAAGGCCGGGCTCGCCACGCTGACGGAGGGCATCCGCGCCGAGCTGCTGGGCACGCGCATCAAGGTCAGCACCCTCTACCCGGGCTACATCCACACGGAGCTGAACGCGGGGGCGAAGAACCTGCCCTTCGCAGTGGGCTCCGAGAAGGGCTCGCGCGCGCTGGTGAAGGCGATTGAGCGCGAGCCGGTGAAGGCCTACGTGCCGGGCTGGCCGTGGGCAGCGGTGGGCTTCCTCATGCGGAACCTGCCGCTCAAGCTCGTCGCGAAGATGTCCTGACGCGGCTCGAGGCCGGGCTCTACGAGGCCCTGGACGCGTTACGCAAGCTGCGAGGCCCCTGAGCCCCGCGCCTCGCCGTCCTCGTTCTCCGCGCCGTACCGCAGCGACTCCCACGCGAGCATCACCTTCTTGCGCGCGGGGCCCCAGCGGTAGTCCCCGAAGACGCCCGTCTTGCGCAGCACGCGGTGGCAGGGGATGAGCAGCGCCACGGGGTTGTCCCCCACCGCGGAGCCCACCGCGCGCACCGCCTTCGGGTTGCCGATGGCCTGGGCGATGTCCTCGTACGTGGCCACATGCCCCGGGGAGATGCGCAGCAGTGCCTGCCACACCTGCACCTGGAAGGGCGTGCCCTTCACCAGCACGGACAGCGGCGTGGGCTCGCGAGGAGGCCGCGCGGGGAAGATGCGCTCCGCCCACGTGGCGGCCGCCTCGCGGGACGCCTCGAAGGTGGCGCGCGGCCACTGCGCGCGCAGCGACGCCAGGGCCTCCTCCGCGGACTCACCGGTGAGGAAGTGCAGGCCGCAGATGCCTCGCTCGCAGACGGCGATGAGGCAGTCCCCGAAGGGCGACGGGTGGATGCCGTACCGCACGGTGAGCCCCTCGCCGCCCAGCTTGAACTCACCCGGCGTCATGGCGGTGAGGGTGATGAAGAGCTCGTGCAGGCGGCCGCCGCCGGACAGCCCCACGGCGAAGGACGTGTCCAGCACGCTGCGCCGCTCGGCCAGCAGGCGGCGGGCCGAGGCGAGCGTGTGCACCTGGAGGAAGCGCTTGGGGCTGATGCCCGCCCAGCGGGTGAAGAGGCGCTGGAAGTGGAAGGGGCTCAGCCCCACGTGCGCGGCGACATCGTCCAGGGACGGCTGCTCGCGCGCGTGGGCGTCGAGGTAGAGGATGGCCTGCTCGATTCGGGCGTAGTCGCTGGTCGCCATGCCACGGCTCCTGGGAAGTGAGCTCCTGCCTCCGGTATGGTCGCCGGGCCGCGCGGTAACAACCCGGTTCTTGCGCCCCTTCGCGTCATCCGAAGGCCGCAAGGAGCGGGTCGTCCGCCGAGGGTGTGTTCCCTACCCTGCCTCGTGTTCCACCCACTCCTGGAGCCCCGATGCGCCTCTACGACTATCGCCCCTCCGCCAACGGCTACAAAATCCGCCTCCTGCTCTCCTGGCTGGACAGGTCCTACGAGCTGGTGCCCGTGGACATCTTCGCCGGAGAGAGCCACACCGAGGACTTCCTGAGGAAGAATCCCGACGGGCGCATCCCCGTGCTCGAGCCCGAGCCGGGCCGCTTCCTGGCGGAGTCCAACGCCATCCTCCTCTATCTCGCGAGGGGTACACCGCTGCTGCCGGAGGACGCCTTCGAGCAGGCCCAGGTCCACCAGTGGCTCTTCTTCGAGCAGAACAGCCTGGAGCCCAACGTGGGCACCGTACGCTTCTGGCACCTGACGGGCCGCGCGGCCCGCTTCCCGGAGACCTTCCGCCTGCGCACGGAGCGCGGCCATGAGGCGCTCGCCGCCCTGGAGCGGCACCTGCGCGGGCGCACGTTCCTCGTGGGCGAGCGCCCCACCGTCGCGGACATCGCGCTGTATGGATTCACCCACGTCGCGCCGGATGGCGGCTTCGACCTCGGGCGTTACCCCGCCGTCACCGAGTGGCTGGCGCGCGTGAAGGCCGTGCCCGGCCACATCGGCCCGCTGGCGCCATACACCGCCAACGCGCACGTGACGGCCGCCTGATTCAGGACGCGGATGAGTCCTGCCGCGAAGCCACTTCGGCCGCGCAGTCGCAGGAACGGCATCTCCGACATGTTCGGAGTGCCCGGAGCCTGAGGGCGCGCGAGGCCCCAGCCTCCGCTTTCCCGCCATGTCCCCCCCCCGCCGCGCAGGTCTGGAATGGAGCGTCCGTTCCGAACGGCCTTCCGGGCACTCTCCATTCATCGGACCCGCCTCCCCGGCATGCCCCCTGCGCCGCTCGGGCCCGTAATGGAACTTCCACTTCCGCGTGGCCGGTCATGCGCTCACCGCTCATGGGCCCTGCCCCCCGCCCAAACTCTCAGCCCCCGAGCCGCCCAGGCCCGGAATGGAACTTCCACTCCGCGTGGCCGGTCATGCGCTCACCGCTCATGGGCCCTGCCCCCCCGCCCGGACTGTCAGCCCTCCCTCGAGCCGTGCAGGTCCGGAATGGAGCCTCCGTTCCGAGTGGCCCGCCACGCGCTCGCCACTCATGCGCCTGGCCTCTCCACCTTCTCAGCTCCCCCGCCCGGGCCGCCCTGCGCGGAATGGAACTGCCATTCCGAGTGGCCCGCGCAGCCCTCACCGCTCCTCGGCCCTACCTTCCCCGCCTTGTCACCTGCTCCGGGCCGCCCTGCGCGGAATGGAGCCTCCGTTCCGCATGACCCGCCAGGTCCTCGCCGGATGGAAGGCTCCAGCCTCCCCGCCATGTCAGACCCCTGGGGTAGACAAAATGCCGCGGGAGGAGCGCTCCTTTCAGCGGAGCGTCGTCCCAGGGGCGAGAGGGAGGGGCAGGGGTATGTGGACGGCGGAGCAGTTGTACCTCATGAGCATGCGGGACTCGGCGGCGGTGATGGCGCGGCGGGGCTACGGCAACGTGCGGGCCGAGGAGATGGCGAGGGCCGCGAACCTGTCGGTGGGCAGCTTCTACCGGCGCTACGGCAGCAAGGGCGCCTTCGCCCACCGGGTGCGCCAGTGGGCCGACAGCGAGCTGTGCCGCATCGCGCGCATCGTCTTCGAGGTGGAGCCGAGCTCGCGGGAGGGCAGCGACTTCCGTCAGGTCTTCGGGGACTTCTGGCAGCAGCTGGCCTGGTTCGCGACGCGGAGGCCGGAGTGCTTCCACTTCGCCTTCATGCACTGGCACGAGGACTCGCTCGAGCCGCAGTCCTTCGGGAGCGAGGCGCGGGCGCTGGTGCGCGAGGTGCTGGCCCTCGGTGAGCGCGAGGGGGCGCTGGCGCCGGGCAGCGTCCGGGTGGGGGAGGGACTCATCTGGGGAGCGCTGGCGGAGCTGGTTCGCGCGCTGGCCCGAAGAGAAGAGGCGTCGCTGGTCGAAGAGGACGTCAACGCCGCGGGCCGGGCCCTCTGGAGGGCGCTGGCGGCGGAGGAGGACTCGCCTTCCCGAGGCACGGGCACACCTCCTTCAGGGGCGGCAAGGACAGAAGACTCCGGGCTCGAAGACGCCAGCACGTCTGCCCCTGCAGCGGCGCACGTCGAGACCGAGAGGACTGGCGGACCCGCGTTGGTCACCGGTGCTGCATCGCCCGATACACTCGTCTCCCATGGAATGGTGCCGGGGCATGCACCTCGAGAAAGGGGCGCCCTCTCAACGCGCGTCGCGCCTCCATGCGCGTCGCGGCAGCGCGAGCGCCTGGCCGTGTCACCGGGCCGTCGCGTCGTCTGGCCTCAGAGAGGCAGGTGCCCGGGTCCTCGATGGAGGACTGCGAGGGGCGAGCGCCCTGGCTCGCGGGCGGCTTTCAACGCGGCGGGACGTCCCTCAGGGTACGTGCAACGCGATGGCCTTCATCGAGGGCCGCCCCGGCCGCGCCTTTTTCGATGGGCCGCCATGGCCCAGGCACCGCCGGGCAGCGCCTTGCCTTGGGCGACTCCCTGCTGCGTCATGAATGAGGACTGCCCCTCGCCCTCAGGGCTTGGAGGACGAGGGACGGAACAGCTTCGCGTCCAGCGAGTAGCGTCCCGGGCCGCACAGGATGAAACACAGCGCGAGGACGAAGTAGAGGCCCGCCAGTTCCCAGGCCGGGCCGCCCGTCCCCACGAACGGGTCGCCCCTGGAGATGTGGAAGAAGGACGCGAAGGCCATCGTGCAGAGCAGGCCGAGCATGGCCAGCGGGGTGAGCAGGCCGAGCACCAGCGCGAGCCCGCCGCCGAACTCCGACAGGGCCGCGAGCCCCTGGAGGAAGCCGGGGACGGGCGCGGACTCGCCCATCCAGCCGAAGGGGTTCTGAATCTTGCCCCAGCCGTGGTGCATCAGCGCGACTCCCGCCAGCAGCCGCACGGCCAGCAGCCCCACCGACGCACGGGGGCTGAGGACTTCCGGGTAGAACAGGCGCTTCATCGTCACCTCGGGAATACGTCGGGTTGCGTTCTCGCCTGCCGGGACTCAACCACGCAACCCCAGGCCTCCCCAAGTTGACAGTCGCCCCCCACCCGGAGGCAGGGCGGCTTGACTCCCGCGAGGCAAGGGCTTATCCGTTGAAGCCAATGACGTCTCTTCGCTCCATGTGTCGAATGTCGATGCTGCCGGGTGGGCCCGTGCCCCCCAGCGTCGGCTGACGTCCGTCCCGACACTGGCGAGCCACCGGAGCCCACCCACCCCGCGAGGGTCGGTGGGCTTCGTCGTCTCTGGACGCGCGCTGCCCTCGCATTTCCCCACCGAGGAGCCCAGCGCCACCATGAGTACGCCTTCCGACCGTCCCCTGCACTTCGACACCCTCGCCCTGCACGCCGGCTACGCGCCCGACCCGGCCACCGGCGCGCGGGCGGTGCCCATCTACCAGACCACCAGCTACACGTTCCGTGACGCCGACCACGCCGCGGCCCTCTTCGGGCTGAAGGAGTTCGGCAACATCTACACACGCATCATGAACCCCACGACGGATGTCTTCGAGAAGCGCATCGCCGCGCTCGAAGGCGGCGTGGGGGCGCTCGCGGTGGCCTCCGGTCAGGCCGCGGAGACGCTCGCGCTGCTCACGCTCCTCAAGGCGGGTGACGAGCTGGTCTCCGGCTCCAGCCTCTACGGCGGCACCTACAACCTCTTCAAGGTGACGCTGCCCCGGCTGGGCATCCACACCCGCTTCGTGGACGCGAACCGGCCCGAATCCTTCCGCGAGGCCATCGGCCCGAAGACGAAGGCCGTCTACCTGGAGGCGCTGGGCAACCCCCGGCTGGACGTGCCGGACTTCGAGGCCATCGCCGCCGTCGCGCGCGAGGCGGGCCTGCCGCTCATCGTGGACAACACGGCCCTGTCCCCCGCCCTCTTCCAGCCGCTGCGCCACGGCGCCAGCATCGTGGTGCACAGCGCCACCAAGTATATCGGCGGCCATGGCACCTCCATCGGCGGCGTCATCGTGGACGGCGGCACCTTCCCCTGGACGAACGGGAAGTTTCCCGAGTTCACGCACCCCAACCCCGGCTACCACGGGCTGCGGCTGGCGGAGGCCTTCGGCCCCGCGGCCTTCATCCTCAAGGCACGGCTGGAAGGCTTGAGGGACCTGGGGCCGGCGCTCAGTCCCTTCAACGCGCACGCCTTCATCCTCGGGCTGGAGACGCTGCGGCTGCGCGTGGAGCGGCACTCGGAGAACGCGCTCATGGTGGCGCGCTGGCTGAAGCACCACCCGAAGGTGGCGTGGGTGCGCTACCCCGGCCTGGAGGACGACCCGTCGTACACCAACGCGCGGCGCTACCTGCGCGGCGGCTCGGGCGGGCTGGTGACGTTCGGTGTGAAGGGCGGACTGGACGCGGGCCGGAGGCTCATCAACGGCGTGAAGCTGTGGAGCCTGCTGGCCAACATCGGCGACACGCGCTCGCTCATCATCCACCCGGCATCCACCACGCACGAGCAGCTCACCCCCGAGGAGCGGCTGGCCACCGGCGTCACCGAGGACCTGGTGCGCCTGTCCGTGGGGCTGGAGCACGTGGACGACATCGTCGCCGACCTGGACCAGGCGCTCGCCGCGGCCTGAGGCCCGCGACGCACCCCGTGCCGTTTCCTTCCAAGCCCCTGGAGAATCCCCGTGTCTTCCCCATACCGCGCGCCCGCTCCGCGCCTCTTCGACCTGTCGTTACCGGACCTGAGGCTGGAGGCCGGTGCTCGCGTCTCGAATCACCTCGTGCGTGGCTGGTGGTGGGGGCCCGAGGAGGACCTCCCCTGGCTCGGCTCCCGCGCGCGAATCCTCCCCGAGCACGAGGCCCGCCAGAGCGCCCTGCGCGTCGTCCGCCGCTCCATGGCCGAGCAGCTCCAGGCCGCCGAGGCGGCCCGTCCCGTCGGCCCGGCCCACGCGGCGCCCTCCGTGCCCACCGTGCTGGTGGTGCACGCGCTCACGGGCGACATGCGCGCGGGCGGAGAGGGCGGCTGGTGGGAGCCCGTCATCGGCCCGGGGCGCGCGCTGGACCCCACGCGTGTGCGGCTGCTGTGCTTCAACAACCTGGGCTCGTGCTACGGCACCACGGGCCCCGCGGACGAGGGCTTCCCGGGGAGGCTGGACGACTCGCGCGCCGAGCCGCCCCGCCCGCTGCCCAAGGGGGACCTGCGCCAGGACGAGCACAGGCTACCCGCCACCATCACCCCGTGGGACCAGGCGCGGAGCATCCTCCTGGCGCTGGACGCGCTGGACGTGGACGAGGTGTCGCTCGTCGTCGGGGGCTCGCTGGGAGGGATGATTGTCCTCTGCCTCGCGGCGCTGGCGCCGGAGCGCTTCGCGCGCATGGCCCCCATCGCGGCGGCGGAGACGGCCACGTCCTGGGTGGTGGGCTTCAACCACGTGGCGCGGCAGGCCGTGCTGCTGGACCCGGGCTACCCGGAGGCGCCGCACCGCGGGCTGGAGCTGGCCCGGCAGCTGGCCATGCTCACCTATCGCGCGGAGCCGGGGCTGGAGCTGAACCAGGCCCGTCCCGCCACCTGGTCCTCTCGCGCGCTCTACCCCGTGCAGAGCTACCTGGAGCACCAGGGCCGCAAGCTGGAGGCGCGCTTCGACGCGCGCGCCTACCTGGCGCTGCTGGGCGCCATGGACCACCACGACCTCGCGCGCTGCCCCGACGGAGGGCTGCCCCGCATCCGCGCGAGCGCGCTGTGCGTGGGCATCGACCAGGACCAGCTCTTCCTCCCGCACCACATGGAGGCCCTGGCCCGGCGCCTGCGCGAGCACGGCCGGCACGCCGAGCACGCCGTGTTGTCCAGCCCGTACGGACATGACGGCTTCCTCGTGGAGTGGGACGCCGTGGCGAAGCTGCTCACCCGCGCGCTCGCGCTCCCCGCGCCCTCCCCGTGGGTGGTGCCTCAGGTCGAAGGGGGGAGCTGGAGGAGCAGGTCCCTGGCGTCGCGGTAGTCCCGCATGTCGAGCTGGGGGGCCAGCCCCTCGGTGGACCGCGTCAGCAGGAAGCGCGCCTCGTCGAGCCTCCCCAACGCCTGGAGCTGTCGCCCCAGGCTGACGGCGGCCCTCAGCTCCAGCGTGCGGGCCCTCTGCTTCCGGGCGACCTCCACGGCCCGTTGCAGCCACGGGCTCGCTTCGTCCTCACGTCCGGCCTGGCGCAGCAGCTCGCCGTGGAGCCGGTACAGCTCGGTCTCGAAGAAGCGCTCGCCGGTTCGGGCCATCCACCCCAGCGCATCTCGCACCACCGACAGCCCCTCATTGAACGAGCCCAGCCTCAAGAGGATGTCCGCGTGAAGGCCACCGAGCGCGGGAAGGAACGGCCGGGCACCCGCGTGGGCCCAGGCGTTCGAGTCCAGCAAGGCCCGCATCCGCTGGAGTCCCTCTCGCGGCCGACCGAGGTCCGCCACAGCCCAGGCCCACAGGGTCTGGGCCCACGCGCCCCAGGTCACGAGTTCGTGCTTCCGGGCGAGGGCGCCGGCCCTGGTGGCCCAGGCCAGGAGCTCTTCCGATTCACGGCGGAGCAGGTGCGTGAGGGCCATGCAGATCCGCGCATAGACCTGGATGTAGGGATGGCCACTCTGCTCGGCCAGCCGCAGGGAGGCCCGTGAATGCTCCCGTGCCCGCTCCGGCTGGCCCGAGATGGAGTGGAAGCACGAGGCGCCGGCATGGACCGCCGCCAGCGAGCTGTTGCCGGCCCTCTTCGAGACCGTGGCGGGGAGGGGCTTGCGCCCCGGCGCCTCGAAGCAGGCCAGCGCCTGCTCGAGCTCGGCTCCGGCTGCGGCGAACTCGCCCCTCATGAAAAGGACGAACGCCCGCATCCGGTGGCCATGCCCGAGCATCTCGTCGCTGCCCAGGCGAGCTCCCGCCTCGAGCAGCCTCCCGGACAGCTCCCACGTGACGGGAATGCTCCCCAGCGAGAAGATGCAGGGAAAGGGAGCCCAGTACGCCACGTCGGTAGGCAACCAGGCCGCGTCGACCTCCAGGAGCAGCTCACGGAGCCGCGCATGGTTCCGCTCCAGTTCGGAGACATCGAGCCCCTCGAGCTCCATCAGGGCGGCCCCCAGGACGAGCCGCAGCGAAATCTCCTCCCGGATGCGCTTCTGCGTATCGGGGATCGACTCCAGCAGCGACAGTCCCTGGCGCAGGTGCCCCAGGGACTCGACGAAGGCGGAGCGCTCGATGGCGGATTCCCCGGCCCGCAGCCAATAGTGGATGGCCCGCTCGGCCTCCCTCGCCTCCGTGAAGTGGTGGGCGAACCACTCGGGCTGTGCCTCCGCCACCTCGGGGTAGTCCTTCTCCAGGACACGGGCAATCCGGCCGTGGTACTCCCGGCGCGTGCTCCGGAGCAGGGACTGGTAGGCCGCGTCCTGGATGAGCACGTGGCGGAACCGATAGAGCGGCCCGTCCGCCGACTCTTCCCGCTGGAGCACACCCGCGTCGATGAGCTCCGAGAGCACCTGCTCCAGCGCCCCCACCTCCATCTCCGCCGAGAACCGCGCCAACATGCAGGCGGCGACGGCGCGGCCCACCACGGCACAGAGCTGGGCCAGGGCCTTCTGCCGGGGAAGGAGCTGGTCGAGCCGGGCCAGGAGCAGCTCGTACAGGGTGGCGGGGATGGAAGGCGCGAGCGCGTCCCCGGCCTGGGGCGTGCGCTCGAGTACCATGCGCGTCAGCTCCTCGATGAAGAGGGGAACGCCCTCGCCCCTCTCCACGACGAGGTGACGGACCGTCTCCGCGGGCAGCCCCCCACCGTGAGCCACCTCCCTCACCAGGGACTCGGTGTGCGCCGAGGACAGTCGCTCCAGCGTCAGGGTGTGGAAGCCCTGGCCCGCGGGCCAGGGCGGCGAGAACCCGGTGCGCGCGCTCATGACGAGGAGCAGTCGCCTGGTCGAGATGTGCTCGAGGAGGAAGCCCAGCAGCTCCAGGGTGGAGTGGTCCGCCCACTGCACATCCTCCAGCACGAGGAGGACCGGGTGCTCCGCCGCCATGGACAACAGCAGCCGCGTGAGGGCCTCCCGCGTCTTCACCTTGCGCTCCTCCGGGGTGAACCGCGGGACGGGCGAGCCCTCGGCCACGGGAACCGAGAGCAGCATCGCGAGCAGCTCCAGGTCATCCGGCGGCAGACGCAGGGCTCCCAGTCGGGCCTCCAGCTGCTCCCGCCTCTTCGCGGGCTCCTCCAAACACGTGAGCTCCAGTCCTCGATAGAGCAACTCGATGATGGGAAGGAGCGCGCTGTTGCTCGACTGCCGCCAGCACTGCGCCCGCCAGCAGCAGGAGGGCTTCGACAGGGAGCGCCCGCCCAGCTCCTGGATGAGCCGTGACTTGCCAATGCCCGCCTCCCCCCGCACGAGGACGAGCGAGCCCCGCCCTCGCAGCGCCTCTGACCAGTACGCCTCCAGCGCCTGGAGCTCGCGCTCGCGGCCCACGAGCGGAGTGAGCACGCCGTTCCCCCGGGAGCGCTCGAATCGGGAGAGGGCCCTCCGCTCCCGGACGGGCCGGTACACGCGCAGCTCGACGGTGCGCCCGAGCCCCGCGAATACCCGGCTGCCCAGCGGCTCCGTCTCGAAGACGCCCTGCACCAGCTCCTGCGTCGACTGGCTGAGCAGCACCGCGCCCGGCTCGGCCTCGCTGGCGAGCCACGCCGCCACCTTCGGAGCCTCGCCCGAGATGGCGGTGACCGCCCACGCGCCCTCCCCGGGGCTCCCCATCACCACCCGGTCCGTGTGGATTCCCACCCGTATCGCCAGCTTCAGGTCAGGGAGGTGCGGGAAATGCTCGCACTGCTCCCTCGCGAGGACGGTCGCCAGCTCCATTCCGGCGCGCACCGCCTGCTCCGAGTCGTCCTCATGCGCCACGGGATGACCGAAGCAGGCCACCAGCTCGTCGCCCATGCCCATGGTGAGACCGCCTCCGCGACGATGGAGGAGCCACTGGGCCTCCTTCTGGAACGCATCCACCAGCTCGTTCACGTCGCCTGGGCCAAGCCGCGAGTCGAGCCCGGTGAGCCGGCAGGCCACCAGCGTCACCTGTCGATGTTGAGGCGCATCCGGGGAGCGGGGGCGCGGGGCACCGAGGCTCCGCGACAGGGCGTCCACGTGCTCCCGCAGCGTCTCCGCGCTCGGGAAGCGCCGGCCGGGCTCGCGGGACAGGGTCCGGGACAGGATGCGCTCCACCGCCTCCGGGAGCTCGGGGTGGCGCTCGCGCACGGAGGGCACGGGGGCCGACGACAGAATCTGCTCCCGGAGCTTCTCGGGGGAGCCGGGACGGAACGGCGGCGCGCCCACCAGCATCTCGAACAGGAGCAGCCCGGCCCCCCAGATGTCCGTGCGTGCGTCCTGCGGCAGGCCCCGCCACTGCTCCGGTGCCATGTAGGCCGGCGTGCCGGTGATGGGGAGAAACCCCGCGGACGCGGTGCCCAGGGCCGCGAGCCGGGCCAGCCCGAAGTCGAGGAGCTTCACCCGCCCGTCCCGGGTGAGGAAGACGTTGCTGGGCTTGAGGTCCCGGTGGATGACCTGGCGCGCGTGGGCATGGGCCAGCCCCGCGGCCACGGCGCGCAGGATGCCCAGAGCGTGCCGCAGCCCGAGCGGCCCGCGGCGCAGCAGCGCCGACAGGGACTCTCCCTCCAGGTACTCCATGACGAGGAAGGGCATCCGCTCCTCCATCGGAGCGACGCACCACTCGGACAGGTCGAGCAACCGGACGATGTTCTCGTGGTCGAGCCGCGCCACGGCCCGGGCCTCGCGCCTCAGCTGCGAGGCGCCCGAGAGCCGCACCTGGGGCACGAGGAACTTGAGGGCCACGGCGCGGTGCAGCACCTCGTCCCACGCGCGGAGCACGAGCCCCATTCCGCCCTGCCCCAGGTCCTCGAGGATGCGGAAGCGGCGCCCGTCCGCTCCGCCCAGCCACTCGCCCGGAATGGGCCTGAGCGGCGGCTCGTCCACGTCCACCCGGGCGAGCCGGCGAAGGAACGAGTCCTCGAAGTCCGAGTCCCTCGAGCCAACGCCTTCGTCCTCCCGCATCTCACCCCTCCTCGGCCGGAGCCCCGCGACGGACGCGGCTCCGCTCTGAGAGGTGGAGCGGGGCGGGCCGCGTTGTGACGGCTCACCCCACCTTGCGCTGCCCGGGCACCGCTGGCGGCTCGTGGTGGGACCAGATGGGGGGCTCGGACTCGCGCGTGAAGGCACGCAGCCGGCGGTAGTCCGGGTACGCGGCCTGGAGCGTCAGCACGTCGCCGGGCTGGATGACCTCGTCGCCGTTCGGGTGGAGCTTCTCGTGCTCCCCCCGCACCAGCGACAGCGCGAGCGCGCCGAACCTGTCCCGCACGCTGGAGACGTCGAGCCCCGGCAGCCCCTCGCGCGCCTCGAAGTGGGAGACGACCATCAGGTGCCTGCCCAGGTGGAAGGAGTGGATGATGCGCGGGTCCATGGCGGACAGCGCCATGGCCGGCGCCGCCAGGGACGAGCTGGAGAGCGCCTCCGCCTTGAAGGTGTCGCGCACCTTGCCGCTCAGGTCCTCGTCGAAGAGGCGGATGACCACGCGGATGTCCGGGTTGAGCTTGCGGGCGTCCAGCGCGATGTTGAGGTTCGCCAGGTCGTCGTCCGTGGCGCAGACGATGGCGGAGGCATTCTTCACGTTGGTGCGCGGCAGGCACAGCGGGCTGCGCGTGTCGTCGATGAGCAGGGGCACCTGCTCGTCCCGCAGCGCGGAGACGAAGGCGGCGTCCTCACGCTTCTCCACCACCACCACGTCCTTGCCCATCTCCCGGAGCTGCGCGACGACGCGGTAGCCCACACGCCCCGCCCCACACACCACGACGTGGCCCTTCATCGTCTCGGTGACCACTTCAATCCACTCCTTGTCGTTCTTGTGCCGGGCGAAGAAGAGGTAGGCGAAGCGCACCACGCCATCCACCACCAGCGCGATGCCCACCGGCGGAATCACCACGTTGAGCAGCTCGATGAGCCAGTCGTGCACGTACGGCAGCGACGGCTGGCCGTAGAGCAGGAAGTAGACGTGGTGCAGGCCCTCGCCGAAGGTGATGCGGTCCCCGCCCGGGCCCACGTAGCGCAGGTGGTACAGCAGGGGCCCCAGGAGGAACAGCGCCGCCGCCAGCACCAGCGTGACGCGGAAGCGGCGCACGAGCGCCCGCAGGTAGCGCAGGTTGGCGCGCAGGTGCCGGGGCGCAGACACCATGGGGCCTCCGCTAGGACACCGGGGTGATGCCGGTCTCAGCCGCGTTGCGCGCCCGCCGCCGCTCCACCAGCCACACCAGCAGCACGCCCAGCTCGTAGCAGAGCAGCATGGGGCCGGCCATCAGCGACAGGTTCACCACGTCTCCGGTGGGGGTGATGATGGCCGCGGCGATGAGGCACACCACGAAGGCGTGGCGCTGGTACTTGAAGAGCCACTTCGACTGCACCACGCCCACCACGCCCAAGAGCGCCATGACGAGCGGCAGCTCGAAGATGATGCCGAAGGCGAGGATGAGCAGCAGCACCAGCGAGAGCTGCTCGTGCATGGTCAGCATGGGCCGCGTCCACCGCGCCGCCTCGTGCAGCGCGTTGGCCGCCGCCAGCTCCTTCTCCAGCTTCCACAGCCCCGCCAGCTCCTCCGTGCGGGTGGGCGCCACGCCCGCCAGCAGGCTGGCCGCGCCGTCCATGGCCTCCGACGCCGCCGCGTAGTCCTGCCGGCCGTACGCCGCCACCGCCTCCGCCCGCTTCTCCACCGCCTGCTTCAGCACGCCCCGGGCCGGAGCGCCGAAGCCGTCCGCCGCCGCGTCCACCAGCTTCCCCAGGCCGTCCAGCCGGGCCTTCAGCTCCACCGCGGCCGACGGCGCCAGCTCCGGTGCCGGGGCCTGGCCCTCGCCCGCCGCGCGCAGCGCGTCGCTCGTCTCCCTGGCGAGCACGCCTGCCCGCTCCGCCTCCCCGATGCGCAGGAAGCGCAGGGCGTCGTCCGCGCGCAGCCGGGCCGTGTCCAGCCGCTGCTCCAGCGCCAGCGTCTCCTCCTCGTTGAGGAGGAACTTGAACATGGAGGGCAGCACCGCGAAGTAGCAGAAGGCGGCGCCCAGGATGAAGGCGATGGAGCCGAACGCCACGAAGGGCGCGGCGAAGCGGCGCTCCTCCGGGTACAGCCCGGGCGACACGAAGCCCCAGAGCTGCATCAGGATGACGGGCGTGGTGAGGAAGATGCCGCAGTACACGCCCACCTTCATGAGGACGTTCAGCTCCTCGATGCCGGACGTGTAGATGAGGGCGCGGTTGCCCTCGGGCAGCGCGTCCAGCACCGGCCGCATCAGCAGGCCGAAGATGGGCTTGGCGAAGAGCAGCGAGACGGTGCCCAGCACCAGCACCGCGATGGTGCACTTGAGCAGGCGCGAGCGGAGCTCCGTGAGGTGCTCCGCGAGGCTCATGCGCAGCTCGGGCTCGGGGGAGACGGGCGGGGGGCTCAGGACTCAGCTCCGTTTCGGCGCGTTACGCGCCACCGTGCCGGGAACGGGCACCGGCACGTCAGGGGTCAGCGGCGCGGGCTCGCGCGGCGCCGCGGGTTCCAGGGTCGCGCCCGGCGGGGAGCGCTCTCCCTTCGCGTCCAGCTCCGGCCCCTGGGTTGCCGGGGCCGGGGGAGCGTCCACCGGGGCCGGCGTACCCGGAGCACCCGCTTCCGGCGCGGCGGCGACGGGTGCTTCCGGCGCGGGAATGGCGGGGGCGTCCGGCAGGACGGGCGGGGGGGTGGGCGGGTTGTAGGCGAACGACGTCCCCGGACGGACCGGCGGGGTGGGCTCGCGGGCGATTTCCTGGTCCATGGAGTAGAACTCACGCTCCACGACGTTGCGGACCTCGTCCGTCTGGCGGCGGAACTCGCGCATGAACTTGCCGATGCCACGCGCCAGCTCGGGCAGTCGCTGCGGCCCGAGGATGAGCAGCGCGACCACCAGGATGAGCACCATTTCGCCTGCGCCGATGTTGAACATGTCCTGACGCGCTCCCCGGAAGGCAGCCTGGGTTATCGCGCCCCGGGCGGGCCAGCGCAACCGCTCGTCTCGTCCGGACGTCCGCCCGCTACCGTGGGCGGGCGGCAGGCGGCCGGGGGGAGCGTCTACCGCTGGGGGTGGGCCTCCGGGGCCAGCGGCACCGCCAGCCCCTTGGAGGGGGCCACCGCCAGCGCCCGGGCCCGCTCCTTGGAACGCACCTGCCCCTCCACCACCCTCAACATGGGGGGCAACAGGGCCGTCAGGAGCATGGACACCCCGGCCACCCGGGCCATGCCGCCCAGGGTGCCATCCGGCAGGTCGGTCAGGAGCTGCACACTGAGGAAGGCGCCCACGGCCGCCGCCATGTGCTGGATGGCGGACTGCAGGGACATGAAGCGCGCGCGCACCGGGTTCTCCGGCACCCGCGAGGCGAGCGTGTTGTAGGCCACGTTGCGCGTGCCCATGGCCAGCATGAAGGCCATGAAGAGCACCGGCACCGGCAGCCACTTCGGGTAGGCCACGAAGCCCACGTAGGTGGAGAGCAGGGTCAGCACCGAGCCCACCGTGCCCACGCGGAAGGCGCCGTACCTGTCCACCAGGGGCCCCGCCACCCGCAGCGTGAAGAAGCTCACCAGGCCGCCCACGAAGTACGCCAGCTCCAGGCTGTCACGCGGGTAGCCCAGGGTCTGCTGCACGTAGGCGGAGATGTTGGGGATGATGAGGAAGCCGGCCATCATCACCACCGCCGTCATCAGGTAGGACAGCTGCACGTCCCGGCGGCCGAGCAGCTCCAGCACGCCCACCGGCTTCACCGCCTGACGCTCCGGCGTCAGGTGCCCGCGCACCGGCGGAAGGAAGAAGATGGCGCCGGCCACCACCAGCAGCCCCATCCCCGCCACCAGGAAGAAGGGGAGCTGCCAGCCGCCCCAGCTCGCCATCCGCAGCGCCAGGGGGACGCCGATGATGGACGCCACGGAGAAGGCCCCCATCACCGCGCCCAGCGCCCGCCCGCGCCGCTCCACCGGTACCAGGTCCGCGATGATGGACAGCGACAGCGACGTGGCCGGCCCACCGAAGAGGCCCGCCGCCACGCGCGCCAGCAGCAGCGTGGCGAAGCCCGTGGCCAGGCCGCCCGCCGCGGTGGCCACCACCAGCCCCAGCATGGCCACCGCCAGCGCCTTGCGCCGGTCGAACCGGTCCAGGAAGTAGCCGCCCACCACTCCCGCCACGCTCGCCGCCGCCGTGTACGCGCCGCCAATGGTGCCGATGTGCGACGCGGCGATGCCCAGGCCCTTCGCGAAGTCCGGGCCCAGCGGCATCACCATCACGAAGTCCAGGATGTTGACGAACTGGACCGCCCCGATGAGGAACACCAGCGCGCGCTCGGAGACCTGTCTTTCACTGGGCATGTGGCCTTCTACTAAGCCATTCCCGCCCGCTGTGCACGCCTACACGCGGAAACGACGCACCTCGGCGCGGAGGATTTCCGCCTGCTTCTGGAGGTTGTCGATGGCCTCCTCGAGCTGGCGCACCGAGCGCGTCTGGTGCTCGGACACGCCCTTGATGGTCTCCACCGCCTTGAGGACCTGCTCGCTGCCCTTGGTCTGCTCCTTCTGGGCGCGGTTGAGGTGGGTGACCATCTCGTTGATGCTCTCGATGGAGCGGGTGATCTGCTTGCTGCCGTGCGCCTGCTCCTGGCTGCTGCGCTGCACGTGGGCGGTGAGCGCCTTCATCTTCTCCGCGCTCTTCATGATCTGCTCGCCGCCCTTGGCCTGCTCGTTGGAGGCCTTGGAAATCTGCTGCACCGTCTCGCTGATGCGGTGGATGGAGGCCGTCACCTGCTTGCTGCCGCGCGCCTGCTCCACGGTGGCCCGGGCAATGGCCTTCACCATCTGCGTGGACTTCTGGGTGCTGTCGTTGATTTTGCGCAGCGCCCCTTCCGCCTCGCGGCCGAGCAACACGGCCTCCTCCACGTTGCGCACGCCCTGGTTCATCACCACCACGGCGTTGCGGCTCTCGTCCTGGATGGCGCGGATGAGCTCCGCGATTTCCTTGGTGGACGCGCCGGTGCGCTCGGCCAGGTCCTTGATTTCCTCCGCCACCACCGCGAAGCCCTTGCCGTGCTCCCCCGCCTGCGCGGCGATGATGGCGGCGTTGAGGGCCAGGAGGTTGGTCTGCTCCGCCACGTCGTCGATGACGTTGAGGATGTTGCCAATCTCGGAGATGCGCCGCCCCAGGCTGTCGATGACGGTGGCCGCCGTGCGGCTGGACTCCTTGATGCGGTCGATGCCGGTGAGCGTCTTGCGCAGGGACTCCACGCCCGTCTGCGCGTCCTCGAAGACCTGCTCGGACAGACGGGCCGTCTCCTTGGCGTTGGCCTCCACCTGACCGATGGCCGCGTCCATCTGGCTGATGGCCGAGGACGTCTCCTCCGTGGAGGCGCCCAGCTCCTGGATGTTCTTGGCCACCTCCTTGATGGAGAACGTCATCTCTTCAATGGCGCTGGTGGTCTCCTCCACGCTGGCGGCCATGGCCTGGACGTTCTCCGCCACCTCGTCATTGGTGGCGGCCATCTCCATGATGGAGGAGCTGCTCTCCTCGGCGCTCTGGTAGAGGACCTCCACGTTCTCCGCGATGCCGCGCAGGGAGGCCATCATCTGCACCATGGAGGAAGACGTCTCCTCCACGCGAGCCTGCACCGTGCCCGCGCCGGACGACACGGTGGTGCCGGTGCGGTGGATCTGCTCGACGACGCCGGCCACCACGTCCGACACGCCGCGCACCCGGCCCAGCGTGTCGCGCCAGCTCTGGGCGATGCGGTTGAGCGCCTCGGCCAGCAGGCCCAGCTCGTCCCGGGTGCCCACCTCCACGCGGCCGGTGAGGTCCGCCTCCGCCAGCCGGCGCGCCATGCTCATCATCGCGTCCAGCGGGACGAGGATGAAGGCGCGGGAGATGAAGAAGGCCACCACCAGGAAGAGCGCCAGGCCGATTCCGAACGCCAGCAGCACCACCGTGCGCAGCGAGGTGAGCACCTCGTCGAGGCCGGCGAAGTTCACCACCACCACCACCTGGCCCTCGCCGCTCTCCCGCAGCGACACCGGGCTGGCCACGGCCGCGTCCCCATTGGAGAAGCGGAAGCGGTCCAGCGGCGTCCCCGCCGGGCGCGCCCCCAGCTCCTTCTGGAACCACTCCGGAGGGGGCGAGGGATGGCTGGCCACCACCCGCCCGTCCGGAGCGAGGACGGCAATCACGTCGAAGTCGTCGTCATCGGCGTGCAGGCGCGCCAGGCTGGCCGGCAGGGCCGCGTCCGAGGGGCTGGTCAGCACCGTGGCGACCTGGCCGGCCCGGGCCACGCCATGCGCGAGCAGGCGGCCCTCGAGGTAGGCCTCCACCCGCGACGGGACGACGAAGTAGAGCGTCCCGAGGATGAGGGCCAGCACCAGGGCGAAGGAGCCGAGCAGCAGGCTTCGCAGGCCGGGTTTCTTGAAGCGGGGAGTCAAGCCCGGGCACTGTAGGGAGGGAATCCCCGGCAGGGCAAGAACCGGTGCGCCGCCCCCGCCCCTCTGCCCGCTGGGGGCCTGACTTCCCTCCGCTGGGATGCGTAAGGTTCTACGTAATGACCGCAACCCTGCTGCTCACCGACCCGCTGTTCCTCCAGCACGACCCCGGGCACGGCCACCCGGAGTCCCCGGCCCGGCTGCAGCGCATCCTGGGCGTGCTGGCCAGGGCGCCGGTGGAGGGCACGGTGATGGGGGTGCCCCGCTCGGCCACGGACGCGGAGCTGGCCGCGGTGCACACCCCGGAGCTGCTTGCCTACCTGAAGCGCCTGAGCGGGCACGAGGCGCAAATCGACCCGGACACCCAGGTGTCACCGGACAGCGTGGACGCGGCGCGGCTGGCGGCGGGGGCGTCCATCAAGGCGGTGGAGGAGGTCATGGCGGGCCGCGCGCGCAACGCCTTCGCGCTGGTGCGGCCGCCGGGGCACCACGCCGAGCCCGGCAGGGCCATGGGCTTCTGCCTCTTCAACAACGTGGCCATCGCCGCGGAGGCCGGGCGCAGGCTGGGCGCGGAGCGCGTGCTCATCCTCGACTGGGACGTGCACCACGGCAACGGCACCCAGGAGTCCTTCTATTCGCGGCGCGACGTGCTGTACCAGTCGGTGCACCAGTTCCCCTACTACCCGGGCACCGGCGCGGCCCCCGAGGTGGGCGTGGGCGAGGGCGAGGGCTACACCGTCAACGTCGGCCTGCCCGGCGGCAACTCGGACGCGGACTACGGGATGATTTTCGAGGAGCTGTTCCTGCCCATGGCGGAGGCGTACCGGCCGCAGCTCATCCTCGTGTCCGCGGGCTTCGACCCGCACCAGAATGACCCGATTGGCGGCATGGAGGTCACCGAGCGCGGCTTCGCCGCCATGTGCGCGTCGATGCGCTCCCTGGCCGAGCGCGTCTGCGGCGGCCGGCTGGTGCTGCTGCTGGAGGGGGGCTACTCGCTGGAGGGGCTCTCCCAGTCCGTGCACGCCTGCATCGAGGTGCTCGCAGGACGCGGGGACAGCTTCCCCTCCGGGACGACGCACGCGGACGCGAAGCAGGCGCTCATCGCCAGCCGCGACGCGCTGAGGCCGTACTGGTCCGTGCTGTAGGTGCCCGTCACGCGTGCTGCGGCTGGAGCGGCTGGGGCCGCACGTAGCGCTCGACGGTGCTCAGGAGCTGGTCCAGGTCCACCGGCTTCTTGAGGTAGCCGTCCACACCGAGCCGGGCGACGTCGCTCGCGCTCACGCCCTGCCCGGAGACGACCACCACGGGGAGGGAGGCGAGCGAGGCATCGGCAGCCTGCAGCTCGCGGAAGTCCCAGCCATTGATGTCCGGCATCATCAGGTCGAGCAGGATGACGGCCGGCCGCGCCCCTTTCCGCAGGAGCTCCAGCGCCTCGCGGCCACTCCGGGCAAGCAGCACGGCGTAGCCCTCCATCTCCAGCACGTCCTTGAAGGCGAGCAGGATGTCGGGGTCGTCATCTACCGCCATCACGCAGTTCCACGGCGTCATGCCCGCACCCTCCCCCGCGTGTAAGGTGCGAACCGGCGGGCACTCGCGCCATCGCCCCCGTGGCGCGGCCCGAGGAAGCGGCCAGCGACCGGCCCCGCCACGCGCCCGCCAGCCAACAGGCACCCCGCCTCCCGGGACGAGGGCCCACGCCCCCCCCGGCTGGCCCTTCGGATTTGTGTCCCGCGCGGCGGCCAACCGTGCGAGAAGCCTCCCGCACCCAGGAGGACACATGGCGGAGATGAGCTACCGGACGGCATTGGTGACGGGCGCCACGAGCGGCCTGGGCCGCGGGCTGGCGCTGTGGCTGGCCAAGCGGGGCCTGCGCGTGTTCGCCGCCGGCCGGCGCGTCCCCCAGCTCCAGGCCCTGGCCGCCGAGGCCCAGGCGGCCGGCGCCACCGTGGAGCCGGTGGCGCTGGACGTCACCGCCACCGACGCCACGCTGGAGCGCATCCGCGAGCTCGACGGCGAGTGCGGCGGGCTGGACCTCGTGGTGGCCAACGCCGGCGTGGGCGGCGTCACCCACGGGAAGCGGCTCCAGTGGGAGCGCGTGCGCGCCATCATCGACACCAACGTCACCGGCGCCGCCGCCACGCTGAGCGCCGTGCTGCCCCAGATGGTGGAGCGCCGGCGAGGGCACCTCGTGGGCGTCTCCAGCCTCGCGGCCTTCCGGGGGCTGGCGGGCCATGGCGCCTACTCCGCCTCCAAGGCCTTCCTGGCCACCTTCATGGAGAGCCTGCGCGTGGACCTGCGCGGCACCGGCGTTCGCGTCACCTGCGTCTACCCCGGCTTCGTGAAGAGCGAGATGACGGCGAACAACCCCTTCCCCATGCCCTTCCTCATGGAGACGGACGCGGCGGTGGAGCGCATGGGCAGCGGCATCCTCCGGGGCGAGGCGGAGCTGTACTTCCCCTGGCAGCTCGCCCTCCCCTCGCGCCTCTTGAAGGTGGTGCCCAACCCCCTCTTCGACGCCGCCGCGCGCAGGTTCCGCTGAGCTTCTTCCCCACCCGCTTCACGGAGGCAGACCGGTGACGACACTCGCCCCGCCCTTCATCCACAACTTCAACGCCCTCGCGGAAAAGCGCTCCCCCTTCTGCCTCGGCATCGACCCGTCGAAAGAGCTGCTCACCCGCTGGGGACTGGAGGACAACGCCCGGGGCCTGCGCGAGTTCTGCGAGCGCGTGGCGGACGCGGCCGGAGACCGGGTGGCGCTGGTGAAGCCGCAGAGCGCCTTCTACGAGCGGCACGGCCCCGACGGCCTGCGCGTGCTCCAGGACGTGATGAAGCGCTTCAAGGACCAGGGCAGCCTCACGCTGCTGGACGTGAAGCGCGGGGACATCGGCTCCACCATGGACGCGTACGCGCAGAGCCTCTTCGGCCCGAACAGCGCCTACAAGGCGGACGCGGCGACCTTCTCGCCCTACCTGGGCCTGGGCGCGCTGGCGAAGACGGTGGAGCTGGCGCGCGCGGCGAATGCCTACGCCTTCGTGGTGGTGCGCTCCTCCAACCCGGAGGGCACGTCGCTCCAGACGGCGAAGGGCGCGGACGGCCGCACCGTGGCCGAGGCCCTGGCGGACGGCATCCGAGAGCTGAACGAGCAGCCCGGCCCGAAGGCGCCGCCGGTGGTGGGCGCTGTCATGGGCGCCACGCTCCCCGACTCGGACCGGGGCGTCGTCGAGCGGCTCGGCGGAGCGCTGATGCTCGCGCCCGGCATCGGCGCGCAGGGCGCCGGCTTCGACGACCTGAAGCGGCTGTTCGCCGGCCGCGAGGCCCAGGTCATCCCCACCGCCACCCGCTCCGTGCTGGAGGCGGGCCCCGACGTCGCCTCGCTGCGCGCGGCGCTGGAGCGCCACCTGGAGCCCGCCCGCCGCTTCCGCGCTACTGCGCGCCCATCATGAACTGGTCCACGTCGACCTGGTTCTTGTCGGGCACCGCATCCTTGGGCTCGGTGCCCTTCTTGAAGAACATCAGCTCCGAGCCCTTGGAGCCCGGCGGCGCAATCTTGCCGGTCTTCTTGTCGATGTGGAGCCGCACCAGGTCCATGGACTGCCACGGGAAGAACTCGGACTGGGGCCGGCCCTCCAGGGCGCGCTTCATGTAGTCGAGCCAGATGGGCAGCGCGGCGCGGCCACCCGTCTCGTAGCGGCCCAGCGGGTGCGGGTTCAAGTCATAGCCCACCCACGCCACCGTCACGAGGTCCCGGGTGTAGGCGGCGAACCACGCGTCGAACGAGTCGTTGGTGGTGCCCGTCTTGCCCGCGGCGGGCTTGCCCAGCTTCGTGGCCGGGCCACCGGTGCCCTGGAGCACCACGCCGCGCAGCAGGTGCGTGAGGATGAAGCCCGTCTCGGAGCTCATCACCTGCTCGCCCGGCTCGAACAGGCGCGCGTAGCCGGCGGCCACGCGGTCCTGCAGCGGGGCCCATGCGTCGTCGAAGGCGGTGTGGTCCTCCAGCGTGCGGCCCCAGCGGTCCTCAATCTTGCGGACGAAGTACGTGGGCTTCTTGCGCCCGTAGCGGTTGAAGGTGGCGTACGCGTTGGCCAGGTCCACCGGGTACACGCAGGACGAGCCCAGCGCGGCGGAGAAGTCCATGTTCATGGGCGTGGTGAGGCCCAGCTTCTGGCTCCACGCGGCCATGTTCTTCACGCCCACCGCGGCGAAGGTCTTCACCGCGGGGATGTTCATGGAGTTCACCAGCGCGGTGCGCAGGAGCACGTCGCCCACGAACTCCTCGCTGTAGTTCTCCGGCTTCCACGACACCTTGTTGTCCGGGTCGTGCTCCACAATCGGCGAGTCGACGATGACGGTGGCTTCCGTCCAGTTGAGCTGCTCCAGCGCCGCCGAGTACACGAAGGGCTTGAAGGAGCTGCCCGGCTGGCGGCACGCCTGGAAGGCGCGGTTGAACTCGTTGTCGTCGAAGTCGTACCCGCCCACCATGGCCGTGAGGTACTGGCGGTGGGGGTCGATGGAGACGAGCGCGCTCTGCGCCTCGGGCGTCTGCTCCAGGCGGAAGAGCTTCACGCCCTCCGCCGGAATCGCCTCGGCCAGCTTCTTGTCCCACTGCTCCTTGTCGTCCGTGAGGTCCTTCTTCGTCACGTGGCGCACCACGATGACGTCGCCCACGGCGATGGCCTTCTTCACCGACGAAATCATCATCGCCGGGTAGTAGCCCTCCGGGTTCACCTTGCGCGCCCAGCGCATGCCCAGCAGCGGCAGCCGGCCCTTGTGCGGCCCCACCTGCACGTCCGCGCCGTTGCCGTCGGAGTCAATCGCGGTGACGACGGCCACGTAGAGCCGGTTCTCCGCCAGCTCCTCCTTGCCCATGGCCTTCTTCGCGCGGTCCAGGAAGGACTTGATGGCCTCGTCGGTGGTGAGCTGCTGCACCGGCCCGCGCCAGCCCTGGCGCTTGTCCACCGACAGCAGGCCGTCCAGCACCGCGTCCTGCGCGGCGCGCTGGCGCTCGCTGTCCATGGTGGTGAAGACCTTGAGGCCCTCCTTCAGCAGCACGGGGTTGCCGTACCGGTCCACGATGTCCTTGCGCACCTGCTCCACGAAGTACGGCGCGAACTCGTGGAAGACGTCCTCCACCGGGTACACCTTCACCGGCTCGGCGTTGGCCGCGTCGTGCTCGGCCTGCGAAATCATGCCCTCGTCCAGCATGCGGCGCAGCACGTAGGAGCGGCGCTTCCTCGCGGCCTCCGGGCGCAGGAAGGGCGAGTAGCGGCTGGGCGCCTGCGGCAGGCCGGCGATGAGCGTCATCTCCCCCAGCGTCAAATCGCGCACGTCCTTGCGGTAGTAGTTCTCCGCCGCGCTCTGCACGCCGTAGCTGTGGTGCCCGAGGAAGACGTTGTTGAGGTAGAGGTAGAGGATTTCCTCCTTCGTCAGCGCCTGCTCCAGCCGCAGGGCGAGGATGGCCTCGCGAATCTTGCGGGTGAGCGTCTTCGCGGTGGCGGACTTGTAGCCCTCCGCGGAGATGAGGACGGCCTTCGCCGTCTGCTGCGTGAGGGTGGAGCCGCCCTGGATGCCGCCGGAGCGCAGCCCCAGCTTGGAGGCCACCGTCTTGAAGCCCGCGCGCGCGGTGCCCAGCACGTCCACGCCGAAGTGGTCGAAGAAGCTGGAGTCCTCGCTGGCGATGAACGCCTGCACGAGCCGCTTGGGGATGCGCTCGTACGGAACCACCTTGCGGCGCTCGTTGTAGAACTCGCCGGCCAGCACCGCGTCGTCGGTGTAGACCTCGGTGACGATGGGGGGCCAGTACTCGTCCACCTTGGGGATGGCGGGCAGCCCGTCCGAGTACACGTAATACACGGCCATCACCGCCACCACGGCGGCGGTGGCCCCCGTCAGCGTCAGCCACCCGGCCGCCTTGAGGAAGAACTTCCACCAGCGCTTGGGGGGGACGCCGTCGAGCACCAGCTTCGAGCGGCTGCGGTCAGTCGTCTTGGGGTCAGCCATACGCGTTTCGGAACCTTGCGGGCTTCAGGGCACCAGTGCGGCCCGCTTGAGCACGTCCCTCAGCTCCGGTGGGAGGGGGGCCTCCACGGCCACCCTCCCACCGCCTTCGGGATGCGGGAATTCAATGCGCTCGGCGTGCAGGAACAGCCGTTTGAGCCCCCAGCGCGCCCGCACGTCGCGGTTGAAGGCGAAATCTCCGTACTTCTTGTCCCCCGCGACCGGATGTCCGATGGCGGCCAGATGCCTTCTTATCTGATGGGTGCGCCCCGTCTCGATGGAGCAGGACAGGAGCGCTGCGTCGCCCGATTGCTTGACGACCTTCCACCGGGTGAGCGCCTCCTGCATGTTCACCCCACGACGGGCCTTGGACTCAGCCGTCTGCTGGTGCTCCGACAGGGGCAGGTCGATGACGCCCGAGTCCCTGGGCATCTTCCCCTTCACCAGGGTGAGGTAGCGCTTCTTCGAGTGGCCGTGGGTGAAGACCTCGGTGAAGTGCACCATCGCCGGGCGGCGCTTGGCCACCAGGATGACGCCGGACGTCTCCCTGTCCAACCGGTGGGCGGGCGAGGCGGCGAAGTCGTTGCGGACGGCCTTGGGGCCGAGGTAGGCGCGCACATAGTCCACCAGCGTGCCGCCGGTGATGCCGCTGCCGGTATGGACGGCCATGCCGCTGGGCTTGTCCACGGCCATGAGCCAGTCGTCCTCCCTCAAGATGACCAGCCGGCTGGGGTCCACCGGCGGGGGCGGCGGCGTGGGACGGTCCGATTTCGGACGGTCGTCGGCCGTGAGCTGCTGCTCGTCGCCGCGGATGGTGAGCACGTCTCCCTCGGCTAGCAACTGCTCAGGCTGGGCTCGCTTCCCGTTCACCCGCACCTTCTTGGTGCGAATCATCTTGAAGAGGTGGCTCACCGGGACGTTGGGGAGCCTCTTGCGCAGGTGCTTGTCCAGCCGCATCCCGGCGGTGTCGGCTTCGATTCGGTACTCGATCATTTGTGCTGGCGCGCGGACCAGACCATACGAATAATCCCGGGTCCATGGCGAAAGCCCCAAGTATCGAGAAGCTTCTTCAGAGTGGCTCGGCGGAATGGAACCGCCTGCGCAAGTCCGGCCAGGTTCCGTCCGACCATACCGGCGCCACCTTCAGTCAACTGTTCTCCGCCAACACGGACCTTTCGGGGCTCGGCCTCGTCGGCTCCGAGTGGGAGCGGTGCGACCTCTCCAAGGTCAACTTCCGGGACGCGGACCTGTCCAACGCCTACTTCCACGGTGGGCGGCTCCAGGACTGCGACTTCCGGGGGGCGAACCTGGAGGGCGCCACGTTCGAAAAATTGAAGCTCCTGCGCTGCGACTTCACGGGCGCCAAGGGGCTCGACGACATGGAGCTGGACGACGTGGACATGGACCGCGTCGTCGGTCTGGACGGGGAGGAGGCCCCGCCCCCGCCCCCGCCCCCGGCCCAGGGCATCACCGCGTTCACCCGGGAGCAGCGGGAGAAGGCGCTCGGCGTGCAGGCCGCCGCCGTCATGCAGGGCGAGCCCGCGGGCGACGAGCTGCCGCCCTTCCGGCCCCAGGACCCGCCGGGCTCGCTCTTCTTCCGCGGGCTGAAGCGGCTGGCGGTGCCCCCCCTGTGGGTGCTGGACGTGCCGGGCCTGCGGCCGTTGCTGCCCCAGCGGCTGCCGCCGGGCAGCTCGCTGGAGACGCTCTACCGCGAGGCGGTGAAGACGCGGCTGGAGAACAAGAAGCCCTTGGCGGACCCGGCGGTGGTGGAGCGGGCGCAGAAGGCGCTGCGCATGGGCGCGAAGGACGCGGCCGTTGCGGCCATGTACCTGCGCGAGGTGGGCGTGCTGCCGCTGGCGCGCTTCTCCGCGGCGCAGGTGCTGAAGGGCGCGCTGCGGGAAGAGGTGGAGGTGGATGACCTGACGGGCTCCATCGACCCTCGCACCACGGGGGCGCTGCTGGAGCTGCGGCTGACGCACGAGGTGGTGGAGCACCTGCAAGAGGCGCGGCGCCGGCTGGCGGCCACGCAGCTCTACACGTCGCTCCTGGAGGCGGGCTTCAACCCGGAGAACAACTGGGAGGAGGCGCTGGAGTCGAGCGACCAGGCGATGGAGCTGGCGCAGCTCGCCACGGGCGAGGACCGCAACGCCCTCTTCGAGGGCTTCCAGGTGTTCGCGGCGCTGCCGGAAGAGGCGCGGCTGCGGAGGCTGGCGTACCTGGCCGAGTCGGTGTCCAACCTGGAGCTGGTGAGCCGGCTGCCGGAGGGCATGGAGCCGGCGTGGCTGAATGGCCCGGAGACGCGCGAGTGCCATGACCGGGAGATGACGTACGTCCAGGCGCTGAAGGCGCAGGACATCCCGCTGAAGGTGGCGGCGCTGGCGAAGGCGGAGCTGGGCGTGCCCGAGGGCGAGGTGCCCGAGGAGAGCGACGACGACCTCTTCGTCCACGTGCGCTGCGACGTGTGTGGCAAGGAGAAGCTCATCGTCCAGTCGCCGGACGTGTGACGGACGGCGAATAGGACGAGGCCCGCGGGGCCGCGAGGCTCGGGAGATTCCCGGGCCTGGCGGCCCCGTGGTGTTTCCGGGGTCAGGCGAGGAGGTCGTGGGCGGCGAGGACCTGGGCGACCCAGGCCCGGCCTTCCAGTCCGGGGAGGAACGGGTCGAAGTGCCCCTCCCGGATGAGCTGGACGAGCCTGGCGTCGCGGGCCAGGAGGTGGGGCACCTTCCAGGGGAAGTTGAGGGCCGCTGCGCCCTGGTCCTTGAAATCCTCGTGGGCGACCAGTTCCTCCAGGTAGCGCGAGTAGGTGTCGAAGAAGCGGTCTACACTCGACGCGAGCGGCAACAGGGAGGGCCCGTCGAGCCTGTACGTATCCACCTGCACGACGGGTTGGCGTCCATGCGCGTCCGTCAGGCCCGGAACCGTGGCGAAGTAATACGCCAGGGACGCCACTCCCCCGAATATCAGGAGAGGCACGCCTACGCGGTCCTGCCATTCCTCACGCCACCACTGGGCCTTCTCCTCCAGTTGTTCCTCCTCGTCGTTGACGCGCAGGAGGTAGATGTCGCTCGCGAAGCTCGCGCCGCCACACCGCGAGTAGAACGCCGCCAGTTCCGGGTCCAGGGGAAAGCCGCCCACGAGCCTTCCGGTCGCGGGGGGAGCCCGTCCGGGAGGATTGGTGCGCAAGCCGAGCCCAGTCCTCTCGCAGGCGGCCAGCAGCCGACGCAGGCCTGGAAGCGTCGTGTCCTCCATCGTCCGGACCTCCCTACCCCGGTAACTTTCAGCGACTCAGAAGTGGTCATGGTGGGCCTTGATGACCCTACCGGCCCAGTCCCTCCCCTCCTGTCCGGGGAGCCACCGGTCGAAATGCCCCTCCTTGATGAGCCGGACCAGGTGCTCGTCGCGGGCCAGCAGGTGGGGCGTGCGCCAGGGGAAGGTCAGGGCCGCCGCCCCCTCCTCCTTGAAGTCCTCGTGCGCGACCAACTCCTCCAGGTAGCGAGAGTAGGTGTCGAAGAGACGGTCCACGGTGGAGGCGACGGGCAAGGCATATCCCTGCTCGTAGGCATTGACCCAGACCACCGGCTGGTGCCCCTGTTCATCCGCCAGGGCGGGAACCGTGGCGTAGAAGTGGGCCAGACCCGGCGCCCCCCCGAAGACGAGGAAGGATGAGAACAAGTTCTCCTGCCACCCCTCGTGAACGGCTGCGTTCCTGGTCTGCAGCTCGTTGACGTCATCGTCCACCTGGAACAGGCCAAGTCCATCGATGTCCGCCGCGAACATCGCGCTTCCCAGGCGGGCGTAGATGGCGACGAGCAATGGGTCCAACGGCATGCCGTCCACCCGGGTGAACGACAGGGAGGACTGTTTCCCGGGTGGTGTCGTGACGATCCGAGCCCCGAGCTTCGTGCAGACAGCCAATAGTCGAGCAAGGCCGGGTAGCACCTCATTGTCCATGGCGTCAGCTCCCACTATTCAAGGCCCGGGAAGAGCCTCTTCAGGGCTTCGAGTGCGGCCTGCTCTGCCTCATCGGGCGTCTTCATCGTCGGCACACCCCCTGCGCGGTGGTACCAGGGCCCGAACTGGTCATCAATCACGCCAGCGGCCCTCCGCACGTCATCCGCCGAGGGCGCTGGCCGAGCCCTGCTGAACTTGTCCCAGAGCATGTTGATGCGACTGTGGATGGGATACTCCACCATCGCCAGGTTGCTCGCGGCATTGATGTCCTCGGCAGGCAGGAGGTGGGCATATTGGAGGGGACGTCGATGATGAACCGGCCACTGTGCGGGGAGCGAGTCCATGACCGGCGCGAGGCGGGGATGAAGTGCCTTGTAATATCTGCGCGCTTTCGCCCTGATGATGTCCTTCTCGTCCGGGGTCAGCGGCGAGGCAGCGAGTTGCTCGATACGTGCCATCAACGCGCGTAGTTCCTGCCGCTCCCCTGCGCTCAGGGCCTTCTCCCCTTCGAGCTGTACCTTCGCCCACAGCCGCTCGAAGGCCCGCCTCTCACCGCCCGACAGCCGCGCCAGCATCGTACGCAGCCAGCCGGCCGCGGCTTCCTTGCCCCTGCGCAGCGCCTTCAGGACGATGCCGCCACCTCGCACCGCCCAGAAGCCCGCGCTCTTGGCGAGGACGCCTCCCACGTACCACAGCGCCAGTTCCTCCACGCCCCGCCGCGCCAGCCACGAAAACCCCTCGTGCACGCCCTCTCGCCAGCGCCGCAGGATGTCCTCGTGCAGCGCCCGGTACTCAGCGACGGCGTCATCGTCGAGCCCGGCCGGGGGTGAGGCCCGCACCACCCGCGCGCCCTCCACCCAACCTCCCGCTCGCGCCTCGCCCTCGCGGTGCACCAGCACCCATTCCACCCGCACCGCGCGCGGCCCCAGCCCCTCCATGAAGGGCAGCAGCACCTTCACTCCCGCGCCGCGAACCGCCTCGGACACTGGCCGGGCCCCACCGCCGACTCCCCGGTGCGTTACCTGGAAGCTCCTCAGCTCCCAGCCCTCCACACGCCCGTCCTCCAGGCGGGCCTCCGCCACGACCCGGGCAGCACCTCCGGCGGGGACCTCCACCGCGCGCAGCAGCCTGCCCAGCTCCTCCGTCGAGGACTCGATGGCCGGCGTCGGTGTGCCCTCCCAGCGCACGGGCAACGACTTCGCTTCCGGGGGACGCCGGGCGTGAGCGCCTGACTCGTAGTCCACTGCCCAGCGCGACTCCTGCCGCCGCAGCACCAGCCGCACCTCTCCGGTGCGCCGCATGGCGTACGTCTCGAAGACCGTCCGCAACGAGGAGAGGGTCGCGTCCACATCGACCGGCCGCCCAATGGGGCCTCCGCGACCGGAGGACTCATACGCCACCAGCGTCAGCGCACCCCGCTCTGCCCAGAACGTGAAGGCGAGGCGCGCCCCCACCTCGTGCACACCAGCGGCCACGGCCTGGACCTGGGATACCTCTCGCGACGCCTCGGCGCTCGTGGCCTGCTCCAGCGCGGCCTCGTCCATGCCGGCGGGCAGGCCGTTCCCCACCCACACCGTGCCGCCCGAGCCGTCGTGCGTCGTCGCACAGCCGGTCCACACCAGGGAGAGGGCGAGGAGGGCCGCTACAGCGAGGATGCGCGTCATGCCGTCCGTGCCTTTCCAGTCCCAGCAAAGCTCATGGGGTTGCTGCGGTGAGTTCCCGGAGCCCCCTCCCAGAAAGGCTCCTCTGTGTTCCCCGATGTCACCTACCACGCATAGTCTGCGGCCGGACCAATCATCCGGGGAGCGAGGGAGTCGATGCCCCAGCGAGAGGTGAGGTCGGAGGGGCAGTCGGGAATGGGGCCGCGCGCGCTCAGTCCTTCGGAGTTCGCAGCCAAATGGAGCGGCAGCACGCGAAACGAGCGCGCCGCGACCCAGGAGCACTACATCGACCTGTGCCGGATGCTCGGTGTGGACACGCCGAACGAGGCCGACCCTCACGGCGAGTGGTACGCCTTCGAGAAGGGAGCGGAGAAACAGGACGGCTCGGACGGCTTCGCCGACGTCTGGAAGCGCGGCCACTTCGCCTGGGAGTACAAGGGCAAGCACAAGAACCTGGAGAAGGCCTACCAGCAGCTCCTCCAGTACCGGGAGTCCCTGGAGAACCCTCCCCTCCTGGTGGTGTGTGACCTGGAGAACCTCGAGGTCCACACCAACTTCACCGGCACGAAGAAGGTGGTCCACCGCTTCACCCTGGAGGACCTCCGCAACGACCCGACCGAGCCCCTGCGCGTGCTGAGGGCACTCATGCGTGAGCCGGATGCACTCCGGCCACCCGCCGGCTGGATTCCACCCGCCGGGTGGAAGCCCGGCTCGTAGTTCAGCAATTCAATTTCAACCAAAGGAGGGGATGATGATCTCCGCACCGAAGCAGAACCTGGCAGTTATCGTCGGAGCATACTGGTTGGTGTTCACGCTGCAGGGCTGTCAGCCGCCCGACGGGCACGGCGAGGTCGGGTGGCCGGGCGAGCACACCCCCCGCGTCGGGGAGCCGTGCGCCGAGCCCGGGGAGCTGCGGTGCTCCGCCCCTCCCAAGGACTCCCGCGCGGTGCTCCGGTGCGACGGCGGCGAGTGGTCCCCGCTCCGCGAGTGCGCGGGGGAGGCGTCATGCAACTGGGCGGGCCCGAGGGAGGCGTACTGCGCGGGCCCGTGATCTGCAGTCCAACAATCCAACTTCACCCTAAACAGCTTCGGGAAATTAGCTAAAGGTGAAGGCCGGCATGCTCAAAGGACGAGCGAAGTTGATTCGTTCGGTGC